>NZ_JAQQXS010000020.1 GCF_028595305.1 Roseateles koreensis | reverse complement strand
AACCAATTCGCGATCCTCTACGACGACCGGTTCACCAAATCGAGCCCGTAAGATCCCCAGCCAGCTTCACGAAACCGGTGAAGGTTCAATGAGCCTCACACACAGAAATTCGGACAGGCCCACAAGCGCGCTTACAACAGCACTGGCTCCGGTTCCAAGCGGATGCCGAACCGGCCGTACACGCTCTCTTGAATTGCCCGGGCCAGCGTCAGCACCTCGGCACCACGGGCCTCGCCCCGGTTCACCAGCACCAACGCTTGGCGCTCGTACACCGCCGCGCCGCCCACCGCCTTGCCCTTCCAGCCGCAGGCGTCAATCATCCAACCGGCCGCCAGCTTGATTTGCCCGTCAGGCATCAGGTAGTGCACAACGGCAGGGTCGCGGCCGATGATGTCACGGCACTGCTCAGGCGTAACCACCGGGTTCTTGAAGAAACTGCCTGCATTGCCGATCACGGCCGGGTCGGGCAGCTTGGCGCGCCGGATCGCGCAGATCCAGTCAAAAATCTGCTGCGCCGTGGGTGCGGTGATGCCGGTCTCGCTCATCTTGCGTTCCAGTTCCAGATAGCCCAGCACCGGCTTCCATGGCTTGGGCAGCGCAAAGCGCACCCGCGTGATCACGCTCTTACCCGCCAGGCCACCAAAACCGGTCTGCTTGAACACACTGTCACGGTAGCCAAATCGGCACACCGAGGCCGGCAGATGCGCCACCCGGCCGGTCACCAGGTCCACCACCTCCACGCTCTCCAGGCGGTCTTGCGCCTCCAGGCCGTAGGCACCGATGTTCTGCACCGGCGCGGCTCCGGCGGTACCAGGAATCAAGGCCAGGTTTTCCAGGCCGGGGTAGCCTTGCTCAACACTCCAACGCACCACCTCATGCCAGGGCACGCCGGCGCCGGCCTCAATCACCCAGGCGTTGGCCCGTTCTTCCACCAGGCGCAGGCCGGGGATTTCGATCTTGAGCACCACCGCGGCAATGTCTTGGGTCAGCACGAGATTGCTGCCACCGCCCAGCACAAACTTGGGCGCACGCCCCAGCTCCGGGTCATCAAGCACGCGACGCACATCCGCCGTTTCGCGGATACGCACCAAGCTACGGGCTGTTGCTGGCAAGCCAAAGGTGTTAAAAGGTTTGAGATTGACCTCTCGCTCCACCGTCAGGCGCCGTGAGGGGGCCTGAGCAACAAATTCCGGGTCCAACTTGAGCGCTTTGTCATCCATGGCAGAATTTTCCCAGATCAAAGGCGCAAATCAGCGCCCTTCTCCTTCAACCCATTCAATAAATCAATATGCCCAGCTTTGACATCACCCTCGAACCCGACATGGTCAAGATCAAAAACGGCATTGACACCAGCGCCAAAGAGATCGGCACCCGCTTTGATTTCAAGGGAACCAGCGCCAGCGTCGAGCTGAAAGAAAAAGAAAAAGAGATTCACAGCATCGGCGACAGCGACTTTCAGCTGGAGCAAATCGAAGCCGTGGTCTACGGCAAGCTGACCAAGCAAGGCGTGGTGATCAGCTTCCTCGACAAACAAGAAAAAGTCGAAAAGCTGGGCGGCGACAAGGTGCGCCAGATCTACAAGATCAAAAACGGCATCGAAGCCCCACTGGCCAAGAAGATCACCACCTTCGTCAAAGAAACGAAGATGAAGGTACAAGCATCCATCCAGGGCGACACCGTGCGCGCCACCGGCAAGAACCGCGACGATCTTCAGGCCGCCATCAATGCGCTAAAAAAGGAGTTTGCCGACACGCCACTGAGCTACGGCAACTTCCGCGACTAACGCGTCACCCACCATGACAAACGCTGCCCACCGCCCCGCGTGCTTTCTCGTTTGCGGCGCCGCGCTGTGGGTGGCCATGGCCACGCCATGGGCCCAGAATATGCCCGGCGGCGGCCCGGCTGTCAGCTTCAACGGTAGCCTGGGGTCCCAGGCTGCCTTGCTGGTAATCGATGGCGAAGCCCGCACGGTGGCCGTAGGCAGCAGCGTGAAAGGTGTGCGGCTGGTCTCGCTGGAAGACAACCGGGTGATGATTGAGATCGACGGCAAGCGCCAAGTCCTGCAATTGGGCGCTTCGCCAGGTCGCGTGGGCAATGGGCAGGCCAGCGGCGGGAGCGGGCGAAAAATCACCCTGAGCTCCGGCCCCGGTGGTCATTTCACCAGCGCCGGGAGCATCAACGGCCAAGCCACCCAGTTTTTGGTGGACACCGGCGCCACGGTGGTCTCCATCAGCCAGGCTGAAGCGGACCGCATGAACCTCAATTACAAAGAGGGTCGCCGCGTGATGACCCAAACCGCCAACGGCGCGGTCCCGGCCCATGTGCTGTCACTGGGCTCGGTGCGCATCGGTGACGTTGAACTTCGCAATGTCGAGGCAATCGTCACGCCTGGGCAGATGAATTTCGTTCTCCTAGGCAACAGTTTCCTGTCGCGCTTCCAGATGAAGCGCGAGAATGAAGTGATGACCTTGGACCTGCGCTACTGAGCGGATTGAAGACGCCGCGGCGATTCAGCGCTGCCCTGCAACTGTCCAAGGCCTTAACAAGTTAGTCACACGGCAAAAACCGGCCGAACAACGGCCCCCACTCAGTCGATAAGGGAATGATGACCCGCACCCTCAGTTCTGCCCGACCCTTGCGCGCGCTCACCTTGTCCCTGCTGCTGGCTTGCGGCCTCGCCCAAGCGGCCTCGGACAAAGCCTCCAAATATTACGAAGACGCCTTGACGCGTTTTGACCGCAAAGACGTGGCCGGTGCCATTTTGCAGTTGAAAAACGCGCTGCAAATCGACAAGACCCTGCTGCCCGTGCAAGTGTTGCTGGGGCGTGCTTACTTGGCCAACAGCGAGCCCGTGGCGGCAGAAGTCGCCTTCACCGAGGCTTTGCGCCTGGGCGTCAATCGCAGCGAAATCGTTGTGCCGCTGGCGGAATCCTTGGTGGCCCAGGGCAAGCCCGAGCAGGTGCTGACGCAGTCTCGCCTGAATCTGACTGGCTTGCCGGCACCGGTGCAGTTTTCCTTGCTGCTGGTACGCGCCTCTGCGCACTCCGACCTGGGCGATGCCCGCAGCGCCATCCGGGCGATTGAAGATGCGCGGGCCATCGACAGCCGCTCACCCGCCAGCTACATCTCGGAAGTGCAGGTGCGTGTGCGGGCGCACCAATTCCCCGAGGCTTTGACGGCTGCCGATGCCGCCCTGCGCCTGGGGCCCGACAGCGCCGAGGCCTGGTATCAAAAGGGCTCAGTGTTGCACCTGCGCCCCGACATGCCCGCCGCCTTGACCCACTACGAGCGAGCCCTGCAACTGAACCCAGACCATGTAGAAGCGAGGCTGGCGCGTGCCGGCATTTTGCTCGACATGAACCGCCTCGCCGAGGCTGGGCCTGAGGTTGAAGAGGTGCTGCGCCGCTCGCCCGACGAGCCGCGTGCCGTTTACCTGCGCGCGCTGCTGGCCGACCGCGCTGGCAAACCCGCAGAATCCAAGGCCGCCCTGCATGACGTGATCGATCTGATCGATCCGGTGCCTATCGAGTTCATCCGCTACCGGCCCCAACTGCTGCTGCTCAATGGCTTGGCCCACTTCGGCCTGGATGAGCCCTCCAAGGCCAAGCCGTATTTGGAATTTTTCTGCCGCAACCAAGCCAACAGCCCCGCCACCAAGCTGCTGGCGCAGATCTATCTGCTCGAACCCAGCGTCGAAAAAGCCGTCTCTTTGCTTGAGGGCTACCTGAAAGCCCAGCCCGGCGACGGCCAGGCCATGGTGCTGCTCGCCTCAGCCTATATGAACCAGGGGCGGCACGCCAAAGCCAGCGCGCTGATGCAGCAAGCCTTGCGCAGCAAAGATTCACCGGAGTTTCGCACCGCCCTGGGCCTGAGCCTGATGCGTGAAGGACAAACCAGCGGCGCCCAGACCGAGTTGGAAAAGGCCTTCAAACGCGACCCCAAGCAAACCCAGGCCGCCGCGGCACTGGTCAATGTCTATCTGCGCACCGACCAGGCCAGCAAAGCGGTAACCGTGGCCAATACCCTGGTTGAACAACAGGCCAACAACCCCAGCTTTCTCAATCTGCAAGGGCTGGCCAAAAGCCAGGCCAACGACCTTCCCGGAGCGCGGCAAGCCTATGAGCGGGCGCTCAAGGCCGACCCCAGCCTGATGTCGGCCAAGTTGGGCCTGGCCCGGCTCGACATCGCCGCGCAAGCTTTTGATGCTGCCCGCAGCCGCCTCACGGCCCTCCTGAAAGAGAACGAGCGCAATATCGACGCCTTGATGGAGATGACCCATCTTGAGCTCCGCCAAGGGCAGATTGACGCCGCCCGGCGCTGGCTGACCAAGGCGGTGGACTACGCGGGACCCAAAGAATTCCGCCCCGGCTTCGCCCTCATTGACCTGAACCTGCGCACCCGCAACCCCGGCGCCGCTGTTGATCTGGCACAGCAGATGCTGGCCAAATCACCCGAGGACGTGCCCATGCTCATCGCCTACTCGCGTGCCAAGCTGGCCAATGGCGACCCGCAGGGCTCCCGCAGCACCCTGGTCAACGCTTCCCGTCGGGCCGACTACGACCCCGCCGTGCTGACCGAAATCGCCGGCCTGCAAATGTTGGCGGGCGATGCCGCTGGCGCGGGCTACAGCCTCGAAAAAGCCTTGTCCAGCGATGCGCAATACCTGCCCGCCCTGAGCTTGATGACGCGGGTGGACCTTGCCCAAGGCAACCCGACCAAGGCCGAAAAGCGCGCACAGCAGGTGCTGCAACTCAGCCCCAAACGCGCCGCCTCCTACGCCTTGATCGGCGATGTGGCGAAATCGCGCGGGCAATTGCCGGCCGCGTTGGAGGCGGCGCGCAGTGCGCATCAGGTGGAGCCATCCGCCGCGACCATCCTTCGCCTGATGCAAGCCCAGTCGGCCTTGGGCGATAGCAAGGCTGAAGTCAAAACCGCCGAAGACTGGTTGCGCAGCCATCCCAAAGATTTGACCATTCTGCGAGCACTGGCCAACACCCAGGCCCGCCAAGGCAATTTGTCAGTTGCCAAAGACAGTTATGAGCGCCTGCTCAAACAAGCGCCCAAAGACGCTGATGCCTTGAACAATCTGGCCTATGTGCTGATGCGACAACAAGACTCCACCGCCTTGAAAGTTGCCCAGCAAGCACAGGCCGCTGAACCCGAAAACGCGGCCTACATGGACACGCTGGCCTGGGCGCACCATTTGGCCGGGCAGGACGACCGGGCCTTGCAACTCCTGCGCGACGCCCGCCTGCGGGCACCGCAAGACCCGGAGATCCGCTACCACCTCGCCGCCGTGCTAAACAAGACCGGGCGACGCGGCGAAGCCAAAACCGAGGTGGATGCCGCCCTGAAGATCTCCAACCGCTTCGAATCTGTGGCAGACGCCACCAAATTGCAGCAGGCCCTCAAATGAGGGGTGTTGTTGGCGTCGGAAAACTTTACAGCCGAGCTAACCAGTTAAATGAGCAGATCGGTAAGCTCTTGATTCACAAAGACTTGGCAACTCTGGCCCGATTTTTGCAAATCAGCTTTCGTCGCAATTGAACGTCGCCTCGACAGGAGAACGAAAAATGACAACAAACACAACGCGCAAACTGCTGATGGCAGCTGCGTCCATCGGCTTGGTCTGCGCCTCGTTTTCGGCTTTGGCCTCGTCGACGTATGCCTATGACGGCGTCGTGCCGTACTGCACGCAAGGCACCACAACAAACAGCGGCAGCTACGGCTGCTCGGCCAGTACTGCAGGTGATCCCAGTGTGACCTTGACCGCCTATTCGACCACCAAGACCGCCGCGGATGGAACCAGCAGCAGCGGCACCATCTTCGACACCGCCGCCGTCACATGGACTGGGGATCGAGCAATGGCTATGGCATCGACAACAGGGCCGAAGGCTTGAATGCTTTGGCCCCGCGACACGCTATCAGCGACAGCTATGGCAAAGATGTGATGGTGCTGAACTTCGGCTCCAGCGTGGTGCTGAGTTCCTTCCAAGTCGGATGGGCAGGCATCTCCAATGGTTATGACTCCGACGTCAGCCTGTGGCGCTACACCGGCAGCGCCGCACCGTCGATTGCAGGCAACACGGCTGCGGGCATGGTCAGCGCCGGCTGGAGTTTGGTCACGAATGCGGCCGACGTCACCAGCAGTGGCGTCGTCAGCAGCGGCTTGGCCGCCACGTCAGCCAATGCCTCCAGCTGGTGGTTGGTCACCAGCTACGGCACCTTGGGCACTGCAACAACCAGCGGCAGCCTGAGCGCCGGCAACAACGCCTTCAAGCTGCTCTCCTTTGCCACCACGTCCGTACCTCAAGGCGGCACCAAGGTGCCTGAGCCCGCATCGCTGGCTTTGCTGGCCGTTGCTGGCTTTGGCGCCCTGGCCGCTACCCGCCGCAATCGCAAGCAAGCTTGAGCTTGAGTTGCATTCACCCCGCCCTGGGGTGATCCCTGAGAAGCCACCCGCAAGGTGGCTTTTTTACGTCTGAGCCTTCGGCAATAAGACCAACTGTCCCTCGTTTGTCCCAAGAGAGACACCTTAAATTTGAACGTTCGTGCTAAAACTCCGCTGAATGTAGGAGACAAGCATGGACCTGAATTTCACGGCCGAAGAACAGGCCTTTCGCAGCGAGGTGCGCCAATGGGTGGCGCAAAACCTTCCCGCCGACATCAGCTACAAGGTGCACAACGCACTGCGCCTGAGCAAAGACGACCTGCAACGTTGGGCCAAGATTTTGGGCGCCAAGGGCTGGCATGGCTGGGCTTGGCCCAAGCAGTTTGGTGGTCCGGGCTGGAATGCCGTGCAACGCCATCTCTTCGAAGAAGAATGCGCTCTGGCCGGTGCGCCACGCATCCTGCCCTTCGGCCCGGTGATGGTGGCCCCCGTAATCATGGCCTTCGGCAGCCGCGAGCAACAAGAGCGCCACCTGCCCGGCATCATGAGCGGTGAGGTTTGGTGGAGCCAGGGTTATAGCGAACCCGGTGCAGGCTCCGACCTCGCTGGGCTGAAAACCCGGGCCGAGCGCCAGGGCGACAAATACATCGTCAACGGCCAGAAGACCTGGACCACACTGGGCCAACACGGCGACTGGATCTTCTGCCTCGTGCGCACCGACAACTCCGGCAAGCCGCAAACCGGTATTTCCTTCTTGCTGATCGACATGAAGTCGCCGGGCGTCACCGTGCGCCCCATCGTCATGCTGGACGGCGAGCACGAGGTGAACGAAGTGTTCTTCGACAACGTCGAGGTACCCGTCGGCAACTTGGTGGGCGAAGAAAACAAGGGCTGGACCTACGCCAAATACCTGCTGGCCCATGAGCGCACCAACATCGCCGACGTCAACCGCGGCAAGCGCGAGTTGGAGCGCCTCAAGCGCATCGCCAAGGCCGAAGGCCTCTGGGAAGACACCCGCTTCCGCGACCAGATCGCCTTGCTGGAAGTTGACCTGGTGGCACTGGAAATGATGGTACTGCGCGTCTTGTCCGCCGAAAAGAGTGGCAAGCAATCGCTGGACGTCGCCGGCCTGCTGAAGATTCACGGCAGCGAAATCCAACAGCGCTACACCGAACTGATGATGCAGGCGGCCGGCCCGTTTGCCCTGCCCTTCATCCATGAAGCGATGGAAGCGGGTTGGCAAGGCGACCACGTGGGCGCCGCCCACTGCGCCCCCCTGGCCAGCCACTATTTCAACTACCGCAAGACCACCATCTATGGTGGGTCCAACGAAGTGCAGCGCAACATCGTCGCGCAAACCGTGCTGGGCTGAGAGGAAGCGAGAACATCATGGATTTTGATTTCACCGAAGACCAAGAATCCCTGCGCGATGCGGTACGCCGCTGGGTGGACAAAGACTACAGCTTCGAGCGCCGGCGCGAGATCGTCAAAGCGGGCGGTTTTTCTCGCGAGGCCTGGGATGGATTGGCCGGGCTGGGCCTGATGGGCTTGGCCGTCTCTGAAGACCATGGCGGCCTGGGCTTTGGCCCGGTCGACGCCATGGTGGTGATGGAAGAACTCGGGCGGGGCATCGTCATAGAGCCCTACGCCCAGGCCGGGCTGATTGCCCCCACCGTGCTGCGCGAAGCGCCGCAGAGCGTCCAGTCGCAATGGATGCCCCGCATTGCCGGCGGCGAGGCCCTGATCGTGCTGGCGCATCAAGAGCGCGGTGCCCGCTACCGACTGGATCAACCCACCACCGTGGCTCAGAATGGCCTGCTCACTGGCGCCAAGTCCTTGGTGCTGGCGGGTGATCAGGCGGATGCCTGGATCATTCCGGCGCGCAGCGGCGAAGGCCTGCAAGCGGGTGTGGCGCTGTATCTGGTGGAACGCGGCGCTGCGGGTGTCGGCACCCGTGCTTACAGCCAGCAAGACGGTTCGCGTGCCGCAGAGCTGACCCTGCACAACACGCCAGCCACCTTGCTGGTTGGCCCCGAGCAAGGTTTGGCGGTGCTGGAGCGTGCCGTTGATGTTGGCATTGCCGCCCTGTGCGCGGAGGGCGTGGGCGCCATGGAGAAAATGCTGGCCATCACGGTCGAGTACCTCAACACGCGCAAGCAGTTTGGCATCGTCATCAGCAGCTTCCAGGCGCTGCGCCATCGCGTTGCCGACGTGAAGATGCAGCTTGAACTCGCACGCTCGATGAGCTACTTCGCCACACTCAAGATCAACGAGGCCCCGGCCGCCCGGCGCATGGCGCTCTCGCAGGCCAAGCTGCAACTGTGCAAATCCATGCGCTATGTGGGCCAACAATGCACACAGCTGCACGGTGGCATCGGCGTGACGGACGAGTACATCAGCAGCCACTACTTCAAGCGCCTGACGGTCATGTGCCTGCAGTTTGGCGACGATCTGCATCATTTGGGTGAAGTCAGCGCGCGTCTGCAAGACAGCGCTGGCGTATTCGTCTGAGCACGCAGCCGACTGCTGCACGGCTGGGCGCGGCCCAAGAAGTGGCTGAAGAACGCGACTGAGGGACAATAGACGCATGAAAATGCGTCTGTCCCAAATTCTCTTTTCCCAGGGCTTCGGCACCCGGCGGCTGTGCGCCGGTCTGATCTACAACGAAGAGGTCAGTGTCAACGGCGAGGTGGTCGATGACCCGGACGCCGAATTTGAGTGCGAAGGCTTCAGCTTTGAAGTCAGCGGCAAAACTTGGCCCTTCTACGACAAGGCCTTGATTTTGCTGAACAAGCCGACGGGCTATGAGTGTTCGCGCAAACCCAAGCATCACCCCAGCGTGATGAACCTGCTGCCCGCACCGCTGCGCGAGCGCGATGTTCAGCCCATCGGCCGTTTGGACGAAGACACTACGGGCCTGCTACTGCTGACCGACGACGGCACGTTGATTCACAAGCTCACCAGCCCCAAACACCATGTGCCCAAGGTGTATGAGGCGCAGTGCAAGCACCCCGTGACGCCCGAGCAAGTGGCTCAGTTGTTGGCCGGCGTGACCCTGCGTGAGCCGGAGCCCAAGGCCGAGGTCGCGGGGCGTGCGGCCAGTGCTTCGTCCAACTTCAAGTCCGCCGGCAAACCCTCGCCCAAGCCGGGCGCCGACGCCAAGCCCGCCTACACGCCAGAAGAGGTTCGCGCTGAAGGCGCCGAAGCCTTTGGCACCCATGGCCTGCGCCTGACACTGACCGAAGGCAAATACCACCAAGTCAAACGCATGGTGGCGGCGGTGGGCAATCGGGTGGAGAGCCTGCACCGCCCGCGCTTTGGCGCACTCGAACTGCCGGTCGATCTGAAACCGGGTGAATGGATTTGGATCAGCAGCCCCAAACTCATCACGCCCTGATATCTCCAACAGGGTCCGAATACGGCCTCGGTGCGCATTTGACACGGCGCAAACACCCACGGGTTTACCCATGAATGTGCGACGTATTTACGACGTTTCAGGGTTCATCCCGGGTAATTTGTAACATATTGAAGGTACAAAATCATTCCTTGGAGCTTGAGTGTGGCACGTAGAGGCCACCCCGCCCCAAAGGGGTCGCTGACAGGCGACTCGCTTATTGAGGGATATGAGAATGATCGCAGTACCGACCCCGGTCACGGGTGCCGAAACGCAGTGCCCTGACATCACCGGCAACGTGAAGTCAGAGCAACTGGCGTCCTTGCTGGGGCGAACCATCACGCCCAGCATCGCCGGGCTGATATTCAGCGTGATTCCGGTGATCCTCTTCTGGGCCTACCTGCCGCACGCGGTGCTGCTGTGCTGGCTGGTTGCCCGCACGATTCTGGTGGTGCTCCGGGTGACGGATTCCTTGCGCTTCAAGCGCATGAAGTCGCTACGCCTGAGCACGGACCGCCTCGAGACTTGGCGCAAACGCTATTTCCTGCTGCTCGGGATGGACGCACTGAGCTGGGGCTTGATGGCCTATTTGTTCTACATGCCCGGCGCGGCCGAACTCAACGCCATCATTCTCGCGGCCGTCGTGGCGGTGATGGCCATCAGCCTGTTCACGCTGGGCAATGCCTTCAGCACCAATCTGACTTTTTCGACCTTGTCGCTGGCGCCTATGGTGGTGCACCAATTCAGCCTGGGCACTCAATTGGGCGCAGTCACGGCCTTGGGCTTGATTGGCTTTCTGGGCTTGGCCCTGAACGAGTCACGCAAGATGGATCAGCGCGTCACAGCCCTGCTCCGCAACCGGTTTGCCAATGCATGGGTCGCCGAGCAACGCCAACTGGCTTTGCAATCCGCCGAGCATTCGAGCACCAGCAAGAGCCGTTTCGTGGCGGTGATGAGCCACGAAATCCGCACGCCACTCAACGGCATCCTGGGCATGACGCAATTGCTGGAACGCTCGTCGCTCGATACCCAGCAGCGTGAGCACGTCAACATCATGCGGCGCTCCGGCCAGCACTTGCTGGCCTTGGTCAATGACATCCTCGACCTTGCGCGCATTGAATCCGGCAAGCTGGCCGTGGACACCGGGCCGGTCAATTTGCACGAAACGGTTGAAGATGTGTGCCAGCTGCTGTCGCAAACCGCACATGAAAAGGGCTTGAATTTCGAACTCAAGCTCAGCCCCGCGCTGCCGCAATTCGCGCTGGGTGACGCCTCCCGCATCAAACAGGTGCTACACAACCTGATCGGCAATGCCATCAAGTTCACCGAACAGGGATTTGTGCGAGTGGACATCGGCACCATCCGCGACATGCGGGCCGGCAGCCTGCTCCGGTTTGCAGTGCAAGACAGCGGTGAAGGCATTGCTGCCGACCAATTGGAGCGCGTGTTCGCGCCCTTCGAGCAAGCACAAGACCAGCGCCACAAGGCGCCGCGCCGTCAGGATGGCACCGGGCTTGGGCTGACCATCTCCCGCGAACTGGCCCGCGCCATGGGCGGCGACCTGCGCTGCAGCTCCGCGCCTGGCCATGGCTCTTTGTTTGAATTCACCCTGCCCTTGCTGCCCTGTGAGACAGGGGCTACTGAAAAGCCCGGCGATTCGCCGAGCCAGAATCTACCCACGATCGAAGCTCACCTTGTGAAGCAGGACGCAGCGCCTGTCATCGCAAACAATGCGCCCTCGCCCATCACCGACACCCGCCAAAGCAGCAAGCGGGCAGCGCGCGTGATGCCGCAGCTCAGCGGCCGAGTACTGTTGGTGGACGATAGTGCGGTCAATGTACTGGTTGCCTCGTCCATGTTGCAACAGTGTGGCTTGCGCGTCGATCAGGCTGAAAACGGCCAGGAGGCGCTTGATCGCCTGCAAGACCAGGCCTACGACTTGGTGCTGATGGACTGCCAGATGCCCGTGATGGACGGCTTCGAGGCCACCCGTCGCTGGCGCAGCCATGAGCGCGCCCAATTCTCGCCGCGCATCCCCATCGTTGCGCTGACCGCCAGTGCGGTGAACGGCGACCGTGAGCGCTGCATCCAGTGCGGCATGGACGACTACCTCGTCAAGCCCTTCGAAATGGATGATCTACTCGGTGTGGCGCAACGTCATTTGCAGGTGGCCACACCCGCTTGAAGCGCGCCGGGCGGCGATAATCCCTTGATGCAGGTATTTCGCGGTTTTCATCATCCCGGCATCGCCAGCGCTTGCGCCTTGACGATCGGTAATTTCGATGGCGTCCATCGAGGCCATCAGGCCATGTTGGCCTTGCTCAAATCAGAGGCGGCGCACCGGGGCTTGCCGAGTTGCGTGATGACCTTCGAGCCCCACCCGCGGGACTACTTCGCGGCACGGCTGAGCAAGCCGGAGCTGGCTCCCGCCCGCATTGCCCTGCTGCGCGACAAGCTCAGCGAGTTAGAGCGCTGCGGCATCGACCAGGCCGTGGTGCTGCGCTTCGATGAAACCTTGGCCAGCCTGAGCGCGCAGGATTTCATTCGACAAGTACTGATCCTAGGCCTGGGTGCCAAATACATTCTGGTGGGCGATGACTTCCGCTTTGGCGCCAAGCGCCAGGGCGACTACGCCACGCTGGACGCGGCCGGCCGCAGCCACGGTTTCGACGTGGCCCGCATGATGAGCTATGAGGTGCATGGCCTGCGCGTCAGCAGTTCGGCGGTTCGCGAGGCCTTGCATGGCGGTGACATGGACGCCGCTGCCCGGCTGCTGGGTCGGCCCTACGCCATCTCCGGGCATGTGGTTCACGGTGCCAAGCTGGGGCGCAGCCTGGGTGAATCCAGCCCTGCGGCTGCCGATGGCTTTCGCACCTTGAACCTGCGCTTCACCCACGACAAGCCAGCCGCCCACGGCATCTTTGCGGTGCGCGTGCATGGGCTGGCCGCCACGCCGTTGGACGGTGTGGCCTCGCTGGGCGTGCGCCCTACGGTAGAAGACGCCGGCCGGGTGCTGCTTGAAGTCCATTGCCTGGACTGGCCAGCCAAACTGGGCCAGAGCGGCGGCTACGGTAAACTCGTGCACGTGGAACTCCTGCACAAAATTCGCGATGAAGCCCGTTTTGACGGGCTGCCCGCCCTGACGGCCGCCATCGCCCAAGATGTGCGGGATGCTCGCGCCTTTCTCGCTGGCACGCCGGCCCAGGGACCGCACGCGGCACTGCGGCGCCAGACCACGCGCGACCGAATTTGAGGCTGACAGCGGGCCTGCCCCGCTGATCTTTGCAGCCCTCCGCCCTCCTGCTCAATGCATCTCCTGGCCGCCGACTTCGCGCGGCCCGAAAGTTTCGCCATGACGACCAACGCCAAAGACTACCGCGCCACCCTGAACCTGCCGGACACGCCCTTCCCCATGCGCGGCGACCTGCCCAAGCGCGAGCCGGGCATGGTCAAGGAGTGGGAGACGCATGGCGTCTACAAAAAGCTGCGCGATGCCCGCTGCGGCGCGCCCAAGTTCGTGCTGCACGACGGCCCGCCCTATGCCAACGGCCAGATCCACATCGGCCACGCCGCCAACAAGATCCTGAAAGACATGATCGTCAAGGCCCGGCAGTTGAAGGGCATGGACGCCGCCTACATCCCCGGCTGGGACTGCCACGGCTTGCCGATCGAAAACCAGATCGAAAAAACCTTCGGCCGCGGCCTGCCGCGCGATGAGGTGCAGGCCAAGAGCCGTGCCTATGCCGGCGAGCAAATCGACGCCCAACGCGCAGACTTCAAACGCCTGGGCGTGCTCGGCGAATGGGACAACCCGTATCGCACCATGAACTTTGCGAACGAGGCCGGCGAGATCCGCGTCTTGAAGCGTTTGTTCGAGCGCGGCTTCGTCTACCGCGGCCTGAAACCCGTGTACTGGTGCTTTGACTGCGGCTCCTCGCTGGCCGAGTTCGAGATCGAATACGCCGACAAGCAAAGCCCTGCGGTGGACGTGGCGTTCCTCAGCGCCGAGCCCGCCAAGCTTGCCGCGGCCTTCGGCCTGCCCGCGCTGGACAAAGACGCGTTCACCGTCATCTGGACCACCACCCCCTGGACCATCCCGGCCAACCAAGCGCTCAACCTCAACCCCGAGCTGAGCTACGCCTTGGTGGACACGCCGCGCGGCATCTTCATGGTGGCTGAAGCGCTGGTGGAAAAGTGCCTGATCCGTTGGCAGCTTGAAGGCCAAGGCCGCGTGCTGGCCACCACTCTGGGCAAGAACCTGGCGATGCAGCAGTTCAAACACCCTCTCGCCCATGTGGATGCCGGCTACGACCGCGTGAGCCCCGTCTACCTGGCCGATTACGCCACTGCCGAAGACGGCACTGGCGTGGTCCACTCCGCGCCAGCCTACGGCCTGGACGACTTCCAGAGCTGTGTTGCGCACGGCATGGCGTTCAAAGACATTTTGAACCCGGTGCAAGGCAACGGCCAGTACGAAGCTGCGCTGCCGCTGTTCGGCGGCCTGCACATCTGGAAGGCCAACCCGGTGATCGCCGAGGCGCTGGAAGCCGCCGGTCGCCTGCTCTCGCACACCAAGATCACCCACAGCTACCCGCACTGCTGGCGCCACAAGACGCCAGTGATCTACCGCGCCGCAGCCCAATGGTTTGTGCGCATGGACGAGGGCGTGGGCGTATTTGCCCAAGAGGCGCCGGAGAAATGCCTGCGGCAAACCGCACTGGACGCCATCGAAGCAACCAGCTTCTACCCCGAAAATGGCCGCGCCCGGCTGCGCGACATGATCGCCGGCCGCCCCGACTGGTGCATCTCGCGCCAGCGCAGCTGGGGCGTACCCCTGCCCATCTTCTTGCACAAGGACACCGGTCTGCCGCACCCCGACACCCTGGCCTTCATCGAACGCGCCGCCGCTTTGGTGGAAACCGGCGGTGTGGAAGCCTGGGCCAAGTTGGACGCCGCCGAATGGCTGGGCGCTGAAGCCGAGTCCTACAGCAAGGGCGCCGACATTCTGGACGTGTGGTTCGACTCCGGCTCCACGTTTGAGCACGTGCTCAAAGGGAGCCACCAGGGTGCAGCCCACGCGCAAGGCCCCGAAGCCGACCTCTATCTGGAAGGCCACGATCAGCACCGTGGCTGGTTCCACTCCAGCTTGCTGATCGCCTGCGCCTTGTACGGCCGCGCGCCCTACAAGGGCTTGCTGACGCACGGCTTTGTCGTTGACGGCAAGGGCCGCAAGATGAGCAAGTCAGAGGGCAATGTGGTGGCGCCACAAACCGTCAGCGAAAAGATGGGCGCTGAAATCATCCGCCTGTGGTGCGCCTCGACCGATTATTCAGGCGACCTTGGCCTGGACGAAAAAATCCTCGCCCGTGTGGTGGACGGCTACCGCCGCATCCGCAACACCTTGCGCTTCCTGCTCGCCAACGTCAGCGACTTCGACGCCCAGGCCGACGCCGTGCCGCTGGCAGAGTTGCTGGAAGTGGACCGCTTTGCCCTGGCTCGCGCCGCAGAGTTGCAGGCCGACATCCTCGCCCACTTCGAACGCTATGAATTTCACCCCGTGGTGGCCAAGCTGCAGGTCTATTGCTCCGAAGACCTCGGCGCCTTCTACCTCGACGTGCTGAAAGACCGCCTCTACACCACCGCACCCAAGAGCTTGGCACGCCGCTCGGCACAGACCACCTTGTGGCACCTGACCAATGCCATGCTGCGCTGGATGGCGCCCTTCCTCAGCTTCACGGCCGAAGAAGCCTGGAAGGTTTTCGCCGGCGCCCAGCCGGGTGACAGCATCTTCACCGAAACCTATTGGCAGTTTGCGGAACCCGATGCGGCCTTGCGCACCAAATGGTCGCGCATCCGCGAGATCCGCGAGGCAGTCAACAAGGCCATCGAGGCCGTGCGCAGCGAAGGCGCGGTAGGTTCTTCCTTGCAAGCCGAAGTCACCCTCGGTGTGGCCGCCGCCGATCTGCAACTGCTGCAGTCGCTGGGCGGGGATTTGAAGTTCGTCTTCATCACCTCGGCCGCCCGTCTCGTCGAGGCGCCTGAGTTGACCGTGGCCGTCACTCCATCCGCCCAAGCCAAATGCGAACGCTGCTGGCATTACTGCGCCGATGTGGGCAGCAACCCCGAGCATCCGACGCTGTGCAGCCGTTGCGACAGCAATCTGCATGGTGCCGGTGAAACCCGTCTCATCGCCTGACCCGGCCCGAAAGCAATTCAAACATGGCAACAAGAAAATCGGGGGGCGGTTCAAGCCAGCAGATCAGCCTGAACCGCTGGCTGGCTTTGGCACTGATCGTCATTTTGCTGGACCAGTTCACCAAGGTGCTGATCGTTGGCACCTTTCAACTGGGAGACAGCCGCTATGTCACCAGCTTCTTCAACGTGGTGCGGGTGCACAACCTGGGCGCGGCCTTCAGTTTTCTGCATGACGCGGGCGGCTGGCAGCGTTGGTTCTTTGTCGGGCTGGGGGTTGTGGCCACGGGCGTCATTGTCTGGATGCTGCGCCGTCACGGCCATCAAACCCTGTTTGCCACGGCGCTGAGCCTGATCTTGGGCGGCGCCATCGGCAATGTGATTGACCGCCTGCTGCACGGCTATGTGGTCGACTTCATTCAGGTGCATTGGCGCAATGCGTACTACTTCCCGGCGTTCAACATCGCTGACAGCGGCATCACCGTCGGTGCGGCGCTGCTGATTTGGGACGAATTACGCCGGGTGCGCCGCAGCTAATTGCCCAGGCGGCTTCGCCAACAGAGCGGGTTTTCCATCAGGCTTGCCTGCTGAAAACCCCGCTTTCTGTGCGCCCGGGCCTGCCCTAAGCTGAGGGCATGACGCCCCACGATACTCCCGCCCCATCCCAGCCCATTCCGGTGTCCATTCCCACACCGGAAGCCCGCCCCGCCGACAGCGTTTTCGACATCGAATTGCGGCCCTTGCCCTGGAGTGCTCCTTGGCGATGGCTGAAGGCCGGTTGGCGTGATTTTCGCCGCGCGCCCGCCATCGGCCTCTTCTACGGCTTGTGCTTCACCTTGATGGGCTGGGCCGTGCTTCGGGTATTTCAAACAGCGCCGGTGTACACCCTGGCGTTGTCTGCAGGCTTTTTGCTGGTCGGCCCCTTCATGTGCCTGGGCCTGTATCAAGTGAGCTATCGCTTGGAGGCAGGTGAGGTGCCGGGGTTGCTGGATTCACTGACCTCCTGGCGCCGCCGCATATCGCAACTCGCCATCTTTGGCTTTGTCTTGTTGATTCTGGAGATGCTGTGGGCCCGCTCCGCCTTGGTGGTGTTTGCAGTGAGCTTCAACGGCATGCCAGACTTTGCAGGTTCCATCGCCAAGCTGCTTGACCTCGAAAACCTTGGCTTCATTGTCGCCTACCTGGCCGTTGGTGCCGTGTTTGCCGGGCTGATCTACGCCGTCTGCGTGATCTCCATCCCCATGCTGCTGCACCGGGACACCGATGCCATCACCGCCGGCCTCACCAGCTTGCGCCTGGTATTGACCCAAACCGGCGTCATGATTTTGTGGGGCAGCCTGATCACAATCCTCGTGGTGCTGGCGATGATTCCTGGCTTTGCCGGGCTGCTGGTGGTGGGGCCTGTGCTGGGCCATGCCAGTTGGCACGCTTACCGCGAAGCAGTGGTTGACGCCCCTGGCGCTTGAGTGACCCGTCGCTTCCACAGACATCGCCCTCACGAACACAGCCTCCGCTGACATTGCCCGTTAGACATTGCCCGTTAGTTGAGCAAATCATGCCGAATTAATTGAATTTGGCGGGCCAGCCCCAGCGGCCAAGCTCGGTGAGGCAAGAGACAATCGGCGTTTGCCTCCTCCGCTGTATACCGCCGCCCACACAGCCATGCTCGACTTTTCCTGCCTGACCCACTACGACTGGCTCGACGTGCCCATGTGGGTGTTCGACCATGAACGACAGCGCAATCTGTGGGCCAATGCAGCGGCATTGCGCTTCTGGCAGGCCGGCAGCGCCGAAGAGTTTCTGTCGCAAGACTACTCCGACACGGCCGAAGCCGTGCGCGAGCGCCTGGCCGTCACCGCCGCCGACCACGCCCAAGAAAAAATCGTTCGCGAGCAATGGACGCTCTACCCGAAAGGCCAACCCACCACGGCCATGCTGGTGTCACGGGGCATTCGCACCCCGGACCGCCGCCAAGTCATGCTGTTTGCGGCGGACTCACTGGCCAGTGGCGACGATCTGGGTTTGCTACGTGGCGTGGAAGCCCTGCAGCACACTTCGGTGCGCATTGCCGTCTTCAGCCTCAAAGACGGCAGCGTGCTGATGCGCAACCCCGCGGCCGCGCTGGCCTTCACCGGCCAAGGTGCGGCGGTGTTCAACGACTTTGCCGGCATTTTTGTCGACCCCTCGGACGCGCAAGCCATCTTCGCCCAAGTGCATGCAGATGAAAGCTACCGCAACGAGGTTGAGTTGATGACCGCGCAAGGCCCCTGCTGGCACGCGGTCAACGCCCGCCCCATGCGCGACCCGGTGACGGGCGAGCCAACGCTGCTGCTCAACGCCCGTGACATTGCCGACCTCAAGGCCAGCCAGGCCGCCCTGGTGGCCGCCCGCGAAGCCGCTGAGGCGGCCAGCCTGGCCAAAAGCAGTTTTCTGGCCAATATGAGCCACGAGATCCGCACCCCCATGAATGGTGTGCTGGGCCTGACCGAATTGGTGCTGCAAACCGAGCTGAATGACAAGCAGCGCCGCTTCATCGAGCTGGCCCACAGCTCGGCCAAGGGGCTGATGGTCATCATCAACGACTTGCTGGACGTGGCCAAGATCGAGTCGGGCCGGGTGGTGATTGAACAAGCCCCCTTCTCCCTGCACGACTGCCTGCGCGAAGCCCTTCACCCGCTGCTGCTGCAGGCGCATGAAAAAGGCATTCAGCTCAATGCCCGCGTGCAACCCGGTGTGCCCCAGCATGCCGTGGGGGACGCCTTGCGGCTGCGCCAGGTGCTGGTCAATCTGGTCGGCAACGCCCTCAAATTCACCGAAAAAGGCGAAGTACGGGTGGAAGTGCAACGCCTTGACCTGAACGAAGACGGCCAAGAAATCGATCCTGAATCTCCGCAACTTCGCCTGCGCTTTGCGGTGCATGACACCGGCATTGGCATGACCCGCGAGCAAATCTCGAAAATCTTCGAGCCCTTCACCCAGGCGGACGGCAGCATCACCCGCCGCTTTGGTGGCACCGGCCTGGGCCTGACCATCGTGCAGCGCCTGGTCTTGCTGATGGGCGGTCAGGTGCAGGTGGAAAGCCTCTCGGGCACCGGCTCTTGCTTCAGCTTTGAAGTGCCGCTGCACCGCCAGAGCAAGGCCGTGGAAGAGGCGCCTACCGCAGCCGCAGCCAATACGGGGCCCACAGCGCCGGCCTCCCAGACCGCGCCCCAAGCCTGATGCCCCGCGGCTTGATTCAAGCCACCTCTAGCGATATCAGCTCGCGTCAGGTTAACAGCACGCCGCAGCCCACGGTGGTCCGCGCTTCCATGTCGCGATGCGCCTGGACGACTTCCGCCAAGGGGTAGCGCTGTTCAACAGGGATTCTCAGCGTGCCACGGCTCACCATGGCGAACAATTCATCGGCCATGGCCTGGCTGGCCTCGCGGGTGGCGAGATGGGTGAACAAGGTAGGCCGGGTCAGATACAAAGACCCCTTGGCCGCCAAGGTACCCAGATTGACCGGCGGCACAACGCCCGACGCGTTGCCAAAGCTCACCATCAGGCCAAAAGGCGCCAGACTGTTCAAAGAGCCCTCCCAGGTGTCAGCGCCCACCGAGTCGTAAACCACCTTGACGCCCCGGCCTTCGGTAATTTCACGCACGCGGGTCGCAAAATCAGGCTCGCTGCGGTAGTTGATGACATGGGCCGCGCCGGCTTGCCGGGCCAGCTCGCACTTCTCGTCCGAGCCCGCTGTGCCGATCAATTGCAGCCCCAACGCCTTGGCCCACTGACAGGCGATCAAGCCCACACCCCCGGCAGCGGCATGAAACAAGACCGTGTCACCAGCCTGCAAGCCGCCCTGAGGCAAGGTGCGGCGCAGCAGGTACTGAGCCGTCAGCCCCTTGAGCATCATGGCGGCACCGGTTTCAAAAGAAATGTCGTCAGGTAGCTTGCAAACCGAACGGGCGGGCAGCACCCGAGCGGTCGCGTATGCGCCGGGCGGCGGGCTGGCATAAGCCGCACGGTCGCCCACAGCCAGATGGGTGACACCCTCGCCCACCGCCTCCACCACGCCCGCGCCCTCCATGCCCAGGCTGTGCGGCATGGGCAGCGGATAGACACCATTGCGGTGATAGATGTCGATGAAGTTGAGGCCACACGCCTTGTGGCGGATGCGCACCTCGCCAGGGCCAGGCATGCCCACTTCAATGCTCACCAGCTTGAGCTGCTCCGGCCCGCCGACCTGGTCGATACGCACGACCTTTTCGCTAGAGGTCCAAGTACTTGTCATCGCAACATGCTCCCATGGAATCAATGCGCACGATGCTGCCACGGCCGCAGGAATCTTGCTTGCGCAGGGCCATGATTCTTGCCTGCGCTCTTGCCAGCCTCTATCTCAGCGCCAGCGCGTCAGCAGCCAAACGCCGCCCATCACCAGCACGGTACCCGCCGCCACCCAGGGCGTGAAGGGCTCGCCCAAAATCACCACGCCCATCAAGATGGTAGACATCGGCCCAATCATGCCGGTCTGCGCGGCCAGGGTGGCCCCGACGCGTTCGATGGCCATCATGACCATCAACACCGGTGCAAATGTGCAGGCCGTCGCGTTCAAGATCGACAGACGAATCACTTGCGGGTCCACCGCCTGCAGCGCGCTCCAGCTGTGCGTGCCGCGTACCAACAAGAACTGCCCAATGCACAGCACACAAGCCACACTGGAGGCCAACCCAGTCAGGCGCAAAGCGCCCAAGCGCCGAACCTCCTCACCGCTGAACAGCAGGTACAGCGCATAGCTGACAGCGCTGCCAAACACCAGCCCCGCACCCAGCCAGACATGGCTGCCCTGGACATGCAACTCCTGGCCAAACACCAGCAGCACGCCTGAATAACTCACAGCCAAAGCCACCAACTGCCGCGTGCTGACCCGGCGTTTGAAAAACACCCAACCGAGCAAGAGCACCAGGGTGGGGTTGAGGTACAGGATCAGGCGCTCAAAGCTGGCGGAGACATAGGCCAGACCCGCAAAATCAAGAAAGCTCGCCAAGTAGTAGCCCGAAAAACCCAGGCCCAGAATCACCCAGCCGTCTCGGCGGGTCAGCGCCGGTTGGCCACGCCCTGCCCACCAGGCCAGCACAACAAACAGCGGTAGCGCAAACAACATGCGCAACATGATCAAGGTGACTGCGTCAACGCCGTAGCGATAGGCCAGCTTCACGATGATGACCTTGCCCGAGAAGGCAACAGCGCCCAATGAGGCCAACAACAAACCCGGCCAGATGGGCTTGGACGAAACTTTAGGCAGGGCGTGTGCAGTCATGTCCGGGCATTTTAAGAGCCCGGGCTTTCAAGCCCCTGTCCTTACGCTTGCCGAATGGGCAACTCAGGCTGTGTAAGGCTGCAAGGGTGCGCCCAGCAAACGCATCATCAATTCACGTGCCGAGCGGATTTCCTTGCCAAATGGCAACGCACCCGCGCCACGGAAGAACAACCCCTTGTGAGTGTCGCCGCGCAGGGCGGCAGCCAATTGGTTGTCGATGCAAAACTGGCCCCAATCCTTCAAGCCATCGCGCAAGCCGCATTGCGCCAAGCAGTCAAACGCCTTGGTGCAGCGGCTCTTGACTTGCGCCACGGCCTGCAGCTTGGGTGCGGCGCGCAGGTAGTTGCGCAACCAGGGGGTGCCGACCGCCCGCGCGGGCAGCCCGGCAACGCTGGTGAACTCCACCAGATCCTCATCGCTGGCTTCGGCCAGAACGCGCTTGAATTCCGCGTGCGCATCGCAATCGGTGGTCACGGCGAACGGCGTGCCCAGTTGCACGCCCGCCGCGCCCAGTGCCTGCAGGCGTTGAATGTCTTCAAAGCTGCGCACACCACCGGCCACGATCAAAGGGATCTTGCCCGCGATGCCTGCTTTCTCGAAGTACGCCAAGCATTCAGGGATCACCCGCTCGAAATCAAAGCGGGGGTCATTCAAATCGTCCACCTTGGCCGCACCCAGATGGCCGCCTGCCAAGCGGGGGTGTTCAATCACGATGGCATCGGGCAAGCGGTTCTTGCGCTCCCATTTGCGCACGATGAGTTGCACGCCCCGCGCATCGCTCAAGATGGGAATCAGTGCAACATTCGGGTGATCAACCGCCAAGTCAGGCAAATCCAAGGGCAAGCCCGCACCAACAACGATCGCATCGACACCGTGCTCCAAGGCGCGCTTGATCGAGGAGGCGTATTCAGTCACCGCTCGCATCACATTCAAGGCCACCAGGCCCATGCCGCCACTGCGTTCACGCGCGCCAGCGATTTCACGCTCCAGGGCGATCAGATTCACTTCATCGATCAATGCCTTGGCCGCGTCACCCGCGTTGTGCCCTTCGGTACGAGCCATCAAATCAGGGTGATGACGCCGCAAGTCGACCGAACTCAGCGTGCCCACGCCGCCCAGGGATGCCACGCTGCCCGCAAGACGCTGGGCACTGACCCCAACGCCCATGCCGCCCTGCACCACCGGCAACAGGCGCCGTCCCTTGATGATGAGGGGCGCCAAGCCGCTACGCTCAAACAAAGGCATCAAATCGGGAGCAATGGAATTCACAGTCATGATGATGCGCGAGTACCGCAACGCAGTTCCAGGAAAGAACCACGCCGCCGCCTGGCGCGAAAAATTGCCAAGTCGACACCGTAAGGCCAGTCACTGCGGGAATAGTTGACAAATATCAGGCCAGATTCGATTCGTCCCCCTAAATTGAACTTTTTTTGGATGCGCTGATGACCGATAGCCCAACCATCAGGGGTTGGCGCCCATCAAGTCTTCATGAAAGGCGCCGAGGTGGCCCCGCTTCAAGCGCCGACCCACAGGGCGCTTGAAGCTCGCCGCCCGCCAGCAGCCGCAAGCGCCCTGACAAGGAGCGGCCAGGTCGAACACCACGAACACGAACCGCGCTCGAAGGAATCGGATGATGAGATATACAGACAGTCTTGCCCGCAGTGCCGAACACTTGCGCGCTGCCTTGCCCCTAATGACCCGCCAACGCGCCGCCCTGCATCCGGTCAGCTATGCGGTTTGGTATGAGTTCGTTAGTGCCCGCAACCTGGCTTTGCACCAAGCTGTGTTGACGCACACCCGCGACGGCGCCACGCTGGATGAAGCACAAACCTGGGCGCTCTATCAGGACCACATTGGCAGCCAACTGACATCCCTGGACGCCGCAACTGCCCAAAAAGTCGGCGACGGCCTGGCCCGGGTGCTCGACACCATGGCGGCTTCAGCGGCCGAAGCCGGACAAGAAACTGCCCGTTTCGACAACTCGCTCAACACCTGGGTCGAACAATTGTTGGGTGACCCCAACCAACAGACACAAGCCGACGTACTTCAAGAACTACTCAGTGGCAGTCGCGAAATTCGCGGCGCCGTGGGCGCGCTTCAAAGCCAACTCAGCCAGAGTCAGCACGAGATTGAAGCCCTTCGCCAAGAAGTTCGACACGCCCGCAATGAAGCGTTGGTTGATGCGTTGACGGGCCTATCCAACCGCCGCGCCTTCGATCAGGCCTTGAGTACATGCCTTGCCAACAGCGCGCACAAGCCCGATGACCCCAAGGCCGCCGCCAGCACCGCGCCCTGCTTGGTGCTGGGCGATATTGACTTCTTCAAGCGAATCAACGACAGCTTCGGCCATGGATTTGGCGACCAGGTGCTGCGGGCTGTCGCTCAAACACTCAAAACTGTCGCCGCCAACGACATCATCACCGCCCGCATCGGGGGCGAAGAATTTGCACTCCTGCTGCCCCGCAGCAGTCTCGACCAGGCAGAAGGCTTGGCGGAAAAAATGCGCAGCACCGTGGCCAAGGGCCGAATTCGCCGAGGCGAACAAGCGCAGGAGCAGCAGAACGTCACCATTTCCTTCGGCGTGACACAACTCGCCCCCGGCGAGAGCGCGAACGATTTTCTCAACCGAGCTGACCGTGCCCTCTATGCATCCAAACATCAAGGCCGCAATCGCGTCACCGTACTGACATCCGACAGCAACGACGCGCAAGAACCCGTCAAATTAAGGGCTTAGGTTAAGAACAAGTTCTTGGCCAATGGCAGGGAATTTGCAACTGGCGGGTATGCCCGGCTTCTGAAATAAGCAGCTTGGGCCTACACTGCGTTCACCGCGCAATGTGCTTTATCGCCTCACCATGACGCTCTATCTGCACAGACAAAGTTCATCCCGAAAACAGCCCCGCCGCATCTTCGGTCGCAACCCTCTTCAGGCCTGAACATGCGGTCGTCTCTGCGCTTTGCTGTCGTGCTGGCTCTGTTGCTGGGCTTGCTCTTGCCGACCACCTTGGTGTTGTTGTTTGACCTGCAAAAAACCCGGCGTGTGGCGCTTGAAGACGTCAAGCGCGACCTCAATCGCAGCGCCGAAGTGATGGCTCTTTCTTTGGCGGAACCGGTGTGGCAGGTGTCACCCGATTTGGCGGAGCCGATGATCAAGGCCCAATTCGATGACCCTCGTTTTGTCTCCGTGGTCGTGCGGGAACCATCAACTCCGGTGCCCTT
This sequence comes from Roseateles koreensis, assembly GCF_028595305.1. Classification (GTDB taxonomy): domain Bacteria; phylum Pseudomonadota; class Gammaproteobacteria; order Burkholderiales; family Burkholderiaceae_C; genus Paucibacter_A; species Paucibacter_A koreensis. The sequence goes on along the minus strand of NZ_JAQQXS010000020.1, from coordinate 47,088 downwards.
CCAAGAACACCGCAGGGCGCAACCGGCGGGTGAGCAAGACTTGACACTTGAAGCATCGCACCCCGTCATTCGAGACGGCCGCCAAATCGCCACCGTCACGGTGCAAATGAGCGCAGCGCCACTGCTGGCCGAAAAACAGGCCGACATGGTGCGAACCCTGTGGCGCAGCGGTGCCACCCTCACCTTTTCATTGGTGCTGATTCTGATCGTGATGCAGTCCAGGGTGCTCAAACCCATGACGCGCCTGACCCAAGCCGCCGAGGCGCTCGCCGCAGGTGAACTCGACAAACCGCTCCGCTTAGGCGGCAGCGATGAGATTGCCCGCGTCGGCCTGGCGATGGAGCGCATGCGCCAATCGCTTCTGCACGCCTTCGAATCCTTGCGCCAGCATGCCAGCACACTGGAAGATCAAGTCAAACAACGCACGCTCGAGTTGACCCACAGCAACGAAGACCTCCGTCAAGCGCTTGGGCACCTGCGCACCGCCCAGCACGAATTGGTGGAGTCCGAAAAATTGGCCTCTCTGGGTCGTTTGGTGGCTGGCGTAGCCCACGAATTGAACACACCGCTGGGTAATTCGCTGACCGTGGTGTCCTCGCTGGAGGACCGCTTCCGCCGCATGGAAGACATGCTCGCCAACAACACGCCCATGCGCCGCAGTGTGCTCGAAGAATTGGTGCGTGACGCCCGCCGAGGCCAAGACATTCTGCAGCGCAACGTACAGAAGGCGGCGGATTTGGTGCGCGAATTCAAACAAGTGGCGATCGACCAAACCTCAGACCTGCGCCGGGACTTCGACCTCGCCAAAGTGGTGGAAGACGTGCTGGTGATGGTGGAGCCCAGCTTCAAGCACACCCCCTACAAGTTGCAAATCGATTTGAGCCCCGACATTTTGATGAACAGCTACCCCGGCTCACTGGGCCAGGTGCTGACCAATCTGATGATCAACGCGCTCGTGCACGGCTTTGACGGTAGAGACCATGGCGTGCTGACCCTGCAATGCCGGCGCCTGAGCCCTGGCGAAGCGGAGTTGACTGTCACCGACGACGGCGGCGGCATGGACGAAGCCGTGCGCCGGCGGATTTTCGACCCCTTCTTCACCACCAAATTGGGCACCGGCGGGTCGGGCCTGGGCATGCACATCGTGCACAACCTCGTCACCCACGTGCTGGGCGGCCAGATCGAAGTCATCAGCAGCCCCGGCCAGGGCTCCAGCATGGTGATTCGCATGCCGTGTATTGCGCCGCAGCGCGCCACCGAGGCCACCGACAGCACTTTGTAGAAATTTACTCAACGTCAAAAGAGGTCACACTCGCAATACAGGGTTTGTACCGAGTATTCCGGACACCATCACCACAATGAAGACATCGTCACAAAACTGCTTTTCAGGCCGTTTAGGGCGAAGCCAAATTTCTGGTGAACCGTTCAAGGAATGCATTAGTCATGAACTTCAAAAAAACAAACTCTGTCACTGTGCTGGCGTTCACAACGCTGGCGGCCATGGTCACGGCGGCATCCGCAGATGAGCCCCGTCGAGCCGATACCGGCTATTACGTTGGCGGCGAAATCGGTCGCTCAAACACCGACCTGAGCAGCGCCCAATCTCCGGCCCCCAGCCTGGAAAAGCGTGACACCAGCTACGGCATCCACGGCGGCTACCAGTTCAATCAATATTTCGGCACGGAACTGAGCCTCAACGCACTGGGCAAGCACAAGATCGGCGACACCGAGGCCAAAACCACCGTGATTTCGCTGGATGCCATCGGGCGCCTGCCTGTCAACGACCAGTTCAGCCTCTTCGGGCGCCTGGGTGTTGCGCATCTGGATCGCGACTTCAAAGGCCTGAGCACCATCGACGGCGGCAACTCCACTGGCCTCAAAGTAGGTTTGGGCGCCGACTACGCTTTGGATAAAAACTGGTCGCTGCGCACCGAAGTAACCCGTTACAACAACGCCCCTACCGCCGGGCTGTACGACAAGACGCTCGACACCTGGACGGTGGGCGTGAACTATCGTTTCTGAGCGCTTTCAGCGCTTCGAAATAACAAAGGGTCGGTACGGCAATGGCATCGGCCCTTTGTTCATTTCGGGTCTCTTGGGACTTACATGGAAGCCGCTGAGGCTGCAGGGGCTGCCGACGCAGCGCCGTCCACCGGAGCAGCTTCGCTGGCCGCGGAGGCCGGGGCGTCGGTGTGTTGTGCGGCCACATCATGCTTTTCTCCGCCCATGTCGATGCTGCCGCCGCTCTTGCTCAAGATGAAGAGCGCCAGCGCTGCGAAGAGGATGAAGCCGACGAATAATTTCCACATGGTGCGTATCTCGCAAGTCAATTTCGATGCGCGATTGTTGACGTCAAAGCTGACGCCGACCTGAGCATCACGACGACTATTGCGGATAGCGGATCAACCGACCAGCGCCCTCAACGCCAGCCTCACCATTCCCGCTGAAGAAAAGCTCATGTGCCAGCGTCTCAAAATCCACGCTCAAACGTGCCTCATGTATGCCGGTGCGCCAGCGCATGTGCAAGGCTTGTGCGCTTGAGGGCAACAATTCGAAGGTGCCAGTAAACGCAGGATGCGCGTTGCGCAGGCGAATCAACTGGACCAAGGACTGCACCACCGGGCGCCGCAGCGCCAACTCGACTTCAGCCGCGTCGTAGCGATGTCGGTTGATGTCGCGCCCGACGCCTGTGCGGGACAGCAGTTCCATGTCGTTATGCCCGGCCAACAAGCCCACGTAATAGACCTGGGGCACACCGGGCAGAAAGAACTGCAAGGCCCGCGCCAGCAGATAGCGGCAATCATCGCGGCCCAGGGCGTCGTAGAAAGTGCAATTGACCTGATACAGATCCAGATTGGAGGCCGCAGCGCCCGTGGCTTGGCGGCTCTGCCCTTGGCTCAGGCTGTGAATACGCTCCACCAGGGCATCCAACTCCGCGGGTGGCACCAGACCGGGTGAACCGACCCGATCCGCGCCATCGGCACCAATGTCGATGATGCCAATACCGTCATGCGTGTCCAGCACGGTCAGGGCATTGCAGGGCCGCTGCGCAATCCAGCGCTTCAAGGGTTCGGCGGTCTTGAAGAAGAAGGCATGCAGCGCCAGCGGCGGCAAGGCGAAGTCGTACACCCAGTCGACCTGCCGCGCGATCTCGATCTGCCTTTGGAAATAAGAATGAATTTCCACCAGCACCTCAATGCCCAGCGCCTTGGCGCGCCCGGCAAATTCGGCGATGAAGTCGAAGGTCTCGGGCATCATGAAGCAGTTGTCGCCCGCTTTTTTGATGGCATAACCCGCAGCATCCAGGCGCACCATGCGAATGCCTGACGCCGCAAAGCGCTGCAAGATGCTGTCCAGATAGGCTCGCCCTTCCGGGTGCTGCACGTCGATGTCCAACTGCTTGGGCGTGAAGGTGGTCCAGAGAATTTTTTTCTGGCCATTTTTGAGCTGCACGCAATGCAGCGGCAGCCCTGGCCTTGGGCGATAGACCTTCAGCAAACTCCGCTCATTGGCGCCGTCAGGAAACACCGCGTCCAAGGTCAGAAACATGCCAGCGTAGGGCGACGCATCGCCCCGCTCCGAATAGTCCAGAAATTGCGGCGAGTCCGCAGACACGTGATTGACGATGACATCGGCCATCACCTCCGTGTCTTGGCTGAGCGCCAGAATGTCGGACCAATCGCCGAGCCGAGGGTCCACCTGCGTGTGATCAATCGGATCGAAGCCAGCGTCCGCACCATCAATAGGGTAGAAAAATGGCAGCAGATGAACGCCACCAAACACGCCCTGCATGGGGCCTTTGAGCCATTGGCGCAGGCTGGCGATGTCGCCGCCGCCCATCCGGTCGACATAGGTAATGAGTTGTACTTGGTTCTTCATGGCAGAGCAATTCAGGCGAAAGGACGGGGCGAAATTTGGGAGCCGGTGCGTTCAGCGGGCATCAACCGGCATCAACCGGCGTAGAAGCCGAGGGCGCGGTTTTAACGCGCAGCACCGCCACAGCGGCAAGCAGCAACAGGCCACCGGCGAGGCGGATGACGTTTGCGGGTTGCCCGCCGAGCCAGCTGTTGTAGATCAGCGGCAACGTCAACATCTGGATCAGCATCGGGATGACGATGAACATATTGAAAATGCCCATGTACACGCCCGCCCGCTGCGGCGGAATGCTGCCCGCCAAAAGCACATAGGGGTTGCCCATGATGCTGGCCCAAGCCAGCCCCATGCCCACCATGGGGACAAAAAGCAGCCAGCGGTTGCTGATCTCGGGGACGGCCCACAGGCCCACGCCGGCCAGCGTCAGGCAAAGCGCGTGAACCTTCTGCGCACCGAAGCGGCGGGTGAAGGGCAGCAGCGCAAAGGCCGCGAAGAAGGCGACGAAGTTATAGAAGCCCCCGATCTGCCCATTCAACAAACCGGCCTCACGAAAACCGCTTGAGGTGGCGTCGCTGCTGCCAAAGATCGTTTGCGCCAGTGCTGGCACGATGTAGATCCAGTAGCACATCATGCCGTACCACTGAAACAGTTTCATCCACCACAACTGGCGCATGGTGGGCGGCATGTCTTTGATGGCGCCGACAATCTCCCGCCAGGTCGACCCCAAGCCACGTGGCAACTGCGCCAAACGCTGCAACTCATCGGTACTCAGCGGCAGTTCAGGCACACGCCGCACCGACCACCACACCGTGGTGAAAGAAAAAACCGCACCGACCATGAAGGCCACCACCGTGGTCTGCGGAATATGGCTGCCGTTGACGGCGTCACGATCCATGCCCAGCCACACCATGAGAGACGGCGTGAGGTAGGCCAGTGTCTGCGCCAGCCCGGTAAACGCGCTCTGCGTGAGAAAGCCTTGCGCATGTTGGGCGGGATTCAGGCGGTCGCTGACATAGGCGCGATAAGGCTCCATGGTCACGTTGTTGGCGGCATCCAGAATCCACAACAATCCAGCGGCAAACCACAGCGTGGGGCTGCCTGGCATCAGCAACAGCCCCAAGCTGCAGAGCAGCGCGCCAATCATGAAGTACGGCGTGCGGCGCCCCCACCGCGTGACCGTGCGGTCGCTCATCGCGCCGATGAGGGGCTGCACTAGCAAGCCCGTCAACGGCCCCGCCAGCCACAGCAAAGGCAAGCTGGCCTCGTCCGCCCCCAGGTATTTGTAGATGGGGCTCATATTGCTTTGTTGCAGACCAAAGCTGAACTGAATGCCGAAGAACCCGACATTCATGTTGACGATCTGCCAGAAGCTCAAATGCGGTTTGGCCGGGTCCGACGCGGTTGCCGCTGCCGCTGTCGTTGTCGTTGTCGTTGTCGTTGTCGTGGCCACTGCCGAAGAGGTGTTCATGTACGGGTCTCCTCCGCCAAGGCCGCCCGCCAAGGCGCGAAGAACGCGTCACCATCCGGTATCGGCCCTCGCTCACCGCACAGCGCTGCCGCGTAGCGATTTGCCAAGGCCAGGGCCTGTACCAGGGTTTGGCGACGCAGGGTCGCCGCCAACAACATGGCGGAGAAGGCATCGCCCGCGCCAACCGTATCCACCAAGCGCGGCACCGGCGCCGCAGCGCCCTCCATCAAGACCTGCCCCCCTGCGCCGAAGGCAGCGTAGCCCGCCGCACCGCGCGTCAACACCAGCATGCGCAAACCAAAGCGCTGTTGTAAGGCGTCCACCGCGCCACTCAATTCAATCGGTGCCGCGAGAGGGTCCAACTCGGCATCACTCGCCCGGCCGAACCATGCGAACAGCTGCGCCAACTCGCCTTCGCTGACCTTGACCCAATCAGCGCGAGACAAGCTCTGCGCCGCCAGATCTGGCTCACTGCTGCCCGGACGAAGATTCAGGTCCAAATAGCACAGCGCCGCCTGAGCCCGGGCTTGCTCGGCCAGCGCGCGCACGCTCCGCCGTGAGGGTTCGCTGCGTTGCGCCAGGCTGCCAAAATAAAAAATACGCGGCCGCGTGTGGGCAAGCAAGGCCTGCGCGGGCGCCAGCGCAATGTGCTCCCAGGCGGCGGGCCCATGAATGGTGAAAACATGGGCCCCGCTGCCCTCACCTGCATCATCCGGGCTCCCTGCACCCGCTTGCTCGCTGACGCTGACTCGGCCGCTGGGCCATGCCGGTGTCAGCTGTAAGCCCGCTTCATCCAGATGGAATCGACGCATACTGGCCAAAATGCACTGACCCGCTGTATCGTCTGAATTGAGTGCCGACAGCAACAAAACCTTCGCCGGGGCGACCAAGGCCGCCAGCGATCGCGCCACATTGAAGGGCGCCCCGCCCGCAACCTTCCGGTCGTGAAACTCATCCACCAAGGTTTCCCCCAGCAGGCAGACGCCCCCTTCAATTGCAGTCACGTGGGTCTCCTCGGCGCAGGTCAGAAGCTGTACTTCAGGGTCGCCCGAACGGTGCGGCCCGTCAACGCGCGCGCCGCATGCCCATCACCCTCAATCTCGGTGTAAGCCAAGGCGTTGAAGAGGTTGTTGGCCGACAAGGAGAGTTGCATCTTGTCGTTGAACTGGTAGTTTGCAAAGGCGTTAATCACCACATAGGCCGGCATGGTGATGGTGTTGGCATCATCGCCGTAGGACTTGCCTGAGCCGATCAAGGCGGCGCCCAGATCGAGGTTGCCAAAGGCGTAACTGGGCGAAATCTGGTACACAAAATCAGCTTGGCGGCGCGGTGTCTTGCCCACCGTGGTGGCGTCGCTGGAGTCCTTGATTCGGGCGTGCGTATAAGTCGCGCCGCCCGCTAGGCGGAATTCTCCCATCTGGTAGGCCATCTCCAACTCTAGGCCATTGGCCTCGTACTTGTTGGCAGTGAATTTCTGCGTCGTCACCTCAAAATTGCTTTCTTTGGTACGGGCGTTGAACAGGGTGGCAAACACACTCATGCCTTGGCCCCGCCATTTGAGGCCGCCTTCCACCTGATCAATCTCGTTGATGCTGATGGGCACCGAGCCGTCCAGCGGATTGCCATACAGCAACCGGTCAGCGCTGAAGGCCACGCCGTTGCTCTCGCGTGCAAAAGCCGCCAGATCTTTGTTGAGCGTGTAGTTGCCGCCCAGCGAATAGGAAGTATGTGAAACCTTGTAGTCCACCAACTTCTTGCTGGCCGCATCCCAAACCTTGTTGGTGTTGTCGCCGCTGAAGGTGTAGCCCTTGGCCTTTTGTTCGTCACGGCGCAAGCTGCCGTCGATGATCAGCTTGCCCACCTCGACTGTAGCGGCGGCGTAGGGTGAGGTTTCGGTGTAATCCACATTGAAGGTGCGGGTGCAGCAGCCACCCCAGGTTGACCACCCTTGCGCGACCGGCGCTGACGACGCGTTGCCGTTGGCGTCCACCACATGCGAGTTTTCGCCGCTCATGGTGATGTTGTACTGATTCCAGAACCAGGTTTGCGCCACTGTCTGCTTGCCATAGAACAAGCCGCCCACCAAGGTGGTCTTGATGTCATCACCCTTGATGACCTTGCTCACCTTCAAGTCGTTGAAGGTGTTGTTCATATTGTCCAACGAGGTGTTGAACAAGGTGCCGGTGAAAAACTTCGCAGTGCCGTTGCTGCCGTTGTCGGCCGGGAACAAGGCGATGAAGCGCCCCGAATTGGATGCCGTGCGGAACTTTTCGTCCACATTGAAACCCTGGCCCAGTTCCAGCCCTGCTTCAAAACCAATGGCCGTGCTTTTCACCCGCAAGCCGTCCCGCGGATCAGACACCGAGGTGCCCCCATCCTTGTTGTAGGTGCTGTCGGAATTCAGACTTGGCGAAATGAAGAACGCGGTGCGGGGATCAATCCCGGCGATGGTGTTGATCTTGCCGTTGCTGACCGTGACAGGTACCGGCATGAGCGAAGGGGTCTTGTCGTCCAGCGCCTTGAAGTTCACGCGGACAAAGCCGCCGTCGAACTTTTGCGTGATGTTGGCCTTGAGTTGCCCGCCTTTTTCAAGGTCTTGCCCGGTCGGACGGCCGCCCTCGCCAATGCGCTGAAAGGCGCCCACGTGGAAGCTCGTCCCGTTCCCAAGGCTGCCGCCGTAATCGGCGTCCACGCGCCACAGCTTGTTGCCCAGGCCCGCCGTCAGGCCGATCGATCCACCCTGCTCCTTCCCGGTCTTGCTGATGAAGTTGATGACACCGCCCGGTGAGTTTGAAGCCAGCGTCGACGCCGACCCACCGCGTACCACTTCGAGGCGATCGGTATTGATGTCGGCGCGAACAAACTCGTCCGCCGTACCGAAGGCGATATCGCCAAACAACAATACTGGCAAGCCGTCTTCCTGCATCTGCACATAACGCGACCCACCGGCTGACAGCGGCACGCCCCGCACGGTGATGTTGGCATTGCCCTCGCCGCCGCTTGATTCGGCCCGCAAGCCGGGTACCGAACGCAGCAACTCAGCAGCATTGGTGGCGCCGGATTTGGTGATTTGCTCGGCGTCCATGGAGCTGACCGACAAGCTTTGCTGCATCTTGGTAACGCGGGTGGACGCGCCAGTCACCACCACTTGGTCGAGCTTGAGTGTGTCTCCCGAATTGGCGGCAGCGCCCTGCGGAACCGCCGGCTGCACTTCTTGCGCGTTGGCCGGCGAATACGCCAGAGAAATGGCCAAGGCGAGTGGCGTGGCGCTCAAAAGAACACGTTGAATGGGGGTATGCATGGTTTGTCTCCGCTTGCAAGGTCTGAAAAGCCTTGGTGATCGCAACTTTGGAACTTCGGTGCTCTGTGGCGGCTCGTCCGCACTGCAAATATTCCGTGAAGGAGGCAAACATTGCAGCAGGCGTCAACCGTGGCGCTATTGTGAAACTGAAAAATCAAAATTGCAATCGATTGCAAACAATAGTAAACCCGTATTTATGGAAATCGATTGCAATGCATGAAGCAAGCTGCTAAATGCGATAGCGCAGACGGCGCTACGCCCACTAAGGCGAAAAGTGGACCGCGTCAACAAACCGGAAGCCAGTCTGGAATCAACCCGAAATCAGTCAATAAAGCGGGCTTAAACATGACCGGGAAATGACCGGTCAGCAATCAAGCAGGTGTCACGCCGCGCCGGCCGCCTTGGGCGCCGGGTAGCGCACTTCCACCACCTCAATCTGCTCCACGCCTCCCGGCGTCAAGAGTTGAAGTTCATCGCCCTCCCGGGCCTTCAGCAAGACCCGGGCAATGGGCGATACCCAGCTCACCTCACCCGCTAGGCTGTTGGACTCATCAATGCCCTTGATGGTGATGGTGCGTTCCTCACCCCGGGCGTTGGCGTAGGTGACCGTGGCGCCAAAAAAGATCTGGTCACTGCCAAAATGGGCGCTAGGATCCGCCACCTCCGCAATATCCAGCCGCTTGGTGAGAAAGCGCAGCCGGCGGTCAATCTCCCGCAAACGCTTCTTGCCATAGAGGTAGTCGCCATTCTCCGAACGGTCGCCATTCTTGGCCGCCCAGGAAACAATCTCCACGATCTTGGGGCGCTCGTCGTCCAGCAAGGTCATGAACTCCGCCCTCAGGCGCGCGTACCCTTGCGGCGTCATGTAGTTGCGGGCACCTGCAGGAACAGCGGGCAAGCCCACTTCGTCGTCGTCATCGTCCTGAGAGTCACTCTCGCGCGTAAATGCCTTGTTCATAAGACTATTGTGCCGCGAATGCCCTCCCTGTTTGTGGGCACCCAACCGCGAGCTCAGACGTGCTCGGCGCCCCTCGTTGTCAGCACCATCAGCACGATCAGCAACAACTGCCGAGGGCTACGTCGTCAACACATTGAACTCAGCGCGCATCCGGGCCGCAGACGCCAGGCCCGACTCGTTGAGAAAAATGTCTATCCGTTCACCGTTGCGGTGCTCAAGCCGGTAAAGCCCCGACGGCAAGGCCTGTGCGCAACTGAACCCCAACACGAATTGGTGGCTGACGCCGTCGGCCACCGCAGCCTGTGCACACTGGTCGAGAACAGCGACGCTGCGGCTACCGTCTGCACCGTGGATGACGAACTCCTGCTGGACCCATTGCTGCCAAGCTTCGCCGTCACGCAACTGCCCCAAACCCGGTACTTGGGCTCCGGTTGCACCTGCGGCACTGTGGCCAGCCGAGGACGCCAAGGACACTGGCGACGGGCAAGCCATTGCATGCGGCGCCACCAGCACGGCGCAAGCCCCCAAGACAAAGGATCTCTTCTTCATGATAGACATTCCTCATTGACGGTGTGGCTGACCGGCTGCCTGCAGGCCATGAATTGGTACAGGCCCTGGGGTGCACCCTCGGCCTCAAATCCCAAGCGCTCATAAAGTCGGCGGGCGGGGTTGTGCAACTCGACAAAGATGGTCACCGAATGCCCCCGCTGGTGCGCCTCACGTTGGAGTTGCTCCAGGCACAAGGTGCCAATGCCCTGGCCTCGGGCCGCACTCAAGACGCTGATGTCCAGCACATGGACCGAGTTGCTGCGCTGATCCACCCAAAGGCGGCCAACGTCTTGCACGCCGCCCCTGAGCGCATCACCCTCGACGACAGAAATCACTTGGCAGATCGATTGCGGGTAATGCAGAAGGTAGTGCGCCTGCTGGGCGTTGAACTGCATGTCCGTGAAGGCGCGGCGTTGTTCCGCCGACCACGGGGTCAAGGCCAACTCGTCTTCGCGGGTACTGGCATAAATCTGGCGCATCAAGGCCTGATCGTGTACAGCGTCGGCGGGGCGGAGTTGGACTCGCATGATCAAGCGCTCAACCGCTCAGCCGCTCAGCCGCGGGCGGGATAAATCCCCTGCATGGCGATGCAAAAGTTCACGGCCAAAAAGGGCTGGCGATTCTCATGAGGCTGTCCATTGCCGGCATTTGCCAGGCTCGCCCCCGCCATCGGGGTTGGGTTGGCAGGAATGCGGTATTCAAGCGCCCCGCCGGCCGGCGGCGCCATGACTGCGCCGGTCGGATTGGTGCTGCTGGCCGCCGCGCCGGCCTTCAAGGCATGGGTATGCTGCGGCATTGTTGACGGCGACAAAGCCACCGTCGCCTCGCCACCCTGCTCCCCCAGGCTTCGCTGCGAAAGCCCGGGCCCACTGCCCATGCCCACCGCGAATTGATCCTGCAAATTGGGCAAGGCAAAATTGGAGGTGCCATTGCCGCCGTAGAACGTGCCAAGCAGGGAGAACAGCGCCGTGTTTTGCGAAAGGGGCAAGAGTTGCCCATTGCAAGCCGCCCACCCCGTTGGCGCAAAGCCAAAGCCAAACATCCGGACCTCGGCAACAAATTGGTCTGCCATGACGAACTCCTCAGTTCTGTGACGGATAAACGCCGAACAATGAAATGATGTAGTTCAGCGTCGTGAATGGCGCCATATTGTTGTGAGGCTGCGAGCCGCCTTGCACTGCAATAGCGGCGTCAGCCATGGCCACCGTGGCCGGCCCGGGCCCGTAAGAATTGATGGGCGGCGCGGCCAGCACATTGCCACCCGGCGACCCGGCAATCGCGGTCGTGCTGCTGCCCTGTGGTGTGTGGGTGTGCATGGGCATCTGGCTCACGCTGAGCGTGACCGCTTCGACGCCCGCACGCTCGCCCATCACATGGCCACTGCCTTGATGCACCGGCACACGGCCTTGCAAATCCGGCAGGGCAAACGTGCTTTGACCATCGCCACCATAGGTGGTGCCAATCAAATTGAACAAGGTGTCGAACTCGGAAATCGGCAACAGCGCGCCGTTGCAGAAATACCAACCGACAGGCGCGAAACTCCCTGCGAACAAACGAATTTCACCCACATAAGGCTCTGACATTTGGACCTCCTGTCCTGTCCGATCGACATCAGTTACGTGACGGGAAGATGCCCTGCAGGGCAATCACATAATTCATCACCAGGTAGGGCTGCATATTGCTGTGCGGCTGGTTGCCCCCCACCAAGCTGACCGACGAAGCGTCCAGGCTCGCATTGACCGAGCCCGCGCCCGCATAGTGATTGACACCACCGCGGCCTTTGGCGGCCGGCACGGCCAAGCCGGGCGCGCTGGCGTTGGCCAAGTCACTCGTGCCACTGAGCCCGTGAGAATGCACGGGCAAGTGGGCCTGCAGCAGTGTGACGTTTTCCGCGCCGCCTGACTGGCCTTGAACGGTGGTAGGCCCCACGTGCAAAGGGGTGCGTCCTTGCAGATTGGGCAGCGCGAAGTTGCTTTGGCCGTTGCCGCCGTAATACGTTCCCAAGAGCGCGAAAAGCGCCTGGTACTGATTGATGGGCAGCAACTGCCCATTGCACTGCGCCCAGCCTCTGGGAGCATAGGCAAAACTCATCAAGCGGATCTCGCCGAGATAGGGTGTTCCCATGGTCGTCGACTCCTAATTAAAAACGGCTTCGTAGCGAATGCCTGAACGACTTTGGCCGACTGGCACGATGAACAATTCCAGGCCTGAAAACGCGGCGTGCCGGACTTGATAGGTCCGCTGGTCCAACAGTGACTCGACCGGGCCTTCAAAAATCAGGTGAAACGGTTGACGCGCCCCGAACGCTGGCGACGTCAACAAGGCGGCCTCAATCAACGTGGCATGCGCCTGGGCTGGCCCTTCAGCCGCCGTGCTAAATCCAAAATGCTCGCCCACAAAGGGGCTGAAATGCGTGAGGGACAGCACCTCGCCGCCCCCAACTAGCGCAGCCAACCACGACGACGCGCCGCAAACATCATCAAGCCAGCGGCCCCCAGGCACGCCAGCGATGATGGCTCCGGCAAATCGCCACCGCCACCGTTGCCATTCGCTTGGGTGATTAGGTCAATTCGAAATTCCGCGTAGTTGTAGGTTTCCCTCAAACGATCTTTGAATTGCAGAGTGTCCAGATCGAAACTCAGCGTGCTGGCGTCAATCAGGTGGACCAGATCATTGGGGTCTGTCAGGTTCACTGCACCCGTGGTGCCCGACGTGCCATAACCATCAAAGTCATAGACCTTGAAGCCGGTGATGGTTTCACCAGGAATGTTGAGGCCAGAGAATTGATAACGTGCATGTTCTGCACCACTGCCCAGGTAACCGGTGTAGAACAAATTGCCAGGCGTTTGTTCACCGGCATCGACATGCAGCAAGATGGAGTTACCCACAAAGGTGATCTGCTCATGGTCGAGCATGAACCCCGCTGCGCCGCCGATCGGCCCCGGATCCAGCGAACTGGCAAAAATGCCCGTTGACACCGAGGTGCTCTCGGTCACATGGATTGCCGTTGAAACAGTGTTGCCCGGCGTGCCGTCAGAGGTCAATCCGCCGGGCGCATACAAGTCAACGGTCACAGACCCGATCAGGCTGGCTTGCGCAGTGCTGACCAAGGCCAAACCCGACAGCCCCGAAACAAGGCTCCAAATCAGTCGATGCGAAGTGCTCATATGACAACCCCTGCCTTGCGCTGGATCAGCAAGGTGCATCTGAACAGCTTTCCCGCTCTGGGTCACCCCCCTTAAATAGGGGGTTAATTAAGCAGCATGTCAGCACGCGGGCGCCCGCATTTGCAGGGGTTTGCCCGCGTTGATTTGCCCTTGATTGCGCCTATGTGCGATACGAAATCACGGCTGCCAAACCAAGCTGTTGGCGCTGGCCTGCACGGAACTGCGCTGCCCGTCGACCTCCAGGCACCAGTCCTGCAAAGTGCCCTCGGTGATCGACGTGGTGTAGCACGGCCCCTGCCGATGAACGGTGCCGCGTGCGGCGATCTGCCCTTGCACTGAAGCCACCTCGAACGAGGTCGTGGCACCGTCCGCCAGCGCGAAGACACGCAGCGTCAGTCCCTTTGTGTAGTCGTAATCAGGACGCTCGGTTTCAGCCCCCCAGGGCAGCACGGTATTGGGCGCCACGTACAGCGGCAGGCTGAGAAAGTCGTGGGCCTCCTGATGCCACCGCCCGCCAGGCACGGTCTGGCCCGACAGCAGGTGCGTCCAGCGGCCCTCGCCCGTGCCTTGCGGCAGGTAGAAATCCACCTCGCCGCTCTCGGTGAAAATCGGCGCCACCAGCAGCGATTCGCCCAGATGGTATTGGCGGTCCAGGCTCGCGCAGGCGGGATCTTGCGGATGCTCCAGCACCATCGAGCGCATCATCGGTACGCCGGTCTGCGTCGCCTCGATGGCCTTGGCGTACAGATAGGGCATCAAGCGGTGCTTCAGGCGGGTGAAGGCCTGCAGGACCACGCAGCTTTCTTCGTCCACCAGCCATGGCACACGGTAGAAGCTGCTGCCATGCAAGCGGCTGTGTGACGACAACAGGCCGAACTGAATCCAGCGCTTGTAAACGGCAGGCGGCGGGTTGCCCTCGAAGCCGCCGATGTCGTGGCTCCAGAAGGCGAAGCCGCAACTGGTGAGCGACAGGCCGCCACGCAGGCTCTCCGCCATCGACTCGAAGTTGGACCAACAGTCGCCGCCCCAGTGCACTGGAAAACGCTGACCAGACGCATAGGTAGAGCGCGCGAACACCACCGCATCATCGACGCCACGCACCTCTTGAATGAGTTGGTAGACCACCTCGTTGTACCGCAGCGCATAGAGGTTATGCATTTCAACCGGGTCGGAGCCATCGTGATAAACCACGCCGGTGTCGGGGATACGTTCACCAAAATCGGTCTTGAAGCAATCCACGCCCATGGCCAGCAAGCGGCGCAGATGCCCCTGGTACCAGGTGATGGCGGCAGGGTTGGTGAAATCAACAATCGCCATGCCGGGCTGCCACAGATCGGTTTGCCACACGCGGCCATTGCTGCGCTTGATGAAGTAGCCCTCGCGGGCGCCCTCGGCAAACAAGGGCGACTTCTGCGCAATGTAGGGGTTGATCCAGAGGCTGATCTTCAGGCCGCGTTCGGCCAAGCGGCGCAGCATCGCTTCGGGCTCGGGGAACTGGCGGCGGTCCCACTCGAAGTCACACCACTGGAACTCACGCATCCAGAAGCAGTCAAAGTGGAACACGCTCAGCGGCAGTTCGCGCCGCTTCATCTCGTCGATGAAAGAGGTGGTCGTTGCTTCGTCGTAATTGGTCGTGAAGGAAGTGGTCAGCCACAGGCCAAAGCTCCAGGCGGGCGGCAAGGCGGCGCGCCCGGTCAAGGCGGTCAGGCGCTGCAGCACGTCCTTCTGTGTGGGTCCTTGAATGACCATGTAGTCGAGACTCTCGCCTTCACGGCTGAACTGGACCCGCGCCACCTTTTCAGACGCCACCTCGAAAGACACCGGGCCGGCTTCGTTCACCAGCACGCCGTAGCCTTTACTAGTTAGGTAGAACGGCACGCTCTTGTAGGCCTGCTCGCACGCCGTGCCGCCGTCGCGGTTGCTGTTCTCCACCACCTGACCGTTTTTAACCCAGGGCGTGAAGCGCTCGCCCAAGCCGTAAACGTTCTCGCCCACCCCCAGCGACAACTGCTCGTGCACAAAGTTACCCTTGTCCGCCCACTGCACATAACCCAGGCCCCGCCAGTCGCTGCGAGTCAACACGCGGTCGCCCTCGCGGAAGATCAGGCTCCATCCCTCCGCCTTGTTCACCTCCACCGACAAACCGCCGCTGCGCAGAACAGCACGGTCGGTGCCGTTTTCAATCGTGACCGTCGGCCGCGTGGCACCCGGCATGGGGATGTGCAGGCGCGGTGCATCGGCTTCGGCGTAGTGCTGAACCTGCACGCGGATCACGCCGGGCAAGGGCGAGCTCAAGGTGACCGTCAAAGTCGGCCCCTGCAAGGTATCGCCGCGGTGGCGAATGGGTCGCGTGGTCGCCAACACCACCAATTGATCGCCGGCCACCTCAACGTCATACGCCTGCGCGGCGTAGTGCGCGGTGACCCCGGGCTGCAACATCCACTGCCCATCGGTGAACTTCATAAAACAATCCAATAGCTATAAGAAAAAAGGGGCGCGCATTCCCTACAAACCAGGGAGTCCGCCCTCGCCAGCCCCACGATGTGGCCAGGGCATCTGTCAATTGCTGCGTATTTCTGCTGCGTCTGAGCCGGCCGCCTCATGAGCACCAAGACCAAGTACTCATGCGGCTTGGGCCACCACCGCTGCAGGTTCGGCCTGCGCATGGCGGGCGATGTATTGCGCGTGATCCGGCATGCTCTGCACTGTTTGAGCAATGGCGGCACGCAGGCGCGCGAAATGCGTTTTCAAGGCCACCTCGTCGATCAAATCGACCATCGGGTCATAACGCTCTGGCGTCACGCCCAGGCCCATCATGATGGACACCAGCGAGGGCTCCAAAAAGCCTTCTGGATCGAGCACCGCCACCCGGCCGGTATGGCGAAACAGTTCGATCTGGTGTTGCAAACGCTCCGGGATCGGCATGGCCGCGCAATAGCGCCAAAACGCCGAGTCCGTGCGGCGTGTCAGCTTGTAGTGCATGACGATGAAATCGCGGATCGACTCGTATTGCGACAAGACCTTGCGGTTGAACTCCGCCGCATGGGTGGGGTGAAAATCACGGTCCGGAAAATTCTGAATCAAGCGCCCCACACCATCCATGATCAGCTGAATGCTGGTGGACTCCAGCGGCTCCAGAAAGCCTGCCGCCAAACCCAAAGCCACGACATTCTTGACCCACGATTTGCGCCGGCGCCCGGTGGTGAAGCGCAACTGCCGGGGCTCCGCCAGGGCCTTGCTGTCCAAACCCTCCAGCAGCACCCGCTGTGCGTCTTCGTCGCTGGTGTAGCCACTGCAATACACATGGCCATTGCCCGTGCGATGCTGCAGCGGAATGCGCCATTGCCAACCACTGGCCTTGGCGGTAGACCTTGTGTAGGGCGTCAACGGCCCCACCCGTTCACTGGGCACCGCCAATGCACTGTTGCAGGGCAGCAAATCGCTCCAATCGTCGTAGCCGGCCTGCATCACGCCCTCGATCAACAGACCCCGAAACCCCGAGCAGTCGATGAACAGATCGCCCTCGATCCGGCGGCCGTCTGCCAACTTCACCGAGGTCACAAAGCCGTTGGTGGAACGCAGCTCTACATCGACCACCGTGCCCTCAACGCGGGACGCCCCCCGTTGCATCGCGTAATCACGCAAATAAGCGGCATAGAGGCCGGCATCAAAGTGGTAAGCAAACGAGTACGCGTTGGCCGCCGACGGTTGCTCCCCCTGCGGCGGCGTGAACCGGTTCTGCCGGGCCATGACCGTCGCGGTGGACCAGTCTTCATAGGGGGGGAGCGCTCCTCCCCCCTGCGTCCGCAACAGACGCAGCCAGTGCATATAAGCCGGCCGGTTGTCGATGGCCGGGCCAAAGTCGCCGAAGCCATGAAAGAATCGATTCCCCAGATGCCCCCAGTCCCTGAACTCGATGCCAAGCTTGAAAGTGGCCTGGGTCTTTTTGACGAAGTCCGCCCCCTCCAGGCCCAGGGCCAGGTTGTAGTAGCGGATGGTTGGCAAGGTGGCCTCGCCCACCCCGATCGTCCCGATATCGGGCGACTCGATCAGCACGATTTCACACCCACTCTGCCCGCCCGGGCGGAGCTTCTGCGCCAAAGGTGCGGCAGCCATCCACCCGGCCGTGCCACCGCCCACGATGACTATCTTGCGAATGCGTTTGTCGTTCATGCGTCTCCTTTCAAGCCCCCTGCGCCTGCGGGCTTTGCGCGGCGCCAATGGCTTTGCCCCTTTTCGGGTGTTGGGTGCTTGTATTTGGCTGGCCGCTGCCGATACATCGGCGGCGATAAAGGCGGCTTGTGCGCGCCCTCCCAGCCGGTATTGCTAACGCGCAAAGGTAGTGGAGCCGCGAATTTTCGGGGCTAGGTGTTTTCACCTGCTTTAGTTAGTTCATCGATCGAACTATTATCACAATCCATAAGAAGTTCATAAAAATTCAGGAGACAAGCCTTGCTGACGGATACCGCAGGAAGTCAACAGCTGCTCAAGGGCATCAACAGAATGGCCTTGGTGCGGCATCTATGCGCAAACCCAGGTGTTTCCCGCGCTGATTTGGCCGTGGCGGTGCGCTTGACCAAATCAACCGTCAGCCTGCTGGTGCGCGAGCTGCTGGACGAAGGCTGGCTGGTCGAGCGAGACATCGTGGCCTCCGGCGACTTGGGGCGCCGCCCCACGCCCTTGTTCATTCATCCGTCTCGCCTGCTCCTGCTGGGGGCGGAAGTGGGCATCGACACCACGCGTGTGGTGGCCACCTCCTTGACTGGCGAGATCCTGGCCTCCACCGTTTCGCGGCATGGCGCCAACAACAGCGCCAAGGCCTGCATCGCCGGCTTGTCGGCGGCCTTGCTGAAGGTACGCAAACAACTGGAGTCGGCCGAGCACCAGATCATCGGCATCGGCGTAGGTTTGCCTGGCGGCGTCGACGAACTCAGCGGGGTCTTGAACTTTGCACCCAACCTGGGTTGGCGTGATGTGCCCTTCGGCACCCTGCTGGGCGAAAAGCTGGCAAGCACGGCCCTGGCCGGCATCCCGATGTTTCTGCAAAACGAAGCCGATGTTGCCGTGCTCGGCGAGATGGAATTCAACCCCTCGCGGGCGTCCGACCCCTTGCTCTACGTCAGCGTCAACCAGGGCGTGGGTGCTGGCGTCATCGTGGGCGACCGCCTGCTGACGGGCTGGCACGGCTTCGCGGGTGAAGTCGGCCACATCATTCTGCAGCTCAACGGCCCCCTGTGTTCGTGTGGCCGCAAGGGTTGCGCCGAGGCCTTGATCGGCCTGCGCGCCATGAGCCGCGGCGCCGATAAGTCGGAAAAGTCCGACAAGGTCAACCAAGGCGAGGCCGCCCAAACTGCCCCAACGGCATCAGGCGAATCGCCCTGGGCCGCCATCCAGCGCGGCCTGCAAGCCCGTGACACCGGCACGATGCGCGCCGTCAAAAAGGCCGGTACCTATCTGGGCGTCTTGCTGCAAAACCTCACCGCCGCCTACGACCCCGCATGCATTGTGTTGGGGGGTGCCGGCGTTGAGCTGGGTGACGGGTTTGTGCAGCCTGCATTGCAAACGCTGAATGCTTATGCCGCCGCCGCCAATCTGGCGCCCCCGGACGTTCGGGTGTCCCGCTTCGGCGCCGATGCCGTCGCCGTGGGTGCTGCCGCCCTAGCCCGCTACCGCCTGACCCGCCCCTTGGCGGCACCCGCCTTCAGCGGCACCGCAGGGGCATGACGATGGGCGCGCAGCAAGCCAGCTTTCTCGGCATCGACCTCGGCACCTCCGAAGTCAAGCTACTGCTCTTGAATGCCGATGGCCTCGTCGTCGGGCAGGCCGGCGCGGCACTCGGCGTGTCACGCCCGCAACCGCTTTGGGCCGAGCAAGCGCCGCAGGACTGGTGGGTTGCCACCGAGCGCGCAGTCGCCCAATTGCGGGCGGCGCATCCTCTCGCATTCTCACAAGTGCGCGCCATCGGCTTGTCGGGCCAGATGCATGGTGCCGTGCTGCTCGATGCGCAAGACCAAGTGCTGCGCCCTGCCATTTTGTGGAACGATGGCCGCAGCCACGCCGAATGCGTCGAGCTCACCCAGCGCGCCCCGCAACTGCACGCCATTGCTGGCAACCTCGCCATGCCCGGCTTCACTGCCCCGAAGTTGTTGTGGCTTGAAAAGCACGAGCCGCAACTCTTTGCGCAGATCCGCACCGTGCTGCTACCCAAAGACTATCTGCGCCTCTTGCTCAGTGGTGAAAAGGTGTCTGACCCTTCGGACGCAGCCGGCACCTTGTGGCTGGACGTTGCTGCACGCGATTGGTCGAACGAGTTGCTCGCCGCCTGCCACCTCAGCCGCGCGCACATGCCACGCCTGGTTGAAAGCAATCAAATTTCAGCCCGCTTGCGCCCTGAACTGGCGGCCGCCTGGGGCCTGACGCACGAGGTGGTGATTGCCGGCGGTGCGGGCGACAACGCGGCCAGTGCCATCGGCATCGGCGCCACGCAGCCGGGCGACGGCTTCATCTCGCTGGGCACCTCGGGCGTGCTGTTCGTGGTGAACGACCGCTACCGCCCTAATCCTGAATCCGCCGTGCATGCCTTCTGCCATGCGCTGCCGCAACGCTGGCACCAGATGAGCGTGATGTTGTCAGCGGCCAGTTGCCTGAAATGGTTTGTGCAACTCAGCGGCGCCGCCGATGAGGCCCAACTGCTGACCGAGGTGGAAGCCCTGCCCGCCGAGGCGCTCGCTGACGCGCCCACTTTTCTGCCCTATCTGGCCGGCGAACGCACGCCCCACAACGACCCCTTCGCGCAAGGCATGTTCTACGGCCTGAACCACCAAAGCGACCGCGCACGCTGCGCCTATGCCGTGCTCGAAGGCGTGACCTTCGGGCTGGCCGACGGCCTGGCCGCACTGCAGGCCTCCGGCACCGAGGTACAGGTTTTGCCGCTGGTCGGCGGCGGTGCCCGCAGCGCCTATTGGGCGCAACTCATCGCAGACACCTTGAATGTCGACATCGTGCGGCACACCGGCGCTGAAGCCGGCGGCGCCCTGGGTGCCGCGCGCCTGGGCTGGCTGGCCGCCGGCGGCGATCCGGCGCAGGTGTGCAGCAAGCCGGGCATTGCGGCCCGCCACACCCCTCAAGCCCAACGCCATCAAACCTTGCAGCTGCGGCTGCAGAGATTTCGCAAGATTTATTCGCAGCTGCAATCACTTTCAGCCCCATTGGCCTGAACTGAGCGTCGCCAAGCCCCCAACTGTCCAGCCCCACTTGCTCATGAAGACTTACTTCCAAGACATCTCAAAGATTGAATACCGCGGCGCGAACAGCACTGACGCTCTGGCCTTTCAGCACTACGACAAAGACCGCCTCGTACTGGGCAAACGCATGGAAGAGCATCTGCGCTTCGCCGTTTGCTATTGGCACACCTTCTGCTGGACGGGGCTGGACCCCTTTGGCAGCGGCACCTTCCAACGGCCCTGGTTCGAGGGCGGCACGCCCATGGAATTGGCGCACGCCAAGGCCGAAGCCGCGTTTGAATTTTTCGCCAAACTGGGTGCGCCGTACTACTGCTTCCACGACCGAGACGTGGCACCCGAAGGGGCCACGCCGCGCGAGAGCCACGAGAACTTCCTGCGTATGGTGGACGTGCTCGGCGCCCACCAACAACGCACCGGCATGAAGCTGCTGTGGGGCACGGCCAATTTGTTCAGCCACCGCCGCTTCATGTCTGGCGCGGCCAGCAACCCTGACCCCGCCATCTTCGCCATGGCCGCCGCGCAAGTGCGTGACGCCATGGACGCGACCCTGAAGCTGGGCGGCGAAAACTACGTGCTGTGGGGCGGCCGCGAGGGCTATGAAACCCTGCTCAACACGCGCCTGGGCCAGGAGCTGGACCAACTCGGCCGCTTCCTCAATATGGTGGTTGAGTACAAGCACAAGATCGGCTTCAAGGGCACCATTCTGATCGAGCCCAAGCCGCGCGAGCCCTCCAAGCACCAGTACGACTTCGACACCGCCAGCGTTTACGGCTTCCTGGTGCGCTACGGCCTGGAAAAAGAAGTCAAGGTCAACATCGAGGCCAACCACGCCACCTTGTCAGGCCACAGCTTCGAGCATGAGATTGAAACTGCAGCGGCGCTGGGCATCCTGGGCAGCATCGACATGAACCGGGGCGACCCTCAGCTGGGCTGGGACACCGACCAGTTCCCCAACAACGTGCCCGAAACCGCCACGGCGCTGTACCACATCTTGCGCGCCGGCGGCCTGGGGAGTGGCGGGATGAACTTCGACGCCAAGGTGCGCCGCCAGTCCATCGACCCTGAAGACCTGTTCCACGGCCACATCGGCGGCATGGACGTTTGCGCCCGTGCCCTGCTGATCGCCGAAAAGATGATCAACGACGGCCGCCTGGGCCAAGCCCTGGACGCACGCTACGCCGGATGGGACACCAAGGCCGGGCAAGACATCCTCGCCGGCCGCGTCTCGCTGGACCAACTGGCCGACCAGGTACTGACCCAGAACGCCGATGTGATGCCAGTCTCAGGCCGCCAGGAAATGCTTGAGAACCTCTTCAACCGCATTTGCATCTGAACCCCATGTGCTTGTGCCTGCCGCTCAACCGTCTCGCCACACCACGGTCGGGCTGCACCCCGAGCGTGCAGCTTGAGTTTGAGCCAGCGCTTGCCATTTTTGTAGAGTCCGCCTACGTAATGCGTTATTGGAGCGCATCAAAAGCTGCCCCGCCTACCCGGCGACCCGGCGGCTTCTATTGGCGATGTTGATGATCGCCACCACGATTTTCAATCGTATCGATTCGGCGAATTTGTTTTGTGGCGGCTGACCCCGCTTTGCGCTTGTGGCCCCAAGTGATTGGGGAGAGTCCTGAAACCAACTAACAAACTAAACGATATGAGACAATTTCAAAGGACAGCGTTGTCAATCGCGGCCGCCCAAGCCGCCCTGTTTTGGAGCGCCGCTGCGATGGCGCAATCCACGCCGCCCGCCTCCCCTGATGCTGCGGCCTCCCCGGCAGCCAGCGGCAATTCAAAGTCACCCATGGCTTTGGAAACGGTGGTGATCAAGGGCCAACGGGCCGCACTGGCATCCGCGCAAAAGATCAAACAAAACTCGGACGAAATCGTCGATTCGATCGTCGCTGACGATATCGGCAAACTGCCCGACCGCTCGGTCACCGAGGTGCTGCAACGCATTGTCGGCGTGGCCATCGACCGCACCATGGCCAAGGGCGACCCGGAGCACTTCTCGATCGAAGGCTCGGGCATCACCATCCGCGGCCTGACCTTTGTGCGCTCGGAGTTGAACGGCCGCGACGCCTTCTCCGCCAATGGGGGCCGCTCACTCAACTTCGAGGATGTGCCGCCCGAGTTGATGGCCGGCGTGGATGTGTACAAGAACCCGTCGGCCGAGCAGATCGAAGGCTCCATCGGCGGCTTGGTCAATCTGCGCACCGCCATGCCCTTTGATTTCGACGGCATGAAGGCCGCGGTCTCGGTGCAAGACTCCTACTCCGTGCTGCGCCGCAAGTCCTCGCCCTCGGTGTCGGGCATGTTCTCGAACCGCTGGAAGACGGATGTGGGCGACTTCGGCCTGCTGGTCGACTTGGCGCATTCAGAGAGCGCCCTGCGCACCGACGCTTTCCAGGTCGAGCCCTACTACCCCCGCAGCGATGTGGTGGCCGGCCAGACCGTGTGGATTCCCAAGGGCTCGCAATGGCGCACCCTGGAGTTCGACCGCAAGCGCGACGGCCAGTACCTCGCCTTGCAGTGGAAGAACGAGAAGTTCGCGTCCGACGTGACCTACTTCCGCTCCAAGTACAAGATGACCTGGAACGAGAACGCCATCTTCGCCCAGTCCACCCCCTACAACATCACGGTCGATCCCGGCGCCACCTACGATGCCAACGGCGCGCTGGTCAAGGGCACCTTGCGTGATGCCGCCGATGGTGGCATCAACTTCGGCGCCGACACCCGTGTGGCCACACGCAACTCCAGTACCCAGGATCTGGCCTGGAAATTTACCTGGCACGCCTCCGACCGCTGGACCTTCCGCTCTGACCTGCAATTCGTGAAGGCCGAGACCTCAAGCCTCGACTCCACCGTCGCCACCGGCGTGCAGATGGCCAAGGAAAACATCGACCTCTCGGGTGGCGTGCCGCGCCTGAGCTTTGATGCCGCCGACCGCGCCGCCCTGGCCGACCCGTCCAGCTACTACTGGGCCTTCACCATGGAACACATGGACAAGAGTGTCGCCAACGAGAAGTCATGGAAGGGTGATGCCCTGTTCAAGTTTGAAGACCCGGTGCTGATCGACCTGCGCTTTGGCGTGCGGCTGACCGACCGCGATGCATTGACCCAGAACTCCAACCCTGGCTATAACTGGGCCGCCATCACACAACCGTGGCAAGTGGGCTGGAACATCAGCGGGCTGGCCAAGTTGGGCGACCCGCGCTTCAGCGGCAACACCAACTTGCACGCCTTCAACAACTTCTTCAACAACAACACCTCGGTTCCATCGCTGGTCTTCCCGAACACCTCCACCGCCTCCGGCTTCCCGGACAGCTATACAGCTCTGCACAAGTACCACGACATCTTGTGTGCTGAGCAAACGGCCGCGCAAGGCTGGGGCAGTTGCGATGCCTGGAAGGCGGCCACTTTTGGCACCGACCCTGCCGGCACCAACGACCAG
The DNA here is from genome assembly GCF_028595305.1 of Roseateles koreensis. GTDB lineage: Bacteria > Pseudomonadota > Gammaproteobacteria > Burkholderiales > Burkholderiaceae_C > Paucibacter_A > Paucibacter_A koreensis. The sequence continues at coordinate 23,080 of NZ_JAQQXS010000020.1, read as the reverse complement.
CGCGAGCGCACGCAAGCCGCGTTCAGCCAGCTGCGTTTCGGCTTTGATGACTGGAAGCTGCCGGTGGACGGCAATGTGGGTCTGCGCCTGGTACACACCGACGCCACCGCACATGGCTACACCGTCTTCACGTCCAACGTGCCGACCCCGCCATCGGGTAGCAGCCTTGCCGGCAGCCCCGTGCCCATCATCCCCGCCTTCGCAGAGGCGCAGAACTTCAGCAACGCCTACACCAACGCCCTGCCCAGCCTGAACCTGCGTCTGAAGGCCAGCGACAAGCTGCAGTTCCGCTTCGGCTTCGCCACGTCGATGTCGCGCCCCGACTTCTCGCAGCTGCAGGCCTACACCTCGCTGACGCAGACGGTCGACAAGCACACGGTGGCCAACCCGGATGGCTCGACCTCCATCGTCATCGATGCCGTCCATCAAACGGGCACCGCTTCCGGCAACCCGATGCTCAAGCCCATCACGGCGCAGAACACGGACTTGACGGCGGAGTGGTACTTCGACCGCACCGGCTCCTTCACGGTCGCCGCGTTCAACAAGCAGATGCACGACATCATCATCAACCAGACCTATGTCAAGCAATTGATGGACGTGAACGGCAAGCCGCAAGACTTCACCGTGACTGGCCCGGTCAACGGCGCCAATGGCACGGCTCGCGGCGTGGAGCTGGCTTTCCAGCAGTACTTCGACAAGCTGCCGGGTTGGATGTCAGGCTTCGGCGTGTCGGCCAACTACACCTTTGTGGACAGCCACCAGTCCCTGTACAACCCCGTCAACCAGGCCTATTGCTCGGGCGGCGACGGCACTGCAGCCAATCTGAACCTGAACCTCAACGGTTGCGACGTGAACGGCCGCACCTTCGGCGACCTGCCGCTGGCCAATATGTCCCGCCACTCGTACAACCTGGCCTTCTTGTATGACCAGGGCCCGATCTCGGCGCGCATCGCGTACAGCTGGCGCTCCAAATACCTGCAAGCCGTGAACGTCAACGGCACACAGGGCACCGATGGCACGGACACCAACCCCGCCAGCTCCACCGTGGGTCAGCACAACGTGGCCTGGGGCTTGCCGGTGTGGGCTGATGCCTATGGGCAGATGGACGCGTCGATCTTCTACAAGGTCACCGACAAGTTCACCATCGGCCTGGAAGGTCGCAACCTCACCGACTCGACCTACAAGCAGCTGATGGACCAGCACATCGGCATGAAGGGCCGCGCCTGGTTTGCAGTGGGCCCGAGCTACAGCGTGCAAGCGAGCTACTCGTTCTGATGCGGTGAGGGTCGGCACGCACCTCGACCTGAAGCACGTGCCGGCCCTCAAAAGAAGCGCGCTTTCTCTGCGTCTTCTCTCCGCCATCACGCCACCTTTTCTTTGTTTTCTCTAAGAACGTGTTTATGGGTGCCCCCTGTTCTCAGGGGTCTGTTGGCCAGGCTGCGCGTGCGGCCTGGCATTTTTCTCCCACGCTCCACCTGCCTGCCATGCACAAGCCACACCCGATCCTGAACGCCGCGCGCCGAGGCCTCGCCCTCGTCACGCTGTCCACGGCCAGCCTTTGGGCCCTGGCCGCAGACAAGCCAGTCAATCGACCGCATCTGGTCGAGCATGCGGGTCGGCATGCCTTGATGGTTGACGGCGCGCCTTATCTGATCCTGGGTGCGCAGGTTCACAACTCCAGCAATTACCCGCAAGCCCTGGAAAAAGTCTGGCCCGCTGTGCACGACCTGCACGCCAACACGGTCGAGGTGCCGGTGGCCTGGGAGCAAATCGAGCCTGTGGAAGGCCATTTCGACTTCAACTTTATCGACACCTTGCTCAAGCAGGCCCGCGACAAGCAGGTGCACGTGGTGTTGCTGTGGTTTGGCACCTGGAAGAACACCAGCCCGCAATACAGCCCCGAATGGGTGAAGTCCAATAACCAGCGATTCCCACGCATGCAGGACCGCGAGGGCAAGCTGAGCTATTGCTTCTCGCCCTTTGGTGAAGAAACGCTGAAGGCCGATCGCAAAGCCTTTGTGGCCCTGATGCAGCACCTGCGCAAGATCGACCAGGCGCAGCACACGGTGCTGATGGTGCAGGTGGAAAACGAAGTCGGCACCTACGGCCTGGTGCGCGATTTCAGCGCCAAGGCGCAGGCCGCTTTTGAGCAAGCCGTGCCACCCGAGGTGCTGCAGCGTAAGAAGTCGCCCGTGGCACTGGCCAGCGCCGGCAACTGGCGCGCGGTGTATGGCGACTATGCCGATGAGTATTTTCACGCTTACGCCATCGCCCGCTATATCGAAGAAATCGCCAAGGCCGGTCGCGCTGCCTACGACCTGCCGATGTACGTCAACAACGCGCAGCGCAACCCGATTGAAGCCCTGGCGCCGTGGAAGAACAACTTCTCCAGCGGCGGCCCCGGCTATGACGTGATCGACATCTACAAGGCCGCTGCGCCACATCTCGACATCGTCGGGCCGGACATCTACAACCCGGAGTCGGTACAGATGGACGCGACGCTCAAGCTCTTCCAACGCGCCGACAACCCGCTGTGGGTGCCGGAGATGAGCAATGCCGAGGCGTATGCCCGTTATGTCTACCAGGTACTGGGGCGCGGCTCGCTCGGCATTGCACCGTTTGGCATCGACTATGCGGACTACCGCAACTTTCCGCTGGGCTCCAAATTCACCGATGCACGCATGGTGGCGCCGTTCGCCCGGATTTACGCCGTCTTCGCGCCCATGCAGCGCCAATGGGCGCAATGGGCCTTTGAGGGCCGCACCCATGGCGTGGCGGAAGGAGATGACCGTGGCGACCAGCGCGTTGACATGAAGGGTTGGTCGGCCAAGGTCTCATTCGGTCAGTGGCAGTTTGGCGAAAAGGACTGGCCGCAAAACAGCGCCGAGCGCCCGGACGGCACTGAAAAGCCTGTGGGCGGCGTCTCCATCGCGCAGATCGGCGACGACGAATTCGTGATCGTCGGCCAACACGCACGGGTGCGGCTGGACGCCCTGCCCGCCACGTCCGGCACCGGCGCCCCGTTCAACGGCAGCATGCACCTCCGCGTCGAAGAGGGCCATTTCACGCCCTCGGGGGCCTGGGTGATGGAGCGCAACTGGAATGGCGACCAGGTGGACTGGGGGCTCAACCTGCCCGCCCAGCCCGTGGTGCTCAAAGTGCGCATGGGCCGGTATTGACCCATGGCCGCACCACAAGGACTCAAGCCGTGAGCTCTCGACGCGCATTCATCCAAGGGGCGGGCTTGTGTGCCGTCCTCGGCCCTCGCGCTGCCGCATGGGGCAGCGCCGCGCGAACGCAAGACGCCCCCCTTGCCAGCGCAGCGGCGAACGCCTACGACTGGAAAAGCGTGCCATTTGGCGGCGGCGGCTTCATCAACGGCTTTGTCTTTCATCCGAAAGAGCGCGGACTGCTCTATGCCCGCACGGACATTGGCGGCGCCTACCGCTTCGACCCCGCCGCGAAGTCGTGGCAGCCCTTGCTCGACCACCTGCCCCGTGCCGACAGCGACCTCATGGGCGTACTGAGCCTGGCGCTGGACCCGAATGACACAGGAAGGGTGTACCTGGCCTGCGGCCTGTACTTGGGCGACTGGGCACGCGCCGGCGCGTTGCTGGCCTCCAACGACCGCGGTGCCAGCTGGCAGGTGACGGAGTTGGGCATCAAGCTGGGAGGCAATGAGCCCGGGCGTGGCACCGGCGAGCGCCTGCAGGTGGATCCCAATCTGGGTGAGATTCTGCTGCTGGGCAGCTCACGCGACGGTTTGCTGAAAAGCGCCGATCGCGGCAAGAGCTTCAGTCGCCTGAGCTTCGCGCCGCGCCATGTGTCGCTGGTGGTGTTCGATCCCCGCAGCGGCACGCCGGGCGAGGCCTCTCAGTCAGTCTATGTGGGCAGTCACGACCAACCGGGTCTCTACGCCTCGCACGACGGCGGCCGCAGTTTCACGCGGGAGCCCGGCACGCCTGCGCAGGTGCCGCAGCGCGCTGTCTTCACGGCAGACGGTGCCCTGCTCGTGTGCTTCGCGCACGGTGATGAGCCCTTTGCGGGCAACCCGGGTAATGCCCAAACCGGCGGGGTTTGGCGGCGCGACCCCCAAGGCCACTGGCACGACATCACGCCGGTGAAGCCCGGCGCCGGCAAGTTCGGTTTCGGCTACTCCGGGCTCGACGCAGACCCGAAAAAACCCGGGCGCATCATCGTCTCCACCATTGAACGCTGGACTGAGGGTGACGAGCTCTTCATCACCGACGACCACGGCGATCACTGGGCGGCACTTGGCCCCCGCTCGCGCCACGACGCCAGCGCCTATCCCTGGCTCATGAACTTCATGCGCGGTGAAGACAGGATGGGGCACTGGATTTCAGACGTGAAGATGGACCCCTTCAACAGCGAGCGGGCGCTTTACGGCACCGGCTTCGGGCTGTGGATGAGCGACGCGCTGGGTGCGGCGCAGAGCAACGACCCCGTCCACTGGGACTTCACGGTCGCCAATCTGGAAGAAACCGCCACCCTGGAGATCAAAAGCCCCTCCGGCGGGGCCGCCCTGCTCGGCGCGATGGGCGATGTCTCCGGCGCCGCTTGGGACGATGTGAGAAAGACGCCCGGCGCGGGCTTGTTCGCCCCCAGCTCGGAGACCAACCGCTCGGTGGACTTTGCGGAGCTGAACCCCGCCCTCCTCGCCCGCACCTCCGACTTCGCCGCCACGGGCGGTTATGCGTCGGCCGATGGCGGCGCCAGCTGGCGCCCCTTCGGGCCCTCACCGCGCGTGGCCAAGTCGCCGCAGGGGCAGCACATGCCCACCGGCCGCATCGCCGTATCGGCCAAGGGCTCGGCCTTTGTGTGGGTACCTGAAAAGCAAGCCGCGCTGTACTCGCACGACCAAGGCAAGACCTGGCACCGCTGTGAAGGCTGGCCCGACGCCCGCGAGGTGAGCCTGGACCCCGTGGCCGACCGAACGTTGGACGGCGTGTTCTACGTCCATGACCGTGCGAATGGTCAGATCCTGCAAAGCGTGGACGGCGGCAAGGCCTTCAAACCCTGCATCACCGGCCTGCCCAGCGTGGCCAGCTACCAAAGCGCGCAGCTGATCTGCGCGCCGGGCACCCTGCGCGACCTCTGGTTGGCCCTGCCTGACGTGCTGCTGCATTTCCCGGGCCTGGACAAAGCCGCCAAAGCCATCAAATCTGTGGCCGAGCCCTGGTTGATCGCAGTGGGCAAAGGCCCGGCCCCCGGCAGCGGGGCGGGGCTGCACAGCTTGTATGTGTGGGGCAAGGTCCGCACGGCGGGCGCCACAAGCGAAGGCCTGTTCCGCACGGATGATGAAGGCCGCAATTTCTTGCGCATCAACGACGATCGCCACCGTTATGGCTTCTTGCTCTCCATGACCGCCGACCCGCTGGAACATGGCACCGTCTATCTGGCGCCCCATGGCCGCGGCATCATCATGGGCCGCCCTAAGGCGGGCATCTCGTGAGGTGGCGCCCAAGCGCGTGGAGGCTGCTGGCCTGGGCCGGCACCTTGCTGGCCGCTGGCTTGCCCGCTACGGCCGGAGCTGCGCAAGACATGGCCCCACTGATCCTCCGTTATGAGCAAGCCGCCCAGGACACCGCACACGGCTGGGAGCGCGAGGCGCTGCCCATCGGCAATGGCCGCCTCGGCGCGATGATTTTTGGCCAGGTCGCCCGCGAGCACATTCAGTTCAACGACATCACCCTGTGGACCGGCAACGCCCAGGTGATGGGCGCTTATCAGCCCTTTGGTGATGTGTTCATTGAGCTGGCGGGGCATCAAAAAACGGTATCAAATTACCGGCGCGCCCTGCATCTCGACGGCGGAATTCACAGCCTGGACTACACGCTGGGCGGGGTGAACTTTCACCGCGAAGCCTTTGCCAGCCACCCCGCGCAAGTCATCGTGATGCGGCTGACGGCGGAAAAAAAAGGACAGTACACGGGCTCGATTTCACTGACGGACATGCACGGCGCGGCGCTCTTCGCAGCAGGCCAACGCCTTTACGCCGATGGCGCCTTGGCGGTGGCCGAGGGGTCAGCGCAAGGTATGCGTTATGCCAGCCAACTCCAACTCCAACATGAAGGAGGCACGGTGGCGATCAAAGGCCACCAACTCACCTTCAAGGGCTGCGATGCCTTGACCCTGATTCTGGGTGCGGGCACCAGCTACGCGGCCGATGCTGCCCGGCGATTGCAGGAATCCCCAGCGCCGGTGCAAGCGCAAACCCCACGGGCCCGCGTGAGCGCGCAGGTCGATGCGGCGGCCGCTCGCTCATGGGGCCGCCTGCGGACGGCGCATGAAAGCGACCATCGCCGCCTGTTTGGGCGCGTGGCACTGGACCTCGGGCAAAGCCCGCCCGAGCGCCGCACCTTGCCCACTGATGCCCGCATTGAGGCCTACACCCGCGACGGCCAAGACCCCGAGTTGGAGGCGCTGTACTTTCAAATGGGCCGCTACCTCCTCATCGCCAGTTCTCGCGACAGCCTGCCCGCCAATCTGCAAGGGCTCTGGAACAACAGCTTGACCCCACCCTGGAATGCCGACTATCACACCAACATCAATCTGCAGATGAACTATTGGCCGGCCGAGCCCGCCAATCTGAGCGAGATGGCTCGACCGTTTTTCAACTTCGTCGAGCACCTGGCGCCCATCTATCGCCAGCAGTTGGCCCAAACGGCCGCCGATGCACTGGCCCACCCAGGCACCCCGCCCCGCCCGGGTTTGATGCCCTTTGGCGATCAATTGGGCGCCATGGTGCCACCGCCTGAAGAAACCTTTGTCAGCAGCGCGGGCAAGCCCCTGCGCGGCTGGACCGTGCGCACCGAGTCCAACCCCTTTGGCGCGCTGGGCTATGTGTGGAACAAGACCGGCAACGCTTGGTATGCCTTGCATTTCTGGGAGCACTTTGCCTTCACCCAGGACCGGGCCTTCCTGCGCGATTCGGCGTATCCGCTGATGAAAGAGGTCAGCCAGTTCTGGCAGGACCATCTCAAGGCCCTGCCGGACGGCCGCCTCGTTGCGCCACAAGGGTGGTCGCCGGAGCACGGCCCGATCGAAGATGGCGTGACTTACGACCAGGAAATTGTTTGGGACTTGTTCAACAACACCGTAGCCGCTGCTGACACGCTGGGCATCGACCACGCCTTTCGCGATGAAATCGCCGCCCTGCGCGACCGCCTCGCCGCACCTCGCGTCGGCAGTTGGGGTCAGTTGCTGGAGTGGCTGGACGAAAAGCAAGACCCCGTGCTGGACCAACCGGGCGACACGCATCGCCACGTATCGCACCTGTTCGCGCTCTTTCCGGGCCGCCAAATTTCACCCACGCGCACGCCCGAGTTGGCACGAGCCGCCCGAAAAACGCTGGAGTCCCGCGGCGACGCCGGCACCGGCTGGTCCATGGCCTGGAAGGCCGCCTACTGGGCGCGGCTGGGCGACGGCGACCATGCCTATCGCATGCTGGGCGGCTTGCTCGCCAAGCCGGGTGCACGCGCTGCGCAGCAAAGCAGCACCGGCAGCGAGGTAAACAACGCCGGCGGCACCTATCCGAATTTGTTCGACGCGCATCCGCCCTTCCAGATCGACGGCAATTTTGGGGCCACCGCCGCAATGGCAGAGATGCTGCTGCAGTCCCATAACGGCGAAATTCATCTGCTGCCGGCGCTGCCCAACGCCTGGAAATCCGGCAGCGTCAAAGGCCTGCGCGCACGCGGAGGCTTTGAAGTCGACCTCCGCTGGGCCGACGGCCGGCTCAAGGCCGCCCGCATTCGTGCGTTGGCGGCTAGCGGCAGCGATCAAGTTCGTGTTCGCTATAGCGCCGACGGCGACAACAAAACTTTGGACCTCCATCTCAAGCCGGGTGAAACCCGTGAACTTGGCAACGAGCTTTGACTCAAGGACTGCCTCAACCATGACCTCTCCCTTCCTGAAGAAGCACGCCCCTGGCAAGGCAATACGCGCGCTCGCCACACTGGGTATGCCGGCGCTCATTGCAGCGTTGTCGGCCTGCGCCACGGCCCACCAGCCGCCGCCGCTCGGCACCCAGGCACCTAACTCTACGGACACGCTGATCCTCCTCTCGCGACAAGCCAACCCTGGCAGCTCCATCGTCGTCGCTGATTTCGAGGCGCAGCAAGTTTTGACAGGCAACAGCGCCACCGTGCCCAAGCCTGCACAAGCCCGCGTGCCGGAGAGCCAAGTCAGCGCCAGCCGCAGCGACAAAGACAGCCCCGGCGACGCCTTGACTCTGCAATGGAAGGACGCCTGGTACGCCGCCCTGCGGCTTGAAAGCACCAACGCCGTGGACCTGCGCCCTTTTTTGGCCCAAGGCACGTTGAACTTTGACTTGCGGGTGGACGACATGGCGCAAGGCGGCCTGGCCTTCAAGATCAACTGCGGTACGGACTGCGAGCGCAAGCTGCCCTACCTCGTGCCCGCCCGCGCCTTGGCCGGTACCGGCTGGCACGCCATGGCGTTTGCGATGTCGTGCTTCTTTCGCGAAGGGGATGACTTCAGCGCAGTCAAACAACCCTTCAGCCTGGACGGCAGCGGCACAGGAAAAGTCTCCGTCGCGAATGTGCGCTTCGTGAAACAAGGCCAGCCCAATGCCACCTGCCCAGACTACCGCACCGAGTCGGTCACGCCCAGCATGCTCAATCAATCATGGGCCATCAACTGGTGGTTGCCGCGCCACCGGAAAAAACTGGCAGAGATCCAGCAGCTGAGCCAAGCGAGCCAGCACACCGAGGTGATTTTCATCGGCGACTCCATCACGCAAGGTTGGGAGAATGAAGGCCGCGCCGTCTGGGCGCAGCATTATGAGCAGTACCACGCCTTGAATTTGGGCTTCGGCGGCGACCACACCGAGAACGTGTTGTGGCGCCTGCAGCACGGCGAGCTGGGCGGCATTCATCCCCGGGTGGCGGTGCTGATGATCGGCACCAACAACACTGGCGACCGCTATGAAGACCCCCGCACCACCGCAGCAGGCGTGCAGCGCATCGTCGAAGAAATTCGGGCGCGATTGCCAGACACCCAAATTCTGCTGCTGGCCGTTTTCCCGCGCGGCGAAAAGCCTGAGGACCCCACACGCCGACTGAATGCCCGCGTGAACGCGCTGATCGCCGGTCTGGGCTACAGCGACAAGGTTCATTTCCTGAACATCAATGATGTGCTGATGCACCCGGACGGCACGGTCACCAAAGACGTGATGCCCGACCTGCTGCACCTCAGCGAAAAAGGCTATGACCTTTGGGCCAGCGCCATGAATCCCACTTTGCTCAAGCTGCTGAGCAAGCCCTGATCGTCAACAAGAACCGCACATCGCCACAAGCACGCCGCACAGGCCCACTGCTTCTCCCGCACCTGACCCATGAAATCAATCACCTACTCGTCTCCCTTTCCGTCCGACTTTGTCTTTGGCGTTGCTGCGGCTTCTGCACAAATTGAAGGCGGCGCCTTCGCCGATGGCAAGGGTGAATCCATTTGGGATCGCTTTGCCCGCAGCCCGGGCGCCATTCACGGCGGCGACACCCTTGACGTGGCCTGCGACCACTACCACCGCTTCGACGAAGACTTTGGGTTGATGGCCTCCTTGGGCGTCAAACACTACCGCCTCTCCATCGCCTGGCCGCGCATTTATCCCAGCGGCGACGGAGATGTGAACCCGGCCGGCCTGGACTTCTACCATCGCCTGTTCGCCAGCATGTCTAAGCATGGGATCAAGCCCTGGGTCACACTGTTCCACTGGGATTTGCCGCAAGCGCTGGAAGACCAGGGCGGCTGGACCGCCCGCAGCACGGTGGACGCCTTTGCCCGCTACGCTGACACGGTGGTGAAGGCCTTCAGCGGCGAGGTGAAGGACTGGATCACGCTCAACGAGATTCGCTGCTTCACCCTGCTGGCCTATGCCTACGGGCTCAAAGCCCCCGGCCGCAAGGAAAGCGCTGCGGTGGTGAACCAAACCTACCACCATGCTTTGTTGGCGCATGGTCACGGGGTGCGCGCGGTGCGCATGTTTGGCGGCGAAGGTGCCCGCGTCGGCTTGACCGACAACGTCGACGTCAGCGTGCCGGTGACCGAAACCCCGGCGGACATCGCCGCGGCCAAGGCCTGGTTCGCCGACAAGAATCTGCACATTCTGGGCGCCATCCATGGTAAGGGTTATGCGCAGGCCTACCTGGACCGAGTGGGCGCTGACGCCCCTCTGGTCGAAGCGGGTGATTTCGAGCTGATCAGCCTGCCCACCGATTTTCTGGGCCTCAACATATACACCGCCACCTATGTACGCGCCGGCCGCCAGGGCGAGGCCTACGAGGCAGTGCAGCTGCCCGCCAACTACCCACGCGCCGACAGCAGCTGGTTGAACCTGGTGCCGCAGGCCATCTACTGGGCGCCCCGCATGTGCCATGAGCTGTACGGCTATCCGTCCATCTACATCACCGAGAACGGTTGCGGCTACAACGAAGAGCCTGTGGTCAATGGCGAGGTGGTCGACCTGCACCGCCGCGACTACCTGCGCAACCACTTGCGCGAGGTGCACCGCGCGATCGCCGATGGCGTCCCCATAGACGGTTATTTCCTCTGGTCCTTCATCGACAATTTCGAGTGGGAGGATGGCTACCAACGTCGCTTCGGCATCGTGCATTGCGACTTTCAGACGCAGGTGCGCACGCCCAAGCTTTCCGCCTACTACTACGCGGACGTGATGCGTCTGCGCACTGTGCTATGAACTCACCTTCGCTTGACCTTGTCGCCACGCTGCCTGCCAGTGTCAGCCTGGATGAAACCTTGGATGCCCCCAAGGCCCCACCCATGTGCGCATCACCCGTTTCAGACCGCGTGCCGCTGCCCCAAAAGCTGGGCTACGGGCTGGGCGCCTTCATCGACATGTGGGGGCATTGGCTGTACCCCACCCTCGCCTTTCACGTCTACAACGTGTTTCTGGGCATGGCGCCAGGGCTGATTTCCACGGCGCAGTCGATCAAGATCTTGATCGACGCGGCTTCAGATGCGTTTTTTGGCTGGGTGTCGGACAACACACGCACGCGGCACGGGCGCCGGCGGCCTTTCATTTTGGTGGGCGGCGTACTGGCGGGCATCGGTTTGCCGCTGATGTTTGCCGTCGGACGCGGTTGGAGCGACATGGAGTACTTCATCTTCATGATCGTCTCCACGGCCATCTATGTGCCCATCATGAGCTGCTTCAATCTGCCCTGGTCCAGCCTGGGCTCGGAGATGACGCCCGATTATCACGAGCGCACCAGCGTGATGTCCACCCGCAACGCGATCCAGAAGATTCCTGAGTTGGCGATGTTCTTCGCTGCGCAGTTCACTACCCTGGCCATCTTCAACGACGCCAATGGCAAGCCCGATATCTTGCGCGGGGCGCAAACCTATTGCGCCATTCTCGGCGCCATCATGGTGGTGGCAGCCGTTGCCATTTTCTACTTGGTGCGCGAGCGCTACTACGACACCCTGGTCAGCCAGAAGCAGGAAAAGATCCCCTTCTCCGACACGCTGTGGCGCACCCTGCGCTGCGAACCTTTCCGCCAAGTGCTCGCCATGATGATGGCCTACGGCATCGGCACCGCCATGGTGGCGGCGCTGGGCTATTACGCAACCGTCTACTACGTGTGCCATGGCGATATCGGCTTGGCCACCAAGTGGAATACGGCGATGGGCATTGCCGGCATGGCCTTTGGTTTTGCGGGCATTCCATTCTTCACCTGGCTGGCCCGCCGCTACAGCAAGCGCAATGCACTGGCCACCGTGTTCGCACTGGCGATTTGCGCCTTCATCGGTGACTGGTGGCTGTACGACCCGGCGCACCCGGCGCTGCAGTTGTTGGCGTGCGGCTTTGTGGCCTTCACCGGCGCGGGCTTTTGGACCTTGTACGGCTCGACCGTGGCGGACGTGATTGACTACGATGAACTCGAAACCGGCCAACGCCGGGAAGGCTCATTTGCGGCTTGCCAGTCGTGGATCTCCAAAGTGGGCATCGCCTTGGGCGTGGGCGCGTCGGGCTGGATTTTGCAGCTCACCGGCTTCGACTCCAAAGCGCCGGTGCAAACCGAGCATGCGATTTTCATGATCCGCATTCTGCTGTCGGGCATTCCGGTGATCGGCCTGGTGATCGCGCTGATCGCCATCCTGAAATTCAGCTTGACCGAAGAACGCATGCGCGAGATTCGCGTTGGCCTGGAAGCCCGGCGCGGGCGGGTTTAAAGCCGTAGCCACGATAAACTCCGGCATGCCTCATGCCGTATCGCGCCTGCGCGCCTCCCGCCTCGCGCTCCCCACCAAACCCGGCCTGGACCGGGCGGGCCCCCGCAAGCCCCGCTGCGAGGCCTGCCGCCTGCCCCCGGACTACTGCATGTGTGGCTGTCGCCCCAGGGTGCCCACCCGGGCAGGCGTCTGTTTGGTCATGGCGGAATTTGAGGCGCTCAAACCCAGCAACACCGGTTGGTTGATTGCCGATGTGATTGAACAAACGTCAGCATTCGCCTGGGCGCGCACCGGTGTGGACCCGGCACTGCTGCGCTTGCTGGCAGACCCGCAGTGGCAGCCTTATGTGGTGTTTCCGGGGGAATTTGCCGACGCGCAGCGGGTCTGCACCGAGGTGCTGACCGGCGATTCTTCAGCCCCACAGTCTGCGGCCCCACTTGAGGGCAGCGGCAAGCGGCCCTTGTTCGTCATGCTCGACGGGACATGGTCCGAGGCGCGCAAGATGTTCCGCAAGAGCCCCTATCTGGACGCGTTTCCGGTGCTCAGTTTGCAGCCCGAGCAGTTGTCTCGTTATCGTCTGCGGCGCCACTGCCGCGACGACCATTTTTGTACCGCCGAAGTGGCGGCCTTGTGCCTGGCGCTGGCCGGAGAAACCTGGGCCGCACAAACCCTGGACGCCTACCTCGACGTCTTCACACACCGCTACTTGCTGGCAAAACAGACGCAAAAATTGGATCCCCATAATGCCGTCCACCAGCACTTGCAAAGCCTGCAAAAGCTTCACACACTCGGCATCTGACAACTGGGCGCTGCGCCGAACGCAAGCAGGCCGACCGCCCCTTGGGTTAAACCGGGCAAATTGAGCCAACTAGGCCCTAAAAGGGCCGCAACTCCGGCAGTTATGCGGTCCTAACGCATCGATTAGCTGGTGCACAATTGTTCAACCAAGCTTCAAGATGAAGGGTGTGTTGCCATGAAGATCGCCCAAGTAGTTTTGCACCCAGGTGCGTCGATCGGCGAGTCCTTGGCCCCCTTGCAAGCGATTGCCCCTCAACTGCTGCTAGCTTTTGGTGCCGCAGACCTGCTGCAAACCCTCAGCCCACTGCTCTTGGAAACCTTTTCACAAGCTACGGTAGCGGGGTGCTCCACGGCGGGTGAGATTTCCGACCAAGGTATGAGCGACGGCACCTGCGTGGTCACCGCCGTGCATTTTGAACATAGCACCCTGGTGCAAGCTGGCACGCGACTGATCAGCATGGCGGACTCCTTGGCCGCCGGCCGCCGGCTCGCCGTTCAATTGCCACGGGCCGGCTTACGGGCCGTGCTGCTGTTCGGCCAGGGTGTGAATGTCAACGGCAGCGCCTTGATTCAAGGCCTGGCAGAAAACCTCGATGCGCATGTACCCATTACCGGCGGGCTGGCGGGCGATGCCGCAGCCTTCAAGCAGACCTGGGTGTTGGGTCAAACCGGCTTGCGGGACGATCAACTGATCTGCATTGGCTTGTACGGTGATGCCCTGAGCTTCTCTCACGCTTCATTTGGCGGTTGGTCGGCTTTTGGCCCGGCGCGGCGCGTCACCCGCTGCGATCACAACATCCTGTATGAGCTCGACGGCGAACCCGCCCTGGATGTCTACAAGCGTTACCTCGGCGCCTATGCACAGGATTTGCCGGCCTCGGGCTTGCTCTTTCCCTTCGCCATGCTGGGCAGCGATCACACAGAAGTGGGCCTCATTCGCACCATTCTTGGCGTAGACGACAAGGTGGGCAGCTTGACGCTGGCTGGAGAGATCGATCCGGAGGGCTATCTGCGCCTGATGCACGCCAGTACCGACGCCTTGGTCGATGGCGCCGAAACGGCCGCGCTCAATACCTTGCGTGGGCAACCCGCCCCATGGGAAGGCCCAGGCGACGCCCTCGCCCTACTGGTCAGTTGCGTGGGCCGGAAATTGGTCATGGGTGACCGGGTGGATGAAGAAGTCGAAGCAGTAGCAGAGGTATTCGGGCCACACACGGTCGTGGCGGGGTTCTATTCCAACGGTGAAATCAGCCCCAGGGTCGCGTTGCCCTCGGTGGCGTCCGCTGACGCGCCCGATCCCGCCCGAAATTGCCTCTTGCACAACCAGACGATGACCATCACCCACTTGGCTGAATTCCAGGCCAATGCGCCTGTGCGCCAAGCGCTGGTCGACTGATCTGAACCACCTCCCCCTGATCTTGCCACCGACCCTGCACCCAGCTTGACATCCCGCCACGGGCGAGTCTTCATGCACAAATTACTGCTTCGTCAAATCAAACGCTCGCTGGGCAGCGATGAGTCGCAGTTGGCCGCTGTATTGACGGAAATCAGCGCGCTCGCAACGCAACCCGGTTTATCGGTGCAGGCCGCCGGCCTTTTGCAGAGGCTGGATGATTTTCTGCAACGCGTCGACGGCGCTTACGCGCAAAACGATCGTGACCTGGAGTTGCGCTCCCGCAGCCTGGCGCTGAGCTCGGCAGAGCTGACCAGCAGCAATGAGCGCTTGCGTCATGAGTTGCTGAGCCGGACTCGCGCTATCGACTCATTGCGGCAGACGGCGCAAGGCCTGTCGCAATCCATCAATGCCGACTTGCCGGCGCCGAATGCTGACACCCTCGAATCTCTGTCGGCCCAGATGTCAGATCTGGTGCGACAAAAGGACAACAGCCAGAAAAAGTTGCAGGAAGCCTTGGCCAGCTTGGCCGCGCAGAAGTTCGCCCTCGATCAGCACGGCATCGTCAGCATCACTGATACCAATGGAGTAATCAATTACGTCAACGACAAATTCTGTGAAATCAGCGGTTACAGCCGCGAAGAACTGATTGGCCAGACGCACCAGAAGATCAACTCCGGCAGCCACCCCGAAGCCTTCTTTACACAGCTGTGGCAAACCATTTTGTCGGGAAAGGTGTGGCATGGCGAAATCTGCAATCGCACCAAATCCGGCCATCTGTATTGGGTGCAGGCCACCATCGCGCCGCTGACGGATGAATCGGGACAGCCCCAGCAGTTCATCGCAATTCGCACCGACATCACGCTGCGCAAGCGCATGGAAGAGGCCGTGCAGGCCGCCGAATCACGCTTGCTGAGCATCACCAACGCGGTACCCGGTGTGGTGTTCCGCTGTGAAGTGGAACCCACCGCAGGCCGTGCGCGGTACACCTTTGTCAGCGATCGCGTTCGGGAAGTTCGCGCGCTGGAGCCTGCGCAGCTATTGGTCGACGCAAGACTCGCCACGCGCCAGATCTGTGCCGAGGACCGCGCCCACTGCATTCAGTCCATACAAACTGCGGCGCGACGGCACAGCAGTTGGCAGGACGAATACCGCATTAATATGCCCGACGGCAGTCAACGCTGGCTCCGCACAGAGATTCGTCCGGAGCCCATACTCGCCCCAGATGGCGCCACCGTTTTTACGGGCATCTGGCAAGACGTTACCTTGGTGAAAGAAGCGACGTCCAGGCTGCATGACATCACGGCCAGCATCCCTGTTGCGGTGTTTCAGGCCCATCAGACCACGCATGGTCAACTCCATATTCCCTTCTGCAGCCGGGCACTGGAGCGGATCTGCGGCCTTACCCCAGACGAGGTCAAGGACAGTACCGCCCCCTTTATGGCGCTGCTGCATCCCGAGGATGCAGCGGAATTCAGGGAGAAATTTCAGCAGTCTGCGGTTTTGCTGCAACCTTGGTCATTGGACTTCAGGTTGCGGCATCGACGCAATGGCATAACGGTCTGGGTGCACGGCGAAGGGCAGGCCCAGAAGGCCAATGACGGTGGCATCCTGTGGAACGGCTATTTGGCCGACATCTCCGAACCCAAACAGGTGTCGGAAGAACTTCGCCGCGCCAAAGAAGGCGCAGAAAGCGCGAACCGGGCAAAGTCGGATTTTCTCGCCAATATGAGCCACGAAATCCGCACGCCGCTCAACGGCATCATCGGCATGACGGAGTTGGCTTTGGACAGCACGCTGAATCCGGAGCAACGCGAGCAGTTGGAGCTCGTGAAGTCTTCGTCTGAAGGGTTGCGACGGGTGATCAACGACATCCTCGATTTCACCAAAATCGAGGCCGGCCGCATGGAAATCGAGAACATTCCATTCGACCTCGACCGCACATTGACCGACACACTCAAAGGCCTGGCCGCCAAGGCCAAGGACAAGGCGCTGGAGTTGATCTGCGATGTAAGCGCTGATGTGCCCCGTCACGTCTTCGGTGACTCGGGTCGATTGAAGCAGGTGCTGCTCAACCTGGTCGGCAATGCCATCAAGTTCACCGAAGCCGGTGAAGTTATATTGAAATTGCGTAAAGGCGATGCGCCGAACCAACCGCATCAATTGATTTTCACCATCCTTGATTCCGGCATTGGCCTGCCGCCGGAAAAGCAGCAAACCATTTTCGACGCGTTCACGCAGGAGGACAGCTCCATTACCCGGCGGTACGGCGGCACGGGGCTGGGGCTCACCATCTCCTCCCGCCTGGTGGAAGCCATGGGCGGCGTGATCTGGGTGGACAGCAGGCTCGGCGAGGGCAGCAAGTTCCACTTCACACTCGACCTGCTACCTGTGATTGAACAACGCCCGCCGGCAACGCCAGAAAGCTCCGTCACACGCCCGCCGCCCTTGGACAACCTGCGGGTGCTCTTGGTCGACGATCACCCCGCCTGCCGTCAGATATTGGCGGACATGCTGCAAGACGCTGGCGCGCAGGTTACACAGCAGGCCAGTGCGCAAGCAGCCTTAAACGCCTGGCAAGCGGCGCACCAGCAAGAAAAAGCTTTCGATCTGGTGCTGTTGGACGCCTATCTGCCTGAGGTGCAAGATCTGCTAGACGGCGTCACTGCCTTGTCGCCTCGGCAAGGCAGTGACGGTAAATGCAGCGAGCCCGCACCCAAGGTGATTCTGCTATCGGTCGCGGGCATCAAACCCATTGCCCGCTGGGATGCAGCTGTGCTGAACGTCTCCACCGTGTCAAAGCCGGTGATGCGTGCGGAACTCTTGCAGGCATGCACTCGTGTGTCGCGCCAGGACTCCATCAAGCCAGCCTTGCCCCAACCTCGCGCCGATTCCAGTGGTCAGCCGGCCAACAAGCTGCATATTCTGTTGGTGGAGGATCACCCCATCAATCAAAAGTTCGCTACGGAAATTCTGCAGCGATGGGGCCACCAAGTCCGTGTGGCCGACAACGGCCGCTTGGCGCTCGAGGCCTTGACCGCACAAGCGTTCGACTTGGTGCTAATGGACATGATGATGCCCGAAATGGACGGGCTGGAGGCCACACGGCGCTTTCGTGCCCAGGAAATCGGCACGGGCAGGCACACACCGATTGTGGCGATGACCGCCAACGCAATGCAAACCGACCGGGATCGCTGTGCGGCAGCAGGCATGGACGACTTCATCGCCAAGCCGATCAATGTCGCTGAGTTCCACCGCATGCTCGCCCGCTACCACCCGAGGACGCCACCCGCAACGCCAGTGGGCATGCCTGCAGCCACAGTTTTGCTGTCAACAACAATGCGCACACCGCTGTCGACATCGGCACCGCCATCGACGGCGGATGTTGCTGCGATTGGCCTCAACGCCCCCCACATCGGCCGGGGCCAGTTTGACTACGCAAAAGCGCTGCGCGAGGCCGATCAAGAAATGGTGGCCATCATTCGTGAGACCTTCATCACCCATTGGCCCAGTGAGTTGCAAGCCTTGAATCAGGGCGTTCTAACCGGCAATCTGGCGTCGATCCGCCATGTCAGCCATTCTGCCAAGTCAACTTTGAAAATGTTTGGCGCCAGGCCGGCCGTGGAGTTGATGGAGCAGATCGAAACCCTGGCCACGCCCTTTGCACCAGCGCCCGACAGCGTGCATGAGTTGACGTCCGCACCCGGAGCCACGCCCCCGTCCTCTGACCTACAGCCCCTGATCTTGGCTCTTGCAGAGCAAGTGGATCACTTGGTAGTCGCCCTTCAAGCACAGCTGACACCTCACACTACATAGGCCCGCATCAACATGAAACAAGAAATTCTCATCGTTGACGACACACCCATCAATCTCGTGTTGTTTGAGGGCTTAGTCAAAAAACTGGCGAATTGCAGTTCCACCACGTTTGCCGACCCGGTTCAAGGGCTGCTGTGGGCGCAAGCCCATACACCTGACCTGATCGTGCTGGACTACATGATGCCCAATCTGAACGGAATTGAGTTCATTCAGCGCCTGCGCAGCATCCCGGGCAAAGAGAACCAACTCATTTTGATGGTGACCGCAAATGATCAAAAAGATGTGCGCTATCAAGCGCTTGATGCAGGCGCTAGCGACTTCTTGACCAAGCCCATCGACCGCCTAGAGTTTCTGGCACGGACGCGCAATCTGCTGGCCCTCAGCGCGGCACAACGCAAGCTCAGCGACCACGCGTTGACGTTGGCGGCCGAAGTGCGTGTGGCAACCGCCGACATTCTTCAGCGTGAACAAGAAACGGTGATCCGTTTGTCCAAAGCTGCCGAATATCGCGATCCCGAAACGGGTGCACACATTCTGCGAATGGCCCATTACTCGCAGCTGATCGCACGGGGACTGGGCGTTTCCGCAGCAGATCAGGATCTGTTGTTGCACGCCGCCCCGCTGCATGACATTGGCAAAGTGGGCATCACCGACAACATCCTGCTCAAGCCAGGGCGGCTGCTGCCTGAAGAATTCGAGCTGATGAAGAAGCACGCCAGCTTCGGCTACGAAATCCTGAAAGACAGCAAATCTTCCATCCTGCAAGCGGGTGCTGAAATTGCTCTAGGTCATCACGAAAAGTTCAATGGCAGCGGCTATCCGCAGCAATTGCGCGGTGAGGCCATCCCGTTGTTCAGCCGCATTGTGGCTGTGGCTGATGTGTTCGATGCGCTGACCTCCGCGCGCCCCTACAAGCCCGCGTGGTCGCTGGAGGCTGCCCGTGCGCACATTCAATCCAACGCAGGCGAGCATTTCGATCCCGCCTGTGTCGCCGTATTTTTGGAGCTTTGGGACGAGGTGCTTGTCATCCGAGAACGCTTCAACGACCAGGAAGACGACTGGACAACGCTGCTAAACACCCTCCTGTAGCCGCCAACCGGAACAGATCATATGGTCAAGACCTAAAATGCACGAACATCCTGCGCCCTCGGCCCCAAACATCAAAGTTAGCGGGACTGCAGCGGCAACGGCAACGGTCCCGAACTCACACGCATTTTTAGATGGAATACCCAGGCAATCTCTTCGTCGTCGCAGCCCCCAGTGGTGCAGGCAAATCCAGCTTGGTCAAGGCCTTGCTGGAATTGGACTCCAAGCTGAATGTGTCCATTTCTCACACCTCGCGTGCACCACGGGGCCAAGAACAACATGGTCGCGAATATTGGTTCACGACCGTGGACGAATTTCGCACCATGGCGGCAAGGGACGAATTTTTCGAATGGGCCGAAGTGCATGGCAACTTGTATGGCACCTCCCGGGCGGCCATTGAAGCACGCATGGCCCACGGCGAAGATGTCGTGCTGGAGATCGACTTCCAGGGCGCACTTCAGATCAAGCAATTGTTTCCTTATGCAGTGCTGATCTTCATCCTGCCCCCCAGTTGGGAAGAATTGGAGCAGCGGCTGACTCGCCGCGGCGACACCGACCCCGCAGTGATCGCACAGCGCATGAGCAACGCACGCTTGGAGGTGGCACAAGCCCAAAACTTCGATTTTGTGGTGGTCAATGCGGTGTTTGACACCGCCGTGTTCGATTTGAAGTCCATTGTTCACGCGCAGCGGTTAAAATACGCGGCTCAGCGACGAAACCGCTCTGCGGTATTCCGCGCCCTCGAACTTCCCTGATTGAAACCTGGACTGGAAAAACATATGGCCCGCATCACTGTCGAAGACTGCCTGACAAAGATCCCCAACCGCTTCCAGCTGGTTCTGGCCGCCACATACCGTGCTCGCATGCTGAGCCAAGGCCACACGCCCAAGATCGAAAGCAAGAACAAGCCCGGCGTCACCGCCCTGCGTGAAATTGCCGCCGGTGAAGTCGGTATCGAAATGCTGCGCAAGGTCCCGGTCTGAGCATTGCTTGCCGCGCCCTGAGCGCAAATTGAACAAATTGCAAAATGGGCACCTCCGGGTGCCCATTTTTATGGGTGCAACAGCCCTAGCGTGCAAGTTGGCGGCGTTGATGCTGTAAATTCGACACATGGGCTTCCGATCATTTGCTGTCTCCCGCTTCCCTGCAGCCCTCTCCGGTTTGTCAGGCTTGCGCGTTGTCACTCCCCCTGCCGAGCCGACCGCGGCAGAGGCTGCGTCATTTGACGCGCTGTTGCATCTCCTGCACTACTTGCCCAAGGCGGACATCAAGCGCGTCCGGGATGCCTACAAATTTGCGGACGAAGCTCATTTAGGGCAATTCCGAGCCAGCGGCGAACCCTACATCACGCACCCCATTGCGGTGGCAGGCATCTGCGCGGGATGGCGGCTTGACGCCCAAGCCATCATGGCCGCGCTGATGCACGATGCCATGGAGGATTGCGGCATCACCAAAACCGAGCTGATCGAGCGCTTTGAAGCCCCTACGGCGGAACTGGTCGATGGTCTCACCAAGCTGGACAAGCTCCAGTTTTCCACGAAAGAAGAATCGCAGGCAGAGAGCTTCCGCAAGATGTTGCTGGCGATGGCGCGCGACGTGCGCGTCATCCTCATCAAACTGGCCGACCGTTTGCACAATATGCGCACGATGGACGCCATGGCCCCCATCAAGCGCCGCCGCATCGCCCGCGAGACCCTGGACATCTACGCCCCGATCGCCCACCGCCTGGGCTTGAATCAAATCTACCGCGAACTACAAGAGCGCAGCTTCTCCCACATCCACCCTTGGCGTCACAGCGCCTTGACCAAAGCCATTGCTAAAGCCAGAGGCAACCGACGCGACCTAGTTTCACGCATCGAGAGCGATGTCCTGAAAGCCTTCAGTGAGTCCGAGGTGAAAGTCGAAGTGCAGGGTCGAGAAAAGACCGTGTATTCGATTTACCAAAAAATGCGCGACAAACACCTGAGCTTTGCCCAGGTCAGCGATATCTTCGGGTTTCGAATCGTGGTGCACGATTTGCCCCAGTGCTATTTGTCGCTGGGCGTGCTGCACCAACTCTACAAGCCACAGCCCGGTCGATTCAAAGACTACATCGCCATTCCTAAGCCCAATGGCTATCAGTCCCTTCATACCACCTTGGTAAGCCCCCTGGGGACACCGGTAGAGTTTCAAATCCGCACCGAAGCCATGCACCTCGTCGCAGAGACCGGCGTTGCCGCCCATTGGCTCTACAAGAACACCGGGGAAAAGCTAGGCCCACAAAGTGCGCAACAACTCGGGTCACGATGGCTGCAATCCCTGATCGACATTCAGGACGAAACCCGCGATGCCAACGAGTTTCTGGAGCACGTCAAGATCGACTTGTTTCCGGACGCTGTTTACGTCTTCACCCCAAAATCCAAGATCATGGCCCTGCCAAGGGGCGCCACGCCGGTGGACTTCGCCTATGCCATCCACTCTGATGTTGGTGACCACTGTGTGGCTGCGCAGATCAACGGAGAGCCGGTCCCGCTCAGAACAGAGCTTCGCAGCGGCGATGTCATCGAAATCGTGACGGCCACGGGCGCGCGCCCGAATCCTGCGTGGCTGAGCTTCGTGCGAACCGGCCGAGCGCGCTCCAAGATTCGCCATTTCCTCAAAAACCTGGAGCAAGACGAGTCACGCGATCTGGGCGAAAAAATGCTCTCCCAGGCCTTGCGCGCCGAAGGTTTGGCGTTGCCGAGCCTGGACGATGATGTCGATGCCGACGCCCTGCTGTGGCAGCAACTGGCCCGGTGGGCGGGCAACCGCAACATTGATGACTTGTTGGTTGAAATCGGTCTTGGCCGGAAAATTGCCACTATCGTCGCCAAAAAAATGGCCCGCCTGTTGGCCGATCAAGGTCAAAAGCCCGACGCCGTCATGCTGACGATGGGCCGCTACGTAAACGACGATGCGCCCTCTCAGGGACAGGTCTTGCTCGACGGCAGCGAAGGCGCATCGGTCCGCCTAGCGGCCTGCTGCCGACCCATCCCTGGGGATGAAATCAAAGGCTACCTAGGACGTGGCGAAGGACTTCTGGTCCATACCGCCGAATGCGCGGTGGGCCGGAAACTCTTCCAACGCGACAGCGAACACTGGATCGCCGTAAGTTGGGCGGACGAACTGACCCGCCCCTTTGAAGCTGCGGTATCACTGCTACTTAACAATGGCAAAGGCGTGCTGGCTCAAGTGGCCCAAGCCGTCAGCAGTGCCGAAGCTGACATCACCCATATTCAAATGAGCGATGAATCACAGCACCGGGAAACTGCCGAAATGAACCTGCTTTTGTCAGTGCGCGATCGACTGCATCTGGCCGACGTATTGCGCACCCTAAAGCGTTCTCCTGCGGTATTGCGGGTATGGCGAGTGAAGCCCAGCGGGCCATGAGCGGCCCCAGGCAACCGTCCTAGGAGTTCCGGCTATCGGCATTCACCCCGAAGCACCAGTGTTCATGTGGGCTGGCGGGGTTTTGCAGGTCCGACTACGTACTTGATTCAAATAGGGGGGGCATAGCAAATCGCAGAAAAATGGGATTTGATGTCGAACTCGGGGGCAGGTCAGACAATTCCTCAAAACGTGAGCGCCCCCAGCCGTTCAAAACAAAAAATAGTCCACAAAAGCAAAAAACCCCCAACTCTGACGAGAAGGGGGTTTTGCTGGATATTAGCCTGACGATGACCTACTTTCACACGGGAATCCGCACTATCATCGGCGCTGAGGCATTTCACTGTC
>NZ_JAQQXS010000002.1:383768-384788 GCF_028595305.1 Roseateles koreensis | reverse complement strand
TGCGCAGCGCCCCCCACCACGACCCAACCGGCCCCGGCGCGCAAACCCATAACGCGCCGCTTCAAGACCACCTCAAAGCCATCCGCCCCTGGGCCGACAACCGCGCCAAAGCCGCAAGCCAAGTCGGGCTGGAAGCCGCCAGCAGCCTCCAAGGCAGCGATCAATTGCAAAAGAGCCTCGTCGGCCACAAAGCCCCGCTGCAAGCCTGGAGCAGCCCCGTCGGCATCGCCCTGAGTGCGCGTAAAAACCTCATCCTCGCCAGCGAGCAGACCCAAGGCATCTACGCCCAAGCCGCCATCAACCTCACCAGCGCCGCAGGCCTGAGCCTCAGCGCCAAGAAGGGGGTGCGGATACACGCCGAATCCGGGGGCCTGAAGCAAATCGTCTCCGAGGGCGACTACACCGTCCATGTGCAAAACGGCGATCTGGAAGTGCTGGCCAAGCAGGACGTGAAGTTCGAATCCAAGAGCGGCGTCATCCGACTACAAACCCAGGGCGGCCAGTACTTTGTAGAAGTCGGCCCCAAGGGCCTGCGCATCAAGGCCCAGCAGGTCATCAACAAGGCAGGCGTCAAGGTGGACTACACAGGCGGCGCTTGGTCAGGCCAGCCCAGCACCTCGGCGGGTGGGGCGGAGGGCTTGGGGTATTTTGGGGTGATGAAGGTCAAGGACTTGGCGGCTGGCTTTGTGCTGACCAATGACCAGGGTGTGATCTTGGCGGGGCAAGCCTATACCCTGACGACCAAAGACGGACGCCACATTGAAGGCATGACCAATGAGCACGGGCATACGGACCTGCCGGCTGGAGACCTCGCCACTGATCTCGAAGTCACCCTGGGCCACATGAGCCAAAACAAGGGAGACGCCCAACATGGCTGATCAGCGGTACACAGGCGAGGTGCTGGCCACCCACACCACCAACGAGCAATGGTCACGTAAGACGGTGGTCACTGGTGGCAGAATGCACTGGTAACGAGCAACCACCACACCCACCGGTCGTGGAGCGGACACATGGCGACTA
>NZ_JAQQXS010000002.1:0-383758 GCF_028595305.1 Roseateles koreensis | reverse complement strand
TTTTTAGCTGGGGGGACGGGACGGACGCCGATGTGCGAAACGTTGGCACGCGTCTGGGTTCACCCGGCCAATTGCTCTCCGATCTGGATAGTAGCCATGTGAGCGCCGAAGAAAAATGCATCGAAGACGAGCTGTTCTTCAACTCCTCCGAGGAGGAGAAGAAAGGCCTCAAGCCTCACATTCAAAAAGTGATGCAGCGCCGCCAGGCGCGCGGCTGGTACAGCATGTTTTACGACTCCTACGTGCCACTGCTGCACACCTTGAACCAATGGGGTCGTGGCTACTCGGTGAAGCAATTGGATGAGGCGGGGCAGATGCAGGCCCTGCACAACCAGCAGGCCTACCATCCCGTCTGGGCGTTTGGTTATGACTGGCGGCAAGGCGCGGATTTGATTGCTCAAGGCGGCCGGCCTTACGCAAAAGGAGAAGACTTCAGCACCTTTCTGGAAAAAGTCTTTGCAGACAGCTACACGGATTGCGTGGACTGGTACTGGCCCAAGCAGAAGCAGGTGATTGTGGTCACGCACAGCATGGGCTCGCTGGTGGCGCGCTACATCAGCGAGGTGGCGGGGTTCAGGGATCGGATCGCCGGCATCATCCATCTGGCCCAGCCCACCACGGGCGCGCCTGCTGCCTCGCTGCGCCTGCTGGCAGGCACGCAAACCGAAGACATGACCAAGCTCGGGGGCAGTGATGACCAAGCCATTCGCAACATCATGGGCATCTCGCCCTACCGCTATTTGACGGCTGTGGCGCAGCTCACCGGCCCGCAAACCCTGCTGGCCTCCAATGACTATTGCGCCGATGCTGAGAAGGCGGTGGCTTCGGCCAAAGACCCCGTCGATTGGATCAAATGGGTGGACCCGCAGGGGGAGCACAAGGCCTTCATCAATCAGCAAAAGATCGGAGCGATGCGAGGCACTAGCGGGTTACCTGAACTTCATGTCAATGGCCGAATTGGTTGGTCTGCTCCGCGCTTCTGGTCGCGTTGGGGATCACCGGGTGCCTACGGTTACACGGCCTTGAAGCCCTTGCATGACTTCAAAACGCAATGGCGGGCAGATGCGGCGGGGGTTAAGGATCACAGCGAGCCGTCAAGCCAAGGTTTGGATTCGAAGTTTGAAGATGTAAAAAGAGCCTATGAGCAGGCCGACACCATCATCACCAGCCTACGCCTCAAATATCACCCCGAGACAACCGCCATCTACAGCAACGGCGGCCAAAGCATCACCCGCCTGACCGTCCAACTGATACCTGTGAAGTTCCCGGTCAGCCAGTCCATGGACCCCAACACCTTGCAGATGAAACCCACCTTGATCGATGCGTTTCAAGTCCACTGGGGGTTTGAGCGCAGCGCGGGCGATGGCACGGTGCCCGAGTCCTCGGGCAAGGCGCTGAGCGCGGCGGGCGTGAAGCTGCAAAAAGCCATTGCCGGGCCTCACAGCGAGCACCAAAACATCGGCCACAACCCCCAGGCGCAATCGCAGCTCTTCACGGCGCTGCGGGCGATTTCGAAGAAATTCATATGAACAAGCCTACGCAGCGCCGCCATTTTTTACAAACCATACCCGCCTTGCTGGTCTGGCCCCTGGCCGGTTGCAACCCACCCCCTAGCAGAGAGACTCTTCTGATGGAATACACCGGCGCCTGGATAGGCATGGGCAAGGTCTTGATGCCCGTCGCCCCCTTTGAGTTTGAACTCATGTCCATTGAGACAGGGCCCAAGGCCAGCCCGGTCAAACCGATTTACTTCAATATGCGGGTCAATGTGCCGGCCAAGGGCCAGCCTCAACCGCCCATGACCAATCGAGAAAGGCCTGCTGCCGCAGGTATTGACTTCTGGCTGGACAACGGCGGGGGTACTGCCATGGAGATTTTTGAGCGTGCCAGTGAGTGGAATGAGGAGCGCAAGGTGGTATTTGTCAAAGAAGTGAGTTTTGGCAACAACCGCTATCTGCATGGGCAGACGACACAAAAGGGTGCGGATGATGGCACCATCAGTTTGACCGTGGCGGACACTGACCATCGCCTGGACACCTTTGTGTTGACGATCTCTGACCAGCTGAGCCTAGTCATCCAGGCTTCGCGACAAATTGCGATGAATGCGGCTGTGCGTGCCAGGTTTGAGCGCAAGGCCAACACACCAGGGCTCTATTTACCAGACTCGATGAATATCCCGAAGGATTTGCTTGAATCCGAAGCCCGTTACCAAACCTGGCGCGACCAAACTCTGCCCCACCTCGACGCCGCACTGCCTGTTGTGCTGAGCAATGTGCAGGTCTTCCAGCACGACCCTTTTCATTTACCCGCGCCCAAGCCGGGCTTGGAGCGCCACTACCTCTGGAACTGCGCCATTGATTTCCCAACGGACAAGCTGATCGCCAATGGCTGCAGCACGGGGGTCATGGTTAACTTTCATGCGGCGGGCAAAGCGCTTTGGGTGTTTGAAGACAAGCGCATTGAGCATGAGGGCCGGTTTGTGGGCAAGCAGGCCTTGGACGAAGGGGTGCAACGCAATATCGACAAGCTGTTTGCGCAGAGGCAGCACTTCAAAATGGCCACCGACCCGGAGTTCAAAGAGGTCAAGGGTGAGGTGGTCAAGGTGGGCCATCTGCTGGGCCTGCTGAATGAGTTCTATCTCACCGAGGCGCGCTTTGGTTCGTCCGATGATTTAGGCAAGAAGTTCTACAAGCACGAGACGGGCGTGGCTTATGCGGATGGGCATATGTTTTCGTCCGCGACGGAGTTGACCCAGGAGCAGATGTTGGTCTTTCGGGGGTCGATCAAAAACAGTTATGTGGGGCGGTTTTTGCCTTTGCTTTCTTTCACATCGGTGCCTGGGCATTCCTGAGCGCAAGTTTTGACGACGACCTACAGCACAACAAGATCCCCGGAGAGACCCGCGGCACTATTACCATTGGCCATCATTGTTATTGAATGGAGCATGGCATGGCGACGAACCTTAAACCCTCGGGCGGCACAAATTCAGGCAGCCCAAAAATTGATGTCAAACACCTGGCTTCAGACAGCGGCGTGGCTGTAGAAGCCTATGACACCTATGACACCGACGAAGAAACGCTGGCTGCGGCGCACCGCTTTGCCGCCGGCCTGCTGAACCGCGTGGCGCAAATCTGTGAGGCCCAGCCGGGCAAGACTCTGGACGCCGCAGCCCTGCGCGCACTGGCTGCGGGCTTGCTGCCGAAGTAAGAAACTACTTGCGCTGACACGGGCTGAGCGGGCGGCCATTCCTGGCCGCCTTTTGCAATCAGCCCTCAGGCCTTGTTCAGTAAGGGCCGGCGCTCAACCAACGCTCAAGTTGGGGCAGGCGGTCGTTGCCCCAGAAGCGTTCGCCTTCAACGATGAAGAAGGGCGAGCCGAACACGCCGCGCGCTTCGGCCATGTCCACTTCGGCCTTCAGGCGCTGGCGGCTCGATGATGAACTGCTGGCCTCGTGAAAATCTTCGGGCGTGATGCCCATGCTTTCGGCAATCGCCAGCAGCACCTCGGAGGAGGCGATGTTGAGGTCTTGCACAAAGTAAGCCTCCAGCACCTGCTTGGCGAAGGTGCGGCCTTGCTCCGGGCTGCGATCGTTAATCCAGTGGAACAGGCGGGCGGCTTGCTCGGTGTGCAGGCCCAGGGTGGAGGGGGTTTGGTACTTCACGCCCTCATAGGCGGCCAGGCGCTCGGCGTCACGGCGCACGTAGTCGCTGCGCATGACGTTGTTGGGGATGCGGATCCGCTCCAATGAATTGAAGTTGGCGTCCAGCACGATGGCATGCCAGTTCACGGCGCGACCTTGGCGTTCCGCCAACTGATCGATCAGTGCGGAGGCAATGTAGCCGTAGGGCGAGGCAAAGTCGAAATAGAAATCAATCGGCGCGGACATGCGTGGATGCTCCCTCAGTGTGGCGCGGATTGTAGGGGCAGGCTGCGTGGCGTGCGCCTGTGAGGTTAGCGCTGGTGCCTGCGTCGATTTGCTGCCTCGGCATGGGGGGCTTGAAGCGAATTCTCGTTGCGTTGTAAATGAATCAACGCTGTGATGTAATTGCATCATGTTAAAGCCATCAAGCTCATTGCGTTCCTATGGCGGCAGCGTCGCGCTTGCCGGCATTTGGGATTTGCTGGAGGTTCGCGAAGGCGGTCCGCCACCGAGGCCTGTGCAGTCCACCCCCATTGCTTTCAACGCAACAGCGGCCCACCACATCATCAAACGCGGCATCACCAGTCGGGCGATTGCGCCGCTGGGTGACGCGCTTGGCCTGGGCAAGGGCCTTGTTGCAGATTATCTTGATCTCGACAGGGGCACCGCCAATCGGCGGGCCGCCAAGGACCAGCTCCTGCCGCTTCATGCGGCAGAAGGTGTGTTGAGGCTGATGGAGTTGTTTGAATTGGCCAGCGATACCTTTGAGTCCGAAGATGAAGCATCGGCCTGGCTGCGCAAGCCGCATCCCATGCTCGATGGCGAGACACCTCTCGAGACGGCCAAAACCTCCTATGGCGGCGAGCGGGTGAAAGACATCTTGCTGGCCCTCAAGTACGGCGGTGTTGTTTGACTTCGGTTTGGCGCATTGGCTATGTCGACAAACCCGTCCCTGCAAAGGCGGCCCTGCTCGCCTCGCTAGGCTATGGCTCCACGCTTGGCAATGGGCGCTGGCACCTCAAGGGTCCCCACCCGATTGTTTACGCGGGGGCTAGTCGTGCGCTGTGCCAGTTAGAAAAGCGAGTCCACGCCAATGGTGCCCACCCCAAAAATCAAGCGCTGATGCGGCTGGAACTGCCGGCGGGGGCAGCGCTCGCCGATGTGGGCTCGATGCGCTTGCCGGCCGACTGGCGCAGCAATGAAGCGGCAACCCAGGCGCTTGGCATGGCGTGGCTGGGCTCGCTGTCCAGCCTGGGCCTCTGGGTGCCGTCCTATGTAGAACCTGGCGACATGAATTTGCTGATCAATCCCGCGCACCCTGAGTACAGGTCCATCAAGCTAGAGATCGAACGAAACCCCTTTGTGTTCGATCCGCGGATGTTCCCGTAAAGGTACGTCCGCGTTCTTGGGCCGCGTCGGCTTCGTGGCCCCTAACTGTTGCCATCAGCGGCGTGGCACGCCGGGCATGACGCAGAGCATTTCGTACAGCAGATTGGCGGCCAGCAGCGAGGTGTTGCCGGAGAGGTCGTAGGGTGGCGCCACTTCCACCAGGTCGCCGCCGACAATGTTCAGCCCCCAGCAGCCGCGGATGATTTCAAGGGCTTGGGGGACGGTCAAGCCGCCGATTTCGGGCGTGCCGGTGCCACCCGCGTAGGCGGGGTCAATGCCGTCAATGTCAAAGCTGATGTAGCAGGGCGTGTCGCCGATGGTCTCGCGCACCCGGGCCATGATGGGGGCCATGGACTGGTGCCAGACTTCATGGGCTTGCACGATGGTGAAGCCTTGTTCGCGAGGCCAGTCGAAATCGTCCGACGCGTAGCCGGTGCCGCGCAGACCGATCTGGAAGACCTTGTTGCAGGCCAGCAAGTTCTCTTCAACAGCGCGGCGGAAGGGCGTGCCGTGGGCAATCTTTTCGCCGAACATGTCTTCGTTGATGTCGGCGTGGGCATCCACGTGCACCAGGGCCACCGGGCCGTGCTTGGCTGCGAGTGCACGCAGGATGGGTAGCGCGATCGTGTGGTCGCCGCCCATCGTCAGGGGCTTGCAGTTTGCCGCCAGCACGTCTTGGTAGAAGGCTGTGATGATGTCCACCGATTTCGGCAGTGAGTAGGTGTTGATCGGCACATCGCCCAGGTCGGCCACTTGCAGCGCGTCGAAGGGTGCGGCGCCGGTGGCCATGTTGTAGGGGCGGATCAGCGAGGATTCGGCGCGGATCTGACGCGGCCCGAAGCGTGCGCCCGAGCGGTTGGAGGTGCCGATGTCGAAGGGCACGCCGATGAAGCCGACGTCCAGCCCTGCCGCTGAAGCGACGTGCGGCAGGCGCATCATGGTGGCGATGCCGCCGAAGCGCGGCATGGCGTTGCCACTGAGGGGTTGGTTTTTCATGAGGGTCTCAGATTCTGGGGATGTTCTTACATGGGAAAGCCAAGGGCTTTGACGAAGCGGATCCAAGCCCGCTTCCAGCCGCCTTGCGCGTCGGCGCCGTCCAGCGCGGCGAAGGTGATCTTGGCGCCGATCCAGCGCAGGATGCCGGGCGGGATGTAGCTGCTGCCCTTTTGGACGATGTCCAGCCGCTGCTCCGGCGCGTCGCGCCCGAACAAGGTGTTCAAGCCCATGGTGGCGCCGAAGCGGCTGGCCGCCACCCCAAAGCCGGTGTAGCCGGCCACGAACACGGCCTTGCCCTTGAAGTAGGGTTTGACGAAAACGGAGCCGCGCGAGCAATAGTCGATCGGGCCGCCCCAGGCATGCGAGAAGCGCACATCGTGCAGCTGCGGGAAGGTCTTGAAGAAGGCCTCGATCAGGCCCGCGTAGGTCGTGGCCGCGCGGTTTTCGTCCGGGTCGGTGTGCTCGCCGTAGTGGTAGGTGACCGAGCCGCCGAAGATGATGCGGTTGTCTTTGGTGAGCCGGCCGTAGTTGAGCTGGGTGCGGGTGTCGTAGAAGCCCTGGCGGTTTTGCCAACCTACGCGCGCCATCTGCTCGGGCGTCAAGGGCTCGGTGGCCATGATGTGGTCTTGTACATTCATGACGCGGCGGTTGATGTCGCCGACACCGATCTTGGCCACGCCAGTGGCGAAGAACACGCGCTCGGTCAATAGCACGCCTGCCGGCGTGTACAGCGCCAGGCCGTGCGGCTGGTTTTCAATGCGCTCCAGCGGCGAGCGTTCATAGATCGTGACGCCAAGTCTCAGCGCAGCCGCTTTCAGCCCCCAGGCCAGCTTGGCCGGATGCACGGTGCCGCTGCGGTGCTTGCCCCACAGTGCGCCCTCGAACAGCGGGGAGTTGATTTCGGCCTGGGCTTGCGCCTTGTTCAGCAGGGTGACGTCGTGGCCGTGTGCGCGGTGCAGTTCGTAGTCTTCACGCAGCACCTCGATGTGCTCGTGGCTGATGGCGGCGGTGATCTCGCCATTCCATTCGATGTCGCAATCGATGCCGTAGCGGTCGAGGTCGCGCTTGAAGCCGTCGAGGTTGATGCGCCCCAGTTCTTCCAGCTGATCGATGTCTTTGGGAAACACGCGCGCCGCGTTGGCCAGGCCATGCATGATGGAGGTGGAGATGATGCCGCAGGGTCGGCCCGAGGCGCCGTGCGCCACCAGGCCGGCTTCGATCAGCACCACTTCCATCGTGGGGTTGGTCTCTTTAGCCTGGATGGCGGCCCACAGGCCGGTGAAACCACCGCCGACCACCGCCAACCCGGCGCGCACCTCGCCCGTCAACTCACGCTCCGGGCTGGGGGCAGCCGGGTTGTCGAGCCAGTAGGGGAAAAACTTCGTGCCTTGGAAGGCGGGGTGGACGGTCGGGTCGATCATGGCGCGGGTCTTGTTTTTACTGCGGTCGGCGGATAAGAGCTTTTCAGTCTTCGAGGATGACGGCGATCTTCTTCGCGTCGATCAGCGTTTCCCAGCGGCCGGCAAAGCCCTTGGGCAGCAGATAGCCTTCACCGGCCGAGAATTCGCGGCGGCCACCGGCTTCGTCGATCAGCGCGATCTTGCCTTCGGTCAGCCAGCAGACTTCAGTGGTTTCGGTGGCGGGGAAGTCGACGGCGCCGACCTTGCCTTGCCACAGCGCGACGTTGAAGCGCTTGCAGTCGGCGCTGGTGACGCGCAGTTCGCTCTCATCCATGCCGTAGTCCAGGGCGGTGAAGACGCCGTTGGCGAAGGAGATGGCTTGGATGTCGTTGACGGTTTTGCTCATGGTGTGCTTTCAGAGATTGAAATGATGGAGGAAGTGCAGAAAAGTCGGGGAAAGAAAATACTTGCGGTGCCGTTCAGGCGGCTATCAGGCGGCCATCAGGCCGCTTTCAGGCAGCACTACGCACCACGTGGCGAATTTCCTGGAAGGCCTTGAGGCCCCAGGGGCCCAGTTCGCGGCCGATGCCGCTTTTCTTGAAGCCGCCCCAGCCGGTTTGCGGAAAAATCAGCTGCGGGGTGTTGATCCAGACGGTGCCGACCTGCAGCCGCTCAGACAAAACGTTAGCGCGCGCCGTGTCCCGCGTGGCGATGGTAGCCACCAGGCCGTAGTCGGAGTCGTTGGCGATGCGTGCCGCCTCTTCATCGCTGGAGAAGCTGCGCAGGCAGGCCACCGGGCCGAAGATTTCTTCACGCCAGATGGTGGCGCTGACCGGCACGTCGCCAAACACCACGGGGTTCATGAAAAAGCCCTCACGCGGCGTGTCGTCACCGCCCAGCAGCAACTCGGCGGCTTGCTTGCCGAGGTCCACAAATCCGCGCACCCGCTCCCAATGCGCCTGGCTGATGAGCGGGCCCAGCGTGGTGGCCGGGTCGCGTGCGTCGCCGGTTTGCAGTTGGGCGGCGCGTTCCACAAAGCGCCGGGTGAATTCTGCGTAGACGCTTTCCTCGATCAGGATGCGGGAGGTGGCGGAACACATTTGTCCCGCATTGAAGAAGGCGCCGCTGATGGCCAGCGAGACCGCTTCGTCCAAGTCGGCGTCGGCCAGGACGATGAAGGCTGACTTGCCGCCCAGCTCCAGGCTCACGCGCTGGATGCGGTTCGCCGCGGCACGCATGATCGAAGCGCCAGCAGCGGTGCTGCCGGTGAAGGAAATCTTGGCGATACCCGCATGCTGGGTCAGCGCCACGCCCACATCGGCGCCGCCGCAAACCATGTTGACGGTGCCCGTTGGCAGGCCGCATTGCTGGATCAGGCGCAGCAGGGCGATCTCGGCCAGCGGGGTCATGTCCGAGGGCTTGAGCACCACGGTGCAGCCGGCGGCCAGGGCGGGCGCGAGCTTCCAGGCGGTGGTCACCATGGGAAAGTTCCAGGGCACGATCAGGCCGACCACACCGCAGGGCTCGAAGCTCACGTCCGCCTGGAAGGCCGGGTCCGGCAGCGCCACCGGCGCCGTGCCCAGGCCCGCGCCGCTGCGGCACAGCGAGGCATAGTAGTTAAAGGTGGCGACGACGTCGCCCACGTCGATCTCCGCTTCAGCCATGGGCTTGCCGTTGTTGAGCATCTGCAGCTCGGCCAGCGCGCTGCGATGAGCGTCGACGGTGCGGGCAATTTTTTCCAGGCAGTCGGCGCGCTCGGCCAGCGGGGTACGTCGCCAAGTCTCGCTGGCTTGGGCGGCGGCTCGTGCAGCGGCGTCGACGGCGCCGCTTTCGCCGCCCAGCACGGTGGCCAGGGGCATGCCGATGGCGGGGTTGATCACCGTGAGCGCGCGTCCTGTGCCGTCAGACCACTGGCCGTCCACGCAGACGCCGGCGAGGCTGGCCAGTGCGGCGGATTCGGCCTCTGCATCGACGCCAGTACGGGGTGCGCCGAGCAGGTCTTTCAAGGCCCTGGACAGGAGGGGGGTTACTTCGTTATGCATGAGGTTCTCGCGGCGTGCGCGGGAGACTTTCGTTAGGGGCGAACGTTGCCCGCCGCCTGGCAAAGCAGGCGGGGGCCAAGCGTTCTCAGGCGACGGCTTTTAGGGTCGCTCGGGCTCAGAAGCTCACGACCATGGCGCCACCCAGCAGGTGGTTGGTCTTGCGGTAGCCATTGCTGCGTGCGTCGAAGAACACGGCCTCGCTGGCGAAGTCGCTGCGGTACTCCAGCTTGAACGTGGTGTTGGCGTTGAAGTTGAAGTTCGCGCCGACGGTGAGGGCCGTCCGGTTGGCGCCGCGCTCGGGGTTGGTCTGGGTCCAGGCGCTGGCGGCGCTGTCATAAGACCAGCCCGGGCCGATGCCGTTGCGGCCATCGCTGCTGGCGTAACCGAGCAGGCCGCCGCCGTTCTTCTCGTTGTTCAGGTAGTCAAGCCGCACGATGCCTTCAAGCGTCGGTTGGAACTTGTAGGCCATCAGGGTCGAAGCACCCCACCACTGCGCATCACGGTGTTCACCGGTGACGGGGTCGAGCGTGATGGCCGCGTTCTTTTGGCGACCGATGCTCATCTGCCCTTGCAAGGTCAGGTCCCCGCGGATGAAGTAGGCGTCGAACTCGAAGGTGTCAAGGCGTGAGTCCGGCAGTTGGCTACCGCCGCCATCAGCGTAGTTGGCCACGTTGCCATGCACGCCGGCAAAGCCGAAGCCGTCGAACTCGCCCTTGGAGTAGTCCACGCGGTAGGCCAACACAGGTGCCTTTTGATGCGGTGTGCGCAGGCTGGCGTTCATATTGGCCAGCAGGGCCTTGGTTTCCCATTTGCCACGCACGATGTCCACGCCGATGCCGGTGTAGGACACGGGCAGTGTGAAGTCGAACAGCAGGTTGTGGGAGACCAGTTTTGTCTGCGGCGCGGGCACGAACTCGTAGCCGCTCCAGTCAGGAATCTGGCCCGCGATCAGGCGGGTTTGCAGGTCAGTCAGCGGCACCGAGACGCTGGCTTCATGCACGATGGAGCTGCCATCGATGATGGCGCCGGCGCCCCGGTTGGGGGCCAGTGTCAGGTGCCAGCGGGTGCCGCTGTCGGTCTCCTTCAGGAAGTCGAGCATGGCCATGCCGAAGTAGGAGTTGTCGTAGCCATAGCCGCCGCTTTGCACGGGGTTGATGAACTGGAAGCCAGCGCGGTCCTGGGCCTGGTTGTAGACGTAGGCAAGGTCGAAGTAGCCGCTGATCTTGAGGTTCTTCATGCCCATGAAGTCACGGCTGTCTTCCAGCGCTTCGGCCTTGACGGCAATGCGGTTGAAGTCTTGTTGCTGCTCCGGCGTCATGCCCTTGTTGCTCTCGGCGCTTTGCAGGCGCTTTTCCAACTCGGCCATGCGGGCTTGCAGGTCCAGCAATTCCTTGCGCAGTGGGTTGTCGGTCGGGGCCGTCTGGGCGAAAGAAGGCAAAGGCAGGCCCATCGCGACGCCCAGGGCGAGCGCGCTCAATTTGAATTGGTTCATGGAATTCTGTCCGGGGCGGGCCCGGGAGTTGCGATGAATGAAAGAAGAGAGGAGGGGGTGGACGGTGTTTCTTCAGTTCGTCAGTTCGCGCGCTGCGCGGCGCTCATTTCCCGCTGCCGTCGTCGTTCGGTGCGCACGGTCCAGGTGCTGGCGGCGATGACGCCCAGGCTCACGACCGCGATGATCATGGTGGCCATGGCATTGACGCTGGGGTTGAGGCCCAGGCGTGCACGGGAGAAGATCACCAGCGGCATGGTGGTGGCGCCCGGCCCCGAGAGGAAGGCGGAAATCACGACGTCGTCCAGCGAGATGGTGAAGGTCAGCAACCAAGCCGACAGCAGGCTCTGCGCAATCATGGGCAGTGTCACCAGGCGGAACAGCTGCGCGGGCTTGGCGCCCAGGTCCATGGCGGCTTCTTCCAGTTGCGGGGGCAGGCCTTGCAGGCGTGCCTGCACCACCACGGTGGCGTAGGCCATGCCCAGCAGCAGGTGGCCCAGCCAGATGGTCATCATGCCGCGCTCGGGCCAGCCCAGCAGGCGTTGCAGGGAGACCAGCATCAGCAGCAGTGAGAGGCCGAGAATCACCTCGGGCATCACCAGCGGCGCGCTGACCATGCCGGCGAACAGCGTGCGCCCGGCAAAGCGCTTGTACTTGGTCAAGGCAAAGGCGGCCAACGTACCCAGAATGACCGAACCAAAGGCCGTGGCCAGGGCGATCTTCAAGGAAAGGCCGAAGCCGCTGAGCATCTCGCCATCGTTCGCCAGTGCCGCGTACCACTTGAAGGTGAAGCCGCGCAGAATGCTCGGAATCGGCGAGTCGTTGAAAGAGAAGATGACCAGCGCAACGATGGGCAGGTACAAGAACAGGTAGCCGCTGGCGAGCCATGCGCGGCTGAAGGTTTGATTGCTTTTCATGCGCGCTTCTCCTGCGATTGCGCCTGGTACTTATTGAACAGCGCCAGGGGCACGATGATGATCAGGATGAGGGCCACGGCGACGGTGGAGGCCATGGGCCAGTCGTTGTTGCTGAAGAACTCGTCCCACAGCACGCGGCCGATCATCAGGGTCTGTGGCCCGCCCAGCAGTTCAGGGATCACGAACTCGCCGATACAGGGGATGAACACCAGCAGCGAACCCGCCACGATGCCTTCTTTCGACAGCGGCACGGTTACCTTCCAGAACGTCACCCAGGGGTGGGCGCCGAGGTCGGCGGCGGCTTCCAGAAAGCGCACATCGAGCTTTGCCAGGTTGCCGTATAGCGGCAGGATCATGAAGGGCAGATAGGTGTAGACCATGCCCAGGGTGAGCGAGAACGGCGTGTTCATCAGCATCCCCGGCGATGAGATCAGATCGGCGGCGGCCAGCAAGCGGTCAACGTGCAGGGCGATCAAGGCATCAGCCACCCAGCCATGCTCGCCGAGCAGGGCCTTCCAGGCGTAGACGCGCAGCAAGAACGAGGTCCAGAACGGCAACATCACCAGCATCAACAATACCGGCTGCACGCTGCGCTCGGCCCGCGCCATGAAGTAGGCGAAGGGGTAGCCGATGGCCAGGCACAACACCGTGGTGATGGCGGCGTACTTGAGGCTGGCGAAGTAGGCGGTGAAGTACAGCGCGTCCTGCGCGGCCGTCAGGTAGTTGCTCAAGCGCATCGTGATCTGCAGCACGCCGTCGCTCAAGGTCAACAGGTCTTTGAAGACCACGTTGTCCATTTCGGAGACGCTGATCTTCAGCACGATCAGGAAGGGCAGCGCAAAGAACAGCGCAAGCCAGGCGAAAGGGATGCCGATGACCACCTGGCGCCCAAAGGAGGGCCAACGGATTGCGGTCTTCATTGCGTCAGCACCACTTGCGCGGTGTCCGTCCATTGCGCCCAGGCCACATCGCCCACGTCCAGCTCGTTGTCGCGGTGGCGCTCGCTATTGCTTTGGCTCACTTTGAGCACGGCGCCGCTGGCCAGGTCGAGGTGGAACACCGTGTAGGCACCGAAGTAGGAGCGGTCTTTGACCGTGCCGCGCACGGTGTTGAATTCGCCCACGGGCTGCTCACGGGTGAGGCGTACCTTTTCAGGACGCACCGCCACATTCAGCGCCATGCCTGCGTGGCCAGTGATGCCGTGGCCGACGTAATGCCGGCAATCAGCGCACTCGATCACGGCGTGGTCGGGCGCGTCTTGCGCCAACGTGCCTGCC
Source organism: Roseateles koreensis (assembly GCF_028595305.1). Lineage (GTDB taxonomy): Bacteria > Pseudomonadota > Gammaproteobacteria > Burkholderiales > Burkholderiaceae_C > Paucibacter_A > Paucibacter_A koreensis. The sequence goes on along the minus strand of NZ_JAQQXS010000002.1, from coordinate 370,608 downwards.
ATTAAATTGACGTTGCCGATGAAGTCGGCGACGAAGCGCGTGGCCGGTGTCTCGTAGATGTCGCCGGGCGTGCCGACCTGCAGGATGCGGCCTTCGCTCATCACGGCGATGCGGCTGGCCATGGTCATGGCTTCTTCTTGGTCGTGCGTCACCATCACGCAGGTCACGCCCACGTCGTGGATGATGTTGACCAGCTCGATCTGGGTTTCCTCGCGCAGTTTTTTGTCCAGCGCGCCCAGCGGCTCATCCAGCAACAAGAGCTGGGGGCGCTTGGCCAAGCTGCGGGCCAGGGCCACGCGCTGCTGTTGGCCGCCCGACAACTGGTGGGGCTTGCGCTTGGCGAACTTGCCGAGCTGTACGAGCTTGAGCATGGCGTCCACACGTTCGGCGATTTGCGCCTTGGGCATGCCGTCGCGCCGCAGGCCGAAGGCGATGTTGTCCCAGACCGTGAGGTGCGGGAACAGCGCGTAGGACTGGAACATCATATTGATCGGCCGCTCGTAGGGCGGCAAACCGGCCAGGTCCTGCCCGTTGAGTACGATGCGGCCCGAGGTGGGCGTCTCGAAGCCGCCCAACATCCGCAGCAGCGTGGTCTTGCCGCAGCCCGAGGACCCCAGCAGGGCAAAGATCTCGCCTTGGGCGATGTCGATCGAGACATGGTTGACGGCAATGGCGCCGCCGCCGAAGTCTTTGACGACGTTGTCGATTTTCAGGTAAGGCTCAGCGGCCTGGGTCGTTTTCATGCGGGCTACTTGTTCGGGCAGGAGGACGTTCAAAGACCGGTCTTGAAGCTGGTGTAGATGCGGGTCATCGTGCGACGGATGTCGTTGTTGATGGCCTCGGGCATCACCATCTTCTTCATGGCTTCATCGCTCAGGAAGACGGTGGGGTTGTTCGCCACGGCGGGCTTGACGAGCTTTTTCGACTCGGCATTGGGGTTGGCGTAGAACACCTTGTTGGTCAAGGCCGCCTGCACTTCGGGGCGCATGATGTAGTTGATGAACTTCTCGGCATTGGCCGGGTGGGGCGCGTCGACCGGGCTGACCATCAGGTCGAAGAACAGGATGCCGCCGGTGCTGGGGATCAGCGCCTCGATGTTCTGGCCGGTCTTGCCGTCAATGGCGCGCTGGCGGGCGATGTTGATGTCACCCGACCAACCCAAGGCCAGGCAGATCGAGCCGTTGGCCATGTCGTTGATGTAGCCGGAGGAGCTGAACAGGTTCACATACGGGCGGATGGCCTTGAGCAGGGGCGTGACGCCCTGGTAGTCGGCCATGTTCTTGCTGTAGGCGGGCTTGCCCAGATAGTGCAGGGCAGCAGGCACCAACTCCGTGGACGAGTCCAGCACGCTCACGCCGCAGCTCTTGAGCTTGGAGATGTACTCGGGCTTGAAGAACAGGTCCCAGGCGTTCTCGGGCATGGGCGTGCTGCCCAGCGCGGCCTTGACCTTGTCGACGTTGATGCCCACCGTGGTGTAACCCCACAGCCAGTCCACGCCGTATTGGTTGCCGGGATCGAGCTTGGCCAACTGGGTCTGCACGGCGGGGTCGAGGTACTTCAGGTTGGGCATCTGGCTCTTGTCGAGCTTGCGCAGCAAACCGCCGTCGGCCTGCAGCTTGGCCCAGAAGGCCGAGGACACCACCACGTCATAACCCGTCTTGCCGGCCACCAGCTTGGCGTGGACGATTTCCTGGTTGTCGAAGTTGTCGTAGCGGACCTTGATGCCGGTCTCTTTCTCGAAATTCTTCAACGTGTCTTCGGCGATGTAGTCCGACCAGTTGTAGACGTTCAGCACTTTTTCTTCCTGAGCATGCGCTGCCGTCAGCGCGCCCAGAGCAAGGGCGATGGCGCCCAGAGTCTTAGACTTCATGGTGTGGTTTCCGGAGGTAAGGGTTGGCGGGGTCGGAGTGGGTTGATCGGCCTGGGGCGGCCGCGTTCAGAGCTTGACCATCACATGGCGGGCGACGGTGTAGTCCTCCAGCGAGAGCACGGACATGTCCTTGCCGTAGCCCGAAGACTTCGTGCCGCCGTGCGGCATTTCATTGACGAACAGGCCGTGGGCATTGACCCAGGTGCAGCCGTACTGCAGGCGCCGGGCGACCGACAGGGCGCGGCCCACGTCTTGCGTCCAGACGCTGGAGGCCAGGCCGTAGTCGGAGTCGTTGGCCCAGTTGACGGCTTGCTCGGTGTCGGTGAAGCGGGTGACGGACACCACGGGCCCGAAGACTTCGCGCTGCACGATTTCGTCTTCTTGCCGGGCGCCGGCAATGACAGTGGGTTCGTAGAAGAAGCCCGGGCCGCGCCGCAGCTTGCCGCCGGCGGTCACTTCCATATGGCCTTGCATCTGCGCACGTTCGACAAAGCTGGCCACGCGCTCGCGCTGGCGGCTCGAGATCAGCGGCCCGAGTTCAACGTCAGCCTCTTGCGGCACACCCATCTTGAGCGAGGCGATGGCGCTGCTGAGGTCCGCCACCAGTTTTTCGTAAATCTTGGGGCCGGCGTAAATCCGGCAGGCCGCCGTGCAGTCCTGGCCGGCGTTGTAATAGCCGGCCACGCGAATGCCTTCGACGACGGCTTTCAGGTCGGCGTCATCAAACACCAGCACCGGTGCCTTGCCGCCCAGCTCCATGTGCGTGCGCTTGAGTGAACCCGCCGCTGCCTGCAAAACCTTGCGGCCGGTTGATAGATCACCGGTCAGTGCCACCATGCGCACGTGGGGGTGGTCGATCAATTGCTGCCCGACGCTGGCGCCGCGCCCGCACACGATGTTCAGCACGCCCTTGGGCAGCACTTCAGCCGCCAGCGTGCCGAACAACAAGGCGCTCAGCGGCGTCTGCTCGCTGGGCTTGAGCACCAGGGTGTTGCCCGCGGCCAGTGCGGGCGCGAGCTTCCACACGGCCATCATGAGCGGATAGTTCCAGGGCACGATGGCGCCAATCACGCCGATGGCGTCGCGTCGGATCATGCTGGTGTAGCCGGCGGCATATTCACCCGCCACCGGCGCATTGAGGCAACGCGCCGCACCGGCGAAATAGCGCAGGCAATCCACGATGGCTGGCAATTCTTCGTTGCGCACCGGCGCCAGGGGCTTGCCGCAGTTGAGGGATTCGAGGGTGGCGAAGGCGTCTGCATGGGCTTCCACCACATCGGCCAGCTTCAACAACAGGCGGCCACGCTCGGCCGGCGTGGTCTGCGACCAGGCGTCCCAGGCCCGGCTGGCCGCCGAGATGGCCCGCTGCACTTGCTCGGGCGAGGCCTCAGGCACGTCGCAGAGCGTTTCTCCGGTAGCGGGGTTGACGATGGTTTCTGCGGCACCTTCACCGCGCACCAGTTGCTGGTCGATCAGCAGTTGGGTGGCAAAGGGGGCCGAGCGGTCGCGGAGCGTGGTCATTCAGGTTTTCTGATCAATTTTCGGATCAGCCGCATGTTGATGGACCGGACTCTATGTCTGCCATTCAGGACCGCATAGTTCAATATTTGACAGCCTTGCTATCTAAAAAAGTGATATCGTTGCCAGCCCTTAAGGGTTTTTACGAGGATTTTGGGCTTTATTGGATTCAAGAATGGCGTTTGAATCCTTGTCTAGCCCTAGATTCGAGACCATTGATATCTCTTAGCGAGAGTGCTCACTCATTGCCATGCTGCGGCGCATTACCCTCAAACAATTCCGCTACTTTCTGGCTGTTGCTGACACGGCGTCGGTTGCGGCCGCTGCGCGCTTGCTCAATATTGCGCAATCGGCGGTGACCAAGAGCATTCAGGAGCTGGAAGAAGCGGTCGGGCGCCGGCTGTTTGACCGCACCCCGCGCGGCATGGCCTTGACCAAGGACGGCTATCGATTCAAGGCCAGCGCACTCAAGGTGGTGGAGGCTGTGGCCGAGGCTGGTATGGTCGGCAGCGAAGATGAGCACCAGATGCGTGGCAGCCTCACCATCGGTGTGACCAGCCTGGTGGCGGGCTACTACCTGGCCGACTTGCTCACACGCTTTCAGCGTGCGCATCCCTTGGTCAAGGTGTCGGTGGTGGAAGACGCGCCGCAGTTTCTGGAGCATTTGTTGGTGAATGGCGAGGTGGACCTGGCCATCATGATTTCAAACGAGTTGGGCGACCCGCAGGCCTTGGTGGTCGAGCCGCTGACCCATTCCACCAACCGGGTCTGGCTGGCTTCCACCCATGTGCTGGCGGCGGAGAGTGAGTTGTCGCTGGCGCAATGCGCAACGCAGCCTCAGGTGGTGCTAGAGGTTGCGCGGGTCGACGCGGTGTTGAAGGGCGTTTGGGCGCGCCACGGCTTGCTGCCCGAGGTGTTGCTGCGCACCTCTTCGCTGGAGGCGGTGCGCTCGCTCGTCGGGCGCGGTGCGGGCATCGCCATCCTGCCCGATTTTCTCTATCGCCCCTGGACCCTGGACGCCGATCGGATCGAGGTGCGCACCCTGCGCGACGCGCTGCCCAGCATCGACGTGGGCCTGGTCTGGCGCCGGGGCTCACATATTCGCGACGTGGTGACGGCCTTTATCGCCCTGGCACGCGAGCAGCAGTCGCGCGCCAAGGGCTGGTAGCTGCGTGAATGGTCTTCAGTCGATCAGGCCGAAATCCGGGCTGGCGACCATGGCTTCAATGTCCAGCAAGATCAGCATGCGCTCGCCGATTTTGCCCAGGCCGGTGATGAAGCGTGCGTCCAGAGCGGCGGCGACTTCAGGGCGAGCCTTGATTTGATCCGCGGTCAGCTCCAGCACGTCCGACACCGAGTCAACCACGATGCCCACAATGCGCTGGCAGACATGCAGCACGATGGTGACCGTGAAGCTGCTGTACTCACCCACCTGGCCCAGGCGCATGCGCAAATCAACAATCGGCACGATCACGCCGCGCAGATTCGTCACCCCTTTGATGAAGTCCGGTGCATTCGCCACCCGGGTGGGCGCTTCGTAGGAGCGAATTTCCTGCACACGCAAGATGTCCAGGCCGTACTCTTCCTCCCCGACGCGAAACGTCAGGAATTGGCTGCATTGGGGCCGGGCTTGACCGGTGGTCTGAAGCGCGTGGATGCCAGATTGGGAAACCAGATCGGTAGAAGTCATGAATGTCGTTGACAGCAAACGTGGTGGACAAGGTCAAAGCCAGGGGAGGCTGGGCAGGGCCCAGGCGCTAATTTAGCCACTTTTCACCTTTGGGGATCGCGGGATCAAACCAAAAAAAGCCGAGGTTTCGGTAAAAGCCCAAGTTTTGGCAAAAACTTTGATCCGCAGTTTGCGCCCGTCCGTGCGGAGCGTTGCTGGCATGCCGTCAATAAATAGACCACCCCCCAACGAAAAAACCCCTGCGGGTGGGCAGGGGTTTTGTTCGATATCAGCGGCTGGCCGATGCCGATTTACATCGACAACCTCACGCCCAAGAAGAATTGCCGCCCGCTGGTATAGAACGCCTGGGGTTGTTCGGCATTGGAGTAGTACTTGATGACGGGGTTGTTCAGGTTCAGGCCGTCCAGGGCGACGGTCAGGTGATCGTTGACCTTGTAGTTGATGGAGGCGGCCAGTGTGCCCACACCCGCTGCGTACTGCGGGGTGACGTTGGCCAGGCCCACCAGGAAGGAGGAGCGGTAGGTGTAGGCCACGCGGGTGCTGAAGCCTTCATTCTCGTAGTACAGCTCGGCGTTGTAGGTGCTTTTGGAGAGGCCGACCAGGTCAGCGCCGTCCGCCGTATGGCCCGACGCGTAGGAGTAGTTGGCCAGCACGCCGAAGTTCTTCCAGAACGGCTGCTGCCACGCCAATTCAAAGCCCTTGTTTTTTGCGGCCACGTTGTAGGGCGAGGTGACGATGAAGGTGTCGATCTGCTGGGTGGCCGTGTTCAGATAGGGCTTGGGCGCGTACTGAAAGGCCACGTAAGAGGGCATGTCCATGGTGAACACACCGAACGACAAAAGCGACTGCGGCGCGTAGTACCACTCCAGCGTACCTTCGTAGTTGATGGAGCGAATGGGCTTCAGGTCTGCATTGCCGCCTGAGCCGGTCAAGTTGATGTTGTTCAGCGTGACCGCTGGCGAGAGCGATGAAAAGTCGGCGCGCGACATGGTCTCGGAGCCGGCGATCCGTGCCACCCATTCTTTGGAAATGTCGAATTTGAAGTTGGCGCTGGGCAGCACATTCACGTAGTTATGCGTGGCATTGATGGGCGTGATGTCGCCGCTGTTGACCTCGACGCTGTAGGCCGATCCTTCTTGATGGGTGTTGACCACGCGCAGGCCGACATTGCCGCGCCATTTGGCGCCCGACAGGTTCACCATGGCATATGCCGCCGTGTCTTTCTCGCGGATGGTGAAATTGCTTTGGTAGTTGGGGCCGGTGTTCACGTTGTTGTACGTGGATTGCCAGGCGGCAATGTCATTGGGGTTCAAGGTCCAAAAGCGTGACAGAAAATTGGGTCCGGCGTTCAAGCCCGATCCAAAGTTGGCGGGCGACACGGTGCCGCTCCAGGCCGGCATGGGCAAGGCCTGCCCTGGGTTGTTCATGCAGGGGGCGCTGGGGTCGGCCGAGCAGTTGTAGTTCACGCTGTAGGCGCTGCGTTTGTGGTCGGCGTAGCGCAGGCCGAACTTCACGCTCTCCCAGATGCCGTCGTCCACCATCAACAGGGCATCGACCTGGCCATAGGATTCTTCATCCTTCACCTGGGTCGAGCCTGACCAACTGCCGCCGTTGGTGACGTTGGCAGCATTGTTGAACTGCGTGGTGTCCACGCCGGGGAAGGCCACGTCGCCCGGCCCCTTGGTGCCGTGCAGCTGGTAGCTCATGGGCGAGTTGATCAGGTAGGCCTCGTAGCCGTAGTCGTGTGGCGTTTCTCCGATACCCCGGGTGTAGCCGACTTTGCTGGTCAGTGTGAGTGTGTCGTTTGGTTTGTACTTGGCGTCAAGGTCCAGATACGCTGACGAAGACCCCGCGTTGGGCCGGTAGATGGAGTCGCGCAAGCCCGGAAAGGCCTGGGTCCCGCCGGGTTGAGGGTCATTGGCGTTGTAGCTCGTGGCCGGGAAGTCGGCGGCCACCAGCGTGCTGTTCACCACGGTATAGCGGGTGGGTGAAATGCCCTGGCCCAGCAGATTGCTGGGGCTGGCCATGAAGTTGGTGTCCAGGTTCGTGCCTTTGAATCTGGAATAAAAGCCGTTGAGATCCAGCGTTAGCGATTGACTGGGCCGGAGCTGCACGTCGATCAAACCGCCTTCGCGCTTGCTGGTCTGGGTGAACGCTGCGGAGCCGATCTGCGTGGGATAGCTCACGCCGTTCAGGTCGGGATGGGCGGCGACAACTGCGCTGCTGTTGTCGCTGGGATCACCGATCGTGCCTTTGCCCAGCAAAAACACCTCCTGCCCGTCCCGGCGCTCGTGCCGGGACTCAGAGAACACCTGAAACAGCACGCCCATCGTCTGGGTGTCGTTTTTCCAGTTCACCAGGGCATTCATTTGTGGGTCCCACTGGCCGGGCAGGTCGGCATACAGTCCTTGAACAGTAGCCTCGAGGGTCAATTGCTTTTTGAAGTCCAGCGGCGAGCGGGTCACGATGTTTACATTGCCGGCGGTGCCGCCTTCGATGTAGTCGGCCTGCGAGCTTTTCTGCACCTCGACCGTACTCACGATCTCGGAGGGCAGCAGGGTGAAGCTCACGCTGCGCCCCACCGTGCCTGACTGGTCGCCGATGTACCAATCGCCGGTGGAAATTGTGTGCCCGTTGACCGTGGTTTGCGTCAGGCTGGGATTGGTGCCGCGAATGCTGACCCGATCGTTCTCCGAGAAGCCGCCTTGCCCGCCCGAGCCGGAGCTGATGTTGACACCGGGCACGCGCTGCACCGCATCGGCCACGTTTTTATCAGGCAATTTGCCGATGTCTTCGGCTGTGACCACGTCCATCACCGAGTCAGCGTCCCGCTTTTTGACCAGCGAGTTTTGGCGTGATGCCCGAATGCCGGTGACGATCACTTGGTCCAGCTGCGCCGGTGTTGTGCCGGCTTCAGCCTTGGGCGCGCTGTCGGCGGACTGCGCGTTTGCGCCGAGGCACAGGGTATTCAGCGCCATGGCAACGGCCAGGGCTACGGGCTTGAGTCGCTTATTGTTCATCGCATTTCCTTGCACTGGCCGGGCGAGTTCGCGGCGGCGCTCTGGGTTGATGGGTTGACGTTCGACAGCAAAAAATAGGGTGGGGCGCGCGCTTATTCGCGCTAGGGGGTGGCGTGGCGGCGCTTGAACAGCTCGCTCACGCGCACGGTCTCATTGCGAACCAGGGGCTGGGCCCACCAAGCCATGCTCAAGATGAAACCCAGCGTGAGAAAGACCACCGTCATCGCCGGGCGTAGCCCGACTTGGTCGCCCAGCAAGCCCACCAGCAGGGGCACGACGGCGCCGCCCAGGATGCCGGTGCAGAGAATTCCAGACAGGGCGCCGTGGTTGTCGGGCACCGAGTTGAGGCCGAGCGAGAAGATGATTGAAAACATCACCGACAAGGCAAACCCGCTGGCCGGAAATGCAAACAGGGCGAGCGGCGCGGGCCCGAACAATGCCGCAGCCACGCAGGCCAGAGCCAAGGTTGCGAACAGGCCCAGCACCACTTTGGCGTCCAGCAGCTTGAGCAGGAGCAGGCCCAGCAAGCACCCCAAAGACATCAGGCCCCAGAAAGCGCCTACCGCGCTCGCGCCTTCAGCGGTGGGTGAAATTTGGTGATAGGTGCTCAAGAACTGAGACATCCAGTTGGCCAGTGTTTGTTCGGTGCCCACATAGGCCACGATGCCGAAGAAAAAGCGCCTGACATCGCGTTGCCGGATGAGTGCCTTGTAGGTGTCCAGCCCACCGGCTTTTTCTTCGTCCTTGAGTTCAACCTCCGGGAGCGGCAGCCGGGCGGTGCCAACGATCAGCGCGATGAACAGGATGGTGAAGGCCCAATAGAACGCCACCCAAACCAGCGTCTCCTGGCTTGCACCGGGCCGCGCCATCAAGTGCTCAAACACCAGCGGGCTGACGAAGGAGGCGAAGCCAAAGACAAGCTGCCCCATCACCGAATAGAAGGCAAAGTGAGCCTCCCCGCCAGCCGTGCGCATCAGCGGGTTGATCACAACCTGGAGCATGGCCATGCCCAGCCCGATCACGAACAGGCCGCCCATGGTGCTCACGAAATCGGGCTTCAAGGCAATGGCCAGCGAGCCCAGCAGATTCAGGCCGAAGGCCGCAAGCAGCGTGGTGCGTGGGCCGCGCGCCTCCACCAGGGTGCCCGCTGGGATGGACACCAGGCCATAGGCCAGGAAGAAGGAAAACGGCAGAAAGCCGGCCAGCCCCAGGCTGAGATGAAAGTCCTGAATGATGATGGGCATCAGCGGCCCGATCAGGTTGGTGACGAAGGAAATAACGAACCAAATCAGCAGGATGTAGCCAATCGTGAGGGCGCGTGCGTTCATGCGGCCTCCGTGCTGCTCAGGCTTGCGGGCTGCGCGCAAGCTGCCAACTCGCCGGGCTTGATTTGCCCACGCGGAAATCTGGACAGAATATGGAAGGCCGCATCGCAGCCCGCTTGCATGGCCTGCGCCAGCGCCGCGCCGGACTGTCGGGCCAGCAGGTAGCCGGCGTTGAAGGCATCGCCGGCACCGATGGTGTCGAAGATGGCCGCCCTGCGGGAACTGCACTCGATGGGCGCGCCTTGTTCCAGCCCGATGGCACCGCGTGGCCCGGCTTTCACGACCAGGCTGGCGGAGGGGGCGAGCAGAGTGCGGAGGTGCGCCATCGCGGCGTCCAGGTCGTCGATGTCGGCAATGCTTTTGGCTTCAAGCTCGTTGATCAGCAAATGATCGCAGTGCGCGAGCCAGCCGCTGACTTCAGCGCGCAGCGCCGCATCCCAAGACGATGGGGGCCAGCCGGTGTCTAGCGCCACTTGGTAGCCCGCCGCTTTCAGCGTGGCCAGCAGGGCCGGGTAGTGCGGACGCAAGCCGGGCGCCAGAAAGACACCCGACAAGAGCGCCAATGGCTGCGTGGGTGTGGGCTGCGGCACTGGCAAGTTGGCCTGCACATGTGCCACCGACAAATGCTCCAGATGCCCGCGCGTAGTGAAGAAGCTGCGCTCGCCGCAGGCGTGCATGATGCCGACCGACACGGTAGTGCCGGTGTCGCAAACCTGCAGGGAGGTTTGCAAGCCGTGGAACTGTTGCGCCAGCCAGTTGCCGAAATCATCGTGTCCCACGGCTGAGATCAGATGCGCCTGCCGACCCAGGTGGCGAACCGCCAAGGCGGCATTGCCGGCCGAGCCTCCGGCACGGAGTTCGCTGCGTTCCATGATGGACTCGGTGCCAATCTGGGGCCATGCCGCGATCGGCCCCATGACCAGGTCGACGCCAATGTCGCCAACGATGAGAAGTGGTGCGGTGTGGGTGTGCATGGGCGCCGACTATAGGTCGGCGATTTATGCCTTGTCAATTATTAAATCAACTGGATGTAAATATTTAAAGCCGACCCACCCGGCCCATGTCCCGCTGCCCCAGAAGCTCCGCCACATCGGCGTCAGGGCGCCGGTCTTGCTGCAAGACTTCAAGCCTCGGGGAGAGCATGTCGTAGATGGGGAGCACGGCGGCGCCCAGCAAAGAGCTGTCTTCCTGGCGCTCGGACAGGACGATCCGCTCGCCGTCGGGGGCAACGCCGCCACGGACCGAGCGGTGCAGCGGTTGCGCCAGTTTCACCAGGTGCTCGACCAAGGCTTTGGGGGCGGATCCGCCGATCACGATCGTGCGCGGGTCCAGCATGTTTTCAATGATGCACACGGCATCGCGCAGGCGCAACGCGGCCTGCCGGCACCAGGCATGCAGGGCCTCCTCGCTGGGGTCGCTCAGGCGAGACACGATCTCCATCTCGCGCACCAGATGATCGTCAACATTCAGCGCCTCACCGAGTGAATGCAGTGACAGATAACGCTCCAGGCAACCGGAGTTTCCGCAGTAGCAGGCGAGCCCGCCAGGCACCACGGGGATGTGGCCAATTTCGGTGGCATTGCCATTCGCACCGCGGTAGGTGGAGCGGTTCACCACCAAGGCGCCACCCAGGCCCAGGCCCAGGTGGAGGTAGAAAAAATTGTCCAGCGTCTTGGCCACGCCGAACAAGGTTTCACCAAGGGCGCCGGCCACGCTGTCGACGCTGTAGAACACCTGCATTCGGGTGGCGTCACGGAGGTCGTCAAACACAGATAGATCGGTCCATCCCTCCATGGCCGTCGGGCCGACAAAGCTGATGTCGGTGGCCACGAGCGGGCCAGGCAATGCCACGCCAATCCCCCAAAGCCGCTCGGCCACGGGGCGCTTGACCAGCAGTTCCTTGACCAGGCTCACCATGGCTGCCAGCACCTTGCGGCGATCGCTGGTATCGACTTCGGCGTCACTGCGTTTGAGCACGTCGCCCACCAGATTCACCAGCGCGGCACTGGCGCGGCCGGGCTCCAGGCTGATGCCGATGGCGCAACCGGCGTTGGGGTTCAACTCGAAGGCTATGGGGGGTTGGCCGCGTGACTTTTCGGTCTTGAGTCGTCGCGAAACGATCAGCCCGATGGACTCCAGATCGTTGGTGATGTTGGCCACGGTTTGCGGGCTGAGCGACACCATATCGACGATCTCTTTGCGGGAAATCGAGCCCAAGCGTCGAATCAAATCAAGAACGATGCGCCGGTTGTAGGGGGCGCTCGATTGCTGGGTGGTTCCGCGGTTCACCGTTTGCATGCTTTGAGAGGTCCTGTGTCCATCATGTTCATGGTGGGGCGCCGGGCAGGGCGCGGTGGCTTCGGATGATACGCGAGTGGATTCCGGGTAAACCCGGAAATTGAGGGTGTGGCTCGCGATTGGATATTATTTCCATCCGATGTTTGTTTTTATTGACAGCGGGTCGGCTGCCGGCTTATCGTCGCCATCTTGTACGTTCGCCAAAGCCGAAATCCATGACACGAAATTTAAACGGGATGCGGGCGACAGCCGCTCAGGGTTTGTGGGTGCTTGCCTGTGCGGCCTCCGCCGCCATTGCCGCTCAAGGCCTCGCCGGCAGCGCCCGCGCCGGGGAAGCGGAGCAGGCGTCGCCACACGCTGCTGTACCAATGGCGCCAACTCCCTCGCTCGTCACGATTGGTCGCCCCCCAGCGCCGGGCTTGGTCGTGCGTCTCAACGAGGTTGCGCTTGAACGTCTGGGGCCCAAGGTGGCGGTGGTGGAAGCCTCGGAGGCGCTGGACGCGACCGGCGCTGGACGCGCCCATTTCAAACTCACCCGCGACGGTGCGGTGGTGCTGCAAGGGCCGCTGACCCGCCTCCCGGCATTTCAGGCCTGGGGACCAGGCAGGCGCTATTTCGCTGCCGATTTTTCCGCCCTGGCGGAAGACGGGGTCTACCGCGTGGAGGCATTTGTTGGCGGGCGGCGGGCGGTGTCGGCGCCCGTCAAGGTGGGCGTCCATGCCCTGTTTGCGGCGACTGCAGCTCAACTGCTGGACTACTTTCATGCCAATCGCCATGTAGGGGAAGGGGATCGGCACATCCGCATTTTCGACACCGACCGTTTTGTCGATGTCTGGGGCGGCTGGAAGGACGCGGGCGGTGATACGGGCAAGTACCTCTCGCACTTGTCGTATGCCAATTTCTTCAATCCGCAGCAGGCACCCTTGGTGACCTGGGTGTTGGCCAAGACCTATGACAGCGCACCGGCGCTGTATGCCGAGGCGAAACTTGATGCACGGGTTTTGCGTGAAGTCTTCTGGGGTGCAGACTACTTGCACCGCATCCTCGACCCGGAGGGGTATTTCTACCTGACCGTGTTTGATAAATGGGGCACAGACAACGCTGAGCGCATGGTGACGGGCTTTGAAGGCCTGGAGGGCAATTACACCCGCAATTACAAAGCGGCCTTCCGCGCCGGTGGGGGGGCGGCTATTGCGGCGTTGGCTCGGGCGTCGATGCTTGCGCAGAAGTCAGGGCAGCAGGGCGAATTTGCAGGGGTGCAATACTTGGCGGACGCCGAGCGTGCTTTTGATCACCTGCAGCGCAACAACACCCGGTACTGCGCAGACGGTACCGAAAACATCATTGACGACTACACCGCGCTGATCGCCGCCACCGAGCTGCTTCGGGCCACCGAAAAACCCATCTACCTGGAGGCCGCACGCCTGCGCGCCCAGCATCTGTATCAACGCATGACGCCGCAGGGTTGGTTCGTTAGCGATGCCGGGTCGCGCCCTTACTACCATGGCGTGGAAGCCGGCATGCCGGTGATCAGCCTGGTCAACTATCTGGAGCTGGAAACGGATGTGCTGCACGTGCAGCAGGCACGCCAGACCGTGGCTGCATCGTTAAAACACCAATTGGCCTTGAACCAAGGTGTAGCCAACCCGTATAACTACGCCCGGCAAACCTTCAGCACCTACAAGAAGGGCCAGCTCTCGCCCAAGGTGCAAACAGGGTTTTTCATGCCGCATGACAACGAGACCCAGTATTGGTGGCAAGGGGAGAGTGCGAGCCTGGCCTCGCTCAGTGCTGCGGCCGTGATGGGTGGGCGCCTTGTGGCCGCTGAGCCGCGGGGGAGCTTCGGCGTAAGTCAGGCGCTGGCCGAATTTGCGCAAAACCAGATGGACTGGACGTTGGGGCGAAACCCTTACGGCATCACCCTCTTGTACGGTTTTGGCTCGCACAACCCGCCCAGTGCCGAGAGCGCAGGGGAGATGGTGGTGGGTGGCATCTCAAACGGCATCACTGGCGCCACGCTAAGCGCGACGGGTGCAGGCATCACCTTCGCGCCGGGGCCGGATGAAAACCAATGGCGCTGGGTCGAGCAATGGCTGCCTCACTCGACTTGGTTTCTGCTAGCCGCTGTGACACTGGCGCAGTGAGGAGGGTACCGCTGCCGCCGCTGATTGAGCGCTATTTCTGTGCACCCAAGCCACTTCCTGCCCCAAAGAATGCAACTGGTCAGCACTCAAGCGAAATCAAGTGTAATTAGTTACCTGTGCATCGACGGTAACCTGATCGAGAATTTTCTCGTTCGATGCTGACGCTGATTGGTGCCAGCAGTTGAATCAGGAGATTGCGATGGAAGCAGTTCGCCGTTCGATTCTTGCTTTGACTGCACTTTTGGTTTTCCTCGGAGGCGTGCATTTCGCGCAGGCGAGACCACCCAATGATGTTGCCGGACTCCGAATTCAGCGGCAATTGGAACGCAACCCACCATCAGCCGGCATCGCATTGCGAGACAACTCCAACTACGCGAATTGCATGGACGCGCCAACTTCGGAAGGTTCACCCTTTGATTGTGCCGCCTTCAAACGCAAACACATGAAGCCGGATTTTCAAAAACCGGCGGCGTTAAAAACTCACTCGAAAGCACCTGTACTTAACTATTTCGGTGAGGGCTGCGAAAACGGGTGTGCCCTGAGCAATTGACATGTTTGAGAAGCCATCGCTTGCGACAAAGCCATTGAGTGGCGGGCGCATCCCCAGAGGTGTGGAATGGTCGGGGTTGCTGCGCAGCGAGTAACAGCCTTGTCGTGCATTGCCTGTTCGGCTACACCTCGCATCACGCGAGGCGCGGTATCTTAACGGGGCTTAAGCGGAACCCCTGGAAATGAAAAAGCCTTGTAAGTCGCTGACTTACAAGGCTTCCATTTTTTGGTGGCGCTTCAGGGATTCGAACCCCGGACCTGCGGATTATGATTCCGTCGCTCTAACCGGCTGAGCTAAAGCGCCTCAAGCCCTCTACTATAGCACCGAAATTTTTGCGGGCGCAAGAATTTTATGAAATTGTTTTGAAAACTCTTTGCTGAAGACGTTGTGCTCCGGGTGCTGGATGTCGGACGCAGGGGTTCAGTTCAGGGCGACCCGAACGGCGGCGAGGTCCCAGGCGGCGTGGCCCACTGTTTTCAGGAGCATGGGGGCTTGGGGCAGTTGGGGTTGGGCGAGGGCTTCATGCAGGGGGCGGACGGTGCGCCAATTGACCTTGGCTTGCAGCAGGTCGCCGGCTTCGTGCTGCGCGCCGTCCCAGTCGTCTACCCAGACTTGGCGGGTTTGAATGGCGCGGGCGGGCAGTTCGGCCATTTGCGGGGTGAAGCTGCCCACGCCGACGATCAGGGTGGAAGGGTCAATCGCATCCGCCGCTTCTGGCAGCACGGCGCTGAGTGAGGTGGTGGCTGTCACGACGACGCAGGCCTCGTGCAGGGCGTGCTCCAGGGGCAGAGCGCAGATATTCAACGTGGGGTGTTGTGCTTTAAGGTGGGCCACAAATTGTTCGCTTTGTGCGGGGGGGCGCCCGACGCTACGCAGCGCCACGCCCGGCCAAAGCTCGGCCATGGCCAGGGCGTGCATGCGTGCCTGGGCACCGGTGCCGACCAATGCAATGCGCGTGGGGGTTTGCCGTGTCAAGGTGTTGATGCCCAGCAGGGTGACGGCGGCGGTGCGGCGGGCGGTCAGTTCGGGGCCGTCCAGCACCGCAAGAGGGGTGCCATGCCGGGCGTCGTTCACGATCACGCGGCCTTGCAGCGTGGGCAGGCCTTGGTGCCGGTTGGCGGGGGTGATGGCCACCAGTTTGGTCACGGCGTAGCGGGCATCTGCACAGGGCATGGCCAGGTAGGTGCCGCCTTCAGGTAGCGGCAGCACGGTGCGCTGGCGGGCGTGGATGAGGCCGCTGTGCAAGTCTTGCATGGCCTGCGCCATGGCGGGGACCAAACGCTCGAAGGGGAGCAGCGCGGCGGTGGCAGTGGCGTCGTGGATGTGCATGCTGGGCTGCGGAGTGGGGTGGATGTGATGGGCGATGCGGCGGGCCGCTCGGGGAGGCCGATTATGATTCGGGGCTTCGGGTCGGGGCGTCAAGCGCCGGCCGCGTGGGCGCTCGCCGAACCGGGTTTTCCGGAGCGGCTGATCCCAGGATCTCAGGCACTCAGATGTTCAGTTTTTTCAAGAAAAAATTCGGCGCGGCACCTCCACCAACGTCTGCGCCAGAGCCGGTTCCCGTGGTGGTGCCTGTCCCGGCCCTGGCGCCGATCCCCGCAGCCCCGCCAGACCCGGTTCCGGCCCAGGTGGCGGCAGCTGTGCCGCCTGAGTTGGTGCCGGTTCCCCCGGCCAGCGTACCGGTCGAACGGGCACCATCGGCGTCGCATGATGCTGTGGAGGTACCCGCTCCTGTGCCTGTGCCGGCCGTAGCGCCCGCGCCTGCCTTGGAGCCTCGCCGCAGCTGGATGGAGAAGCTGCGCCAAGGTTTGCGCAAAACCAGCTCTAGCATTGCCCAGGTGTTCACGGGCACGCGCATTGATGATGCGCTCTATGAAGAGCTTGAGGCGGCGCTGTTGATGGCCGATGCGGGTGTGAAGGCCACCGAGTTTTTGTTGGAGGATTTGAAGCGCCGCGTCAAAGAGACCAAGACGACGGAGCCGCAGGCGGTGCGTGGCTTGCTGGTGGAGTCGCTGGCGGCCTTGCTCAAACCCCTGGAGAAGTCTTTGGCGGTAGGGGTGCACACGCCCACGGTGATGATGGTGGTGGGCGTCAATGGCGCGGGCAAGACCACCAGCATTGGCAAGTTGACCCGCCATCTTGCCGAGGCGAATCAGAAGGTTTTGCTGGCCGCGGCGGACACCTTTCGGGCGGCGGCGCGTGAGCAACTCTCGGTGTGGGCCGACCGCACGCAGGTGGAGATCGTCAGCCAGGAGGGCGGAGACCCCGCCTCAGTCACGTTTGATGCAGTCAATGCGGGTCGCGCACGGGCTTGCGACGTGGTGCTGGCCGACACGGCGGGCCGTCTGCCTACGCAGTTGCACCTGATGGAAGAGCTCAAGAAGATCAAGCGTGTGATCACCAAGGCTCAGGCCGACGCGCCACACGAAGTGCTGCTGGTGGTGGACGGCAACACCGGGCAGAACGCCCTGAGCCAGGTCAAGTCCTTCGACGACGCCCTGGGCCTGACCGGCTTGATCGTCACCAAACTGGACGGCACCGCCAAAGGCGGCGTGTTGGCCGCCATCGCTCGCGAACGCGCCATCCCGGTCTACTTCATCGGGGTGGGCGAGAAGCTGGAAGACCTGCAGACCTTCAACGCACGGGAGTTTGCGCAAGCCCTGCTGGAATAAGGCAGGGCAGCGTGATCGGGCGGCAGGGCGCCGTGTATTCAGCGCCCGCAGGCCGGGGGGCTCACATCCCGGGGGGCATCATGCCCTTCATGCCCTTCATCCCGCCAAGCTTCTTCATCATCTTCATCATGCCGCCGCCGCTCATTTTCTTCATCATGCTCTGCATCTGATCGAACTGGGTCAGCAGGCGGTTGACGTCCTGGATCTGGACGCCGGCGCCGGTGGCGATGCGGCGCTTGCGGCTGGCCTTGCTTTTGCCGTCCAGCAGCAGATTGGGTTGGCGGCGCTCTTTGGCGGTCATGGCGTTCAAGATGCCTTCCATGCGTTTCATGTCGCGTTCGGCGCGGTCCATGTCTTGCGGGCCGGCCTTGGCGGTCATTTGCGTGGGCAATTTGTCCATCAGCCCGGCGAGGCCGCCCATTTTCTTCATCTGAGAAATCTGCGCCAGGAAGTCGTTCAGGTCGAAACCGCTGCCGCTCTTGAGCTTTTCTGCCAGTTTTTGCGCAGCGGCCACGTCCACACCCTTGGTCACTTCTTCGACCAAGGCCACGATGTCGCCCATGCCCAGTACGCGGCCGGCATGGCGTTCGGCGTCAAACACTTCCAGGCCGTCAATCTTCTCTGACACGCCGGCAAACTTGATCGGCGCGCCGGTGATCTGGCGCACCGACAGGGCGGCACCGCCGCGTGAGTCGCCGTCCAACTTGGTCAGCACCACGCCGGTCAGGGGCAGGGCCTCCTTGAAAGCGCGGGCGGTGTTGATGGCGTCCTGACCCTGCATCGCGTCCACGACGAACAGGGTTTCAACGGGATTCAAGAGGCTGTGCAGGTCGCGGATTTCGGCCATCAGCGCTTCGTCGATGGCCAAGCGCCCGGCGGTGTCCACCAGCAGCACGTCGAAGTAGTGCTTCTTGGCGTAGTCGATGGCGGCCAGCGCGATGTCACGCGGCTTTTGGTCCGGCGCGGAGGGGAACCACTCGGCGCCGGCCTGTGCCGTGACCGTCTTCAACTGCTCGATAGCGGCGGGCCGGTAGACGTCGGCAGAGACCGTTAGCACCTTCTTCTTGCGCTTTTCGATCAGGTGCTTGGCGAGTTTGGCGGTCGTGGTTGTTTTGCCCGCACCTTGCAGGCCGGCCATCAGGATGACGGCGGGCGGCTGGGCGGCGAGGTTGATGTCCGCCACGCCTTCGCCCATGGTGGCGCTGAGCTCTTTGTGGACGATGGAAACCAGCACTTGCCCGGGGTTCAGCGAACTCACCACCTCCTGGCCCAGGGCCTTCTCTTTGACGCGAGCGATGAAGTCGCGCACTACGGGCAGGGCCACGTCGGCTTCGAGCAGGGCCATGCGAACTTCGCGCAGCATCTCCTGGACATTGCTCTCGGTGATGCGGGCTTGGCCGCGCATCGTTTTCACGAGGCGACTGAGGCGGTCGGTCAAATTGGAAGCCATGAGGGGTGGCACCGCCGGGAAGACGGTGCGCAAAAAGTACACTGTGGGGATGATTTTATCCGTCGCATCTTCGGGGGGCTCCGATTTGCTGTTGGCCGGCGCCAGTTTGTCGGCCGCGTTGGCCTATATCGTGGTCGCTGTTCGGCGTGCCACCCCCGCCGGCACAGGCTCGGTCGCCCCGCCAGAGGATGCGGTGCCTGAGTCTTCTGTGGCGCGTTTGCCGGTGCTGTTGTTGACAGCCTGGGGCTTGCATTTGTTGGCCTTGCTGCTGGACATCTCCGGCTTTGGGCAGCCGCAGCCGGGTACGCGATTCGGCTTTGCGCCGGCTCTGTCTGCCACTGTGTGGCTGGTGCTTGCGGTCTATATGGTGGAAAGTCGCTTTTTGCCCCTCCCCAGCGTGCGCCGTGTCTTGGCGGTGATGGCGGCGGCGGCGGTTTTGCTGGCGATTGTTTTTCCCGGTGAGAGCCGGCCTCATGCGGCCTCGCCCTGGGCGCCGCTGCATTGGTTGCTGGGTTTGGCGTCGTATGGCTTGTTTGGCGTGGCGGTCTTGCACGCGGCGATGCTCAACCGGGCGGAGCGCATGATGCGGACCGTCAAGTCGGGCGTGACACCTCATGGTGCCGGCGCCGGGTTGCCCGCCATGCCCTTGCTGCGCCTGGAGCGGCTGACCTTCCAGTTCGTGGGCGCGGGCGTGGCCGCTTTGTCGGTGGCAATTTTGCTGGGCTGGTGGTTCACGCCGCAGTGGCATTGGGACCATAAAAACCTGCTGGCAGTTTTGGGCTGGTTGGTGCTAACGGGCTTGCTCACCGGACGCCGGGTGTTTGGCTGGCGCGGGCGGCGGGCGACGCGTTGGCTCTATTTCGGCGCCATGCTGTTACTGCTGTCCTATGCCGGCTCGCGCTTTGTGCTGGAAGTCTTGCTGCAAAGGCCGGTGCCGTATTGAATCCAGCCCTACATCCCTAGACGCCGAGATTGCTGCCATGAAGTTTTTGTTATTGATCGCCCTGCTGGCCTTGGTGTTCTTTTTGCTGGGCAAAAAGCAGTCGCGGCCGCCGAGTTCAGAGGGGTCGGCTCGCCCTGTGCCCGGCCCAGTGCCGCCGCAGGCCATGGTCAGCTGCGCCCGTTGCGGTGTGCATTTGCCAAGTGATGATGCGTTGCCAGGCAAGGGCGGCATGTTCTGCTCAGCGGCGCATCGCGCTGCTTTTGAGGCGGAGCAGGCCCGAAACGCATGAGCGGAGCGCCGCACACCTGGTTTGGTTCCATCACGGAAAAGTCAACCGTGCGTGTTGATGCATCCACGGGTGTTGACACCATGCCCGCGGAAAGCTTGGCCGATCTATTGAGCGATGGATCCGGCGAAGACGCCGCTGCAGAGGCGGCCGGCGCGGGCGAACCGGGGCATGAGTCGCAGTTTTTCTTTCGGCAGGCACGGCGTTCGGTCAATCGGGGCGGCAGTGCTTTTGCGCGGCTGTACCGGGCGTTTCTCGGCGCACGCGCTGCACTGGGATGGGCCTTGGTGGTCACCCAGTTGATTGCGGGCTGGCTTGGGGCGCTCGGGCCGCATTGGACGATTGCACTGTGCGGCCTTTACGCCGTGCAGGCCGCGGTGTTGTGGTTGTGGCCGCCCTTGCAAAAGGGCGTGTCGGCGCAAACCATGGCGCGTGTTTCAAGCCCGCAGTGGTGGAGCAGCATCGGGCTCGACCTGATCGCGTTCGGCGTGCTGCATGCCTTCGATCAGGGCGGCACTGTCAATTACGGCGCCTTGTTGGTTTTGCCGGTATTGATGGCGGGGGTCTTGACACCGCGCGCGTTGGCCCTGGCTACCGCAGCGGCGGCCGCATTGCTGATGCTGGGCGTGGCGGGATGGTCGGTGCTGACCGGCGCGGAAGTCGGGTTGCGCATGACGCAGGCGGGCCTGGTGGGCAGCGGATTTTTTGTCATCACCTTGCTGGCCAGCGAGTTGGCCAGCCGATTGGCGAAAGAAGAGCGCGCCGCACGCGGCAGCATGGAGTTTGCCCGTCAGCAGGCTGAGCTCAACCGCCTGGTGATCGATGAAATGCAGGAGGGCGTGCTGGTGGTGGACCGCAGGGGGCGTGTGCGTGCGGCCAATCCTGCCGCCAGTGCTTTGCTGGCCGGCGGCGAGCGCGGTCCGCTGCGCCGCTCGGCGCCCTTTCAGCTGCGCGGCGTGAATGCCTGGGAGCCGCTGGTGATGGCCGTGGAGCAGTCGTTTGCGCAAGGCGGGTGGCCGGAGGCGGGGCGGGATGTGGGTTTGCAGTTTGACGGTGGGCTGCAGCGCAGCCTGCGTTTGCGCATGCGCTTCACCCGCCGCCGTGAGTCCGACACCAGCGAAGACTTGTGCGTCCTGTTCGTCGAAGACAACCGGCAGGTGCAGGCCCGAATGCAACACGACAAGCTGGCGGCCATGGGTCGGGTTTCCGCCGGTATCGCGCATGAAATTCGCAACCCCTTGGCGGCCATCGACCAGGCGAATGCCCTGTTGTGCGAAGACGTTCTAGACCCGCGTGGCCAGCAACTCACCCGCATGGTGGCGGCCAATGTGCAGCGTCTCAAGCGCATCGTGGATGACGTGCTGGAGGTGGCACCAGGCGCGGCTTCAACCGCCATTCCGGTGGACGCGGCGCTGCTGGTGAGTGAAACCTGCCTGGACTGGGCGCGCACCAATCAGCTGGCGCCGGGCCCCTCGGACCCCTTGAGTTGTACGGTGCCCTTGCAGGCTTTGGTGGTGGGTTTCGATCCGGAGCATTTGCGCCGCGTGCTGGTCAATTTGCTGGACAACGCTTTGCGTCACGCGGAGCTGGGGCCGTCTTGCGTGGAGGTGACCCTGGCGCTGGAGCCCGAGTTGCCTCGCGATCCGCAGCGCTGGGCCTGTTTGCGTGTCTTCAACGTGGGTGCGCCTATCCCGTCAGATGTTGAGCAGCATCTGTTCGAGCCTTTCTTCTCGACCCGCAGCCGAGGTTCGGGTTTGGGCCTGTACATTTGCCGGGAGTTGTGCCAACGCTATGAGGCCAGCATCACCTACCAACGCCGTGAAGCCGCAGGCCGAGCCGGCAATGAGTTCAGTCTGCGGCTGCGAGTGATCGCCGGTGGTTCGGGCGTAGGCGTGGGTGCTGGCACTCGAACCTTATTTGATTGATCTTTCGGCCGACGACAAAGCGCATGAGCCCTACGACCCCGACATTCAGCCTGCTGGTTGTTGACGATGAACCCGACCTGCGCACGCTGTATGAACTGACCTTGCTGCGTGAAGGGTATGAACTGGACACGGCAGGCACGGTGGCCGATGCCTTGGCGCGCCTGCAGGCGCGCTCCTATAGCGCTGTGATCACCGACATGCGCCTGCCTGACGGCAGTGGGCTGGATATTTTGCAGTGGCTGGAGCAGCAAGCCCGACGCGAGAAGACCCTGGTCATCACCGCCTACGGTTCCGCTGAAAATGCGGTTGAGGCCTTGAAGGCCGGCGCCTACGATTACCTCACCAAGCCCGTGGATCTGCGGCAGTTCCGCCAGGTTGTGGCCTCAGCACTCGGGCGGATGCCGCAAGCAGCGGCCGCGTCCCCGGCAATGCCCGGCCGTGACAGCGCGGGCCAGCGCATGCCTGAGCCTTTGCGTGCTGGCGTCGCACCGACCGCAGGCAAATCCGTGGCAGCGCCGGCTGTACCGGTCGCCCTGAGCCGCCTGGCGGGACGGTCTGCCGCGATGCTAGAGGTTCATTCGCTCATCGACAAGGTGGCGCGCAGCATGGCGCCGGTCTTGGTGCAGGGCGAGTCGGGCACTGGTAAAGAGTTGGTCGCGCGCGCCATCCATGACAGCGGCGTGCGGGCTCGCCAGCGATTCGTGGCCGTCAATTGCGGCGCCATCCCGGAGCAGTTGCTGGAGGCTGAATTCTTTGGCTACCGCAAAGGTGCATTCACTGGCGCGAACGAAGACCGAGAAGGGTTTTTCCAAACCGCAGATGGTGGCACCTTGTTTTTGGATGAAATCGGCGACTTGCCGCTGGCCATGCAAAGCAAGTTACTGCGCGCCATCCAAGAGCGCTCGGTGCGGCCCGTGGGCGCTGTGGCGGAGGCGCCGGTGAACGTGCGCATTGTCAGCGCCACCCACAAAGATTTGAGCGCGGAGGTGGCTGGTGGGCGCTTTCGGCAAGACTTGTTCTACCGCCTGAACGTGATCCAGCTGCGGGTGCCGCCGCTGCGTGAGCGCATTGAAGATGTGCCCCTGATCAGCGAGACGGTGCTGGCGCGCATTGCGGCGGATGCAGGGGTGTCGCCCACGCCGCGCCTGACACCTGCGGCGTTGGGGCAGTTGGCTCGCTATGCCTTTCCCGGCAATGTGCGGGAGTTGGAGAATCTGCTTCACCGCGCCCTGGCCATGGCGGGCGGCGAATGGATTGATGCCGTGGACCTGGGGCTGCCTGATTCCGTGCTGGATGATTCTCAAATGGGGTCATTGGACGGGCTGGACTCACTGGGTGTACGGGCTCGCATGCCCTTGGGTGTCGACAGCACGCCACCTCAATGGGCTGGTTTGCCGGCCTTGGCCGAAGACGAGGTGCCCGCTGACCTGGCGCGTTACTTGGACGAAGTCGAGCGTGAAATTCTGCTGCGCGCCCTGGCCCGCCATCGCTTCAACCGCACGGCCGCAGGTGCTAGCTTGGGGCTTTCATTGCGCCAGATTCGTTATCGCATGGCCCGGCTCGACATCACGGCCGGCGAGGGCGGCTGAAATCCCTCGCGGCTGCGCCGAATTCACCTTCGCCGAGCCTGGGATTTACCCGCTTTTCCGGGTTCCGCCGGGCGCCTGAGTTCCGGCCGCCGGCGATTGCACGCGCGATGCACCTTCTTTGTGCGCCTCAATAGCCCCAGCATTGGCGCGGCTTGGCGGGCGATGGGCCGCGCCAAGCCCGTCGTCATGCGGGCTTGCGCCGACGGGCCTCGTCGGCATCGGGGTTGGCGCGGGTCAGTGCATGAATTGCGTTAATTCCGGGAGCCGGCCTAGCGTTTCAAATCAACGGCGTCAAGCGTATAGATACGCTATTGGTAGTGCTTGAATGGCATTTGACCCCCAGATATAGTGCGCGGCATGGTATCCTTCCGTCCTGAGTTCAACGCCACGCGCAATCAACTTTTCGATTGTTCGGGTTGGGCATATTTTCAGGAGCGGGCGGCCATTTTTGATTTGCCGCGCTCGCACTACCGTCTCCCATTGCCGTCTAAAGCAAGCGGTGATCTCCCGGCTTGGATGCCGTGGGACGCACTTGCAAGGGCGGCCTCGATCGCGCAGCCTGGTTCAGGCACCCCCATCAATGAAGAAGCAAGTCTGGCAATGGCCACGAATGTTCATGGCCCATTGGCGCGCCTTGAATTCTGATTCAAACAAAACAGCAGCACCGGAAAGGATTCCATTCATGCAAACTCATGTCGATCATGCCGCGCCCGAAGGCGTCGCCCATCCCACCGTAACGACGGCCGGACAGGGCCACGCTTCGGCGTATCTGGCGTATCACATCTTGCGTCGCAACGGCGCCGTGGTGTCCTTCGAGCCCAGCAAGATTGCCGTGGCTTTGATGAAGGCATTTCTGGCCGTGCACGGCACGACCGGCGCGGCCTCGGCCAGCGTGCGCGAAACGGTGGACGGCCTGACCGAAGCCGTGGTGCGCGCCCTGGTGCGTTCACGCCCCAGCGGCGGCACCTTTCATATTGAAGACGTGCAAGACCAAGTTGAACTGGGCCTGATGCGCGGTGGCCATCATGAAGTGGCCCGTGCCTATGTGCTGTATCGCGAGCGCCGCAATCAAGAGCGCGCCCGCCAGGGCGAGCTGAAGACGCCGGTGGCGGCTGCTGCCTTGACCGTGATTGACGGCGGCCAGCGCGTTCCGCTGGACCTGGCGCATCTGCAAAGCCTGATTGTGTCCGCCTGCGCCAACCTGGGCGCCGACGTGAAGCCTGACCCCATCCTGGCCGAGACCAAGCGCAATCTGTACGACGGCGTGGCCATCGATGAGGTGTACAAGGCCTCGATCCTGGCCGCCCGCACCTTGATCGAAAAAGACCCGGGCTATAGCCGTGCCACTGCCCGCTTGCTGCTGCACACGATCCGCCGCGAAGTGATTGGCGGTGAAATCACGCAAGAGCAGATGCAAACCCGCTACGCAGAGTACTTCCCTGGCTACATCAAGAAGGGCGTCAAGGCTGAGTTGCTGGACGAGCGTTTGGGTCAGTACGACCTGGCTCGCCTGGGCGCCGCGCTGAAGGCTGAGCGCGATCTGCAGTTCGACTACCTGGGGCTGCAGACGCTGTATGACCGCTACTTCCAGCACATCGATGACCAGCGCATCGAGATGCCGCAGGCCTTCTTCATGCGCGTGGCTATGGGCCTGGCGCTGAACGAGATCGACCGCGAGGCGCGCGCCATCGAGTTCTACGAAGTGCTGTCCAGCTTCGATTTCATGAGCTCGACGCCCACCTTGTTCAACTCCGGCACGCGCCGCTCGCAGCTGTCCAGTTGCTACCTGACCACCGTGGCCGACGATCTCGATGGCATCTACGAGGCGCTCAAAGAGAACGCGCTACTGAGCAAGTTCGCCGGCGGCCTGGGCAATGACTGGACACCTGTACGCGCCCTGGGCTCGCACATCAAGGGCACCAATGGCAAGAGCCAAGGCGTCGTGCCCTTCCTGAAGGTTGTCAATGACACCGCCGTGGCGGTGAACCAGGGCGGCAAGCGCAAGGGCGCCGTCTGCGCTTATCTGGAAAGCTGGCACCTGGACATCGAAGAGTTCCTGGAGCTGCGCAAGAACACCGGCGACGACCGCCGCCGCACGCACGACATGAACACCGCGAACTGGATCCCCGATCTGTTCATGCGCCGTGTCATGGACGGTGGTGACTGGACCCTGTTCAGCCCCTCCAGCACGCCTGATCTGCATGACCTGTTCGGCGCTGCCTTCGAGAAGGCCTACGTCGAGTACGAGGCCAAGGCCGACCGTGGCGAGATCAAGCTCTTCAAGCGCATGCCCGCCAAGGACCTGTGGCGCAAGATGCTCTCGATGTTGTTCGAAACCGGCCACCCCTGGATCACTTTCAAGGACGCTTGCAATGTGCGTTCGCCCCAGCAGCATGTGGGCGTCGTGCACTCCAGCAATCTGTGCACCGAGATCACGCTGAACACCAACGACAGCGAAATCGCCGTCTGCAACCTGGGTTCGGTCAATCTGGTTCAGCACTTGAAGGACGGCGGCGTGGACCACGCCAAGCTGAAGAAGACGATCTCGACCGCCATGCGCATGCTGGACAACGTGATCGACATCAACTATTACGCCGTCAAGAAGGCGCGCGACTCCAACCTGCGTCACCGCCCCGTCGGCCTGGGCCTGATGGGCTTCCAGGACGCGCTGTATGCGCTGCGTACGCCTTACGCTTCTGACGCTGCGGTTGAATTTGCCGACCGCTCGATGGAAGCCATCTGCTACTACGCCTACGAAGCCTCGACCGAGTTGGCCGCTGAACGTGGCCGTTACTCCAGCTACCGCGGTTCGCTGTGGGACCAAGGCATCTTGCCGATTGACTCGCTCGATCTGCTGGCCAAGGCCCGTGGCGGTTATGTGGAAGTGGACCGCAGCACTTCGATGGACTGGGACACCCTGCGTGCCCGCATCCAGCAACACGGCATGCGCAACAGCAACTGCGTGGCGATTGCGCCCACGGCCACCATTTCCAACATCATTGGCGTGGATGCCTCGATCGAGCCGTGCTTCGGCAATCTGTCGGTCAAGTCCAACCTGTCGGGCGAGTTCACTGTCATCAACGAATCGCTGGTGCGCGACCTGAAGACCTTGGGCCTGTGGGACGACGTGATGGTCATGGACCTGAAACACTTCGACGGGTCGCTGCGTCGCATCGACCGCGTGCCGGACGAGTTGAAGGCGCTGTACGCCACGGCGTTTGAAGTCGAGACGCATTGGCTGGTCGAGGCCGCCGCGCGTCGCCAGAAGTGGATCGACCAAGCGCAGTCGCTCAACATCTACATGGCCGGTGCGTCGGGCAAGAAGCTCGATGAAACCTACAAACTGGCCTGGTTGCGTGGTTTGAAGACGACCTACTACCTGCGCACCATGAGCGCCTCTTCGGCTGAGAAGAGTACGGTGACCCAGGGGCAACTCAATGCGGTGTCGTCGGGCGGTGCGTCTTCGATGATGTCGGCCCCGGCGGCCCCTGCGGCTGTCGTGCCGGTGGATGAATTGCCAGCCACCGACATGAAGTTCTGCTCAATCGACAACCCCGATTGCGAGGCTTGTCAGTAAAGGTTGGCCGGCACTGTCAGTGCTTGTACAGGGTCAGCACATCACCTGCAGTCGTCGGTGATGTGCGAGATTGCTACAAAGTACGGCGCAATAAATTTGTAAAGAGAACGCAGCATCTCAGCGGTACGTCAAAGCTCGCGCACAAGGCGGGTCTGAAACCAGAGGTGCCTGCGATCCCCGTGTTCATCGGCTCAAACTCGATTCACTTATTGGCAGCAGCGATCGATCAAACGCACTGGGTGCGTTGAAATCGGCCGCGATGCGATGCACGCGAGCAACGCAGTTCGCATCGCAATGTCAAGAAGTCCTTGGTGTTTGAACGCAACACTCTGATAATTCGATTCGATAGGAAGGCCACCATGTTGGTTTGGGAAGAAGACCTGAAGCCTGCTGAAAAAGCAACTGCAAATACCGCGACCGGCCCAGCTGCGAACGCGGGTGCAAACGCCACCCCCCAAGGCTCGACTCCTCATGTTGCAGCGCCCGCTGAGAGCTCGGCCACCGCCGCCGAGCGCCGCGTGAAAGCTGCTGACAAACGCATCATCAACGGCCAGACCGACGTCAACCAGTTGGTGCCATTCAAATACAAATGGGCGTGGGAAAAGTACCTCGCCACGTGCGCCAATCACTGGATGCCGCAAGAGGTGAACATGTCGCGCGACATCGCTCTCTGGAAAGACCCTAACGGTCTGACTGAGGATGAGCGCCGCATCATCAAGCGCAATCTGGGCTTCTTCGTGACGGCCGATTCGCTGGCCGCCAACAACATCGTGTTGGGCACCTACCGCCACATCACTGCGCCCGAGTGCCGCCAGTTTTTGCTGCGCCAAGCCTTTGAAGAGGCCATCCATACGCATGCCTACCAGTACATCGTGGAGTCGCTGGGTCTGGATGAGTCCGAGATCTTCAACGCCTACAACGAAGTCAAATCCATCCGCGACAAAGACGAGTTCCTGATCCCCTTTATCGAGGCGATCATGGACCCGAACTTTCACACTGGCACCGTAGCCACCGACCAGACATTGCTGAAAAGCCTGATCGTGTTCGCCTGCTTGATGGAAGGTTTGTTCTTCTACGTGGGCTTCACGCAGATTCTGGCGATGGGTCGGCAGAACAAGATGACGGGTGCTGCCGAGCAGTACCAATACATCTTGCGCGACGAGTCGATGCACTGCAATTTCGGTATCGACCTGATCAACCAGATCAAACTGGAAAACCCGCAGCTCTGGACCGCTGAATTCAAGGCTGAGATCAAGGCCCTGTTCATGCGGGCCGTGGAGCTTGAATACGCCTATGCCGAAGACACCATGCCGCGCGGCGTGCTGGGCCTGAACGCTTCCATGTTCAAGGGCTATCTGCGCTACATCGCCAATCGCCGCGCTACGCAAATCGGGCTGGAAGAGTTGTTCCCCAACGAGGAAAACCCCTTCCCCTGGATGAGCGAAATGATTGACCTTAAAAAGGAACGCAACTTTTTTGAAACCCGTGTCATCGAATACCAATCCGGTGGCGCGTTGAGCTGGGACTGAAATCGCAGGCATGACAGGCGGTGTCGCCTGTCATGGATGCAGTGGCCGTTTGGCCGATGTGGGTTTTGTCTCGATGGAGACGGTTTGAACCTCATGCGTTTCAGTTTTCGCTCAAGTTGATAGAGAAATTTGTCGAGGACCACCTGCTTGGCCGCTGAAGCCGAGACGGGGTTATCGAAACCCAATTCTTCGCACCGGGGCGCTCTCCTAAGCGACATCTGGGCGTTGAATAACTGCGACGCAGCCGCGGTCTGATCCCCGCTGTCTGCACGCAGTGCTTTTTCCACTTGATCAAGGAGAACTGAAATGGCAACTGCAAAGAAAGCGCCGGCAAAGAAAGCCGCTGCACCCGCGAAGAAGGCTGCTGCTCCCGCAGTGAAGAAGGCCGCTGCACCTGCGAAGAAGGCTGCTGCTCCGGCCAAGAAGGCTGCTGCACCTGCGAAGAAGGTTGCTGCTCCGGCCAAGAAGGCTGCTGCACCTGCGAAGAAGGTTGCTGCTCCGACCAAGAAGGCCGCTGCACCTGCGAAGAAGGTTGCTGCTCCGGCCAAGAAGGCTGCTGCACCTGCGAAGAAGGTTGCTGCTCCGGCCAAGAAGGCTGCTGCACCTGCGAAGAAGGCTGCCGTGCCTGCGAAGAAGGCTGCTGCACCTGCGAAGAAGGCTGCTGCTCCGGCCAAGAAGGCTGCTGCACCTGCGAAGAAGGTTGCTGCTCCGGCCAAGAAGGCTGCTGCACCTGCGAAGAAGGTTGCTGCCCCGGCCAAGAAGGTTGCCGCACCTGCGAAGAAGGCCGCTGCACCTGCAAAGGCTGCCAAGCCTGCTGCTGCACCGAAGAAGGCTGCTGCGCCCGCCAAGCCTGCTGCTGCTCCGAAGAAGCCCGCTGCCAAGCCGGCTGCCGCTGCTCCCACGGCCAAGACGGCGCTGAGCCCGCAAGCTGCATGGCCCTTCCCGACAGGCAACAAGCCCTGAGGCGTGCATGGCCGGTGAAAGCCGGTTTTGCCCCATTGCAAACCCGGCCTCGGCCGGGTTTTTTCATTCAGGGGTAGAAGATTTCGACGCTGTAGCCGCTGATGCGCTGTGCGCCGGTGGATAGCACCACCTGCAAGGGGAGTTCTGCGCCAGCCGCCATGACAGGAAGTGCGGCGCTGTCGCGTGTTGCTGTCTGTGTTGATGCCGTTGTGCTGGACGGCGCTGGTGGCGCCGATGCGGCCGCTACGGTTGCTTGCGCCGACTGAAGGGGCATGGCGGCCGATCGAAACTCGTTGGGCGCCAGCAGTCGGCGGCTGACCAAAGCACCGCTGGCGTCGGTGAGGCTGAGTTCAACCCAGGGCGTGGCCAACTCGACGTGGCCCTTGTTGCGCAAGCTGATGGCCAGTTGATACCGGGCACTGGCGCTACCGGGGCTCATCTGGCTCAGGGCGGTGCTCTCAACTGCCACGTGCTCAATGCGTTGCCATGGGCGCAGCTCGCAGCCGGCGAGTTTGCAAAAGCTCATCAGCGCTGGGCGGGTTTGTGGCCAGGTGGCCGCCATGGCGTCGTGGGCATAGAACAGCACTTGCGTGCCCAGCAGCAGCATCGACAGCAAAACACCCAGCCCAAGTGCTGCCCGCACGGTGCCGCGCTGCCAGATGTGCTGGCCATCGGCTGGCTTGCGCATGAAGGAGGGTACGGCTGCTTGGTTTGTCGCGTCGGCTGCGCTTTTGCCGACACGGCCGCTTTTCCCTGGCACCGACTTTGCAGATGGCGATGCTGCTGATACTGCGGATTTGGCTGCGGCTTGGGCGGCCGCCTCCAGGCTCTTGGAGAGCAGGACATCGGGCTTGTCATCAACGAGCGGCTCGGCGGGCGCTGCAGTGACTGGCGTGACCTTCGGTGCCTTGGCGACGCCAGCGGGCTTGGGCCGCGGCTCTTCATCCACGTTGTCTGGCGGTGCATCATCGACCCAGCGGGGCTCTTGGCGTTGCTGCCCGCCGGCGCTCACATAGGGCGCTGTCGCTTGGGGAGCCGCGTGGTCCTGTTCGACGTCGATTTCGGGGGCGGCGTCCGCGGCAAGTTCGGGAGGCGGCACAAATGCCTGCACGTGCTCGGGTTCAGAAAAACCGCTGTTGTGCTGATCTGCATGAGTCGTCGGAGTCTCATCAAACTGCCAGTTATCTTCGACGGACTCTGTGTTGGGTGTGTTGGTTACGTCCAACGCCTCGGCCGGTGCGGGCCACGGTGGCGGGGCTTCACGGTCGATGTCGAAGAGTTGTTCGCGGGCGTCAAACACCTCGGCGCAACGGCCGCAGCGCACCCAACCTTCGGACACACGGAGTTGATCTTGCACCACCCGAAAGATGGTGCCGCAAGCGGTACAACGGGTGGCGAGACTCATGGCGGAATGATGCCATGAGTTTTTGCCATTTCAGGCCGCACTGGCGCCTTGAAAGCGCCAAACCAAGGGATAAACCGAAGGCTTGGCTCGCCCATCAGGCGCTGCGCTGCGCGTGCATCAGGATCCAGCCCTCTTGGCTGTCGCTCACGTCCAGTTGCAACCAGGGCGCATAAGCCTCTTTCAGATCGTCGGCCTGACGCTCCAGGATGCCGGCCAGGATCAGGTGGCCACCCGGTGCCAGATGCGCGCAGAGCAAGGGTGCAAGCAGCTTCAGCGGCGTGGCCAGGATGTTGGCGATCACCAGAGGATATTCGCCCTTGGCAGCGTCGGGCATGGCGGCCTGCAGCGTGACCTTGTTGGCCTCGGCATTGGCTTGGCTGGCCACAATGGCGGCGGGGTCGATGTCCACCGCGTCGATGTTCAGCGCGCCATGCAGGGCCGCACCGATGGCCAAAATGCCGGAGCCACAGCCGTAGTCCAGCACGCGTTGCCAGGTGGGGGCCAACGTCTGGTGATGGGCAATCCAACGCAGGCACATGCGTGTGGTGGGGTGCGTGCCGGTGCCAAAGGCCAGACCGGGGTCGAGCCGCATGACCTTGCGGGCTTGCGGCGGCGCCTCGTGCCACGAAGGCACGATCCAGAACTCGGGCGTGATCTCCACCGGCTGGAATTGGGATTGCGTCAAGCGCACCCAGTCTTGCTCGGCCACGGCCTGAATGCCTTGCACATGCACGTCAGCGGCCCAGTCCTGGCTGAGGATGAGGGTAGCGCATTCGGTGGCTTCCGCTTCGTCCGGGAACAGCGCCTTGACCACCGAGCGCTGCCAGCCACCGCGCGGCGCGGGCATGCCGGGCTCGCCGAACAGGGCGTTCTCGGCGTCGGTGTCTGCATCGGCGTCCTCCACCGAAACGGCCAGGGCGTCGAGTTCCATCAGCGCGTCGCTGACGATCTCGACGTCGTCCTCGCCGCAGATCAGCAGCAACTCGTGCAGCGTGGCCGGGTTGGGTTCATCTTGCGCGTCGGGGGTGATGGCTTCACTCATCGCTTGTGCTGGCTCATCCAGCCCTCAAGGTAATGGATGTTGGTGCCGCCTTCGACAAACTTGGCGTCCACCATCAGTTCGCGGTGCAGCGGGATATTGGTCTGAATACCTTCCACCACGGTCTCGGACAGGGCGATGCGCATGCGCGCCAGGGCCTGTTCGCGGGTGTCGCCGTGCACGATGATTTTGCCGATCATCGAGTCGTAATGCGGCGGCACGAAGTAGTTGGTGTAGACATGCGAGTCCACGCGCACGCCCGGGCCGCCCGGCGCATGCCACATGGTGATGCGGCCGGGGGAGGGGGTGAACTTGAACGGGTCTTCGGCGTTGATGCGGCACTCGATCGCGTGGCCGCGCATCATGATGTTGCGCTGCGTGAAGGGCAGCTTCTCGCCAGCCGCTACGCGAATCTGCATCTGCACGATGTCGATGCCCGTGACCATCTCCGTCACCGGGTGTTCCACCTGCACGCGGGTGTTCATCTCGATAAAGTAGAACTCGCCATTTTCGTACAGAAACTCAAACGTGCCAGCGCCGCGGTAGCCCATCTTGCGGCAGGCTGCCGCGCAACGGTCACCGATTTTCTCGATGACGCGGCGCGGAATGCCGGGGGCCGGCGCTTCTTCCAGGATCTTCTGGTGGCGGCGCTGCATGGAGCAGTCGCGCTCGCCCAGCCAGACGGCGCTCTTGTGGGTATCGGCCAGCACCTGGATCTCGATATGGCGCGGGTTCTCGAGGAACTTCTCCATATAGACCTCGGGATTGCCGAAGGCTGCACCGGCTTCCGCTTTGGTGGTTTGCACCGCGTTCACCAGAGCTGCTTCGGTGTGCACCACGCGCATCCCGCGCCCGCCGCCGCCGCCCGCCGCCTTGATGATGACGGGGTAGCCCACGGCCCGGGCGATCTTGACGATTTCACGCGGATCGTCGGGCAGTGCGCCTTCAGAGCCGGGCACACAGGGCACGCCGGCACGGATCATGGCTTGCTTGGCCGACACCTTGTCACCCATCATGCGGATGGACTCGGGGGTCGGGCCAATGAAGGTGAAGCCGCTGCGCTCAACGCGCTCGGCGAAGTCGGCGTTCTCGCTCAGGAAGCCGTAGCCGGGGTGAATCGCTTCGGCGTCGGTGACTTCCGCCGTGGCGATGATGGCCGGCATGCTGAGGTAACTTTGCGAGGATGCGGCCGGGCCAATGCAGACAGCCTCATCGGCCAACTTCACATACTTGGCTTCGCGGTCCGCTTCGGAGTAAACGACCACCGATTTGACGCCCAGCTCGCGACACGCGCGTTGAATCCGCAGGGCGATTTCGCCTCGATTGGCGATCAGAATTTTTTTGAACATTGCCTGGGCCTTATTCAACCAAGAACAAGGGTTGACCGAATTCAACCGGTTGGCCGTTCTCGCACAGGATCTTGGTGATCGTGCCGCTGATTTCGGCGTCGATCTCGTTCATGATCTTCATGGCTTCGATGATGCAGACGGGGTCGCCTTCCTTGATCTGCTGGCCCACCTCGGCAAAGGCCTTGGCATTGGGGCCGGAGGCGCGGTAGAAGGTGCCCACCATGGGCGAGGTGATGACCTGGCCGGTTTCGACGACGGGTGCTGCAACGGGAGCGGCCACTGGCGCGGCGGCGGCCAGGGGGGCGGCGGTGGCCACTTGGCCGGCGGGCATCGCGGGGACCATCATCGGCACCGCCACGGCGCCTTCTGATTTGACGATGCGCACCTTGCCGTCCGCTTCGGTGATTTCAAGTTCAGAGATATTCGACTCGGACACCAGGTCGATCAGGGTCTTGAGCTTGCGCAGGTCCATAAGGTTTCTCCAGCGAGGTGATTATTGTGTTTTGAGGAAAAAAGAGGGCGTTCAGGCCTTCGCGGCGCAGGGCCGGCGAAGCGATGAGCGCCGCTCTTGCTTGATCAGCGAGGCACCGGCGGATTAAGCCGAGCCACCGCAAATTGCAGGGCCAACGAGTAGCCCTGCGCGCCCAGACCGCAGATCACACCTTCTGCCAGGTCCGAGAAATAACTGTGCTGCCTGAAGGCTTCGCGTTTGTGAATATTCGACAAATGCACTTCAACAAACGGCAGGGCAACAGCTGCCAAAGCATCCCGCAGGGCCACACTGGTATGGGTGTAGGCGGCGGGGTTGATGATGATGAACTGCGTGCCGTCGCCGCGCGCGGCCTGAACTCGGTCGACCAAGACACCTTCGTGGTTGCTTTGGAAGGATTTTAACGCAACACCTTCTTTGGCAGCCAATGTGCTGAGATCTGCGTCGATCTGCGCCAAAGTGAGTGAACCGTAAATTCCGGGTTCACGCGTGCCGAGCATGTTGAGGTTGGGGCCGTGGAGGACAAGTATCTGTTTCTGCGACATCGTTGATCTGTGGTCTGCCGTTTAGAGCCGGCGCACTAGAAGCGAAGAAGGCCGGACTTTACGCTTTTTGAAGCGTGATCCAGCGTCTTGTCATGAAATAAAGTGCTTGACCTCAATGATCCTTTGCGCCAGGCATTTTTCACATTGAGGCTCAGCCGGGCCGGTGGCTGCTGCCCAAAAGCCGGAGTTCTTCGGCATTTGTGGCGCCCAATTTTCGCCAGATTATCCGCCCATCTGCGTCAAAGGCGACGCTGAAGGGCAGGCCTCCTTGCGCATTGCCCAAGCTGCGTGTGAGGGTGGTACCGGTCGTGCCCGCCATGGCTTGCGGGAAATCGACAGGCAACTTCTTCAAGAAGGCCTGCACGGCGGCCGGTGAATCCACCGCCAGCCCGAGGACTTGCCAGCCCTGGTTTTTGAATTCCCGGTGGAACTGGGCCAACTCGGGCAGTTCTTTCACGCAAGGCGCACACCAGGTGGCCCAGAAGTTCAGCAACAAGGGTTTGCCGCGAAAGTCTGCCGCAGCCACCCAGGTCGAGCTTGCGCTGGTGGAGGCCGCTTCTTCCGCCAGGGGGCGCTCGAAACGGGCCGCCCAGAAGGCTTGTTCGGCCTCGGCCAGGGCAGGCTTTGGTGAGCCTGCCCGCCAAGCCAGCCCGGCACCCAGCGCGGCTGCGCCCAGGCCTGCGGCAGCCACCAGCAGATGGCGGCGCTGGTTAGGCTTGGCCGGATGGGTGGGGGGGGAATCGGCGGGATCGGTCACGGGCTTGCTCTTTCATCAGGGGCTGTGCCGAGACTTGCTTCGGCCAACAGTTTTTCCAGGGCGGCCAGGTCGCCTCGTTCGGTGCGGCCCCGGGAGTCGCTTTTGAGTGCGCCACGCATATCGTCAAAATCCAGAATGCTCAGGTGCAGCGTCACCCACTCGTTCAAGGCCGGGCACCGGGCGGCAAGGCTCAACACGTCCACGTCTCGGCCGCGTGGACCGGAGGTGGCGCCGACTTCGTAGTCCACCTGCATATTGATCAGGGCGATTTCGGCGGATTTGCTGTCGTCGCAGAACAGCTGCAAATGGATATTGGACAGCCGTGTCGCCGTGCCACGCCAGACGGCGCCGCACAAATGAGGACGAAACTCCGCCAATCGAGCCATCCACTGGGCCGCCAGTTCACGCAATGCGCGCAACTCTTGCGGCTGGGTGTCGGCGCAGAAGAGGGCAAGGTAGTCGCGTACCTCCTCCTCTAACTCTTCATTGCTGGGGAGCGCTGCGCGGGTGTTGCGCGCCAGGCCCAGGGCTTTGAGGGCGCGTTGTTTGGCGGGACCGTATTCCAGGCCTTCTTCAACCACCAACCGGGCAGCGGTGGCGGCAATTTCGGTGCTGATGCTGTGCTCTTTGGGCATGGGGGCTCAGGGCAGTTCGACCGCGGGCATGCGGGCTTCGATGGTCGCGGCGCGGGACAGCACGTAGGGCGAGGAGGGGCGCTTTTCGAATCGTTTGGGCGCGGGCAACATCACCGCCAGCCGCGCCGCCTGGCTGCTGCTGAGTTGGTTGGCGTTGACGCGAAAGTAGTGTCGCGCCGCCGCTTGGGCACCGAATACGCCTTCGCCCCATTCCACATGGTTCAGGTAGATATCCAAAATCCGCTCTTTGCCCAGCAGGCCTTCCAGCATGAAGGTGATCAAAAACTCCTGCCCTTTGCGCAGCAGATGGCGCTCGCCGCTCAGGAACAGGTTTTTGGCCAACTGCTGGGTGATGGTGGAGCCGCCGACGATTTTGGCCTGCGGCATCACCGAGGTTGCCAGGGGTTTGGCGGTGTTTTGGCTTTTGACGGCCTTGGCGCTAAGTTGTGCAGAGCGTTTGTCGGCCAAAATTTGGGCGCGTTGATTTTTTTCCCAGGCCTTTTCAAGTGCGTCCCAGTCCACGCCGCTGTGGTCGACAAAGCTTGCGTCTTCACTGGCAATCACCGCGCGTTTGAGCTGGCGCGACAGCCCGTCGCCATCCACCCATTGCTGGCTCCAGGCGATCTCATGTTTTTCCACAGCAAGCCGCCAGGCTTCGGAGCGTTCGAAGCTGGTGGACTGTGGCGCTGTCCAGGCCATCATGGCAATGCGGGCCGCAAAGTAGATTTGCAGCGCGAGCACGCTCAGCGCGAGCAGCAGGCCCAGGCGAGCCAAGGAGCGAAGCAGGGGCTTCATGTATGCAGGCTTCAGGACTTGGCCGCAAGCTTGGCGCGCAAGGTGGCCAAAACTTCGGCGGTGTCGGGTTTGACACCGCGCCACAGCTCGAAGGCCTCGGCCGCTTGCTCGACCAGCATGCCCAGGCCGTCTCGCGCCTCGGCGCCGTGCGTGCGGGCCCAATCCAGGAAGGGGGCAGCGGCGGGGCCGTACATCATGTCGAGCGCCAGGGCGCCGGGTGCCAGCACGGTGGAAGCCACCGGAACTCCCGCCCCGGCCAGGCTGGCACTGGTGGCGTTGATGAGGATGTCGTAGCCCGAGCCGCAATCCGCCAGCCCGCAGGCCTGCACCGGGACGCCGTGCTGGCCGGCCCAGTTCCGGTGCTGTTCAACCAACGCTTGCGCCTTGTCAGCGCTGCGATTGGCGAGCGTGATGGCCGCCGGCCCTTGTGCAATCAGGCTGCCCAGCACACCGGCCGAGGCACCACCTGCGCCCAGCAGCAAAATGCGGGCGCCGGCGAATTGGCGGCCGGCGTTGTTTTGGATGTCTCGCACCAGGCCGGCGCCGTCGGTGTTGTCACCGTACCAGCCGCCTGCCTCGGCGGGGTCAAAGCGCAGGGTGTTGACGGCCTGCGCCAACTCGGCGCGTTCGCTCAAGCGTGCGGCCAAGGCATAGGCCTCAAATTTAAAAGGCACGGTCACGTTGCAACCGCGGCCCCCTTCGCTGGCAAAGCGCTGCACAGTGCGGCGGAAATCGTCCAGCGGGCACAACAAGCGTTCATAGTTGAGCGATTGCCCCGTCTGCAGTGCAAACGCACCGTGGATCCAAGGGGATTGGCTGTGCGCCACGGGGTTGCCGGCCACGGCATAACGTGCGACGCCTTGGGCGCTATCAGGGGCAATGTCTTGGGTCATGGTGCTGATTGTGGGCTGCCGCTCATGCTGGCCTCCAGGCCGTCGTCACGGGTGAATCTGAATCGGGAGGTAATCACCAGTACTTCGGCGCCTTGGCGCATGGCGGCGCTGAAGGGGCCGAATGGCGCCGCCGCCCGCACAATGGCCACGGCCCGGCGGTCGAGGTTGGGGTCGCCCGAGGGCATGACAATGTCGGTGTCGATCACGCGGCCGTGTTGGTCCACATGGATGTTCATGGTGAGCTCGCCGTAGAGCTTGTGCCCCCGGTGCTCTGGAAAATCCCGGGTGCCGCGTTCTTCGATACGGTGCCGCAGCTTGTCGTAATACGCCGCGTAAACCACCTCGCGCGTGGCGGGGCTGATGTAGCGCTTGCGCGGCCGGGCGTTTTCTTCGTTGACGCGCTTTTCAATTTCGGCCAGCAATTGCACCAGGGCTCGGCGGCGTTCGGCTTGTTCGCGGGCGGCTTCCGAGCCTTTGTCGCGACGCGGGTCGGGTGGGGGCATCATGGCCAGCTCGCGTCGTACTTGCGCCAGCAGCAGTTGCTCCTGCTCCTTCAATTGTGCAATCTGCGCGTGCTGGGCTTCAACGGCTTCGCCCGCCTCCTGGTTTTTGGCCGGGGGCAGGGGCAAGGTGGCGCGCCCGGCCGTTGCTTCCCCGCCGCCACTCAAGTTGGCTTGAGCCAGGGCTTGCGCCTTGGTCGGCGGGGTTTTGCTCTTTGCGTTGACCAGCACCACCTCCAGGGGGGTGTCTTGAAAGATGCGTTCAAAGCCCGCCGGATCCACCAAACGAAGCGTCAACAGGGCCCCGTGGAGGCCCAGCGATAGCAGCAACGCAACAGAAAGAGGACTGAGCCGGCGCCGCATCGTCAGGTCACTGCGACCTCAGGGTTGGTGTTGTCGGCAGCCGCTTCATTGTCCGGGGCCAAGTCCAGCGCCAGGGTGAGTGGCCCGCTACCGGCTGCGTCCTCGTCATCGCCTTCGTCGTCGGCGGTGCTTGATTCATCAGCAGCAGCGGTGCCGTCCAGGCGTTCGATCAAGCTGGCATGCACATCCAGGGTCATCTCATCGGTGCCAGTGATGCGCACCCGCACATGGGCACCGCGCTCCAGCGGTTCGCAGCCTAGCGCCTTGAAGACCAGCGGCAGCTCATCCGCACGCACCAGACCGTCTTTCATGACCGTGGCCGTCAATTCGGTGATCTGGTTTTGCACCAGATAACGC
Organism: Roseateles koreensis; assembly: GCF_028595305.1. Lineage (GTDB taxonomy): Bacteria > Pseudomonadota > Gammaproteobacteria > Burkholderiales > Burkholderiaceae_C > Paucibacter_A > Paucibacter_A koreensis. Next base: position 332,131 of record NZ_JAQQXS010000002.1, on the reverse strand, counting down.
AGCGTCCAGAAACGCTCGATACCATTTTGAAAGCCGTTGTACGCCGTATAGGCTGCATCAAAGCCGGAGATGATGGAGAACAGCTGCGCGTCCTTCGGCTTGAAGGGGGCAACCAAGGCGGCCGTGCGGCCATTCTTGGCGCAGGCAATGATCTGCCATTGATTCACCAGATCCACATAACGCCGCAGCGGACTGGTCGCCCAGGTGTATTGCGCTACGCCCATGCCCGCGTGCGGCAGGGCTCGGGTGCCCATGCGTACCTTGATGCCGGGCGCCATGCTGGCCTGGCTGCGGTAGATGCCGGGCAGGCCCAGGTCGTTCAGCCAGCCGCCCCAGGTGGAGTTGGCCAGAATCATGGCCTCGGCCACGATCAGGTCCAGCGGCGAGCCCCGTACGCGAGTGCTGATGCTGACGATCTCACGGCCGTTGGGCTCCCGTTCGCCGTTGCTGTCGAGGCGGAAGTTGTAGTCGGGCCGGTTGAAGTTCTCCGGCTTGCCGCGCACCACCTCGCGCTGCGCCTTCAAGGCCTTGGCCAAGCGGAAGGTGAAGGCCAATTCAGGCGCAAAGCCGTAGTCCGCCGCAGCCTCGCCGGTCAACGTAGCCTCGGTGATCACGCCGTCGAGCTTGTCGTGCCGCAGATTGGCTTTGATGGCCACCCGCTCCAGCCGGGTCTCGCTACTTTGCACTGCCAGCGTGGCTTCATCGAGCGTGAAGTAAATCGAGACTGCCGGGCAGTCGCGCCCTTCAATCAGGGTATAGGCTTGCACCACCTCGTCGGGGAGCATGGTCAGCTTCCAGCCCGGCATGTAGACGGTCGACAAACGCTCGCGCGCCACTTTGTCCACGGCGGAATCAGGCTGAATGGCCAAGCCCGGTGCAGCAATGTGCACGCCGAAAACAACGGTGCCCGTGCCCAGGCCCTGCACCGACAGCGCGTCGTCGATCTCGGTGGTGGCCGAGTCGTCGATAGAGAAGGCTTGCGCGCTGGACAGCGGCAACTCGTCCTTGATTTCCGGCGCCGTGAGCGCGGGAAAGCCCACGCCCTTGGGGAACTCTTCAAACAAGAAACGCTTCCAGTGGAACTGGTAGGCGCTGGCAATGGCGCCTGCGGCCTTGAGCAAATCCAGTGGCGCCTTGTGCGAGCGCCGGGTGGCTTCCACCACGGCCTTGTATTCCGGCCCATTCTTGTCGGGCTTGAACAAGATCTTGTAGATCTGATCAGCCACGGGCGCCGGGCAGGTGCCCGCAGCGAGTTCAGTGGCCCATTGTTCAATCTGCAAGGTTTGCAGGCGCTTGCGCTCAATGCCCAGCAAGGCCGCCTTGACGATTTCTTCAGAGGCCTTTTTGAACTGGCCCTTACCTGCGCGGCGGAAATAGTGCGGCGCCTCGTACAGGCGGAACAAGGCGGCCACCTGATGGGCGGTGCTGGCCTTGGCATCGAAGTATTCGCGCGCCAAGTCGGCAAAACCGAACTCGTTGTCTGGCGCGAACTCCCAGGCCAGATCAAGATCGATCTCCTGCGCCAAGCGCAAGCCCTCCGCGATCAACTCGGCGGGAGCAGGTTTATCGAACTTGAGCAGCACATTGGCGGCTTTCACTTTGACGCGCTTGCCTGACTCCAGTTCGATTTGCATCGAACTATCGGCTTCAGACATCACACGGCCGGCGAGGAATTTTCCGGCGTCATCGAACAGGGCAAACATATGCAGGCGATTGTCGCCGATTGTCGGGGCGGGCTCAGGTCCGCTGCTCGTTGGGGGGGCAAAAGCTTTGGGCTGGCGATGCCTTGCCCAACAAAGCATCACGGCCTACGCAGGCGGCGCAAGTCCGGCACAGGGTGTCCAGGCCACGGCCGAACGTGCATTGAAGAGTATCAACCGAACGCAATTACGGTGCAGGACTTGGGTGTGCATCAGATCAATGGCAATATTTTTTTCCAAAATTCTGCTGCGATACAAACAATCCGATCACTACCAGTGCCCCGCCCAAATAAGTGTTAAGGCCAGGAAATTCATTCAGAAATAGCACTGCCAACAGCGCGGCAAACAACGGTTCAGTTAATTCAAATAATTGAATTTGAGCAGGAGTGGCTAATTCAATTGCGCGAGTGGTGCAGTAAAAGCCTCCGATTGAGGGCAGTAAAGCCAGTGTCAATAGCGCTGTCCATGCGCCAATTGACCAGTCGGGAGAAATCGCGCCATTGGATACGAATGGAAATGCCAAATAAATACTTCCAAATAGCAATAAACGACGAGTTACCGCTAAGCCACTTCCGAGTTTCATCGCCTTAGCGATTACTGAAAATGCACCGTAACCAAGGCCAGCAATTGAGGCGTAAATTAAACCTGTTAGATTTGTGGGCCTAGAGACGCCTAAAAATACGGCCAAGCCAATAACACAAATCGCCAAACCTAACCAGCGTGTTGGGGTGGGCTTGTCTCCGATGAAAATCCAGCTCAAGATAAAGGCAGAAATAGTTGCAAATGCCATTAAGGTGAGGACTACATTGGCGGCAAGCTCGTGATGATAGGCGCTTGTTTCAAAGTAAAACAATATGAAAATCCCAAAAAAAGCACATACACCAGCACGTAGATAGGCAGTGGTTGATTCAACTTCCCCTCGAATTACTATTAGTAAACAGATGAAGCCAATCAAGCTTTTGAAAAATGCAATGCTGGCAGAAGTCAGTCCACTTTCCATTAAAAATTTACTAAGCACGCCAATAGTGCCATTTAAAGCGGCAGCAAGGGTTGCAAATAAAATTCCCTTGGTGCTGTCCGAAATTTCGTGTTGAGGCATTTGGTGTTGAGTTTATTGCGAGGGTGTCGTCTATTCCTGCCTTTCCTAGTTGTCTAATTTCTCTGGTTGGTGTGATAATTGTTTTATTGTTAATGGAGTCGATAAAATACGGAGTTGATTTCGTTTTTAATTATTGGTTGAAATATTTGAATTGTAATTAGGGTTGTTTTGTGTCTGTTGCGGGATTTTTAGAATTGAAGTGCCTGTTTTGAAAGGTCCCGTCAACTTGTGTCCTCGTTGTGGTTGTATTTTGATAATTAATGTGCATGAAAAGTAATGGAAATAACTAAGGGACTTCCTGTCCCCTTTTATGTTTGCGTAGCTGTTTGCATAAAAGTTTGTTTTGTAGTCGCAGTTGACGGTGTGGGGCATCGGTTGACGCGTTAATTGGTTTGGTTGTAGAGATGGTGGGCGAGATATTTTTGATTGGTCACAGAACGTCAAAATGGGTTTATTCGGCGTGCAATCCAATCAGTGGGAACGAGCGGGCTGTAGCGGTGGAACTCGGCAGCATGGCGTTGACGCGTTTGATCATTGCCCACCGGCCTGAAACGATTGCTGGCGCTCGGCGAGTGGAGTTGGTCCGGGAGGCATGGGCGGTGCAGCTGGCACGGGCTGTCGTAGCGCTGGAAAGTCCTGCGCAGGCGGGCGTCATCTGAGGGCAGGGGTGGGCGGCGCTTCTACATTCACTAAGATGTCGCACCGAAACGCAAGCACCCACCCCGTGCACCCAAGGAAGCCTGTTCATGAAACTCAAGACTCCGCTCACTTTCACGGCCAGCATATTGGCGTCATTGACTGTTGCCAGCTTGGGCGTATCGCTCGGCGCTCAGGCGGCGGCACCTTATCCAGTGACCCCCGAGAAGCCCGTGACGGACAACTACCACGGCACCGTGGTGGTCGACCCTTACCGCTGGATGGAGGACATGAAGGCCGCCGAGTTTCAGGGTTGGTTGAAGACGCAATCCACCTACGCCGCCGAGGTGTTGGCGACTTTGCCGGGACGTGCGGCCTTGCGTGAGCGCTTGGGCAAGCTCTCAGATTCCGCAGAGTCCACGGGCGGCTACGACATTTCCGGCGGCCAGCTGTTCTACCTGAAGCGTGGCGCGGGTCAAAACCAGGCGCGCCTGTGGTTGCGAGCCGACCTCACTTGCGCCGCAGATGCCGCGTCTTGCGACCGCGAACTGCTGGACCCGAACAATCTACCCGGCGAACCCGGCAAGCACGCCATTGACTGGTACAGCCCGTCGCCTAATGGCAAGCGGGTGGCGATCGGCCTGTCCAAGGGCGGCTCCGAGAACAGCGTGCTGCGGGTGTTTGACGTGGCGACCGGGCGCTTTCTCAGCGAGGCCATCAGCCGCACCGGCCTGAACGAGCACGGCCTGGCCTGGCTGCCTGATTCGTCGGGCTTTGCCTACAACCGTCATCCCGCTGACGAGCGCTACAACAAGAGTGCGGTCTACCTGCACAAGCTGGGTCAAAGCGAGGCAGCAGACACCGCGCAGTTTGGATGGCAGGTCGACCCGAAGCGCGTGTTTGCGCTGCCGGACTTGCCTTATCTGCACCTGAGCAAGAACTCGCCCTGGGCGCTGGCCGAGGTGCTGCATGGCGACGCGGTGGATCACTCCTTCTGGGCGGCACCCGCCAAACAACTCAAGGGTGCTGCCACCCCTTGGCGCCGGGTGATCCGGCCTGAGGACCGCGTCATCACCGCCGCTTTGGCCGGGAACACGCTGTACGCGCTGACCCAGAAGACGGCGTCCCGCCGCCAGTTGGTGAGCCTGGATTTGAGTCAGCCCCGCGCCAAATTCAAGATCGTTCTGCCGGCCAGCGACAGCGTGATGCAGACCTTGCAAATGGCGGACGATGCCGTGTATGTGAAAGGTTTGGACGCGGGTGTGAGCAAGCTGTGGCGGGTGGACCGCAAGAGCGGCAAGAGCACCGTGGTGGCCTTGCCCTTTGATGGCACGCTGCGAGACATCGCGCCCTTGAAGAACGGCCAGGTGCTGGTTTTGCAGGAGGGTTGGACCCAGGCGCCGCAAAGCGTTCTGCTCAGTCCAAACAAGCCCGGCACCGCGCCGCAAGCGGTACCCGTTCAAAAGCCGCTGGCGCTGGACACCTCGTTGATGCAGGCGCGCCGAGTGATGGTCAAGAGCCATGACGGTGTGATGGTGCCGCTGTCCATCGTGGCGCCAAAAGATGTGGCGCTCGACGGCCAACGACCCACTGTGTTGACGGGTTATGGTGCTTACGGCATCACGCTGGAACCTCGTTTTGCCGCAACGCGCCTGGCCTGGATCGAGCGCGGTGGCGTGCTCGCCACCTGCCATGTGCGTGGCGGCGGTGAATTGGGGGAGGAGTGGCACCAGGGCGGGTACATCGCGACCAAGCAGAACACAGTGTCTGACTTCATCGCCTGCGCGGAATGGTTGATCGCCAACAAGTACACCTCGCCTGCCAAATTGGCCGGCACCGGGGGCAGTGCGGGCGGCATCACCATTGGCGGCACGATCACGCAGCGGCCTGATCTACTGGCTGCGGCACAAAGTTCGGTCGGTTTGTCGGACATGCTGCGCATGGAAACCACCCCCAATGGCGCCCCCAATGTGGCTGAGTTTGGCACCACCACCAACCCGGCGCACTTCAAGAGCATGTATGCGTTGAGCCCGTACCACCGCGTGCAGGACGGCCGCGCCTACCCGGCCGTGATCGTCACCACCGGGGCCAATGACCCGCGTGTGGAGGCTTGGATTCCCTCCAAGTTTGCCGCCCGCCTGCAGGCCGCCAACCCCGAGAGCTACAAGACCCGGCCGACGCTGCTGCGGGTGGACTTTGAGGCCGGCCACGGTATGGGCTCCAGTGTGTCTCAGCGTTTGGATGAAGCCGCCGATGTGTGGAGCTTCTTCCTGTGGCAATTTGGTGATGTCGCCTTTGCGCCCAAGCCATAAGCCGCGCCGTGCCGGTTAGCCGTGTAGGCTGGTCGCGCGGGCTAATATCGGCGCGACGGGACACTGCCGCGCCGTTCTCCTATTTGAGGTTTCATCACCATGCCTTCCTTCATCAAGACCACCGCTTTTGCTGCCGCTGTTTTGTGCCTGGGCGCTGTCAGCTTGCCGGGTTGGGCCACCAGTTCAGCGGCTTCATCGGCGTCTGAGAGCGTCGGCGCCTCGGTGGGCAGTTTGTCGAACTCCATTCAAGGCTCCAGCCGCAGCTCCACGGGCGGCAACAATGTGGCCGCCGGGGACTACAAAATTTTGGGTGTGACCCCTGTGATGGCCGAACTGGGCAAGCCCGCGCTGGCCAGGTTGACGCTGCAGGCACTTGCCGCTCCCCAAGGCCAGTCGGCGGAGGAGCGCGCCCAATTCGACCTGCTGCTGCCGCAGGCCGCCCTGGCGCAAAGCGGCCTGAGCGCCGGCGGCACCGTGACCGCGCGTGAGCATGCTTATGGTATCGAGTTCGCCAATGCGGCAAATCAGCAAGCGTTCTTTCTGGTGCTGCAAGACGCCTGGTTCAAAGAGATTCAAAGCCACCCGGTTACCTTGTGAGGCCGTTGAGCTGTGGGGTTAGCGATGATTCGAGGCCGATGTTGATATCGACGTTGATATGGATGTGGCGGCCCAATTCAGGCTGGCTCAGGGCGCTGTTTTTCAGCGCCTTTTTTTCGTGTGTTGTCCAACCTGCGTGTGCTGACATCATCGGTTATTGCCGCACACCCGCAGCGCTTGACGCGCGAGACCAAGACCATCTCTTGCGCTTGGCCGACGTGGTGCGGCGTGAGTTGGCGCTGTCGGGCCAGCGGGTGGCGTTGTTGTCCCGCTCGGGCCTGGACTTGTCGCACTTCGGCTTGCGTTATTCGCATGCGGGCCTGAGCCTGCAGGGCAGCGGGAATGCGCCGTGGTCGGTGCGACAGCTCTACTACGCTTGCGAGGAGCAGCGGCCGCGCCTCTATGACCAAGGGCTGGCCGGCTTTGTACTGGGTGCTGACGACGCGCGTGAGGCGTATGTGTCGCTGGTTTTCTTCCCCGAGGCGCAAGCCCTGCCGCTGGAGCGGGCGGCCCTGGACAAGCGCCTGTCTTTGCAACTGCTCAGCCCCCGCTACAGTGCCAACGCCTATCCCTTCAGTCAGCGTTATCAAAACTGCAATCAATGGGTGGCGGAGCTGATGGCTTCGGCCTGGGCTGAACCCGCCGGGGACGGTGTGGCGGGTGAGGACTCGACGGTGAAGTCTGACGCAGGGGACGGCACGGGCCAAAGCGCAGGACCGGGTGCCGAGGTCCGTGCGCGCGCGCAGCGCTGGCTCAGCATGAATAACTACCAGCCCACGGTGATGGCCCCAGACTGGCCCGTCTTGATGTGGCTGGGGGCGCTGATCCCCTGGATCCATAGTGATGATCATCCGCTGGAGGATTTGCGGCAGCCGCAGTTTCGGGTCAGCATGCCGGCCTCGCTGGAGGCATTTGTGCAAGCCCAGATGCCGGGCGCGAGCCGGGTCGAGCTGTGCCAGACGGCGAACCGCATCGTGATTCATCGCGGCTGGCGCCCCATCGACCCAGGCTGCCAAGCCGGTGCTCAGGATGAGGTGATCACGCTGAACTGAGTCGCCCCCGCTTTGAGCGTGTCAGTACCCCCTCATGCCGCCTTGCGAAAGGTCAGGTTGATGCGCATGCGGCCCAGCGCGGGGTGATCGCCCTCAGCCACTGGCATCACGCCATGGAAGCGCAGGCGCGCTGGGCCACCCCACACCAGCACGTCGCCATGGCTCAAAGGCAGGCGAAACGTCTTGTCGCTGCGGGCCATGCCACCCAGCAAGAACACGGCAGGTAAGCCGAGTGAGACCGAAACAATCGGTTGAGAAAAGTCCTGCTCGTCCCGGTCTTGATGAAGGGATAGGCGCGTGCCGGGCAGGTAACGGTTGATCAGGCAGGCGTCGGGTTTGAACTGAACATAACCGCTTTGTTCAGCGGCCAAGCAGGCAAGGTTCGCCAAGGTTTGGGGCATGGGTGGCCAGGGGCGCCCGGTCAGGGGATCGTGGGTTTGGTAGCGGTACCCTGCACGGTCAGACACCCAGCCTAGCGGGCCGCAGTTGCTCATGCTCACGGCCATGGTCTGGCCGCCGGGGGTTTGCATCTGGCGCCACGGGGCGGCGGCGAGCACCTCATTTACACCGTCCTGCAAAGACGTTAGGGTCGGCAGGGCGAAGGCGCGCAGCCACCAGACGCCGGGGGCAATTTCTTGCGCTGAAGGTTCGTTGAACAAGGACAAGGTCATGGTGGGCGATAATGCTACCGTGAAGCAAGTCAGACCGCCGCTGGTGCAAGCATGGAAACATGGCACTGGAGGAAGGTCCGGACTGCATAGAGCGGCGTAGCAGCTAACGGCTGTCCGGCGTGAGCCGAGGATTAGAGCAACAGAGACGAGTCGATCAAACGTGCAAGGTTTCAACGCCTTGCGGGACCGGAAGCGCAGCCTCCGGGGTCGGGTGAAACGGGCAATCTCTACGCGCAGCAACACCAAGTAGGCCAGTATTGATGCGGCTCGCAGAGCTGGCGGGTAGGTGGCACCGAGCCGGGCAGCGATGTCCGGCCAAGAGGAATGGCGGTCACGGGCCTGGCTTCGAAAGAAGGCAGGCTTGCACAGAATCCGGCCTATCGACTTGCTTCACTTTTTATGGATGAAGGGGTGCCCGTGGAGCGCCCGGTTTGGTTCGACCTGAGCGGACAAGTCCTCACGCGGCAATCGTGTGGAAATAGCACACCGCGCCCCTTTGGATGAAGGGCTGTATTACTTCGCCGGAGCTACGTCGGTCAGGTCTTGGAAGGTGAACAGCTTGGCGTCGACGAAATGGCTCAGGGCATTTCCGCTATAGGTGTTGCCGCCAGCCAGTTTGAGCTTCTTCACGGCGGCTCCTGGCTTCAGGTCTAGCTCATCGAGCTTTACCCAGAACGTGGCTGGCGCCATGGCCGAGTCGAAGATCACGACGCGGTTGGTGCTGTCGCTCACCGTGCGCCAAATTGTTGAAGAAACCCAAGGCTGTTCTTCAAGAGAAAAGCCCAGTGGGGTACCGACACTGCGCATCAACGACATGACGGACATGGGCGCCTGGAACTTGAAGTTCTGTTGAGGCGTGCCGCTGATGTACTTCGGGGATGCCTCGGCTGGGAGCGCATCGAGCAGGTACGTCGCCCGGACGAAGCGATCCGCGGCGCGGGAGGTGCCGGGCAGGGACTTCTCGAGACCGCCGGCTTCCTTCCAATACTCCATGATGGCCAACTGCTTGTCGTAGGTGGGCGAGTTGGTTACGACCTTGTACTGCTTGCCATGGTGAATCACCAACTTGCCGTCGACGTACTCGAACACTGCCGAGTCGCCGGTGGCGTCCGAGACCACGAGGTGCATGTTGGCGGGGCGGCCCGTGCCCAGTACGACGGTCTGCACTCGGAAATTTTCTTTGCGCAGGTCGGCAACTGCCTCAGCGACGGTGGCAAAGTTGTCCAGCACGTACTGCGGCCACGTGCTCAGTGAGATCACCTTGGCGCTTTCCGGAGGCTTGCCGTAATTTGACTCGACAAGGGCGAGCTCGTTGACCACCAGCCCCTTCTCATTCATGCCGTCAGCCGTGCCGATGTCATATGCCGACACGATCAAGCTGCCGTATTTCGACTCCCACGAGATCGTGTTCTTGCCGCCCCTGCCATCGCGTTTCATGCCGCGCGGCAACACCCACATATTGGACATCATGTCCTCGCCCCAATCCATGGAGCGGCCCACGATGGCCGTGCCATCCTTGGCAACGTAAAGTGCCCGTGTGCAGGCCTCGGTTGACACCGGACTTGCTGAAACGAGTACTGTCGCGATGAGCGCGGCCAAGGGGGTTTTGTAGAAGCTGGTTGTCGGCATATTTTCCTCCGTAGATACAACACGATCCGGTCAATCGCACTTCAATGGTCAGCCCCAGTCTGCAGTGCCGCGATGATGGCCGGATGCCGTGACAACAAACTGCGTTGAATGGACTCGGGCGCGAAGGCTTGCAAGACGCACTGAAATTGAAACAATTGATGTTCCAGTTTGCCTCTTTTTCTTCAGCGATGCCACCGCGTGGTGACATACGGGGCACGCTTCGCGCTGTGTCAGACCAGTCTGGCGGAAGCCCACAGCGGGGCCGAAAAGAATGCGAGGGGTCATGTGTGTCTAACGGCGGTGAAATTGGGCGTTATTTACACTTGGCCGCAGATGGGACAGTTGGTGGCTGCCGTCAATGTATTTCGTTAGCCCGCGTTAAGCGCCGGTTTAATACCGCTCAAGCGGTGTTTTTTCGCCCATCCCAATTGTTTCCAATTTGTACAAAGGCCGGCTTGCCCGCTCTTTTCGGGGCATGGCGGAGGCTGCTCTCCATTTAGATTCATCGGACAGCGTGGCCCGAACTTTAGGGCTATTGCACGGAGTTTCTAAATGGCATCAGCAATCACCGGTCTGCCCACAGACCAAATCGCTCAACTCAGCTTGACGGCAATTGCCGCACTCAAGCTGGCGGACTGGCAGGCGTTTACCAACGACCAGATGGCCGCGCTCAGTAGCGCCCAGGTGGCTGCCATTCCCTTGGCGGGCTGGACGGCGATTGCGCCTGCGCAAGTGGCGGCCCTGAGCGATGCGGCGGTGTCCGGTCTGACCGATAAGACCATGCCCTTGCTCAGCAGCGCCCAGTTTGGCGCATTGCAGGCCGATCAATTGGCGTCTTTGAGCACAGTGGGCCTGCACGCCCTGACCAGCAAGCAGGCGCCTGCGCTGTCGGATGTGGTTTTGGGTGCGCTGGATACCCCGCACATTCAGGCGATTGGCACGTCGGCCATTGTGGCGCTGGGCAGCGCGCAAGTTGGCGGCATCTCGGCCACCAATTTTCAGCAAATGAGCACCGCGCAGGTTCATGCGCTGGGCAGCGCTCAGGTGCAGGCGGTGAGCGCTGAAACCGTGGCAGCGCTGGGCACCGACCAAGTGCAGGCGTTGAGTTCAGGCGTGGTGGGTGTGCTGTCATCATCGCAAATTCAGGCGTTAACACTGGCGCAGGCCGGTGCGTTGGTCAGCGCCCAAACCGCGGCCTTGGGCAGCAGCCAGGTCTCGGCCTTGAGCAATGACCAGCTGCAATCCCTGAGCACCCAGGCGCTGTCGGGCCTGAGCACCAAGGCGGTGGTGGGCATCAGCGCGAACCAGTTGGATATCTTGGGGGGCGATCAACTGGCGGCACTCACCACGCGAACCGTGGCGGCCCTGTCCACCCAGCAGCTGCAGTCATTGAGCGTCGATCAGGTGCAGTCGCTCACGACGGCGCAGGTGGCCGCACTGACCACGGCGCAGCTTGCCGCGCTCAGCACTGACGAAGTTCAGGCCCTCAGCAACGCGCAATTGCTGGCCTTGAGCAGCACCCAGATCGCCAGCTTGGCGGCAAGCACGGTTGACGTGTTGAGTGACACGCAAATGGCGGCGCTGGGCTCCCGGCAGTTGATGGGCTTGAGCGCGCAGACGCTGGCCACCTTGTCGGATAGCCAGATCCACGCGCTGGGCAGCGGGGCTTTGCGTGCCATCAGCACCGCTCAACTCGCCGCCCTGAGTGCTGAACAAATCGCTTCGCTCGACCCCGCTCAAATGGCAGGTTTGGGTACGGTTCAGATGCGCAGCTTGAGCGATACCGCGCTGGCCAGCCTCACGCCCGAGCAACTTGGTGTCTTGAGCTCGGCGCAGCTCAATGCGCTGAACAGCCACCAGATTCAGCAGCTCAGCGCCGACCAGATGGCCGCCCTGGGAACAGCCGCCTTGCATGGCCTGAGCGCGCTTGAAGTGGGCTATCTGCGGGCCGACCAGCTGGGTGATTTGACAGCCCAGCAATGGGCCGCGATGAGCACGCAAGCTATCCACGCGCTCAAGTCGGCGCAGCTGAATGCCTTGAGTGCCGATCAACTGGACGCGCTCACCACCGCGCAAGTCGTGGCACTGAGCGGCACCCAGATTGTCAGCCTGACGGCCGCTGAGGCCGACAGCCTCCTGCCCAGCCAACTGGCCGCCTTCACCAGCACCCAGTTTGCGCAACTGAGCCGCAGCGCCCTGGCCGGTTTGGGCCTTGAACAAATTGCGGCCTTGGGCAGCCGTCAGATGCTGGCCCTGAGCAGCGCGCAGATTGCTGCCCTTTCGCCCGACGCGGTGGCGGTGCTGTCAACAACGGCGCTGCATGCCCTCAGCAGTGCCCAGATGGCGGGCCTGAGCGCAGCCGCCTTTGCTGCCTTGAGCATGAATCAGTTCCAGGCGCTGGGCAGTGCGCAGCTGCGCGGCTTGAACGACGCGGCGTTCCAGGCCCTGACGACGGACGAGCTGACGCAGATGAGCTCGGCGCAGCTTGGCTCCTTGAATTCGCATCAAATCCAGCTGCTCACGGGCGACCAATTGGCGGCTTTGAGTACTGCGGCCGTTGCGGGCCTGGGCAGCAACGGCGCGGCAGCCCTGAGCGCCGGGCAATTCGGTGCCATGACGGCGGAGCAAATCCATGCGCTCAGCACGCAGGCGATTCACGGTTTGTCGACCGCCGCTTTGGCCGTGCTGTCGCCCGATCAGTTCGCCGCACTGGGTACAGCGCAAATCTCGGCGCTGACGACCACGCAAATGCTGGCCCTGGATGCCGCCCACGTGGCGGCGATGGGGACGGCGCAGATCGCCGCCATGACCAGCAGCCAGTTCAGTCATTTGAGCAATGCCGAGTTGGCTGTGCTCAATGCCGACCAGCTGAGCGCGCTCAGTGCGCGGCAGTTTGCCGGCATCACCACCGCGCAAGTGGCGGCACTGACACCCGATCAGCTGAACTTCATCGGCAGCAATGCTTTGTCGGTGCTCGGCAACCCGCAGCTCGCGGCGCTGACCGGCAATGACATCATGGCCTTGAGCACCGCGCAGTTGGCGGGCTTGAGTGGCGCACAGTTGCGCAATCTGTCGGACGCTGCGTTTGGCGCACTCACGATCGATCAGTTGGCCGCCCTCAGCACCGCGCAGGCTGCAGGCCTCGGCGCTCACCAAGTGCAGTTGTTGAATCTTGACCAGATCGGCGCCCTGAGCACCGCCGCCTTGCACGCGCTCGGGGCCGGGGCAGTGTCTGCGCTGAGCGTTGCGCAGATTCAGTCTTTGCGGCCCGAGCAGGTGCAGGCCATGAGCAGCAGCGCCATCATGAGCCTGCAAACGGCGCAACTGCATGCGCTGAATGCCGACCAATTCGCCGCACTGAGCACAGCCGACATCGCCGCACTCACGATCAGCCAGATTGCCAGCTTCGACGCCGGCACTGTGGCCATGATGAGCGCGGCCCAATTGGCGGCACTGAGCATGGCCCAGTTCGGCAAGCTCAGCGCGGCCGGGGTGGCGGCTTTGAGCCTGGACCAGGTTGGCGCCTTGACCGCCAAACAGCTGCAAGGCTTGAACAGCACGCAGTTCAACGCCTTGTCCGGCGAACAGCTGGCGGCTTTCAGCACAGCGGCCCTGGGCGCCTTGCCGGTGGCGCAAGTGGCCATGATCAACACCAGCCAGATTGCTGCCTTGTCGGCCAGCCAATTGCAGGGCTTTGGCGCCGCGCAGTTGCATGCCTTGAATGACCGGGTCTTGGCGGCGTTGAGCACGCCGCAGATGGGCGCCTTGACCAGCACGCAAGTCAATAGCTTGACGACCCACCAGTTTCAATTGCTGTCGCCGGAGCAGGTTACCGCATTGAGCACCACCGCGATTCAGCATCTCAGTGCTGTTGACGCGGCAGCGCTGCAAACGGCGCAGCTGGCGCAATTGACCTTGGGGGACATGCAGGCCATCGGGACGCAAGCCATTCACGTCTTGCAGGCCGCCCAGTTGCAGGCCTTCAACAGCACGCAAATCGCCAACCTGGGTACGGCCGCTTTGGCGGCTTTGACCAGCAGCCAGTTCTTAAGCCTTGGCACGAGCGATTTGCTGGCGTTGACCACGCAACAGGTGGCCAGCTTGTCAAGCGCTGAGATGCGCAGTTTGGGCACCGGCAACCTGGGCCTTTTGTCTGACACCCAATGGGGTGCGATGACCAGCTTGCAGATGGCAGGGCTGAGTACGGCGCAGATCAATGCGCTCACCAGTTCGCAGGCCGCCAATCTGTCCAATAACGCCGTGGCTGGACTGAGTACTTTGCAATGGGCCGCCATGGGCAGCCAGCAATTGCAAGCCTTGAGCACCGCCGATATGGCGGCGCTGAGCAGTGCTGAAATTACCTCGTCCACCGCAGCCCAATGGGCCGCCTTTGGCACTGCCCAGATGGCGGCGCTCTCCGGCAGCGAGTTGGCTCAACTGAGCAGCACGCAGTTGCACGGCTTGCGTGTTGACCAAGTGGGCGCCCTGGCCAGCGGCGCCATGCCCAGCCTCAGTAGCATCCAGCTGAGTGGTTTGACTGCCGATCAACTGGCCGGCATGAGCACAGGCCAGGTTAGCGAATTCGGTGCCGGCGCACTCCTGGGTTTGAACAGCACGCAGATGCAGGGTTTCAGCACCGCGCAGATTGCGGCCCTGCCCACGCAGACGCTGCACAGTTTGGGCTCAGCCCAAGTGCTGGAGTTCAGCAGCGCTGAAGTGCAGGCCCTGGGCACCGCGCAGATTGCCGCACTTGGTGCCGGGCTTTGGCCGGCTTTGAGTGCGGATCTTCCGTTGCTGAGTACCGTGCAGTTGAGCAGTTTGACCGCAGCGCAGTTGCAAAATTTTAGCGGCGCTGACTTTCAGGCCCTGAGCCCGACACAATTTGCTGCGCTCAGCTCGGTGGCCATTGGCGGGCTGGCCGTTAGCGAGATCAGCATGGTGAGCACCGCGCAACTGGCCGCGATGACCACGGGCCAGATGCAAGCACTGACGGGCGCGCAACTCGGCGCCATGAGCAATGCGCAGCTGGAGTCGCTGAACACCGCACAGCTGAACGCCTTGACCGGCGGCGCCGTGGGCGCGCTCACCACCGATCAACTCACCGTGTTGGGCGCGGGTGGTGTGGCGTCTTTCAGTGCGGGTGTGTTTTCTTCTTTGAGCAGCGGCGCTTTGGCCATGTTCACCGCCACCCCGGTGGCCGGGCTCGCCACCGACCAGATTGCCGCTTTGACCGTGGTGCAGGCACCGGGGCTGAGCACCGTCGAGCTGGCGTCCTTGTCCGCCGCCCAGGTGGAGGCCTTGACGCCGACCACTTTGCGCGCCTTGAGCACGGGCCAGTTTCTCGCCTTCAGCGGCCAGCAGATCGGGGCGCTGACCACCGCTCAGCTGGCCATGTTGAGCACCACGGACATGCAGTTGCTGTCAACCAACGCCATGCAGGCCCTGTCGGCCTTGCAGGTGCATGCGTTTGAGAGCCTGCAATTCCAGGCCATCAACGACCGGCAGCTGCAAGCCTTGTCGCCCGACAGCCTGGCCGGGCTCAGCACCGCGGCCCTGCATTCGCTCAACCCCACCTTGTTTGGCGCCTTGAGTGCGGCCCAAGTGGGTGCCCTGACAACAGCGCAGATCGCCTCGCTTGATCCTTTACAAGTGCAGGCCATTGCGCCGCAAGCCCTGCGGGCGCTGGACATGGATCAGCTGGCGCAGATGAGCAGCGTGCAGCTGGAGTCGCTCAGCGGTGCGCAACTCAGCCAGTTGCTGCCGCAGCAGATGTCCGCCTTTACCCCGGCGGTGATCGCCAGTTTGAACAACGTTCAATTGCAGGCCTTGCATGGCGAGCAACTGGCCAGCTTCAGCCCCGCCCAGCTGGCCGCCATTTCGCCCTATCACCTGAGCGGCTTGAGCACCACGGTGCTGACGTCCTTGAGTGCCTATCAACTCAGTGGCTTGAACGTGGCCCAGGTGCTGGCGCTGACGGCAGATCAAATGGCCGCACTCGCCCCCGCGCAAATGCCGGGGCTGAATGCGAATGCCATCTACGCCATGTCCTCCACCCAGTTTGCCGAGTTGCGGCCTGATCAGGTGGCGGCCTTGACGGCCAATCAGATTGCGTCGCTCAACCCCTCCGAGATTGCTTCGCTGAGCACCCAGCACATCGTTGCGCTGGAGCCTGCACAGTTGCAAGCCCTGGTGCCGGTGCAGATTGCAGCCCTGACCGTTCAGCAGGTGGAAGCCTTGGCGCCTAACCACTTTGCGCAGTTCAGCACCACCCAATTGGCGGCGCTTGGTACGGCTGAAATTTCGGTCTTGACCGGTGAGCAGCTCAATGCCATGGCCGCCGCCAATGTCAGCGCACTGACGCAGGCGCAGATTGGCGCCATGAGCACCGCCGAGTTGGCCTCCATGGACATGACCCATGTGGCGGCCTTCACCGGCACGCAGCGTGAGTCGATGAACGCAGCGCAACTGAGCGCCTTGTCGGGCGTGTCACCGTTGGTGCTGGATTTGTCGGGCATCGGCGTTCAAACCGTTTCTGCTGCGCACGGCACGTCCTTCGACATCAACAACACCGGCCATGCCTCGCAAATCGGCTGGGTGGGGTCGGGGTCGGGCTTGTTGGCGCTGGACCTCAATGGCAACGGCAAGATCGACAACGGCAGCGAGCTGTTCGGCACCGCCACCAAGCTGGCCAACGGCCATCTGGCGGACAACGGCTTCCAGGCTCTGGCGGCGCTGGACAGCAACCACGACGGCAAGATCAACGCTGCCGACGCCGAGTTCAGCCACCTCAAAGTGTGGATCAACAGCGGCAACGCCGGGCAGACTGGGCAACTGGTCAGCCTGACTGATTTGGGCATTGTGGAGTTGGACTTGGGCGCCACCACCACCCACACCGTTCAGAACGGCAACCTGATCGGCCTCGACAGCAGCTACAAGACGCAAGACGGTACCACGCATGAATTGGCCGACGTGTGGTTCGCGCAAGGCGCCACCACGCCGGGCGGCACGGCACATGACGCAATACCTCATCTGACTGATTTACTGCAATCAGCCGCCGCACCCCTGCCCACGGCCGTTAGCACCACAGTGAGCGATTTGCCAACGCACGACGTGCACACAGCGGTCGTCACCGACCCCTTGCTGAACCTGGCCTGGGTGGCCAGCCACCGCCGACAAGCCGAAGAGGAGTTGCATGCGGCTGGGCGCTGGTTGATTTGACGCGCCGCAAGCCTTGGAGCGCAGGGTCTTGACACTGCACCGCCAGCCCTGACTGACAATGCCCCGAAGGAGACCCTGTGATGGCCCCAGCAATAACGGTTTCATTGAGCGCACCTGAATTGGCAGACGTTGACGAACTGCTCGCTTTTGAGCTGGACAACCGAGCCTTTTTCGAATCCATGATCAACGCCCGGCCTGCGGACTACTACAGCGCCGAGGGCGTCCGCGCAGGGATTGCGGCGGCGCAGGACGACGCGCAAACCGACCGCAGCTATCAGTTTTTGCTGCGCGATGAATCCGGGGTGTTGGTGGGACGCGTCAACCTGAGCCAAGTCCGCCGGCAGCATTTTCATGCGGCCATGCTGGGCTATCGGATTGGGCAGGCTCACCAAGGGCGTGGCTTCGCCAAGGCGGCTGTGGCGCAGGTGCTGGCCCATGCGTTCCAGACCCTGGGCCTGGCGCGCGTTGAGGCCACAGCACGGTCAGACAACCCCGGCTCGCTGGGTGTTTTGCGCAGCAATGGCTTTGACCAATTCGGGCATTCACGCCGCAGCTTCGAGTTGAACGGGGTCTGGCATGACCTGCTGCATTTCGAGCGCCACGCCAAGGCTTTTTAGCCTCCGTTGCGCAACAACGCGGCCGCCTGTGCCGCGGCCACCGATCCTTCGTCGGTCGGCACCACCCAGACTTCAACCTGGCTGCCGGGTGCATGAATCGCGTACAGGGTGTCGCCGACCGCGCGGGCATTTGCCGCAGTGTCGAGGCTAACGCCCATAAAGCTCAGACCGGCGCACAGGTCGGCGCGCAGCGCGGCGTCGTGTTCGCCGATGCCACCGGTGAAGGCCAGAATGTCCAGCCCGCCCAAGACTGCAATCAAGGCGCCCGCTTCACGCCGCAGCCGGTAGGCGAACAGCCGGATTGCCTCTTGTGCCTGGGACGCGTCACTGGCGCGCAGGGTGCGCATGTCGGCGCTGATGCCCGACACGCCGCGCAGGCCCGACTGCCGGTACAGCAGCGTTTCGATTTGCTCGGCGCTCCAACCTTGCTGCAAAAGGTGCAGCAGCAGGCCGGGATCCACACTGCCGCTGCGCGTGCCCATCATCAAACCGTCCAGTGCTGAAAACCCCATGGAGGTGGCCACGCTTTGCCCACTCAGCGTGGCGCACAGGCTGGCGCCGTTGCCCAGATGGGCCAGCAGCGCGCGGGTGCCGGGCAGCTGGGCCCGCGTGGAGCGCTCGTGCAGGCGTTGGTTTAAATAGTCGTAGGAAAGGCCGTGAAAGCCGTAGCGCCGGACCCCTTCGAGCGCGGGGATCTCGGGCAGCGCGAAGCGTTGCTCCAGCGCTGGGAGTTGCGCGTGGAAGGCGGTGTCAAAACAAGCGATCTGCGGCAACTCGGGCCAAACCTGGGCGAAGGCCTGCACGCCGTCGAGGTTGTGCGGTTGGTGCAAGGGGGCGAGTTTTTCAAAGCGCCGCAATTGCGCCATGACTGTTGCATCCACCCGCACTGGGCCTTCAAAGACGCCCCCACCGTGCACCACCCGATGCGCCACAGCCCGCAGCGACGGCGCGCTGTCGCGCAGCAAGGCTTGAAGCCGCCGCAGTGCCTGCTCAAAAGCGTTCTGGCCGGGGCCGACTTGCAAGGCCTCATCCGCCCGGTCGCTCAGGCGCAGCCGAGGCTTGCCGCCGGGCTCCAGGCCGTCAAAGCAGCCACTCAGATGGGCGTGTTGCTCACTGCCGGCTTTGGCGCAGTGGTAGAGGCCGAACTTCAGGGAGGACGAGCCGGCGTTGACCGCCAGAATTTCATCGCGGGAGGGTGGGGTGTTGTGCGCGTTCATGGGAGAGGGGCCTGGGTTCATCCGGGCCGGTTCAGACCAGCGAGGGGTTTTGTCGCGCGGCTTGCGCGAGTGCCAGCACGACGCCTAACGCGGCCGAGGCCATGCGGGAATTGGCACCGTCGGCCCGGCTCGTTAGGGCAATCGGCACGCGGGCGCCCACCACCAATCCGCAAGTGGATGCGCCGGCCATGTACTGCAGCAGCTTGGCAAGCATATTGCCGGACTCCAGATCGGGCACCACCAACACATCGGCATCACCCGCCACCGGCGAGTCGATGCCCTTGATGCGCGCCGCCTCTAGCGACACCGCGTTGTCAAAGGCCAGGGGACCATCGAGCAAGCCGCCGGTGATCTGACCCCGCTGGGCCATCTTGCACAAGGCTGCGGCGTCCAGGGTGGAGGCGATTTTTTCCGTCACGGTTTCAACGGCGGAGAGCAGGGCGATCTTGGGGCAGGGCACGCCCAGCGCATGCGCCAGCTCGATCACATTGCGCACGATGTCGGCTTTGTCCTCCAGCCCGGGGGCGATGTTGATGGCCGCATCGGTCAGCAGCAAGGGCTTGGGGTAGCTCGGGATGTCGAAGCGGAACACATGCGAGAGCCGCCGTCCCGTGCGCAGGGCCGGCTCTTTGATCACCGCGTGCATCAACTCATCGGTATGCAGGCTGCCCTTCATCAGCATGCGGGCTTCGCCACTGACGGCCAGGGCCACTGCCCGCTCGGCCGCTGCGTGGCTGTGGGGCGCGGCTTCAAGGCGATAGGCAGAAATGTCCAGGCCGTGTTGCTGGGCCAGCGCTTGGATTCGGGCTTCAGGGCCCACCAGGATGGGCGTGATGAGGCCGCGTTTGGCCGCCAGCAAAGCGCCTTGCAGCGATTCGATGTCGCAGGGGTGGACCACCGCACAAGGCATGGGCGCGCCGAGCGTGAGCCCGTCGAGCCAGGCGCCCAGGCGGGCTTCGGGGTCGAACAACTGCACCTCGGGCAGGGCGGGGCGGGGCCGCTCGATCTTGTGCTTGGGGGCGAGCACGGTGGCCAAGCCGCTGATCACGGTTTCACCGTTCTGGTTGACGGCTTCGCAGTCCAGTTTCACTTGGCCGGTTTCGGCTTGCTTGTCGGTGACCGTCAGCACGATGGTGAGGGTGTCGCCGATGCGCACCGGGCGCTTGAACTTCAGCGTCTGTTCAAGGTAGATGGTGCCCGGCCCGGGGAACTCATTGCCCAGCACCGAGCTGATCAGCGCGCCGCCCCACATGCCATGGGCAATCACGCCATGGAAGCGCGTGCCCTGCGCGTACTCAGGATCCAGGTGGGCGGGGTTGACGTCGCCGGAGACGGCGGCGAAGGTCTGGATGTCGGTCTGCGACAGCGTGCGCACCAGACGTGCGGTTTGGCCCAGGGTCAACTCGTCGAAGGTGATGTTGTGCATCATGGGATTTTGTGCGGCAGCGGTGAGGTGAAATTCAGGAGCGTTCATGCAATCAATCAGTGTGCGGCGTGGTGGCCGGCATCAACAAACAAAGTTTGGCCGGTCATGCCGGCGGCGGCGGGGCTGGCCAGGAATGCCGCCAAGGCGCCAATTTCAGCCAGCGTCACCAGGCGCCCTAACGGCGAACGCGCACGGGCATCTTCCATCAGCGCTTCGAAGTCTTCCAGCCCCGAGGCAGCTCGCGTGGCAATTGGGCCGGGCGACACGGCATGCACGCGGATATTGCGGGGCCCCAGCTCCATGGCAAGGTAGCGCACCAGCGATTCAAGTGCTGCTTTGACCGGGCCCATCAGCCCGTAGTTGGGCACCACTTGCTGCGACCCCAGGTAGCTCATGGTGATGAGGCTGCCGCCCTGCGTCATCAGCGGCTCACAACACCGCGCCAGGCGGGCGAAGGAGTGGCACGACACCTCCATGGCGCGCTGAAAGCCAGCGGCCGAGGTATCTACCACGCGGCCGTGCAACTCAGCCAGTGGCGCCCAGGCAATCGAATGAATGACAAAGTCCAGCCCGCCCATTTGAGTGGCGGCTTGTTGCACGGTGCTTTCCAGTGCGCCTTCGGCCTCGACGTTGCAGACCATCAATTGCGCGCCGACTGAGGCTGCAAGCGGGGCAACTGCTACCTGGGCTTTTTCGTTCAGGCAGGTCAGCGTCAGGCGAGCCCCCGCTGAGTGGGCCGCCTGCGCGCAACCCAGGGCGATGCTGTGCGCATCCGCCAGGCCAAGAATCAAGCCACGTTTGCCTTGCAGGGAGGTTGGCAGCGATGTGGCGTCGAGAGAAGTCGTTAGTGCGGTGTTCATGCCCGCAGCTTGCCCCAAGGGCGTGTCTGATTGGTGACCTGTTTCATTGCTGGGGCGTGAATCAAGCCAGCACTTGACATGCGTCAAATTGGATCAGCACCATCCAGCCTCAAAAAGGTGCACAACTGCGAGAGATAGTCGTCGAAATCGGACAAGCCGTGGTCTGAGCCTTCCAGCAGCAGGGTGGGGCACGGGGCGTAGCGGGCTTGCATTTCGCGCCAATCCAGTACCTCGTCGCCTTTGGCGATCACGGCCAGAAAGCGCGCTGGGCTTTTCAGCTCACCGGGCATCAGCGCTTCCAGCTCCGGCATGAATTCGGCACGCACAAAAAAACGCTGGGTGGAATCTTGCCAGCAACTTTGCTCGCCGATGTAACGCGTTAGATCCCGTGCCGGTTGAACGGCTGGGTTCAGCACCACCACCGGGCTGTCAAGCCAACCGGGCTCGTGCGCCAGCGCGGTGGCGTAGAACCCGCCGAGTGAGCTGCCCATCAAGGCGCGGCCCTGAGCAGGCCAGTCTTGCGTCAGCGCCTGCAGCAGGGCGAAGGCTTCAGCCGGCGAGGGTGGCAGTTGAGGGCAAGCAAAGTGCAGGTCGGGTCGATGGGTGCGCACCCACTCGGCCATGCGCCGCGCCTTGGCCGAGCCGGGGGAGGAGCGAAAACCGTGCAGGTACAGAAAATGGGTACAGCGGGCGAAGGTGTTGGGCGTCATGGCTTGCGAGTGTAGGCAGGCTTGCGACAAATTGGCGTTTGAACTGCGCGAGCGACGGTTTTCCGCATTGACGCAGGCCATGGGGCAGGAGACAGTTGTCCGCTTTGCCGCCACGCCGTCTCGATGAAGGGCGGGTGCTTTGCGGTTAGTCTTGCGTTTTTTACGACCCGTGCCCCGTGCTTTGCGTTTTTTGGGCGAGGGGGCAGGTCGCTTCGCCAACAGTCCGAGGATGGTTTGAATGAGTTTTGATGCCAAATTTGCGGCCGCCGGATCGCGCCGTGCGCTGAGCTTGTCGACGGTGGCTGCCGCTGTCGCTCTGTTGGGGGCTTGCGCCACGACAAACCCAGGTGCCGGTGTGACTGAGGCCACACCCACCCATGCAGCGACCGCTGCACCCGCCGTAGCGGCCAAGCCCGGCAGCCCGCAACCCCCTGCAGCCGCCCAAGCAGCGCGCCCACCGGTGGACCCTGCGGCGCCCAAGCCGTTCATGGAAGTCATCAAGGACGCCAAAGGGCTGGACGGCTACTTCCCTATCTGGCGCAAGGACGAGAAGGTTTGGCTTGAAATTCCTTTGGACAAGATTGGCAAGCCGTTCCTGTTCACGGTAAATACAGCCAGCAGTGTGGGTGAGCGTGGCCTGTACGCCAGTCAGATGGGTATGCACCAGATGGTGGAGTGGCGCCGCATCGGGCATCAAATTCAGCTGGTGGCCTTGAATACAGCCTTCCGGGCCGAGGGGGGAGGCAAACTGGCAGTGCAGCAAGCCTTCTCGCCCAGTCTTTTGGCGGCGGGCACCGTTGCCAGCGCCGAGCACCCAGAGCGCAAGTCGGTATTGATCGACGCTGGCATGTTCTTGACGGATATCCCCGGCTTGAGCACCCGGCTGGAGTTGGTGTATCGCCTGCCTTACGCGCCGGACCGCAGCAATTCTTACTTTGAAGCCGGTCGGGGCGATACGCAGCTGACCACGCTGACAGCGCGCATGCACTTCTTTACGCCGCGCATCCCGGCGCCGCCCTTGGTCGCACCGCCGGTGCCGGTGCCCACGCCGCCCCAGGCCACGCCCGACCCGCGCAGCATGTTTGTGAGCTTTGTCTACAACTTCGCGGCTTTGCCTGAAACGGCGATGAGCCCGCGCCTGAGCGACCCGCGCCTGGGCCATTTCATGGAGTCCTTCACCGACCTGGGCAAGGACAGCAAGCCCAACCCGCGCGTGCACTACATCAAGCGCTGGCGCCTGGAAAAGGCCGACCCTGCTGCCGCACTGTCGGAGCCAGTCAAACCCATTGTTTACTGGCTAGACAAGAACATTCCACCGCAATACCGCCCGGCGGTGGAGGCGGGTATTCTGGAGTGGAACAAGGCGTTCGAGAAAATCGGTTTCAAGAATGCCATTGTCGCCAAGCAACAGCCTGACGACGCCGATTGGGACAATATGGACGCCAGCCACGCCTCGGTGCGTTGGTTTGTGGGTGCCGATGTGGGCTTTGCCATCGGCCCCAGCCACGCCGACCCGCGCAGCGGTGAGATTCTCGATGCCGACATCGGCATGAGCGATGTGTTTGTGCGTGGGGGCCGTGCCTTCATCAGCGAAGACCTGGGCCCCGGCATGAGTGCGGGCCTCGTGCAAGCGCCTTTGATCATGGGCAGCCAAGCCCGCAGCCAGAGCCAATCAGCAGAGGCGAATTGCAATTACGCCCAGGAGGCTGCGGCTGAGTTGGACTTCGCGCTGGACATTGCGGAGGCGCGCGGCGAGATCGCCCCTGACAGCCCGGAGGCCGATGCCTTCATCTTCGCCCGCATCAAAGATGTGGTCATGCACGAGGTTGGCCACACGCTAGGGCTCAAGCACAACTTCAAGGCGTCCACCACCGTCACCCAGGCGCAGTTGAAGGATCAGGCCTACACCGATGCGCACGGTATCTCGGGCTCGGTGATGGACTACAACGCCTACAACATCGCGGCCCAGGGCGAGGCGCCGACCACGCTCAACAACACGCAGCTGGGCCCATATGACTATTGGGCCATTGAGTACGCCTACAAGCCCATCGCGGCGGATAGCGAGGCGGCTGAGTTGGCCAAGATCGCGTCCCGCAGCACCGAGCCGGCCCTGGCCTACGCGGATGATTCCGATGCAGGCAATGGCCCCAATGAAGGCATTGATCCCTTGGCGAACCGTTTTGACCTGGGTGATGACCCCCTGGCCTATTACAAAAAGCGCCTGAAGCTGTCGCAAGAGCTGTGGGCCCGGGTGCAGAACCGCAAGCCCGAGGCCGGCGACGACCCGCTGCGCCGGCGCCGATCGCTGGTGAATGGGTTCAATCAGCTGTACCGCTCGGCAGAGTTGGTGGGCAAGTATGTGGGCGGCATGTATGCGGTGCGTGATTTGCCGGGCTCGACCGGACGCGCGAGCTACAAGCCCGTGGAGCCGGCCAAACAGCGCGAGGCCTTGCAGTTCTTGGCCAATGGCTTGTTCAGCGCAGACAGCTTCAAGTTCCGCCCCGAGTTCTTGTCGACCTTGACGGTGGACTACAACGAGTGGGACCGTGGCGGCCCGGTCAACGTGCCGGCGGCGGTGGCGCGCGTGCAGTTGGTGGCTCTGGACCGTCTGCTCAGTGGCGATACCGCGGTGCGCCTGCTCGATCTGTCATCGTATGTACCTGAGGGGCAGCGCAAGGGCTTGATCTCCTTGAGCGAGGTGTTCTCCACCCTGAACAACACCATCTGGAGCGAGTTGAAAACGGGGGGGGAAATCGATCGCCTGCGCCGCAATCTGCAGCGCGAGCACCTCAAGCGCCTGCAGTCCATCCTCACCAAGGGCGGTGGCCCGGGCGTGCTGGCCGATGCCTACTCGCTGGTGCGCCTGCATGCCGTGGAATTGCAAGGCAGCCTGAAGAGCGCCTTGGCCAAGGGTGGGTATTCGGTTGAAACCCGCGCCCATCTGGCGGAGAGCCTGGACACTCTGAGCACGGTGCTGCGCGCGACCATGCAACGCGTTTGATGGATTGAAAACGGATTGAATCTGGACCGCACCCGTCGCCGTGCTGGCCAAGCGGCGGGTGTGCTCGAGAGAGGTCTGCGGGCCGGTTGTTCTATCCGAACAGCCGGCCTTTTTACTTCACGGGTTTCAGCGCTTGGCCAAGGCGGCCAGCAGCTTGTCGTGAATGCCGCCGAAGCCGCCGTTGCTCATGCACAGCAGGTGGTCGCCCGGTTGAGCGTGGCGCATGATTTTGTCGACCAGCGCGTCCACATTGGCTTCAACAAAGGCCAGTGTGCCCAAGGGGGCCAGGGCCTCTTTCGCGTCCCAGCCCAAGTTGTCTTGATTGCAAAAGCTGAGGTCGGCTTCTTCCAGCGCCCAGGGCAGTTGCGCCTTCATCGTACCCAGCTTCATGGTGTTGGAGCGGGGCTCGAAGATGGCCAGAATGCGCTCCTTGGGCGCGATGCGGCGGCGCAGACCGTTGATGGTGGTGCGGATCGCCGTGGGATGGTGGGCAAAGTCGTCATACACCTTGACGCTGCCCGCGCCCTGCGGCGTCGTCAGCACCACCTCGCCCCGTAACTCCATACGTCGACGCACGTTCTCGAACGTGGCCAACGCCGCGGCGGATTGCTCCGGCGTCACGCCCACATGCTCCGCCGCAGCAATGGCGGCCAGTGCGTTGAGTTGGTTGTGCTCGCCCATCAAGGCCCATTCCACCCGTGCGACTTTGAGGCTGCCGCGCAGCACGTCAAAGCTTTGGGGCTCGCCGCGCGCGCGCAGGACGCCGGGCTCTTCCTTGCGGCCGCCGAAGCGGATCACCTCGCTCCAGCAGCCCCGACTCAGCACGCGCTGCAGGGCATCTTCACGGGCATTGGCGACGATGCGGCCCGTGCCCGGCACGGTGCGCAGCAGGTGATGGAACTGGGTTTCGATAGCGGTCAAATCCGGAAAAATATCCGCGTGATCAAACTCCAGATTGTTGAGCACCGCCGTGCGCGGGCGGTAGTGCACGAATTTGCTGCGCTTGTCGAAAAAGGCGGTGTCGTATTCATCCGCCTCGATGACGAAGGGTTGGCCCGTACCCAGCTTGGCGCTAACTCCGAAGTTTTGCGGCACCCCGCCCACCAGAAAGCCCGGCTGCAGGCCCGCATGCTCAAGAATCCACGCCAGCATTGAGGTGGTAGTGGTTTTGCCGTGCGTGCCCGCCACCGCCATCACATGGCGACCTTGCAGCACCTGTTCGGCCAGCCATTGCGGGCCGCTGGTGTAGGGCAGGCCGGCGTCCAGGATGGCTTCCATCAAGGGAAACTTTTCACCCCGGGTGACCACGTTGCCGATCACGAACATATCGGGCTTGAGCGCCAGTTGCTCGGCGCCGAAACCGGTCACCAGATCAATGCCCAGCGCTTCCAGTTGCGTGCTCATGGGCGGGTAGACATTGGCGTCGCAACCCGTGACGCGGTGGCCGGCTTCGCGCGCCAGCGCTGCCAGGCCGCCCATGAAGGTGCCGCAGATGCCGAGGATGTGGATATGCATGAGGGGTGCGGGTCAGTTCAGCGCAGCGCCTTGCGCGCAGCTTCGAGGGTGGCGTCGAGATCGGCCTCGCTGTGCGCGGCCGAAACAAAGCCGGCTTCATACAGCGCGGGCGCCAGATAAACGCCTTCGTCCAGCATGCCGTGGAAGAAGCGGTTGAAACGCTCTTTGTCGGTGGTCATCACGGTTTGGTAGTTCTGCGGCAACTCGCTCATCAGGAAGAAGCCGAACATGCCGCCTTCGGCGTCCACGCTGAAGGGTACACCGTTGTCTTTGGCCACACCGGCCAAGCCGTCGACCAGGCGGCGTGTCTTGTGGGCCAAGGCGTCGAAGAAGCCAGGCTTTTGAATTTCACGCAGGGTAGCCAAGCCGCAGGCGGTGGCCACGGGGTTACCGCTCAGCGTGCCGGCTTGGTAGACGCCACCCAGCGGTGCGAGGTGCTTCATGATGTCGCGGCTGGCGCCAAAGGCGGCCAAGGGCATGCCGCCGCCGATCACCTTGCCGAACACGCTGATATCGGGCTTGAAGCCGGGAATCAGCTGTGCATAGAGCCCTTGAGCGCTGTGCAAGCCGACGCGAAAGCCCGTCATCACCTCGTCCATCACCAGCAGGGCGCCGTGTTCGGTGCACAACTCGCGCAGGCGCTTCATGAAGGGCGTGCTGGTGCGCACGAAGTTCATATTGCCGGCGATGGGCTCAATGATCACGCAGGCCAGCGATTTGCCGTGCAGGGCGAAAGCTTCTTCCAGTTGCGCGAGGTGGTTGAACTCCAGTACCAGCGTGTGCTGGGCAACTTCCTCAGGCACGCCCGCGCTGGTGGGGTGGCCGAAGGTGGCCAGGCCCGAACCGGCCTTGACCAGCAGCGCGTCGGTGTGGCCGTGGTAGCAGCCTTCGAATTTGATGAACTTGCTGCGGCCGGTGGCGCCGCGCGCCAGCCGGATGGCGCTCATGGTGGCTTCGGTGCCGGAGGAAACGAGGCGCACCTGCTCCATGCTGGGCACGAGCTTGAGAATTTCTTCCGCCAGCTCGATTTCGCGCTCGGTGGGCGCACCGAAGGAGAAGCCTTCTTGTGCAGCACGCATCACGGCGTCCAGCACGGCCGGGTGGCCGTGGCCGAGAATCATCGGGCCCCAGGAGCCGATGTAATCGACATAACGCTTTCCGTCAGCGTCAAAAATATAGGCGCCTTCGCCCCGGGTAATGAAGCGTGGTGTGCCGCCGACGGCACGAAATGCACGCACGGGCGAATTAACACCGCCAGGGATGACGCGCTGGGCGCGTTCGAACAAGATTTGGTTTTGAGACATGGTGTTGGCAATCAACTGGGGCAAAGGCGGGCCATCAAGCGCTGACATGCGCAGGCATGCGCCAGCGGGCGAGGGCTTGCGGCGACAGGTTTGAAAGTTCAATGCATGCGTTTGGAGGGGCGAATGCTGGGCGGCGTGTCGTCGAGGCTGAGGCTGGTGGGCGATTCCAGCGCCGCTGCTGCGGCGGCGGCAGCTTCTTCTTCCTCATTGGGCGGCAGGGCCCAGAAGAAGCGGTCGGGGATGGCGTTGCCCATGCCGGGGCGGAACCCCCCGTCCAGCGCCTGATCCAGGAAGGACAGGGCTTCACCAATGGCGCTGTGGATGTCTGCACCGACCGATAGCAGAGCTGCGAGCGCGGCAGACAAGGTGTCGCCCGCGCCTACGAAATTGATGTCGAAGCGCTCGAACTTTTCACCGGTCACCGGGCCTTGTGCGGTGGCGAGCACGTTGTCCACGAACTGATTGGGCAGACTGATGCCGGTCACCAGCACATGGGCGGCGCCATGTTGACTGGCCGCCACCGCCAGTTCGCGCGGAGAGGCGGGGCGGTCGGCATCCCAGTCGGGCAGGAGAAAGTCGGTGAGCGTCTTGTGATTGCCGACCAGCACATGGGTTTGCGGCAAGATCAACTCGCGGAAGGCATCGAGATAGCTTTGTTGCTGTTCTTCGTCCAACCAGGCGACGTTGGGCAGGTAGGCCACCAGAGGCACGTCGGGGTAGTCGGACAAGACCTCGGCCACCGCGCTGACCC
This sequence comes from Roseateles koreensis, assembly GCF_028595305.1. Lineage (GTDB taxonomy): Bacteria > Pseudomonadota > Gammaproteobacteria > Burkholderiales > Burkholderiaceae_C > Paucibacter_A > Paucibacter_A koreensis. The sequence continues at coordinate 303,816 of NZ_JAQQXS010000002.1, read as the reverse complement.
CTTCGGCGCTGCCGAGAAAGCCCACTTTCCAGGCGGTGATGGGGATGTCCTCCAGGATCAGCCGGGCCTGCTCGGCAATGGTGTCGGTGTCCAGGGTTTGGTGCTCAACCACTTCAGCCGTGTCACGCAGGATGATGGATGTGACGACGGGCAGGCAATGCGCGCCCATGGCCGCGATGGTGGCGATGTCACCAGCAAGCCCGCTCGCGCCGCTGGCCTCGCTGCCGTTGAAGCTCATCACGCAGGCCGGAGCCTGGGCGCCCTGGTCTTCCTCGTTGAGGGCCATGTCGACGGCGGTCGCCGCAGGGGCTTTGGGATCGGTTTTGCTCATGATGTGCGGCGCAAGGTCTGGGTCGGGCAAAGCGGCTGGCCGCAGGCGGCAATAATCCGCGTCGGAGCGCCTGCTGCACGAAGCTAGCTAGGGTCTGTACTGAGAAGTGCTCTCGCAACCCTGTCTATTTCCGCACGAAAGCGCTGGGTCCGGCGTGGCTACAATCTTTGCATTGTAGTGAGCAAAAAGATATATACCGTGAGCGAAGCAAGTACCTGGATGTGCCTGATCTGTGGCTGGATTTACGACGAGGCCACGGGCGATCCCGAACATGGCATCGCAGCCGGAACCCTGTGGGCCGATGTGGACATGAACTGGACCTGTCCCGAGTGTGGCGCCCGCAAGGAAGATTTTGAAATGGTCCGTATCTGAAGACCTGAAGTTCAAGATTGGCGGTGCCTGCGAAGGCGCCGCCTGTTGCTGTTTCATGACCCGATTCGCTTTGATGAAAGAGGCTTGGCGTGCAAGTTCCTGAAAGTTCCGAAGACAGCGCATCGGCAGCGAAGGTGCTGGTGATCGACGACAGCAACACCATCCGCCGCAGCGCCGAGATTTTTCTCAAGCAGGCGGGGCATGACATCGTGCTCGCTGAAGACGGCTTCGATGCGTTGGCCAAACTCAGCGATTTCCAACCCGATCTGGTGTTTTGCGACATCCTGATGCCGCGTCTGGATGGGTATCAGACTTGCGCCATCATCAAGCGCAACCCGCAGTTTGCGGCGGTGCCTGTGGTCATGCTGTCCTCCAAAGACGGCCTGTTCGACAAGGCCCGAGGGCGCATGGTCGGGTCGCAAGACTACCTGACCAAGCCCTTCACCAAAGACCAGTTGCTCAAGGCGGTGCAAATGCATCGGCGCGGCGTTTGAAGCGCACCCTGGCACCCGTGCTTGATGCCCTGCCTTGCAGAGCGGCTTGAGGAGGACTCATGACAATACAGAAAATCCTGTTGGTGGACGACTCGAAGACCGAGTTGCATGTGCTCAGCGAATTGCTGATCAAGCGCGGTTACCAGGTTCGTACCGCTGAAAATGGCGAAGAAGCGCTCAAGCGCCTGGCCGAAGAAAAGCCCGATCTGATCCTGATGGACGTGGTGATGCCGGGCCAAAACGGTTTTCAACTCACTCGCACCATCACCCGAGACGAGCGCTATGCCGGTCTGCCGGTGATCATGTGCACCAGCAAGGGTCAGGAGACCGACAAGGTCTGGGGCATGCGCCAAGGTGCGCGTGACTACGTGGTCAAGCCCGTCAAGCCCGAAGAGTTGTTGGCCAAGATCAAAGCCTTGGGCTGACCCTATGGGCAACAAGGAAGCCCTGAAAGAGTTGCAGCAGCGCCTGGCGCAACGCATGCAACAAGCGCGTGAACAACAAGGCACGTCGGCCCGTTGGTTGGCCGTGGAATGTGCGGGTTATGGCCTGTTGTTCTCACTCAAACACGCAGCGGAGATCTTCACGCCCGTGCCAATGAAGCCACTGCCTTATGCCAAGCCCTGGATGGCCGGGGTGGCCAATCTGCGTGGCGGGCTGTTCACCGTGGTGGATCTGGCGGTGTTTTTGGGCCTGCGGGAGGCGCAGCCCCGCAGCGGCGACCAGCGCGCTGATCTTGGTCAGTCGCGGTTGGTGTCCCTGAATCCTGATCTGGGCAACAACTGTGCGCTGCTGGTCGATAAATTGGCCGGCTTGCGCAGCGAGGACCAATTGACGCTGGCCCCCGACGACGACGCCCTGGCGGCCGAGCGCGGTCCAAAGCCCCGTTTTGCGGGGGCGCGCATGGTGGACGCTGCAGGTCGATCGTGGCAACAAGTGCATTTGGATGCCCTTTCAAAACATGATCAGTTCCTGCAAGTTGTGGTCTGATCCCGGCGGAGCGGGCGGGTGCCTGCGCCTGGGATAAGTGCTGGGCCAAACCGTAGTTCTTTGGCCGAGGCTTGCGTGGAATCGGCGAACAATCGACAGCTAGAGGGTGAGATGAGCTTCCTGGACAAGATCAAGAACCTGGGCAAGACCGAGGCCGACAAGCGGGTCACTGCCGACGCTCTTCCGCTCAAGACCAGCGGGGCTGCAACGCCCGCTGGCACCGATACCGATCCCCACCGACTCGACAGCGGGAGCCATTCCTCCATCATTTCTGAGGCGGTACCTACTGAATTCACTTCAGGTGAATTCGGCAGTACCGCCAGCTTTTCAACCACCACTTCGGCCATGGATGTCCCCGGCCGCTCTGCTTGGGTCAAACCCAGTGCCGGGCGCCGCCAAATGTTGCTGACCGCGATGGTGGCGCTGGGCTTGATCGGCACGGCCGCCACGGTGACGCTGACCATTTTGGGCAGCACGCGCAGCGCCGCCCAGGTGCGCGCCACTGGCCAGGCGCTGATGCAGTCGCAGCGCATGGCCAAGTCGGTGACTTCTGCTCTGGTTGGCAAGCCTGAAGCCTTTGTCGAATTGCGCGAAAGTGTCAGCAATATGGCCAGCGTGGTGAAAGAACTGCGCTCGGGCGAGGGGACCCTCGCCGCGGCCACGGGCAGTGCGAAAGTCAGCCTCGACGCGATTCAGCCCCTGGTAGAACGGGCTGAGAAAAATGGCCAACTGGTTCAGTCGCAAGAAAAGGCCTTGATCGAAGTCGGCCAGGCCTTGAAGGTCATCAACAAGCAGTCGGGTGACTTGCTGGAGAGTGCCGAGTCGGTCTCGGCCGATGCCTTGCAACTGAACGCGCCTACGGCCGAGATTTCCGCCGCGGGCCAGTTGGTCATGTTGACCCAGCGCATTGGCAAGAGCGCCAATGAATTTCAGACCCAGGAGGGGGTTAGCCCCGAAGCTGTGTTTTTGCTGGGCAAGGACTTGAACTCCTTCAAGTTGATCACCGAAGCTTTGATCAACGGCAGCAGCGAATTGCGCCTCAATGGCGTGCGTGATGCCGGCTTGAAGGCCCGCTTGGTGACCCTGCTCAAGCAGTACGAGCAAACGCGCAGCCAGGCCGGAGTGATTTTGGGCAATTTGCAGGGCCTGGTGTCAGCACGTGAAGCGCAGATGAGCATCCTGGCCGACGCCGAGCCCTTGCGAAAGGGCTTGGAGCAAGTGGCGCAAGACCTGGAGTCAGCCGGCGGTGTCAGCCTTGGTTTGATCGCTTTGATGGCCGCGTCCATGGCCTTGCTGGTGGTGGGTGCCCTGGGTTTTCTGCGACTGTATGTGGCGGGCCAAACCCAGCGTGCCGCCATGGCAGAAGCCCAAAAGCAGGAGGCTGAAGCGCAGGAGCGCGAGGCCAAGCGTGTCAATGACGCCAATCAGGCCGCCATTTTGCGTTTGATGAATGAATTGCAAACAGTGGCGGAGGGCGATTTGACCCAACAGGCCACGGTGACGGAAGACATCACTGGCGCCATTGCCGACTCGGTCAACTACACCGTGGAAGAGTTGCGCAATCTGGTCAGCCAAGTCCAGACCACCGCGGCCCGGGTGACCGACACGACCGGCCAGGTTGACCAAACGTCGACCGACCTGTTGGCCGCGTCCAAAGAGCAGTTGCATGAAATTCGCTCCACTGGTGAGGCGGTGTTGCACATGGCGGGCCGCATCAATCAGGTGAGCGCCCAAGCCCAGGCCACCGCCAAGGTGGCACGCGCCTCCCGGGAGGCGGCGGAGTCAGGCCTGCAGGCCATGCAGAACAATATCAGCGGTATGAACTCCATCCGCGACCACATTCAGGAAACCTCCAAACGCATCAAACGCCTGGGCGAAAGCTCGCAGGAAATCGGCGAAATCACCGAGTTGATCTCTGACATTACCGAGCAAACCAACGTGTTGGCCTTGAATGCGGCCATCCAAGCGGCTTCAGCGGGGGAGGCCGGGCGCGGCTTCTCGGTGGTGGCCGAGGAGGTACAGCGCTTGGCCGAGCGCTCCGGCGACGCCACGCGCCGCATTGCCGCCTTGGTCAAGACCATTCAGACCGACACCCACGACGCGGTGGCAGCGATGGAGCGCTCCACGCTCGGCGTGGTGCAAGGCACGCGCCTGTCTGACGCGGCGGGCCGTGCGCTGGAAGAGATCGACAGCGTGTCCCGACAGTTGGACGGGTTGATCGCGCAGATTTCCAGCCAGGCCCTGAGCGAGGCACGCTCCGCCAACGAGGTGGCCGAGAATATTCAGCACATTTTTGCCGTCACCGAGCAGACCAGCGAGGGCACTCGCTCAACCGCTCAGATGGTGCATGAACTGTCGCGTTCCGCCGAGGCCCTGAAGGCCTCAGTGGCTCGCTTCAAGGTCGCTTGAGGCAAGGGGCAGTGATGGATCTGATGCCCAATTCCCTGGCCCGTCAAACGCGTGTCAAGCCGGAGGCGCAGGACTCTGAGTTTCCGGCCGACCTGAGCCCTTTGGCCTGGGTGCAGGAAGAGTTGCGCCGCTCGTTGGAGTCGGTGCACAAAGCGTTGCGCCGTCTGCTGCGTGATGGGGATACCCGGTCTTCAGGCTATGCCGCGCTGGCCAGCCAGGATTCGCAGCCCAGCCCGCCCTTGCAAGCCGCCGCGGCGCAACTGCATCAGGTGGCGGGGGTTTTGTCTTTGGTGGGCTTGCCGGCCGGTGCCCGCGTGCTTCAAGCTGCCGAGCGTGCGGTGGCCAACTTGGCCTCGCGCCCGGCAGACATCGATCTTGCGCGGGTTGAAATCATCGAAAAAGCCGACTTCGCGCTGCTGGCGCTGGTGTCGCGTATGTTGGCGGGGGGGGCGCCCTCGGCCGGAACGTCGAGTCTGAGCCTGTTCCCGACTTACCGTGATTTGCAGACGCTCAACGGCGCAGAGCGGGTTCATCCGGCCGATCTTTGGCAGTTTGATTGGCACTGGCAGACCTTGCCGGTGGACCCCAGCGCACATGCGGCACCGGCCAGTGAAGTGCGTGCGCCTTTTGAGGCCGCGTTGCTCAAGCAAATGCGTGAGACCCAGGCGAGTGTTGCCGCCACCTACGCCGCGCGCCTGAGCGATTTGTGCGCGGCCCTGGCTGCAGGGCTCCACGGCGCGCCGCGATCAACCACTTTGTGGCAGTTGGCTGCGGCGATGTTTCAAGCCCAGGCCCAAGGCCTGCTGCCGATCGATGCCTTCGTCAAGCGACTGGGTTCCCGCTTGCTGTCGCAGTTGCGTTCGGTTGGGCAGGGGGATGCCGGCGATGCGGAGGCGCAAGAGCGGCTCGCTCGGGATTTATTGTTCTTCTGCGCCCAGAGCCGCGCGCCGGCCGAGCCGGGTGTGGCTGGCCGCCTTGACGCGGTTCGTGCTTCTTACGGCTTGAGCGAGCGGTCTGCCGGCGACTATGAGGACGAGAGTCTGGGTCGAATTGACCCGGCATGGGTGATTCAGGCCAAGCGCCGGGTCAGTGCGGCCAAGGAGTCATGGGGCTCGGTCGCCGAGGGTGAAACCCATCGCATGGCGGGCCTGGACGAGCAATTCGCCGGGTTGGCGGAATCTCTGCAGCGGCTGTTCCCGAGTGGCGCGGTATTGGGTGAAGTGTTGCAGCGTGCCGTGGTCAGCACGGTGCGTGCGGGCAAAGCGCCACCGCCTGCTTTGGCGATGGAACTGGCGACCAGCTTGTTGTACGTGGAGGCCGCGTTGGACGAGGCGGCCTTTGACCAACCCGAGCAGGCCGAGCGCGTCAAGCGATTGGCGGCACGCGTGGGCGCGGTGGCCCGAGGCGAGGCGCCTCAGCCGCTGGAAGGCTGGATGGAAGACCTGTATCGCCGGGTCTCCGATCGGCAGACCCTGGGCAGCGTCGTGCATGAGTTGCGGGTCAGCCTGGCTGAAATAGAACGCCAGGCCGACGAATACTTCCGCGACCCAAGTCAGCGTGAACGCCTGATCCCGGTGCCCGGGCAGTTGTCCAGCATGCGCGGTGTGCTGACCGTGTTGGGCCTGGATCAGGCCGCCCTGGCCTGCGTGCGCATGCGCGACGAGGTGGACGAACTCACCAATACTGAAGTGGATGTGGCCCGCGCCGCGCCGCGCGAATTGTTTGACCGCTTGGCCAACAATCTCGGCGCGCTGGGCTTTTTGATCGACATGCTGGGCGTGCAGCCGGCCTTGGCCAAACGCATGTTTGTGTTTGACGAAGCGTCTGGCCGCTTGAGCCCGCTGATGGGCCGCAGCCGCGAGGTGGCAGAGGTGGCGGGTGCTGCGTCGATTGCGCCCGTTGAAACGGTGCCTGCACCCGCTCCCGCACGGGCGCCAGTCTCGGCGCATGCGCCCGCCGCCGCGCCACTGCCATCAGTGTCACTCGCTGCACAGGCCCGGCCTGCCGATGAACTCAAGCTTTCCTCAGGGGATGACCCTGAAATGCGCGAGATCTTCTTGGAAGAAGCCACCGAGGTGCTGGGTCAGGCCCGCGATGCCCTGAATGCGCTGCGAAAAGACGCTCACAACCGAGAACAGTTGACGGTCATGCGGCGCGCCTTTCACACCCTTAAAGGCAGCTCGCGCATGGTCGGGCTGGAGGCCTTGGGTGAAGGCGCCTGGAGTTGCGAGCAATTGTTCAACGCCCGCCTGAGCGACCCTTCGCCCACGGCGGATGCACCCTTGATCAGCTTCAGCGCCATGGCGCTGGACTACCTGGGGCACTGGTGCGATGAAATCGCGTCGGGGCAGACCGCGGCGTCAACGCCCGATCTATTGCGCCAGCAAGCCGATGCCTTGCGCTTGCCTGGCGCAACTCCGCATGTCGCGGCGGATGTTGCTGCGCTGCCCTTGGCGCCGGAAGCTGTTCCAGAGCTGGTACCTGACACCATGGCTGAGCTGACCGCTCACCCGGTGGATGAGGCCGTTAGCTCAGGCTTTGCGTCCACCGAACTGGCGGCAGATGAGCCCTTGACCGAGCTGGCTCCGCTGACTTTGAGCATCATGCCGCTGGCCGATGAGGTCGAGCCGATGCCGCGCATCACCCTCGTGCCCGATGTGCATGAGGCGCCAGTTCTGCCGGCTGTCACCGAAGCGCCGAAGCTGGATGAGGTGCTCGTGTTGGACGGCGAGTCCGGCCCTGCGGTGCTGGAAGAGTTTGCCCCAACGACGAACGAGGCGCCCGATCTTCCTTGGGTTCTGGAGTTTGCAACGCCCTTGCCGGAGGCCGGCACCGCAGAGGCGGCCGACTTTGAGCTGCCCGCCTTTGAGTTGAACCTGGAGTCGGGCGAAGTGTTTGCGCCCACGGTCTTGCCAGAGTCTGAGCTTGAGCAGATTGCAGCTACAAATGGAGATTCAGCGACCAATGAGGCCGAACTGCCTGCGTTGACTGCAGCCCAGCTGTCCGAGGCTCCGCAGATTGAACTGCCTGCGCCCGTAGGGGAGACGCATGTCGCACCGGTGCTTGAACTTGTGCGTTCAGCGCCAGACAGCGAATCCGGTGATTTGTCGGCACACACTGACGAAGACAATGTCAAAGTCATCGGCCCGATTCGGGTCAGCATCAACCTGTTCAATATCTTCCTCAACGAGGCGGACGAGCTTTCGCGTCGCTTGGCCACCAGTCTGGCTGAATGGGCGTTGGAGCTGAATGGCCCGGTCCCTGCCAACTGTGAGGCATTGGCCCATGCTTTGGCCGGCAATGCCGCAGCGGTGCAGTTTGATGATTTGTCTCAATTGGCCCGAGCGTTGGAACATGCCCTGGGCCGGGCGCAACGGACCCGCCACTACAGCGAGGAAGATGCCCAGATGTTTGTGCAGGCGGCAGACGAGGTGCGGCATCTGCTGCATCAATTTGCCGCTGGCTTCCTCAAACCGCACGATCCAGACACCGTAGCGCGCTTGCAGGCCTATCAACCCGAGCCGGATGCTGATTTCGAGCAGGAGCTGGACTCGCTGTCGATGGGGCTGGACGACGCCATCCGCCATAAGAGCGGCCAGACGAACGAGCTGGCCGTGTCAGGGTCAGACGAAGCACCGCTACCGGTGCCGGCTGCGCATGAGGATGAGGTGGAACCCGGCCTGCCCGACGCCATCGAGCCCGTGCTGTTCCCCATCTTCGATGAAGAAGCCCAAGACTTGCTGGTGCAACTGCATGGCGCTCTGCGCGCTTGGGTGGCCAACCCGCAGGACCGAGCGCAAGGTGATGCTTGCATGCGTGCCTTGCACACCTTCAAGGGCGGTGCGCGGCTGACAGGTGCCATGCGCCTGGGTGAGCAGGCACACGATCTGGAGTCTGCCGTTGAGCGCGCTCAGGCGCCTCAGGCTGGGCGCGAAACTGCAACGCCAGATGAACTGCTGAGCTTGCAGGCCGGCGGCGACGCGCTGGCGGCCAGCCTGGAGCGCTTGCGCATGGAGCTGGCCGGCAACATCTCGGCGCCCGCCCCTATGGTGTCTCCTGTCGCCGAGGTGCGGGATTTGACGCCGAATTTGAAACAAGCGGCGGCAGAACCGGTGGAGGTTCACGACGCCCCCTTGCATCAGGTTGATGCTGAGGCGTCCGGCCGCCCTGCTGATGAGCCAGCCGTTGCGGGCGCAATGGTTGCACCGCGCCAAGAAACACCGGCAGCGCGTATCGATTGGGCACGATTTGCCGAAGGCCCGCAGGACGATGGCGCCGTGGAGTCAGGCCCCACCGGTTTGCAGGCCATGGTGCGCGTGCGCGGCAGCCTGCTGGAGCGCATGGCGGCGCAAGCCGGCGAGGTCAGCATCCGTCGTACCCGGCTTGAGTCAGAGCTGGCGCAGATGAAGAGTGCTTTGCTCGATCTGGATGACAACCTGGAGCGTCTGCGCAGCCAAATGCGTGAATTGGAGCTGCAGGCCGAGGCGCAGATGGGCGCGCAGCAAGATCACCTCAGCCCCAACTCCGCGCACTTCGACCCCCTGGAATTTGACCGTTACACCCGGTTCCAGGAATTGACCAAAATGCTTTCAGAATCGGTGGGCGACGTGGCCACCGTGCAGCGCGCCCTGCAGCGCAGTGTGCAGTTGGGAGAGGATGAGTTGGCCGCTCAATCGCGGCTGACCCGTGAGTTGCAAGACGATTTGTTGCGCACCCGGATGGTTGAGTTTGAGAGCGTCTCTGAGCGCATGCACCGGGTGGTGCGCCAAGCCGCGCGAGACACTCACAAGCAGGCTCAGCTGACCGTCGTTGGCGGGCAGACCGAGCTTGACCGCAGTGTGTTGGAACGCATGGCTGGCGCGTTTGAGCATCTTTTGCGCAACAGTGTCAGCCACGGCATTGAGTCCGCTGAGGTTCGCAGCGCGGCGGGCAAACCGGCGCTGGGGCAACTGACCTTGTCGCTGCAACAAGAAGGCAACGAAGTGTTGTTGACCTTCGGCGATGACGGGGCGGGCCTCGACCTGGCACGCATTCGCCGGCGTGGCGAGCAGATGGGCTTGATCAAGTCTGACGGCCCGTCGCCCAGCGACAGCGAGTTGATGCAGTTGATCTTCACGCCGGGGTTTTCAACCGCAGCGCAGATCACCGAAACTTCGGGGCGCGGCGTGGGCATGGACGTGGTGCGGGCCGAGGTGGCCACACTGGGCGGCAGCATCGAGACCCGCTCGCAGCCCGGCCTGGGTAGCAGCTTCACCTTGCGGCTACCGCTGACCACGGCGCTCACCCAGGTGGTGATCTTGCGCTGCGGCGAGCAAACCGTGGCGGTGCCGGCGGGCTTGATGGACTCCGTTCAGCGCGTGCCGCAGGAGCAGTTGGACCAAGCCTACCTCAGCGGCAGTTTGACCATCGGTGGGCAAGAGCAGCCCTTCTACTGGTTGGGCGGGCTGTTGGGCCAAGCCGGGCGCGGGCTGTCGCATGGCAAGTCGGCGTCGGTGGTGCTGCTGCGCAATTCGCAGCAGCGCCTGGCCCTCCATGTGGACGAGGTGATGGGCAACCAGGAGGTGGTGGTCAAAAATCTTGGCCCCCAACTGAGTCGCGTGCCGGGGCTGGCTGGCATCAGCTTGCTGGCAAACGGCGAGGTGGCGCTGATCTACAACCCGCACGCCTTGGCCAGCTGGTATGGCGCGGCGGCCCAGCAGCGGCTGCGTGATTTGCAGCCGTCTCAGGCACAGTTTCAAGGTATGGCAGCGGCGCCCGAGTTGGCGGCGCCCGATCTTGCGCCTTTGGTTCTGGTTGTGGATGATTCTTTGACGGTACGCCGGGTGACCCAACGCTTGCTTGAGCGTGTGGGTTATCGCGTGCAACTCGCCAAGGATGGGCTGGACGCGATGGAGCAATTGGCAGGTGAAGAGTTGCCGGCCCTCGTGCTCAGCGACATCGAGATGCCGCGCATGGACGGCTTTGATCTGGTGCGAAATATGCGGGCCGATGAGCGCTTGGCTGCGCTGCCGGTGATCATGATCACTTCGCGCATCGCGCAGAAGCATCGCGACTACGCGCAGCAGCTAGGCGTAAATCACTATCTTGGCAAGCCCTATGACGAAGACCTGTTGCTGAAGTTGATAGCTGGTTACACTCCGATTCCTGTTCCTAACAGGGACTTGACGGCAAAAAATTGAGGCGTGCTAACGCCTGTTTACTACGGTGAATGAGTGTCGGGCCGGCAGGAAATCTGCCGGCAGATTGAGGGCAAAGGATGGGAATGGCGGGCCGATGGCGAGATTGCCGCCGGCGCCGTTTGCATGATTCGGGGTGTAACAAGGTCTCGAGAGCCTTTGTGCACTGGGGGAAAACAAGCTGCCGCCTCGTACATGGGGCAATAAAAGCATGCCGGAAGTTGTTGATCATCTGGCCGAGATGACGGGGTTTCGTGACCGCGACGTGATGGACGTCACCCTGGTGTCAGCCTTGCGCGATTTGCTGGAGCCCTTGTCCGTGGCCATTTATCGCTGTGTCGGCGATGCGGGGCAGGAGCGCTGGTTGACCCGAGCCCGATTGGAGTCGGGTGATGCCGTGGCCACCGCCGACCCGTTGTGGGCTGACCCCAGCAGCTTGCCCCTGGCGTCTGCCTTTCCACTGCGCCTCAATTGTCTGCACAGCCGTGTGATGCAGCAACAAGCACAAGGCGGGCAATGGTTGACCCTGTTCCCCATCGCCACCGACCGCGAGGTGGTGGGCGTGGTGGAGTTGCTTACGGGTGAAGCGCTCAGCCCGACCTTGCAGCGCATGGTGGGCAGTGTGTTGCGCATTTATCACAATTTCCAGGGCTTGCTCGACTACAGCGAACGCGACACGCTGACCGGCCTGCTCAATCGCAAGACCTTTGAAGACAGCTTTCTGAAGGCCGTGAGCGAGGCGCCGCTGCGTCCGGATGCCACGCCGAGCGAGGACGGCCGCCGCCATGAGGCCTTGCGGCCTCAGCACTACTTGGGCGTGATCGACATCGATCATTTCAAGCGGGTCAACGACAACTTTGGCCATTTGATTGGCGACGAAGTCCTGCTTTTGCTGTCTCGATTGATGCGAAGCAGCTTCCGCTTCCATGACCTGCTCTACCGGTTTGGCGGGGAAGAATTTGTCGCCTTGATCCGTTGCGATGATGCCGATGACGCCGCGCAGGCATTTGAACGCCTGCGCGTGAACACTGAACGTTATGTCTTTCCGCAGGTTGGGCATATCACCGTCAGCGTGGGCTTTACGCTCATCCGTGGCGGCGACTCGCCCAGTTCCGCCTTTGATCGGGCCGACAAAGCGGTGTATTTCTCCAAGCAAGCTGGGCGCAATCAAGTGCACAGTCACGCTGAACTGGTGGCAGCTGGACGTATGAAAGAGCGTGCCGAACTCAGTGCGGTTGAGTTGTTCTAAGTCCCCTGGCTGCGTGCATACGCCGCAAAGGAGTCGACTTTGCCGCGACAACACTCTTGAATTTGGGCTAGCCTGACGCCATCTGCCGTCTTCACGCACGGTAGGAGGGCTTGGAAATGGTGTTGGCTTCGCATCGACAGGGATGGCGTCTGGTGTTGGTCGCCGCAATGGTGGCAACGCTGGCGCTGAGTGCTTGCAAGACCACCCCCAAAGCGTCAGAAACCAATCACACGCAGGCGCTGGCACAGATTGAAGGCACCGCCCCGGCCGCGCCCGAGCTGAGTGACTGGGCCAAAGCCGCCGTTGCTGAGGGTGTGCAGGTCCATGACCTGGATTGGAGAGATGCCAGCCGCCAGCGCGATGTGCCCGTTCGCCTGTACTGGCCCGCCCAGGCTCAGGCGGGGCAAAAGGTGCCGCTGGTGGTGTTTTCACACGGCATTGGCAGTTCCCGGCGTGGCTACAGCTATTTGGGCGCCTATTTTGCGTCGCAAGGCTATGCGAGCCTGCATGTTCAGCACGTGGGCAGCGACCGCCAGGTGTGGATGGGCAACCCCCTGCAATTGGTGTCGCGCCTGCAAGCCGCTGCGCAAGAAGGCGAGGCGCTGAACCGGGTGGCGGACGTCAAGTTCGCCTTGGACCAACTGCTGCAAACTGAGTACGCGCCCGCCATCGACACCGAGCGCATCGCTGCCGCCGGACATTCTTACGGCGCGAACACCACACTCCTGCTGGCGGGCGCGCAGGTCGAGCGGCACGGGCACCGCCTGGACCTGCACGAACCGCGCATCAAGGCGGCGATCATCATTTCGGCACCGCCGTTTTATGGTGAACCCGAGCTGCCAAAAATCATCGGCCCCATCGCCATCCCCACCTTGCACATCACCGCCACCGACGATGTGATTCGCATTCCGGGCTACTACTCCGCCGCGCAAGATCGCCTGGACCTGTTTGAGGCGGCCAATCCCTCCGCGCCCAAGATGCTGGCCGTGTTTGAAGGCGGCTCGCACAGCATGTTCACCGACCGGGGCTTGACGGGCGGTGTCAGCTTGAATCCGCGTGCCAAGCAGGCCACCAAAGAACTGGCCGTGGCCTTCATGAATCAGGCCTTGAACGGGCAGGCCGAGGGCTTGCAGCGCTGGGGCGATCAGTACCAGGATATTTTGGCCCGCTGGCAATCGCCCTTTGGGCATTTGCCTACACCTGCCATGGCGCAAGGCCATGGCGGGCCAGTGGTCTTGACCGGGGCGAAGGCCTTGACGCTCAGTCCGGTATCGCCCGGGTCTTGACCACGGCATATCGGGCCAGTGTTTGCGCCCGAGCCTCATCGTGGCGAACGATGGGCCAGGGGTAGTCTGCACCCAGTGTCAAGCCGCAAGCTTGCAACTCCAAGGGTTTAGCCAGCCAGGGGGCGTGAACCAGCCGGTCCGGCAGGGCGCTCAAATGCGGCAGATAGCGTTTGATGAAACGCCCTTGGGCATCAAATTTTTCACTCTGCGTGACCGGATTGAAGATACGAAACCAAGGTTGGGCATCGCAGCCGCTGGATGCGGCCCATTGCCAGCCCCCGTTGTTTGCGGCGAGGTCGAAATCCAGGAGCTTCTCGGCGAAATAGCGTTCGCCGCGGCGCCAGTCCAAGCCCAGGTCCTTGACCAGAAAGCTCGCCGTCACCATGCGCAGGCGATTGTGCATATAGCCGCTGCTGTTGAGTTGCCGCATTGCCGAATCGATCAAGGGATAACCGGTACGTCCCTCGCACCAAGCGGCAAACAAGGCGTCGGCATGTGGGCCTTGCTCCCACTGGATGGCGTCGTACTCGGGGCGCCAGGCTGCCGCCATTGCGTGCGGGTGGTGGTGCATCACCTGATGGTAGAAATCTCGCCAGATCAACTCACTCAGCCAGACCTCGGCGCCGCGCACGCCCGCTTGCATGCGCGCCCAGGCTTCGCGTGCCAGTTGGCGAATTGAGATCGTGCCAAATCGCAGGTGCACGCTCAAATAACTGGGACCTTTGACGGCAGGATAGTCACGGGCTTGCGCGTAAGCGTCGATGCGGTCGAGAAAATCGACAAACAGGCGCTTGGCGCCCTCGCTGCCGCCCAACACGGCTGGATTCACGGAGTCAGGCTCGAACCCGATCTCGGTTGGCGCTGGAACACCTTGGGCCAACGGCGTGGGCGCCAAGGCCCCCTGGTAGCGGTTAACAGGGTAGGCGCGCAGGTAGAAGGCGTCCACTTTGCGGAGCCAGGCGTTTTTGTAGGGGGTGAATACGCCATACGGCTTGCCCGCGCCGGTCAGCAACTCGCTGCGCTCGAAGATGACGTGGTCTTTGAAGCTGTGCCAAGCGCATGCAAAGGTGCTCAGCCGTTGTGCAACCTGGGCGTCGCGGCGCAGCGCGGCGGGTTCATCGTCGTGGTTGGTGAACACGGCTTGTGCGGCCAGTTCCGCGGCGACCTGGGGCACCAACTCGGTGGCCCGGCCGTAGCGCACGATCAAACCGCCGCCGGGGCAGATCCGGCGAATTTGCGCATCTAGCGCGCACAAGGTGTCAAGAATGAAGCCCACACGGCGGTCATTGCGCGGCAGCGCGTCCAAGATTTCCTGGTCCAGCACGAACAGGCAAAAAACGGCCTGAGCCGACTTGCAGGCAGCGTACAGCGCGGCCTGATCCTCGACCCGCAGGTCGCGCCGAAACCAAACCAATGCACGGTCGAGACGATTCATCATGGCGTAAGTGTCGCTGACGAATAAAATGCACGCATGAGCCAAGACCGGATAGACCTCGCCAACCAATTTTTGATCGCCATGCCTGGCATGGCCGACGAGGCCTTTGCGGGCAGCGTGGTCTATATGTGCGAACACAATGAAAAAGGCGCGCTGGGCTTGGTGATCAACAAGCCCATCGCGTTGACCCTGGGCAGCTTGTTTGAAAAAGTCGAATTGAGCCCTCCGCAGGACGCATTGGCGCAGACGCCTGTGTTCTACGGCGGGCCGGTGCAAACCGAGCGCGGTTTTGTGCTGCATGAACCGCTGGACGAGAAGGGCGGGCATTACAACGCGACGTTAACGGTACCGGGTGGGCTGGAAATGACCACCAGCCGTGACGTGCTTGAAGCCTTGTCTAACGGCGCAGGCCCACGGCGCATTCTGGTCACCCTGGGTTACAGCGGTTGGGCGGCCGGCCAGCTGGAAGAAGAAATTGGCCGCAACGGTTGGCTGACCGTTGATGCCTCGCCCGAAATCATTTTCGACACCCCGATTGAATTGCGTTACGAGCGCGCCTTGGGCCTGCTGGGGGTGGACCCCCGCATGCTGAGCCAAGAGGCTGGTCACGCATGAGCCAGGCAAGCGCCCCGCTGCAATCCTTTCTGGCCTTTGATTTCGGCACCCGCCGCACCGGCGTGGCCACCGGCACACGCTTTACGCACATGGCGCAGCCGCTGCGCACGATTGCCGTCGACGGTGAAGCCCGTTTCCAAGCCATTGAAAAGCTGATCAAGGAATGGCAACCTGACGCCTTGGTGATCGGGCTACCGCGCCATCCCGACGGAGCCGAACACGAAATGACTTTGCGCGCCCGCAAGTTTGGCCGCCAGCTGAAGTCGCGTTTTCGCCTGCCGGTTTTCGAAGTGGATGAGCGCTACACCTCCGTCGAGGCTGAAAGTCATGGCGCCCGTGATGTGGACGCGGCGGCGGCGGCCTTGATTCTTGATCAATATTTTCGGGAGAACCCATGACCAACCTCTTGTTGGATGCCGAGGCTTTGTACGCCGACCTCTTGCAGGGTGTGCGCAGGCTGATGCTGCTCAAACCCGACAGTGTCCTGGTGGGCATCTGGTCGGGCGGGGCTTGGCTGGCCGAGCGCCTGCATCAAGATCTGGGCTTGCCCGGTGTTTCAGGGGTGATTTCCAGCAGCTTGCACCGGGATGACTTTGGGTCTCGGGGCATGTCGGCCAGTGCCGACCAGACGCGGCTGCCTTTTGAGGTGAACGGCCGCCCACTGATCTTGGTCGACGACGTGCTCTACACCGGCCGCACCACTCGCGCGGTGCTCAATGAGTTGTTCGACTTTGGCCGTCCCTCTAGTGTGAGCCTGGCGGTGCTGGTGGACCGCGGCGGGCGCGAGTTGCCGATCGAGCCGGTGTTTTCGGCCGCCCGCATCAATCTGGATGCCTCACACCGGCTGCGCCTGGCTAAGGGCGAGGACGGTCGTTTCAGTTTCGACGTGAAGGAGGATTGAACCCGATGCTCCCGCGTTCATTTTGTTCATCGCCCCACAGGATCCCCATGAGGGTTCTGGCGGTGGCTCGGCAGGAGGCCTAACGTGTTATCTAAACGCAATCCCCAATTGAACAAGCATGGTGAGCTGGTTCACCTGCTCTCCGTGGAAGGTCTTCCGCAGGCCATCATTCACCAGATTCTTGATACGGCGGGTACCTTTCTGTCGGTCAATGACCGTGAGGTGAAAAAGGTGCCGCTGCTGCGCGGCAAGTCGGTGTTCAATCTGTTCTTCGAGAACAGCACCCGCACCCGCACCACGTTTGAGATTGCGGCCAAGCGCCTGTCTGCTGATGTGCTGAACCTGGACATCGCTCGCTCCAGCACTGCCAAGGGCGAGACCTTGCTGGACACGGTGGCCAATTTGTCGGCTATGCATGCCGACATGTTTGTGGTGCGCCACAGCGAGAGCGGCGCGCCCTACCTGATTGCCCAGCATTGCGCGCCCCATGTGCATGTGGTGAATGCGGGGGATGGGCGTCACGCCCACCCGACGCAAGGCCTGCTGGACATGTACACAATCCGTCATTTCAAAAAAGACTTCAAGAACCTGACGGTGGCGATCGTGGGCGACATCGTGCACTCCCGCGTCGCTCGCTCTGACATTCATGCCTTGAATATCCTGGGCGTGCCCGAGATTCGCGCGGTGGGCCCCAAAACCCTGGTGCCTGGCGATCTGCGCGAGATGGGCGTGCGGGTCTGCCACGACATGGCGGAGGGCGTGAAGGGCGCTGACGTGATCATCATGCTGCGCCTGCAGAACGAACGCATGAGCGGTGCCATGTTGCCCAGCGCCGGCGAGTTCTTCAAGAACTTCGGCCTCACGCCTGAAAAGCTGCAACTGGCCAAGCCTGACGCCATCGTGATGCACCCGGGCCCCATCAACCGCGGTGTGGAGATCGCGTCTACTGTGGCGGACGGCCTGCAGAGCGTGATCCTGCCGCAGGTGACCTTTGGTATTGCTGTGCGCATGGCCGTGATGTCCATCCTTGCCGGAAACGAAGCATGAAGATCTTGATCAAGAACGGTCGTTTGATCGACCCCGCATCTGGCCTGGACCGCGTGGGTGACCTGGCCATTGCCAATGGTCGCATCGTCGCCCTGGGCGAGCCCACGGAGTTCGCTGCCGACCGCGTCATCGACGCCACCGGCCTGGTGGTAGCGCCCGGCTTGGTGGACCTCGCCGCACGCCTGCGCGAACCCGGCCATGAACATGAAGGCATGCTGGAGAGCGAACTGGCCGCCGCAGCAGCGGGCGGTGTCACCAGCCTGGTCTGCCCGCCGGACACTGACCCCGTGCTGGATGAGCCGGGCCTGGTGGAGATGCTCAAGTTCCGCGCCCGCAAGCTGAGCCGTTGCCGGCTCTTCCCGCTGGGTGCGCTGACGCGCAATCTCGACGCACAGTCCCTCACCGAAATGGCCGAATTGACGGAGGCGGGCTGCATCGGTTTCTCGCAGGCGGAAGCGCCCGTGCGCGACACGCTGGTCTTGAACCGGGCGCTGATGTACGCCGCAACCTATGGCTACACCGTCTGGTTGCGCCCGCAGGACGCTTATCTGGGCGGCGGCGTTGCGGCCAGCGGCGCAGTGGCCACCCGCCTGGGTTTGTCCGGCGTGCCGGTGGCTGCCGAGACCGTGGCGTTGCACACCATTTTCGAGTTGATGCGCAGCACGGGCGCCCGGGTGCATCTGTGCCGCATCTCCAGCGCTGCCGGTGTGGAATTGATTCGCGCCGCCAAGCGTGAGGGGCTGGCCGTGACGGCCGATGTGTCCATCAACTCCTTGCACCTGACTGATGTGGACATCGGCTATTTCAACCCGGCCATGCGCTTGACACCGCCCTTGCGACAGGGGCGTGATCGTGATGCCTTGCGCGCCGGCTTGGCCGATGGCACGCTCGACGCGCTGGTCAGCGACCACATGCCCGTTGCTGCCGATGAAAAGAACGTTCCTTTCGCAGAAGCCACGCCCGGCGCCACGGGCCTGGAGCTGTTGCTGAGCCTGGCCCTGCGCTGGGCACAGGACAGTGGGTTGTCGATGAGCCAGGGCTTGGGCGTGATCACTGCCGGGCCTGTTGGCGTGCTGGGTGAGGCCTTGGGTTCCCTGGCGGCAAGCGCCGGGCGCTTGGTGCTTGGCGGCGTGGCGGACGTGTGTGTGTTTGACGACCGCGCGCATTGGGCGGTCACGCCTGAAGCGTTGAGCAGCCAAGGCAAGCATACCCCCTTCGCCTTCGAGACCAGTGGCTTCGAGTTGCCGGCCCAGGTGCGGGCGACCGTGGTGGCCGGGCATCTGGCTTACGAGTCAGCCGGCCTGATGGCGCCGGCCGGGGCGGCAGCCTGAGATGCGCAGTTTGCTTGCCGTTGTTCGCCTGCTGCGCCTGATCGGGCATTTGTTTTACGGTGTGGGGTTAATCCGCTGGCGCTTCGGCAGCCTCAGCCTGGCGCGGCGGCATGTGCTGATCAAGCGTTGGTCAGGCAAGATGCTGCGTATTCTTGGAGTTAGCCTCGAATCCAGCGGCACACCGCGCCCGGGTGCCAAATTGATCTTGGCCAATCATGTGTCGTGGTTGGACATCGCAGCCGTTCACGCCGTCATGCCGGAAGCCCGTTTTGTCTCCAAGGCCGACGTGCGCGATTGGCCGGTGGTGGGCCTGCTGGTCGACGGGGTGGGTACCTTGTTCATTGAGCGCACGAACAAGCGCGATGCCCTGCGCGTTGTTCACCAGATGGCCGATGCTTTGAAAGAGGGCGACACCGTGGCGGTGTTCCCGGAGGGCACGACCGGCCCGGGGCCGGAGTTGCTGCCTTTCCATGGCAATTTACTGCAGGCGGCCATTGCGACGGAGGCGCCCATTCAGCCGGTGGTCCTTCGTTGGTTTGAGCCTGGGCAGCGCTTCAGCACGACTGCGCAGTTCATCGGTACGACCTCCCTGATTCAGAGTTTGTGGGCGATTTTGAGGGCGCGTGGTTTGGGCGTTAGGGTCGACGTGTTGACGGCAATGGAAACTGCTCACGCAGACCGGAGAGCCCTGGCCGAGCACGTGCGCGAGGAAATTTCGCAGCGCATGGCGCAGCCCTGAAGTGAAGCGTTTGTGAAGTTAAAGTCAGCCCATGAATTCAAACGCCACCGCCCTTGTTCTCGCTTTCGAGGAAGAGTCCTCACTCGCTGGCGAACTGGCGCAGGCATTGGGCTTGCCGCTGAAGCTCATCGTTCGGCATCGATTCCCGGACGGCGAATTGCGCCTTGTGCTGCCGACACCGCTGCCGCCCACGGTCTTGCTCTTGCGAGGCCTGCAGCAGCCGAATGAAAAGCTGACCGAGTTGATGATCACCGCGCCTGCGGCCCGTGAGCTAGGGGCGCAGCGCCTGGTGCTCATCGCGCCTTATTTGGCCTATATGCGCCAAGACATGGCCTTCACGCCGGGCGAGGCGGTGAGCCAGCGCCATGTGTCGCGATTGCTGAGCCATTTGTTCGATCATGTGGTGACGGTTGATCCGCACCTGCACCGCATCAATCACCTCGACGAGGTCATGCCGCCTGGGGCGGGGGTGGCCCTGTCCGCCGCAGCCTTGCTGGGCTGCTGGGTGGCCGCCCGTGTACCGGGTGCCTTGTTGCTGGGGCCGGACGAAGAGTCGGCGCAATGGGTCCGTCAGGCCGCACAAGCCAGCGGATTGGACCACGCCGTAGGGCGCAAGGTCCGACATGGCGACCACCAGGTCAGCCTGGCCTTGCCCGACATCCCCGTGCACGGCCGCGCGGTTGTGCTGCTGGACGATATGGCGTCGACAGGGCGTACCTTGATCGGCGCCGCCCAAGGCCTGATGGCGCGGGGCGCTGCCACGGTGGACGTGGCCGTGACCCATGCCTTGTTCAATGGCACAGCGGTGGCCGATTTGCAGGCGGTGGGCGTTCGCCAGGTATGGAGCAGCAACACGGTGCCGCACCCCAGCAACAGCGTCTCCATCACGCCGCTGCTGGTTCAGGCGCTCAGCCCCCTGTTGGGTTGATCTTTTCTGTCAACCCGGGCCTGATTCCGTTCAGGCCTTGCCTTGGTTGGCAACTGCGGCCGCCGCCTTGGCTGCTGCTTCGGCGTCACCCAGGTAGTAGCTGCGAATCGGCTTCAGGTCGGCATCCAGCTCGTAGACCAAGGGAATGCCGTTAGGAATGTTCACGCCCACGATGGCGTCGTCGGCAATATTGTCCAAATATTTGACCAAGGCCCGGATGCTGTTGCCATGGGCGGCAATCACCACGCGCTTGCCCAGCTTGATGGCGGGTGCTACGGCGTCGTTCCAGAAGGGCATGACGCGGGCGACGGTGTCCTTCAGGCATTCGGTCAGCGGCACGTCCTCGGGATTCATCTTGGCGTAGCGCAGGTCGCCGCGCTCGCTGCGTGGGTCGGTCGGCTCCAGGGCTGGCGGCGGGGTGTCGTAGCTGCGGCGCCAGGTGAGTACCTGAGCGTCGCCGTACTGCTTGGCCATGTCTGCCTTGTTCAGGCCTTGCAGTGCCCCGTAATGGCGCTCATTCAGGCGCCAACTGTGCACAACGGGCAGCCAGGTGCGGTCCATCTGATCCAGGCAGTGCCACAGCGTCCAGACGGCGCGCTTGAGCATCGAGGTATAGGTGATGTCGAATTCGAAACCGGCTTCTTTGAGCAGGCGGCCCGCCTGCTTGGCTTGGTCGACGCCCGTGGGAGTCAGCTCGACGTCAGTCCAGCCCGTAAAGCGGTTTTCGAGGTTCCAGGTGGATTCGCCGTGGCGAATGAGCACGAGTTTGTACATGGAATAGGTTTCGGTTCGAGGCTGCCCCAACTGGGCCCGCCCATTCTATCGATGCTCGGAAAAGACCGTTGTTTTAGGCGTGTGCGTCGAGACTCGGCGTTAAAGAGCGGAGGCCTAATGGCGATAAGTAATGCACCTCCTCCGTGCACCGAAGGCGGATACGACCGCCTCTGGTGCATATGTTCTGTTGTTCAAAGGACGTTATATGAAGCGTATGAGTGTTTGGCGTTTGACCCCGATTGCCTTGGCCCTGCTGTGTGCCGCGGTGCAGGCGCAAGAATCCAGTGCCGGTTCTAGCGAATCGGCAATTTCATTGTCGGGTTTCGGCACCGTGGGTTTTGTTGGGACAGACACGGGCGAAGCTCAGTATGTGATCTCTGGCCAGCCCAATGGCGCCACCTCAGCGTGGAATGGCGGCGTGGACACCAAATTGGGTGTTCAGGCGAATGCAAAATTGAACAAGATGTTCTCGGGCACTGTGCAGGTACTGTCCAAGCAAAATGGCAACGGCAGCTTCCGTCCAGAGTTGGAGTGGGCCTTTGCCAAGGCGCAGTTCTCGCCGTCTCTGGCGGTGCGTGTTGGGCGCATGGGCGGGCCCTTCTTTGCTGTGTCTGATTTCCGTGATGTGGGCTACGCCAACACTTGGTTGCGCCCGCCGCAAGACGTGTACGGCCAGGTGCCGATCAGCCGATTCGATGGCGCCGACGTGAACTACCAGACCAGCCTGGGCTCGACCACGCTGAACGCGCAGCTCTATGGCGGCAAGTCGTCGGCGGTGTTTGAAGGCCTGGATGTCAAGATGGATGGCCTGATCGGCTTCAGCGCGTCGGCGGAGCTCGAAAGCGGCTTCACCTTCCGTCTGGGTCACGTGGAAGGCAAGCTGACGGTGGACAGCCCCGATATGGCGTTTTTGGTTGGCAAACTGCGCAGCGTGCCCATGGCCGCCGTGTCTAGTGTGGGTGACCAGTTGATCGCCGACAAAAAGAAGGCCAGCTTCACCGGATTTGGCGTCACCATGGATCGCGACAACATGCTGGCCATGTTCGAGTACACCATGCGCCGCACCGACTCCTTCGTGCCAGACACGGATGGCTGGTACCTGACGTTGGGCTATCGCTTCGGCAAGTTCACCCCATACGCCACGGTGTCTGAGCTCAAGCAAAAGGACAGCAACGTCAACAACACCATCCCCACGGGCGTGGCCGCTTCGCTGACCTATCTGAAGGGCGTCGTCGACGCGACACTCCAATCACAGAGCAATGCGCAGAAGACGCTGGCTGTGGGCCTGCGCTGGGACGCCTACCGCAATATCGCGGTGAAAACCCAGTACGAACGCATCAAGGCCGATGGCCCGGGCCTGTTCACTTCGCCTTCGACCTCGTTCACAACGGGGCAGAACAACGTCAACGTCTACAGCGTGGCTGTTGATTTCGTGTTCTAAGGCAGGAGCGAGTTAAAAAATGAAAACCAAGACGATTGTTCTCAGTATTGTTGCAATGATGGGCATGGCGCTGGGCGTTGCTGCTCAGGCCCAGGTGGCTGTGATTGTGGGCGCCAAGAGTGCTGTGGGTGCCATGACGGCCGACCAGGTGGCCAGCGTTTTTCTCGGAAAATCGAACACCCTGCCTAACGGCGCAACTGCTCAGGCTGCGGATCAGCCGGAAAGCGCGGCTGTGCGTGAGTTGTTCTACACCAAGGTGACCGGCAAGCAAGCCGCGCAGGTGAAGGCGGCTTGGTCGCGCCTGGTGTTCTCCGGCAAAGCCACGCCACCGAAGGAGTTGGGCAGCTCGGCTGAAGTCAAGAAATTCGTTGCATCCAACCCAGACGCCATTGGCTACATTGAAAAATCTGCGGTGGACGGCACGGTCAAGGCGGTTTTGACAGTCGACTGATTGGGTTGCCAGTGTCTTTAAGTGGCGCGCTGTCCGTTGGGGCGGCGCGCCCGTCATGGAGGCTTGAATGAATGTAAAGACCAGGATCTGGCTGTTGCCGGTTTTCGCAGCACTCATCTTTGCGGTCGGGATCGCCGTGGTGTGGGGCTTTTCGGCTCGAACGTCGTCGGCCATCACGGCCCTCGGCAAAGTGGATTACCCCTATGTGGATGCCACCAGCCAATTTGCGTCTCAGCTGGAGGCCTTGAGCGCGACGATTCAAAGCGCGGTGGCCGAAGGCGAGAAAAAGCGTTTGGACGAGGCCCGTGAGCGCGCCACCGGTATTCGAAAGTTACTCGACCAAATTGCAGGAATTGACGGTAAGGCGGAGACCGGCGCCAAGCTTAAAAAGGGGTTCGAGACCTATTTCTCGGCCTCTGTCGAAACGGCTGAATTGTTTCTGGGCATTAAGCAAGGTGACCAGGCTGGGGCCATTCCAAAAATGCAGGCGGCCTTGAAGGCATTGGACGAGGATGTGAAAGCGGCACGGGTCGAAGCCAATGACGGTTTTGCCAAGGGTTTGCAAAACGCCGAGGGTGGCGTTTCGGCGAGCTTGGTCGCTATTTTGATCAGCGGTCTGGTGGTGGTGCTGGCTTTGGGTGCTGGCTCTTTCATGGTGATCGGCAGTGTGTGGCGGCAATTGGGCGGCGAGCCTGAATATGCCCGCGACGTGATGCGTCAGATGGCTGACGGCGATCTGTCTCAAGCCATCGTGGTTGCGCCCGGCGCTGACGAAAGTCTGTTAGCGGCGGTGCGCGCGATGTCGCAAGGCTTGGCGGCCATCGTGACCAATGTGCGCCAAGGCACCGACTCGATGTCGGTGGCGTCGCGCGAGATCGCCGTGGGCAACCACGATTTGTCGGTGCGCACGGAAAAGCAGGCGACTTCGCTGGAGCAGACCTCGGGCAATATGCAGTCGTTGACCGACACCGTCCGGCAGAGCGCTGAGGCCGCCGCGCAGGCAAACCAATTGGCGGGCTCTGCCGCCGTGGTGGCGCGACGCGGTGGTGAGGTGGTGAACCAAGTGGTGGTCACCATGAACGAGATCAACGCCAGCTCCAACAAGATCAGCGACATCATCGGCGTGATCGACGGCATTGCGTTCCAGACCAACATCCTGGCCTTGAATGCTGCGGTTGAAGCCGCCCGCGCCGGCGAGCAAGGGCGTGGTTTTGCCGTGGTGGCTGCCGAGGTGCGCTCGTTGGCCCAGCGCTCAGCCGAAGCCGCCAAGGAAATCAAGAGCCTGATCGGCGCCAGCGTTGAGCGTGTGGAGTCCGGCAGCAGGCTGGTGCAAAACGCCGGTACGACCATGGACGAAATCGTTGCCAGCGTGCAGCGTGTGTCCGACATCATCGGTGAGGTGACGGCCGCATCGGGTGAGCAAAGCCAGGGCATCAGCCTGGTGAATCAGTCGATCGGTCAACTGGACCAGATGACGCAGCAGAACGCCGCCTTGGTCGAGGAGGCCGCTGCGGCGGCCAGCAGCCTGGAGCAACAGGCCAATGCCTTGCAGGCGGCGGTGGCGACCTTCAAGCTGTGAGCATGTTGGCGGAGAAGTTTTAAGACGCTTTTAGACGCGCACTCGACCTCAGCCCCCGCTGCCTTGGGGTGGCCTTCGGGCTGAATTCTTCGAGATCGCATGGGCCCGTTGCCATTGGCTGCGGGCCTTTTTCATATCGGGTGAATCCTGGGCCGCGATTTTCTATAATCGAACTCTTTTCTCAATCGGACGCATCTTTTGAACTTCTTGCTCGAAAACTGGATTTTGGTGCTGGCCGCGGTGACGTCCGGTGGTTTGCTCTTGTGGCCCACATTGACCCGGAGCGCCCAGGGCGCGACCTTGGGCACGGTGGAGGCGGTGCGCCTGATCAACCGCGAAAAGGCTGTGTTGATCGATGTGTGCGAGCCGGCTGAATTCGCCGCAGGGCATGTGGCGGGCTCGCGCAATATTCCGCTTGCCACATTGGAAGGCCACAAATCCCTGCCCAGTAACAAAGCCCTGCCACTGGTGGTGGTGTGCCAAAGCGGCGCGCGCGCCACTCGCGCAGCTGGCATGCTGCGCAAACTGGGCTATGAAAAGGCTCAGCCCTTGGCAGGCGGACTGGCCGCTTGGCGCGAAGCCAATTTGCCGATTGAAAAATCTGCCTGAGTTGTGAGTGATGTGCGGCGCCCTGGCGCGGGCTTGACCCGCCTGGGGCCCTGAATTTTTGAAGTGAATGAGACTCCCCATGGCCAGCGTGAAGATGTACACCACCCAAGTCTGCCCCTACTGCATCCGGGCCAAGGCTTTGCTCAAACAGCGCGGTGTGACCGACATTGAAGAGGTGCGGATCGACCTGGATCCTGCCGCTCGCGATGCCATGATGGCGCAAACAGGGCGACGCACCGTGCCGCAGATTTTCATCGGTGACACCCATGTCGGCGGTTGCGATGATCTGATGGCCCTGGACCAAAAGGGCGGGCTCGCGTCGTTGCTACAGGCGGCATAAGCGGCTTGGACCCTACGCCCGTGGCGCGTTGGGGTGACGGTTGAATTCTCAAGAGGGTGAAGACCCCGGCGAGTTCGTCATATTGGCTGGGCCATAATTGCGCCGCTGCCCGCAGCATCTGCATGCGGGCCTCTTTTTTTGGAAACCACCATGGCCGACGAGAACAACACCCCCGTATTCCAGATTCAGCGCATGTACCTGAAGGATTTGTCGCTGGAACAACCCCATGCGCCGCAAATCCTGTTGGAGCAAACCCAGCCTCAGGTTGACATCAACCTCGCCTTGTCCGCCGAACCGGTGGCTGAAGGCGTTTTTGAAGTCAGCGTGACGGCCACCGTCACCACCAAGGTGGGCGACAAGACCTTGTTCTTGATCGAAGCCAAGCAGGCGGGCATCTTCGAAATCCGCAACGTGCCGCAAGAGCAGGTTGAGGGCATTCTGGGTATCGTGTGCCCGCAGATGATCTACCCTTACCTGCGCGCCATCGTGTCGGACGTTTGCACCCGTGCAGGCTTCCCGCCGGTGATCTTGTCGGAAGTCAATTTCCAGGCCATGTTCGAAGCCCAGCAAGCACAGCGCGAAGCGGCTGCTGCACCGACCATCAACTGAGCTTGATTCGCGCCCCCGGGTGCGGTAGAACTCATGTCGCCCCATGCCGCCTCGTGCGCATGGGGCGATTGTCTTAGAACGCCAACGTTCTTAACTGCCATGAATTTTTACGCATGAAGATCAGTGTTTTAGGGGCGGGCGCCTGGGGTACGGCTTTGGCTGTGCAAGCCGCTGCCCGCCATGAGGTCGTGTTGTGGGCGCGCGATCCGGCGGCGGTGGCGGCCATGTGTGCGCAGCGCCGCAATGCCCATTATCTGCCGGACACCCAACTGCCAGACGCTTTGCAGATCGAGGGGGATCTGCAGCGCGCGGTGGCGCATGCGACCGAGGCCGATGCGCTGGGATTGATCATTGTGGCCACACCCATGGCAGCCTTGCGCGCTGTACTGGCGGGCCTGCCCGATGGGGCACGGGTGCTGTGGCTTTGCAAGGGCTTTGAAGCGGGTACCGGTTTGTTGGGCCACGAAATTGCGCGGGACGTGCAGCCCCGCTTGCGCGTGGGTATTTTGTCGGGCCCCAGTTTTGCGCAAGAGGTGGCTGCCGGCCAGCCCACTGCCTTGGTGGCTGCGAGCGACGACGCTGCGCTGGCGCAGGCGGCTGTTGAGGCCTTCCACAGCGAGCGTTTGCGTGTCTACACCGCCAATGATCCGGTAGGTGTTGAGGTCGGCGGAGCGGTCAAGAATGTGATGGCGATTGCCGTGGGTATCGCTGACGGCCTGCGGCTGCGCGCCGAGCGATTGGGTCAGAGTGGTGACGCGCCGGGCTTGAACGCCCGTGCCGCCCTGATCACCCGAGGTTTGGCTGAAATGTTGCGCTTGGGCTTGGCTCTGGGTGCCCGTGCCGAGACGTTCATGGGGCTGTCGGGCATGGGTGATCTGGTGCTGACGGCCACGGGCGACCTGTCAAGAAATCGGCGTGTCGGGTTGTTGCTCGCTGAGGGCTTGCCCCTTGCGCAAATCCTTCATGAGCTCGGCCACGTGGCCGAAGGCGTTTACAGTGCGCCCACGGTGCTGGCGCGTGCCCAGGCCAAGGGGGTGGACATGCCCATCACGGCGGCGGTGGTGGCAGTGCTGGAGGGGCGCCTGAGCCCGGCAGCAGCCGTCGATCTGCTGATGAGCCGGCAAGCGAGGTCAGAGAATTGAAGGCCTGCGATTTTAGGGGCGGGCTGATCAGACGCTGCCGGCGTAGCCGTTCTGCCGCCAGGCTTCAAACACCGCAACCGCTACGCTGTTGCTGAGATTCAAGCTGCGCTGCGTGGGCAGCATGGGCAGGCGCACCCGTTGATCGGGTGCAAATTGATCACGCACGGCGGGCGGCAAGCCCGCAGTTTCCGAACCAAACACCAGAAAATCTCCGGGCTGCCATGCCACATCAGCAAAGGGGCGACTGCCCTTGGTGGTGAAGGCGAAGAGCCGGCTCGGATCAGGGTGCACCGTGGCGAGAAATTGCGCCCAGTCCGCATGGCGGTGCACGGCGGTGTACTCGTGGTAGTCGAGGCCGGCGCGTTGCAGCAGGCGGTCTTCCATCGAGAAGCCCAGAGGCTCGATCAGATGTAAGGTGCACCCCGTGTTGGCGGCCAGGCGGATGACATTGCCGGTGTTGGGCGGAATTTCCGGGTGAACCAGAACAATGTGGAACATAGGTAAAGACTGCTAACGCTAGGGTTGATCGGTGCCTGGTTGCGGCGTTCGGGCCAGCACCCAGGCCTGAATATGGCTTGCGCCGGCTTGGCGCAGGACGCGGGCAATTTCAAACAAGGTTTCGCCGCTGGTCATTACATCGTCCAGCACGGCTACGCTGCGGCCCCGCAGGCTGGCGGCCCGCGCAGGCTCGAGGGCAAAAGCATGCCGCACATGCGCCGCCCTGGCCTTGACCTCGAGTTGTGCTTGCGGCGAGCCATGGCGCACGCGCAAAAGCAGCGAGGGTTCGCACTGTAGCGGGTACTGGCGCGCAAGTGCGGCGGCCAATTCGAGACTTTGGTTGTAGCCGCGTTCGCGCAGCCGCTCAGGCGCCAAGGGGACGGGCAGCAGCAGGTCGGGTATTTCGGGTCGGGCCACAGCCAACGCTTCAGCCAAGCGGTCACTCAGCGCCCGCCGCAACTCGAGCGCTTGATTGAATTTGTAGCGTTGCAGCAGGCCGTCCCAGGGAAAAGCGTAGTCCAGCGCCGCGATGCAGCGATCCAGCGGCGGTGGGGTGTGCAGGCATTGGCCGCAGCGCGGTTCAGGCTGCGCGGCTCGATCGCCTGGAATCCGTAAACCGCAGGTCCAGCAGCGTTGGGTGCTGGAGGCATAACGGTTGAGGCAACCGGTACAAACGGCCTGTGTAGCCCAGCTTCTGCAGACGGCGCACTGGCCGGGGCTCACGCGCAGCAGTCGTTGAGACGGTGCGGGCTTGTGAAGAGAGTGCAGTGCCGCGTGCATGGTCTCAATATACTGCCGGCCATGCAATCAAGCTCTTCTTCTGAAATCAGTGACAACACGCGACCGCAGGCGGTTGACGCGGTGGCCGTGGCCCGCCAAATGCGCCGACTGGCCCTGGCCGACGGGCCCCCTTGGCTGCATCAGGAGGTGGCTCGGCGCATGGCGGAGCGTTTGAGCATCATCAAGATGCAGCCCCAAAGCGTTTTGCAATGGTCGGCGTTTTTAGGTGGCGGTGGCGAAGCGCTGGCGCAGATTTACCCCCGGGCGCAACAGGTGTGCGTCGAGCCGGCGCCAGCGCTGCTGGCGCGCAGCCAAGCCGTGCACAAAACGCCCTGGTGGCAGCCCTGGGCAGCGGGCAGGGCGGCGCGTGTCGTTGCCCCTGACGAGGTGCCTGATGAGTCGTTTGAATTGTTGTGGGCCAATATGGCGCTGCATGCTTGTACTGACCTGCCACAAATCCTTCAGCAATGGCATAGGGGTTTGGCGCGGGATGGCTTTGTGATGTTTTCTTGCCTCGGCCCTGACAGTTTTTTGGAGCTGCGTCAGCTGTACCGCACGCAGGGCTGGGCGCGCCCGGGGCCGGATTGGTGGGACATGCACGACATTGGCGACTTGTTGGTGCAGGCCGGTTTTGCCGACCCTGTGATGGACCAAGAGCGCCTGACCCTGACATGGGCGGATCCGCAAACATTGTTGAAAGATCTGCGCGCAATGGGCGGAAACATCGCGCCCAGCCGCTTTTCAGGCTGCCGGGGGCGTTTTTGGCATCAGGCGCTACTGCGCACCTTGGAACAGTTGCGCGGCCCGGACGGGCGCTTGCGATTGACTCTGGAGATTGTTTACGGCCATGCGTTCAAGCCTGAACCCAAAATCAGAGTCAGCGCCGAAACGACGCTGAGCCTCGATCAGATGCGGGCCATGATTCAAAAAACAAGGTGAGGCAGTGTTTGCACCGTCCCGGCGTGTGTGAGCCGTAGGCTAAACTCCCGAGTTGATAGAAATATCGGCAATACATTTGAAAGTTTAGGACAGGGTCACGCCAGTGACTTTGAGCCAACTCAAGAAGAAGTCATTGGGGTAAGCAGTTCTTTCACGGATCGCATTTTTGAGCGGTTGGTGGGAAGCTGTGCGAACGGACAGGGCCAACAGCGTGTGGCCCTGCTTGTGCGAGTCAGCGGCGCGACATCCAACGGATGAATTGGAGACAAGAGTGACGACCATGAAGATGATGAACGCAGGTGTGCATCAAGCCGAGAAACGGCCCGGCAACCTGTCGACCTTCCGGCTGCAGCGCCTGGCGCAGTTGACACTCGCTGGCGGTGCCGCTTTGGGCGCTGAGGCGGCAAGGGCCGTGAACAGCCTGCCCGGTGGCCCCATAGTGAATGCTATCAACCTGCCACCGCCGGTCACGCGCATCGCTGCCGACCAGATGTGGCTGCACAATTTCATGTTGATCATCTGCCTGGTGATCTTTATCGCCGTCTTCGGCGTGATGTTCTATTCCATCTTCAAGCACCGTAAATCCAAGGGCGCGGTGTCTGCGCATTTCCACGAGAGCGTCAAGGTGGAAATCGCCTGGACCGTGGTGCCCTTCATCATCGTGATCTTGATGGCGCTGCCTGCGACCAAGGTGGTGGTGGCCATGAAAGACACCACCAATGCCGATCTGACCATCAAGGCCACCGGTTACCAGTGGAAGTGGGGCTATGACTACATCAAGGGCGAGGGCGAGGGCATTGGCTTCGTCTCCACACTTGACCCCGCTCAGCGTGAAATGTCCAACGCCGGCAAGCCGGCAGGCGATGACTATCTGTTGAAAGTGGACAACCCCCTGGTTGTGCCGGTTAACAAGAAGGTTCGCATCATCACGACCGCCAGCGACGTGATCCACGCCTGGATGGTGCCGGCTTTCGGCGTCAAGCAAGACGCGATCCCCGGCTTCGTGCGCGACACCTGGTTCAAGGCCGAGAAAACCGGCGACTTCTACGGTCAGTGCGCTGAGCTTTGTGGCAAAGAGCACGCCTACATGCCCATCCATGTGAAGGTGCTGTCGGCTGCTGACTACGCCGCCTGGGTGGATGGCAAGAAGAAAGAACTGGCGGCCAAGGCCGATGATCCAAGCAAGGTCTGGGATCAGGCCGCGCTGGTGGCGCGTGGCGAGAAAGTCTATGCCGCGAACTGCGCTGTCTGCCATCGCCCTGACGGCAAAGGCGCCGGCCCGGTCAAGCCCCTGGATGGCTCGCCGGTGGTGCTGAATGACGACAAACTCAAGCAAGTGGCTGTGGTGCTGAATGGCCAAAATGGCGTGATGCCCTCCTGGAAGCAGTTGTCCGACACCGAAATCGCTGCCGTGGTGACCTTCACCAAGAACAACTGGTCCAACAAGACCGGCCAAGTGGTGCAACCCGCCGAAGTTGTGGCGGCCCGGAAGTAAACACAGACAAGAATTTGGCGGAACAGCCCTCGCCGATCAGCGCGAGCGCTGTTCCCCGACGGACCATGCTGGAAATCTAGCAAAGGAAAAATGATGAGTGCAGTGCTCGACAACCACGGCCACGCCGGTCACGGTGCGCATGACCATGACCACCATGACCACCATGACCACCACGCGCCGAGTGGCTGGCGTCGGTGGGTCTACGCGACCAATCACAAAGACATCGGCACCCTGTATCTGCTGTTCGCCTTCACGATGTTGATGATCGGCGGCGTGCTGGCGCTGTGTATCCGTGCGGAGTTGTTCCAGCCCGGTTTGCAGTTCTTCAACCCTGAACTGTTCAACCAGTTCACCACCATGCACGGCCTGATCATGGTGTTCGGCGCCATCATGCCGGCCTTCGTGGGCTTTGCGAACTGGATGATTCCGCTGCAGATCGGTGCATCGGACATGGCTTTTGCCCGCATGAACAACTTCAGCTTCTGGCTGATGATTCCTGCCGCCATCATGCTGGTGGCGTCCTTCTTCATGCCTGGCGGCGCCCCCGCCGCAGGCTGGACGCTGTACGCGCCGCTGACCCTGCAGATGGGCCCATCGATGGATGCTGGCATCTTTGCCATGCACATCCTGGGCGCGTCCAGCATCATGGGCTCGATCAACATCATCGTGACCATCCTGAACATGCGCGCACCCGGCATGACGCTGATGAAGATGCCCATGTTCGCCTGGACTTGGCTCATCACGGCTTACCTGCTGATCGCCGTGATGCCCGTGCTGGCCGGCGCCATCACCATGACGCTGACGGATCGCCACTTTGGCACCAGCTTCTTCAGCCCCGCAGGCGGCGGCGACCCGGTGATGTATCAGCACATCTTCTGGTTCTTCGGTCACCCTGAGGTGTACATCATGATCTTGCCGGCCTTCGGCATCATCAGCCAGATCGTGCCCACTTTCGCCCGCAAGCGTTTGTTCGGCTATGCCTCCATGGTGTACGCCACGGCATCGATTGCTATTCTGTCCTTCATCGTGTGGGCGCACCACATGTTTGCCACCGGCATGCCGGTGACGGGCCAGTTGTTCTTCATGTACGCCACCATGCTGATTGCGGTGCCGACCGGCGTGAAGATCTTCAACTGGCTGGCTACGATGTGGCGGGGCTCCATGACCTTCGAAGTGCCCATGCTGTGGGCCGTGGGCTTCATCTTCGTGTTCACCATGGGTGGCTTCACGGGCTTGGTTTGCGCCATGGCGCCCATCGACATCCAAATCCAAGACACCTACTACGTGGTGGCGCACTTCCACTATGTGCTGGTGGCCGGTTCGCTGTTCGCGCTGTTTGCTGGCGTGTACTTCTGGGGCCCGAAGTGGACTGGCGTGATGTTCAACGCCACACGCGGCAAGATCCATTTTTGGAGCTCGCTGATCTCCTTCAATGTGACCTTCTTCCCGATGCACTTCTTGGGTCTGGCCGGCATGCCGCGCCGCTACGCCGACTATCCCATCCAGTTCGCTGACTTCAACATGATCGCGTCCATCGGCGCCTTCTGGTTCGGCTTCACGCAGGTCTACTTCTTCTTGTTCGTCGTCATCCCGATGATGCGCGGCAAGGGTGAAAAAGCGCCTCAACAACCCTGGGAGGGCGCTGAGGGCCTGGAGTGGGAAGTGCCTTCACCCGCACCGTTCCACACCTTTGAAGAGCCGCCTAAGCTGAATGCCAGCGCAACCAAGGTGATTGGCTAATCCCATGGCAATGACCCCTGAGCAGCGCAAGAGCAACAAGCGTTTGGCGTTGATTCTGTTCAGCGTGGCGGCGGTGTTCTTCGTCGGCTTCATGACCAAGATTGCCGTCCTCGGTTTTTGAAGCGAAAACCCGGCGCGGATCAGGCCTCTCCTCATGACAAACAAGACGTGGTCACTCGCCGGCGCCCTGCGCAGGGACAACCTGCATTTGGTGGCCAAGCTCTTGGTGGTCACGGCGTTGATGTTCGGTTTCGGCTACGCCTTGGTGCCCTTGTACAGGGCGGTTTGCACGGCGCTGGGCATCAACGTGCTGTCGTTGTCAGAGCGTCAGCATGCGGTCAAGGCCGAAGACCTCAAGAACAGCCAAGTTGACCTCAACCGCTCCATTTCGGTGGAGTTCGATGCCAACGCAAGGGGCCCCTGGGAGTTCAAGCCCGCGGTGTCGCATCTTGATGTGCACCCTGGTGAAATCGTCACGGTCATGTACGAGTTTCAAAACGTGCAGAACCGGGTGATGTCGGCCCAGGCAATTCCGAGTTATGCACCCAAGCAAGCCACTGCGCACTTCAACAAGCTGGAGTGCTTCTGTTTCAACGAATACACCCTTCAACCGGGTGAAAAGAAGCAGTGGCCGGTGGTGTTTGTGATCGACGACAAATTGCCGAAAGATGTGAAGACCATTACTTTGTCCTACACCTTCTTTGAGGTGGTGGGCAAGGACAAACGGCAAGGCCCCGCCACGCCGGCGGCGCCCACTGCGGCTGTGCAACAGACGGGTAGGGTGCAGTTGTGAGCGAGCATATGGAGGATGATTTAAAGGCCGCTGCGGCACGACCTTTGTCGTTTTTGCAGACGATGCGGGCGGTGGCATGGTCCTTTTTTGGTGTCCGTCGGGGCGCCGAGTATGAAAAAGATGTGGCCCGACTCAACCCCGTGCATGTGATCATCGGGGGAGTGATCGGGGCAGCCTTGTTTGTGCTGGTTCTGGTGTTGCTGGTTCAATGGGTAATCGGCAGCGGCGTGGCCAGCGCTACAAATTGAATTTCAAGCGGAATCTGGACTGAAGAACTCTAGTTCAAGGAGACAAGAAATGTCGGCAGCGACTTCCACGGGCAAAACCCCTTATTACTTCGTTCCGGGGCCTTCCAGGCATCCGGTGATGGCGGCCATTGGCCTGTTCTTCGTGATGCTCGGCGCAGGCCAATGGATCAATGATCACGACTGGGGCAAGTACTCCCTGATCTTTGGTCTGCTGTGGTTCTTCATGGTGCTCAAGCAGTGGTTTGGCGAAGCCATTCGCGAGAGCGAAGGCGGGCAGTACAGCAACCGTATCGATGCATCCTTCCGTTGGAGCATGGGCTGGTTCATCTTCTCGGAGGTGATGTTCTTCGCGGCCTTCTTCGGCGCCCTGTATTGGGCCCGCGTGCATTCACTGCCCAATCTGGGCAGCATGGAGAACAGCCTGCTGTGGCCCGATTTCAAGGCCATCTGGCCCAGCACGGCCGCAGGCTTCACGGCCTCGCCTGCAGGTACAGTCGAGCCCTTTGCGACCATGGGACCCTGGCCGCTGCCGACGATCAACACTGCTTTACTGTTGACCTCCGGCGTGACCTTGACGGTGGCGCACCATGCCTTGATCGCCGGCAACCGTGGCAAGACCATCGCCTTCATGTGGCTGACCGTGCTGCTGGGGGTGACTTTCCTTTGCGTGCAAGGCTATGAGTACCACCATGCTTATTCCGAGTTGAACCTCAAGCTCAGCTCAGGCATCTACGGCTCTACGTTTTTCATGCTCACCGGTTTTCACGGCTTCCACGTGTTTGTGGGTATGTTGATGCTGCTGTTCATCACCTTGCGCCTGCAAAAAGGGCACTTCACGAAAGAGCGCCATTTCGGCTTCGAAGGCGCGGCCTGGTATTGGCACTTTGTGGACGTGGTGTGGCTGGGCCTTTACATGATCGTCTACTGGATGTGAGCGTTGGGCTTGACGGGCCTGGGTGAACAGCGCTTCACGCAGCCCCTGAAATAAAAGCGCCGCATCACGCGGCGCTTTTTTCATGATGAGCGTGAATGTGAGAACAAACTGAGCGCCAATGTTCAGTGCAGCGGTAGGCCGGTCGGCTGGATCCACCCCATCAAATAGCTCAGCAAAATGAACAAGAACAAGGCAATTGACAGCCCCACCCGCAAGGCCAGGGCGCGAGCCATCTGGGCGTTGCGCTGGCCGCTTTCAGCCTTGGCGCTGCCATTTTTCAGCATGAAGAAGCCCGCCGCGCCGAGCGCGCCGAAGATGCCGATGAATGCAAGCAGGATGACGATTTTCATGGCTGGCGATTATGCGCCGTGCGCTTCGTCATGACCTTGCGTGGGCGTTCTTGGCTGCTGCTATTTCTGTCGATCGTCGGGGTATCGCTGACCGCTCGTTTGGGCGTTTGGCAACTGGACCGTGCCGCGCAGAAGGTGGCTCTGCAGCAGGCGGTTGAGCGACAGGGGGAACTGCCTCCGCTGGAGGGCACCGCTTTGTCGACAGAGAGTTTGGCGAGCAGTGCCGCCGGTCAGGCTCAGCTTCATCGGCGGGTGCGGTTGATGGGCCGTTGGTTGCCCGACAAGACCGTGTTTCTTGACAATCGCCCGATGCAGGGCCGCGCGGGATTTTTCGTGGTGACGCCCTTGCTGCTGGAGGGGCGCCCGGAGGCGATTCTCGTCCAGCGGGCTTGGGTGCCTCGCAATATGGCGGACCGCAGCGCCTTGCCGGCCCTGCCGACGGTGGCCGGCGTGGTGACGGTGGAAGGGCGCTTGGCGGCGTCGCCGTCGCGCCTGTACGAGTTCAGTCCGGCGCACAGTGGTGTGATCCGGCAAAATCTGGAGGCTGCGGCATATGCGCAGGAAATCAAGCAAGGCCTGCTGCCTTTGACTGTGATTCAAACCGGCGGTGCGCCGGCTGACGACTTGCTGCGCGACTGGCCAGCGCCCGATCTGGGGCTGCAAAAGCATTACGGTTACGCATTTCAATGGTTTGCGCTGTCTGCGCTGATTCTGGGTCTCTATGTCTGGTTCCAATTTCTCCGTCCCGCCCGCCGAGCCGCTTAATCTCAGCGTTCACAGTCTTCCCGATCCCCGTCAAATGGCGGCGCTTCAGCGCACTCGGGGTGGGCGCTTGCGCATGCTGCTGGTGATGGCCGTCTGTGCGGCCCCGGTGATTGCCTCGTACTTCACCTTTTATGTCTTGAAGCCCTCGGGCCGCGCCTACGGTGAGTTGATCGTGCCAACGGTGGACCTGCCTGGCGAGCTGACCCTGCATGACCTGAGCGGCCATGCCGTTGAATCTGCAAGTTTGAAGGGGCAGTGGCTGCTGACCCTGGTCCAGAGTTCGGCGTGCGACGAGGCCTGTGAACGCCTGCTGTTCATGCAGCGCCAGTTGCGTGAAATGCTGGGTAAAGAGCGCGACAAGGTGGACAAGGTCTTGCTGATTCCCGACGATGCGCCGCTGCGCCCGGCGCTTCAACAGGCCTTGACCACGGGCATTCCGGTCACGATTTTGCGGGCACCGGCGGCGCAATTACAGGCGTTCTTGCAGCCTGCTGCGGGCCACGCGTTGAGCGACCACCTGTTTTTGATTGACCCGATGGGTCGCTGGATGTGGCGCTCGCCCGCGCACCCCGACCCTGTGCAAGTGAAAAACGATTTGAATCGTTTACTCAAAGCCAATGCGGGCTGGGACAAGCCGGGACGCTGAGCGATGACGATGGATTGGAGTGCCTTGGCCCAGTTGGCCGGATTGGGCGCCTTGCTGGCGGCGGGGCCGCTACTGGGTTTGCGTTTGCGTTCCAAGGCGGCCAGCCCGGCGGCGCGCTTGCGGGCGCTGACGGTCATGATTTTGTTCCTGACCTTTGACCTGATTATTTTTGGGGCCTTTACCCGGCTCACGGACTCAGGTTTGGGCTGCCCGGACTGGCCGGGCTGCTACGGGCAGGCCTCTCCGGTGGGGGCGCATCACGACATCGCCGCAGCCCAGGCGGCCATGCCCACAGGCCCGGTGACCCACGGCAAAGCTTGGGTCGAAATGATTCACCGCTATCTCGCCAGCAGCGTGGGCGTGCTGATTTTGGTGCTGTGCGTGCTGAGTTGGATTCACGCCCGCAAGGCCCAAGATGGCGGCGTGCGTGTTTCCCCCTGGTGGGCGACCGTAACCTTGGCGTGGGTGTGCATGCAGGGGGCGTTTGGTGCGTTGACAGTCACCATGAAGTTGTTCCCAGCCATCGTGACGCTCCACCTCCTGGGTGGCATGGGCCTGCTGATGTTGTTGGCCTGGGCTGCCCAGGGCTATGCGCCGCGTCCCTTGAGCTTGAAACCCGGTTTGCGGCTTGCGGCAATTTTGTTGTATGGCCTGCTGCTTTTGCAGGTGAGCTTGGGCGCCTGGGTCAGCACCAATTACGCGGTGCTGGCGTGCTCAGACTTTCCGGCATGCCAGGCCGGGCAGTGGTGGCCGGACATGGACTTCACCCACGGTTTTGCGATCTGGCGTGAATTGGGGGTCGGGGCGGACGGCGGCTGGTTGCCGTTCGAGGCGTTGACCGCCATCCACATGGTCCACCGCGTGGGCGCCTTGCTGGTGTTTGGGGTGCTGGGCGGCTTTGTCTGGCGGCTTTGGGCCAGCGGGCAGGCGATGGCGCGGGTTTGGGCGCAGCGTCTGGCCTGGGCGGCGGCCTGGCAATTGGTCAGCGGTTTGTCGAATGTGGTGCTGGACTGGCCATTGCTCGCGGCGCTGGCGCACACGGGGGGCGCCGCCATGCTCTTGCTTTTGATGAGTTTTCTGTTGGCGCAACTTCGGCAAAGTCGCGCCAGGCCCGAAAATACTGTTTCTTCCTGATTTCTATGGCATCCAACTCTTCCATGTCCGCTGTCGCACCGCCCAGTTCGCGTTGGCAGCAGTACTACCAACTCACCAAACCGCGGGTGGTGCAGCTGATCGTGTTTTGCGCGGTCATCGGTATGGCGCTGGCCATCCCTGGCCTGCCATCGGCGCAGGAGTGGCGTGCCATTGCCGCCGCCACGGCAGGCATTTGGCTGGTGGCCGGCGCCGCTGCGGCTTTCAATTGCTTGATTGAGCAGCAGATCGACGCCAAGATGAAGCGCACGGCCTGGCGCGCCACGGCCAAAGGCCAGTTGAGCCGCCTGCAGACGCTGTCGTTCTCCGCCGTGCTGTGTGCTTCAGGCATGGCCTTGCTGTGGGTCTGGGTCAATCCGTTGACCATGTGGCTGACGTTTGCCACGTTCATTGGCTACGCGGTGATCTATACCGTGATTCTGAAGCCCATGACGCCGCAGAACATCGTCATTGGCGGGGCCTCCGGTGCCATGCCGCCCGTGCTGGGTTGGGCGGCAATCCGGGGCGATGTTGGACCTGAAGCCCTGCTGCTTTGTCTGATCATCTTTCTCTGGACGCCCCCTCATTTTTGGGCCCTGGCCTTGTACCGCACGGAGGACTACCGCAAGGCAGGCTTGCCCATGTTGCCCGTGACACACGGTGCCGAGTACACCCGCTTGCAGGTGTTTTTGTACACCTGGATCTTGCTGGCGGCTACCTTGTTGCCCTTCTTGACGGGTATGAGCGGCTGGGTCTATCTGGTCAGCGCGGTGGTTTTGGGCTTGGGCTTTTGCTTGTACGCCTGGAAGCTGTGGCGGGACTATTCTGACGAGTTGGCGCGTGCCACCTTCCGCTTTTCTATCCTGCATCTGTCATTGCTGTTTGCGGCTTTGCTGCTGGACCATTACCTGCTCCCTTGGATGCGCTGACATGAAATTTCGAAAACTGCTCCCGGTCTTGTGTTTGAGCTTGCCTTTGGCCGTGGGGCTGGCGGGCTGTGATGGCAAGGGTTGGGGGGGCGCCGCACCCAGCACCTTCAAGGGTGTGGATCTTACGGGCGCTAACTACGCGCGGACCCTGCAACTCAGCGACCCAGACGGCCGAACTCGTTCTTTGGCGGAGTTCAAAGGCAAGGTGGTCGTCGTCTTCTTTGGGTACACGCAATGCCCGGATGTCTGCCCCACGACCTTGGCCGAATTGGCTGAGGTCAAGCGCTCCCTGGGCGCCGACGGCGAGCGGGTGCAAGGCGTGTTTGTCTCCGTCGATCCCGAGCGGGACACCGCGCCGTTGCTGAAGGCCTATATGGCCAGCTTTGACCCCAGCTTTGTCGCTCTGCGTGGCAGCGAAGATCAAACCCGTGCCGCGGCCAAGGAGTTCAAGGTGTTCTACGCCAAGGTGCCCGGCAAAACACCAGAGACCTACACCATGGACCACACCGCTGCCAGCTTCATTTTCGACACGCAGGGGCGCGTGCGGGTGTTCTCACGCTATGGTGTCGGCGCACAGGCCTTGGCGGACGATATCAAGGCCTTGTTGGCTGAGAAATAGGACGGGTAGTC
This sequence comes from Roseateles koreensis, assembly GCF_028595305.1. Taxonomy (GTDB): domain Bacteria; phylum Pseudomonadota; class Gammaproteobacteria; order Burkholderiales; family Burkholderiaceae_C; genus Paucibacter_A; species Paucibacter_A koreensis. The sequence continues at coordinate 264,690 of NZ_JAQQXS010000002.1, read as the reverse complement.
GCAGCCGCCCCCAACAAAAAACGCCCCGGGGTTGCCGGGGCGTTTTTTTAGGCAGTGCAGCCGAGGCGATTTACGCCGGTGCCAGCGTCTTGCGCATTTTCTTCATGGCGGCCGCCTCGATCTGCCGAATCCGCTCGGCGCTGACGCCGTACTCGGCCGCCAGTTCGTGCAAGGTCATGCCGCCCGAGGCGTCGTCGTTGACCTTCAACCAGCGCTCTTCCACGATGCGGCGGCTGCGTGCGTCCAGCGCTTCCAGCGCGCGGGAGATGCCGTCGCCGGCCAGGGCATCACGGGCTTGTGCTTCCAGCACGCGGGTAGGCTCCTGGGTTTCATCGGCGAGATAGGCGATGGGCGAAAAGCTCTCGCCGTCATCATCCGTTTGCGGCTCCAGCGCGACGTCGCCGCCGGACATGCGTGTTTCCATTTCAAGCACTTCTTCGCGCTTGACATTCAACTCGCGCGCCACGTGCGCCAACTGGGCCTCGGTGAGGCTCATGCGGTGCGTCAACTCGTCGCTTTGCGCTTCTTTCAGGCTGTGCTTCATCGAGCGCAGATTGAAAAACAGCTTGCGTTGCGCCTTGGTGGTGGCGACCTTGACCATGCGCCAGTTGCGCAACACATATTCGTGAATTTCGGCCTTGATCCAGTGCATGGCGTAGCTCACCAAGCGCACCCCTTGATCCGGGTCGTAGCGCTTGACGGCCTTCATCAGGCCGACATTGCCTTCCTGGATCAGGTCGCCCTGGGGCAGTCCGTAGCCCAGGTATTGGCGTGAGATGGACACGACCAAACGCAGGTGCGACAGCACCAAGCGGCCAGCGGCCTCCAGATCGCCGCTGTCGCGCAGTCGGCGCGCCGCCGAGCTTTCTTCCTCAGGGGTGAGGAGGGGCAGGCGATTGACGGCCGAAATATAAGCATCCAAGTTGCCCAGGGACGGCACCAGCGACCAGGGGTCCCGGACGGTCAGAGCAGCAGCAGGGGTCAACGTCGTCATCTTTACTTCCTTCACAGTTCAGGCCCGCAAAGGGCCTGATGAGAAAGATATTAGCACTCTCCGCTCGGGAGTGCCAAGAGCGAAAAAGTAGCCCTTTTGTGTTGAATTTGTGCAAAGCAGCATGGCCGGCTAACTTCCTCAGTCCACGGCGTGGGGTCTCTGTCGACCCGGCCTCACCGCAGGCTGCCGTACCGCTACACTTTCGCCACCCTCACGCACCCCATGGCCGCTACCCGCGCGCTTAGATTTTTCACTATGAATCCCGACGCCGGCAATTTATGGCGCGCACCGCGCTGGGCTTTGGCTGTATTGCTGGCCGCCCTGGGCATGATCGGCCCTTTTTCGATCGATACCTATTTGCCTGCCTTTTCGGGGATTGCCCGGGCCTTGGACGCCTCGCCTGTGCAGATGCAGCAGACGCTGTCGAGCTATCTGCTGGGTTTTGCCCTGATGAATCTGTTCCATGGGGCGTTGTCGGACTCATTTGGCCGCCGGCCCGTGGTGTTATGGGGCATGGCCGCATTCACGTTGGCGTCCGTGGGTTGCGCGCTGGCGGGCAGCATTGGGCAATTGGTGTTCTGGCGTACCGTCCAGGGCATGTCGGCGGGAGCGGGTATCGTGGTGTCGCGGGCCATCATCCGGGACATGTTTCCGCCATCCGAAGCGCAGCGGGTCATGTCGCAGGTCACCATCTTCTTCGGCGTGGCGCCAGCCATTGCACCCATGATTGGCGGATTTTTGTTTGTGCACGCTGATTGGCACAGCATTTTCTGGTTCCTGGTGTTGATTGGCTCCAGCCTGTTCATTGCCAACTGGCGTTTGTTGCCCGAAACCCTGCATGCCGAGGCGCGCCAGCCTTTCCATATTGGCCATCTGATGCGTGAATACGGTCGCTTGGTGACCAGCCGTCGCTTCATGTTGCTGGCACTGGCCAGCGGTATTCCGTTCAACGGCATGTTTTTGTATGTTCTGGCCGCGCCAGTGTTTGTTGGTGAACATCTGGGTTTGGCGCCCGCGCAGTTTTTTTGGTTTTTCTGCTTTTCCATTGGCGGCATCATGGGGGGCGCTTGGCTGAGCGGGCGCCTGGCGGGCAAAGTCAGGCCGCGTCAGCAGATTCGCTATGGCTTCGTCATCATGGGGGTCATATCGATCATCAACGTCAGCCTGAATTTGCTGTTGCCGCCGAGCCCGATCTGGGCCTTTCCGGTGATTTCGGCCTTTGCTTTTGGCTGGGCCTTGATGGTGCCGGTGGTGACGTTGTTGGTGTTGGACGAGGTGCCTGAGCGGCGCGGGCTCGCCTCGTCTTTGCAAGCCTGCATCGGCAGCGCAGCCAATGGCTTGGTCGCCGGTTTGGTGACACCGCTGGTGATGCACAGCACCGTGGCGCTGGCCTTCACGTCCATGGGCATGATGGGCATCGGCTTGTTGTCCTGGCAGACGATCAAGCGTGAGATGAACTGACTCTTGCCTCGGTGCTTCGCCCTAGCAAGGCACTATGGCTCAAGCCGAGGCCAAATCGTCCGATGTAAGAGCAGTCAGGCCACGGGGTGTGGCTGGGAGCTTTGCATGCATCATCATCGACAACACGGCCGGCGCAGCGGATGGCTTTTGCTGGTCTTGCTGGCCACTTTCGCGGCATCGATTGCGCCACGCGCCGTTCGCGCAGAAGAAGAATCGCTGGATGTCCTGCGCCAGCGCCTGGCCGAACGCCTGAGCACCAAAGAGCCCGCCGGGGCGATGAAGGTGTCCGGCAAGGCCGGCAAGACGGGGGCAAAGGCCGAAGGCAAGGGGGAGTCCAAGCCAGAAGGCAAGGGCGAACATGCCAAGGCCGAAGGGCACGCCATGCACTGGGGTTACACCGGCGAGGGCGCACCAGAACGTTGGGCTGCGTTGAACCCGGAGTACAGCACTTGCGCCATCGGCACCCGGCAAAGCCCGATCGACATTCGCGAGGGCATTCGTGTCGACCTAGAAAAGATTCAATTCGACTACCGACCCAGCAGCTTCTCGGTGCTGGACAACGGCCACACGGTGCAGGTGAACGTGGCACCGGGCAATTCACTGCAGATCATGGGGCGGCGGTTTGAGTTGCTGCAGTTCCATTTTCATCGTCCCAGTGAAGAGCGCATTAACGGCCGGCAGTTCGACATGGTGGCGCATTTGGTGCACAAAGACGGCGATGGGAAACTCGCAGTTGTGGCCGTTTTGCTGGAGCGGGGGCGCGATCAGCCGCTGATCCAGACCATCTGGAACAATCTGCCTCTCGAGAAAAACGAAGCACTCCCGGCACAGGTCAGCATCGACCTGAATCAATTGCTCCCGGAGGATCGCGCCTACTACACCTATATGGGCTCGCTCACTACGCCGCCTTGTTCGGAGGGCGTGCTCTGGATGGTGATGCGCCAACCGGTGCAGCTCTCCCTGAATCAGATCAACATCTTCTCGCGCCTCTACCCCATGAATGCGCGGCCGATTCAAAGCAATTCGGGCCGGCTGATCAAGGAGTCTTCCGGGCCTTGAGTGCCATCCCCGGCTCAGCGGGTATTTGAACTAAGGCGTTAGTTCGGCGGCGTCGGATGATCGCGCAGGCTGAGCCACTGATACAGGGTGTCGAATAATTGTTCGGCTACGACGGGCTTGGTCACATGGGCGTTCATGCCGGCGTCCAGGCAACGCTGGCGTTCATCGGCAAAGGCGTTGGCCGTCATGGCGAGAATGGGAATGTCGCGGCCGCGCTCCAGCCGACGAATCGCCCGCGTGGCGTCCAGCCCGTCCATGATTGGCATTTGCACGTCCATGAGGATCAATGCGTAGGCGTTCGCCGGGTTGTTCATCATCTCGACGGCGGCTTGCCCGTCAGGCGCGATGTCAAGCTCCAGCCCGGCGCTGCCCAGCAGGGCGATAGCGACCTCTTGATTGACCGCATTGTCTTCCGCCAGCAGCAAGCGGCTGCCGCGGAAAGGCGCCAAGCGGTCTCGTGCTGCGTGATTGCGAGCCATTGGCGCCGGCTTGGCCCCGGGTGTTGGGGCCAGCAACATGGTGCCGCTTTTGTCCAGCGTGAGCTGCAGCCAAAAAGTGCTGCCTTGGCCCGGCGTGCTTTGCATACCGACCTCGCCGCCCATCGCCTGCGCCAGGCGGCGGCAAATGGCCAAGCCCAGGCCGGTGCCGCCGTAGCGTCGGGTGGTGGAACTGTCGGCTTGCTCGAAATCCTGGAACAGGCGGGAGCAGGCTTCGGCGCTGATGCCGATGCCGCTGTCTTGCACCTCGATGCGCACCTGAGCTCGCCCACCGGTGTCATGTATCAACTGGGCCTTGACCCGGACAAATCCTTGCTCGGTGAATTTGATGGCATTGCCGACAAAGTTCAGCAGCACTTCAGAGATGCGTTGTGCGTCGCCCAGCAGCGCTTGCTGGGCCAGCGCCGGTTCGATTTCAATCTGCAAATCGAGTTGCTTCTCTGCGGCGCGCTCCGCGAGCATTCTGCGGACACCCTCCAACATCTGCGGCACATTGAATTCTGTGTGCGCAAGTTGCAATTTGCCCGCTTCAATCTTGGAAATGTCTAACACGTTGTTAATGACTCCCAGCAGGTGCTCCGCTGCTTCGGTCACCTTTTTCAGGCGGTCTTGCTGCTTGGGTTCCCGGGCTTCGCTTTGTACCAGATAGGTCAAGCCGATGATCGCGTTCATCGGAGTTCGGATCTCGTGACTCATATTGGCCAGAAATGCGCTTTTGGCACGATTGGCCGCCTCAGCCGCTCGACTGGCCAGGGCCAATTCCGCGGTGCGCGCCTCCACAAGTTCTTCAAGGTGGTTGCGATAACGTCCAAGTTCCAGTGCGTCACGGCGCTGCGCTGATATGTCCGTGACAAAGCCATGCCACAACACGCCGCCGCCTGCGTCTTCCGCCGCCTGTGCAATGGCGTTGCCGTACAGCCAACGTTCGGTGCCGTCGGTCTGCAGGGTTCGGAACTCCTGTTGCCAAGGTGTCAGGCGCCGTGCCGACTCCAGCAGGCTCTGCCGCACCAGCCCACGGTCTTGCTCGGCGATCTGCGTGAACCAACTGTCGGCATTGCGGCTCAGATCCGCGGCGTTGAGGTGAAAGAAGTCCTTGACCGCTTCGCTGACGTAGGTGAAGGTCAGGCGGCCGTCCGGTGCCATATGAAGTTGGTAGACCACGCCCGGCACGGTTTCAGCGATACCGCGCAGCCTCTCGATCAGCGTGCGCTGCGCGCTGAATTGCGTTTGCAAGGCATCGCGCATGTGTTCAAGGTGAAGGCCCAGTTGGCCAATTTCGTCGTTGCGTTTGTAGTTCAACCGGGTGCTGAAGCGGCCCAGCGCCAGATCGTTCGCAAATTGCCCCAGGTTTTGTAAGGGGCGCAGCAGGCGCTTGTTGAGCAGTAGCAGGATCAGGGCTAGCGATACGAGCAGTTGTCCCCCAACGGTAGCGCCATACAACCACCGTTGCCGGCTCAAGGTCTCTACGCTGAGTCGATCGTCCAGGGTGATCTTGATATGGCCGATGCGCTTGGCGTTTCGAGTGATATCGCGCTCGCCTGTCAGCAGCTTGCCCAGGTGCCGGCTCGGCTCGTTCATGTCAACGAAAACAGACTGCTGCGAGACGTCAGTGACTTGGACTGACACCACATCAGGCGACTTCATGATGGCCTGAACCACCTCGCGGGCAGCGACGGTGTCCAAGTTCCAAAGCAGCTCAGGCAAGCTGCTGGCCAGCACATCCAACTGGGCTTCGATGTTGCGCTGTTGAAATTCGGCGTTCACTTGCGACTCACGCCAACCAATCAACAGGCCACCCACGACGAGCGCGGGAAGCAGCAGGCCGATGCTGGCGCCCAGGGCGATGGCGACAAACAGGGACGAGGAAGATTTGTTGCTCAAAAGTGCCTCTCGACCTCTGGGTGCTGCGCGATTGAACCGGCGCAGGGCTTGGGGCAAGCGTTGCGACCGAAATAGGCCCGCCCAAGCAGGCGTTTTGTACAGCAATCGGAACCCGTACTAATTAGAGATTATGTCCATGAGCCCAGCAATGCAGTGCAAGCGCATGGATGAGGCCGAGAAGCGTCGCAATTTCGCGTCAGAACGTCTCCCAATTGCCGTCATCGACAGGGGCGCGGGATTGCGCGGTTTGGGTACTTGTCGATGCGGGTGCGGGCGACGATGCCGAGGCCATCGCGGTCTTGTTGATGCGTGGCGCCGGAGCCGGCTTTGTCGCTGGTGGTTTCACGCGGGGCGAGTTCATTGCCTGGCTTGCGGGTGGGCTTGCATGTGAGCGTGAAGGTGCAGCCCTTGCACCGGTCTGCATGGTGCGGTCATTTGTTCCCGCCAGCTGAAATCCCCGCACGATGTCGGCCAGTCGCAAGGCCTGGCCTTTCAGGCTTTCGGCTGCAGCGGCAGACTCTTCGACCAGCGCTGCATTTTGCTGCGTCATGCGGTCGAGTTGATTGACGGCTTCACCCACCTGGCCGATGCCTTGGGTCTGTTCGGTCGTGGCGGCGCCGATTTCGCTGATCAGGTCAGCCACCCGTTTGACTTGGGCCACGATGTCCGTCATGGAGGTGCCTGCTTCGCGTACTAGACGCGAGCCAACTTCGACCTTCTCCACGCTTTGCCCGATCAGCCCCTTGATGTCCTTGGCGGCTTCGGCGCTGCGTTGCGCGAGCGAGCGCACCTCGCTGGCCACCACGGCAAAGCCTCGGCCTTGTTCACCGGCCCGGGCGGCTTCAACGGCGGCGTTGAGCGCAAGGATGTTGGTCTGGAAAGCGATGCCGTCGATCACACCGATGATTTCGGAGATTTTGTGCGAGCTGCTGCTGATCTCTTCCATCGTGCTCACGACTTGGCCCACCACTTCGCCGCCGCGTCCGGCCGCCGCACTCGCGGAGCCCGCCAGTTGGGTGGCAGTGTGCGCAATGTCGGCGTTTTGTCGAACCGTGGCGGTCATCTCCTCCATGGAGGCCGCTGTTTCTTCAAGATTGGAGGCCTGTTCTTCGGTGCGTTGAGACAGATCCGCATTACCCGTTGCAATCTCCGCTGAGCCTGTGGCAATGGATTCCGAGCTGTCCCGTACCTGAGACACGATACCGGCCAGCCCCTCATTCATGCCTTTCATGGCTGCCAGCAGGTCTGAGATTTCATCGCGGCCTTGCGGCGTGATCTGGTGGGTCAAATCGCCCCCTGCCACTGCATTGGCCAAACGTGCCGCATCGGCAACGGGCTTCACGATTGAGCGCGTGATGACCACTGCCAAAAAAACGGCCACAGCTGCAGCTGCCAAGCCGACCAGTACGCACGCGATTCTTACGTTTTGAGAGGTCTGCTGGGCCTTTTTAAATTCATCGGCCGCAACATCGACCTGCAGTTGCACCAGTTTGGAAAGTAAATCACCCGCAGTCGCGCCCAAAGGCTGAATTTTTGCCGCGTACATTTGCGCAGCCTCTTCAAGTTTGCCCGCAGCAATGGCGTCTCGGGCGGCAAGCAGCCCCTCTTTGACATAGGCGGTTCTGGCGGGCACAAAAGCGTTAACCAACTTCTTTTCTTCCTCGGTCAGTGCGGTCGCTGCGTAGGTACTCCAGGTTTTCGACACCTTGTCGATATTGGCGCGTAACTCGGAATTGCCTTGTTCCAGCGTCGCCGGCGCGGGGTCGCGCATGATTTCCATCACCACGATGCGGTTGCGCATCATGAGGTGGTCAACTTGCGCCAGTTGCCCAAGGGCCACTGTGCGGTCTTCATAAACTGTCTTCAAGCCGCCCTGGGCCTGGCTGACGCCAAACAGGCCAACGGCGGTGACCACCGCCAGAAACAGGATCAAGCTGCCGAAGGCCAAGCCCAGACGCGGGCCCAGTTTCAGGTTGCGAATTGAATTCATGAGGACACCTATTTGTGGATTTGCCTGCATGGCAGGCGTGCCGAAGCGAAGCGTCTTTGCGCTGTAAAGAAGAGGCTCTGTCAGCCGTCGTAGGGCCCGCGTCGTCGCGCCATGAGGGGGAAGAGATGCCAGATCGGTGTTGCCGCTGGATTTGGTCGTTATGGTATCGACACCCGAGCGGTTGGCGTTCGAAATATTGGGTGAAAAGGCCCTCAAAAGTCTGTCTATTTCGAACTTTTCATGCGCAATTGGCGTGTCAGCGCTGCGGCGACTCCCTCGGGGGCAATGGCCCGGCGCAGATGCATTGCGCCTGAATCTAACTCGGTGCCAGTGCGGTAACGCCGCAACGTCACACCTCTGTCAGAGGGGCCGTGAATCTGCGAAAATCGAGGGTTTTTAAGGATGCGCAGGCCGGTTTGCGCAGGCATGAAACAATCGAGGGTCAGCGTGTTGGCCCTCCGTGGGTGGCGCTTGCTGCGATAGCCCCGAATTTTTCCAAGAACCCAGACCATCACATGAGTGCATTTCTTGAAGAAACCGTGACCAGCGTTCATCACTGGACGGATCGACTTTTCAGCTTCACGACCACGCGGGATCAGGCTCTACGCTTCTCCAACGGCCATTTCACGATGATTGGCTTGCGGGGCGAGAATGGCAAGCCCCTGCTGCGCGCCTACAGCATCGTCAGCGCCAACTACGAGGAGCATCTTGAGTTCCTGAGCATCAAGGTGCAAGACGGCCCCTTGACCTCGCGGCTTCAACACATCAAGGTGGGTGACAAGATTGTGGTCGGGCGCAAGCCCACGGGCACCTTGTTGATCGACTATCTGCTGCCCGGGAAAAACCTGTACTTGCTGGGCAGCGGTACCGGCTTGGCGCCGTTCCTGAGCATCGTGCGTGACCCCGAGACCTATGAGCGATTTGAAAAAGTCATCATCGTCCACGGCGTTCGCGAAGTCGCTGAGTTGGCCTATCACGACTATTTGACTGACGAATTGCCCAAGCATGAGTTCCTGGGTGAGATGGTGAGTCGGCAGATGCTGTATTACCCGACGGTGACTCGCGAGCCCTTCCGTAACCAGGGGCGCATCACCACCTTGCTGGAAACGGGCAAGCTGCAGGCCGATCTGGGTCTGCCGGCCTTCAATCCGAAAGACGACCGCGTCATGATCTGTGGCAGCCCAGGTTTGCTGAAGGACCTGAAGCACGGCCTGGAAGCGCGCGGCTTCAAGGAAGGCAGCACCACGACGCCGGGCGACTACGTGATCGAACGAGCCTTCGTCGAGCAATAAGCCAGGACGCTCAAGCAGCGAATCGGGAGATTCGCTGCGAGCTTGGGCGGGATCCGCCTGCGGCGGGCCCTATGGCGGGCCGCGCCAGGTCACCCTGCTATGCCAGGGCAATGCCAGTCACAACGCCGGCGCTGGCATTGCGACCCGGCACGCACAGATAACTCCTACTTGATCTGCACGCACGCCGCATTTTCTGATCGGCGTGCGCTGCTGCGTTGTCGGGCGCCGAGTTCATCTTCCACTTGCAGACAGTTTTGCAAGTCCTTAATTTTGAACGAATTTGTCTGTAAAAAAGTTCTCAGAAAGCTATTCTAAGTACTTGATTTCATTGGAATTTTTTGCGAATTTGGCTTGACCTTGTGTGGTTCGGTAAGTAAAGTGGTGAAAAGTGTACTTTGGTGGGTCGCCGTGGCGAATTTTGTGTTTCAGGGGGCTTCGTCCTTGGCAATGGATGCCAAGGGGCGCTTTGCCGTCCCAACACGCCATCGTGAGGTGCTGCAGGCGCTGTGCGCCGGGCAGATGACCATCACCCGCCACCCGGAAGGCTGCTTGATGGTCTTCCCTCGGCCCGCCTGGGAGGCGTTTCGCGATCGCATTGCGGCCTTGCCCATGTCGGCCTCGGGTTGGAAGCGCGTTTTTCTGGGCAATGCCATGGATGTAGAGATCGACAGCGCGGCGCGCGTGTTGATTTCGCCTGAATTGCGAGGCGCAGCGGGCATCGAGCGCGACGTCATGCTGCTGGGTATGGGCAGCCATTTCGAACTCTGGGATAGCGCCGCCTATGCCCACCACGAAGCCCAAGTCATGCAGTCCGAACTGCCTGACGCCCTCAAGGATTTCAGCTTCTGATGGATACCTCGCCCGCGCAGTTTTCCCACACCACAGTGCTGCTGCATGAGACGGTGGAGGGCGTGTTGACCTCGCCCGATGGCATTTATGTCGATGGCACCTTCGGGCGCGGCGGGCATTCGCGCCTGCTGCTGTCCAAGCTGTCGCCGCAGGGTCGATTGATCGCCATCGACCGCGATCTGGAGGCCATCGCTGCCGCCACCGAAGGAGAGGGGCGTATCGCCGACGCGCGCTTTTCCATCATCCACTCTGGTTTTGCCGACATGCGGGCGCAGCTGGCGGCCCGGGGTGTTGAGCAGGTGCAGGGTGTGCTGCTGGACCTGGGGGTTTCCAGCCCGCAGATCGACAACCCGGAGCGTGGTTTCAGCTTTCGTTTCAACGGACCGCTGGACATGCGCATGGACACGACCCGTGGCGAAAGTGCCGCGGAATTCTTGGCTCGTGCAGACGAGCGTCAGATCGCGGAGGTCATTCGGAATTATGGGGAAGAACGGTTTGCTGTTCAGATTGCAAAGGCGATTGTTGCTCGCCGGGCAGGCGGGAGTCCCATTGGAAGCACCGATGAGCTGTCCGAGGTCGTGGCTCGTGCGGTCAAGACCCGGGAGTCGGGCCAAAATCCCGCAACGCGTACCTTTCAAGCTCTTCGGATTCATGTCAACGGGGAACTTGAAGAGCTAGAGCAGGCTTTGAGTGCGATGCTGGCCTTGTTGGCGCCCGGTGGGCGCATGGCCATCATCAGCTTCCATTCGCTGGAAGATCGCATCGTCAAGACCTTCATCGGCGGGCACAGCAAAGAGGTGCTGGACCGGCGTGCGCTGTTTGCTGCGCCCAAGGCACTGGCCTTGCAGGCCGTGGCGCGCATCAAGCCCAGCGAGGCGGAAGTGGCAGCCAATCCGCGCGCGCGCTCTGCCGTGTTGCGGGTGGCGCAACGCACCGACACGCCCCTGCCCGCAGAGCATCACAAACGGCGACGGGGTGAGCGTTGATGAGCCGCTGGGTCTTTGTGTTGCTCATGGCGGTGCTGTTCAGCGGCATGGCTTTGATCCACAGCGCCTACGACGCACGTCTGCTGTTCACCGAGCTGGACCGTGCCCAGGCCGAGGGCCGGCGCCTGGAGGCCGACGCCCAGCGCCTGCAGGCTGAGCGTCAGGCACAAGCCACCAATCTGCGCGTTGAGCAGGTGGCGCGTGAGCGTTTGCAAATGCGGGCCATCACGCCTGCCGTGATTCAAGGCGCGGATGACAAGGCGGCCTCGGCGCCCCGGACAGGAAAAGCGCCATGAAATTGCCAGGCGCCAAAAGCAAGGCCAAGACACGGAGCCGCACGAGCGATCCGTCGATGCGCGCTTTGAGCGCGCGCGGGGTCAATTATTCGACCAGCCCGCTGTTGGCCTCGAAGACACCGCCCTGGCGTTCGCGTTTTTTGGTGGCCTTGGTGGGTTTGGCGTTTGCGGGGCTGCTGGGGCGTGCCTTGTATGTGCAAGTCATTGGCACCCAGTTCTATCAAAAGCAGGGTGAGGCCCGTTACGCCCACACCGTCGAGTTGCCCGCCAGCCGTGGCCGCATTGTCGACCGCACGGGGCAGGTGCTGGCCGCCAGCGTGGCGGTGCCCTCGTTCTGGGCCATTCCGAAAGAAGTGGATGCCGACCCCGAAAAGCGTCGGGCGCTGGCCAAGATTCTGGGCTGGTCTAACGCTGAGTTGGAGCGCAAGCTGGACCCGGCGACCAAATTCGTCTGGCTGCGCCGTCAAGCCGACGACAGCACGGCTGAGGGCATCAAGGCGCTGGGCCTGAAGGGTATCTTTCAAGACCGCGAATACAAGCGCAAGTATCCCGAGGGTGAGGCCGCTGCCCATGTGGTGGGATTCACCAATATCGAGGAGCGTGGGCAAGAAGGCATCGAGCTGGCTTTCCAGAAAGAACTGCAAGGGCGCGATGGATCGCGCTCGGTGGTACGCGACCGCCTGGGCCGCGTGGTGGAAGACATTGGCGACCGCATCCCGGCGGTGAACGGGCGTGACATCGATCTGTCGGTTGATTCCAAGGTGCAGTTTTTTGCTTACCAGCGCATCCGCGATGCGGTGGCTGAGAACAAGGCCAAGGCCGGCTCGGTGGTGGTGCTGGACGTGCAAACGGGTGAAGTGCTGGCGCTGGCCAACTTCCCCAGCTACGACCCCGGTGAGCGCAAGAATCTCAGCGGCGCGCAACTGCGCAACCGCGCCTTGACCGATATCTTCGAGCCGGGCTCGACGATGAAGCCCTTCATCATTGCGCAGGCGCTGGAGACGGGCCGGGTCAAGCCAGACACAGTCATCTCCACAGCGCCGCACAGCGTCAACATCAACGGGTGGTCGCCAACGGATGCCCACCCGCATGGCGATTTGTCGGTGGAGCAAGTCATTCAGAAGTCCAGCAACATTGGCGCGGTCAAGATCGCCATGATGATGCCGGCGCGCGAGGAACATGAGTTATTCACCGCCATCGGCCTCGGACAGCGGCCGCAATTGAACTTCCCTGGGGCGATCACCGGCAAGCTGCGGCCCTACAAGAGCTGGCGGCCGATTGAGCAAGCCACCATGGCTTACGGTTATGGGCTGTCGGCATCCCTGTTTCAGCTGGCCCACGCGTACACCATCTTTGCCCGCGACGGAGAAATCATTCCCGTCACGATGACCCGCAAGGCGCCCGGCGAAGTGGTGACCGGCATCAAGGTGTTTTCACCCAAGACGGTGGTTGAAGTGCGCCATATGTTGGAGATGGCCGCGGGCCCGGGCGGCACCGCACCGCAGGCCATGGCGGCGGGCTACAGCGTGGGTGGCAAATCGGGTACGGCGCACAAGCAAGAAGGCAAGGGCTACGCCGGCAACAAGTACCGCAGCTGGTTTGTCGGCATCGCACCCATCAGCAAGCCGCGCATCATCGTGGCGGTGATGGTGGACGAGCCCAGCAATGGCGTCTATTTCGGCGGGGCGGTGGCCGGGCCGGTGTTCAGCCAAGTGGTGTCGCAAACGCTGCGCCTGATGGGGGTGCAGCCAGACCTCGAAGTCAAGCAGCAGATCGTGGCCAAGCAGCAAGCCGTGGCCGTGGAAGAGAGTTTCTGACAATGATGAGCCTGACACCTCCAGTGCACATCGCTCCACAAAGGCCGAAGCAAGGCCTCAAGGGCAACCGGGCAGTATTCGCATGTTGATGAAATTGAAATCCCATGAAGCCGCCGCGCGCTGGCTGCAGGAATGGACCACCGGTGTCTTGCATACCGACAGCCGTACCGTGCGCGCGGGCGATGCCTTCATCGCCTGGCCGGGTTATGCCCGTGATGGCCGTGAGTTCGTGGCTGGCGCCCTGGCCGCAGGCGCAGCCACCTGCCTGGTGGAAGACGATGATGTTGAGCGTTACGGATTTGTCGACGCACGTGTGGCCTCCTTGCCCGGCTTGAAGAGCAAGACCGGCTTGATCGCTGCGGCCTTCTATGGTGAGCCGTCCAAAGCGTTGCACGTGATTGCCACCACGGGTACCAATGGCAAAACCTCCACGGCCTGGTGGATGGCACAGGCCTTGTCTTTGCTGGATCAGCGCTGCGGCGTGGTGGGCACCCTGGGCGTGGGTGAGCCGCCCGTGCCGGGCGCCGCTGGCCCCGCATCCATCGAATACACCGGCCTCACAACGCCCGATCCCGTGCTCTTGCAGCAAGGTTTTCGGCGCATGGTGGACCAAGGCTTTGCGGCTTGCGCGATCGAGGCCTCCAGCATTGGCTTGAAAGAGCATCGCCTGGATGGCACCGTGATTCGCGTGGCCCTGTTCACCAACTTCACGCAAGACCATCTGGACTATCACGGCGGCATGGACGCGTACTGGGCCGCCAAGCGCGAGCTCTTCGACTGGCCCGGCCTGCAAGCCGCCGTGTTGAATGTGGATGATGCCAAGGGCGTGCAGTTGGCGCTTGAACTGGCCGGCAAGCTGGACGTCTGGACCTATGCCTTGAATGGCCCGGCCCGCCTGTCGGCTCATGCGCTGCACTACCGGGCGGGCGGCCTGGCCTTCACCTTGCGTGAGCAAGGCGGCGACGAGGCCCTGATTGAAACCGGCTTGATTGGCGACTACAACGTGGCCAATCTGCTCGCCGTCATTGGCGGCCTGCGCGCCCTGGGACACAGCCTGGCTGATGTAGCCCGGGTGGCAGGGCGCGTTACGCCGGTGCCAGGGCGCATGCAGCGCGTGGGCAATGGGCTGGAGCAGCCGCAGTTGGTGGTTGACTACGCCCACACGCCCGACGCGCTTGAAAAAGCCATCGAAGCTTTGCGCCCGCTGGCTGCTGCGCGCGGTGGCCGGTTGGGTGTTGTGTTTGGTTGCGGTGGCAACCGGGATCGCAGCAAGCGCCCGGCCATGGGCGGCATTGCGGCTCGGTTGGCCGATGCGGTCGTGCTCACCAGCGACAACCCCCGCCATGAGGCACCCGAGGCGGTGCTGGCCGATATCGAGGCCGGGCTGCCCAGCGGGGCTGCGTTGCAGAGTCAAGTCGAAGTGATCGTTGACCGCCGCACGGCCATTGACGGCGCCGTGCAGGCCGCTGGCAGCCGCGACGTGCTCTTGATTGCCGGCAAAGGCCATGAGGACTACCAGGAAGTGGCCGGCGTGCGTCAGCATTTTTCAGACGTTGAAGAAGCCCGCGCTGCCCTGATCCGGAGGGCGGGCCTGTGAGCGATGCCTGCCTGATGACCTTGGGCCAGGCCCATCAACTGCTGTTGGCCCAGGTGCCGCAAGCGGTGCTGTTGGGCGACCCGAATTTGCCGCTGCAGCGCGTGCACAGCGACAGCCGCAGCCTGCGCGCCGGCGATTTGTTTGTCGCCCTGCGGGGTGAGCGCTTTGACGCCCACGATTTTCTGCCGCAGATTGCGGCCCAGTTTCCCGACAGCAGTGTGGCCGTATTGGCCGAGCGCGGCTTGCTGGGTGCTGGCCTGCCGGGCATCCAGGTGCCCGATGCCAAGCGTGCGCTGGGCCTGCTCGCCCAGGCCTGGCGTGCTGGCAAGCAATTACCCGTGATTGCGGTGACCGGTAGTAACGGCAAGACCACCGTGACACAGATGATTGCCAGCATCTTGCGTGCCTGGCATGGCGAATCGTCACTGGCCACAGAAGGCAACTACAACAACGACATCGGCGTGCCGCTGACGGTGCTGCGCCTGCGTCAGGACGAAGCCGTGTGGCACCAGGCCGCCGTGATCGAGCTGGGCATGAATCACCCGGGTGAGATCGCGCCGCTGGCAGCAATTGCCCGGCCCACCGTCGCCCTTGTCAATAACGCCCAACGCGAGCATCAGGAATTCATGCAAACGGTCGAAGCGGCCGCGCGTGAAAACGGTGCCGCTCTTGCGGCCTTGGGCGACACCGGCGTGGCGGTGTTTCCCGCAGACGACGCTTGTGCGCCGATCTGGGCCGAGTTGGCGGGTGAGCGCGCCCATCTCAGTTTTGCCTTGCAAGGCCAAGCCGATGTGACCGGCTCCGCCCGCTGGATGCCTCAGCAGGGGCATTGGGCGCTGGCGTTGCGCACGCCTGCGGGCACGGCCCCCATCGAGCTATCAGTTGCGGGTTTGCACAACGTGCGTAACGCACTGGCTGCGGCCACTTGTGCCTTGGCGGCCGGCGCGCCGCTGATTGCCATCGTGCGTGGCTTGCAAACCTTTCGGGCCGTCAAGGGGCGTTCTCAACTCCAATCACTGACGCTCAAGGGGCAGCACGTTAACTTGATTGACGACAGCTACAACGCCAACCCCGACAGCGTGCGCGCCGCCATCGATGTGCTGGCGGCTTTGCCCGGTGCGTCCTGGCTGGTGCTGGGCGACATGGGTGAGGTGGGCGATGAGGGTCCTGCCTTCCATGCCGAGGTGGGTGCCTATGCGGCCCAACGCGGCTTGCAGTCCTTCTGGACCGTGGGCACTGCCGCGGCAGACGCGGGCCGTGCCTTTGGCCCGGGTGCACGCAGCTTTGCCGCTATGCCTGAGTTGCTGGCGGCCTTGGCCCAGAAAACGGATGGGCTGAGTGCCCAGAATATTTTGGTGAAAGGGTCGCGCTTCATGCGCACCGAACAAGTGGTGGCTGCTTTGCAGAAGATGTCCGAACAAGAAAAACAAGAAGAGGGAGGCAGTCATGCTGCATAGCCTGGCCCTGTGGTTGCAGAGTATCTACCCGGATTGGGGCTTTTTGCGCGTCTTTCAGTACATCACCTTTCGTGCGGTGATGGCGGCGCTAACGGCCTTGTTGATCGGACTGGCCTTTGGCCCCTGGGTGATCCGCCGTCTGACGGAGATGAAGATCGGCCAGCCCATCCGCGAATACGGTGTGCAGCAGCATCTGGCCAAAAGCGGCACGCCCACCATGGGCGGCGTATTGATCTTGATCGGCATCGCCGTATCCACCCTGCTGTGGTTTGACTGGACCAATCGCTTCGTCTGGGTTGTGATGCTGGTCACGCTGGGTTTTGGCGCGGTAGGCTGGGTGGACGATTGGCGCAAAGTGGTCGACAAAAACCCCGAAGGCATGCGCAGCCGTGAGAAGTTCTTCTGGCAATCGCTCATTGGTCTGGTGGCCGCGCTGTACTTGGCATTCAGCGTTTCGGAAACCTCTTTCCTGGGCGTGATCCAGCTGTTTTTCCGTTGGGTCAGCAGCGGCTTTTCAACCGATTTGCCGCCGCGGGCCGACTTGATCGTGCCGTTTTTCAAGACGGTGAGTTATCCGCTGGGCGTATTTGGCTTCATCGGCTTGAGCTACTTCGTGATCGTGGGCACCAGCAACGCGGTGAACTTTACCGACGGCCTGGACGGCCTGGCCATCATGCCGGTGGTGATGGTGGGCTCGGCGTTAGGGCTGTTCGCATATGCCACTGGCTCCTCGGTGTTTTCCAAATACCTGTTGCTGCCCTACATCCCGGGCGCGGGTGAATTGCTGATCTTCTGCTCGGCCATGGCCGGCGCGGGGCTGGCCTTTTTGTGGTTCAACACCCATCCAGCCCAGGTGTTCATGGGCGACGTGGGCGCCTTGTCTCTGGGCGGCGCGCTGGGCACCGTGGCGGTCATCACACGTCAGGAGATTCTGCTGGGCATCATGGGCGGCATCTTCGTGGCCGAAGTGTTGTCCGTGATGCTGCAGGTGACCTGGTTCAAATACACCAAGAAGAAGTACGGCAACGGCCGGCGCATCTTCAAGATGGCGCCCTTGCACCACCACTTCGAGAAGTCGGGCTGGAAAGAAACGCAAGTGGTCGTGCGCTTCTGGATCATCACCATGCTGCTGTGCCTCGTGGGCCTGGCCAGCCTGAAACTGCGGTAAGCACGCCCATGGACAAGCTGCAAGGTCAACACGTGCTGGTGCTGGGTCTCGGAGACTCCGGCTTGGCCATGGCCGTTTGGGTTGCTCGTTATGGTGCCCAGGTCAAGGTGTGGGATTCACGCGCCAATCCGCCCCAACTGGCCGCCTTGCAGGCAGCCTTGCCGGAGGCTACCTTCTTCAGCGGGGACTTGGTGCCGCTTGAACTGCAGGGCGTGCAACGCGTGCTGAAGAGCCCCGGCCTGTCGCCCCGTGACCCGCGCATTGAACCCTTGCTGAACCTGGCACACCAAACCGGCGTGCGGGTTGAAGGCGAGCTGGACCTTTTTGCCCAGGCGCTTGCCGCATTGAAGGCCGAGCAACACTACGCGCCCGCCGTGCTGGCCATCACCGGTACCAATGGCAAGACCACCACCACCTGCATGACTGCGCTGCTGGCCGAACGGGCCGGCAAACGCGTGGCCGTGGCCGGCAACATCGGCCCCAGCCTCTTGACCACCCTGTCGCAAGCCCTGGATCAGGAGCCGCTCCCGCAAGTGAATGTTGATGATGACGTTGATGCAGATGCAGATGCTCATGTCGACGCTGCGGTCATCACTGCTTTGCCCGCAACGCAAGAGCCTGCTGCCACTGAAGCTCAGGCCGCCTTGCAGGCAGTCGGCTCCGATGACTTGATCGAAACCACGCTGCCGGAGACGGCTGAGCCCGAGCCCGTGAACGACGCGGTCAACGAACCCGCGATCCCTGAGCAAACGACCATGGAGATGGTGGACGCCTTGTTGGACGAGGCGCCGCTGCCCATCAAGCCGCCACCGCCCAAAGGGCCCGTCTTCCAATTCTTGCCCGAGGTGTGGGTGCTGGAGCTGTCCAGCTTCCAGCTCGACGGCGTCAAAGGCTTCGAGCCCACTGCCGCTGCCGTGCTCAACATCACCCAGGACCATCTGGACTGGCACGCTGACATGACGGATTACGTGCGTGCCAAGACGCAGGTTTTTGGCCAGCAGGGCCTGATGGTCATCAACCGTAACGACCCGGTGGTGGAGGCCATGGTGCCCGCCCCCGTGATGGTCAAGCAAGGCCGTGGCCGCGCTGCCAAGGTGATGGGCCGCCGGGTCACGCGCTTCGGCCTGGACGCGCCGGACCGCCATGGCGATTTCGGCCTGGTGGAAGAGGGTGGCATGGCTTGGTTGGTGCGTGCCCGCGAGCAGGACGAAACCCTCAAGCGCAAGAAAAACGAAGACGAAGAAGAAATTACGCTGCAGCGACTGATGCCCGCTGACGCATTGCGCGTGCGTGGCCGCCATAACGCCGCCAATGCGTTGGCTGCGCTGGCCCTGGCCACGGCAGCCGACTGTGCCCTGGCGCCGATGCTGCATGGCCTGCGCGAATATCGCGGCGAGCCCCATCGCGTGGAGCATGTTGCCACGCTTGATGGCGTCGATTTTGTGGACGACTCCAAAGGCACCAATGTGGGCGCCACCGTGGCGGCGATTGCCGGCCTGGGGGCTGATCGTGCGCCGTCCAAGCTGGTGGTGATTCTCGGTGGCGATGGCAAGGGGCAAGACTTCAGCCCACTGGTGGCGGGCGTGAGCCGCCATGCCCGCGCCGTTGCACTGATCGGGCGCGACGGCCCACAACTGGCCGCCGCCCTGGCAGATTGCGGTGTGCCGCTGCAAGCGCACGACACGCTGGAGGCTGCCACCACCTGGAGCCTTGCGCAAGCGCAGAGCGGCGACACGGTATTGCTCAGCCCCGCCTGTGCCAGCCTGGACATGTTTCGCAACTATGCGCACCGCGCCGAGGTATTTGTGGCGGCCGTGCACGAGTTGGCCGCTGAGCGGGGGCTTTCAGCATGAGTACGGCCAGCACCCCGGTGAATTGGTTGCAAGCTGTCGGCCAACGCCTGCGCAGCCTGATGGACCGCGAGCCCGGGGGCGAAAACGTGCCGGTGCGCGACTGGGTTTCTACCTCGGCCGGGCAACCCACGCGCGTCCTTGGTTTGGATTTGACGCTGATTTGGGTCGTGCTGGTTTTGATGGGCCTGGGCTTGTTGATGGTGTATTCCGCCTCCATCGCCATGCCTGACAACCCCCGTTTCGCCCGGTATTTGCCCACGCACTTTTTGGTGCGCCATATCGTCGCCATCGCTTTCGGCTTGGTGGCCGCGCTGGTGACGGTGCAGGTGCCGGTGTCGAATTGGGAGCGCTGGGCACCGTGGATGTTCGTCACCGCGTTGGTGTTGCTGGTGGCCGTGCTGGTGCCCGGCGTGGGCAAGGTGGTGTACGGTGCGCGCCGCTGGTTGCCTCTGGGCGTGATGAATTTTCAGCCTTCCGAGTTGGCCAAATTTGGCATCGCCATGTACGCGGCCAGCTACATGATGCGCAAGATGGATGTGAAGGAGAACTTCTTCCAAGCCGTTTGGCCTATGGCGGTGGCGCTGGGCGTGGTTGGCGTGCTGTTGCTGGCGGAGCCGGACATGGGTGCCTTCATGGTGATCGCGGCGATTGCCATGGGTATCTTGTTTTTGGGCGGCGTCAACGGGCGCATGTTCTTCCTGATCGTTGCGGTGTTGATGGGCGCTTTCGTGCTGATGATCACCTTGAGCGACTTCCGGCGCGAGCGCATTTTTGCCTACCTGAACCCCTGGGACGACAAGTACGCGCAAGGCAAGGCATACCAACTGACCCACTCGTTGATCGCTCTGGGCCGTGGCGAGTGGTTCGGCCAGGGCCTGGGCTCCAGCGTTGAAAAACTGCACTACCTGCCCGAGGCGCACACCGACTTTTTGTTGGCGGTGATCGGAGAAGAGCTGGGTTTTGTCGGCGTCGCCGTTGTCATCGTTGGCTTCTTCTGGTTGTCCCGCCGGCTCTTCCATATCGGCCGCCAGGCGATTGCCCTGGACCGCGTTTTCGCCGGCCTGTACGCCCAAGGCATCGGCATCTGGATGGGTGGCCAGGCCTTCATCAACATGGGCGTGAATCTGGGCGCTCTGCCCACCAAAGGACTGACTTTGCCTCTGATGAGTTTTGGTGGCTCGGCGATTTTGATGAACTGCGTCGCCCTCGCCGTCGTCTTGCGAATTGATATTGAGAACAGACAACTCATGCGCGGAGGCCGCGCATGAAGGCCTGGAGCGCAGTGAAGGCCGTGACCGAAGGTACTTCGGTCGAAGGCTCGTTCCGGTGCAGGCTCATGTCGCGCAGCGACGTGAAGCGCGCCCCGCGCGCGTGCCGAAGCCACAACAGACAACTCATGCGCGGAGGCCGCGCATGACGAGTAAGCACTTGGTCATCATGGCGGCGGGCACGGGTGGGCACATCATTCCGGGGTTGGCTGTGGCGGAGGAGATGAAGCGCCGTGGCTGGAGCGTGAGCTGGATGGGCACCGAGCTGGGCATGGAGAACAAGCTGGTGCCGCCCACGGGCATCCCGCTTGACCGCCTCGCCTTTGCGGGCCTGCGTGGCAAGGGCTGGGTGCACACGGTCAAGGGTTTGTTCAAGCTTGTTCAGGCCTTTGTGCAGAGCCGGCAAGTGTTTGTGACTCGCAGCGCCGACGCGGTCCTGGGCATGGGCGGCTATGTTTGTTTCCCTGGTGGGCTGATGGCGCGCCTGATGCGCAAGCCCCTGGTGCTGGTGAATGCCGACGCGGCCATGCTGCTGAGCAACCGCAGCCTGGAGCGTTTTGCGCAGCGCATTGCATTTGGCTTTGACGGCGCCGCCGCCGCTTCGACCACCAAGGCCGTGGTGACCGGCAATCCGGTGCGTGCTGAGATTGAGGCGATGGATGCGCCAGAGCAGCGCTTCAGCGGTCGCAGCGGTCCCTTGCGGATTTTGGTGGTGGGCGGCTCATTGGGTGCGCGTGCCATCAATGAAGTCCTGCCCAAGGCATTGGCGCTTTGGCCCGTGGAGTCTCGGCCTTATGTTGTGCATCAAACTGGCCAGGCCAATCTGCATGCGGTGCAGGAAGGGTATCGCCATGCCGGCCTGGAATCGGGGTTTGAGCTGCTGCCCTTCATCGACAATATGGCCGCGCAGTTGGCCGAGGCTGACTTGATCATCTGCCGCGCTGGCGCCGTCACGGTGAGTGAGCTGTGTGCTGCAGGTTTGGCCAGCGTGCTGGTGCCCTTGGTGGTGAGTACAACCTCGCATCAGCGCGACAACGCGCGTTTCATGGCCCAGCATGCCGCGGCCATTCATATGCCGCAAGAAGAAATGAGTCCGCAGAATTTGTTTGATTTGTTGAAGAGCCAGGACCGAGAGTCCTTGTTGCAGATGGCGCAACGTGCCCGCAGTCTGGCGCGCCCACGGGCGGCCAGCCGCGTGGCTGATGAAATCGAGGCCCTGGCATGAAGCACGCGATCAAGCACATTCATTTCGTGGGTGTGGGCGGTGCGGGCATGAGCGGCATCGCTGAAATTTTGCACAACCTCGGCTACACCGTGTCGGGCTCAGACCAAAGCGACAGCGCCACCGCGCAGCGCTTGGCAGGCTTGGGTTTGTTGATTCAGGTGGGTCATGCGGCGGCGCATATCGCCGGTGCACAGGTGGTGGTGACCTCCACGGCCGTGAAGGCCGACAACCCCGAGGTGATCGCCGCACGCGCCCGGCAGATTCCGGTCGTGCCCCGTGCGGTCATGCTGGCTGAGTTGATGCGCTTGCGCAAAGGCATTGCCATCGCCGGTACGCACGGCAAGACCACCACCACTTCACTGGTCACAGCCGTGCTGACGCAAGCGGGCGTGGACCCGACTTTTGTCATCGGCGGCAAGCTGATGAGTGCGGGCGCCAATTCGGCACTCGGCTCGGGCGAGTACATCGTGGTGGAGGCCGATGAGTCGGATGCGTCCTTCCTGAATCTGTTGCCCATGCTGTCGGTGGTCACCAACATCGACGCTGACCACATGGAAACCTATGGGCACGACTTCGCCAAGCTGAAGGCCGCGTTCGTCGAGTTCTTGCACCGCATGCCTTTTTATGGCGCGGCGATTTTGTGTGGTGATGATGCCGGCGTGCGCTCCATCATGCCCTTGCTGTCACGGCCCGTGATCAGCTATGGCCTGGACGAAGGCAACCAAGTGCGGGCCACCCAAGTTGAAGCTCTGGCCGGTGGCCGCATGCGCTTCTCGGTTCAGCGATGTTTTGCAGGTGCTGAGGCTTTGCCGGAATTGCGCGTAACGCTTAATTTGGCCGGTATGCATAACGTCTTGAATGCACTGGCCGCGATCGCCGTCGCAACAGAGATTGAATTGCCCGATGCGGCGATTGTTAGCGCGCTCGAGAATTTTGGCGGCGTGGGTCGGCGGTTTCAGCGTTATGGCGAATTGCCGAGCGCCGACGGCGGCCATTTCAGCCTGATCGACGACTACGGCCATCATCCGGTGGAGATGGCTGCGGTGATCGCTGCGGCGCGGGGGGCCTTTCCCGGGCGCCGCCTGGTGCTGGCCTTTCAGCCGCATCGTTACACCCGTACTCGCGATTGCTTTGCGGATTTCGTCAAGGTGATGGGCCAAGCTGACGCGGTGTTGTTGACCGAGGTGTATTCGGCCGGCGAATCGCCCATTCAAGGGGCCGACGGCGCTGCCTTGATGCAGGCCTTGCAGGCCGAGGCCCAAGTGAGCGCGGCCTATGTGAACGAGGTGGGCGAGTTGCCACAGGCGATTGCCTCACAAGCACGCGACGGCGACGTGCTCATCGTGATGGGAGCGGGCTCCATTGGTGCGGTGCCTGCGGCCACGGTTGAATGGTTGAAGACAAACCCGGCGAACCCCGAGAAACCCACGAGCGAGGGCAAGGCCCCATGAAACTTGATTTGAATATTGACCCCAAGGCCCTGGGTAAAGTGGCTGTGCTGATGGGCGGCATGTCGGCGGAGCGCGAGGTGTCGTTGACCATGTCGGGCCCCGGCGTGCTCAAGGCCTTGCTGGACTCGGGCGTGGACGCCCATGCTTTTGACCCCGCAGAGCGTGAACTGGGTGAGTTGAAGCATGCCGGGTTTGATCGCTGCTTTATTGCCCTGCATGGCCGGGGTGGTGAAGATGGCACCGTGCAAGGCGCGTTGGAATTGCTGGGCATCCCCTACACCGGCTCCGGCGTGATGGCCTCCAGCATGGCCATGGACAAAATCACCACCAAGCGCTTGTGGCTGGCCGACGGCCTGCCCACCCCGCGTTACGTCAAGTTGAAGCGGGATGAAATCAGCCGCGAGCGCTGCATGACGATCCCTGACGAGCTTGGCCTGCCGATCTTCGTCAAGCCGCCGCACGAGGGTTCCACCATCGGCATCAGCAAAGTGATGGGCTATTCACAAATGCTGGATGCGGTCAATCTCGCCGCCCGTTACGACGATGAAATTCTTTGCGAGGAATTCATCGACGGGCCTGAATTGACCTGCCCCGTGTTGGGCGAGGGCGATACGGCGTTTGCCCTGCCCACAGTGCGCATCGAAGCGGCAGACGCCAACTACGACTATCAGAACAAGTACTTCACCGACACCACGCGCTACATCGTGGGCTCGCTGAGTGAGGCACAAGAGGCGGCCATCCAGGCCCTGGTGCTTGCCGCCTACCGCTCGCTGGGCTGCCGGGGTTGGGGCCGTGCCGACCTGATGCTGCGCAAGAGCGATGGCAAGCCCTATCTGTTGGAGATGAATACCTCGCCGGGCATGACCTCGCATTCCCTGGTGCCGATGTCCGCCAAAGCGGCCGGCATTTCGTATCCGCAACTGTGCCTGTGGCTGTTGTCGCAGGCCCGCCTGGACCACGTTTCGGCCCAGGCCTGAGCGATTTAGACACTGAACCATGCGCGCCGTCCGTTCGCCCACTCAACTGCCAGCCCAGCTGCCGCCAGACATTCGTCTGATGCAGGCGGTCACGGCCGTGCTGTTGGCGGCCTTGGTGCTGGGCGCTGCCGGCCTGGGTTTGCGCTGGGTCACGCGTTTGCCGATTTTTGCAATTCGGGCGATTCAGGTGGAAGGCGAGGTAACTCGCAACAGCGCGGCCTCATTGCGCGCTAACGCCCTGCCTCAACTCACCGGCAGTTTTTTGAGTATGAATCTGAAAAACGGGCGCCAAGCCTTTGAGGCTGTGCCTTGGGTGCGCAAAGCGGTGGTGCAACGGGTTTGGCCCAATCGCCTGCGCGTCAAGCTGGAAGAACACCGGCCGGCCGCATATTGGGAGGCTGGGGCTGACGATGCGGCCAGTGATTCGGGTGTCGACCGAAGTCTGGTGAACAGCTATGGCGAAGTGTTTCAGGCCAATCTGGGTGATGTCGAAGACGATGATTTGCCGGTTTTGGCGGGCCCCAAGGGCACCGCCACCGTGATGTTGCAGATGTGGCGCCAATTGCAGGCGCAAACCCAGGCCCTGGATGACAGTGTGGAGCGCCTGGATTTGTCCGGCCGAGGCTCTTGGCGCGTCACGCTCGAAAAAGGTGCGGTGCTGGAATTGGGCCGCGGGTCACCGGAGGAGGTGCTGGCCCGCTACGGCCAGTATGTTCGTACTGTCACCCAGGTGACGTCCCGGTACCAAGCACCAGTTTTGTCCGCCGATTTGCGTCATGCCGATGGGTTTGCGCTGCGTTTGCGTGGGGTATCCACCACGCGACCCGCCGCCGCCGCCGGTAAGGCCGCCCGTTGATTTGTGTCATAGCCCTCAGTGCTGCAGAGAAAAACCTAAGGAAAAGAAAACATGGCCAAGGAATACAAGGATTTGGTCGTCGGCCTGGATATCGGTACCGCCAAGATCATGGCGGTGGTGGCCGAGGTGTTGGGCAATGGCGAATTGCGGATTGCAGGCCTGGGTGTGGCCACTTCGCATGGCCTCAAACGCGGCGTGGTGGTGAATATTGACGCAACCGTCCAGTCTATCCAGCAGGCCTTGAAAGAGGCTGAAATGATGGCCGACTGCAAAATTTCCCGCGTATATACAGGCATTACAGGCAGCCATATTCGCGGCCAAAACTCCACTGGCATGGTGATTGTGCGTGACAAAGAGGTGACGCCAGTCGATGTGGCCCGTGTGGTGGAAACTGCCAAAGCCATCAATATTCCCAACGATCAGCGTTTGTTGCTGGTTGAACCACAGGAATTTGTCATCGATGGCCACGAGGTTAAAGAACCTATTGGCATGAGCGGCGGACGCCTTGAGGTCAAGGTGCATATTGTGACGGGCGCACAAAGCGCGGCAGAAAACATTGTGAAATGCGTGCGCCGATGTGGTCTTGAAGTGGATCAGCTGGTTTTAAATCCCAGTGCATCCAGCCATGCAGCATTGACCTCCGATGAACGCGACCTCGGTGTCGCCATTGTGGATATTGGTGCGGGTACGACGGACGTGGCGATATTCACTGGCGGCTCCATCCGTCATACCGCTGTAATACCAATTGCCGGTGATTTGATCACCAGCGATATTGCCATGGCGCTGCGCACCCCCACCAAGGATGCGGAAGAAATCAAGGTTGAGCACGGTGTGGCCAAGCAATTGCTGGCCGATCCAGCGGACCAGGTCGAGGTGCCAGGGCTGGGCGACCGTGCGCCGCGCATGTTGTCCAAGCAGGCTTTGGCAGGGGTGATCGAACCGCGGGTTGAAGAGATTTTCTCGCTGGTTCAGCAAGTGATTCGGGAAAGTGGTTACGAAGAATTGCTGTCGTCCGGAATCGTTTTGACAGGCGGCTCCTCCGTCATGCCGGGCATGATTGAGTTGGCGGAGGATATATTTCTCAAACCAGTCCGCCGTGGCAATCCGACTTATAGCGGGGCGCTCTTCGACATGGTTTCCAACCCGCGCTCGGCAACGGTTATGGGTTTGCTCGAAGAAGCCCGCATGTCGCGCACCCGGGGTTTGAAAGCAGCGCAACAAGCGGGCTCGATGAAGACCGCATTTGGCCGCGCAAAAGATTGGTTTCTCGGTAATTTCTGAAGCGCTGCGGCGCGAGTTTGGCGAGATCAGGGATTTTCAAAAATGAACTGTCGGAATTCAGCGGCAGAGCGTGAAAAAAGAGGGTCATCCCTGTGGTTTTTCACCGGTAATAACGGCACAATTGGTGCAGGAGGTTTCTTATGCCGATCGAAATGATTGAAGAGTTTGACCAAGGCACCCAGATCAAGGTGATCGGTGTAGGTGGTGGTGGTGGCAATGCAGTTGAGCACATGATTGCCCAGGGCGTTCAGGGCGTGGAGTTCATCTGCGCCAATACTGATGCTCAGGCGCTGAATCGCTCGAAGGCAGATCAACTCCTGCAGTTGGGGGTTTCCGGTCTCGGCGCCGGTGCCAAGCCCGAGAAGGGCCAAGAAGCTGCACTGGAAGCTGAAGCCCGCATTCGGGATGCCATTCAGGGCGCGCACATGCTGTTCATTACCGCCGGTATGGGTGGCGGTACCGGCACGGGTGCGGCGCCGGTGATTGCCCGGGTTGCCAAGGAAATGGGCATCCTGACGGTCGGCGTGGTGACCAAACCTTTTGAATTTGAAGGTAATCGGCGCACCAAGGCCGCCGATGCAGGCTTGGCCGAACTTGAAGCCAATGTCGACTCACTCATCGTGGTGCTGAATGACAAGTTGCTGGATGTGCTGGGCGACGACGTCACACAAGATCAGGCGTTTGCTCATGCCAACGATGTGTTGAAAAACGCGGTGGGCGGCATCTCCGACATTATTCATGTCCCCGGTCTGGTCAACGTCGACTTCGAAGACGTCAAGACCGTGATGGGCGAGCCTGGTAAAGCCATGATGGGTACGGCGCAAGCCAGTGGCCCGGACCGTGCTGTTAAGGCGGCCGAGGCGGCGGTGGCCTGCCCGCTGCTGGAAGGTATCGATCTGTCCGGCGCACGCGGCGTGCTGGTGCTGATTGCAGCCGGCAAGAACAATTTCAAGCTGA
This sequence comes from Roseateles koreensis, assembly GCF_028595305.1. Classification (GTDB taxonomy): domain Bacteria; phylum Pseudomonadota; class Gammaproteobacteria; order Burkholderiales; family Burkholderiaceae_C; genus Paucibacter_A; species Paucibacter_A koreensis. The sequence continues at coordinate 237,478 of NZ_JAQQXS010000002.1, read as the reverse complement.
GCGAATCGCGCAACGCCATGAACGCCATCAAGCGCTATGCCGCCGATGAAGCGCATGTCATCTTCGGCACTGCCTATGACGAAAGCCTGGGCGATGCCCTGCGTGTGACCGTGATTGCAACCGGCCTGTCGTCACAACGTGCGCGCCAGGCGGCGCCGCTGCAGGTGGTGCAGTCGCAGGTTCAACTGCGCACCGGTACCGACAATATGCCGGTGCTGACGCAGGCGGTCAACATGGGCGCGGCCGGTGGTGCTGGGCACAGCGCGCACGGCGGCGTCAGTCAGTCGCCCGCCTTGGGTGGCGGCAATGACTTTGCCGGCATGAGCGTGCCCAGCGTGTGGCGCCACGGCCGTACGGCCGCCGCCAAGGTGGAGGCCCTGTCCTCCAACGGCATGGACGAAATTGAAATCCCGGCTTTCCTGCGCAAGCAGGCCGATTGATCAGCTTGATCGGTTGATCGAAGCGCGCTGAAGCAGATCGACCGCCGGTCAAGCTCTGGCCAAGACAGCCTCCGAAGCCCGGCGCGTGATCGTCATCACGCGCCGGGCTTGTTTTTTTTACCTTATCGCTGGTTCAGCGTTGTGACCAGCCCGACGGCCAGCCAAGGCGAGCAGATGCTGTGGCATGCTTCGCCTCCAGGTGAGGTTTGACGCGCACGAAGAAAGATGACGTTGAGTTGCGTTTCCTGAGCGCGGCTCAAATTGTTCGATACATTGACGGTGCGGGTATCGATCCGCGGTTTGCGCGCCTCGCAAACCTGTGATGAAGGCAAAGCTCCGTGACCGTCACAAGCGCTGACGGTGCTTTGTGGATTTGTTAGGACCACCATGTTCTCGTGTGCTTTGTCGAATGCCTGATACCGCGCTGCCCGGTTTTTCTGCCCGTGTGACCGCACCAGTCCGTGTACTGAAATCTCTGGTTTTGGCCGCACTGCCTGGTGGCTTGTCCTGTGGATTGGGGCTGTCTAGATGGCTGTCGGGGGCCATGCTGGTGCTTGGGACACTTGCCTTGCCGCAGGTGCACGCCCAGGGTCTGACCACGCCGGGCGTGGCTCCAGTACCGTCGGGCCAACACATGCGCTCGGCGGAGTTGGCGTTGAGCCAATGGTCGGGTGACGATTTGAATGAATGGTGGGCCGCCTTGCGCGCCATGGATGGCAGCCCCGGCAGTTTGCCGGCGCATTTGCAGCCGCCGACCGCACCGGCCAACTGGAAGCCCGTTCAACTGCCCGATACCCGCAGCCGTGATGTGGGCAGCCATTTCAATGCCGACAAGCTCTACCAGATGCGCTGGTACCGCTTTCGCTTTGATTCTGACCAGGGCTTCTGGCCCACCAGCATGGCCTTGTACATCCCGCGGCTGGTCACCATGGCCGCCGCAGTGCTGGTGCATACCGATGAAGGCTGGCGGCCTGTGTTCGACAACCAGGCGGGCGCCCGTGAGCAGTGGGTGCGACCGTTGTGGGTGGTGTTTCCTGCGGCGCTCACGGAGCTGAGCCGAGACCAATCGCTGGAAATTGTGCTGGCGGTGCCCGTGCTCAATGACAATTTTTATGCGGTGTCATCCGTCTGGTTGGGGCCGCGAGAAGACCTGGAGCCGCGCTACCGCCGGCGCTGGGCCTTGCAGATTGGCGTGCCTCAGGCCACTGGCCTGACTTTGGTGGTGTTGGGTTTGTTTTCGATGTCCTTGTGGGTCAAGCGACGAGATGACTCCGCCTATCTCTTGTTCGCACTGGCGGCCGTGGGTTGGTTGCTGCGCAATCTGCATTACCACGTGGACCTGCCTCGCACTCGCTTGGGCCTGGAATGGTTTTGGTGGTTGACGCACGCCTCCATGTCTTGGGTCATGGTGTTGACCTTCTTGTTCGTGCTGCGGTTTTCGAGAAGGCAGTTTCCGCGCTTCGAGAAGGGATTGATTTCGTTCGTCGTGCTCGGCAGCCTGATGACCCTGCCTCTGTGGCGGGGCATGTTCGACGCACTGGTCGCCCAGCATGCGGTCAACGCGGTGGTTGGGGCGGTGTGCACCCTGTTTGTGGCGGTGATCGCCTTCAATGAGCGCCGCTACGGCTTGCGCATTATTGCGGTGAGCATGTTCCTGAGTTTGCTGCTGGGCATCCACGACTTGGTCATGCTGGCGGGCTGGACGTGGCAGGAGCACATCTACGTCATGCCCTTTGCCACGCTCATGATGGTCGCCAGCTTTTTGTACGCGGTGCAAAACCGTTATGTGGGCGCGTTGTTCGAGGTGGCTTTGCTGAATGAAAACCTGGCCCAGCGCCTGGACGCGCAAAGTCGCGAGTTGCAGGCCCAGCACGACCGTTTGCGGGAGGCGGAGCGTCAGCAGGCTCTGCTGCTGGAGCGCCAGCGGCTGATGCAAGACATGCATGACGGATTGGGTTCGTCCCTGCTGTCCGCCATGGTGGCGGTGGAGCAAGGCACCATGGGCCAGGATCGGGTGGTAGAAGTGCTGCGTGAATGCGTGGACGATCTGCGCTTGGTCATCGACTCCCTGGAGCCCATTGGCCATGACCTGGTGTCACTCCTTGCGACCATGCGCTACCGGCTCGGCAAGCGTTTGCAGGCGGGCGGGCTGCATCTCGAGTGGGACGTTCAAGACCTGCCTCCGCTCACCTGGCTGGAGCCACCCGACGCCTTGCATGTGCTGCGCCTGATGCAGGAGGCCCTGACCAATGTGATCAAGCACGCCAATGCGGGCCGGGTGCGCCTGGTGACGCGCCATCACAGCAGTTATGTGGAAATACGGGTGGAAGACGACGGCACCGGCTTTGATGTCGAGAACGCGCCGCGGGGCCGGGGCCTCAAGAGCCAGCAACGGCGTGCGCAGCGCCTGGGCGGTTCGGTGCGGATTGAATCCAGCCCGGGCCAGGGCACGCGCTTGAGCCTGCGCCTGCCTGTGCATCGCCCAGAGCCCCCAGACAAGCACAGTTAAGGGTTTTCACGGAAAATCGCCAGCATGCTGCAACAAAGAACACTCAAGAGTCTGACCCGCGCCGTGGGCGTAGGCATCCACAGCGGGCAACGGGTTGAAATGACGCTGCGCCCGGCGGCACCGGACACCGGGATCGTGTTTCGGCGGATAGATCTCAACACCCCGGTTGACATTCCGGTGCGTGCTGACACCGTGTGCGACACCCGCATGGCCACCACCGTCAGCCCCGGCGGCGACCCGGGCGCGCCCAAGGTGCAGACCATTGAGCACTTGCTCTCCGCCTGCGCGGGCCTGGGGCTGGACAATCTCTACGTCGACATCAACGCAGACGAAGTGCCCGTGCTGGATGGCTCCGCCGCAAGTTTTGTCTACCTGCTCCAAAGCGCCGGCATCGAGCAGCAGAATGCGCCCAAGAAATTCCTGCGCGTCAAAAAAACCGTGGAAGTGCGGCAAGGCGAGGGCAAGCGCCTGATGTGGGCGCGCCTGGCGCCGCATCATGGGTACACGCTGAGCTTCGAGATCGAGTTTGACAACCCGGCGGTTTCTGCAACGGGCCAGCAGTATGTGTTCGATATGGGGTCGGGCCAATACAAGCGTGAAATCGCCCGCGCCCGCACCTTTGGCATGACCAGCGATATCGAGGTCATGCGCTCTCGCGGCTTGACGCTGGGTGGTTCGATGGACAATGCCATCGTGGTCGACGACTACCGCGTGCTCAATGCCGATGGCCTGCGCTACGACGACGAGTTCGTCAAACACAAGATTCTCGACGCGATCGGCGACATGCAGGTGGTGGGCCACCCGCTGCTGGCAGCCTACACCTCGTTCAAGGGCGGGCACGCACTCAACAACAAACTGCTGCGCGCCCTGCTGGCGGACGAAACCGCCTATGAAATCGTCACCTTTGAAGACGAAGCGCAGGCGCCGGCCGGCTTCGCTCAGTTGGCGCCGGCCTGGTAACTGATCACCGCGAATGAGTAGCGCGCCATGATGTTGTTTCGACTGGTGGTTGGCTTGCTGCTGTTTGCAGGCGTGATCTGTTTCGCCCTGTACATCGGCACCCAGCAGGTGGTGTGGCGCCAGCGCGGCTTGCTGATCGTCAAATGGACCGTCTTGGCCGGCCTCGCGTTTTTCGCTGTGTTGATCCTCGAGCGGCTGGCGATGCTGTTGTAGGGGCATGGCACGAGGCGGGCAGCTGGCGGCGCCCGCCGGTGCGCGCTCAATCGCTGAGATCCTGCAACTGCACCAACCGCTGGTAGATGCCGCCTTCGCGCGCCATCAACTCTTCATGCCGGCCGCGCTCCGCCAGATGCCCGTGGTTGAGCACAATGATCTGGTCGGCCGCCCGGATGGTGGAGAGTCGGTGCGCAATGGCCAACACCGTCACCTGGCCGTGCAGCGCGGTCAAGGCCTCGCTGATGACGCGCTCAGTGGCGCTGTCGATGCTGGAGGTGGCTTCATCCAGAAACAAGATCCGGGGCTTGCCCGCCAAGGCGCGTGCCATCGCGATCAACTGCTTCTGCCCCGTGGAGACCCGGGCGCCGCCTTCGCCCAGCAGCGTGTCCCAGCCTTGCGGCAAGGCGTCGAGAAACTCGGCAATACGGGCGGCTTCGGCGGCGGCGCGCAAATCGGCCTCGCTGATGTTGCGGCCCATTGCGATATTTTCACGTGCTGTGGCGGCCATCAGATAGGGTTCTTGCGGCACCAATCCCACGGCTTGTCGGAAGCGGTCATCGGGGATGCTGGCCAGCGCTTGGCCGTCAATCTCGATGCGGCCCAATTGCGGCGTGTAAAACCGCAGCAACAAAGACAAGAGCGTGGACTTGCCGCTGCCCGTATGGCCGACGATGCCCACAAAATCACCCGCAGCGATGTCGAGATTGAGTTCGTGCAGCACCGGGCGCTCGGGCGCGTAGCCAAAGCTCAGTTGCCCGATGGCAATGCGGCCGTGCTGAATGTCGCGGCCGTTTTGCCCTTGCGGCACCGGCGCCATTTCCTGCAGCAGGCTGCGCACTCGTGCGGCGGCCACCATGGATTGCTGCAACTGGCCGAATTGCATCGTGATCTGAATCAGGGGTTCCACCACGCGGGCGATGTAGCTCAAAAAGGCGTAGAGCAGGCCCACCTCCAGCCCCGATAAATCGCGCCGGCCGAAGCCATAGATCACGGTCACCAGCAGCAAAACATTCAGCAAGTCCAGCGCCGGCCGCAGCAGCCAGGCATTGGCTTTGAGCTCATCAATGCGGGCGGACCAGTGGGCCTTGTTGGTGTGCTCAAAGCGCGCCCCAAACCGGGCGGCCGCGCCCGCCGCCTGCAGCATCGCCATGCCGGCCATGCTCTCGGCCATCTGCGCGTTGATCTCGCTGCGCAGCTGGCGCGCGCGCGCCACGGCCGGCGCACTCAGGCGCTGATATAGCAAGATGATCACCAGCATGGCGGGGATCAGGGTGGCGACGATCAGCATCAGGTGCCAGTCCAGCCAAGCCATCGCGATCAAGGAGCCGAGCACCACGATGCTGGAGTCCAGCATCACGTACAGCACTTGGCGGTACAGCGTGTTCACGGCTTCACTGTCGTTGGTGACGCGGCTGACCAACTGCCCCGTGATGGCCCGGTCAAAAAAGGCCATGGGCAAAGCCAGCACGTGCGCATACACCCGCTCGCGCAGGCGCAGCACCGAGCGCTGTGCCACGCCGGCCATGCGGCTGAGCTGGGCGTAGCGAATCCAGCTGGCAGACCACCCGCACACCAGCAGTGCGGCGAGCAGTTGGGCCATGGCCATGACGTCGAACTGGCGCGGTAGCAAATGGTTATCGATGAAGCGCTTGCCGAGAATCGGTCCCAAGGCCTCCAGGCCCGCGGCCACCAGCAGCCATGCCACGCCGCGGCGCAGTTGCTGCTTTTCAGGGGAGGCTGATTCAAGCAGCAGGCCCACCGAGGCCCAGGGCCGCTCTTTGCCGGTGAGTTGTTCAGGCGTCTGCATCGAGGCTGGCCTCCAGTTGTTGATAACGCCATTGACTGGCGTACCAGGCGCCAGCGGCCAATAGCGCCGCGTGGCTTCCTTGCTCAGTGATGCGACCGTCGCGCAGAACGATGATGTGATCGGCCTCCATCACCGCGCTGAGCCGGTGGCTGTTGATGATTACGCTGCATTCCGGGCGGGTCTCGCGCAAGGCTCGCAGATGCTGCAGGATTTGTGTCTCCGTGCCGGTGTCCACGGCAGACAAGGCGTCGTCCAGCAGCAAGATCTGGGCGTTCGAGAGCAGGGCGCGCGCAATGGCCACCCGCTGGCGCTGGCCGCCGGACAGGGTCACGCCGCGCTCACCCACCTCGGTGTCATAGCCCTTGGGCAGCAGGCGAATGTCGTCATGCACGGCGGCCATACGGGCCACTTGCTCAATCTCTGCGCGGCTGGCCGCAGGGCGCGCCAGCGCGATGTTCTCCGCGATGGAGGCTGAAAACAAAAAGGGCTCCTGGGGCACCCAGGCCATGCCCTCGCGCAGGCTTTGCAGCGTCAATTCAGGCAGGGTGCAATGCACAGCGCCCCCGCTGACAAGGATGCGCCCGAGCGCCGGTTCATACTGCCTGAGCAACAGCCGCAGCAGGGTGGACTTGCCCGCGCCGGTGGGGCCAACAACGCCCAGCGTGCTGCCCGGCGGCAGTTGCAGGGAGATGTTTTCCAACGCTTTTCGACCCGCCTCCGGGTAGCTGAAATGCAGTTGCTCGACGCTCAACCGAGCCCGCGCCGGCAAGGGCAGTCGGCCCGTGTCTTGCAAGGTGAGCGGTGCGGACAACACCGGCTGAAGGCGGTCCCAGGCAGCACGCCCGCGCTCGAGCAACGACAGCACCCAGCCGGCGGCAAACATCGGCCAGATCAGTTGCCCCAGGTACATGGTGAAGGAGGTCAGTTGGCCGATGCTCAACTCCCGCCGCGCCACCAGCACGCCGCCCAGGCCGAGCGCGATCACAGTGGCCGCGCTGAGCGTCATGCCCACCGCAGGTTCGTAGGCGGCCTCCCACTTTTGCGCACGGTAGCTTGACTCCGCCGCTCCTTCCGCCAGTTGATGGAACTGCAGGGTGTTGTGCTGCACCAGCCCCAAGGCGCGCAGCGTGCGCACGCTGGCCAGCCCCTCCTGCACATGCTGGTTGAGGCTTGAGAAGCGATGGAGCGAGCTCTGCCAAGCCTGATGCACCTGCTCGGAGATGCGCCAAAACGCCAGCGCCATGAAGGGGAAGGGCAGCAGGGCGGCCAGGCCCAGGCGCCAGTCCACGCCCACCGTCATCATCAGCAGCACGAGAATCAGCGTGAGCGACCCGTCAAACGCGGCCAACAAAGCTTCACCGGCCGCCATTTCAACCGCGTCGACATCGTTGGTGGCCAAGGCCATTAAATCACCCGTGCGCTTGGCCTGAAAAAAGGCCGGGCCCTGCAAGGTGAGTCGCGCATAAAGCTGCGTGCGCAACTGCTGGCCCAACTGATAGGCTGCAGCAAACAAGGCCAGGCGCCAGCCCACACGCAGCAGATAAATCAGTACGCCCGCCAGCACCAGCCAACCCAATTGCTGCTGCAGTGCCGAGCCCTGCAGCGTGCCCGCCACCATGCCGTCCACCACATGGCCCACCTGACGCGGAATCCAGGTGGTGGTGAAAGCGATGCAGGCCAGCATCAGAGCGGCAGCGCTATAGGGGCGCCAATGGCTGCGCACAAAAGTGGCCAGCATTCGGGTCAGGGTCATGGGGACTTTCAGCGTTATGTTGCGCTATGCCACGGGATGCTGCGTTGTGTCGCTTTGTGCGTGGGCGAAGAGGCGGTAGGGCCGCATTCTAGGCATCTACCCATGTCAACCGGGGGGGGCAATACGTCGCCCGCAGATCGGCGAGCCTGTTAGGCTTCCATGGCGACTCCCCCGGACGTCGCTTTCAGCATTCAGTGATCAAGGAGGTCTATGTTGGAGCCCGCACCTCGGTACACGGTTCTGGTGGTGGATGACACCCCTGAAAATCTGCTTCTGTATTCTCATATTCTCAAAAAAACCTACCAGGTCAAGGTGGCGCCCCATGGTGAAAAAGCCCTGGCGATTGTTCAGGCCACGCTGCCTGACTTGATTCTGCTGGACGTGCTCATGCCGGGCATGGACGGCTACGAGGTCTATCGGCGCCTGAAGGCCGACCCGCGCACGGCAGCCGTCCCGGTGATTTTTCTCACCGCGCGGGTGGAGTCCGAGGCCCTGGCCCATGCCCGGGCCGCGGGCATCAGCGTGGGCGCGGCAGACATGCTGATCAAACCTGTGGATTCCCAAGTGCTGCTGGCGCGGATTGCTGCGGGTTTGTCGGCGGCAACCGCCACCCCAGGGGCGCCCGGGCGCTGAAACTTCAATAAGTACGGCTGCCCTTGAACTGGGCATGCTGGCGGCGTTGCAGCGTCGTGCTGCGGCTCATTGCCTCGAATGAGACGCTGGCGTGCGCGTGCATGATGGCCAGCCCCAAGGCATCGGCGGCGTCTTTACCGGGCTCGCCGGGCAGGCTCAACAGGCGTTGCACCATCAACTGCACTTGTTCTTTTTTGGCGTGGCCGTGGCCGACCACGGCTTTTTTCATCTGCAAGGCGGTGTATTCGGACACCGTCAGATCACAAGACACCAGCGCGGTGATGGCGGCACCGCGGGCCTGCCCCAGCAGCAGCGTGGACTGCGGGTTGACGTTGACAAAGACGATCTCTACCGCTGCGCATTGCGGTTGATAGCGGGCGGTGACCTCGCGCACCCCGTCGAAGATGATCTTGAGGCGACCGGGCAAATCGCCTGTGGCGATGGTGTTGGTCTTGATCGTGCCGCTGGCCACATAGCTCAGGCGCGGGCCGTCTGCCTCGATGACGCCAAAGCCGGTGGTCTGCAAACCAGGATCGATACCGAGAATACGCATGGAGGGTCAGTGGCGCCAAGTGCGCTAAGTTTCGTTAACGTGCGTTAGCGCGTGAGTTGAACGGAGGCTGTGATTCTGAATGACAGCACACGCTCAGCGTGCCGCCTTGAAATACCAACGCGCCAGATGGAAAAACACCGGCGCCGAAAAGCACAACACGGCCATGCGGTCCAACAAGCCGATGGCACCGGTGATCGAACTGCGGTTGCCCCAGTAGCGCACGCCTGCGTCGCGCTTGAGGGCTTCCATCACCAAGCTGCCGAAGCTGCCCGCACCCGCGGCGATGGCCGCCATGGCCATGGCCTGCCAGGCCTTGAATGGGGTGATCCAGAACAGCGCCAGGCCCACCAGCGCGGCGCACCCCACGCCTGCCCACCACGCCCGCATGGAAAAGTCGCGGTCCACGTGCCGCGCCACGGGCCGGCGGCGCAACCGCCGGCTTGCCCAGTGCTCGGCCAGCTGCCCGCCGCTCACCACCATCACCAGGAAGAAGAGTAAAAATGCCCCGCGCCCTTGGTAGCCCGCAAAATCTAGGAGGATCAGCGCCGGGGCGTGTGAAAGCCCGTACACGCAGACCATGATGCCCCATTGAATCTTGGCGTTACGCTCCAAAAAATCATGCGGGTCATCCGCCATCGCGCTGACCACCGGAATGGCCAAAAAGCTGTACACCGGAATCATCACTGTGAAGAGGTCAAACTCGCGCAGACCCACCGTGAGGTACTGCAGCGGCAGCAGCACGAAAAACGCCAGCAGCAAGCTCCGGTGATCGCCCCTGCGGGTGTGCAGCAGGGTGACGAACTCTCTGAACGCCAGAAACGACAGCACGCCGAACAGCAGCGTCGCACCGACCGGCCCGGAGATCCAGGCCGCCCAAAAGATGCTGGCGCCCAGCCACAAGATGCGCATTTCATGGCGCCAGTGGTGCTGGCGGGCCCGCCCGGGGATGGCGTCGGGATCGGCAGGTACGTCCTGCAAACTCTCGCGCCGCAAGCTCATCAAAACGCGCAGGCAACTGGCCAAGGCAAGCATGCCGAACAAAGCAACAAACAGCAGGGCGGTTTGCTCGTGGCTATTGAGTTGCAACAGCCAGTTCATGGGCGCTCCCCACCGGGGCGTTGCGCCAGCACCGCCGCACGCGCACGGGCCAGAAATTCACGCTTGTCTTCGCCCGGCTGCAGCGCCATGGGCGCGCCAAAGGTGACAGTGCACAGGATGGGCACGGGCACCACTTCACCCTTGGGCATCACGCGTTGCACGTTGTCAATCCAGGTCGGGATCAGCTTCACCTGCGGAAACTGCTCGGCCAAGTGGTACAGCCCCGCTTTGAAGGCCTGTGGCTCACCCAGGTTGGAGCGCGTGCCTTCCGGAAAAATCACCAGCGAGTCGCCCGCGCTCAGTGCATCGGCCAGGGGCTCCAGAGGGTCTTCGTCCGGCGTGGCTCGGGTGCGACTGACGTAAATGGCGTTGAACACGGCGGTTGTGATCCAGGTTTTCAGCGGGCTGCTGGTCCAGTAATCGCGCGCGGCAATGGGTCGGGTCTGGGCACGCATTTCGCCGGGCAGGGCGGCCCAGATCAACACCCAGTCGAAATGGCTTTGGTGGTTGGCGAAGTAGATACGCTGCTCGGCCATCGGCGGGCAGCCTTTCCAGTGGCCTTGGGCGCCCGTGATCAGGCGAGCAAGGCCGGCCAGCAGCAGACCGGTGAAATTGGCAAGGGACATGATGAGGATGGTAGCGGGAAGGTGGGGCGACGGGGCAGCACTGACGCTGATCATTGCGCCGCACGGGTTGGCGGCCACCTTCGGGCTGCGTGCAGCCCGCGAAGCACCCGCAACAAATCGCCCGCTATGTCGTCAATCAGAATGTTGTTGTGATGCGCAACCAACTCGCGTGTGCTCGCCACCTGGCCCGGCCGACCCAAGCCGGGGTGGTCGATCAAAAGGGCCGCGTTTCAGCGCGTTGTGCTGCAAACTCGGCCTCAACATCCTCGCCCAAGACCAAGCGGCCCGCATGGGCCGAATCAAGACCGTCTTGCACTTGGCGGCGAAACCATGCTTCGTTATGTGCACTGTACTGCGGGGGGGGGGGGCGGGGGTGTTTGCTTGTTCAAGCCAACTGCACGTCCTTGTCGCTCAGCCGCTTGGCCAAGCCCGTAGCCAGGCGGTTGCTCAAGGTGTAGACGCTGACCTGTGGATTGGCGCCGATGCTGGTGGGGAACAACGAGCCGTCGTGAATCGACAGGTTCTTCAACTGCCAATGTTGGCCGTCGGGCCGCACCACGCCGCGGCTGGCATCCACGCCGAGCGGGCAGCCTCCCATCACGTGCGCGCTGCCCACCACCGTCACAAAGGGCTTGTAGGGCAATTGCTGGATGGCGGCCTTGGCCTCGCTCCACGAGCGATAGTCCGCCGCCATTTCATGGGCGGGCCGCACTGTGGTGGCGCCTGCCGCAAACTGCAATTCAGCCATTGTCAGGTGTGCGCGGCGTACGCCGTCCAGCAAGTAGTCGCTCAAGGTGTAAGACAGGGCCGCGCTGCCGTCCGACTTGAGGCTGACCGTGCCGCCTGGCGAGGCCTCATGAAAGCCGTCACGCATCAACGCGATGCCCACCTGGGTGTGCGGCAGCACCTTGGCGCGCTCGGCCAAGGCGGCACCCATGCCGCCGAGGTTGGTCAGCGCGAAGGCGGGGTGCACCGGCGCGGTTTCCAGCTTGTAGCCCACCGGCCCGTCAATGGGGTGCTCACGCAGGAATTGATCCGAGAAGATGCTCATCGGCGCACCCGCCCAGCCCTTTACCGGCTCGGGCAGCACGGCGCTGCTGGCGGCGGTGGGGTGCAAAAAGGTGCGTTTGCCCAGCAGCTTGTGCGGGTCGGGCGCGGCGGAGCGCATCAACAAGGCCGGCGAGTTGATGGCCCCCCCTGACAGCACGAAATGGCGCGCCGTGATGCGCTGCACCGAGCCGTTAGCAGCCCCGTTGAGCAGCACGGGTTGGCAGATCAAGGCCTTGATTTCATCGCCTTGCAGCTCAAAACGTTCCGCCCGCGTTTGCACCAGCAAGGTGGCTCCCATGTCCAGCGCGGCCGGCACGGTGGTCACCAACATCGATTGCTTGGCATTGGTGGGGCAGCCCAGGCCGCAGGAGCCCAGGTTCCAGCAGCCTTTGACATTGCGGTGCATCTTCAAGGCCTCGACGCCAATCTTCAGTGCACCGCGCCGCAGCACCTCGTTGTTGCCATTGGGCTCGCCTTGCCACTCGCCGATGTTCAGGCGCCGTTCGACTTGGTCAAACCAGGGCGCCAGGGCTGCGGGGTTGAAGTCCGACAGGCCCAGGCGCTGCACCCAATAGTCCAGCGTGGTTTCCGGCGTGCGAAAGGCCCCCGCCCAGTTGACCGTGGTGGAGCCACCCACGCAGCGGCCTTGCAGCACGCCCATGGTTTGTTCAGTGTTCTTGCGGCCGGCGGCTTCTTGGTAAAGCTGCCGGTAGGCGTCCGCTTCAAGTTGGCGGAAGTCGCTGCTGGAGCGCAGCGGGCCTTCCTCCACAATGATCAGCTTGAGCCCGGCTTTGGCCAGCAATTCAGCCGTGATGCCTGCACCCGCGCCGCTGCCGATGATGAGCACGTCGCAATCCATGTCCACCGGTGCGGTGCGCAGGGCGCCGTTTACTTCGGTGCCGAACACCTGCCAGCCACGGGCCAGGCCCTCTTTGATGGGGTCGATGATGGGGTTGCTCATGCGAGAGTCCGTGGTCCTGGGTAGCCGGTCTGAGGCCAGTTGCTGGCGTCGGCGAAGAAGACGATGCTGTTGAGGTCACGCAGCGCCCGGTAGATTTGCTGGCGGGTGTCCAGGCTGGAAACGCTCATCGCTTGAAGTGCGGTTTTCACCTCGTCCACGGTGGCGCTGTCCCAGTCAGACTTCAAACCCATCAGGCTGAGGCGGCCCGCGCCGCTGGACAACAGCCCCAGCACCTGCGAGAGCTGATCGCGCACGCCCGCCGGAAAGTCAGCGATATTGGCCTCCAACTGTGCTAACTGTTGGTCCACGCGGGACTCTCTGGCCACTGTGCCTTCGGGCCAGAGGCCATCCAACACGGCCAAGCTGACTTTGCGCATCAAGGTGCGTGCGCCGGGGCTCAGCTTGCCATCAGCCCAGCCGGGCCGCAGCAGGGCCACGCCGGCGCCGGCCAGCCCGAGCAGCACGGTTGCCCCCAATCCGAGTTGTAGCCATCGGCGTCGATTCATGGGCGCGGTCTCCTTTATGGTTTTGAGCTTGTGGCTTGCCGCGCAAGGCTAACCGCAGCTTGCCCCGGCGCCAAGCGTGTAGGCCCTGGGATAGAGCGGAGTCCCTAGTACTAGTGAGCTGTCGCCAGGGTGAGCAGAAACCCCAGCGCTCATACGGCAAGGCCGCCCATGTCAAGATGCGCGCATGACTACCCTCGGCGCCAACGGCCTAACGGCCCCCCTCATGTCTCCCGCCACGGCCATCGCCTTTGACAACAGCTACGCCCGCGAGTTGGAGGGGCTTTACACGGCAAGCCCCTTGCAGCCGGTGCCGGCAGCCAAGCTACTCAAACTCAACCTGGCTTTGGCTGAAGAGTTGGGCCTAGACACAGCCTCTCTCATGGCGTCTGCCGGCGTACAGATGTTGGCGGCGGCCCAGGCGCCCCAGGGGGCTGCACCTTTGGCACAAGCCTATGCGGGCCATCAATTTGGTGGTTTTTCCCCGCAGTTGGGCGACGGCCGGGCGCTGTTGCTGGGTGAGGTGATTGATCGGCATGGGCACCGCCGCGACATCGCCTTCAAAGGCTCAGGTCGCACCGCGTATTCACGCGGGGGTGACGGCAAGGCTGCGTTGGGGCCTGTGCTGCGCGAATATCTCATGGGCGAAGCCATGCATGCGTTGGGCGTGCCCACCACGCGCGCCCTGGCTGTTGTCGGCACGGGCGAGTGGGTGCGGCGCGAGCGGCCTCTGCCGGGCGCGGTGCTCACGCGTGTGGCGGCCAGCCATGTACGTGTGGGGACGTTTCAGTACTTCGCCGCACGGGGCGAGCACGAGAAGCTACAACGCCTGCTCAACCATGTGATCGCCCGACACGACCCTGCCTTGCGCGATCACCCGCTGCCCGCGCTAGGCCTGCTGCAGGCGGTGGCCGAGCGCCAGGCCGCCTTGATCGCCCGTTGGATGCATCTGGGCTTTATCCACGGCGTGATGAACACCGACAACATGACCGTGTCCGGTGAAACGATTGATTACGGCCCTTGCGCTTTCATGGAGCGTTATGACCCCGCAATGGTGTTCAGCTCCATCGACCACGGTGGCCGCTATGCCTATGCCAATCAACCCTTGATCGCCCGTTGGAACCTCGCCCGCCTGGCCGAGAGCTTGCTGCCGCTGATGGGCGCCGACGCGGATGTAGCCGTAGCCCAGGCTGTCGCGGTCATTGACGCGTTTCCGGCGCGTTATGAGCACCATTGGCTGGCTGGCGCCCGCGCCAAGCTGGGTTTGCAAGACGCGCAGGTTGATGACTTGGCCCTGGCGCACGACTGGCTGCAATTGCTGCACACCCAGGGGGCTGACTTCACGCTGGCCTGGCGCCGTTTGGCGGATGTTGCGGAGGCCTTTGATCGGGCAGGCGCCTCGCATGCATTCTCCGCAGATGCCACTGTGCCCCTGCAAGCCTTGCTGGCCGACCCCGGCGCCGCGCAGCCTTGGCTGGCGCGCTGGTGGCAACGCCTGCAGTCGGCGCAAGGCCCTGCCGGCACGCCAGCGGCCCGGGCCGCCGCCATGCGGCAGGTCAGCCCGATCTACATCCCACGCAACGCACGGGTAGAAGAGGCGCTGACCGCTGCCAGCGAGGCGAGCGACTACTCCCCCTTCGAGCAATTGCTGGCGGCCGTGTGCCAACCCTTTGAAGAGCACGCGGACCGGGTACGCTTGGCCGAACCTGCCGCGCAGAGCTTCAACGACAGCTACCAGACGTTCTGCGGGACCTGAGCAGGGCCGCCGATACAATCGCCGCCATTGCAGCGCGCCTGCAGCGACCCAGCCGACCGCCATGACCGAACCGACAAACGCCTTGCCCTTTCTCCCCTTTGCCTTGCCCGAAATCGGTGAAGACGAAATCAACGAGGTGGTCGACACGCTGCGCTCCGGCTGGGTGACCACGGGGCCCAAGGCCAAGCGTTTCGAGACCGATTTCGCGGCCTTTTTGAACGAACCCCAGTTGGAATGCATTGCCGTCAACTCTGCCACCGCCGGCCTGCATCTGGCGCTGGAGGCGCTGGGAATCGGCCCTGGCGACGAGGTGATCACCACCACCCATACCTTCACCGCCACCGCTGAAGTGGTGCGTTACCTGGGCGCTGACGTGGTGCTGGTGGACATCGACCCCAAGACCCTCAACATCGACCCTAAGCTGGTTGAAGCCGCCATCACGCCCCGCACCCGCTGCATCATGCCCGTGCATTACGCGGGCTTGGCGGTGGACATGATCGCCATCCTCGACATCGCCCGCCGCCACGGCCTGCGCGTGGTGGAAGACGCCGCCCACGCCCTGCCCACCACGCTGGAGAAAGAGCTGATCGGCACCATGGGCTCCGACGCCACCGTGTTCAGCTTCTACGCCAACAAGACCATGACCACGGGCGAGGGCGGCATGCTCGTCACCCGCAATGCCGAACTGGTCAAGCGAGCCCGCGTGATGCGCCTGCACGGCATGAACCGCGACGCTTTTGATCGCTTCACCGCCAAGGTGCCGAGCTGGTATTACGAGATCGTCGCCCCCGGCTTCAAGTACAACATGACCGACATCGCGGCGGCACTGGGCATCCACCAACTCAAGCGCATCACCGCCTTCCAGGCCCGGCGCGAGCAAATCGCGCAGGCCTACAACGAAGCCTTTGCCGACTTGCCCCTGATCCTGCCGCCCCAGCCCATCGAGGGCGATGTGCACTCCTGGCATCTCTACGTGCTGCGTCTGAGCGAAACCCTGGAGATGGAGCGCGATGTGTTCATCGAGCGCATGTTCGCTGCCGGCATCGGCTGCAGCGTCCACTACATCCCGCTGCATCAGCATCCCTACTGGCGTGAACGTTATGACTTGCGCGCCGCGCAGTTTCCGCACTCGCAAAAGGCCTATGAGCGCAGCTTCAGCATCCCGCTCTACACGGCGATGACGGACGATGATGTGCAGCGCGTCATCCGCGCCGTGCGCGAGATCGCGCTGAGCTAACTGCTTACGACATTGTCCGTGGCGAAACGCCTTTTTGACGTGATCTGCGCCTTGGCGGGCCTGATCGCACTCGCGCCGCTGTTGTTGATCGTTAGCCTATGGATCAAGTGTGATTCCGCCGGCCCGGTGTTGTTCCGCCAAGAGCGGGTCGGGCGCTTCGGCCGCCCCTTTGATATCCACAAATTCCGCACCATGCGGGTGGACGCGCCCTCCCTGGGCCCGCAAATCACCATTGGCGCTGACCCACGCATCACGCGCATCGGCCGCTTTCTGCGCGCCACCAAACTCGACGAGTTGCCCCAGCTGTGGGACGTGTTGCGCGGCGCCATGAGCCTGGTCGGCCCGCGCCCCGAGGTACCGCGCTACGTGGCGTTGTACCCGGCAGAGGTGCGCGACGTGGTGCTGTCAGTGCGGCCCGGCATTACCGATTTGGCCAGCATTGAGTACCGCGATGAAGCCAGCTTGCTCGCCCAGTCCACTGACCCCGAGCGCACGTATGTCGAGTTGGTGATGCCGGCCAAGCTGGTCTATGCGCAACGTTATGTGGCCTCGCGCAGTTTTTGGGGCGACGTCAGCTTGATCCTCAAGACATTGCGGGCAATTTTGAACTAACGAAGGCGGGCCCAGACGCCGGCCAAACTTCTCGCCCCGGTCATAGGCAGCGGTGTTGGCGGACCGTACCTCCACAATCCACTTGGGCTCGCGCTTGATTAAGGGTAGAGGCGGTCGGCGTCGCTACAGGTTACAAGAACCCGCCATGGCAAACACCTCGTCGTTCACAAAGTCGTGGCGTTTGGTTTGCTCCGCGTCCAGGCCAAGTAGTCGGCAGAAGTCCATGGTGGTCGGCTCTAGGAGTTTGTGTTGATTATCGACCCGCCAGGAACTGCGCCGTCGAAACGCAACCCAGTTGCCGCGACAATAGCGCCCTATGTTTTGGCAATCACTCGACGCATTTCTCACCCGTATCCGTCCCAAGCGCGAAATTCTCTCGCTGGCGCTGGATGGCCTGATGATCGTGCTGGCCTGGCAGGCCACCTATTTGTTCCGGCTCGGGTTTGAGCGCTGGTGGTCGGCTCGCCCCAGTTATGACGGCTGGGTCATTGCCGGGCTGGTGCTGCTGTATTTGCTGAGTCTGTGGCTGTTCAAAGTACCCAAGGGCATGTGGCGCTTCAGTGGTTTTGGCGAAGTCAAACGCGTGACCCTGGCCTGTGCGGCGGCCGGCGTGATTGGCGCGGTGGTGGTGTTGATGGCTCAG
Organism: Roseateles koreensis; assembly: GCF_028595305.1. Classification (GTDB taxonomy): domain Bacteria; phylum Pseudomonadota; class Gammaproteobacteria; order Burkholderiales; family Burkholderiaceae_C; genus Paucibacter_A; species Paucibacter_A koreensis. The sequence goes on along the minus strand of NZ_JAQQXS010000002.1, from coordinate 220,121 downwards.
CTGCAAGCAGTGCCGCGCTCTGTGCTGGCGCTGCACCCCTTGTTCAGCATCATTGGCTTGGCCATGATGCGTCTGGGCTACCGCATGTTGTACGAGCACCTGCGCGCACGCATCAACGGCAGCGCCACTGAGACCCACCGTGCGTTGGTGATGGGGGCCGGCCGGGCAGGGCGCTTGCTGGTGGCCGGCATTCAACACCAGGGCTGGACGGTGGTGGGCTGGTTGGACGACGACATCGCCAAACAAGACGCTCGCGTGGCCGGCATCCCGGTGCTGGGCCCCTTCAGCGAGGTGGCCCCATTTGCCGAACTGCATGGCATCACCCACATCATCGTGGCCATGCCCTCCGCCGAAAGCGCCAAACGTCGCCGGGCCCTCGACCTGGCGGGTAAAACCGGCCTGCCGGTGTTAACCGTGCCGACCAGTTCAGAGCTGATGGCGGGCAGCAAGGTCGACCAGCTGCGCGACATTCAACCTGAAGATCTGCTGGGTCGCGAGCCCGTGCAACTGGACGAAGCCGGCATCAGCGAATGCATCAACGGCAAAGTGGTGCTCATCACTGGCGCCGGCGGCAGCATCGGCAGCGAACTGTGCCGGCAGGTGGCCCGTTATGGTCCACAGAAAATTGTCTTGTATGAACTGAGTGAATTTGCGCTCTACACCATCGAGCAAGAATTGAGCGAGAAGTTTCCGCACATCCCGCTGCTGCGCCTGATCGGCGATGTGAAAGACCTGGCCCACCTACGCCACACCTTTGCCCAATACAAGCCGCAAATCGTCTTCCACGCCGCAGCCTACAAGCACGTGCCCCTGATGGAGGTGGACAACGCCTGGGCCTGCCTGCGCAACAACACCCTGGGCACCTACCACGCCTGCACCGCTGCGGCCGAGCATGGCGCGGAGCGCTTCGTGCTCATCAGCACCGACAAGGCTGTGAATCCCACCAACGTCATGGGCGCCACCAAACGCGCCGCGGAGTTGGTGATCAGCCATATGGCTGGCCAAGGTCATGCCACCAAGTTCATGGCCGTGCGCTTCGGCAATGTGCTGGGCAGCAGTGGCAGCGTGATCCCCAAGTTCAAAGAGCAGATCGCCAAGGGGGGGCCGGTGACGGTGACTCACCCTGACATAACGCGTTATTTCATGACGATCCCCGAGGCCGCGCGCTTGGTGGTGCAGGCGGCGGCGATCGGGGAAAGCGGCCAGGTGCTGATTCTGGATATGGGCGAGTCGGTGCGCATCGCCGATTTGGCGCGAGACATGATCCAGCTTTCCGGTAGAAACCTCACCGACATACGTATCGAATTTAGCGGCTTGCGGCCAGGCGAGAAACTCTATGAGGAGTTGCTTGCGGACAAAGACACGACGCTCTCCACCCGCTTCGAGAAACTCAGCATTGCCAAGCTGGATGATGATGCCCAGGCGAGGGAGGTGTTGGGGTGGCTGGAGGAAGTTGTCAGCCAGGCTTGGGTGCCGGATCAACAACTGAGATCAAGATTAAGGGACTTGCTAAGAGCTGAATATTCGGTCTGACCTCGCCCTGCAAGTGCTGACTTAGCACTTGCATGTGATTATGGGGTCGACAGGGCATCTCCCCAATCAACTCGCATGATAGGTGCGACAATAATTTTTAGTTAACTAGGAAATCAGCGGAGCTGAGCGAATCAATGAAGAAAGCACTCATTACGGGCGTAACAGGCCAAGACGGCTCCTATTTGGCTGAGTTTTTGCTAGCCAAAGGTTATGAAGTTCATGGCATCAAGCGACGTGCGTCGTTATTCAATACTCAGCGCATTGACCACATTTACGAAGATCCGCACACTGAACATCAGCGATTCAAACTTCACTATGGTGACCTCGCGGATAGTTCAAATTTGACTCGAATTCTTCAGGAGGTGCAACCTGACGAGGTCTATAACCTTGGTGCGCAATCCCATGTTGCTGTGAGTTTTGAGGTGCCTGAGTACACGGCTGACGTAGATGCAATGGGTACGCTGCGCCTGCTGGAGGCGATTCGTTTTCTGGGGTTGGAAAAAAAGACGCGCTTTTATCAAGCCTCCACATCGGAGTTGTATGGATTGGTGCAAGAAATCCCTCAAAAGGAAACTACGCCTTTCCATCCAAGAAGCCCTTATGCAGTTGCCAAGCTCTATGCTTACTGGATCACCGTCAATTACCGGGAGGCCTATGGCATGTACGCCTGCAACGGCATTTTGTTCAATCATGAGTCCCCACGTCGGGGCGAGACTTTCGTGACGCGCAAAATTACACGCGGCTTGGCCAATATCGCGCAGGGTATTGAAACACGGTTGTACATGGGTAATCTTGATGCCTTGAGAGATTGGGGCCATGCCAAGGATTACGTCCGTATGCAGTGGATGATGCTGCAGCAGGACCAGGCAGAGGATTTCGTGATTGCTACTGGTGTTCAGTATTCGGTGCGAGAGTTCATTCAATGGGCGGCAGCTGAACTTGGAATCGGGCTACGTTTTGATGGAACTGGTGTTGAAGAAAAGGCCTACGTCGCCAGCATTGAGGGTGACCGCGCACCAGCGCTGAAGGTGGGTGATTGTGTCGTTGCTATTGATCATCGTTACTTCCGCCCCGCTGAGGTTGAAACTCTTTTGGGAGATCCGAGTAAGGCCAAAAAAGTATTGGGCTGGACCCCCGAAATTACCGCCCAAGAGATGTGTGCTGAAATGGTTGCGGCGGATTTAAGGTGTGCGCAACGGACTGCGTTCCTAAAATCCCATGGCCATGTGGTTCCAGTTGCCCGAGAAGTGGGGGCTCTGTGATGTCAGCGCCTATGAATGCGATTTCGCCGCTGCGCTCAATGCCTGTTTTTGTGGCGGGTCATCGTGGAATGGTTGGGGCCGCAATAGTGCGGCGCCTTCACGCTTTGGGATATCAGCAGGTCATCACCGCTGGCCGCGACGAATTGGATCTTTGCTCACAAACCGCAGTCCAGCAATTCTTTCGGGATCGGAAAATTGGTGCCGTGGTGTTGGCTGCGGCCAAGGTAGGCGGCATTCATGCTAACAACACCTATCCCGCGGACTTTCTGTTCGAGAATTTGATGATCGAAGCGAACGTCATCAATGCTGCACATCAAACCGGTGTGCAGCATTTGCTGTTCCTGGGATCATCCTGTATTTATCCCCGCATGGCTGAGCAGCCTATGCGCGAAGAAGCCTTGCTCACCGGTGTGCTGGAGCCTACTAACGAGCCGTATGCCATTGCAAAGATTGCGGGCATCAAGCTTTGCGAAAGCTACAACCGCCAGCACGGTCGGAACTATCGCAGTGTCATGCCCACCAATTTGTATGGCCCGGGCGACAATTTCCACCCTGAAAACTCACATGTTATCCCGGCCCTGATGCGACGCTTTCACGAAGCCGTGCAGCAGAACGCGACCGAAGTGGTGATTTGGGGCAGCGGTAGGCCCATGCGTGAGTTTTTGCACGTGGACGATATGGCGTCGGCCAGCGTACACGTGCTTGAGTTGGATGACGCTGATTACAAGGCACACACGCAACCTATGCTGTCTCACATCAACGTGGGGACAGGTGTGGATTGCAGCATTCGTGAATTGGCGGAGAGCCTGGCCCGGGTGACTGGATTCAGTGGCGCACTCGGCTTTGACAGCAGCAAGCCGGACGGTACGCCCCGCAAATTGATGGATGTTTCTCGGTTGGAGAAATTGGGGTGGCAGGCGAGTATCGGGTTGGAGGATGGCTTGAGGTCGACCTATAGATGGTTTGTTAGTGAAGCATTGAAAAAAAGCGTCACTTTACGTAAGTAAATTGAGTTGCGGCCGTAATGTTTGTTTGATCTGTGTCGAAATGGCCGCGTGTTGATTTGAAATGTGCTAAGACGTAAATTGCACGCAATCAATTGGTGTTGAGGCGTGCGGTATTTCTATTGATTCAGGTTCCTACTCTCTCGGAGTCGCCTCGTCCATTTAATAAAAGACGTAAGTGTCGATCCCTTGTGGGGGTCGCCATGATGGAAAAGCAGTGTTGCTCGGAGAGAGTCTTCCTTACATGCTAAATTGGCATGGAGTGTTCGGTATCCCCAGAATATATATATATTTCCAACTTCGAGATTGTAAATGTTTTTCTCGGATGTTCTGTTTTTTATCTTCGAGGCAAAGAATTTTCTTGCTATAGGATTTTGGTAGAGAGCCTTCTCCAAGCCATTAACAAGGGAACTTGATCTGATCTTTCTCAGGTTCGGGAATGCTACGAGTGCGCCGGATTCTTCGGGGTTCCCAGGAGGTATTTCAAGTGGAATTAAGACAGTTACTACTGATGCATCGAAATGAAATTTCAATGACTGCTCGTTGTGATTCTTTCCGGCAATGACTCGTAAAACGTTATAAATTTCATTATTTGAGTTTCCTTCCTCTAGTCCTCGCTGGGTTAGGCCGTGAAGCAATTTTCTAAAATTATCATCAAATGCAAGGCAGCGAAATTTTGAACTTTCATCGACCCATGGTTGGATAAGGGAAAAATATCTGTTTCCATGCACCTCCAGTAAACTTTTTATCTCTGATTTCCATTCTTTGATGGTATTTGATTTGAATGCATTTTCGATGCAAAAAAAACCGCTTTCGTTGAGTTTTGTTGTTATTGTATCTAGTAAATTTTCAGTTATTTCTACTTGAAGTGGGGTCATATTTTACGTTCCAGTCGTTGGTTGTGCAGTTAATATGTTGAGTGTGCGTTTATTTCTGAATACGTGCAATTTACTTGCAATAAAATTTTTCCAAATACAACCAATTTTTGAGACTCAGGGTGCCTTGAGCCCGCACTTCTATTAATAATCTTTCAATGCGAAATTTTGGTCCGAATTTTCTCGATTTATCTTTGCTTTGCTTTGCTTTGCTTTGCGATGGGCTTGACGCTGATTCCGGCCCTTGCATCCAGCAGGATTACTTGCCCTAAGCTTGGTACGTGCTCCAAGTTGTAGTCCGCCGTGGTCAGCACAAGTAGTCGGGCTACGCGATTGAGTCCGCGCCCATCTTTTGGCGAATTCCACCTAAGGTCCTTCTGAGTCTTCACTGTACGTGGTTACTTGAGCGTGTTAAGCTAAAAATATCTTCATTGCCTTGCATTGCTTCGAAATGGCCTGGGCTGAATGGTAGTGTGGCGGAGATCAGCGGCACAGTTTTTTCTTGATTCCTATTTTCTGACTTACATGCGCGCGTTGAATAGCTGCCGTTATCGCACCAAAGGGAACGTCGTAAAGGGTGATCGGAGAATATTACAAAGGTGACTGCATCGAATCGCCCTTCGATCAGTCGGTTTGCGATTTTGGTGACAAGATTGTGCGCTTGGTTTAAATTATTTTCATATTCCAGGCTTAACGAGTCCTCTTTGGAGTCGCCTGGGGGGTGGGGCAGGGGTACGTGTGCGTATAGCAACCCACCTTGTTGCCAGATCGGCGCAGCCCATATGGCTTGATCTATTGATTGACGGAATTGCGCCCAGGCATCATGGTGTTGTGTGTTGCAGGATGTGCGCTGAGCAGAGGCAAATGCCTTGGTGACCGCACAGATCCAGCGTTCCGGGTTGCGCAGGACTTTGACGCTGGGCGGACGCTGACAATAGCGCAGGCCTCGCATAGCGCAGTACGGGTGATAAAACCCCACCACATCGACGTCAGGGCGACTGGCGGTGACCTTGGCGAAATCGAGAACGTGGGTTCCGCTGCAGATAGCGGTGAAACTGCAAGGGCGAGCGCTAGAGAATTCCAAGCCTGTCCACATTGTCGGTACAACTTTGGACGTTGCTAAGGCTATAGGCACAAGCTGCTGGACACTTACCTCCATGCCAAGCTGACGTAATTCGTTGACAAATGGTTGTGCAGCGCTGCCGTTTAACTCGTCGAGAAGGAGGAAGACCGTTGCAGTCCGTCCGTTTTTAGGTGCGACCACCAAGTTCAAATTTCCGCTCAATTCCTTTCGAGCGGGCCACTGGTAAGACTTGCTATTGAGGTCGGCCAGCAGCGGTTGGCTAAAAACGAAACCGATACTACTTAGCGTGAGGGCCTTTAGCCACTGGGTACTAGGTTGTTTGAGAAGTAGTTTGCATATATAGGTTGTTGATAATATCGCTGTCGCTAAAAATAATATAACCACTGGGGTGGTTGTATATAGATGGAGCGGCGTGCGTGGTAGTAAAATCAGCCAGCACCAAAGAACTATCGATATGCCGAGTGACGTACTGCCCAGGGCGTTTCGTAAATCAACGCGCCGAATGCAGGCGGAAATCGCCAACGTCATAAGTGTGATCGTTGTGCCGACGAGTAATGTCAGAAAACGTGAGGTCTCGGTTGCAAGTTGATAGTATTGATCAACCATTACCACATCGGCGATTGCAGACATAAGAACCAACAAGATAGGCCAAGCTACGCGTCGGGGGGTGCTCATGCCTTGACTTTCTCCAGTAGGGTCAACGTGCGATGCCTTGAGGGTAAAGACACAGCTTCGCGAACAATGAACCCAGCCAATTCAAAGGCGTGGCGTTGATGTGCAAGAGATACCTCAGCCGCCACCCTACCGCGCTGCGTGCAAAGCAACTCCAGTTGGGGATCGTTAGGCGCAATAAACTCAACGATGGCCCACCGGCGGGTCCAGTGAGCCACCAGTTGAGCAACTTCATCCAAGGGGATCGACGCGCCGATGGAAAGGTGGTGTATCAACGCCAGCATAAGCACTAGGTCGGCATGACCGGTCAGTCGCTCCGGTAGGCCTGGATGCTCTCGGCCGAGCCAACCTCGCCCACCTTGTATGTCGTCCAAGTTGGTGACCAGAGGGAACAGCTGACGTTCTTCAGTGTCGAACATGCGTGACACCGCACCATGGTCACCATCGACGGCCACCACCTTGGCACCGGTCGTCAGTGCTATACGCGAAAACTCCCCTGAATTGCAGCCGAGGTCAATGACCCAACGCGGTTTTATACCTGATATCCAAGAAGATACGTGGCTCCGCTTTACCGTCAAGTCAGCTTCGCTGTAATGAATGCGGTTCTCAGCGTAGTCCTGCCAGACTGTTTGATCGGCGATGCTGTTGTGAGGACTGACACCGTTCAGCATCCATTCGAAGGACTGATGCAAGCCCCCCCTGAAGCGTCGAATGGGATCGAGTTGCAACGGCGTTCCTTCTCGGATCGCTGCGGCAACCAAGGGGGCGTCGCTACCATTTGCCATGAGTGGCCAGTAGCGGGTCAGGAAGCGTACCGGCCCCAGCATTTTCCGGGCTACTTCCTGTGGTACGCCGTCACGCCAGGTCAGGAAGGCCTGATTTGCTCGCAAACCACGGCGTTGAGACAATAGAAGCGGAAAAATAAAGTGACGTGCGAACTGGCCGGCGGCCCACCAGCGCCGACTTTCTAGGCGCTGGAATGAGAGTAAATCGCAAAAAATTGGGCGTGTGCCGTCGAACAATATGTTCCACGCCGATGCGTCTTTGAGGTCGTAGCCCTCGAGAACGGCTTCATTTTGTAAGCGTAGGGTGAGACGGGCAGCCGCGTGGAATTGTGTGTCACACCACTCATAGGGATGCGACACGAAGGGAATCCGCTTCGCTACCGCCGTGACATCGTCCCTCAGTTCGAAGGGTACCAAGTCGCCTCGCGCTATCCAGCGCTGCGCTAGGCTAGACGTCAACCAGTCGCCCGGCGCCACCGGTTGGTGGAGATTACGGGTAACGTGATTTGTTTCAAAGTGCAGCGACGCTGCTGGATCTCTCATTTGCGACGGAAGCGGTTGATCAACTCCTTGATTGTCTGGATTGGATTCCGAACAAATACGATCAAAGCGCCGACGCCAGCAATGAGTCCTTGCCATGCGAGCATGCCGCTACCTGGGTCTATATATGCCCAAGCATACATAGGGGTCAACAGGAGTCCCGCGAGAAAAATGGTGGGACGGCATTTCATATTGATAGATTTCTTCTTAGAGGCCCGTGAGGAAACGCAGCGCGCTTCGGGCGTGCCAAGACAGGTGCTGCAGGTTCCGGCGACTGGCGCGCCTTGCGTCGTGAATGACGCTGGTCGAACCGTCCACTATGATCTCATAGCCACGTCGTCGTAGCCGCCTGCAAATGTCTGCGTCTTCCATATACATAAAGTAGCGCGTATCAAAGCCGCCGACAGTTTGGTACGTTGCACGGGGGAACACAACGAACATCCCCGCCACCCAATCGACCGGTACTTGGCTACGACTGCTAAGGTCGTAATCGGGACTCTTGCGACGCAACAACACTCGTTTCAGTAGGCGAGGAATGGTCGGGAAGCGGCGGGCGCTATCTTCCGTCGTGCCCGCGGCGCTTAATACACGGGGGGCGCATGCACCGACCTTAGGGCTTGCAGCGACGGAGGTAAGTGCTGTGAGGTCTAGCTTTGGTGCACGGATGTCTGGATTCACAATGGCAAATAGCTCACCCCGACTGCAAGCAAAGGCGGCGTTGTGGTTTTCACCGAACCCCTTGGGCTGTAGGTTCTCGATTACCGTGATTTGCAAATCCTTGAAATCGGATAGGAAGGACATGTCCTCGGGGATGTTGATGGTCAGCAGAATCTCGAAATTGGGGCCCGTGAAGCTACGACTATCTTCCAGTAGGTATTTGATCAGGTGGCCTTGCCCGTGGCTTACGATCGATAGGCTCACTCTATAAGAAGGGGTCATTTTGCGGCACTTTCGACAGCGGTGATGGCGGAATCTGTCGCTGAACGGGGAGTGTCGATCAGCAGTCGCCAGAGTCCATCCCAATGCGCGGCAAAAGGCTGCGCCGGTGCTTGCCGAGTATTGCCGTCAGGCCGCCAAGCACCCTGGATAATTGCTTCCATCTGATCCGCCAACTGGCCGGCGGCGTCTGGATTGAAGAAGCTCACCAAGTCATAGGTGCTAACAGTCTCCCGTGCATAAGGTGCATCAGCCACCAGCATCGGCAAGCCGTGCTGTTTGGCCTCGGTGATGGGCAAGCCCCAGGTTTCCAATCGACTGGGGAAAACAAGCGCGTTGGCTTCGCGATAGTGCGATTGCATTTGGATACTGTCCTGCCTCCCCAAAAAACTTATGCCTGGTGTTTTCCCATAGCGGTCTTTCAACCAACGGGCATACCGATTTTCACTGCCATCTACCGTCATCCGAATTTCGAAGCCAGTGACGCCCCGCTTGTGCAAGAGCACAGCTGCTTCGCCGAGAATTTCCAGGTTTTTAAATACCCGAGCTAAGGCTGGATACAGGAATATGCAGGGGGAATTTGTTCGTATCCTTCCGTGTTGGGGCAAGGTATCAAGTGACGGGTGCGCAACGACCATAGGCAACTGACCGAATCGTCGAAGAAATTCCTGGCGCAGCCATTCTTGCTGCACGATCACGTGGTGATTGCGTTGAATCAGTGTCCGATACAGGCGTGCATAGAAGAGGTTGAACAGCAGCAATGTTGGCTCTAGGAGCATCTCGCGCGGCTTGAGTTTATAAAACGGGGCTGGATTGTGGCAGTACACCGCTTGGCGCTTCGCTAGAACCCGCGGAGTGATGTCATGCAGAGAAAGCCAGAGATCTGGTTGGAGTTCTCGGGATAGTTGGAGAGCCCCAAGCCATTCCCAGCGTAGCCTGCGCCACCACGCGCGTTTGGCGTCTGGGATTTCCACCACTCGAATTCGGGGCAGGTCGATCAGCGTTTTGCAATGAACAACCGCCACAATGTCCCAGTCATCGGGTAATGTGCGGACCGCAGCAGCCAAGCTTTCGCGGAGCACTGTAAGCGGTCCGCCCTCGGTGAAATTTACCGCAGAAATGACCACTGTTTGGCAAGTTATACGGGGAGCCATAAACCAGCCTCGCTGTCGAATTTCTTGATAACGCGGGCGGGATTTCCGGCCACGATGGTATTTGGTGGGACGTCATGCGTGACGACTGCATTCGCGCCTACGATGGCCCCATCACCGATGGTGACACCGGGCAGCACACATACCTGTTCACCCAGCCAAACGTTGCGACCGATTCGCACCGGCCTCGTTACGATTGGCCGCTGCTCTGGTGGTACTTCGGGGATAGACGCTGCGTCGACTCCACTGTAGCAACCATGGCTGTGGTCGGTAATGAATACCCGGCTTGCGATCAAAGTGTTATCGCCGATCTCCACGAGTTCAACCGCACCGATATGCACTGAATCGTTGAGTTGAACATCCTTGCCAAATACCAGTACAGGCGCTCCGTGTCTAATCGGTGCGGCATCCAGGCGCACGTGCCTCCCGGTGGTGAGCCTAGATCCGAAGTTCATTGCGTAGCGGCCACGCACATAGATTGGGAAGCGAATCAATCGGGCCCCCGGAAAGAACAGCCTAGTCAACAGCCAATGACCGGTGAGGCCGACGAGGCCAAAGAAACCATACCTTCTTAACATTGGAACTAAGCTTTCTGATTTGCACGATATGTAGTGATCGACCGTGATCGTGCTGCTGTGCCTTGGAGTAATGAGGCTAGGGCATAAATAGGGCCGAATACCAATAGAAAATCCACAACTTGGCCGATGGCCAACCCCTCCTCAATGGGCAGGGCTCCTGCCAGACAAATGGCAAATGCCGCTAGGCTATAACGCAGTGGACTGTTGCCGCGATAGCGAACAAAGAGTGCGCGAATCTGACCAATTATCAAGCCAATAAACACGGCATGGATCGGTGCGAGCCACGGCCCAAAATACAACTCACCACGGACATAGAACGGCAGGTTAGGGCCAAGAGACTCTGAAAAATCGTAACCAACTGGCAGTGAGTATTGAACGAATTGATTTCCGATTGGGGTAGCGTAATCACTCATTCGAAGCATGCCAAGGACTGAGCCAAGAGAGTCCCGAAAATAATCGATCGGCCCAAGGTAGGAGAAATGCGCGCGCAGGTCCGGTTGGCCCCAGTAAAGGAGAATGTCGCCAGAGAAGAAAAGACGTACTAGTAGAGCATCTATCGCCGCTTGTGGGGAATCCCCTTCGATGAGCAGCACAACTGCCACGGGCACCGCACCTAGTAGCAGCGCGCCTACAAGCAATCGTCGGCTAGGTATGTGGCGGCCTTTGCGCGCGGGTTGAAATGGGTTTAAAAAATACAGGCCAAGTGCAAAGATTAATGGCAACAGAGCACTTTTGCCCCCGCCGGTAAAGCTTGTCAACATGGCAACACATGCGCATATTAACGACACTAAACTGCGTTCCCACAGCCACCAATAGATCGCAGCTATTAGTGCAAAAACGCCCAAGCCCCAGTTAATTCGGCGAATGAAGCCCAGCCCACCTTCATAGGCCACACTCTTCTGCAAACTGGGGTCGTCAGAGAGAAGGATCGTGCCTGACTGAACCCAGATGATTACATTGGATAAGAAGAAGATAAGGCAACTGGTAACGACTATGGTTTTGAAGTGACGCCCTCCCGATTCCAGTTTCAGCGGCACCACCGGTGGCAATGCCCGTCGATTGCCAAGCAGGAAGCCTAGATAAAAACAGAAAAAGTACAGGAGGATACGGGCATATATCGCGTGTGACCCCGTTGCGTAGGAGCCAAGGCCGAGCGAGAACGCCGAAGTCAGCGTGAAAAATACAAGTGGATCGGCGATATTGTTGACGTAACGTCGAATCAGCCAGAGTTGCCCGAACGCGGTCGCCAAGACAGCGGCAAGCATCGCCCACAGGTGTTCATCAATGAAGTTCAACTCAGTAACCTCAGGAATGCCAATTCACGATACCGAACAGCGTAGGTAATCGACACCAGTTGCATCACCATCGCAACGCCGAATCGCTGCCAAATAGGCCGACCTTCGTAGATATACCGATAGGCTGCGCGCATTGTATTGAATTTCTCCGCGCGGTTCTGCACAGAATCAGAGAAGAAGCTCAAGTCATGTTCCAAATGCAGGTCGAGTACCACCAATTCAGCACAGCGATCCATATAATCCAACATGAATTGCGTGTCCGTACCATAGAAACGAAGGCGCTCGTCATAACCCGGGCAGGCCTCCTTGAGGTAGGTCGACGAGATGAGCATGCCACTGTTGATTGCACAAATTTTGCGGGAGCTCATTCGGCCTGCTTTTGGCGCTGGCCAATATCGGCCCCAACCTAGAGCGTAGCTTAGCGGACTGACCCAGTTGGAGTTGGCCCTGATCATTGGGAGGAACAATGCAATGTCCGGATGTTGACGCACTGCAGCATCGCACCTAGCCAGGAAGTTCGTTGGTAACGTGGTGTCCTGATCGAGCAGCAGCAGATGCTCGCCATCTTGCAGATCAGTCTTAATCACGTGGTTGTAAATGACAGACAGCCCCAAGTTCTCCGGCGTCGATCGGTATGCCACACCGGCGTCCGTCAATGGCGCAATATTGTTTAGCGGGGATGGTGAGTTGTCCCACACGAGAATGCGCAGGTTGCTACGTGGGAAGTCTGTCGCTAGTAGCGTACAAAGTGAAGTTGTCTTTAGTGGGTCGGCGCCATAGACGACAACCAATGCGAGCACTCGCATGTTCAGGTCCCGATCAGACGGTGGCGCAGGCCCCGCAGCTTGAAATAACTGTAAGAGAGAGCAACCCAGATGACCCCTTCATTTTTTCGAATGATCTGAAAAACCTCGCTGAAACGCTTGGTTGTGTGGGAGATGCCTCCCTCATCGTGAATCGCTACGATATCTTGGCAAATTAATACCGTTTGTCCAGCCTTCACAAGCCGCTGGTTTAGATCGAAATCAGAAAAAACTCTGTATGTCAGGTCATATCGAAGCTGAGAATTTCGTCGATAGAAGCACCCCTGATGGTGCAAGGTATTGTGCAGTTTCAGGCTGAATCCGATTGATGGTATATGAATCTTGCCATGATTAATCCGCACCTGACCGGCGATACATGCGACATCATCCGGAACATCGTTCGATAGCTGCGTCGGAATCGCCAATAATTTGTCGCCAATGTTGAGGTGATAGACGAATCGACCGCGAGCGAGGGTGATCCCCTTGTTCATCGCGTCATAGATACCAGCATCGGGTTCGCTGACCCAGTAGTCTAGGCGACTATCGTACATGCGTAGAATATCGACAGTGTTGTCGGAGGAGCCTCCGTCAACGATAACATATTCGATATCTGTCCTTTGTAGGGCAAGTACGCTCTCAATTGTTGACTTCAATTGATCTCCGCCATTGAATACTACCGTAATCACGGTAATGCATGGCATGGAGTTTTCCGTGGTTGGATCGTGAAGACGACGCCCCCCCGTCAGTCGTGTTGACGCTGGCGTGGCTGTTGGCGCATCTAGATAATCCACAATATTTTTTTTGAAAACAAGTTTTTTCAAGGCCTAATGTTTGTATCTGGCTAGTTGACTATAAATGAATGACAAACTCATGGCTCAACGTATCATGCGAAGCTTAAGCGGAGATGGCGTAAAAACCAATTTATAAAGAATAGAAAATTAAATTTTGTAGTTATGGGCTCTGGATAAAAATCTCTCACACCGAGAATGCCGTACGGTCGGCCATCGAAACGCCTAAGGTGCATCCAAAGCAAAGAGTTTAATTTTGATTGGAGTTGTTTATTCCCTGCGTGTTGATGTACGAAGTAGGCCCGAACTATGTCGTAATGCAAAATTAGGCGCCCCCCTCCCGATTTTGTCGATATCGAATCTTCATGATCGCGAAATAATGCAAGTGGTTCGTTTATCGTGGCGAACTTCGGGTAGTCATTGGCTGTCAGCAGAAATAGCAAAAAATCGATGCCGATCCCATGTTGGCTGAAATCACTGCCTATCGAGTTAGGAACATTGTCCCGGAGGTTTTTTGCAAGATCACGGGTTCTGAAGATTGCACAGCCTGGTGAATATGGATAGTGCTCCCCAAGTAGTGCGCCCTCAATGAACTTCCAGCAATGATGACTACCTGTCGGTAAATGGTTGTAAAACTCTCGGGACTGATCGGCAGGAATTTTGTCGTTGAAGATTAGTGCCGACGTATATACAAAACCAACCTCGGTTGACTCCAAATAGGGTACGCAGCGAGTCAAGAATTCAGGTGAAATCAGATCATCTGACCAAAGAATTTTTCCGTAAATCCCCTTCGCATGACGAACGCATTCGATCCAGTTGCGCACCGGACCCAAGTTGCTGTCATTTCGAAAGACTCGAACTCGCGTGTCAGTTCGAGCGACTTCTTGAATTTCGTGCCAGGTGTTGTCGGTGCTTGCGTTGTCCACCACAATCACTTCAATGGCTGGATAGGTCTGAGCTAAGGCAGATCGAATAGCTTGGCCGATGAGGCCGGCGCGGTTATAGGCAGGAATCAGGATACTTACGAGAGCTGCGCTCATACATGGTTCTTCTTGACTAGCTGTAGAGCCTTGAGCGGCCCAAGAATGGAAAATAAACTGAGTGACACCAACGTACCTAGTAATAGGCCGGAAATACCCAATTCAAATTTCACAGTGAAAAGGTAGGTCGCGGGAATATTGATCAAGCCGGCAATAATTGCAGAAAACATTTGTAGCTTTGTGTCACCTATGCCGTTGAGGAAATACGCGAAGATGTTGCTCCAGCAACTGAATGCAGTTACTGCGGCAAACAGAAGATAGAATCCCAGCGAAGCGGCTTGAGAACTTCCCAGCCATTTTGAAACCAGCCATGGCGCAATCCATGCCATTACGAGGCAACTGGCGACGACCGGTAACATCATTTGCACTAGGCGAATCAGGCTGCGGCGAATCCACTCCATTTCTTTACGCTCATAAGCCTGTGTGAAACTTGACCACAGTGTTCCCATGATTAATGTGTGAATCATGGTAATTAAAGAAAATAGCTTAAAACCGGCATCGTAGATGACGACACTTTCAGGTCCGAGCAGTGTGCTCGCCATCAAGCGCGATGTAGTGAAAATCACTAAGGCAGCCAGTTGAACCACGAACAACCGAAGGCCGAAGTTCATGATTGAGGCTCGCCGCGTGCGGTCAAAGGACGCGCGCCTGGGTGTGTAATGCGGATATGCTGAAAAAAACCTTGCAATCAGCCAGAGATTGCTTGCGACAACAGCAACTAGGTAAAGCAAGGCGATGTGAGCCATGCTTGTCCACGAGAACCATTTCGCCAAGGCCAATAGCGCTAAAAAAAGTACATTGGTACCCAGCGAAAAGAGTGAGAAGGCAGAGGCCTTTTCTAAGGCGGCAAACACACTTTGTATGTAGCCCAAACCGAACGACAAGCATGCACAAGTTAGAACCAGCCAAAGCGCGCCGCCCGCATCTACTCCCTTGAAGACATTTTGCTCAAGCCATTGCTGCGCCGGTGTGAGGGTCAAAGCCAGCGCCGACAACGCAAACAAGCTGGCCGAAACGACCATGACGTACCACCATCCGGTGGTAACAGCTTGCCGTACGTTGTTTGGATTGTTGCTTGCTACTGCACGTGCGATCTCGTTGCGGGCGCCCGCAGAAACTCCTAGGTCGAACAATGAGATCCATTGAAGCACTGACAACAAAACTAGCCAGACGCCAAACTGCCGCGAGCCCATTAAGGTCAACATCATCGGGGTAGCCATCATGGTGGCGGCCACAGACCCAAAGCGTAAAACGATGCCAAAGCCGGCTTGCTGCACCACCCGTCGCGAACGGGAGCGACTGCTTTCGGTTATCACGCCACTCACGGCTCAGGCGCTACGGGAAATCATGTCTTCTACCCATGCCAACATTTTGGCAACACCTGTGGTGGCCGAGACCTCAGGCGTCCATCCGCCCAGGTGGGTAGTGGCCTTTGAAATATCCGCCACAAACACCCGCTGATCACTTTCCCGTGGGGGCAAGTGGCGGTATTGCAGCGGCTGCCCAATCTCGTCTTCGAGCAGCTTGAACAACTCCAGCAGCGAGAGGCTGTTGTCAATACCGCCGCCAATGTTGAAGGCCTGGCCGGCGGCGGCATCGATGTGCTTGAGTGCAGCGTAGTACAGCGACACCATGTCTTCGGCGTGCAGTACGTCGCGCACTTGCTTGCCGTTGCCGGAGATGGTGAAGGGCTCGGTGCGCTTGCCGGCCCGGGTCTCGGCGGCCATTTGGCAGAACCAGCCGATCCAGCCTTGGTCGGCGGTGGCAAATTGGCGGCCGCCGTACATGGAGGAATGGCGGAACACTACGGTATTCAGGCCGAAGATGCGGTGGTAGTCGCGCAGGTATTGGTCGGCTGAGCCTTTGGAGCAACCATAGGGCGAATGAAAGTCCAGCGGGGTGCTTTCATCAAAGCCCCGGGGGTGGTCGGTGCAGATGTAGCGGGTGGCGGTTTCTTCAAAGGCGTATTGCTCCAGATCGCCGTAGACCTTGTTGGTGGATGAGTAGACGACCGCCGCCTTGGGGACGTGTTGCCGCACGGCCTCCAACACGTTCAATGTGCCCAGCGCGTTCACTTCGAAGTCCATGCGCGGGTCGGCGATGGAGGTGGTCATGGCCACCTGGCCCGCAAGGTGGAAGATGGCGTCGGGCTTGATGCGCTGGATCAGGCGTTGCACATCGTTGGCGTTGCGGATGTCGCCATGCACGAATTCAAAACGACCCTGTTTGCGCAGCCATTCCAGGTTGCTTTGCGAGCCCTGGCGATACAGGTTGTCGAACACGCAGAGGTCAATGCCTTGTTCAATCGCGTGGGCGGCCAGGTTGCTGCCCAGAAAGCCGCAGCCGCCGGTGATGAGGAGTTTCATGGGTGAGTTTCTCTCGCTGTTGCTGGGCTGTGTTCAAGCGTGTGTCGCAGCCCGGATTCAAGGTCAAAGGCGGGGCGCCAGCCGAGTTCGCCCAATCGGGTGGTGTCGGCCACGCAATGCATGGCCTCGTTGGCGCGGTAGGGCACGGCGCCGAAGTCCAGTAGCGTGTCGGCAAGGGTGAGTTGCTTGGCCAGTTCTGCAAAGTCGCGCACCCGCGGGGCGAGGCCCGATCCGACGTCGATGGTGTCAGTTGGCGCAAAGCTGCGGTGCTGCTGCAGGATGCAATCGTAGGCGCTGACCACATCGGCCACATGGATCATGTCGCGCCGCTGCTCGCCAGGCGTGAGTGCCAAGCGCGCTTCGTTGCGGCGGCAGCTCTCCAGAATGTGCGTGGTGAACTTGCTGCGGTCATCGCCCGGGCCATACATCTGCTGCAGGCGAATGTTGATGAACTGCAAGGCCGCCGGATGTTGCTCAGCCAGCGCCGCCCCCCAGTGTGAGAACTGGGTTTTGCTGAGCGCGTAGAGGCTGACCTCCGGCGCTAGCACCGTGCCGGTGTTCAGAAAGGTGCAAGGCGGGTCGGCCTTGTTCAGGCGCAACACGCCTTCGAGCAAGGCCATGCCGAAGCGAACATTGGCATCCAAAACATTCAAGGCGGTTTCGCCCAGGCGCCCGTAGGTGCAGGCGGTGTGGACGACGGCTTCGGGGGCGAAGGATTCGACCAAGCCCGGCAGTTCGTCCTGGCCCTGTACCCGCACCCATTGGACATGTCGAGTATGGGGCAGCAGGGCCGCTATGCGCCAAGTGTGTGATGCGGGCCGTAGGGGCAGCATCAACACATGACCCTGGGCGTGCCAATGGTGGGCCAGCGCGCTGCCGAGAAAGCCCGTGGCGCCGGTCAGGAGAATCCGCATATCCGTTGCGTCCTTGGGACGATCAGAAATTCAGGCCGAAGAATTCTTCCAGCTTGTCGGCAATGTAGTCCAGCTGCGGCTCGCCAAGCGCCGGGAAGGTGCCTAGCCAGAAGGTCTGGTTCATCACCACGTCGGTATTGACCAAACTGCCGCTGACGCGGAAGTTGCGGCCAATCATGTACGGCTGCTTGGTCAAATTGCCGGCGAAGAGCAAGCGCGTGGCGATCTTGTTCTGGTCCAGGAAGTTGATCAGGTCGGCACGCTGGATGCCGCTGCTGGCTTTCAGGATCAGCGGAAAGCCGAACCACGAAGGCTCTGAATCCGGCGTGGCTTCGGGCAGGTGCAAAAACTCTGTGCAGCCGGCCAGGCGGGCTTTCAAGTAGGCGAAGTTGGCCCGCCGTTTGGCGATGAACTCATCCACGCGGTCCATTTGCGCCAAGGCGCAGGCGGCCTGCATATCGCTGATTTTGAGGTTGTAGCCGAGGTGGCTGTAGGTGTATTTGTGGTCGTAGCCCTGAGGCAGATCACCCAGTTGCCAGCAGAAGCGCTTGTCGCAGGTGTTGTCTTTGCCGGGGGGGCAGTAGCAGTCGCGGCCCCAGTCGCGGAAGGACTCCGCAATCAGCTTGAGTTCAGCGTTATTGGTAAACACCGCACCGCCTTCACCCATGGTGATGTGGTGCGCGGGGTAGAAGCTCAAGGTGCCGATGTCGCCAAAGGTGCCCACCATCTGCCCCTTGTAGGTGGCGCCCAGCGCGTCGCAGCAGTCTTCTACCAGCCACAAGTTGTACTTCTTGCACAGGGTGGTGACCACGTCGAGGTTGAAGGGGTTGCCCAGCGAGTGCGCGAGCATGATGGCCTTGGTTTTGGGCGTGATGGCTGCCTCGATCAGGCTGGCGTCGATATTGTGGGTGGCGAGATCCACGTCCACAAAAACCGGCACCGCGCCGAATTGCAGAATCGGGTTCACCGTGGTCGGAAAGCCCGCTGCCACGCCAATGACTTCATCTCCCGGCTTGATGGCGCGCTCGCCCAGGCGCGGGCTGGTGAGAGTCGAGAAGGCGACAAGATTGGCGGAGGAGCCCGAGTTCACCGTGATCAAGTACTTCACGCCCAAAAAGCCGGCCAGGCGCTGCTCAAACGCGGTGTTGAAGCGGCCCGTGGTGAGCCAGCCGTCCAGCGACGCTTCGACCATCAACTGCAATTCTTTGGCACCAATGACCTTGCCCGAGACCGGCACCGCACTCACGCCCGGCACGAACGGTTTGGGTGCGTGGGCGATGTCGGCGTATTGCTGCACCAGCTCACTGATCTGGCTGCGCAGCTTGTCAAGTTGGGGGTTGAAGGCGATGGGGGCCACGGTGGTGGTGGCGGTGGTGTTCGTGCTCATGCGGACTCGGAATATTGAGAAATTTGTTTCAGGCACAGGGCGTGCATGTCTTGGCCAGCACGCCAGGCCTGGTGCCATTCGATGATGTGGGAGAGCGTGGCTTCCAGTGACCAGCGCGGCGCCCAGTGCAGGCGCTGGCGTGCTTTGGAGATGTCCAGCTTCAGAAAGTGGGCCTCGTGCGGGTGCTCGCCGGGTTGCAACTCCCAGCGCGCTGGCGTGCCGGTTTTTGCCCAATCGGCGCACATGCGTTCGACAATCCATTGCACCGGTTTGGCGTCTTCGTCACGCGGACCGAAGTTCCAACCCTCGGCCGCCAACTGCCCTTGCTCGAACAATTGCTCGGCCAGCAGCAAATAGCCAGACAGGGGTTCCAGCACATGCTGCCAGGGGCGGATCGCGTGCGGGTTGCGGATCTGCACCGGCCGGCCTTGCTCCAACGCCTGCAAGATATCGGGCACCAAGCGGTCGGCAGCCCAGTCGCCTCCGCCGATCACATTGCCGGCGCGTGCCGTGGCCAGCGCAATGCCCGCCTTCGCCATGAAAGACTTGCGGTAGGCGCTGCTCACCAACTCTGCGCAGCCCTTGCTGTTGGAGTAGGGGTCGTGGCCGCCCATGGGTTCGTCCTCACGGTAGCCCCAGACCCACTCGCGGTTTTCGTAGCATTTGTCGGTGGTGATGTTGACAATGGCTTTGGCGCTGCCCACGGTACGCGCGGCCTCCAGCACATGTACGGTGCCCATCACATTGGTGGCATAGGTGGCCACCGGCTCGCTGTAAGACAAGCGCACCAGCGGCTGCGCCGCCATGTGGATGATGACTTCCGGCTGAACCGCGGTCATGCAAGCCCGCACGGTTTCGTAGTCACGAATATCGCCAATCGTGCTGCCCATGCCGGCGCCCACGTTTGCTTCGGTGTACAGATTGGGTTCAGTCGGCGGGCTCAGCGCCAGCCCATGCAGATTCGCGCCCAGGGATTGCAGCCACAGACTCAGCCAGCTGCCCTTGAAGCCCGTATGCCCGGTGACCAGCACGCGCTTGCCGCGCCAGAAGTCGGGGTTGATGGGTTGAGAGTTGTTGTTCACGCTCACTTCCACATCTTCCAGGGCGCCTTGCCCGAGGCCCACAACTCCTCCAGCAAATGCTTGTCTCGCAAGGTGTCCATCGGCTGCCAGAAACCTTGGTGCTCGTAGGCCATCAATTGCTCGTCGGCGGCGAGACCGGTCAGGGGTTCTTGTTCCCACACGTCTTGGTCGCTCGAAAGGTACTTTAATACCTCTGGCTTGAGGACGAAGAAGCCCCCATTGATCACCGCGCCATCGCCCTTGGGCTTCTCTTTGAAGCTCATCACCTGCTGGTTGCGAATATCCAGTGCACCGAACCTTCCGGGAGGTGCAGTTGCCGTCAAGGTTGCCGCCTTGCCATGGGCGCGATGAAAAGCAATGGTGGCCGAGATGTCGATGTCACCCACGCCGTCACCATAGGTGAAGCAGAAGTCCTCTTCATCGCGTACGTATTCTGCTACCCGGCGTAATCGACCGCCTGTCATTGATTCGTCGCCAGTGTCAACCAAGGTCACCTTCCAAGGTTCCGCGCGCTTGTGATGCACGTCCATGCGGTTCTCGCGCATGTCGAACGTTACGTCAGACATGTGCAGGAAGTAGTTGGCAAAGTATTCCTTGATCACATAGCCCTTGTAGCCACAGCAAATCACGAAGTCGTTCACTCCATGCTGTGAGTACATTTTGAGGATGTGCCACAGAATCGGCTTGCCGCCAATTTCCACCATGGGCTTGGGCCGGGTGGCGGTTTCTTCGCTGAGCCGGGTACCTAGGCCACCGGCCAAAATGACTGCTTTCATGTGTGAAGTCCTTCCAAATCAGTTGGTGGCGGAGCAGACAAACGCGTCGGAATGGAACTGCCCATCCGGCAAACCGGCCGACGCCAGCAACAATTTCGCACTGTTGATCATGGCATCGGAGCCGCAGGCAAATACCAGGGTTTCATTCAGCAACGGTTGCGAGGCCAGAAATACTTCCTGCACATGGCCGCGCGCGCCAGTCCAATCAGCATTCGCCCGAGAAAGTACCGGCACAAAGCGCAGAGGGACATCGGGCACCGCAACATCAAAATAGATATCAGCAGGAAGCCGCCCCCCCCAATACACCGTGGCCGATCGTGGTTTGAAGGGGCTTTCCAGTTCGGCGAGTTGCTCAAGAATTGCCTTGACGGGAGCAATACCCGTGCCTGTCGCCAGGAAAACAAGGTCCTTGCTAGCTGATTCCCGCAGGAAGAATGTACCCAGCGGGCCGTTCAGACGGAGCAAGTCGTTCACCTTCGCTTCAGTGAACCAGTACCTGCTCATCGCGCCGCCTTCGACTTCGCGGATATGAAGCTCAAGCAACTTGTCCGCACTGGGCGCATTGGCCACGGAGTAGCTGCGGCGGACACCATTGCCGCCAATGATGTCGATATATTGGCCCGGTCGGTATTGGAACTTTGTTGACGGCGGCAGACGAAGTAAAACCTTCATGACGTCGGCAGCCAACCGGTCGAGCGAATGAATTCGGCAGGGCAGGGTCAGGGCGGGCGCCAGCGGCCATTGGCTCAAATCTTCGACTTCAATTTCTATGTCGGAGTCGGCGTGGCGCACACAGGTCAGAATCCAGCCGGCATCTATTTCAGCTGTCGTGAGGCCTTGTTCGTCCGCAATAGCCGAAGTGGCGCCGCGCCGAATTCGCCCTTTGCAGGAGCTGCATCGTCCGGTGCGGCAGCTGTATCCCAAGGCAATGTTTTGCCGAAGTGCGCCCTCCAGCAACGTTTCATCGCTCCGGATTTCAAATTGCTTGCCGCTGGATGTGGTGACGACGGGCATTTCATTTCAGCCGAATTCGGCGGGTTTCATTTTGGTGTTTACGGACAATCAAAGGCTATTCGCCGGCTTGTTCTTGCAAAGCCTCTTGGCGCAAGGCAGAGATTTCTTTCTGTAGGCGTTCGAACTCACGTTCCTTGCGTTCCAAAAAAGCCTTTGCCAAACCTACCTTTGCACTCACCCCACTCGGTGTCAGCAAATAGGCGTAAGCCCATTTGTTATCAGCCCGCTTGAAGTTGTTGGCCTTGACCCAACCCTTTTCGATAACCGCACGCAAGCAGAAATTCACTTTGCCGACGCTGATGCCCAAGCGTGCAGCCAGGTCGCGTTGGTTGGTGCTGTTCAATTCTTCTATCTTGCGCAGCAGTTCGTAGTCGAGATCATCGCCTTGCATGAGCGTCCTGTGAGTTGCATATGTTCACTGCATGAACGGACTCGACTCTACCATGGGAGGGCTTGGTCTCGCGGTTGGCCAAAGGGGGGTCAGACGCCCAATTTTTCAGTGTCCTCGCGGCGGGTTTTGGCCTCGCGCCAGAAATGGCGACTCAGCAAGCCGATGACCAAAACAAAGAATGCGGCAAAGGTGAATGAAATCGCCATCAAGGCGCGTTTGGGCTTGCTCTTGTACTCTGCTGGCGTGGCCACGTCGACAACTTGAATCAGCGCGCCTTCGCGGCTTTCGTCCAGGCGGGCCATCTCGAACTGCTTGGAGAACAGCTCGAACAAGGTTTCTTGGTATTTGTATTCGCGGTAACGGCTGATGTAGTCGGAGTCGTTCTTGGGGTCACGGTTCGAACCCTCCAACTTGGCGAGTTGGGATTTCAGTGCGCCCAGCAATGATTCTTGCTGTTGGATTTCAGGTGCGGTGTCGGCCAAGCCGCGGCGCATGGTTTGAAGTTTGACTTCCGCCGAAGTCGCTTGGGCTTTGAGAGTGGCATAGCCCTCAGCCGCGGCCTTGGGCTCGGCTTTCAAGGCGCCAGGGTTGAAGCCGCTGCTTTGCAGGATTTGCTGGGCTTCCACCAACTTGAGTTGAGTGCGTTTCAACTCAGCTTCAAAAAAAGCACGGCGTTGTTGGGCTTCGGTCAACGCTAACTCGGAGGTCAAACGGCGCAATTCGGCCACATGCTGGTTGGCCATGTCGGCGGCCACTTGGGGGTTTTTAGCATCCACTTCAACGCTGATCAACCCATCTTTTTTGCCCAGCGAAATGCGAACGTTTTGCTCTAACTCCTTGCGAGCCTGGAAGCGGTATTTGGCCTCGTAGGCCTCCATCAACTTGAAGCGGTCAATGATGCGGTCTTCGACATTGACGCTCTGCATCAGCGAAACGTATTGATCCGCCGGGCTTTTGATGCCAGCCATGCCGCCCGCCAAGCCTGAAAGAGCGCCTAGCGAAGCGAGGGCGGAGGCTGCCGAGCTTTGCTGCTGTTGTGGCGGCAGAAAGGTGGTTTTGGCGGTGAAAGTGGGGGCGATAAGGTAGCTCGCACCAAAGGCGACTGCACCGACCGCGACGGGGGCTGCAAGCAGCAGGCGCCAGCGACTGGCCAGGATGGTCAGCAGGTCCAGCATGTCAATCCCTTCATTCTCAGGCAGGTCGAAGGGGTCGAGTGGGTCTTGGTTTGTGTTGTTTTGGCTCACGCGCAGTGGCTCCGCAGTGTCGGCTGGGTTGAGATCTGAATGAGATCTAAAGTGGACCAGCGCTTAGTTCTTGATGGTCTTCAACGCCGCAGCACCCAGGCCAAACTGGTACAAGATCTGCGTCCACTCTTTGGCGTCTTGCATGAAGGTGGACTTGTTCATTTCTTCGGGCACAAACACGGTGTCGCCGGGGAGGGCGGGCAGGCCTTCAAGGCCACCGCCGCCGAGGATCCAGCCGGACTTTTGGCGAGCGCTCACCACGCTGCCGTTGGCGCGCAGCACGAAGATGCTGCCGGTGTCGGCGCCGCGGGTGGGACCACCGGCCAGTTTGAGGAAGTCAGTGACCGAGCTGCTATCGGCATAGAGATAACTGCCGCCATTGAAGACGCTGCCGAACACGCCCACGGTGTTGGGGCGGCTGGGGATCAGCAGGCGGTCGCCATCTTCAAGTGCCAGCTCAGGCAGGGTCTTGGTGCTGGGGTTGAGTTGCAGCACGATGCGGCCCGTGGGTTTGACAGCGCGCAGGCGTTCGATCAGGCGGTTGGAGCCTTGGGCTTTTGAACTTTGAATGGCGGCGTCGTCGGCGCTCAGTGCTTTTTGGGTGGCGCTGGTGCGGGTCAGCTCGGTTTCGAGGTCACGCAGGGCGCGTTCATAGTTTTCTTGCTGCGTGATGCGCACGCTTTCCCGGCTGAAGTCGGTGCCAAAGACGTAGGCGCCTGGCGTCAGGCCGCCGGCTGCCTTGATGGCGTCGGCCAGGCTGCTGTTGGCAGGCAGGATGAACTCGCCGGGGCGTTGCACTTCGCCTTCCACCTTGACGCGTTTGCTTTGTCGGGCTTGCGGCAGCGAGGCTTCAACGGCGCTGAAGGCTCGCAGCACGTCGCCGTTGCGGGGTTTGTCTTTGCCTTGTTGGGGTAGCTTGAGTTCAATCACACGTACGTCGTTACGGGTGTCTAGCTGCTCGACGGTGAGGCGGCTGCGGTCGGCCACGGCGGTGAAACCACCTGCCATGGCGAGCACATCGTCCAGGGTGTCTTGGGGTTTGAGCTCGAAGATGGCGGGCTTGTTGACGCTGCCGATCAAGGCAATCTGTGGCCCCACGGCGCCGATGTGGATGACGTCTTCGGCCTGCAGCGTGCGGTCGGCGGACTTGTCGCCTTTGATCAGCAGGTCGTAGAAGTCAAATGTGCTGACCGTTTTGCCGTTGCGGCGCAATTCGATCTGCCGGAAGCTGCCCGCTGAAGAGGGGCCGCCTGCTTGCATCAAGGCATTGACCAGGGTCGACAAGCTGCTGAAGGTGTAGGCGCCGGGGCGCTGCGTGAATCCGGTGACGTAAACCCGGATGCTGCGCAATTTACCCAGTGAGGCACTGAGCTTGTAGTTGCGAAAGACCTGGCTCACGCGTTGATCGATGGAGGGCGCCAGATC
Organism: Roseateles koreensis; assembly: GCF_028595305.1. Taxonomy (GTDB): domain Bacteria; phylum Pseudomonadota; class Gammaproteobacteria; order Burkholderiales; family Burkholderiaceae_C; genus Paucibacter_A; species Paucibacter_A koreensis. Next base: position 195,176 of record NZ_JAQQXS010000002.1, on the reverse strand, counting down.
TGCGTAGCGCAGACCGGCCACCATGACGGGGCCGACGCGGGGCAGGGTGATGCGGCCGCTGCGGTCGACGCTCAGGCGAAGGTCAGCCTCGACCGAACCCCACAAGGTGACTTGAACCTCATCGCCGACGCTGATCACATAGTCTTGCGGAATTTGGCTGCTGGCTTCTTGTCCCATGCCGGTACGGCCGTTGGGGCTCATCAACTCGGCGCCGAAGCGGCGGATGTATTGGTTGCTGCCGGCAGCGGTTTGAACATAACGCTCAAAGTCGCTGGCGGCGAAGCGGCTCATATCCCCGCCGACTCGTCCCGCGTCGCTGTCGGGATAGCGTCGAGAGTTGGTGGTTGTGCTTGTGGTGGGCAAACCATCCGCGTTGTCGCTATTGTTGCCATTGCCTTGTGGGTCGTCGTTCTGCCGCCCGTAGCTGGCGTTGGCGCCGCCATTCGTTTGCAGGCGTACGGGGCCGCTGTTGTCATTGGCTGGGTCGGTGCTGCCCGCCGCCAGGGCGGACGTGGTGAGCAGCAGCGTCTGGGCGGCCGCCAGGGCCATCAAGGTGAAGGAACTCGCCTTGTGCGTTGGGAAGTGGGCGGCCGTTTGTGGGGCTGGGTTGCCGTGGGGGTTCGACAAGAAGGCTTCTCGAAACTCGCTCAATTTCATGGACGCTCGCTCAATGTTGTTTTTTGTCGGCAGTCGCCGAGTCTAGCTCGGTGTGGCAGGCCAACGCGGCGGATTCTAGCCCCGGCGGGTGGGGGATCAGTAGGAACCCTTGGGCGTGATGGATACACTGCGCCCATGACCTATTTTTTCGTGCCATTTTTTGTTGCCGCCGTGGTGACTTTGCTGGTGATCCATTTCACCCGAGGTGAAGGCCATTTGTCGGCGGACGGGGATCTCTCTGGCCCGCAAAAATTTCATATCAAGCCGGTGCCTCGCATAGGGGGGGTGGGCCTTTTTGTGGGTTTATTGGCCGGTGTGGTCCTGGCGTATCAGCAAGGCTTGGTCAGTGCCCAGTTGGGGGGCTTGCTGCTGCTGTGCGGGCTGCCGGCTTTTGCCGCAGGTTTGACTGAAGACCTGACCAAAAAAGTTTCCCCGGGCAAGCGTTTGCTGGCCACCATGGTGTCAGCAGCGTTGGCTTTTTACATCTTGGACGGAAAAATTACCCGCACTGACATTTGGGGCCTGGATTGGTTGGTGGGCATGCCCTTGGGCGCCTTGGCCGCCACCGTGTTCACGGTGGCAGGCGTGGCGAACTCGGTGAACATCATTGACGGTTTTAATGGCCTGTCTGCCATGTGCGTGACCCTGATGTTGTTGGTGTTTGCGTATGTAGCCTACCAAGTGGGTGATGCGGAGTTGGCCCTGTGGGCCCTGGCGGGCGTGGGCGCGGTGCTGGGATTTTTTGTCTGGAACTTTCCGGCGGGCCTGATCTTTCTCGGCGATGGCGGAGCGTATTTCATTGGCTTTTTCTTGGCCGAAATCGGCATTTTGCTGATTGCGCGTCACCCTCAGGTGTCGCCGCTGTTTCCTTTGATGGTGTGCATTTACCCGGTGTTCGAAACCTTGTTCTCGATTTACCGGCGGCGGTTCATTCGTGCCACACCACCGGGTTTGCCCGACGGCATTCACCTGCACTCCTTGATTTACCGTCGTTTGATGCGTTGGGCGGTGGGCGCCCGTGACGCCCGCGCCATGACCCGGCGCAACTCCATGACGGCGCCATATTTGTGGACGTTGTGCCTGACCTCGCTCATCCCGGCGCTGTTGTTCTGGGATTCAAGCCCGATGCTGATGGCGTGCATGGTGGTGTTTGGTGCCCTGTATGTGGGCTTGTACTGGCGCATTGTGCGTTTCAAGACGCCGCGTTGGATGCGTATGCGCGGGGGCGTCAGTCGGCGTAGCAGCGCCGTTCGCATGCGGCCAAATCCGGGCAAACCCGAGGACTTTCGGACATAGCGGATAATCTCGGGATGACCGAAACCCAACACATGGAAGCCGCACCCGCGCGCTTCGACACTCTGCCGCTTGACGCCAAGCTGCTCCGCGCTGTCGCCGACTCAGGCTACGCGATGATGACGCCCATCCAGGCCAAGGCCATTCCTATTGTGTTGGAGGGGCGCGATGTCATGGGCGCAGCCCAGACCGGTACGGGCAAAACGGCCGCGTTTTCCATCCCGCTGTTACAGCGCATGCTCAAGCATGAAAATGCCAGCGCCTCACCCGCGCGCCATCCTGTGCGTGCGCTGGTTTTGGCGCCTACCCGTGAGTTGGCCGACCAAGTGGCCAACAACATCAAGGCCTACGCCAAGCACACGAATCTGCGGGTGACCTGCGTGTTCGGCGGCATCGACATGAAGCCGCAAACCCTGGTGCTCAAGGGGGGCGTCGAGGTCTTGATTGCCACGCCCGGACGCTTGCTGGACCACATTGAAGCCAAGAACTGCGTGCTCAATCAGGTTGAGTACGTGGTGCTGGACGAGGCGGACCGCATGCTGGACATCGGCTTCCTGCCCGATTTGCAGCGCATCCTGAGCTACCTGCCCAAGACGCGGCAGACCTTGCTGTTCTCGGCCACCTTCTCGCCGGAAATCAAACGCCTCTCGCAAAGTTATTTGCAAGAGCCGATTCTGGTGGAAGTGGCGCGGCCCAATGCCACAGCCACCAATGTCGAGCAGATTTTCTACAGCGTGGAAGACGACGACAAGCGCGGCGTTGTACGCAAGGTGCTGAAGGACCGCAGCATCACGCAGTCCATCGTGTTTGTGAACTCCAAGCTGGGCGCGGCGCGTCTGGCGCGTTCTTTCGAGCGTGATGGTTTGAGAACTGCCGCGCTGCACGGCGACAAGTCGCAAGACGAGCGTTTGAAGTCGCTGGAAGCTTTCAAGCGCGGTGAGGTTGATTTGCTGGTGGCCACCGATGTGGCTGCTCGCGGCCTGGACATTGCCGACTTGCCTGCGGTGTTCAACTTCGACGTGCCCTTCAACGCGGAAGATTATGTGCACCGCATCGGCCGCACCGGCCGCGCTGGCGCCTCTGGCATCGCGGTGACCTTGGTCACACGCTCGGATGCACGTTTGGTCGGCGATATCGAAAAACTGCTTAAACGCACCATCGATTTGCAAGCTATCGAGTTGGATGACGAGCGCCCGCGTCGCAGTGAACGTTATGGGGAGCGCGCTGATCGTGGCGATCGCAGCAGCCGCGCTTCGCGTGAGGGTGAGGGCAGTTATGCCGCGCCGGCGGCTTCCGCGCCCGCGCCGCGCCCCACTCACCGGCCTGCACGCGATGCGTTTTTTGACAAGCCTTACGAGGCCAGTGCCAGCACCGAGTTGCCCGCCTGGGACAAGGGCAGCACCGCAGCAGCCGCGCCGCGCGGCTTGTCGTCCAACATCAAGCCCAAACGCAAAGTGGCAGCCTTGTTTGGCGCCAAGCAGCCTGCGCCTGCTGAGTCCTGATCGGCACTTGGCTTCTTGAGGCGATGCCTCAGAGTCGCTGAGCAGTGCTTAGCGACGGCGTTTGAGAAAGAGAGGGGCTGGCAGCTTGGCCGGCCCTTTCGCTTTTTGTTTGTTCCGTCACGCCAGCAGTGCAAACACCGCCGGAATCTTGTCGGGCATGGATTCGCCTGAACTGCGCCATTCGGCCACCGTGGCGCTGCGTGTCCAGCCTTGCTCAAGGCTCAGGCCGCAGCTGATGGAGAGCCGCGTCTGTGGCTTCAAGCTGCTCAGCAATGCGTGCAGCAGGGCCGAGTTGCGGTAGGGTGTTTCGATCATCAGCTGGGTTTGTTGCTGGCGGGCCGACAAGGCTTCGAGCTCGCGGATGCGCGCGCTGCGGGCGGGGGCTTCGACTGGCAAGTAACCGACAAATGCAAAGCTTTGGCCATTCAACCCGCTGGCCGACAAGGCCATCAACAAGGCGCTGGGGCCGCTCAGTGGCAGCACCTCGACATCAGCGGCGTGAGCGGCGGCCACCAGTAAGGCGCCCGGGTCGGCTACCGCAGGCAGGCCGGCTTCAGAGATCAACCCCATGTCGTGCCCTGCCAGTGCCGGGGCCAGCAGGGCGTTCCAGGCCTGGTTCTGGTTGACCAGGTCGGCGGCCCGGCCCTTGGGTGGGCGGGGCAGCTCAGTGATGTTCAGCGTTTGCAGGGGTTGCTCCAGCGGGCAGATGGCGTCCACGCGCTTGAGAAAGAAACGGGTGGTCTTGGCGCTTTCGGCTGCCCAATAGTTCAAGCGTGCGGCGGTTTGAATCACGTGCAGTGGCAGCACGGTTTGCAGGTCGACAGCAGCGCCTTCGACGCCGAAGTCCAAGGTGTTGGGGATCAGGTAGAGGCGGCCTTTTTTCATGCGGTGGCTCCGGCCTGGGCGGCTGGTTTCAGTAGAGGGTCAAGGCCACCGGCGCGCAGCAGCTCACAGGTGCGGATCAATGGCAGGCCGATCAAGGCGGTGGGGTCGTCGGAGTGGATGGCTGCCAGCAGGCTGATGCCCAGGCCCTCGGACTTGGCGCTGCCGGCACAGTCGTAGGGTTGCTCGGCGAGCAGGTAATTTTCTATTTCAGCGGCAGACAAGGTGCGGAACTGCACGCGCACCGGGGCCAGGTCTTGCCGGGCGAAGTTGTTGGCGGCGCAAACCACGGCAACTGCGGTTTGAAACACCACCGTCTTGCCGCTCATGCGGCGGAGCTGCTCGCGTGCGCGCTCGTGGGTGCCAGGCTTGCCGATGGGTTCGCCCTCAAGATCGGCTACCTGATCGGAGCCGATCACCAGCGCCTCAGGGTGTTGTCGGGCCACCGCCCAGGCCTTGGCCAAGGCGAGCCGGGCGGCCAATGCGGCGGGTGTTTCGCCAGGCAAAGGGCTTTCATCCACGTCAGGAGCGCAGACCTCGAAAGGCAGGCCCAGGCGCTGCAACAGTTCACGCCGGTAGCGTGAGGTGGAGCCGAGAATCAGCGGGCGTACCGTTGAGGCGTTGGAGGGGGAGGGGGCGTCATCATGCATCGGGCGATTTTCGCATCGAGTGCGCTCGCCCTACACTTGAGCCCATGAAAGAACATGCATTCCTAGCGCGCAAACTCGACGTGGCAGCTTTTGCCCGTGAAGGCGCAACCCTGAGTGGCGAATGGCCGGCGCTTGAATTTGAGCGAGTGGCTGAGTTTGCCGCCCCCGAGGCGCCGGCCTCGACTTGGCCCCCCGTTCAATGGACCTTGACGGGCGAGCGGCGTGAACCCCGTGGCAGTGAGGCGCAAGTCTGGGTGTCGCTGGAGGCTTCGGCGCAAGTCAGCCTCACCTGCCAGCGCTGCTTGCAGCCGGTGCGGGAGCATTTGTCCATGTCGCGCTGGTACCGTTTTGCGCGCACCGAGTCTGAGGCGGCTGAGCTGGACGCAGAGAGCGACGACGACGTGTTGGTGCTGTCCCGCAGCCTGGATACTTTGGAGTTGGTGGAGGACGAGTTGCTTTTGTCCTTGCCCCTGGTGCCGCGCCATGAAGAATGCCCCCAACCCTTGCTGCCACCGGCCAGCGTCGTGACGTTGGAGGAGGCTTCTGAGGACGAGCGCCCGAACCCATTCGCGGCCTTGGCGGCGCTGAAAAAAGACAAGGGCTGAGCTTGCGGTGCCGGCCCTTGGCTTGAGTCTCTTGATGGCTCATGCTACAATCACGGGCTTTCCCCGGTTCGAGAGTCAAAAGCAGGCATGAATGCGGCAAGTGCGCGGCGTGCGCAGTGCTCATCAGTGGAGTAAATACACTCACTGTTTGGGCTCTGTGGTTCAGCGGCGAATTTGCAGTGTTTGAAGGCGGCTTCGCGCATGGTGCGCATGAGTCTCGTGCACAGCAATTGCGGCGTCCGGGGTGTGAGTCGGGGTTTGGGCATTGATCTGGCTCCAGATCTGCCGCAGCCTCAGTCTCAATCACCGGATCCTTAGGAGAATTTCATGGCCGTTCAACAAAACAAGAAGTCGCCTTCCAAGCGTGGCATGCACCGTTCGCACAATGCCCTGGTTACCCCGGGTACTGCCATCGAGCCGACCACTGGTGAAGTGCATTTGCGTCACCACATCAGCCCCACCGGCTTCTACCGTGGCCGCAAGGTCCTGAAGACCAAGGCTGACGCTTAATCATCGATTGGTCTTGTGCTCGTTCGCGGGGTTTCAAACCCGGCGATGATTGAGCCAAGCTTTTCTGGCGTTCTCACGAAACCCCGGCCTGTGCCTTGATGCAGTGCCGGGTTTTTGTGTTTCTGCCGTTGGGAATTCTTCCCTCACGGTCCAACCTGCCCTGATCTGATGTCACCTGAATTAGCAAGCAGCAATTCCGTCCGGCCCGAGGGCTCGCAACTGCAGCCCCTGGCCGTGGTTCGTCTCGCGGTGGATTGCATGGGGGGCGATCACGGCCCTTCGGTCACCTTGCCGGCCTGCCAGGCGTTTCTGGCCAAGCATCCGCAGGCTGAACTGGTGCTGGTGGGTTTGCCTGAGGTGCTGGCTGAGGCGGCGCAGTGGCCGCGTTGCAGCGTGGTGCCCGCCAGCGAGGTGGTCACCATGGACGATCCGGTCGAGGTGGCCTTGCGTCGCAAGAAGGATTCGTCCATGCGGGTGGCGATCAGCCAGCTGAAGGCGGTGGGTGATGCCCCGCCCAAGGCCGATGCCTGCGTTTCGGCGGGCAATACGGGCGCCTTGATGGCGGTGTCGCGCTACCTGCTCAAGACGCTGGAGGGCATCGATCGCCCGGCGATTGCCTCCGTCATGCCCAATCAGTTGGGGGCCTACACCACCATGCTCGACCTCGGCGCCAATGTGGATTGCACGGCGGAGCATCTGCTTCAGTTTGCTGTGATGGGTAGCGCTTTGGTGCAGGCTGTTGACGGCAAAACTGAACCCAGAGTGGGGCTGCTTAATATCGGTGAAGAAGCGATCAAGGGCAGTGAGACCATCAAACGCGCGGGCGAATTGCTGCGCCAGGCCGATGCGGCGGGCCAATTGAACTTTTTTGGCAACGTTGAAGGCAATGATATTTTCAAGGGCACGACCGATCTGGTGGTCTGTGACGGCTTCGTTGGCAACGTTGCGCTGAAAACTGCCGAGGGCTTGGCGACCATGATCATTACGATCATTCGCGAAGAGTTTGGCCGCAATTGGCTGACGAAGGCCGCAGCAATGCTCGCCATCCCCGTGCTCAAGCGCTTCAAAGGTCGGGTGGATCACCGTCGTTTCAACGGCGCGGCATTGCTCGGATTGCGCGGTTTGGTGTTCAAAAGCCATGGTTCGGCCGATGCCTATGCCTTCGAAAACGCCTTGAACCGGGCTTATGATGCGGCCCGCAACCGGTTGTTGGACCGGGTTCATGACCGCATCATTGCAACGCTGCAGGCCATGCCTTTGGTGGCTGGGCAGCAGATTCAGGGTGAGGCGGCCGCATCAGGAAACCAGGCGACTGGCGTCGCTCACGCTGCATGACCTCGCAACAGAATAGTTCTTCCAAGCCTGCATCTGCAGCGCTTTACCCGCATTCTTCCCGTTATTCCCGCATCATCGGTACCGGCAGCTATCTGCCACCGCGCCGCTTGAGCAATCAGGATTTGGTCGACCAACTGGCGGCTGACGGGATTGAGACCTCGGACGATTGGATTGTCGAGCGCACTGGCATCCGCGCACGTCATTTCGCTGACGCCGGCGTGACGGCCAGCGAATTGGCGCTGCCAGCGGCCCGCGCCGCCATCGAGGCAGCGGGCATCACCGCCGCCGATATCGATCTGGTCATCGTTGCCACATCCACGCCGGACATGGTGTTTCCGTCCACCGCTTGCTTGTTGCAGCATAAGCTGGGCATTGCCGGTGGTGCCGCGTTTGACGTGCAGGCGGTGTGTTCAGGTTTTGTGTACGCACTGACCGTGGCGGACGCGTTGATCCGCACCGGCTCGGCACGCAAGGCCCTGGTGGTGGGCGCCGAAGTGTTTTCGCGCATTCTTGATTTCAAGGACCGCACCACCTGCGTGCTGTTCGGTGATGGCGCAGGCGCGGTGGTGCTGAGCGCCAGCGATACCTCCGGCATTCTGGCGACCGAGCTGCATGCTGACGGCCAATATGCGGGCATATTGTGCGTGCCGGGCAGTGTGTCGGGCGGGCAGGTCACGGGCAGCCCCTTGCTGCGTATGGACGGCCAGGCAGTGTTCAAGCTCGCGGTGGGTGTACTGGACAAAGTGGCACGTTCGGTGCTCGAAAAGTCTGGCCGTTCGGACGCTGACATCGATTGGCTGATTCCGCACCAGGCCAATCTGCGCATCATGCACGGCACCTGCAAGAAGCTGAAGCTCTCTCTGGACAAGCTGATCGTCACCGTTGATCAGCACGGCAACACCTCCGCCGCCTCGATTCCGCTGGCGCTCGACCTGGCGGTGCGCGACGGCCGCATCAAGTCGGGCGACACGGTCATGCTTGAAGGCGTGGGCGGTGGCTTCACCTGGGGCGCTGTGTTGTTGGATTTTTGATCGGCCGATCTCTATCTGCTCGATCCATCCGCATTGAAAGCCTACGCCCTCCCAACCCCTATTCATTCATAGAAGACCATGACTGCAAAATTCGCATTCGTCTTTCCCGGCCAAGGCTCGCAGGCCGTGGGCATGCTGGACGCTTGGGGTGATCACCCCGAGGTGAGCCGCACGCTGGCCGAGGCTTCAGCAGCCCTGGGTGAAGACATGGCGGCCCTGATCAAGACGGGCCCCAAAGAACAACTCGACCTGACCACCAATACCCAACCGGTGATGCTGACGGCGGGTATCGCCTGCTACCGCGCCTGGACTGCTGAAACCGGCCTGATGCCGGCGGCTGCGGCTGGCCATTCGCTGGGCGAATACACCGCGCTGGTGGCCGCTGGCGCCTTGACGCTGGCCGATGCCTTGCCGCTGGTGCGCTTCCGCGCACAGGCCATGCAAGAGGCTGTGCCGGTGGGTGTGGGCGCCATGGCCGCCATTCTGGGCCTGGAAGCTCAGGCGGTACGCGACGGTTGCGCGCAGGCGGCTGTGGCGAGTGGTGAGGCGGTGGAGGCCGTTAACTTCAACGATCCCAAACAAACCGTGATCGCCGGCAGCAAGGCCGGGGTGGACAAGGCTTGTGAGTTGCTGAAGGCGGCCGGCGCCAAGCGCGCGCTGTTGCTGCCGGTGTCAGCACCGTTTCATTCCAGCCTGATGAAACCTGCGGCAGAGCGTCTGAAGCTGCGCTTGGCCGACACGGCCTTTGCGCCGCTGCAATTCCCGGTCATCAACAACATCGACGTCGCCAGCGTGACCGATGCTGCGGGCCTGCGTGAAGCCTTGTACCGTCAGGCTTTCGGCCCCGTGCGTTGGGTGGAGGTGGTACAAGCCTTGAAGGCCCAGGGCCTCACCCACATCATCGAATGCGGCCCCGGCAAGGTGCTGGCCGGCATGGCCAAGCGCATTGATGGCGAACTCCTCAGCGCCACCATTTTTGACCCCTCTAGCTTGGCCGAGGCACGTGCCCTGCTGGGTTGATGGGCACAAGACAAGACTGAACAGGACTAGCCATGAGTGAACAACAGCAATTCAAGGGCCAGATTGCCCTGGTCACCGGCGCCAGCCGCGGCATTGGCCGTGCCATCGCCCTCACCCTGGCCGAGCAGGGCCTGGTGGTGATCGGTACCGCCACCACCGAAGCCGGCGCAGCGTCGATCAGCGAAGCGCTGGCCCCTTTGGGTGGCCGCGGTATTGCCCTGAACGTGAACGATGCGGCGGCTGTGGAGTTGGCGATCGACGAGATCGTCAAGACCGATGGCGGCCTTCAGATCCTGGTCAACAACGCTGGCATCACCCGCGACACCCTGTCCATGCGCATGAAGGACGACGATTGGGATGCGGTGATGGACACCAATCTCAAGGCAGTTTTCCGCATGAGCCGCGCCGTGATGCGCACCATGATGAAACAGCGTTATGGCCGCATCATCAACATCACCTCGGTGGTGGGCGCCTCCGGCAACGCGGGCCAGGCCAACTACGCGGCGGCCAAAGCCGGTGTGGCCGGCATGACGCGTTCGCTGGCGCGTGAACTGGGCAGTCGGGGCATCACCGTCAACTGCGTGGCGCCCGGTTTCATTGCCACCGACATGACGGAAGTTTTGCCCGAAGCGCAAAAAACGGCGCTGCTGGCGCAGATCCCGGTTGGCCGTTTGGGTGAGGCGCGAGAGATTGCCGAGGCCGTGGCATTTCTGGCTTCGCCCAAGGCCGCCTACATTACGGGCAGTGAACTGCACGTCAATGGCGGCATGTATATGAATTGAACTTGAGTTGAACTGACTCGAATTGAGGTGTCGGCAACCGCCGCCGCCCACCGGATTTGCCCGGCCGGTGAAGGATCTTTGGAGTGATTTGCGCCTCTGCTTAGAGGACTCACCCTAGAGGCCTTAGAATCCCGGGCTGTTCCTAGCAAACCCCTCCCGGAGGAGTCCATGAGCGATATCGAAGCACGTGTCAAGAAAATCATCGCCGAGCAACTCGGCGTCCCTGAGTCCGATGTGACCAACGAAAAGGCCTTCGTGGCCGATCTGGGCGCCGACTCGCTCGACACCGTGGAATTGGTGATGGCACTCGAAGACGAGTTCGGCATCGAAATCCCCGATGAAGAAGCCGAGAAGATCACCAGCGTTCAACTGGCGATCGACTACGCTGTCAAGCACCAGAAGGCTTAAGTTCAAGCCTTGCCTGAGCCTTCGGGCTCAGGGTTCTTCGTTCAACTGATCCCCCTATCGCATGAGCCGTCGTCGCGTTGTCGTCACAGGACTTGGTCTGATCAGCCCCGTGGGTAACACGGTGGCCGAGGGCTGGGCCAATATCCTGGCTGGTCAATCCGGCATTGATCGCATCACTCGTTTTGATGCTTCAGCTTTTGCCTGCCAGTTCGCTGGTGAGGTGAAGGGCTTTGACATTGCCGAGTACATCAGCAGCAAAGAGGCCCGCACGATGGACCGCTTCATCCATTACGGATTGGCGGCTTCCATTCAAGCGGTGCGGGATGCCGGTCTGCCGACAGGCGATCAGTTGACCGAAGAGCAGGCCGAACGCATTGGCGTGCTGGTCGGGTCGGGCATTGGCGGCTTGCCGCTGATCGAAGAAACCCATGCTGAATATGTGGCGCGCGGGCCGCGCCGCATCTCCCCATTTTTCGTGCCAGCCTCGATCATCAACATGATCTCGGGCCACGTTTCGATCAAGTTCGGCTTTCAAGGCCCGAACCTGTCCATCGTGACGGCGTGCACCACCGGCCTGCACTCCATCGGAGCGGCAGGGCGTTTGATTGAATACGGCGACGTCGACGTGATGATCGCCGGCGGCGCGGAATCCACCGTGTCGCCGCTGGGCATCGGCGGCTTTGCTTCGGCGCGGGCCTTGTCCACGCGCAACGACGATCCCAAAACCGCATCCCGCCCCTGGGACAAAGACCGCGATGGTTTTGTGCTGGGTGAGGGCGGTGGCGTGATGGTGCTCGAAGAGTACGAGCATGCCAAGAAGCGCGGCGCCAAAATTTATGCCGAGCTGGTTGGTTTTGGCATGGGTGCCGATGCGTACCACATGACCGCGCCCAGCGTGGACGGCCCCAAGCGCTCAATGCGCGCCGCCCTGCGCAACGCGGGCTTGAATGCCGATCAAATTCATTACATGAATGCGCATGGCACCTCAACGCCTTTGGGCGACCTGAACGAAACCAATGCCATCAAGCTGGCGTTTGGCGACCATGCCAAGAACCTGGTGATCAGTTCCACCAAGTCCATGACAGGGCACTTGCTCGGCGGGGCAGGGGGCATCGAGTCGGTGTTCACGGTGCTGGCGGTTCACAACCAGGTGGCCCCGCCAACCATCAACATCTTCAATCAAGATCCTGAATGTGATCTGGACTACTGCGCCAACGAAGCGCGTCCGATGGAGATTGAATACGCCGCGAAGAACAACTTCGGTTTCGGCGGCACCAACGGCACGCTGATCTTCAAGAAGATCTGATCTGTGGCGCAGCAGCGGCGGTTTGTGTGGCAAGGCCTGGTGAATCGCCCCGCGCTGAAGTGCCCCACAAGGCCTCATCGTTGAACTCAACACGCAGGCGCTCCCCAGCCCTGCGTATCGACATCCATCCCCAGCCCCGGCTGCAGGGCTTGATTGCGGCTTTGGCCGCGCTGGCAGCCCTGTGCGCCGGCGTGGCTTGCGTGGCGCATCAGGCCTCGCTCTGGCCCTGCTTGATCCTCCTTTTGCCCGCGTCGGCGGGTTTTGCCTGGCGCATGGCCAAGGTGCAGGCTTGCCGGCTGCAGTGGGATGGCCAGGTTTGGCGCAGCTCAGTGCGGCTTGATCAAGACGCCGATTCGCCCCAGCGCGTCAGCGTGGTGATGGATATGGACCGCTGGATGTTGCTGCGTTTGCAGCCACTGCCTGCCCGCTGGTGGCGCCCCGACCACTTTGTGCCTGTGAGCGCAGCCCAGCAGGGCGCGCAGTGGGGTGCCTTGCGCGCGACCCTGTTCTCGGCCCACCAAGAAGAACCCTCGGTAAACTCCGCGTGAACGGAGTCCCGGTATCCCGGTCTCTCCGCATTCCGGTGAAGTCTTTTTTGCAACCCTTGTGAGCCTCTGAGTCCAAAGATGATGCCCTCCCTGATTGCTTCTCGTCCTGTTTCTTGCTCCGTCCCGCGCCTCGCGCGGATGGGCCGCGTTTTCTTGTCGGCCTCGGTGCTTTCGCTGTCCTTGAATCTGGCCTTGGCGCCTGCAACGGCGCTGGCGCAGCCGCAAGGCTTGCCGGACTTCACTGAATTGGTGGAGAAGGTGGGGCCAGCCGTGGTCAATATCCGAACCTCTGAGCGCTTGAAGCAAAGCGCTGCGGGCTTGCCGGAGATGGATGAGCAGATGCAGGAATTTTTGCGTCGTTTTGGTCTGCCCGTGCCCAATCAACGGCGCAACACCCCCCGTGGTGGCAACGATGAAGACCTGCCGCAGCGGCGTGGCATCGGCTCAGGCTTTGTCTTGAGCGGCGACGGCTATGTGATGACCAATGCCCACGTGGTGAACGGTGCCGACGAAGTCTACGTCACGTTGACGGACAAGCGTGAGTTCAAGGCCAAGCTGATCGGCGCGGATGTGCGCACGGACGTTGCAGTGCTCAAGATTGATGCAACGGGTTTGCCGGCCGTGAAAATCGGCGACGTCAGCCGTTTGAAAGTCGGCGAGTGGGTGATGGCCATCGGCTCGCCCTTTGGCTTCGATAACAGCGTCACCGCCGGCATCGTTAGCGCCAAGGCGCGCGACACGGGCGATTTTTTGCCCTTCATTCAGACCGATGTGGCGATCAATCCCGGCAATTCCGGCGGCCCTTTGCTGAATATGCGCGGCGAGGTGGTGGGTATCAACTCGCAAATCTATAGCCAGTCGGGCGGCTTCATGGGCATCTCCTTCGCCATCCCGATTGATGAGGCCATTCGGGTCTCTGATCAACTGCGTGCTAACGGCAAAGTGGTGCGGGGTTTCATTGGCGTTGCGCCTGACGACCTGAGCAAAGAGGTGGCCGAATCCATCGGCTTGGGCAAGCCCACGGGTGCAGTGATTCGCAGCGTGACGGCAGGCGGTGCCGCGGAAAAGGCGGGCATTGAGGGCGGTGACGTCATCACCAAGTTCGACGGCAAGGTGATCGAGAAGGCCAGCGACCTGCGCCGGGTTGTCGCGGCCCTCAAGCCGGGGTCCAAGGCGGCGGTGCAAGTTTTCCGCCGCGGTGCATACAAAGACTTGAGCGTTGTGATTGCGGAAATGCCCAGCGACAAGCAAGCACGTGCCGCAGATGCCGAAACCAAGACGGCGCCCACCACCTCGGCGGCTTTGGGCCTGCAGGTGTCGGAACTGACTGAGGCGCAAAAGAAAGAACTGAAGCTGCGTGCTGGCGTTCGCGTGGACACGGTGACGGGGCCTGCGGCCCGTGCCGGCTTGCGTGAAGGGGATCTGATCTTGTCGGTGGATAACGTTGAAATCGGCAGCATCAAGCAATTCCAGGCGCAACTGGCTAAATCGGAAAAAGCCAAGGTCATCAATCTGGTGGTGCGGCGCGACGACGTGGTGAGCTTTGTGCTGTTGCACCCCGTGCGCTGAGGTGCTGCATTGCGTGGTTCGGGGGGCTCGGTCCGGCGCTCGGTTGTGTGAAAAAGGCCGCTGACAGAGCCGAGCGATGGGGGACTTGCGCGGCGGGTCTTTCCTCATCGTGAAAAATCCGGCGCCCTGCTTGAGGGCGCTGACGGATTGGAGTGGTGGCTCGAAAAGGCTGAACTGCGCATAAATCTCACGTGTGCAGACACTGACTTCGTGTTCAAAATGCGGGATTCTTGGCGCTATCAGATAGAATTCAATCCTTGTGTGCACTCTTTGCATGGCTGACGCAATGCAAAAGAGGGGCGGCTGCGCCCATGGGCTTCAAGCTTGAACTTATTCACAAGTTGCTCTCATTCGATTGTGAGTAAGTTGTTGATAACTTTGCTGTTGGCGAGCCGCAACGACCGGGAATCCCCTGCCAGCGCGGTTTCCAGAACGGGGCTTTTCGCTACAATGGAAGCCCAACAAGCAGTTGCCATACGTTTTGTTGGAAGGCGCGTCACCGTTTCGACGTGCCTTTTTTTTATGTTCGGCGCCGCCCTGTCGGGCCTTCACATCGCTGCGCGATATGAGCCTTTCCTGCAACGGTTTCGCCGTTGAAGTCTACGGTCGCTCAGACCGCGTTTGAGTCCATGAATCACATCCGCAATTTCTCCATCATCGCCCACATCGACCACGGCAAGAGCACGCTGGCGGACCGCATCATTCAACGCTGTGGCGGTCTGTCGGACCGTGAGATGGAAGCGCAGGTGCTGGACTCGATGGACATCGAGCGCGAGCGCGGCATCACCATCAAGGCCCAGACCGCGTCCCTGCAGTACACGGCCAAAGACGGCAAGACCTACAACCTCAACCTGATCGACACGCCCGGGCACGTAGACTTCTCTTATGAAGTCAGCCGCTCGCTGTCGGCCTGCGAGGGTGCGCTGCTGGTGGTGGATGCCAGCCAGGGTGTGGAGGCGCAGACCGTGGCCAACTGCTACACCGCGCTCGACTTGGGCGTGGAAGTGGTGCCGGTGCTGAACAAGATGGACTTGCCCAGTGCCGACCCCGACAACGCCAAGGCAGAGATCGAGGACGTGATCGGCATCGATGCCACCAACGCCATCCCGTGCAGCGCCAAGACCGGCATGGGCATCGACGAAATCATCGAGGCCGTGATTGAGCGCATGCCCCCGCCCCAAGGTGTGGTCGATGCGCCGCTGCGCGCCATGATCATCGACAGCTGGTACGACGCCTATGTGGGCGTGGTGATGCTGGTGCGTGTGGTGGACGGCACCCTCAAAAAGGGCGAGCGCATCCGCATGATGGCCTCCAACGCGATCTACCCGGCCGAGCATCTGGGTGTGTTCGCGCCCAAGTCCGAGAAGCGTGATCAGCTCAACGCAGGCGAGGTGGGCTTCATCATCGCCGGCATCAAGGAGTTGCAGGCCGCCAAGGTCGGCGACACCATCACGCTCGAAAAGAAGTTGCCCAACAACCTGGGCCCGGCGCTGGAGGCCTTGCCCGGTTTCAAGGAAATTCAACCCCAGGTTTTTGCTGGCCTGTACCCGACCGAGGCCAGCGAGTACGACCAACTGCGCGACGCGTTGGAAAAGCTCAAGCTCAACGACTCCTCGCTGCGCTATGAGCCCGAGGTGTCGCAGGCGCTGGGCTTTGGCTTCCGTTGCGGCTTTTTGGGCCTCTTGCACATGGAAATTGTGCAAGAGCGGCTGGAGCGCGAGTTCGATCAAGACCTCATCACGACGGCACCCAGCGTGGTCTACGAGGTCTTGCTGAACGACGGCACGGTGATCGAGGTTGAGAACCCCTCTAAGATGCCCGAGCTGGGCCAGATGCAGGAAATTCGCGAGCCCATCGTGACCGTGCATCTGTACATGCCGCAAGACTATGTGGGTCCGGTCATGACCCTGGCCAATCAGAAGCGCGGCAACCAGATCAATATGGCTTACCACGGCCGCCAGGTCATGCTGACCTATGAGATGCCGCTGGCCGAAATCGTGCTGGACTTCTTCGACAAACTCAAGAGCGTCTCGCGCGGTTATGCCTCCATGGACTATGAGTTCAAGGAGTACCGCGCCTCTGACGTGGTGAAGGTCGATATCTTGATCAACGGCGACCGGGTCGATGCTTTGTCGTTGATCGTGCACCGCCAGCAGAGCCAGTTCCGCGGCCGCGGCGTGGCTGCCAAGATGCGCGAGCACATCCCGCGCCAGATGTACGACGTGGTGATTCAGGCGGCGATTGGCTCCAACATCATTGCCCGCGAGAACATCAAGGCGCTGCGCAAGAACGTGCTGGCAAAATGCTACGGTGGCGACATCACGCGCAAGCGCAAGTTGCTTGAAAAGCAGAAGGCCGGCAAGAAGCGCATGAAGCAAGTGGGCTCCGTCGAGGTGCCGCAAGAAGCCTTCCTGGCCATTTTGCAAGTCGAAGATTAATCAACCCGGACCCCTACGATTGATGAGCGCACTGACCGGAATTTTCTACGCAGCCCTCGCGGCTTACCTGGGCGGCTGGTATACCGGCTACTGGAGTGGCAACTTCGCGCTTCTACTCTTCATCTTGACGGTGGTCACGCTGAGTTACTGGCTGGCCGAGCGTTTCCATTTCGCGCCGGCGCGGGCCAAGGCGGCGGCTGAATTGTTGGAAAACGATGCCAAGCGCCGCCAGACCTTGGCCGCACAAGGTATTGCCCGGGTCGATGGTGACGTCGAAGTTGCACGTCAGCAAATCCTGCGCCAACCTTGGTGGATGGACTGGACCGCCGGCTTGTTCCCGGTGATCTTGATCGTTTTTTTGTTGCGCTCCTTCTTGTTCGAACCCTTCAAGATTCCCTCAGGTTCCATGGTGCCGACGCTGCTGGTGGGCGACCTCATCCTGGTCAATAAATTCCACTATGGCGTGCGCCTGCCGGTGATCAACAAGAAGATCATCGCTAACAATGAGGTCAAGCGTGGCGATGTCATGGTGTTTCGCTTCCCGCCAGACCCGAGTGTGGATTTCATCAAGCGCGTGGCGGCGGTGCCCGGCGACGAGATCAGCTACCTGAACCAGAAGCTCTACATCAACGGTCAGCCCACCGAGGTTCAGCCTCAGGGCGATTTCTACGACGAAAGCTCCATGTCCTACCGGCCCTTGTTCACCGAGAAGCTGGGCGACAAGGAGCACAAGTTGCTGGTGGACCCACAGCGTCATCCGATGTTCCGCGCAGACACGGCATTCCCCTTCCAGGACAACTGCAAATACAGTCCTGAAGGCGTGACTTGCAAGGTGCCCGCAGGCTACTACTACATGTTGGGCGACAACCGCGACAATTCCCGCGATTCACGCTTCTGGGGCTTTGTGCCTGACGAGAACATTGTCGGCAAGGCCTTTTTTGTCTGGATGAATTTCGGCAGCCTCAAGCGCATCGGCTCTTTCAATTGAGCGACAGAACGGTTTGAGACGGGTGTATCAAAGGCGCAGTATCAACATCAAGGACCCTACCATGGCACAGCAAGGTCGTGCAGCGACAGCTCGGCAGTTCACCGGCATTGGCCGCTCGCAGCGGGGGGTCAGCTTGCTGGGCTTGTTGTTCTGGGCCGTGGTGCTGGCCTTTGGCGGGGTGGTTCTGGCGCGGGTGTTTCCGGCCGTGATGGAGTACTACACCCTGGAGCGCGTCGTTGGCCGCATTGCGTCGGAGAACCCGGCAACCGTTCCGGCGGTGCGGGAGGCCTTTACGCGTGCCCAGCAGATTGAATACTCGATCATCAGCATTGGCCCGCAAGACTTGCAGATCAGCAAAGAGAATGACAAGGTGCTGATCAGCTTTGCCTATGACAAAGAAATTCCTCTGGCTGGCCCGGTTTACCTGCTGATCAAATTCGAGGGCAGGTCGCGCTGAGAGATTGGCCCCGACACCCGTGCTCTGATTTTTCCTTGTGACCATATTTGACATGACTTCGTCGCTCGCCACGCTTCAACAACGCTTGGGTCATCAATTCAGCAAGCCTGAGTTGCTCACCCGCGCCTTGACGCACCGCAGTTTCAGTGTCGATCACAACGAGCGGCTTGAATTTCTGGGTGATGCGGTGCTGAGTCTGGCGGTGTCCAGCCTGCTGTATGAGCGTTTTTCGGGCTCGGACGAGGGCGATCTCACACGCATCCGCGCCCATATGGTGCGCGAAGACAGCCTGCATCGGCTGGCGCTCACCCTGGATTTGCCTGGGGTGCTGCGCCTCTCCGACGGCGAGGCCAAGGGTGGCGGCGCACAACGTGCCTCCATCTTGGCTGACGCGGTGGAGGCCCTGATTGGTGCCACTTTTGTTGACGGCGGCTATGCGCCCGCGCTGGAGGTGGTGCGCAAGCTTCTGGCGGACGTCATCAGTCAGGCTGGCAGCAGCGGCGACCAGTGGGGCAAAGACGCCAAGACCGCCCTGCAAGAATGGCTGCAAGCCCGCCGGTTGGCGGTGCCCACCTACACCATCACCGAAACTCGGGGGCAGGCGCATGCGCAGACCTTCGAGGTGGAGTGTGCCGTGCCGTCCTTGAGCCTGAGCAAAAAGGGCGAAGGCCGTTCGCGCCGCGTGGCCGAACAAGATGCGGCACGGCGTATGCTTGATGAATTGATCTCACGTGACAAGCCGGGCTCCGGTTTGCGCGACTAAGGAACAGCTTCGCGCTGTCACTCCATGAACGAAACCACACTGCCTTCCTCCGCCCCTGACAGCGAGGGCCCGGCACAACGCTGCGGTCTGATCGCCATTGTCGGGCGTCCCAATGTGGGCAAATCCACCTTGCTGAATGCCTTGGTGGGTCAAAAGGTGAGCATCACCTCGGACAAGGCGCAGACCACCCGGCACCGCATCACCGGCGTGCGCACCGTGGACGAGGCGCAGTTTGTCTTCGTCGATACGCCTGGGTTTCAGACCAAACATAACGCCGCGCTCAATCGCACCCTGAACCGCACGGTGCATGGCGTGTTGGGCGATGTGGATTTGGTTCTGTTTGTGCTGGAAGCGGGACGTTTCGGCCTGGACGACGCCAAGGTGCTGTCCCTGCTGCCCGAAGACAAGCCAGTGGTCATGATTGCCAACAAGCTGGACGCCGTGCAGCGCCGCGCTGAGCTCGCCCCCTGGCTCAAGAGCATGCAAGAGCGTCGCAACTTCGCCGAGTTTGTGCCTTTGTCGGCCAAGAAAGAGGCCGATGTAGCTCGTCTGTTCAAGATTCTCAAGCCTTATCTGCCTGAGCAGGGCTGGTTCTACGAAGAAGATGCGCTGACCGATCGCTCCGAGAAATTCCTGGCCAGTGAAATCATTCGCGAAAAGCTTTTCCGCCTGACGGGCGACGAGCTGCCCTACACCTCCACGGTGGTCATTGACAAATGGGAAGATGAGGGCGAGTTGCGCCGCATCTCCGCCTCCATCGTTGTCGAGCGTGATGCCCACAAGGGCATGATCATCGGCCAGGGCGGCGAGCGCCTGAAGCGTATCGGCTCCGAAGCGCGCCAGGAGTTGGAGCATCTGATGGATGGCCGTGTATTCCTGGAGTTATGGGTCAAGGTGCGGTCGGGTTGGGCGGACACGGAAGAGCATCTGCGCACCTACGGCTACGAGTAATAACTTGTGTTCTAAGCTCTCGCCAGTGCTTTGATGGCCCGCGTCGCGCGCCCACCGGCCGTTCAGCAAGCCTTTGTTCTGCATCAGTACAACTGGAGCGAAACCAGTCTGGTGCTGGATTTGTTCACCCGTGAGCAGGGCCGTATTGCCGTGGTGGCCAAGGGCGCCAAGCGGCCATACTCTCAATTGCGTGCGGTGTTGTTGCCGTTTCAACGCATTCAGGTGACCTTGTCCAAGCCGGGCAAGACAGCAGACGGCGGCAGTGCCGAGGTGCTTACCCTGCGCGGCGCTGAATGGGCCGGGGGCATGACAATGCCGGTAGGTGCCGCGCTGTTTTCGGGTTATTACCTCAATGAGTTGCTGCTCAAGTTGCTGGTCCGGCAGGATGCTCATCCCCAGCTTTTCGATGCCTACGC
This sequence comes from Roseateles koreensis, assembly GCF_028595305.1. Taxonomy (GTDB): domain Bacteria; phylum Pseudomonadota; class Gammaproteobacteria; order Burkholderiales; family Burkholderiaceae_C; genus Paucibacter_A; species Paucibacter_A koreensis. The sequence goes on along the minus strand of NZ_JAQQXS010000002.1, from coordinate 175,065 downwards.
CGACACCCTGCCGCAGTTGCACGCCAAGGAGGACGCCGCTTCGCAGGCAGCGCTGCGCGCCTTTGAATTGCGACTGTTGCTGGAAATGGGGTTGCTGCCCGACCTGAGCCTGTCCACCATCACCCAGGCACCCGTGGATGAGGCCAGGTTTTATATGCTCAGCGCCGAGGCCGGCGTGTTGCCCCATACCGGCGAGGCCGCGGCCTTCAGCGGCGCCAGCCTGATCCAGCTGCAAGCGGCCTTGCTACACGGCAGCAGCGCCGCGTTGCAATACGCCTGTGCGGCGAGCCTGCCGCCCTTGCGCTCCGCCCTGCGCGGTCTGCTTCACTATCATCTGGGGCAAAAGCCCTTGCGCACCCGCCAGGTGATGGTGGACGTGCAAAAACTCATTGATTGAATGACGAGAAGAAGAGAGACCCGTTCATGAATCCCTTGATCGCGCCCGAGTCCAACGCCCACCATGCTGCCGGCGGCCGCTGTGCCTTGTCGGTCAACGTCAACAAGGTGGCCTTGCTGCGCAATACCCGGCATTTGGGCATTCCCAGCGTGTTGCGTGCGGCCGAAGCCTGCTTGCTGGCCGGCGCACAAGGCATCACCGTGCACCCGCGGCCGGACGCCCGCCATGTGCGCACGCAGGACGTGCATGACTTGGCCGAGCTGCTGCGCCGCGACTGGCCCCAGGTGGAATACAACATCGAAGGCAATCCGACCCAGAACCTGATGGACTATGTGCGCGAGCTGCGCCCCCATCAAGTGACCTTTGTGCCTGACAGCGAGGACCAATTCACCTCCGACCACGGCTGGCAGTTTCCCGCCGATATGGCGCGCCTGAAGCCCCTGGTGGCCGAAGCCCAGGCCCTGGGCGTACGTGTCAGCCTGTTCATGGACCCTACGCCCGAGGCCATGGCCTATGTGGCCGAGCTGGGCGCCGATCGGGTTGAGCTTTACACCGAAACCTACGCCAGCACACATGGCACCGCACGCCAAGCCGAGGTGCTGGCAGGCTTTACCCGCACCGCCCAGGCGGCATTGGCCGTGGGCCTGGGCGTGAACGCCGGCCATGACTTGAACCGCGACAACCTCGCCGACTTTCTGCGCGCCGTGCCCGGCGTTCAAGAAGTGTCCATCGGCCACGCTCTGATCGCAGACGCCCTGGAACTGGGCTATACCGAGACGGTGCGCGAGTACCAGCGTTGCATTCAAAAGGCCTACGCCTGATGGGCATGGCCGCCCCGCAGATGCGTCCCGGCCGGCCTGCGGACGCCGCCCGCATCGCCGCGCTGGCGCGCTGGGTCTGGCTGGACAGCTATGCTGGCCAAGGTGTTAGCGAGGCCATTGCGTCCTACTTGCGCGATGCATTTGACGAGCAGGCCTTGCGTCGCGCGTTGGATCTAGGCCGCCATTGGGTCGTGGAGCAGAGTGAGATATTGCAGGGTTGGGCACAGCTCAGCGAGGCGACTGAATGCCCGGTGGACCTGCCCTTGGGTGAAGAGTCTGCCGTGGAGTTGCAGCGCCTCTACATCGCGCCACCGTGTGTGGGCCATGGCCTGGGCACCCGCCTGCTGCGTCAAGCTCGGCAAACATGGCCCGAGCGCGCCCTTTGGCTCAGCGCCTGGGAGGGCAATACGGGTGCCTTGCGTTTTTATCGCCGTGAGGGCGGGCAAGCCTGGGGCGAGTGCTGGTTTGAGTTGGACGGCCAGCGTCATCGCAATGAAGTGCTGGGGTGGCCTGCGCTGGAAATAGCATCATGATCTACGGCATCGGTACCGACATCTGCGACATCCGCCGTATCCGCGATACCCTGGTACGGCGGGGTGAACGCTTTGCCGAGAAGGTGTTGGGTCCACATGAGTTGGCTGTGTTTCGTGAGCGCAGTGCCCGAGTGGCTGAGCGGGGTGTGAGTTATCTGGCCACCCGCTTTTCAGCCAAGGAGGCCTTTTCCAAGGCGATTGGGATGGGCATGCGCATGCCCATGACCTGGCGGGATTGCGAGATCGTCAAAGCGGTCAGCGGCAAGCCCGAGATCCGCTTACATGGCGAGTTAGCACTCTGGTTTGAAGCCAAGGGGCTGAGGGCCCATGTCAGCGTGAGCGATGAAATCGACTATGCAGCCGCCTTTGTGGTGGTGGAAACCAAGGATTGAAGATGCTCGATAAACACCATGCTCCCGTTGTGCTGGATGTTGCTGGCCTGAGCCTGACCGCGGCGGAGGCTCAACGCCTGAGTCACCCCCTGGTTGGCGGCCTGATTCTGTTTGCGCGCAATTTCGAGAGCCGGGCCCAACTGGTGGCTTTGACCTCCAGCATCAAGGCCTTGCGTCCTGACATTCTCATCGCCGTAGACCACGAAGGCGGCCGCGTGCAGCGCTTCCGCACCGATGGCTTTACTCATCTGCCCGCCATGCGCTCACTTGGCGAGTTATGGATGCAAGACGCGATGCGTGCCACCGAGGCCGCAACGGCCAGCGGGTTTGTGCTCGCGGCAGAGCTGCGGGCCTGCGGCGTGGACTTCAGCTTTACGCCGGTGCTTGATTTGGACGTGGGCAACACCAGCATCATCGGCGAGCGCGCCTTCCACAGCGACCCGCGTGTTGTCAGCCTGCTGGCCAAGAGCCTGATGCAAGGCCTGCTGCTGGCCGGCATGAGCAGTTGCGGCAAGCACTTCCCGGGCCATGGCTTTGTGAAGGCCGACAGCCACGTGGACGTGCCGGTAGACAAGCGCAGTCTGAAAGCCATTTTGGCGGCTGACGCCAAACCCTTTGAGTGGTTGAGCCTGAGCCTGTCTGCCGTGATGCCCGCCCATGTGATCTACCCCAAGGTAGACAGCCGCCCGGCCGGCTTCAGCGCCCGTTGGTTGCAAGAAATCTTGCGTGACAAGCTGGGCTTCGGCGGCGCCATCTTCAGCGACGACTTAGGCATGGCCGGTGCCCGCGTGTTGGAGGGTAGGGCGATTGGCTATACCGAGGCGGCCCTTGCTGCCTTGCAGGCCGGTTGCGACTTGGTGCTGTTGTGCAATCAGTCGGCCGTGGACGGCGGTGCTGCGATTGACGAGTTGCTCGCTGGCTTGGCTGCCGCCGAGTTGGATGGCCGCTGGACACCCGAACCCGACAGCGAATCGCGCCGCCTCGACTTGCTACCCCAAACCGTGCCGCTGACCTGGGACGAATTGATGCGCAATGCGCGCTATCTGGCGGCGGTTGAACGCTTGGCTTGAGCCCCTCGCCGGGAGGCTAGGGCATCTGACGCCTGCTTCATAAAATGCGCGCGCTCTCATCACGCGCAGCCACTCAATTGCGATAGTTGTCCTGCATCTCGTAGCCTCGCGCATACAGCGCGAACAGCAAGGCGGCCAACAGGGCGAAGCCTGCGAAGAAGAACATTTGGAAGGCCGTGACGCTGGTGCCGGTCCTCTGGATGTAGGCGGTGAGGGTGGGGCCCTTGACGCTGGCGTTGGACAGTAGCACCCACAGATTGCCAACGGTTACCGAGAGATTCCAGAAACTGGTAATCACGCCCTTCATGGCCAGTGGCGCTTGGCTGTAGGCGAACTCCAGCCCAGTGGCCGAGACCAACACTTCGCCAAAGGTGAGCAAGGCGTAGGGCAGGATCTGCCAGACGATGCTGACACTGTGCGCCGAGTCCAGCCACAGCTGAAAGCCTGCCACCACGAAGAAGGCCACGCCGGCAAAGGCGATGCCGGCGCCCATGCGCCGCAAGGCGGTGATGCGCAGCCCCAGGCGGCCCAGCAAGGGATAGAGCACCAGGTTGTTAAAGGGGATCAGCGCCATCACCAGCAGCGGGTTCAGGGCCTGCATCATGGACGATTGAAACCACCCCGGCTTGCTCATTTGGTCGGCTTGCAGGACCCAGGTGGAGGCCTTCTGGTCGAACAGCGACCAGAAGGGGGTGACCAACGCGAACAGCACCAGCAGGCGCAAGACGGTGCGCACGCCCGCAACGGCTTCGGCGCCATGTTTCGCTGTGGCGCGGTCCAACTGCAACCAGGCGCCCGCACCGCCGAAGCCCATCACCAGCACCAAGGCGCAGCACAGTGCTGGCACGATGCCCAGAGCGGTGTATTGCGTCAGGCTGAACACAGCCAGCGCCGCACCCGTCAAGGCCAGCCAGAGGCCGTGGCGGCCTGCGCCAGGGGCGCTCAAGGCGGTGCGAATGACCTTGAGAAAGCTGTTGGGGTCTTGCCCAGCCGTTGGCGCGACGTGCACATATTTTTTGCGCCCTGACCAGAACACCAGGGTGGCGATGAACATGAACACACCGGGAATGCCGAAGGCCACGCTGCCGCCGAATTGCTTGAGGAATAGGGGCATCAGCAGCGAGGCGAAGAAGCTGCCGAAGTTGATGATCCAGTAGAAGCCGTCGAACACCTTCTGCGCGAGCGACCGGTTGTTCTTGTCGAATTGATCGCCCACAAAGGCGCTGACCAGCGGCTTGATGCCGCCTGAGCCCAGGGCAATCAGAAATAGGCCGAAATAGAAACCCCGCAGATTGTCTTCAAACAGCGCCAGGCAGGCGTGCCCGGCGCAGTACACCAAGCTGAGCCAGAAAATGGTGTTGTACTTGCCGAAGAAGCGGTCCGACAACCAGCCGCCTAGCAGCGGAAAGAAGTACACCCCGATCACGAAGGTATGGAATACATCCTTGGCTTCGCCTTTGCGCAACGGCTCTGGGATGGACAGCAGCAAGCTGCTCATCAGGAACACCGTCAGGATGTTGCGCATGCCGTAGAAGCTGAAGCGCTCGCAGCCCTCGTTGCCGATGATGTAGGGAATTTGTGGCGGCATTTGAGGCAGCGCGGGCGTGGCCTTGTGGGTCATGAGGGTCGTTCCAGGCGAAGGATGGGAAAAAAGCGCCCGCAGCGGTTGGCCGCGGGCCATTGATCGATCCCGATCAGAGGGTGATGCGGGGCCTTGTGAAATAGGGAAGGGCGCACTGTAGCGCACAGGGCGGGGCCTTCTGGCCGGTGAATGTACGAAGCCCCGCCAAGGGGGGCTGTGAGAGCCACCGTGCGGAGCGCAGCATTCCTCTTGGCCTTTGTCCAAAAGAAAACGCCGCCCGGCGATTCAGCCAGGGCGGCGTTGGGGACGGGCTGGCGCGGCGCCGGCTCGTCGCGGGTCGAGCTGGGATCAGGCCTCGAAAGGCAGCTTGATCTGGGCCAAGTCTTTCTTGGTCTCAACCAGCACTAGCGGGCCTTCGTCCAGCACCACCGCAGGCTTGGGCTCGCGGGGCACGTGCACGGGCTTGGGCTCGGCGGCGATGGCGTCCTGGGCGGCGCGAATCTTCTCGGCGTCCGAGTTGACCCATTGCAAACCGCTGCCTTCTGCAATCGCGTGCAGCGCGTCCAGCGGCAGGGTGAAGGGCGCAGCCACGGGGGCCGCGGCTTCAGCCATTGGCGCTGTTGCCACAGGGGCTGCGCTGACCGGCGTCACCACGGCGGTTTCTGCAGCGTGTGTGGCTACGGCTACGGTTGCGGGTGCGGGTGCGCTTGCAACTGTGTTTGCAGGCACATCCGCGGAGACCGCGTCCTCGGCCGATGAAGCGGCTGCTGCCGTTGCGGGCGTGGCTTCAGCGCCTGAGTCCTCGGCGTTGCGTTCACGACGGGGGCCACGGTCGCGGCCGCGTTGACGGCCACCGCGTGCGCCACGGCCTTCGCCGTCACCTTCGGCGGCGGAGGCTGTCGGGGCGTTTTCGCCTTCAGCGTCGCTGCCAGTTGCCGTTGCGGGTGCCGCGCCATTTTCACCAGTGTCACCAGCGGCTTGGGCTTGATCTTCGCCCGCTTCGTTGGTGGTGCGGCCGTCTTCACGGTCGCGGCCACCACGGCGGCGGCGGCGGCCACGGCCTTGGCGCTCTTCGCTGCCTGCTTCGCCGTTGGCATCATTGCCGGCGCGTTGGCCCTCCGAACCGTCGAGGCCTGCAGGGGCGCCTTGTGTGTCCACAAAGGCATTGGCTGTCACATCGGCTGGCGCGTTCAAGCCTAGCGCGGCTGCGCTTTGCTGCTCTTCCGTGCGCTCGCCGCGTGGCTGGCGTTCACCGCGAGGGCGGCGGCCGCCTTCGTTGCGCTCAGTGCGATCACCGCGCTCGCCACGTTCTGTGCGCTCAGTGTTGCGGCCTTCAGCGTTGGCCACGGTGGTATCGGGCTTGGCCTCCGAACGCTCGCCACGCTCGTTGCGGCGGTTGCCACCTCGTTCATTGCGCTCGCCGCGTTCAGCACGTTCGCCACGCTCGGGGCGTTGCTGGCCGTTCTCGCCACGGGCTTCTTGAGGCTTGTCGCCGCGCGAGCCGTCGCGTCCGCCGTCACGCTTGGCGTTGCGATCGCCGCGCTCATTGCGTTCGCCGTTGCGGCCGCGACCATCACGTCCACCGCGCCCACCATCACGGCCGCCTTCACGCTTGCTGCGCTCGCCGTTGGTGGGCTTGGTTTCGGTTGCCGGCGTTGCCACAGGGGCGGGCGCCGGTGCGCCAAACAGCCCCTTGATCCAGCCGAAGAAGCCGCCGCTCGAAGCCGGGGCTGCCGCCACGGCCACTGGTGCAGCCGCGGGTGCCGCCTTGGGCGGAGCCGCCACGGGCATGGGCGCGGGCTGCTCGGGCAAGATACCCTTGATGACAGGCTCTTGTTTGCTACGACCCTTGTCGGAGTCGCTGCGGCGGGTGATGCCCACCTCGTCTTGCGGCTCTTCGATCATGGTGTAGCTGGCTTGCAGGTTCTCCAGACGTGGGTCGTCGTGGCGCAGGCGCTCCAGCTTGTAGTTGGGCGTCTCCAGGTGCTTGTTGGGCACCAGCAAGACGGTGACGCGCTGCTTCAACTCGATCTTGGTGATCTCGGTGCGCTTTTCGTTCAGCAAGAAGCTGGTCACTTCCACCGGCACTTGCACGTGCACGGCGGCGGTGTTGTCCTTCATGGACTCTTCTTGCACCATACGCAGGATCTGCAGCGCCGAGGACTCGGTGTCGCGGATGTGGCCGGTGCCGTTGCAACGCGGGCAGGTGATGTGGTTGCCTTCGCTCAGCGCTGGGCGCAGGCGTTGGCGGCTCATCTCCAGCAGGCCGAACTTGCTGATGGAGGCGAACTGCACGCGGGCGCGGTCCTGGCGCAGGGCGTCACGCAGGCGCTGCTCGACTTCGCGGCGGTTCTTCGACTCTTCCATGTCGATGAAGTCGACCACGATCAGGCCGCCCAGGTCGCGCAGGCGCATCTGGCGTGCGATTTCGTCGGCGGCTTCCAGATTGGTGCGGGTGGCGGTTTCTTCGATGTCGCCACCCCGGGTGGAGCGGGCCGAGTTGACGTCCACCGAAACCAGGGCCTCGGTGTGGTCGATCACGATGGCGCCGCCTGAAGGCAGGTTGACCGTGCGGCTGAAGGCGGTTTCGATCTGGTGCTCGATCTGGAAGCGGCTGAACAGCGGCGCATCGTCGCGATAGCGCTTCACGCGATGGCCCTGGTCGGGCATCACGTGGTTCATGAACTGGCTGGCCTGCTCGTACAGGTCGTCCGTATCGATCAGGATTTCACCGACATCGGCGGTGAAATAGTCGCGAATGGCGCGGATCACCAGGCTGGATTCCTGGTAAATCAGGTAGGCGCCCTTGCCGCCCTTGGCCGCATCGTCGATGGCGGTCCAGAGCTTGAGCATGTAGTTCAGGTCCCACTGCAGTTCGGCGGCGGAGCGGCCAATGCCTGCGGTGCGAGCGATCAGGCTCATGCCCTTGGGGTACTCGAGTTGGTCGAGGTTTTCTTTCAGCTCTTCACGGTCTTCGCCTTCGATGCGGCGCGAAACGCCACCGCCGCGGGGGTTGTTGGGCATCAACACCAGATAGCGGCCGGCCAGCGAGACAAAGGTGGTCAGGGCTGCGCCCTTGTTGCCGCGCTCTTCTTTTTCAACTTGAACCAGCAGTTCCTGGCCCTCTTTGATGGCATCTTGCACGCGGGCGGTGCGCACGTCCACGCCTTCGCGGAAGTACTGGCGGGCCACTTCCTTGAAGGGCAGGAAACCGTGGCGGTCTTCGCCGTAATCGACGAAACAGGCTTCGAGCGAGGGCTCGACGCGTGTGACGACGGCTTTGTAAATATTGCCTTTTCGTTGTTCGCGGCCTTCGATTTCGGTTTCGAAATCGAGCAGTTTCTGGCCATCAACGATTGCGAGGCGCCGTTCTTCCGGCTGCGTCGCATTGATCAGCATGCGTTTCATTGACATCACTCCTCGCGCGCCGCCCGGGGCATTTCAGCCGTTGTCGAGGGCACGCAGCATCAAGTCACCGCTTGGATTCGCACCCAAACGGCAACACCAGATGCACGGGCAATGTTGGAGGAACCGAGGAAGGAACCGCCCTGGACTGGCCGTGGATTCGACGTCGAAAAACCGAAGTCGATCAGGTGGTCAGCGTTGGCGCGTGCGGCTCAGCAGGTGGCGCAGATGCCTGTTCCCATGAACGCGCTGCACGGGTCAAACCCCGTTGCTGCAGCGCGGCCCGGCCACGGCCAAGCACAGCAGCCTCGCCGGCGTCTGGCCGGGGCTGCGCACAAGGGCGGTGGGGGGTGATGAGGGGAGTGAAGGGAATCATCTGCGGGGAGGACTGCTGGACGCTGGCACAAGACGGTCCGATCATGGATCGACCAGCCTCATGCCTTTGAATACCTTGTCTGTACCCGGCAGCATCATCTTCAGTCGGATGCTGCCCGGCGTGGTTCGTTCTACATTGCTCTGCCACGCAACACCGGAAGCCGCCTTGTCACTTGGGGACAAGGCCCTCTGCCGATTGATGCGCGTTGCATCACCTATTTTCACCGGGGCAAAATTCTTTGTCCCGGTGTACCACTTGCTCGCCGCTTGTACAGCCCCTTCGCCGGGCATGCCCCGCGCCGGGTAAAATTAAAAAAATCAAATACTTACGGCGGTTACGTGGTGAGCAACATTATAAGGGCGAAAGCCAGCGCGCCTGCCGCCGAAAAAACCCGCAGAAAAAGCACTTCCGGCGGGGCTGCGGTGCGCACCCATGACAAAGGGCGCGGTGAGCGCTCGCCAACTTCACGGGCAGGCGCTGCGGCGGCGCCCAGGGCGCAACGGGCGAATCCCCAGCCTGTGGCTCGGGCACAGGCAAGCGTGCCCGTGTCGCCCAAACCACCTGCCTCCCCCACTCCCGCTGTGGCGCCGGCCGTTCGCCGCGTCATCGTGGACGAAGGCTCGGCGGGGCAGCGCCTGGATAATTTTTTGCTCCGCGAACTCAAAGGCGTGCCCAAAACGCATGTGTACCGCGTCATCCGTGCCGGGGAAGTGCGGGTCAACAAGGGGCGTGCCCATGCCGATACCCGGCTGGAGTTGGGGGATGAAGTGCGCATTCCGCCGGTGCGCCTGCCGGAGCGGGTCGAAGCGGCCGCGCGGGAGTTTGTGCCGGCGCGCGAGTTTCCGGTGCTGTTCGAAGATGATCATCTGATCGCCATCAACAAACCTGCCGGCGTGGCCGTTCACGGTGGGTCAGGGGTGAGCTTTGGTGTGATCGAGCAACTTCGCCAGGCCCGGCCCGAGGCCAAGTTTTTGGAGTTGGTGCACCGACTGGACAAAGAAACCTCTGGGCTGCTGCTGATCGCCAAAAAGCGCAGCGCCCTGGTGGCCCTGCAGGAACAGTTTCGTGAACGCGAGACGGGCAAGACCTACGCCGCCCTGGTCTGGGGGGACTGGGCCGAGAACAAAAAAGTGATCGACGTGGCCCTGCTGAAATTCACCGGCAGCGACGGTGAGCGCTGGGTGAGGGCGGTTGAAAACTCTCACGATCCGCAGGCCGACCAGGCCAAGCGGTCTATCAGCTTGGTCAAGGTGCTCAAGCGCTTGAAGGGCGCCAGCCTGCTGGACGTAACTATCAAGACCGGCCGCACGCATCAGATTCGCGTCCACCTGGCCCATGCTGGGCATTCGATTGTGGGCGATCCCAAATATGGTGACTTTGAAGCCAACCGTGCCATGGCGCGCGGGGCCCACCGTTTCGAGCGTATGTTTTTGCACGCCAAGCGCCTACGCTTTGTCCATCCTTCCACCGAGCTTGAATTGGAGCTGCAAGCGCCCTTGCCGCCTGAATGTGAAAAACTTCTGCAAGATTTGAGTCCTTGAACTTTTGAGCCTTTGACTTGCTGTTTTCTGACCCTCGCCTTGGTTTTCGCATGCGCCCACAACAATTTGACTTGATCGCCTTCGATTGGGACGGCACCCTGTTTGACTCCACCGCCTTGATCACCCGTTGCATTCAGGCGGCGGCGGTCGATCTGGGCTTGCCCCGGCCCAGCGACGAGGCGGCCAGCTACGTCATCGGCATGGGTTTGCAAGAGGCCCTGGCGCACGCGGTGCCCGGCTTGGCGCGTGAGCGCTATCCCGAGCTGGGCTTGCGCTACCGCCACCACTACTTTGCCGCGCAGCACGAAATCACGCTGTTTCACGGCACGCTGGAGATGCTGGCTGCCTTGAAGGCGCGACACCATTGGCTGGCCGTGGCCACGGGCAAGAGCCGGCGCGGCCTGGACGAGGTCTTGCATACGGTGGAACTCAAAGGCATGTTCGACGGCACTCGCACTGCGGATGAAACCGCCGGCAAGCCCGATCCCACCATGTTGAACGAGTTAATGCGCGAGTTTGGCGCCGAGCCCGAGCGCACCCTGATGATCGGCGACACCACCCACGACCTGCAGATGGCTTTGAATGCCGGTGCTGCCAGCGTGGGGGTCAGCTATGGCGCGCACGACCCTGAAACCTTCGCCGGATTGCGGCCCTTGCACATTGCCCATTCCGTTCCTGACCTGCACGATTGGTTGATCCGCAATGCCTGAGTCAACGCACCCCGCCCAACCCGCAGCGCAGTGGGTCTGCACCAGCGAAGCCTTGGAAGAACGGGGCCGTGCGGTCGCCTTCGATGTGCTTCAGTACCGTGAACCGGCCCGCGCCTTTGCCCTGAGATTTGACGGTCAGGTGGTGGCGTATCTGAATCGTTGCGCCCATGTGCCTACCGAGATGGATTGGCAAGAAGGCGAGTTTCTAGACCGTGACAAGCGCTACATCATGTGCTCCATCCACGGCGCGGTGTACGACCCCTTGACGGGGCGCTGTGTGACCGGCATGTGCGGTCGCATGGGTCTGACCAAGCTTGAGGTGCAAGAGCGCGAAGGCAAGGTCTATTGGTATCCTTCCCGCGATACCCGTCCAGTTTTTGAAGATTGATTGAAAAAGAGTATGGCCATGAATTCAAACGATGATCTGCCCCCGCCCATGCAAGACCCCTCGGTCGAGCCCGGCGTTGTGGCCTCTGCGGCGGTGTCGGCCGCGCCTGCTCAATCCGCGAAGATCGAAGACCCCCGGCTTTCCGGCTTCGAGCCGCTGCTGGCCGAGTTCGCCAAAGAGTACTTGCGGGATCGCCGCAGCGAACGTCGCTGGAAGCTGTTCATGCGCCTGTTCTGGTTGGCGCTGTTGGTGTTTTTCGGCTGGGCCGTCTTTTCGCAGCAGCATCACCACACCGCATCAACCAGCAGCCCGCACACGGCCCTGGTCGAATTGCAGGGTGAAATTGCGGCGGACACTGAAGCCAGCGCCGAGCAACTGCTGTCCGGCCTGCGCGCAGCCTTTGAAGACCAGGGTTCACAAGCGGTGGTCTTGCGCATCAACTCGCCCGGCGGCAGCCCCGTGCAGGCGGGCATCGTCTATGACGAAATCAAGCGCCTGAAAGCCAAGCACGGCAAGAAACTCTACGTCGTGGTGGACGAAATGTGCGCCTCGGGCGCCTACTACATTGCGGCTGGCGCGGACGAAATCTTTGTGGACAAGGCCTCGGTGGTGGGCTCCATCGGCGTGCTGATGGACGGCTTTGGTTTCACCGGCTTGATGAACAAGCTGGGGGTCGAGCGGCGACTGATGACGGCGGGCGAAAACAAGGGCATGTTGGATCCCTTCAAGGTGGTTTCGCCCAAACAGCAGGCGTTTGCCCAGGCCATGCTGGATCAGATTCACCAGCAATTCATCGCGGTCGTTCGGGAGGGCCGGGGAGATCGCCTGAAGGAAACCCCGGAAATGTTCTCGGGCCTGTTCTGGAATGGCGAGCAAGCCGTCAAGCTCGGGCTGGCCGATCACTTTGGCACGCTCGATTTTGTGGCCCGTGAAGTGGTCAAGGCCGAAGAGGTGGTCGACTACACCCCTCACGACAATGTGGCCGAACGACTGGCCAAGCGTTTCGGCGCCTCGCTGGGCGAGGCCGCAGTCAAGTCGGTGCAACGCTGGCCGGGCCTGCGCTGATCGACCCGTCAAGCCGTAAGGCTGACGCGTTAAACACCGGCACAGACCCCGCGTGCCCAGCCGCCGCGTGCGGCAGAAGCAGGCCTCGGGAACCTACAATCCGCCATCTCTTTGAAGCCCCCTCACACACCACCATGCCCGTCAATCTTGTCGCCCCTGATCCAGCTGCCCTGCACCCCGTTCGTGGTGTGCGACTGGGCATTACCATGGCGGGTGTCCGCAAGGCCAACCGACGCGACCTGAGCGTGATTGCGCTGGACGCGGGCTCCAGCGTGGCGGGTGTCTTCACCCAAAACCGTTTTTGCGCAGCACCGGTGCAGGTTTGCCGGGAACATCTGGCGGGGGGGGCGGAGATTCGCGCCATCCTGGTCAACACCGGCAACGCCAATGCGGGCACAGGTGAAGACGGCTTGGCGCGTGCGCGCCAAAGCTGTGTAGCCTTGGGGGATTTGCTGGGTGTGAGCGCACAGCAGGTCTTGCCTTTCTCTACCGGTGTGATCATGGAGACCCTGCCGGTGGACCGCATCATCGCGGGCCTGCCTTCGGCCATCGCGGCCCTGCGCGGCGATGCCTGGGGCGAGGCCGCCGAGGGCATCATGACCACCGACACCTTGCCCAAGGCTGCGTCCATCCAAGTGCAGATTGGCGGCCAAACGGTCACGCTCACCGGGATCAGCAAGGGGGCCGGCATGATCCGCCCGAACATGGCCACCATGCTGGGCTATGTAGCGACCGACGCCCACGTGAACCCGGCGCTGCTGCAAGCCCTGGTGACCGAAGCGGCTGACGCTTCATTCAACCGCATCACCATCGACGGCGACACCTCCACCAACGACTCTTTCGTGTTGATCGCAACGCACCAGGCCGGCCATGCCCGCATCGAATCGCTGGACAGCGAGGAGGGGCGCATTCTGCGTGCCGCCTTGATCCAGGTCTCGCAGCAACTGGCCCAAGCCATCGTGCGCGACGGCGAGGGGGCCACCAAATTCATCACCGTGACCATCGAAGGTGGCCGTGATGAGGCTGAGTGCAAATTGGCGGCCTATGCCATCGCCCATTCACCGCTGGTGAAGACGGCCTTCTTCGCCAGCGACCCGAATCTGGGGCGCATTCTGGCGGCCGTGGGCTATGCCGGCATCGCCGATCTGGATCAAACTCTGATCGACCTGTACCTGGATGATGTCCATGTGGTGCGCGCGGGCGGCCGCCACCCCGACTACCGAGAGGAAGACGGCCAGCGCGTGATGAAGCAGTCTGAAATCACCGTGCGGGTCAAGCTGAACCGGGGCACTGCCGTGGCCACGGTCTGGACTTGCGACCTGAGCCACGAGTACGTCACGATCAACGCCGACTACCGCTCGTGAACACCCACTGAATCGGCGCGCCCACCCCTGCAAGGAGGGTTGAACGGCGCGTTCAGGGGCAGGCTCAGAAATCCACCGCCTTGGTCTTCAGGCCGCGGGCCACCAGCGTGGCGTTGATCAACTGTGCTTCTTGCCGATTGTCAAAGGGCCACACCGCGGGCCGCCAACCGTCCGGGGTTTGAACCACGCTGGTATGCAGCGCGCCCGGATGCAGCGGCGCGATCAGGCCCAGCAGACGGGTGGCGGCGGCTTGCGCATCGACTTGGCTGCTCACGACGGGGCCGACCAAGGCGACCACGGTCTTGGCCTCTTGCTTGGCATCGGGCTTCAAGACGGAATGGATGGTGCGGTCTTCCGCCTTGCCGAGCGGGCCGAGTTTTTCAACGAGCGCCGCCGCAGGGGGTTCCTCGCCATGTTTGGCGGAGGCGGAGGTTTTACCGTCTACAGGGCGGGCTTCCTGTGGCTTGCCCGTTGAGGTGCCAGCGTCTTTTTCAGCTGTTTTTCCTGCCGCTGATTTTTCATCCGGCTTGTCTGTCTTTTCGGTTTTGCCCGTTTTCAGCGCCTTGCTGCCAGCCTCTGCTTCATCTGCTTTGGGGCTTGAAAATGGCATGCGCTTGGGAATGGGCGTGACCAACTGCGGGCGAATGTCGGGCGGCGGTGCGCTGGCGGGTGTCGCAGCGGCCGATGCACCGGATTCAGCGCCAGACGCCGCACTGGATGCAGCACCGGACGCCATCGCCCCGGGCGTGAGGCTTGCCGTTGGCGATCCCGAGGCGGCAGGCTCAACCGCGTCGGCTCCTGTTTGTGAGGCCGCCGAAGCTGGCTCCGCCTCAGTCACCCGCCCGGATGCGGCGTTGGAAGATGCGCTAGCAACGTCTGATCCGGAGGCTGCAGAAGCCGCCGCCGTCGGTGCAGATGCCGGCGTTTCAGCCGTCTTGCCGAGTGACAGCCGCAGCGCCAAGCCCATCGCCAGCAAGCCCACCAACACCAGGGTTGCCAAGCCCAGGCGCAGTGGGCTCCAGCAACGCGGGCCGATAATTTTGGGCTGACGCCCCATGCCGATCAAGACCCGCGTGCGGGAGGTGCCGGCGTCGATGGCGGCGGTGAGCAGATAGATTTCATAGGGCCAGGCACCGCTATGCTTGCCCAGCAACTTTTCATCAATAGGCACAACGCGCTGGGGCCAACTGGCATCGCCCGGCGGGTTCAAGAAACCCTGGCGCTGCGCGAAATCGGCGACACGGCGCACGCTGATCGAGATGAAACGTTCACTGTAGGCGGGCCAACTGCCTGAGCTAGATTTTCCAGATTTTCTCGGCTGGCCTCTGCGCCAGAACGCCGCTGAGGCCAAGACACTCAGGCGCTGTTGCCAAGTCAGCTTGGCGAGTGCACGTGCCGGCGGTTCCTCCTGATCGGCCAGGGCATCCAGGTGCTCCGCTGTGGTGTTTGCGGCGTGTGCGTCCAGCGTGCTCTCACCCAGCGCAACCGCGCCCATCGCGGGCATGCCGTGCCCGTTGTCCAACATCGGCTCGACAGGCGCGCCGCCGCCATGGCTGCCGCCGCTGCGTAAAAAAGGCAGGGCGACGACCCCCATGGTGTGGACGTCGTAAATCGTGATTTTCTTTGCCAGTGGATGGCTGTTGTGCCATGCCACCACATGCTCGACCAATCGGTCCATACTTGTTATTTCAGGTTGGCGCAGGCGCTGCGAGGCCCCTGTCCGTCAAAAAGTCAATGTGTTCGGCGGCCGATTAGAACGCAATGCTGCATCCCGCCCGTCTCGCCGCCCATGTCTTGCCGATTGACAGACCCGTTTCAATGCATCGGCCGAACACCGTCGTTCGACCTCGTTCAATGAAGTATCGGCCAGCTGGGGGCACAACTTTGGCCTGAAGTCTCGATTCAATTGCGAAAAAAGCAGGTGAATTGCCCGCCGGGCCATGTCCTTGGCGCGTGTTGACGTCCAAAACGGGCGCGCGCTCGTGGTGCTTCGCAAAAACTCCTAGGGAGCTGCGAGGTCCGTAGTACCCCAATATGGTGCAAAAGCACCGTCATGGGGTGTGAAGGCGGTCCGGCACGTGCATGAAAGATGGCACGCCCTTTGCTGTAGAAGGCTTGTCTCTCGCCTTGCTCCCTTCTTTTCGTCAATTTGCGACGCCACCGAGTGTTCTTATGAGTTCATCCTTGCCCATCAAACCTATTGCCGCCAACGCAGGGTCGGCGACACGGGTCTGGTTGATGGTCAAAGCGCCTGAGCCAAGTTTGGTGCATGTGCTGCAAGATGTGCTGGAAGAGTCGGGTTACGCCGTCAGCCTGCACGGCTTCACGCTCAAGGACTTGGCCGAGGCCTCCGTTCCTGATGCGGTCTTGCTGGAATTGCGTGAGGCTGACGATATTGCATCGCTGTGCGAATTTGCAGCGCAACTCAAAATGCAGCCCGGTTGGGGCGAGGTGCCCTTGTTTTTGCTGGGCACCTACAGCGAGCCAGTTCAGACCGAAATGGCTTTGGCCGCAGGCGTAACGTTGTGTCTGGACCGTCCGGTGCGGCCGCGTGATTTGTTGAATTGCCTGGCCTCACTGGTCAGCAAGCGACCCAGCAAGCCGCTCTCGGGTGTGCCCGCCCTGGGCATGCTGGACCACGACAGCATGGTGGTCCAAGAGCAAACCGGGCGCTGCATCTGGCACACCACCCGGGTGCGCGGCTTGATGGCGGACTACTTCAGCGGCGGGCATTTCGAGCGGGGATTTCTACCGCCCGAATTGACGCTGTGGATGCACCGCGAAACGCTGCGCCGCAGCGCCGGCGGTGAAAGCAAAGGCTTGACCGTCCTGCCACAAGCGCAAGCCGGCGCCCGTGCGTTGCGCTCCTCATCGACAGGGGCGGGCGGCAAACGGCTCAGCTTTGACTTGCACGCCGTAGACCCTGATTTTGTCGGCGAGGGGCACTGCCTCATCGTCATGCGCGAGGCCGACGACTGGGCCATGCGCCAGGGGCTGGCGCGGGCCTTGACGCTGAATGCCGCCGAGGCGCAATGGCTGGTGTGGCTGCTGCTGGGGAAAAGCCAGCAAAACATGGCCGCACTGCAAGGGTGCAGCGCGAGCGAGTGGCATCAACTGCTGCAAGGGCTGCAGCAAAAACTGGGCGTCACGTCGCTCGACGCTGCACTGACCCTGGCCCGTAGCCAATTGCAAGCTTTGGGCATGCCATTGGTTTGAGCGGGGCCAGTCTTTTGGGGGAACAGGGCGATTCAGCGCTTCTAAACCACGTCGCCGGCCTCAAGCTGCGGGATGTCTTGCGAGATGCTGCCCCACGTCGGTGGGCCGCGCCATCTCAAACCGCAGTTCCGCCTCCTCGGCGTCATGGGTCTTGCCCATGCTTTGCCAACCGGCGCGGCGGTAGAAGGCTTCGGCGCGGGTGCCGGGGGTGGTGGTGAGCCAGACTTTGTTGAGGCCCTGCGCCCACATCCACGCCAACATTGTGTCGTGCAGGCGCCGGCCGTGGCCCTGGCCGGCATGCTCGGGGTCGACGAACAAAGCCCAGATGTTGCCGTTGCGGGCATTGGCAATCGCAAAGCCCATGAGGGTCGGGGCCTGGGCTGAAGCGGGTTCGCCAGGCTTTTCAATCACCCAGCCGCGCCCGGTCACTTCAATCTGTTCGTGCAGTTCGATGTCGGGGATGCGGCCAAACGGCAAGGTGTTTTCGCGCACGGCATAGCGCACGCGCCATAGCTCAGCGGTGTCGCCCCGTGTGGCTTCACGCAAGAGGGGCAGGGACGATGGGGGAGCAAGGGTTTGAGACTGAGGCTGCATGCCGCATTCTGGATGGATTTGGCGCCAAAGTGCAGGGGGTCCCGGCGGAGACAGCAGGGCAAGGACGATACGGCGATGATGGCGGCATGGGAACCATCTACCTTGTGCGCCATGGGCAGGCTTCTTTGGGGGCTGACGATTACGACCAACTCAGCCAATTGGGGCGCCAGCAGTGCGAGTTGCTGGGGCGCTATTGGCGGGCGCGGGGCCTGCGTTTTGATGCGGTGCTGACCGGCACGCTGAAGCGCCACACTCAGTCGCTCGCCGGCATTGCTGAAGGCTTGGGTGAGGCCTTGCCTGCTGAAGCCTGGCCGGGCTTGAACGAGTACGACAGCGAGGCCTTGATTCAGGCGATTCATCCCGGTGTGCTGGATCGCCCCACAACGGCCGAGGGTGCGCGCCAGCACTTTCGCTTGTTGCGGGACGGGCTGAAGGCCTGGATGGAAGGCCGCACTGCGCCTACGGGCATGCCCAGTCACGTCGACTTCACGGCTGGTGTGATGGGCGCGCTGGCGCATGTGCAGCAGATGGCGGCGGACCGCCCGGAGGCGAAGATTCTGCTGGTGTCCAGCGGCGGGCCGATCTCGACGGCGGTTGCGCAGGTACTTGGTGTACCCGGCGAGGGTGCGATCGAGTTGAACCTGCGCCTGCGCAACTGCGCGGTGACCGAGTTTGCGCTCTCGCCCAGGCGCATGGCGCTGTTGAGCTTCAACAGCGTGGCGCATCTGGATGAACCTGGGCTACAGGCCTTGCAAAGCTACGCTTGAGATTGTCCGCACGTTCATCCGCTTCAATCCACGTTTCGTCGCCTGAGGGCTTGTCAAGGCGCGCACGCCTTTTATAGTCGCGCTCAGCTGAGGGCGGCCTTGGCATTGACGAGAAAAGCGACGCACCATGACCATGACCTCGACCCACTTCTCCCAGAGGCTGCTGCCCCGCTTGCTGATCGTTGCGGGGGTGTTTGCGGCAGGGGCGTCGGGTTCTGCTCAGGCGGCCGATACGCCATCGCCAGCGGGGTCAGTGGCGACTCAGGCAGCCCGACCCAGCCTGCAGTCTGCCCACGTCAAGCGTTATGCCATCGAGCAGTTCATGGCTACCACCTCGATCATGGGGGCCTCGTTCAGTGCGGACGAAAAGCGCATTTTGTTCAGCAGCAATGCCAGCGGCATTTTCAATGTCTACAGCCAAGACATCGCGGGCGGCGCCCCCCAGGCGCTGACCCATTCCACCACCGACAGCCACTACGCGGTCAGCTATTTTCCCAAGGATGACCGGGTGCTGTTCACCCGCGACAAAGGCGGTGATGAGCAAAACCACCTGCTGGTGCGCCAGCTCGACGGCAGCGAGCAAGACCTGACCCCAGGTGAAAAACTCAAGGCAGGCTTTGAAGGGTGGACGCCCGATGGCAGCGCGTTCTATGTCAGCAGCAATGAGCGAGATCCCAAATTCTTTGACCTCTACCGCTTTGATGCCAACACCTACGCGCGCACGCTGATCTACAAAAACGAGTCGGGCTACGACCTGTCGGGTATCAGCCCAGATGGCCGCTGGATCGCCCTGGACAAAGTCAACACCACTGCAGACTCCGATGTGTATTTGTGGGACACCCAGACGCAGCAGCTGAAGCACCTCACGCCGCATCAGGGCGTGGCCAGCCATCGCGCGGCCAGCTTTACGCCCGACTCCACCGGTTTGATCCTGCAAAGCAATGCTGACGCTGAATTTGATCGGCTGCTGCAGTACGACTTGGCCAGCGGCAAGCTCCAGGAGCTGGAAAAGGCCGATTGGGACATCGCCTTTACCTTTTTCTCGTTGGATGGCCGCTACCGGGTCAGCGGCATCAACGCCGACGCCAGCACGCAGATTCGCCTGACGGAGCGGGTGAACGGGCGCGAGCGTCCGCTGGCGCTGCCGCAACTGCCGGGGGGTGAAATTCGAGGGGTGAAGTTCTCCCGGAGTGCCGCCAAAATGGCCTTCTACTTGAACGGTGACCGCTCGCCCAACAACTTGTTCGTCTACGACATGGCGACCCGCAAGGTGTCGCAGCTGACGCACAGCCTGTCGAAAGACATCGATCCGGCCGATCTGGTGGACGCCCGCGTTGTGCGCTTCAAATCGTTCGACGGCATGGTGATTCCTTCGGTGTACTACCAGCCCAGGGAGGCGTCTGCGGCGCACAAGGTGCCCGCTGTGTTGTTGGTGCACGGCGGCCCGGGCGGGCAGACCACGCGTGGCTATTCGGCGCTGGCGCAGTACCTGGCGAATCATGGTTATGCGGTGCTGGGCATCAATAACCGGGGCAGTTCGGGCTATGGAAAAAGCTTTTTCACGGCTGACGACGGCAAGCACGGGCGTGAGCCTCTGTGGGACTGTGTGGAGGCCAAAACTTACCTGGCAAGCTTGGGCGTGATCGACCCCGAGCGTATTGGCATCATGGGCGGCTCCTACGGCGGCTACATGACGCTGGCAGCACTGGCGTTCAGGCCCGAGGCGTTCAAGGTGGGCGTCGATATCTTCGGAGTTAGCAACTGGCTGCGCACCCTGGAGAGCATTCCGCCGTACTGGGAGTCGTATCGGCTGGCGCTGTACCAGGAGATTGGCGATCCGGTGAAAGACCGCGAGCATCTGATCGCTACCTCGCCCCTGTTCCATGCCAAGGAAATTCGGCGTCCGCTGATGGTGATCCAAGGCGCCAACGACCCACGTGTGATCAAGCCGGAGAGCGACGAAATTGTCGAGGCCGTGAAGAAGAACGGCGTGCCCGTGGAATACCTTGTGTTTGATGATGAGGGCCATGGTTTTTCCAAGAAGAAAAACCAGATCGAGGCGAACCGGCGCATTCTGGAATTTCTGGACCACTACCTGCGCCCAGGTGTTGGCGCCGAGCCTGCTGCCCGCTGATCACTGAGCACTGAGCACTGAACGTCAAGCCCTGTGAGGAAATCATGAAACTGCTTCTATGGCTGTTGCTGTTTGTGCTTTGCTGGCCACTCGCACTGGCCGCATTGGTTTTGTGGCCGATTTTCTGGCTGCTGTCGCTGCCATTCCGTTTGATCGGCATCAGTGTTGAAGCGGTCTTTGCCTTGTTGCGCGCAGTGCTGTTTCTGCCGGCGCGTCTGCTGGGCTACAAGGGCGCCTAAACCTTCGGGGCTTAAACCTTCATCTCCAGGCGCAGCTGCCACAGCGTGTAGCTGCGCCCGCCGCTGTTGGTGGTGATGACCTGATCGCCCGTGTTGATGATGTTGCCGTTGGCGTAGCTCAGTGGGTCCAGATTGGTGGCGGACAGGCGCAGCTGGGTGTTGAGCTGGAGGCTCCACAACGCAAAGGCATCCAGCACCACCTTGCGCGAGTTGTGCACCTCCGTCAGCAGGCTTTGCTGCACCGTGACAGCGGGCGTCCAGTTGAGCCCGGCACCCAGTGACAGCGGGAGCGAGCGCAGCTTGTAGTCCGCGCCGAGATTTGCGGTGCCGCGGGGCTGCTGATCCAGTCGGTTATTGGGGCCGGGTATCCCGTCCACCTGCGAGCGGAACAGGCTCAGGTTGCTGCGCACCGAAACCGGCCAAGCCCCGTCGAAGAATTCATCCAGCCTGAACTTGGCCTCCAACTCCAAACCCATGGTGCTGGCGTTGCCGATGTTTTGCGGCTGCGACACCCAGCGTGGTACGGCGGCATAACTCACAGTCTGCAGGGTGGTGAGAGTGCGCATCAGGTCGCTGATGCGCCGATAAAACACGTTGGCGCTGAGCACCCCGCCCTTGGAGAGGTAGCTCTCATAGGCAACGTCAAGACCGGTGGCCAATTCAGGTTTCAGATTGGGATTGCCACTGCGGTCAGGGTAGTTGGCGGCATTGGCGCCGCAGGCCTGGGTGTCGGGGCAAGGGTATTGGGCATTGATCGTGGGTTGTGCGATCAAGTCTTGCAGACTGGGGCTGCGGTAGCTGCGGGTGAGGCTGGCGCGAATTTGGTCGCGCGTGGGCTTGCCCTTGTCGTCCAAAAATTTCCAAACGGCGTGAAGCAGCGGTGTCCAGACGGCGGACTGGTTGCTCACCGAGAAATTGCGCGCCGTGCTGCGCGTGGCAATGCGCTCGCCCCGTATGCCGGCGTAGAAGGCCCATTGCTGGCCCACGCTCCATTCATCTTGTCCATACAGGGCAACGCGCTGCGTGGCGGCTGAAAGATCGTCGCCAAATTCAAGCGCGTTGCGGCAGGCGAGGCCGTTTTGCAGGCATGCGCGGTCTTGCGTGCGCGTGGTGCCTTCACCTTCCAGCCCGGCGACCAAGCTGTGCTCGTTGGCCAGTTGCTGAGAATATTTGCCGTTCAGGCTCCACGAGCGGTCTGTGCTGACCGTGGTGTCGTCTTGCGTGCGGGTGAGCGCCGCTTTGTAGAACTCTTGCCGCAGGCTGTGGCTCTCTGTGCGTGCCTGCCCCAGGCCGCCTCGCAACTCCAGCTTGCTGTCATCGTTGATGCGGTGCTGCCACTGGCTGTTCAGGCGCAACAGATTGAAGGTGTTGTCGCCGGCTATCTGTGCGTGATCAAAGTCCCCTGGCGAGGCTAACGAGTGGAACTGGTCAAAGACGTTGCTGCTTTTCCCTTTGGCGGCGACCATAAAAGGTTGCAGGCTCAAGGCATCGCCGTCCGGCAACTTCCACTGCAGACGCAGGCTCATATTGAGGCTGCGGCGCTCGTCTTCGCTCTGGCCTTGGGTGGCCAAGAGGCTGTCTCCGCTGCCGTCGAGGTTGTGGGTCAAGGCCGTGGTGTTTACGGCATCGCGATGGTTCACCTGTTGGGCATTGAGACTCAGGTTGTAGGCACCACCCTGGTCGTCGAGCTTGTCATTGCGGGTCCAGCCCACGCTGGGGGTGAGTATGTCGCGCTCCGCACCGAGGCCCAGGCGCACATCATTGATGCGCTTTTGCAGGGCTTCGCGCAGCACGATGTTGATGGTGCCGGCCACGGCGCGTGCGCCATATTCGGCCGAGGGTGCGCGCAGAATTTCGATGCGCTCCACCTGGTCGGGCGGCAATTGGTCCAGCGCGAAGCCCGGTGGCATACGCTCACCGTTGACCAAAATTTGGGTGTAGCCATTGCCCATGCCGCGCATGCGGATTTCACCGCCGCGGCCGGGCCGCCCGCCCGTGCTGACACCGGGCAAGCGTTTGAGCACTTCGCCGAGCGAGCTGTCGCCAAAGCGCTCAATCTCATCGCGGCCGATGACGATCTTGGCCGCCGTGGCATTGCGGCGCAAGTCTTCATCGCTGGCGCGAACGCTGACGTCAACACGATCAAGCTGAGCAGTGGCTTTGGGCTTGGGGTTGGCGACAGGCCGCTGGGTCGCGCTCGCCGCTGAATCGGGCGGATTGTCCGTCTGAGCTGGTGCATTCTGGGCCCACGCCGGCAGCAGCGTGGGCAGCAGCAATACCAGGCCCAGCCTCAAGCCGGTTGGGGCGGCGCGTGCTGAAACGGACAAGATGGGACGCGAAGTAGACAAGCGCAAAGTAGACGGGCGCAAAGACTTGGGGGCAGACATCACAACAGAGCAGCGGCGACTCGAATGGGGCGAAGCATCGCATGCTTTGACCGCATCTCGCTGCTGCATACACCGCGTCGCAGGGACTTCAATTTTCTTTACGCGAGCCTGGCCCTTGTGCTTGCTAGAACATTGGGCAAGTACAAAGCAAAAGGGCCACAACCCAACGGCTGCAGCCCATTTGACATCCGGACACCTGTGAAGGAGACGGATTCTCGGCGCTGGTGACGGGTTCCAGAATTCTGCCCAATCTGCAGTCGGTTTGTCGCCTCGAATGCTTTGCAGTATGCCCGCGTTTTATGACTGCTTCTTGACGGGAAGCGGTGAATCCTCCCTCTTATTGCGTTGAATCAAAGTCCTCATCACGGCGGCGCAACAAGGCGGCAGCGGCTGCAACACCCAACACCCACAAGGGGGCTGCGGCGCCGCCACCGTGGCCGGAGGCGGGGGCCGGGGTGGGCGCGGGCGTGGGTGCAGGCGTAGGGGCCGGTGTTGGCGCGGGTGTGGGGGCGGTACCTTGCTGCAAGCCGCATTGGTCGAGCGCCGCGCTACTCAAGCTTACCGGGGTGCGCGTGGGTGCCACGTAGCTGGTGGGGACTTGTGCATAACGCAAAGCTTCTTCGGCGTCGAGCACGCCGGTGCCGCAGGTGTCGGTGGTGCAACCGCAGCGGCTGGTGTTGCTGCTACTGCAGGTGCCCAGCGCCGCAGCGGCTACGTGGGGGCGGGCCGTTATCTTCAGTCCGGCTTCAACCTGGGCGAGTGTCAAGGCCGGGTTGGCCGCCCACATCAACGACGCGACGCCCGCCACCTGTGGTGCAGCGAAGCTGGTGCCCGAGGCAGCAGCGTAGTCTTCACCCGTGGGTGAGGGCGTGCTGCCGGGGCCGTTGGTTGAAAAAATGCCGTCGTCTGGAATGCCGCTGATGTCGTCGCAGGTGTGGCTGTTGGCTGCATCGCCGCCGGTGGCGGCCAGCGCCACCTGGGCGCCCATATTCGCGTACAGCGCCTTGAAGCCCTGGCGGTTGACCGCCGTGACCCCCAGCACGCCGGCGCAGTTGGCGGGGCGGCCCACGGCGCCGCGCGAGTTGCCGGCTGCAGCAACCACCAGCACATTGTTGGCGCGCAGGTCGGCAATGGCGGCCTGATACAGCTTGGCTGCCGCGGCGACATCGGCATTGCTGTCGTTGGCGTCGCACGAGGCCGCGCTGGAGAAACCAATCACCACAATTTTCGCCGGGTGGGTGTTGGTGGGTACGCCGCTGACGGGCATACCCGCCGCCCAGCGCATGCCGTCCACCATGTCTTGCACGGAGGCGCCGCATTTGCCAGCCACCCGAACCGGGAGGATCTGGGCATGCCAATTGATGCCGGCCACACCTTTACCGTTGTTGCTGACCGCGCCGAGTTGTCCGGCCACGAGGGTGCCGTGCCAACTGTTGGAGGTTTGTACCGGGCAGCCGTCCCACAGCGTCGGGTTGGCGTCTTTTTCAGCCTGAGTGAGGGCGTCGCCGGTGTCGGTGGGGTCATTGTTGCGGCCCATGCCGCCGTTGTTGGCGTACTCGGGTGTGCTGATGAAGTTGTAGCCCGGCAGCACCAGGTTGGCACGCAAGTCCGGATGGTCGCGCACGCCGGAGTCCAGCACCGCAATGACCGGCGCGGCCCCTGAAACGGGACTGCCCGTGCTCAAATCCCACGCCTTGGGGTAGTTGGCCAACCCGGCATTGGCGCTGCTGTCCAGCGCGCCCAGCCACCATTGTTTGTTGGTGTACAGGCTGTCGTTGGGCGTTGCCGCCTGCAGCCCGTTCAGCGGTTGCAGGGTGAAGCACAAGGTCAACACGGCGCAGGCAACAGGGCTGCGGCGGCGTGGAAATTGAAGGGTGGAGATCATGCGGGGCAGGCTAACCACCGCTGGTGAAGGCTGCGTGACAACCGCGCCAAAAAGCACATGTCGGACACAGGCGTAGTCCGAATGGCTCATTTGATTTTCACTTCTTCAAACACCAGTCACATCCGACACATATCCTGCGCACCGAGACGAGGCATGGGTTTGGTGCTGTTGCGGCAGACCGTATGTTTAACGAGTTATCAACTGTGACCTGATCGCCCGGCGGGAGTCGATGCGGTCTGTCGTTCCCAATCCATCGGGTGCGGAACCCACGAATGCGCAATAAAAGAGGTCAAACCTTTATGCATGCTTTGCCTGACCAGGAGGAACCGCTGGGCTTGAGGTGCACCGCTGTGCAGGGCCCCGTCGTCAAGCCCATCGAGGACGTGATTGTGCAAGCTTTGGGCGCGGCTGCGGCATTGCCACGCATCGTCCCTGGGCCTATCAATGCGGACCAGGTGGACGCCATGGTGCGCGCCGTCGAGGCGTCGCTGGAGGTGCGCAGGCGTTATCAGTTCTTTGTATGGAGCCAAAGCAATCTGCAGGCCCTGCTGCCGCATCAACTGGCAATCTGTGGTGCCTATGCCCGGCAACGGCGTGAGTTGGAGTTTGAGGCCTTCAACAGCGTGTCGGTGCCGCCCGACTTGTTGGTGAGTTTGACGGATGGCCGCAGCGCCTTGATGCAGCAACTGCAGGGCCGCTGGATTGACGCACGCTGCAAACCTTGCGCCGTGAGCGTGGAGAGCCTGCAAGGCCAGGCCTTGCAGGCGACGCGTGTAGACCTGCTAGCGGCCGGCTTTGTCGAGTTGCTGGTTCACGGGGTGTCGCGCCCGCAGCGCCCTACCGAAATCGAGAGCTTCTTCATTCTCTCCAGCCATGACCGCGTTGCCACCCAGCCGCAGCGCCTGATGATGGAATTGCTGATGCCTTATCTGCACGGGACCTGGCTGCGCGTGCAATCTGTCGAACGTGACATCAACGAATCACCCCGGCCCATGGGCGCGCGCCTGCCTCAGGGCAGTGCGGTCACTGAGCGCGAGCGAGAAATTCTCTCCTGGCTACGCGAGGGCATGAGCAATCAGCAAATCGGCGAGCAACTGGGCATCAGCGCCTTGACGGTGAAGAACCATGTGCAGAAGATTTTGCGAAAACTCGGTGCCGCCAACCGCGCCCAAGCCGTGGCGCGGGCAATGTCCATGAATCTGTTGGGGCGATTCAACGCCGAGAGTGGTCGGGAAGGGCGCTGAGGCCCTGATCCAGCGTCGTCCGAACTGGCGTACCCCTTCATCTGCGGGGCGGCAGCTAACACCTGATCCAAACGGACTAGTTGGTGCTTTGTTTCTGGTGTGTTTTTTAACCTTGCTCTGACATTATTTGATGGTTGGTGCCAAGCGCACAAAGCTCTTTTCCCTTGCAGGCCTTGCTGGCCTGCCCCGCCCGAAAGCGGCCGCCGCAACGTTTGAAATTTCAGACGCTCGCCAGTGGTTGCTCCTTAGGCGGCGCCGATCTTCATGGGGCCTGTTCGGGCCACGGTCGGCACCTGTCCTTTCGAGTTCAATCCACTGGAGTTTTCAAATGAGCATCAAGAAAATCGCTGCTGCTGCAGCTTTGCTGGCCCTGGGCGTGAGCCCGGCTTTCGCGACGATCACCGGTGACGGTACCACTCCCTCTACCGGTGCGGGCAAGCCTGGTGAAATGTTCCTGACGGTGTACGACGCCGTTGCCAAGGTGTCTTACACCAAGGACCTGGGTGACCAGTTTCCCGACCAGGCTTCTTTCCTGGCCGTGGCCACCACGGCTGGCTATAGCACGACCTGGGACTTCGCGGGCGATGCCAACTGGAAGACCTATTTGGCCAATGCCAATCTGGCCACCTCTTCTTGGTTGGTGATGGGCTGGCAGTCCACCACGTTTGGCACCACGGTGCCGGGCCACACCAATATGGTGGTGACGGTTAAAAATGGCGACGAGAGCAAGTTGGGCGTACAAGGTCAGAGCCTAGTGACGGCCTCTTTCTTTGCCTTCAAGGGCCAAGTCGCTAATTTCTACAATGCGGTCAATGCTACGGGCACGCATGCTACGCAGGCCAATGGCTCCAGCTACAACACCGTGTTGGACGGCAAGGCGCTGGCCGGTGAGGACTTCACGGGCGCTGTGCTGACCCCCACTTTCAACGGCAATGCGCAAATCCATGACGTCAACGTGATCGGCGCTACCGCCAACGTCACGGTGCAGACCAACAACACGCAAGCCGCCACTGACCCGACCAAGTTCACCATGCTGGGCTCGTTCACGCTGAACGCTTCCACCACCGGTAATGCCACGCTGGTCTACAACGCACCTGCCGCTGCCGTGCCTGAGCCAAGCTCTTACGCCTTGCTGCTGGCTGGCCTGATGGGTGTCGGCTTCGTGGTGCGTCGCCGCCAAGCCTGATCGCTCAGCACTTGGCCTGAAGTGGGTGCCTTGCCACCCACTTCAATGTGCCCTGATTTCTATTTTTTTGTCGAGTGCCCGGCGCGTGCCGGGCACGGGTCCGACTCGTCCAAAGGTTGAATTTCATGAAAATCCGCTCCATCGCTCTTGCCGCCGCCGCCCTTGTCGGTGCATCTTCCGCTTTTGCGGCTCCTGCCGTTAACGTCAACAGCAGCAGCACGGTCAAGATCTATCTGGCTGGCTCTTCCGCCCTGCGCCTGGCTGTGGCCGGCATCGTCGGCAATGACGTGTGCGGTGGCGCTTCCGCTGCTTCCGTCACGCTGTACAACATTGCTGCCGACTTGACCACCATCAGCGGCAACGACTGGGCCATCACCTGCAACGCGGCTTCGGGCAACACCCTGGGCCTCACCGCCGGCACGCCGGTCGCGTTTTTCAAGACTGACGCTGGTGGCTCCGCCCAAGGCGTGTTCCCGATTGCCGCCAACACCGCCATCCCCTTTGTCAATGTGGCTGACGTGAGCAAGTGCACCATGGTCACGGCTGACCATGTGTACACCGGCTGCCCGGTGACTGATTCCAAAGTGCCTAACTTCGGTATTTCCGACTTGGAGCCCGGCATGTTCAAGGGCATCAACGTGCCCAACGACCAAGGCCTGGGTGCACCGACTTATAGCGCCAATGGCCTTAGCGCCGGCGACATCAGCGCTTTGTCCATCACACCTGTGGTGCAAACAGTCTTCGGCGTGGTGGTCAATGACAATTTGTATGCCGACATGTTCGACTACCAAGGCTTGTCGGCCAAGAAGGACGCTTCGGGCGTCGCTTGCACAACCACTTCGACGGACGAGACTTGCATTCCGTCTATCGGCCAAGCTGTGGCCCGCACCGTGTTCACAGGCGCGCCCAGCTGGAACTTGTTGGTGAAGAGCACTGCGGCCAAGGTGGGCACCCAGTTCAACATCTGCCGCCGCGTGCAGGGTTCGGGCACTCAGACCGCCGCCAACTTGCAATTTGGTGCCTATGGCTGCAGCAACAATTCGCTGACCTCGTTGGACGTCAATGCCTCCACGTCAGCTGCGCCTGACTTCATGTCGGCATGGACTGGCAAGACTGTGAATGGAAATCTGACCCCGATCAACTACGCCCGCGCCAATATGGGTGGCACCTCGGCCGACGGCATCACCTTTGCCGACGGCACGATGCCCACAGGCGGCGTGTTTGTGTTTGAAGGCCCCGGCACTGGCGACGTGGTGAGCTGCATCAACAGCGCACAAAAGGCAGGCGGCTACGCCATCGGCCACGTGTCCAAGGAAAATATCCGCAAGTCCACCGACTCGTGGAAGCACATCCGTGTTGAAGGCGCTTACCCCACCAGCACCAACGCCAAGGGTGGCAACTACGACTACGTGGTGGAGTCCACCATGCAGTACGGCACAAGCGCTTTGGCAACCCTGGGCGCCACGCAACAACTGTTCGTGAAGAACTTTGTCAAGGCCATGGGCAAGCCTGCCACCTTGAACTACCTGTCGGCGGGTTCGCAGCAAGGCGTGTTGACCCTGTCCAACAGCTATACCGATGCTGACCCGACCTTGAGCGCCGATGCCAACGTCGTCAAGTTTGGTTCGCGGGTTACTCGCCTGGGTAACAGTTGCAACCCCTTGACACGCGCCAACTGATCGTGCGGAAGCACTGAATCCCAGCTCTCATGCAAGGCACTTTGCAGTGCATGACGGTTGGGTTGGGCAGGAAATGCGGGCAGAAGGGGCAGAACCCTTCTGCCCTTGAACTATTTTGGAGAATGTGATGATCAAGAAGCGAGCTCAATCCCCTGGTGGCGCGGCGTGGGCATTGTTCGACTTTCTTTTTTGTGCACGAAAGGGCCTCGGGCAAATCGGCTTTCTGAGCTTGAGCGTTGCGGCGGGCGGCTCTGCTCTGGCGGCAATTTCGCCAGGCGTGGGCACCAATTCGACCAATCTGTACAACTCCAACGGCGAGTTGGCGTTGTCGGTGTTCGATGCGACGGCCCAGGTGTCTTACACCCTGGACCTGGGCTTGGACATCAATCATTTTTTCGTGGCCGCGCAGCAGGAAATTGGGGTGCACCAATACATTCCGATCAGCGATGCGGCTTGGACCGACTTTTTGACCAACCACAATGTGGATGCCAGCAATTTGCGGTGGATGGTGTTTGGCATGAAGCAAACCGGCTCCACCGGGAGTACCGGTGGTGTGCCCGGTGATGGCAAATTTTTTGGCGTGGGCCCGCGCCTGTTCACGACCATTCAACAAGGTGATGAAGGCAACGTGGCCAGCTTGAAAAATAGCTTGCTGGGTAATGCGCTCAATCAGGCGGGAAATTTCTATACCCAGGTGAATGTGACGGGAACCCAAGGGAGCGGCGTTGCCGACTACACCGTCAATGGCAGCAGCGTCAATGCCCTGTCTGATTCGACAGTCAATGCCTATGACGGCACGGGCGGTAAGTCCATGACCCCGACCCTGAACGGCAACGCGCCGTTTGACATCAGCAACAAGGTGGGTGTTTCCTCCTGGTTCTACTACCTTTCGTCGTCCGGCGGCAGCAATGCGAACAACACCATCGTGACCGACAAAATGGACAACCTCAGCGCCAACGGCTACTGGGGTTTTACCAAGGTGCCGAGCGATGCCAACTCGATTTACGCGGGGCAGTATTTGCTGAGCTACACGCTGAATTCTTCATTGCCGGTGGCGACCTCTGCGGCAGGAATGCAGCGCCTGAGCTTCACCGATTTTGCGGCGGGCTTCAGCACAAGTTTTTATGTACCGGCGGTGGCGGAGTTTGCGAATTACAAGCCCTCGTCGCTGGTGGTGGGCACGCTGTTGGCCAGTTCGCTCGCAGCCACTGTCACGGCGGTGCCTGAGCCATCAAGCTGGGCCTTGATGGGGCTGGGCTTGGCGGCTATGGGATGGCGGGTGCGTCGCCGCGCTTGAGCCGGTTTTGAGCCGGGTTTGCGTGCGCACCTTGTTGCGCAATGCAGAAAAACAGGGGCTGGTGAGGCGACTCGCTGCCCCTTTTTGTTGCGGCGTCATGTCAACGTTTACATGACCGTTCATCGACCCCTTGGCTTGTGGGGTCTGAGCCGAACGGACCATGCCTGTTCATCGGCGATTCATCGCGCCGGCCCATACTTTTTCCATCATGAAATATCTCGCGGCGTCTCTGCCGGCGAGGCTTTGCCTCGCCCTTGCTGGAAAGTTCTCTCTTCGGAAAGCCGAGTCTTCGGCGGGTCCGGCGATGTGTCTTGGTTTGCTCGTGTTGGGGGGGCTTCTGGCGCCTGAGGCGTCCCGGGCGCAGGCATTTTCAGCCGCTGCTGCCGCTGCTGCCGCTGCTACCGCGTTTCCCGAGGTACCACGTTTTGCCATTCTCGAATTCGAGATTGACGGCAACACCGTGCTGCCTGTGGCAGTGGTGGAGCAGACCGTCACGCCCTTCATGGGTGATGACCGCCAGATGAGCGATGTCGAGGCCGCGCGTGACGCTTTGGAAAAGCGTTATCAGCAGGCGGGCTATCTCACGGTGTTTGTTGATGTGCCCGAGCAGCGGGTGGACGGCGGCGTCGTGCGCCTGCATGTCACCGAGGGCCGTGTGGAGCGCTTGCGCGTGACGGGCGCGCGCTACTACGACCAAGGCGTGATTCGCGAACGGGTCAGCCAGATGGCGCCCGGCCAGGTGCCCGACTTCAACGAAGCAGCGCGGCAGATTAGCGAAATCACGCGCGATGAACGGCAGATCCAGCAATTGCTCAAACCCGGCCTGACGCCCGGTACCTTTGATGTGGAGTTGCGGGTGGCTGACAAGCTGCCCATGTCCGCCAGCCTGGAGATCAACAATCGGCATACGGCCGACACCGATCCTTGGCGTGCATCGCTCAATGTGCGGTATGACAACCTCTGGCAACGCGACCACAGCCTGTCGTTGACCTTGACTACGGCGCCGCGTGAAGTGCGCCAGTCCAGCGTGTTTGTGGCCAACTACAGCGCGCCCTTGGGCGGACAAGACAGCGTGCTGGGCTATGCCGTCTTGTCTGACAGTTTGGTGGCCCCCTTGGGCGCCGGCACGGTGATTGGCAAGGGCGCCACTTACGGCTTGCGCTGGGTGCGCACGGTGGGCCTTGCCGATGAGGCGCACAGCTTCAGCCTGGGGGCCGATTACAAAGACGTGCGCCAACGCCAACAGTTCGGCGGTACGGATCTCTCGACACCCGTGCGCTACCTGCCTTTTCAAGCGGGCTATACCGGCAACTGGTTTGGCACTAGCGGCCAGACTCAGCTGACCACCAGCCTGGTGTTTGCCAGCCGCAGTCTGTTTGCTCAGCAAATCGATTGCCCTGGCAATGTGGGGCAGGTGGATCAATTCCAATGCTCCCGCGATGGTGCCGATGGCAGCTTCGCCTATTGGCGTGGCGACCTGCGGGGCAATCGTTCCGTCACGCGCCTGCTGGGGCAAGACAGCGCTGACGCGGGCAGTTGGGGCGATCTGCATCTGCACTTGGGTTGGCAGCTGAGCACTCAGCCGCTGGTGTCGGGTGAGCAGATGGCCATGGGTGGCGCCGATACGGTGCGAGGTTATCTTGACGCCGAAGCCGCGGGTGATACCGCATGGCTGGGCTCGCTGGAGTGGCGCAGCCGCAATCTGCTGAGCGGTTGGGCTGCCTCCGGCGCGGCTGCGGCGGGCGCAGGCCGGCCGCGTGAGCTGAACCTGCTGGGCTTTGTCGAAGCCGGCCAGGCACGCACGTTGCAACCTTTGCCGGAACAGCAAGAGCATGTGTCGCTGGCCGGAACCGGCTTGGGCCTGCGGTTTCGCGCCGCGCCGAATATCAATGCCGATCTGGATGTGGGCTGGCCCTTGAAGACCACCCGCCTGAGCCCCAAGGGCGAACCCCGCCTTCATGTGCGCCTGAGCGCACAGATCTGACCCCGGGCGTCACCACGTCCTGTGACCCGCGAAAGCCACCATGTCTCCCAACGCCCGCACTCCGTTCAAAGCCTATCGCCGGTCTGAGGCCTCGTCAGGGGCAAGAGGTTTTGCGCCTGCCGCAACTTCTTTCGTGCCCGCATTTGCGCCCGCCGTGGCGCCGTTGGTGGTCAGCCTGCTGGCGATTTGGCCGTTGCAGTCGATGGCGCAGGTTCGCGCGGGCGTGGTGCCGCCCGCTACCACTGCCTTGCCCGCAGGCATGCGGGTGATCAACGGTAAGGCGGTGCAGTCGGTCAGCACGAACAGCGCAGGCACCGGGCGCAGCATGGTGATCGACCAAAGCACCGCTCGCACGATCTACCAGTGGAACAGCTTTGACATCGGCGCCAACAGCAGCGTGGAGTTCCGCATGCCCTCGGTGGGCAGCGCGGCGCTCAACCGGGTGGACAACACCAGCGCGCCCAGCTTGGTGTTTGGCAAGCTGTCTTCCACGGTGCCCAATCCGGCTTTTGTGACAGGCGGCAGCCAGGCCGCGCGCATCACGGGTGGCGATGTGTTCGTGCTGAATGGCAACGGCGTCTTGTTCGGACCTAACGCGCAAGTCAATGTGAGTTCTTTGGTGGCCGCCACGTTGAACGTGGACAACGATGATTTCTTGAACGGCCTGACTAAATCGATTTACAGCGGCATCCCCAGCTTTCAGCGGGACCCGAACGGCTTGGGCGTGCCGCTGGTGGGCGCCGGTTTTGTCGAGGTGTCGAAAGGCGCCTCCATCGTCACGCCGGAAGGTGGGCGGGTGTTCTTGTTCGCTGAAGAAGTGGTGAACAAGGGCCACGTCGAAACCCCCGGGGGGCAGACCGTGTTAGCTGCGGGCCAGCAGGTGTATTTGCAGGCGCCGACCGCTGAAAAGCTCTATGCCTCTGAGGTCAACCCCGCCGTGCCGGCTGTGCGTGGCCTGCTGGTTGAAGTGGGCACGGGCGTGGGCCGTGTCGATCAGCTGGGCGAGATCATCAGCAACCGGGGCAACACCACGCTGGTAGGCATGGCGGTGAATCAGCTGGGGCGCATCAGTGCCAGCACCAGTGTGAGCGAAAACGGCTCCGTCTTCTTGCTGGCGCGCGGCGGCGCGACTTCGGGGAGCAGCACGCCCATTACCAAGCGAGCCACCGTGGGCGGTGTGCTGACCTTGGGTTCGGGCAGCACTGTGGAGATCACGCCCGATGCGGGCACCGCCACCGCAACGTCGACCAGCGACCAGTTCACCGCCTCGCGCATCGAGATGAATGCCCAGAGCATCATCTTGCAAGGCGCCGCCGGCACAGACCCCGGTGCCAAGGTGACAGCACCGGGCGCGGTGGTGCGCCTGCGCGCTGAAACAACGCCGAATTACGACGGCTACTCCGGCACCAGCTTCACTGCTTTGGCACCGCCCAATCTGAGCCGCAACTACGATCCGCAAGCCCGCCTGGTGATGGGCACCGGCGCGGCCATCGACGTCTCCGGCACGAGCGACACCGTGGTGTCCGCTGCGCGCAATTTCGTCACCACCGACTTGCTGGGGGCCAATGACCTGAAAGATGCGCCCCTGCAGAAGGACGGGCCCCTGTACCGCGCGAAAGTGACGTTTGACATTCGCGCCGGTTCGCCCATCCTGGGTGACATCAGCAGCTACAAGGCCGGTATCGCCAAGACGGCGGACGAGCGCATGGCCGCCGGCGGCACGCTCTTGCTGGAAAGCACAGGTTTGGTCGCGGCCCAGTCTGGCTCATCGCTGAACGTGTCGGGCGGGCAAGTCAGCTACACCGCCGCCAAGGTGCAGCCTACCGTCTTGACGGCTCAAGACGGTAGCCCCTACACGCTCAATAACGCGCCAAGCACACTCACCTACACCGGCATCAGCAATGCCAGCTACGGGCTCTACGGGCGCTGGGGCAAGGTGCTGGGCTTTGGCGCCAGCACGCAGGGCATCGTCACGCCCGGTTATGTGGATGGGCAAGCCGCTGGCACCGTGCGTGTACTGGGCCAGCAGGTGGTGCTGGACGCCAAACTGAGCGCCAACACGGTGACGGGCAGCCGGCAATTGGCTGGGCAAGACGCCTTGCCCACCCTGGGCACCTTGCAGATCGGGCAGATGCCTTTGACCGCTGCCAGTGCCGAGGGCGCCACCACCGGTGTGGACAGCGCCATCGCGCTGCGCAACACGCTGACTGACATCGACGCCAGCTTCTGGGCCAACCCTGGGATGGACTTGAGCGCCGCGCCCTTGCGCAATGGGCGAACCGAGCTCAGCGTAGGCTTGCTCCAGGCCTCGGGCCTGGGGCGCATCGTGCTGGCAACTGACCAAGGCATTTCCAGCGATGCGGGCGCTGCGCTGAGTTTGCCGGACGCCGGTGCGCTCAATTTGTACGCACGCGGTGGGCAGGGCATTGACCTGGCGGCAGACGTGACGATGGCTGGCGGCAGCCTGACGGCGCAGACCGTGGCCAACAACCAGCGCGGCACCACGCCGGGCAACATCAAGGTGGCCACAGGCGTTACCTTGGATTTGGCGGGGCGTCTACTCAATCAAGAGCGTGATGGCTTGACGGCGCAGCGTGCCATCACCGGCGGCAGCGTGACGCTCAATTCGGGCGCAGGCTTGGTGTTGGGCCAGGCTGCCGTGGTGGATGTGTCAGGTGGCGCACGTGTGAACGCCGCAGGCGGTGTGCTGGCGGGTGATGCGGGCAGCATCGCCTTGAGCAGCAGCTTGGTGGGCGGGGTCAATCAAGTCTTTGATCCGGGTGCTGCCGGCGCCTTGCGGGCGTTTGGTCTGAGCAAGGGCGGCAGCCTGACATTGCGCACGGCTGAGATCCAGATCGACGGCACACAAGCAGCTAACACCCATGGCACCCTCACAGGCCAGTTGAATCTGGCTGCTGACTTTTTCTCGCAGGGCGGGTTTGGCAGCATCGCTTTGGACGGTCAGCGTGAATTGAGCGTCACGTCAGGCACCCAGATTGCACCGGTGCTGCATTCCTATTTGAACGCAAACCCCAGCCTGCGCCAGGGGCACACCGGGGCGGTATTGTCGCAGTTGCTGCCTGTCACCGTGCAGGATGTGAGCTTGCGCCGGCCTGTGAACCTGGCGTTGCAATCCAGCGGCGATGCGGTCAATGGTTCGGCCGGCCAGTTGACCCTGTCTGCGGGCAGTACAGTGCAGCTCGACCCGCTGGCGAATTTGGTACTCAAATCCGGTGGCACCGTGCAGGTGGATGGGCAGTTGAGCGCAGCCGGCGGCACGGTGTCGCTTGCCGCCAAGACGGGTGCGGTCAAGTTGGGCAGCACCAGCGCGATCGATGTGTCCGGGCGCTTGCTGCAAACGCCGAGTACCGATGGCTTGTTGCGCGGCAAGGTCTTGAATGGCGGCAGTGTCACCCTGACAGGATCGGCCTTGAATCTGGCGGCCGGCTCGGTGATCAGCGCCAATGGCGCGCAGGCCGTGCTGGATGGCGGCGCCACGGGTGCCGCCTTTGCGGAAGGCCGGCAGACAGTGGCCAGTGCGGCGGGCCAACTCACGGTCAATGTGGCGGTGGACAATGCGGGCGACAGCCTGCTGGCCAGCAAGTTTCAAGCGGCCGCAGGTGGCGCTGGGCAGGCCGCGGGTCAATTGACGGTGAGCACCTTCAAGGCGGACCCGACCAGCACGGGCGTGGTGGCGCATCGCTTGCTGGTGATGGCGGGCGCCGCGCAGGCGCAAGCTGTGAGCGGCGTCAAAACCGTTGCCTTGGGGCAGGAGTTGCTGGGCATGCCGGGCAGCCTGGCTGATATCAGTCTCAGCTCGCTGGACAGCCTGGTGCTGGGCGACTCGCTCAATCTGGGTGCTGCGCGTCACTTGAACTTGAACGCAGGCCTGGTCCAGCTGGACCCGGCGGCGCAGGCGATGCTGAGCGGCGCGTCGGTGACGCTGAGCAATAACAATGTGGGCTATGCCGCTTCGACGCAGGCGCAAGCCGGCTCGGGCAAGCTCACGGTGGTGGCGGCACCCACGGCCACAGCCGGCACGCTGGCTGCCAGCCAGGGCGGGGCGAGCAGCATTGATGTGGTGGGCCAGGTGCAAATCGGCGGCGCCTCGGCGGTGGCGTTGAACAGCCAGGGCGACATCCGGCTGCAAGGCGTTGCGGGTACCAACGGCAGCATCACAGGCGGCTTGAGCAGCCCCGCCGATCTCTCACTGGCGGCTTTGCAGGTCTATGGCACGACGGCCAGCCAGTTCAGCGTGGATGCGGGGGCGCACACGCTGACGATCTCGCGTCCGGCGACAGCCAGTGACGCCACGGCCATTCCAGCTGCGCCGCTTTCGGCGGGCTCGCAGCTGATCTTGAAGGCGCAAGACATTGTTCAAGGCGGTGTCTTGCGCGCGCCGTTGGGCAGCCTGAGCTTTCAGGCCACAAACAGCGTGGTGCTGACGCCCAACAGCGTGACCTCCGTGTCGGGTAACGGTTTGTTGGTGCCCTACGGCAGCACGCTGGGCGGTGCCTCCTGGTACTACGGCTCGGAGCCGAATTTGGTGGCAGGCGTGCCCGCTAAGCAGATTGATTTGGTGGCGCCGCAGGTGCAGTTGCTCAGCAATGGCACGCAGAAGGCGCAGCTGGATTTGTCTGGCGGTGGCGCGCTGCAGGCGTCTGAATTTGTGGCCGGGCCGGGGGGCTCGCAGAATGTGTTTGCTGGTGCGGCCAACGGTGCCTTTGCCATCGTGCCGGGCAGCGCGCTGTTGGCGCCGCTGGACACCCATTTGGCGCAGCAAACCGATGCCAGCGGTGCGAGCGCGTCGATCCCGGTCGGGCGGCAGTTGCGCTTGTCGCGTGATCTGCAGTTCGGCACGCAAACCCTCAAAGCGGGGCTCTACACCGTGTTGCCGGCGGCCTACGCCGTATTGCCGGGCAGTTATCTGGTCAGCCCCAACAGCGGCGCGGGCACGGTGTCGCGCAACACAGCGGTGGTGCAAGACAACGGGGCGATCGTCGCGGGTGCGCAGTTCTCCGTCGCGGGCACTGATCTGGAAGATTCACGGCCCAGTGCCTTCACCTTCACGCCAAGCGCCTTGGCGCGCAAGTCGTCTGAAATCAGAACCGTTCAGGCTGACAGTTACTTCGCAGCCCTGGCTGCGCGTGATGGCCTGAGTGCGCCCGCCGCAGCGGTGGATGCGGGGGCGTTGAACATCAGCGCCGCGCAACTGGCCTTTAAAGGCAGTATGAATTTTGGGCACGCCGACTCGGCTGGTGCGGGGGCGCTGAGCCTTGCATCTGCACGCATCGTGGTTTCAGACAACGCGGCAGCCACAACGTCTACATCAGCGACAGCAACCCAAGGCGATGCCCTGGTGTTATCAGCCGCTGATTTGAACGCCTCCGGCGCCGGCAGCCTGGTGCTGGGCGCCACGCGCAGCACCAATGCCAAGGGCTATCAACAAGCCAATGTCACGGCGCAAAGCGTGTTTGTTGATGCTGGCAGCACGCTGACCTCGCCCGACCTGGTGCTGCTGGCGCAGCAGTCGATTGCGTTGGCGCCCGGGGCCAGCTTGGCGGCCAAGGCGGGTACTGCCGGCACAGCCCTGGCGGATCTCAATGTGAGCGGCGATGGCGCATCATTGCGGCTGTCGTCCGCCGCCTCGGTGTTGACCCGGACGAATGTGCCGAGCAGCCCGCAGGCCACCCTGACGGCAGGTGCTAACAGCAGCCTGAGCGCAGGCACGAGCGGCAGCCTGAGCCTCGAAGCCACGGCGCGCACCCATATCGACAACAGCGCGACCTTGCAAGCTGGCGCGGTTTCGGTGGGGGCCGGGCGCATCGTTATTGGCGGCGCGCTACCGACGCAAGACGACGGTAGCAGCCTGCATCTGGATGCCGCTCAGGTGGCGCGTTTGGGCCAGGCCACGCAACTGACACTGCGCAGTTATAGCGACATCCATTTTGAAGATGGGGCGCAGCTGGGTGGGGCTGATGGTTCAGGCCGCACAGGCAGCAGTTTGCAAACCCTGCGCCTGGACAGCACCGCACTGAGCCTGTCCGACGGTGCCCGCGCTACAGTGAGCGCGCAAAACCTCAAGCTCAGCAACAGTACGGGGCAGCTTGCCGCGGCCTCAGCCGGCACGGGCACGCTGCTGCTGCAAGCACTCGGCGGCGATTTGCAGATCGGCCCCGGCGCGCAGCAATTGCAAGGCGTGGCCTCGTCGACCTTGCAGGCGAGCCGCGATATTGTGTTGTCCGGCAGCGGCGGTGTTTCGACCGCTGGCGATTTGACTTTGCGTGCCAGCCGCCTGATCGCCACAACGGCCGCACAACAGACCCTGAAGGCCGGCGGCAGCTTGAAGCTGGAGGCCGCAGCGGCCCCGGCCGGCAACACAAGCGCCCAAGCGGCCAATACGCCGGGGGTCGGCGCCAGCTTGACCTTGGCTGGGCAAACCGTTTTGCAAGACACGCAGGTGCTGCTGCCTGCGGGCCAGTTGCTGGTACAGGCGCAGGGCAATCTGCAGTTTGGCCCTGATTCAAACACCTCGGTCGAGGGCTACAGCCGCTTGATCGGCGACCAGACGGTGGCGGTATCTGCCGGCCGTATCGAGGCCGACAGCGCCACGGGCACACTGAACCTCGCCTCCGGGGCTAGCGTTTCAGTCTCCGGCATTGCCGGTATTGCTGGTGTCACGGGTGGCGCTGGCGGGCAATTGCTGCTGAGCGCGCCGCTTGGCGGCTTGGCGCTGGACGGGCAACTGCTGGGCGCGGGCGCGGTCTCAGGGGGCACCGGTGGGGCCAGCTTGCAGCTTGACAGCGCGCAGGCCGTGGACCTGCAGCAACTGGCGCAACACCTGGGTGCGGGCCAATTTGCGCAGATGATTTCGGTGCGCAACCGTGCCGGCAATCAAGTGGTCTCGGCCGCCACCACCCTGCAATCTGCCAAATTGGTGCTGCAAAGCGACACCGGCAAGCTCGATGTGAGTGGCAAATTGGTGGCCGGCAGCGACCGCGGCGCGGCCCTCACCCTGGCCAGTGGCAGCGACCTCAGCCTGCACGCCGGCGCCAGCTTGAGTGCGGCCAACAGCGCCGCAGCCGCCGACGGCGGTGACGTGCAATTGATGACCAGCAACGGCCGCATCATCACCGAAGCCGGTGCCTCAGTGGCCACACCCGGCGGCGCGGGCGGCCGCGATGGCACGGTTTTGCTGCGCGCACCGCGCACTGGAGTGGATGACAGCCATCTGGGCGGCACCGGCGTGGCCATTGACGCCTTGCAGGCAAGCTTTCAATCCGTCCGCGCCGTTCAGGTGGAAGCCGTTCGCGTGTACGACAACGTTCAACTGATCAGCGAAACGGGCACGCTGCCCACGGTGACGCCGACCGTTGCACCGACCGTCACCCCCACAAAAGCGCCCACCGCAGCGCCTACGGTCGCCCCGACAACGGCACCCACTTCAGCCCCCACCGGTAGCCCGACGGCCTCGCCTGGCAACACCAGCACAACCGTTGACGTGACGCCGCCCACGCCGCCCCTTGGCCCGACAGCCTATCCAACGGCTACACCAACCGCTACACCAACGGCTGCACCGACTGCGGCCCCAACCGCTGCGCCCACAACGGCGCCGACTGCAGGCCCAACGGCCTCGCCAACTGCGGCACCCACCGCGACCCCAACCGCGGCGCCAACTGCAGCACCCACGGCCACGCCGACTTCGGCGCCCACGGCTGCACCTACTGCGGCCCCTACCGCCGCCCCTACCGCCGCACCAACTGCTGCACCAACCGCCGCGCCGACCAGCGCCCCAACCCCTTCGCCGACGGCTTCGCCCGGTAACGGCACCACCACCGTCGGTGTGACCCCACCTACGCCTCCGCTCGGCCCTACGGCCTATCCGACCGCGGCGCCCACGGCTGTGCCGACTGCTGCACCAACGGCTGCGCCGACTGCTGCACCAACGGCTGCGCCGACTGCTGCACCAACGGCTGCGCCGACTGCTGCACCAACGGCTGCACCGACCGCTGCGCCCACGGCTGCGCCGACCGCGGCGCCCACGGCTGCGCCGACCGCGGCGCCCACGGCTGCGCCGACCGCTGCGCCCACGGCTGCGCCGACGGCTGCGCCGACCGCTGCGCCGACGGCTGCGCCGACCGCTGCGCCGACGGCTGCGCCGACCGCTGCGCCGACGGCTGCGCCGACCGCTGCGCCGACGGCTGCGCCGACCGCTGCGCCCACGGCTTCACCAACTGCGTCACCCGGCAACGGCACCACCACGGTGGGCGTGACACCGCCTACGCCGCCACTGGGGCCCACTGCGCGACCGACCGTCGCCGGTAGTGGCATTCAGGCTGCCAGTGCGGACCGGAAGATTGCTGCGGTTCCCACGGCTCAGCCACCGGGTGTCGCGTGGCAAGACTGGCCCAGTACGGTATCGCCCACGGCATCCCCCGGCAATGGCACCACTACGGTGGGGGTGACGCCACCTGCGCCGCCGACGGGCCCGACCGTCACCCCGACGGTGGCACCCACGGTAACGCCGACGGCGACGCCAACGATCGCCCCTACGGCGACGCCAACGGTCGCCCCCACGGCGACGCCAACGGTCGCCCCTACGGCGACGCCAACGGTCGCCCCTACGGCGACGCCGACGGTAGCCCCTACGGCGACGCCAACGGTCGCCCCCACGGTGAGGCCCACGGCCGCGCCGACGGTGGCCCCCCGGTCGCCGGTGCTCAAGCCTTCGCTGGTGGCTGCGGACAACGCTGCCTTTGTGGGCACGGGGGCCAGCAACACCAACAATCTCGCACTCACACTGGCCAACGGCGATGCGAGTCTGCTGAAGACCCTGACGGTGGCGCCGGGCGTGGAGGTGCGCTCCAGCAGCAATCTGACCCTGAGCAGCGACTGGAACCTGATGCCGACCACGGCCCGTGTGGGGGCGGCGCCAACGCTGACATTGAGGGCCGCCGGTCAATTGCTGATTGCCAACAGCTTGAGCGATGGTTTTGCCGCAGCAGCGGGGGCGACAGACAAGATGGCCATCACGGCCACTGGGGTGGCGACTGCGGGGAGCGCGGCCTCCTTCCGCTTGATTGGCGGGGCCGATTTGAGCGCGGCGGATGTGATGACAGTCCAGCAGGGCAGCAGCGCCGGGGTGACCATCGGCCGCGCGGCGACCACGACGTCTGCGGTACCGCCGGTGGTGTTCATCCGCAGCACGACGGGCAATATTTCCATCGCCGCAGCAGCGGACATTGACCTGGGCGTCGCTCTCGACACCAAGGGCAGCAAGAGCCAAGTGCGCATCTACACCACCGGTACTTCGGTGTCGGCGGCAGACACACCTGGCCTCAACCAAGTGGGAATTCCCAACGCCCAATTGCTGAAGTCCAGCACGGGCCTGGTGGGTCCATTTTTTGAGAATGCGGGCGATATCTCGCTCAGCGCCGGGCGTGATGTGCAGGGCCTGCCGTCGGCCATCTACACCAATGGCAGCAGTGCCGCCAGCGTCCAGTACGTGACCGATTGGTGGTGGCGACAGGCCAATGCCAACAATGCCGACCAAGGCGTGGCGCTGTGGGCGCGCTACGACTTGTTTGCGCAAGGCATTGCC
The DNA here is from genome assembly GCF_028595305.1 of Roseateles koreensis. Taxonomy (GTDB): domain Bacteria; phylum Pseudomonadota; class Gammaproteobacteria; order Burkholderiales; family Burkholderiaceae_C; genus Paucibacter_A; species Paucibacter_A koreensis. Next base: position 133,208 of record NZ_JAQQXS010000002.1, on the reverse strand, counting down.
TCCTTTGGTGGCGGCAATGTGGCGGTGAAGGCGGGGCGCGATGTGATCGATGTGGATGTCTCCACGCCGACCACAGGATATGCCGTTTCAGCCGTGGGCAATGTCGGGGCCGCCAACTACACACCGGCCCAGCAGCGCTGGACCGTTGGCGGCACCTTGGATGTGCGGGCCGGGCGTGACGTGCTGGGGGGGGTGTTCAATGCAGGCGGTGCAGCGGCCAGCCTGGTGGCGGGCGACAAGATCGCCGGCAGCAACGCGCAGGCTTTGAGTTATGCCGCGCCGCAAATCTTCTACATGGACACGGCCTGGCGCATCAACGCGGTGAACGATTTGACCGTAGGCACTTTGACGAACCCGGCCATGATGTTGTCCCCCCTGGGCAGTACGGCGCAGCGCTTGAGCATGATCTCCGGCTTGTCTGATGACTCGCAGGCGCAACTGGTCAGCGCGGCGGGAAATGTGACGGTGAGCAGCCGCCGCCCGGCGTCCTTGTCGGGCTCTGCACCCGGTGATGTCGGCGCGAACATTTCGCCGGATGAGTTGCTGATTGCCGCGCCGCAGGGCTCGGTCAGCGCTGGCATGCTGTTGCAAAATCCGGTGGGCGCCTCCAGCTTGTCGGTGCTGGCCGGCCAGCAAGTGACGCTGGACAGTTTCCAGATTGCAGCGGCTTTGCCCAGCACGAGCGCCGGGCCCAAGCCGGTGTTGCAGCCCAATCTGTCAGATCTGTTTTGGATCTACGGCGGCCAGTGGAGCCAGACCACTGCGGGCCTGGACGCCAGCGGTGGCAGCCCGGTTCGCATCGTCGCGCAGAGCGGTGATTTGACTCTGATGGGCTCCTCGTTCAGCGTTCGTCCAGTGCAATTGATCGCCGGGCAAGATTTGAGGGTGGTGGGCACGATTCAGATTCAGCACGACCAAGCTGACCAACTCAGCGTGCTGGAAGCGGGCCGTGATGTTGTTTTGGCCAATGGCTCCTCGCAGCTGCGCATCGACGGGCCGGGCGACCTGCTGGTCTCGGCGGGCCGCGACATTCAGATGAGCGGCAGCCAAGGCATCCTCACCGTTGGCAACCAGGACAACCCGCGCCTGCTACCGGCCAGCGGCGCTGCGGTGACCTTGCTGGCGGGGGTGAAGGTGGCGGACATGTCCAAGGCCGTGGACAGCCAATTCCAGCTGCTGGGCGCCGGCCTGGAGAACTTCCCGGCGGAGCTGGCGGTGCAACTGCAAGCCTTGGCGAATGGCGGCAAGTTGCTGTCTGCGGCCGATACCGCAAGCGCGGCAGCGGCATTTGCGGCCTTGCCGCTGGCCACCCGCCAGCAACAGGTGCGCAGCCTGGTGGGCGACAGCGTGTTCAGCACGGCGGTGGACGCCTATGTGAGCCGGGGCATCGCCCTGGCCGAGTCGGTGAGCACAGCTGCCACCGCTGCCACCGCCGCTGGCGCAGTGACCGGCAGTGCCCGCGACGCCGCCAATGCGCCAGTGCCCGGCTCGGAGTTGCTGGCGGGGGCCGCACGCCTGCTGCCGGCCAATGCGAGCAGCACGCAGAAGCTGGCGTCTCAGGCCGCGACTGAAAGCGATCTGCGCACCGCCCTGCAAGGCGCGGCACTCGGCGCGGCGCTGGCCGCCAAGGTGCAGAGCCTGGACGCCATCACGCGCCAAGCGCTGGTCTTGGCCATTTCGCCCTACAGCACGGCCTTGACCACCTTCGTCAACACGCATGGCGGCGGCGCGCTGGATGCAGCGGGTGCCGCGAATGCCTTCCAAGGCCTGCGCCCCGAATTGCAGGCCGTCTTCATGAGCCAAGTTCTGGCCAGTGAGTTGCGGGCGGCCGGCCGCGCTGCGCTCAGCCAGGACCGAACGGCTTATCTGCGCGGCTACCAGGCGCTGAACGTGTTGTATCCGCTCTACCCGCAGGGCACGGCGCGCGTGGGTGGCAACATCACGCTGTCCAACAGCCAGGTGAAGACGGTGCAGGGCGGCAACATCACGATCGCCGCGCCCGGCGGCACGCTGGATGTGGGTGACATTACCGGCGCCACGGCGATCAACTCGCCCGCCAACCTGGGCATCATCACGGTGGGCGGCGGCAATATCAACGCCGCCGTGCGCAACAGCGTGGAGGTCAACCAGTCGCGGGTGTTCACCCTCGCCCAGGGCGATGTGCTGCTGTGGGCCAGCCTCGGCAATCTCGACGCTGGTCGCGGCGCCAAAACCGTGGTCGGCGCCCCTGCGCCGGTCTACAGCATCAACACCAACGGGCAACTGGTGGTGGACACCTCCGGCTCGTTCAGCGGCAGCGGCATTGCGGTGCTGGACGCCAAGAGCAGCCTCGATCTGTACGCCCCGCTGGGTGAAATCAATGCGGGCGACGCCGGCATCAAAACCGCAGGTAACGCCTTCTTCGGCGCCACTCGCCTGGTGGGCGCCGACAACATCCAGGTCACCGGCAAGGTGGACGGCCTGAGCCCCAAAGTGGAGGTGTCGGCCAGCAATGTCAGCGTGCCCCTGTCGCCCTCCGCCACGGCGGCCGGCAATCAAGACATGAAGGGCCCGGGCGATGACGACGAGCGCAACAAGCGCAAGCCGCGCCGCAATCTGATTCTCGACTTCTTGGGCTTTGGCCGGAGCGATTGATCGCCCCCTCAATTGCCCATGCCGCCATTGCCACCCATCTGCTCATTTTTCAAAGACTGCACACGCACCATGCACAAGAAAATTCTCGCCGCTCTCGGCTTCGCCCTGCTCATGCCCTCGGCCCACGCCTGGTGGAATGGCGATTGGAGCCAACGCACCCGCATCACCTTGAACACCTCGGCCCAAGGCCTGGAAACCAAGGAGGCTGTCAGCAATGTGGCGGTCGCGGTGCGCCTGCACTCCGGCAACTTCGACTTTGCAGCGGCCAAGGAAGATGGCGCTGACCTGCGCGTGCTTGCCGCCGACGACAAGACGCCGCTGAAGTTCAGTATCGAGCGTTTTGACAGCGTCAACGAGCTGGCCGTGCTGTGGGTGCAGCTCCCCAGCGTGCTGCCGGGCAGCGACAAGAACCAGCTCTTCGTTTACGCCGGCAATGCCAAGGCGGCGCTTGAATCGGCCGACCCCGCGATGGGCTTTGACGCCGCCACCGTGGCCGCCTTTCACTTCAGCGACAAGGCCAACCCCGGCGCCGACCAACTGGGCCTGATCAAGCCCGAGAGCCCCGTGTCCATCGAGCCTAACGGCCTGCTCGCAGGCAGTGCGCGGCTGGACGGCAAGGCCATCGTCTACCCCCTGAGCGACAAGGGCGTGGTGGATGCCGGCAACCAGCTGAGCCTGAGTCTGTGGGTCAAGCTCAACGAGGTGGCGAGTGCCGGCCTGCTGCAATGGGGCGGGCTGAAGTTGACGGTCAAAGACGGCAAGCTGGTGGTCAATGCCGACGGCAAGTCTTCGCTGACGGGGGGCGAAATCGCACCGGCCCGCTGGACACAGCTTGGGCTGCGTCTGGGCTCAGGCAAGGTCACCTTGTTTGTGAATGGCGTGCAGGCGGCGCAGGGCGATATGGCCACGCCGACCCTGGGCAACCGCCTGGTGGTGGTTGAGGGCGCGACCGGCTTGCTGGATGAATTGCAGATTGCCAGCAGCCTGCGCAGCGCCGACTGGTTTGCGGTGAGCGCCGGTGCGCAGGGCGCTGAAAGCAAGCTGGTGGCCTCGCAGCGTGAAGACACCGCCACGGCAGATGGTGCCGGTGAAAGCCAAGGCCACATGGCGATCCTGGTGAAGAACCTGACGACGGACGCCTGGGTGGTCATCATCATCCTGGCCATCATGTTTGTGATTGCCGTATGGGTGACGGTCTCCAAGGCCTTGCTGGTTTCGCGTGCGGACCGTGGCAACCGCAGTTTTCTCAAACGCTTCCGCGATGCCGAGGGCGATCTGCTCAAGTTGGGGGATGACAAAGGCCATGGCGCCTCGCCGCTGTTTCGTCTCTACAAGGCCGGCGTGCATGAGCTGAGCAAACGCAAGATCGGGCATGAGGGCGGCCCCGCACTCAGCGCCTCGGCCATGAATGCAGTGAAGGCCTCGGTGGACGCCGACTTTGTGCGCGAGAACGCTCATCTCAACTCGAACATGGTGCTGCTGACCATCGCCATTTCCGGCGGCCCCTTCCTGGGCCTACTGGGTACGGTGGTGGGCGTGATGATCACCTTTGCCGCAATTGCCCAGGCCGGCGACGTGAACGTGAACGCCATCGCCCCTGGCATTGCCTCGGCGCTGCTGGCCACGGTGGCGGGCTTGACGGTGGCCATTCCGGCCTTGTTTGCCTACAACTATCTGGCGGCCAAGATCAAGAACGTGGCCTCAGACATGCAGATCTTCATCGACGAGTTCATCACCCGCGTGGCCGAAGTGCACGGCGCGCAGTGATGACTGTCTTGCTGAAACACAGAGGGCTGCGCCATGTCTGCTGACGTCAAGACCGAGCTGACCCCGTTCGATGACATCAACGTCACGCCGATGCTGGATCTGGCCTATGTGCTGCTGGTTGTTTTCATCATTTTGACCACGGCATCGGTGCAGGGCGTGAAGGTGCGGTCTCCTGTCACACAAGCCGCCAACAATCTGGCCAAGCCGCAGACGCGAGCGATCACGATCACGGCTGATGGTGCCGTGTACCTGGACGCTTATCCCGTCAGCATGGAGCAGCTGTCCGCCAGCCTGGCCCAGTACAAGGCGGCCAACCCCGCCTTGCCCGTGGTGCTGAAAGCGGATGCCACCGCCCAGTACGACAAGGTCATGCAGGTGCTGGAAGTGGCCAAGAAGCTGGACATCACCGAGATCGGCCTGGTCACCAAACGAGCCCAGTCTGAATAAGCTATGCAGATATCGACGGAAGCTAAACCCTACGACACCATCAACGTCACGCCCATGCTGGACCTGGCGTATGTGCTGTTGGTGGTGTTCATCTTGATGACCACGGCGTCGGTGCAGGGCTTGAGCATCACCATGCCCAAGCCCAGCAACAAGCCCAGCACCGAAAAGCATGATCTCAAAATCGTACAGATCACGCCCGAGGGCAGCCTGCTGATCAACGGCGTTGGCGTGAGCATGGCCGAGCTTGAGCAGCAACTGCTGCGTGCCAAGGCGGCGGACGCGCAGATGTCCGTGGCCATCAAGGGTGACGGGCGCAGCCAGTATGCCCATGTGGTGGCGGTGGTTGACCTGTGCAACAAGCTGCAGGTCAATATGGGCTTGGTCACGGCCAAGATCGGCACATGACTCGGAACACGAGCGGGCTGGCCGAAGACCATCTGGACGATGCACCCAGCCGGGTGTGGTGGGTGCGTGGTGCTGTCGCGTTAGCGTTTGTGGCCGTGGTCGCACTGGTGGCCTGGACGGTCAGCCACATGAAGGTGAGCGGAGCGCCCAAGCACCAAGTGGCCAAGATCAGCATCTTGCCCGACACGCCCCCGCCGCCTCCGCCACCCCCCAAGGACGAGAAAAAGCCTGAGCCGCCCAAGGATGAGCCCAAGCAGGTGATGCGCGAAGAGCAGCTCAAGCAGGCGGAGGCGCCCAAGCCCGCCAACGAACCGATCAAGATGGAAGGCGCCGCCGGCGACGGCCCAAGTGCCTTTGCCGGCGGCAGCGTGGGCCGCGAGTACAGCGGTGGCACGCCAGCCACGGGCGCGGCGGGCGGCGGGCTGGGCACCAATTCAGACCGTGCGCAAGAGCGCTTCTACGCCAACACCGTGCGCCAGATGCTGCGCGACGCGGTGGAGCGGCATTTCAAGAGCGACGCGACCCAGGCCACCGCCGAGTTCAGCATCTGGGTGGCGCGGGACGGTGGCATTGGCCGTTATGAATTGCGTCCCACCGGCGATGCGCGCTTGGACGAAGCGCTGACTGCCGCCCTGGACGAAACCACCCGCGCCCTGAAGTTGCCCGCGCCACCCCTGGCCGCTGCGCAGCCGATGAAATTCCGCCTCAACCTTCGGCCCCTGGGCTGAGTATCTCGAATCCGGTTTCACCTTCATGAACAAGCACAAAAAACATCGAGTGTCCTTGGCTGCGTTGAGCGCGGCGCTGTTGATGGCCTCCGCAGGCGCAGCCCATGCGGACGAAAAGCGCGAGCTGGAGCAACTGCGTGCCACCACCGTGGCGCTGATTGAAGCCCTGGTCAACCAGGGCCTGTTGACTCGCGAGCGGGCGGACAGCCTGCTGCGCCAGGCTCAGTCCAGCGCAGCGGCAAATGCGCCTGCCGGGGAAGGCCCGGCCGCTGGCACTTGGGGTGCGCCCATCGCTGGGGCGGCGGCCGGTGCCACGGTAGGCAGCAAGGTGATCCGCGTGCCCTATGTCAGCGAGAGCCTGCGCCAGCAGATGCGAGAAGAGATCAAGAACGACGTGCTGATCACCGCGCGGGAAGAGGGCTGGGCCGATTCACGCGCCATCCCCGAGTGGGTCAAGGGCGTCAAGGTGGAGGGCGACGTGCGGGTGCGCTGGCAGAACGAGCGCTACCCCCAACCCGGCTATGCCAATGACGCCACCACCGGCCTGCCGATTGGCGTGCCTTGCCTCAACGTCAGTGGCAATCTGCCGGCCGAATGCTACCGCAGCCAAACCAGCTCCCCCGCCTGGGCGCCGGACCTGACCAACACCACCAACGACCGCAATCGGCTGACTTTGCGTGCGCGCCTCGGTGTGACGGCCAAGGTGTCTGACGACATTGAGACCGGCTTACGCCTTTCCACCGGCAACACCAGCGGCCCGACATCTTCGTCGCAGACGCTGGGCACCTTCTTCAATAAATCCGCCGTGGTGCTGGACCGCGCCTACATCCGCTGGGAACCACACAACAACCTGCGCCTCGTGGCGGGGCGCATGGCCAATCCCTTCTACGGCAGCGATCTTTTGTGGCCAGAGGACATCGGCTTCGACGGCGTGGCCTTGCAAGGCGATTTGAATCTGGCCAATGGCGTGTTCGGCTTCGCCACGGCGGGCGTGTTCCCGCTGGAAGAATTCAACAGCGCAGCGCGCAATAAGTGGTTGTCGGGCCTGCAGGCTGGCGTGGACATGAGCCTGGGCAACAGCACGCAATTGCGCACTGCGTTTGCGGCTTACCAGTTCAATAACGTCGAAGGTCAGCGGGCTACCGACCTGCCGCTGTCATCCAGCAACCCGCGTGCGGCCACCCAAAATTACCTCAGCTCGCAATACCCGACGACGGTTCGCCTCAAGGGCAATACCTTGATCAATCTGTGCCCGCTGAGCAGCGAGAACAACGCCACCGTGGCAGCCCCTTGCACCAACGGCGGCCCGGTGTGGGGTTTGGCAGCCAAGTTCGCGCCCATCAACTGGACCACCGGCGTCGTGTTCAAACAATGGGACCCGGTGGAATTGGCCGTCAATTTCGACTGGGTGCGTAACAGCGGATTTGATCTGACTGACATCCGCAACCGCGCCGGCACCAGCGCGGTGGATGCGCTGGCCGCCAAGACCACGGGCGTGCAGCTGCGCTTCGCGTTGGGCCGCCCCAAGATGGCGAACAAGGGTGACTGGAACGTGTTTGCCGCACTGCGCCACTTTGAGCGTGATGCCTGGTTGGACGGCTTCACCGACACGACCTGGAACCTGGGCGGCACCAACTACAAGGGCTGGCAGCTGGGCGGTGCCTATGCCATCGACCGCCACAGCACTTTGGGCCTGCGTCTGACCAGCACCCGCAATCTGGACGACGGCGTACGCACGACCGTCACTTCAAGCACCGGCGTGACGGCGGTGAGCGGCGATCTGTCCAGCGCCACCTACAAGGTGGACGTGCTGCAGCTGGACTTGAACACGCGCTTCTGAGCCTGGAGAAATCGACTATGTTGAAGCTGTTGAACAAACCAGGCTGGCAGGCTGCGGCACGGCGATTGAGCGTTACGCTCTTGGCCATCGCCCTGCCGATGGGCGCGGTGGCGGAGGGTGATGCGCGTGCCAATCGCGATCGCGAACAACTGCGCCGCTCGCAAGCCGCGCTGCAGGCCGCGCAATCCAAAGCCGATGCCTTGGAGGCCGACAAGGCGGGCCTGCTGAAAGACAAGGAGGCGCAAGCCAAAGAAGCGCAAGGCCAACGTGCTCGGGCCGGTGCCCTGCAGCGCCAGTCGGAGCAGGCGACGGCAGAAGTTGCCCAATTGCGCAAGGAATTGGCCGAGGCCACCGGGCGCCAGAAGCAAGCCCAGGCAGAGGCTGAGGCGCGTGACACGCAGGCCCAGCAGCAATTGGCCGCCGCACGCCGCGAGAACCACGAGCTGCGCCAAGCCAATGTCACGTTGTCGGCCCTGCTGGAGAACAGCAGTAGGCAGCTGACGCAGGCCGAGGCGCAAAACCGTGAGCTTTACAGCCTGAGCCATCAGGCCCTGGACCGCTGGATCAACAAGACCGCCGCCGAGGCCGCCATGCAACAAGAGCCGGCGCTGGGCCTTTCCAAGGTGCGCATGCAGGACAGCTATGAAACCTTCCGCGCTCGTATCGATGCGCAGCGCCTGACCCCCACTGCGCCCCAGGGGGGGCAGTGATGCGGCGGGGATGAATTTCAACAGATCGAGTTCGTCAGACCCGTGTTCAAAGCGACCGCAGGCCGACCTTGCCTAGTTGCGGATAAGTTCTCAACGTTAGCGATAACGTTTAATTGCTCCTGAGCGAATTTTGTTCAAAAACTGCCGGTACTCAGCCTTCACCACGGGTGCCAAGATATAGACGCCAATCAGGTTAAAGATCGACATTGCAAAAATCGCCGCGTCTGAAAAGTCAATCACCCCGCCAAAGCTGATGGATGCGCCAACCACAATGAATGTGCAGAACAAGAGCTTGAATGAGGCGTCGGCCAACCGGCTTTCGCCAAACAAATAGGTCCAGCCCTTCAAGCCGTAGTAGCCCCAGCTGATCATCGTAGAAACCGCGAACACCACCACAACCAACGCCAATGGGTAGCGGAACCAGTCGGCTGTGCTGCGAAAGGCCGCTGATGTCAGCTCGATGCCGCTCAAGCCGGAGGGGTTCGGAAAGGGCCCGGCGTTCACGCCAGCAATGGTGATCACAAGGGCGGTGGCGGTGCAGATCATCACCGTGTCCACAAAGGGCTCCAACAGTGCCACCAAGCCCTCGGTGACGGGCTCCTTCGTCTGCACCGCGCTGTGGGCAATCGCGCTGGACCCCACGCCCGCCTCATTAGAAAACGTGGCGCGCTTGAGGCCTTGGATCAAGGCACCGACCAGGCCACCCGCCACGCCCTCCGCTTGAAATGCGCCGTCCCAGATCGCGCGCATTGCGCTCGGGATCTGATCGAAGTCGATCGCAATCACAAACAGCGCCATGCCGATATAGACCCCGGCCATCCAAGGCACCATGGTGGCGGTGACTTTGCCAATCTGCGGCATACCGCCCATCATCACGCCAAACACCAGCGCGGCCAAACTCACACCGGTCACCCAACCGTAGCCGTCGGGTAGACCAAAGGTATGCACAATCATCGCGTTAGCTTGATTGCCTTGGAACATATTGCCGCCGCCTAAAGCGCCCAAGATCACCATCACCGCGAAGCCGGCCGCCAGCACTTTTCCCAAACCGGGCAAGCCACGCTCGGCCAAGCCGTCTCGCAGGTAATACATCGGGCCGCCCGACACCGCGCCCGAGGGCAAAACTACCCGGTACTTCACGCCCAGCGTGCATTCGGTGAACTTGGCTGCCATGCCGAGCAACCCGCATAAAATCATCCAAAACGTGGCGCCGGGCCCTCCAATCGCCAGTGCCGCACCCACGCCCGCCATATTGCCCAGGCCCACCGTGCCAGATAGCGCTGTGGTGAGAGCCTGAAAGTGGCTCACTTCGCCAGGGGCTTTGTTGTGAGGGTCGCTATAGCGGCCGCGCACCAAATCAAGTGCTAATTTGGCACCCGTGAATTGCGGAAAGCCGAAGTAGATGGTGAAGATCAGCGCGGCTAACAAGAGCCAGCCCACGATGAGCGGGAATTGCGCGCTGCCCACTGGCACGGTGTAGAAAATCAGGTCCACAAACCAACCGAATGTGTGCTTGAAAAATTGATCCACGGCTTGGTCGAAGCCTCCCCCCGAAACTTGTGCATGAGCGATATGGGGTGTCAAAAGCGACAAGAAAAGGGCGAATAGCAAGGTGCTGCGCCCAAGTTGGCGTTGCAATGGCATGGAAGCTTCCTCATTGAATGCATCGGCTGCATCGTCAGACCTGCCGCAAAGTCCCGCCGTGCCCTGAGCCCGTTGCGCCGTTACGTCGGTACATGTCGATTCGAACGGCAAGGATCTCAGCATTCGCGCAATCAAGAGCTCGGTACCTTCCCGTCGCTCCTTAACGGGGCTTGACTGGATAGCGAGGCTGGCGTGTCTGTTCAGGTGAATGCCTTGAAGAACTCAGTGCTGGCGCTTCTGCTCGTTCAGGGCGAACGGGGATTGGGTAACGCCGTGAAGCCCCCCAACGCTGTCAAAACCCGTAACGCGCCTTGTAAGCGTACGGTGCGATCTGGCGGTTCACATAGTCGATGCCGCTGAAGGCCGCGTAGTCGGCCAAATCGCGGGCCGATCCGAGACCGTAGATGCCGAGGTCGGCGTCGTCCCACAGCAGGGCGCGCAGGCGCAGGTTGGCCGCCTCGCTCAGCACCTGGGATTGCACTTGGCGTTGCGCGTCCAACTCAGGCGACCAGTGCATGGGCCGGCCTGCGCCGGCGGCGCCGACATAGTGGTGGTACAGCGGCGCGCCGGGCAAATGAAAAATATCCCAGCCTCGCGTCCAGGCGCGCAAGGCGAGGGATTGTTCTTCGCCGTGAAAGTACAAAAACGGGTCGTAGGGCAGGGCTTGAATCATCTCCGCCGGGGCGAACAAAAAGCCTGCGGCAATGTGCATGGCCGGCGTGGGTTCGAGGCTGGGCACGGGCACGGCTTCAAAGTACAGCACCGGGTGGTCTTCGCTGAAGGTGCAGCCTGTTTTCACCACATGCGCCAGCACTTGATGGGTCACCGGGGCAGCGACGGGTTGATTCGCCACCATTTCAAAGGGATTGGGGTAGGCGGTGATCAGGCAGCGGGGGTTGAGGGCCTGGCAGCGGTGGCCGTCTTGCACCAGCTTGTCGTCCCAACCGGGTTCGAACCAGGTGTGGGAGTCGATCTGCAGAAACCATCGCTCGCCCTGATGCAACGACATGGCGATGGCACGCGCCCAGCATGGCCCGCGCGCCTGCAGGGCAGGCACATGGATGCTGCGCAGTTGCCGCCCCCATGGCTCGGGCAGTTGCAAGGCTTGGCCGGGCAGGTGCTGGTCCACCAGGCCGATGAAGACGCGCTCCGGGCGGCTGGCTTGTGAAAAGGCGCTGCGCACGGTGAAGGACAGCAAGGGGTCGCAAAAGGACGCGATGCTGATAAAAATGCTGTCGGGTGACGGGGCGGGGGCCAACATGTTGGGGACGAAGGAGGCGCGGCGTCAGGCCAAGCGTCAGGCCAGCCGGTAGCTGGTTTCCCGGCCAAGGCTGACCCTGCGCAGGCGGGCGGCTCGAACCTTGACGGCCCGGTCGGCGAAGTCGTGAATCGGCACGGCCGCCGCGTTCATCCGTTCGACCAGATCGTCCAAGCTGACGGGCGCGGGCAGGTAGCCGCGCAGCAGCAACAAGGACACCGAACGGCAGTTCTCCCAAGCCCAGTGCTCGTGCCAGGCCATGTCGCGCTCGCTCCAGATCGAGCGCAAGGCTTCATGCGGGGGCGCGGGTTCGTCGCCCATGGTCAAGAATTCAGGGCTGATGATCAGCGTGTAGGCGCTGCGATAGCTTAGGAAGTTGAGCAGGTCCAGCCCTGCGGACTTGCTGCCGTGCTCCAGCACATTGCCCAGAATGGCCAGGTCGTAGCGCTTGTTCAAAGCCTGCTCTTGCCAATCTGCCGCGCTGCCCGTCCAGACCGATTGATAGCGCTGTGCGAGTTGAAAGCGCTCGACGTAGTCCGCATTCGCTTCCACCGCGCTGCACCGGCAGGCGGGCGCGACCTGCGCCAGCATGTGGCCGTACTTGCCCGCACCCGCGCCAATGTCGACTGCCGTGGTGGGTTGAAGCCAGCTCAGCAACTGCTCAACCACCGAATCAAAAACTGCAAATGAACTGGCCATCAGCGGAGTGTCTCGCACCCATGTGACGCGCGTTTGACGAGTGGCGATCGGACATCGGGGCGGGGGGCGATAGGTGCGCGTGGTGACGCCCATGAAAAATCCCCGCCGACCCCGGGTGGGGCCGTGCGGGGATCAGGGGGAAGTGCTCAGCGTTTAGTGCTTGGCTTCAGCAGCCACCGGCGTTTCAGCCTTGTCGTGCTTGACGTGGTTGTGATGCTTCGTGCCCTTGGCGCTCTTTTCGCCCACTTCACCCTTCGCGGCAGGCGTTGCAGAAGCTGCCGGTGTGGCGGGCTTGGCGGCGGCGGGTGCTGGCTTGACCTCGGCGGTTGCTGCCGTGACTTTGGCTGCCGTGGCGGCGGTGGCAGCGGTGGCAGCGGTGGCAGTGTTGGTGCTGGTCACTGCCTTTGACGCGGTGGTGGTGGCGGTACTGGCTGCGTCGCCTGCAGTTTTTGTTGCGGCCTTGGTCGCCGTTTTGGCAGCATCGCCAGTGGCCGTGACAGCCGCCGCAGTGGCATTTGTCTTGGCGGCGGAAGCTGCAGCCGGCAGCGTGGTGGCCGGGGCTTGCGCCAGTGCCAGGGTGGTGCCCAAGGCCAGCAGAGCGGGGATCAGAGCAGTCTTCAGTGCGTTCATCAGGGTTCTCCTTGGGGGTTGTGGAACAAGTCCGTGAGGTGCTGGTTCAACGAGGGCAGAAGGGCCTTCGTTGACCCTGGCTTGACTTTGTTTCAATGGCTTACAAACGTGTGTGGTGTGTAGTTTGTTCGGTGCGGGAGGAGCGTGACTCTCTATAAGGGGATTGATGTCAAACGACGCGGCCTGTTGCTGCGAGCCGGCCTGTGGCTTGGCAGTCGCGCATTCGTACCCGATTTCTCGTGTGTTGTCTGTCCCTGCTCGCGCAGGCCGCCGATATACCTTCCCGGCGACCCGTACCGTACCGTCTGCGGGGCTCGCGACAATCTGAGGAATCCCAACTTAATTGGCCCCGATCAATGCGCGCCAAGATACGTTCAGTGCATTGGCAATTTGCCCCCTTTTACAGGCTCAGCACCACACAATTTCCGGAATACACGTTGACCCTGTAAGCCCTGCTCTCTAGGGTGTTGTTGATCCAACTCAGCGACACCGAGGGACTGATGCCCAATGCCCCACTTGCATGGCCAGATAGCCACATCCAGCACCGCCTGCACATCGTCGGCATGCCGCAGCGGGAGGAGCTGGATCTGATCGGCGTGCAGGGCCGCGAACGCCTTGGCGGCTTGTACCGTCACGAGCTGGCCTGCGAGGCGCCCGCTGGTGTTGACGTGAGCACCTTGATCAAGCAGCTCATCGGTTGCCGCGCGCAACTGACGTTAGGGTCACGCGGCATTTGGGGCCAGATCAGCGCTGCCCATTGGCACTACGCGCGCGGCGTGCCGCGCCTGAACCTGGTGCTGGAGCCACGCCTGGCCCTCTTGGGTGTGATGCGCGCCAACCAAGTCTTCCTGAACCAAAGCTCGGTGCAAACCGTGCAGGCCGTGTTGGAACAAAGCGGCCTGAGCGCGCAGTGGCAAGACTGGCAGACCACGGCCCAGTACCCCGTTTTTGCGCAACGCACAATGTTTGAGCAAACGGCCTTGGACTTCGTGCTGTGGCTGCTGGCGTACGAGGGCATCGGGCTGCGCTTCGAGCATGCCCGCGAAGGCGAGCGACTTGTGTTCTTCGACGACCACGCCGGCCTGGACCGCAGCAGCCCCTATCTGCAAGGCCTACGCGTGGCGCCGCGCGCCGGCTTGGTCAACGACTCCGAACCTGAAACCCTCACCCACGCCAGCCTCCAAAGCCGCGCAACCGCCCAAGCCGTCGATCTGACGGAGTACGACGCCCAACAAGCCCAACTCAACCTCTCCGTCACGCAGGGCGAGGCCCAAGACGGGGAGCAGGTTTTTCACAGCCATGGGGAGCATTACAAGACCGTGGTCGACGGCGATCAAATCGCCCAGGTCCGCCTGCAAGAACGCCTGTGCCGCCAGCAAACCCTCCAAGGCCAGGGCCCGCTGATGGAGCTGCAAGCCGGCCGGGTCATCAAGGTGGATGGCGATGACGTAGCAGGTTACTGGCTTGTGACTGAGCTGCACCTCGACACCCACCGCGACGGCAGCCTGCACACCCGCTTTGAAGCCGCCCGGGCCGACAACCCCCAGCAAATGTGGCGGCCCGAGCGCGTCACCCCTCGCCCCAAGGTCCACGGCTTGGTGCCCGCCAAAATTCACCGGGGCCAGCCCATCGCCCAGCTCGACGAAGTAGGCCGTTACCACGTCGGCTACCCCTGGCAGGATCAACCCGAGTCCAAGGCGCTGCGCATGGTTCAGCCCTATGCCGGCCCCAGCTACGGCAGCCACTTCCCGCTCAAAGACAATGCCGAGGTCTGGCTGGGCCATGTGCAAGGCGACCCCGACCGGCCCATTGTTCTAGGCGTGAGTCACTCCGGCCAGCAAGCCGATGTGGTCACCGCCAAAGACAATAGCCGCAACGTCTTGCGCAGCCAGGCCGGCAACAAGCTACGCCTGGAAGACCGCCAAGGCGAAGAACACATCAAGCTGTACACGCCGCATGGCCATACCCAGCTCAACCTGGGCCATATGGTCACCCATGGCAAAAAGCAACGCGGCCAAGGGCTAGAGCTGCGCAGCGCGCTGCACGGCGCCATCCGCTCGGCGAACCAGTTACTCATCACCACCGGCACGGCCAGCCCACGCGCCACCGGCGAGGCCCAGCGCAGTGCCAGCAGCAGCGAGGTGCGCGCCACGCTGCAAAACCTGCACAGCTTCATCGGCAACCGCAGCCTCGCCGCCCACCAGGTCGGCGCTTTTACGCTGGCCAGCCTGCCCACCGCCACCGGGGTCAAGAACGCCCTCGACACCACCGTCAAAGACGCGCTGGGTCCCAGCAAACCCCATCAAATCCACTGGGCCGCAGCCGGTCAAGTGCTGGGTGCCCCCACCCTCCACGCAGCCGCGAGCCAAGACCTGGGCCTTTGGAGCATTGCCGGCCAAGACTGGCTGGCCGGCAGCCAGATCCAACTCGCCACCCAAGGCGCCAGCCGCGTCCACATCGAACAAGGCGGGCGCAAAGCCTTTGTGAGCGAAGGCAACTCAGAGACCACCGTCTCCAAAGGCCGGCTGCACATTCTGGTGGAAGGAAACATCACCCTCCAAAGCCAAGGCGGCGCCATCAGCCTGAAGGCCGGCGGCAGCAGCATCCAGCTCACGGCCCATGGGCATGCCGGGCTCAAATCTTCAGGCGCCAGTGTCATGCAGACCAGCTTGCATGAGATCAAGGCTGGGGCGGTGATGGTGCAAGGGGGGAGTACGGCGCAGGTACCGGGGGCCTTGGCTGCCATGCCTTTTTTACCCAACGGCTATAGCAAACGCTTCCAACTCAAAGATGCCAAGACGGGCCAATGGGCGGCTAATGCCAAATATTGGCTGACGGCCAATGGCAAAACCACCGAGGCCTATACAGACGAGCAAGGCTGCACTCATACCGCATTCACTTACGGCCCCCAAGCCATCACGATTGAAGTCGAAGATGGCGGCCTGGAGCTTCACGCATGACGAACGCCGCTCCTGAGAAGTACATGATTTTGGATACCCAGGGTGAACGCCGCTTGATCGGTCGCGGCGTCACCACTGATGGCCCCACCACCAGCATCCCCGTGTCCAAAGACCCTTTGGCGGAATTCATGTGCATTCTGATGTGCGCCTGCCAAAAAATGGTTGAGCAAAATCGCAAAGCACCAGCGCTGCTGGAAGATGATGTCAGCCCCGGTGCCGACGCTGCGGCAGCAGCCCCCGAAACCGAAGAAACCGCCTCCGACATACCGCCCCAGCTCAAGCAACAATGCGTGGCCACATTCTTTGAGTTGCTGGACAAAGCCTGCAACTACCAAAGCTGGGCCAAGGCCGAAGTGAGCTATGACATGCAGGGCTATAAGTTTGGTTTCAACAATATGACCGACCGGGTATCAGGCCGCCCCCAACCGCTGATGTCACGCAAGACGCCAGGCAAGCCGCTCAAGTGGCATTGGGGCGTGATCAGCCATGTGGGGCGGAGGAAGAACCCGCTTCTTTCGCAGCCGGTGTTCCGAGCCAAAGGGATTTCCTTGCGGCGCCCTGATGTGGTGGTACTGAACACCCCGGGCGCCTGGCCTGATGAGCCGAACATTGCGATGATTTTTGAGATGAAATTTGATGAAAAGCCCAATGAGCGTCAAGAGTTCGCTTACCGACAGATTGTCCGCAACGATAAAAGTCGCGTCAAAGTCCTCGAAGTCAAAAACTGCAGCTGCGAACACCGCAAAGAAAAGCTGCGCGAAGTGAGCAAGGAAGAACTCGTGGCCTGGGCGGCGGCAGTCAGCGCCGCCTTGGCTGCTGCCGCCCAGGCGGGCAAGGGCAACCTGCCTAACGGCTTGGCGCCTCAGCATGTCCGAACGGGCTTGGCCTTGATTGGGGCGCTGGCCATCGGCGCTCTGGCGGTAGCCGCCCTGCCGGCCGAAGTGGTGGCGGCCACGGCAGGTTTTGCGGCCTGGCTGTTCACGGCCAACAAGGTGGCGACCCAGTAAGCCATTGCTTCAGACTCCACACATCAACTTCGGCACCGATCATGATCACTTACGACTACATGCAGCGATTGAAGCGCCTGGAGGGCTACGCCGAGCTTTGGCGTGATGACAAGAAATACATTGAACTCAAGGCGGGTCTTTATGCCACCTTGTTTTTTAAACATGTTGACCCGTCAATCCACAGCAACGAAGCCATTCGTGAGGCTTTGATTGCCTGCTGGCAGGACTACTGGCAACTGGTGGGGCCGGAACATCAGAAGCGTTGCTATCGATTCTCGCGTGGTGTGCATGCTGACAAATACCCCTCGGCCAAGGTACCGCCGATTGACGTCTTTTTGCGCGACCCGGAAAACTTTGACGTCTATCAATACTATGTTTATGGCGGAGTCAACGAAGACGATGCCAGCGAGTATTGCTTTAACTTGGGGGCCTTTCCCATTTATGGCCTCCCCGAACATCCTGAAGCCTTGGGCTATCTCAAGCTTCATGCACCGTTGAGTTTTGTCACCAATGGTCGGCTTGCCGAATTTGTCGCCCTTATCAAGCGCTGTGCTGCGCGATTGCAAGTCGATCAAGGCCATGGAGGGCTTGGATTTTTGCGAACCTACAACGCCGAAAGCACGACACGAGCGGCTGAGTACCAGCTATCGACTGTGTTCAGCGGGGTGGATATCGACGTCCCTGCACTTCAGTTGGGCGACATATTTTGGAGTACCAAGGGCGGGCATATCGGCATCAACAGCCCGCACTGGCTGAACTTCCTCCATGACCGCTGGGTTCAAAAGTTAGGCGGCGTTGAAGCGATACGCGCCCAACTGCCCGCAGACCACTTTGTTGTTGAGCCCTACGAGGGCGGGCTGTTCATCCAGGCTGGAGCCTACCCGGAGCCCGGCCATCGTGACGATGGTTTGCCGCCGAATTACGTACTGCTGAACCAAGTCCTCAAGCCTATACGCGCGCCAGAGATGGGCTATTGCTATGGTGACACGCCCGGCGAATTGGCAAGGTATCAAGGCGCTTATGAATACTTCACCCGCTTCGACCAACCCGAGCCCCCCAAGCCGGACCCGCTCGAAGAAAACCCCGTCTACGCCATGAGCGGCGAGCCCTGCCCGCGCTCAGGCCTGTGGAGCCCGCGCTCCGGCGATGTACCTCTGCCGGATGGCTATGTCAAAAAAGGCAATCGCATGCCCATGGCTGAATGGCATGACAGCGGCGGGCAGCTCCAACGGAAGGTGGTGAAGTGGCGCTTGGTCAAGGCGATGGATTGAGGTCGCTGACTCATCAGCTACGGTGCCGGGCCTTGTGCCATTGCAAACCATGACCCCCGCCAAGAACTGGCTGGCGCTCAAACGCCTTGACGATGAACTGCAGCCCGTCACGCCCTGCAAAGTCTCGGCCCTCTTCGCGGGCGGTGAGCGCAGGGAGGGCTCGCTCGACAAGAACGGCAGCATCCGCTTTGAAGACGTCCCTGCAGGCCTGGCCCAGATTGTCTATACCGACCCGGAGTCCCCCAAGCTGCCCCGTGAGTATGCGGTAGCGAAATTGCCATCCGGCCTCGCCCAACTCCTGGGGGGCCGAGGATGAATGACTTCTGGAAATCCGCCAACGACTATTGCGAATCACTCTATGCCGATCTGAGCACCGAGCTGGTCCGCGGTTACGACGCTGGGGTTGCCAAACTCAAGGCTATTGCCGGCAGCGCTGAAAACGCCGGGCTCTGGGTCTGGCACGCCTTGCAAGGTGACTGGAATGATGAGCGGACGGTGGGCCAGATTGCCGCCGATGCCGTGCTGGGCATGGTGCCCTTTGTGGGCACAGTTGCTGTGCCTCAGAGACTTGATCGCCAACGCCAAGAAGATTCTGGAAGACGCCCGCAACAGCTTGGCCTGGGTTGCCTTGGTGCTGACCTTGATCGCCTTGTTCCCGGTGCTCGGCGCGCCGGCCAAGGGCGTGGCCCGCATCATCTTTTTATACATCCGCAAGTTCGGCGGCAAGGTGGCGCCAGCCGTCGAGGCTGCGATGCAGCCGGTGCTGATGTTTCTGCGTGACCCCAAGGTTCAACGCATCCTGGGTACGGCGCAGATTGACAAGGTGCTCAAGACCATCGCCACAGAGCTGCGCAGCCTCAAAGGCCAGCTCACCGCTGCCCGGGTGCTGGCCCAGCTAGACGAGTTGATCAGCGCCTTCAAAGCCATGGTGGCCAAGCTCAAAGTCGTGCTGCCTCAAAGCCAGAGCGCATGGTTGCTGCAGGCGCTGAGCGAGTTGGAGCGGGTACGCCTGCTCGCAGAAAAGCCCATCCAAGAAGCCATCAGCCCGGTTCAAAAAATTCTGGACGAAGTGGCAGCCCGGCTGGAGCTGGAAGCCGCCAAACCGCAAGCCGCCCTGCATGCGCCCAGCAATGCCAAGACGGTGCACAGCGTGCCCGAAAGCCTGCACGGCATCGACCCGCGCAACCTCTCCAACGGCAAGAAGGGCTTGTTCGGCGAGATCATCAGTGCCTTTACCTGGATCTTGCGCCAGCGCTTTGACGGTGGGGCGGTGATGGCGTGATTTCACGAACCGGCAAGGTGAAGAACACATAACGCTGTGCAGCGAACTGCGCGGCACCCTCCGCTCGGCCAACCTGCTTCTCTTCACCACCGGCACGGCCAGCCCGCGCGCCACGGGCGAGGCCCAGCGCAGTGCCAGCAGCAGCGAAGTGCGCGCCACGCTGCAAAACTTGCACAACTTCATCGGCAACCGCAGCATCGCCGCCGACCAGGTAGGCGCTTTTGCGCTGGCCTGTTAGCATCACAGCCTCTCTTCTTGAAGCCGCTTTGAATCATGACCAAACTTCTCGACCGCGACCGACGTAGCGCACCCCGCGCTGCCGGCCCGCGTGCGCGCGAAGGGGTGGCGTTGGCGACAACAGTACCGCATTGACGGTGCTTGATACGCGCTGATACGCACATCGGCACGGCTTGCTGGCCCCAGAATTGAACAGCCCCGCTTGTTTCAATTCAGCGAAGCCAGAACTTTCGAAGACTCCTGGAGATTCCCTTTATGCAAACCCGAGAAACTCGGCGTCTGCCTTGGCCCGGTTTGTGGCAGCGATTGTGGCAAGCCGTGGCGCTGCCCCCCAACGACCTGCTGCGCGACCGCGTGTACCGCCGCCTTTTTTCGTCCATCTTGACCAGCTCCCTGGGGGGGCAGATCACCATGTTGGCGCTGCCTTTGACGGCAGCGCTGCTGTTGAACGCCTCCCCCACGCAGATGGGCCTGCTGACGGCCATGGAGATCGTGCCTTTTGTGCTGTTCTCGCTGCCCGCCGGCGTGTGGCTGGATCGCGTGCGCAAATTGCCGGTGTACATCGTCGGTGAAACGCTGCTGGCCCTGACTGTGGCCACCGTGCCGCTGGCCGCCTGGATGGGCTGGCTGAGCATGGCCTGGCTCTATGTGGTGGGCTTTGTGCTGGGCACCGTGTACACCACGGCCGGCAGTGCCTCACAAATCGTGCTGACCCAAGTGGTGGAGCGTGACCGCTTGGTTGAGGCCCATGCCAAGAACGCCCTGGCCAGCTCGGGCGCCGAGGTGGTGGGCCCCGGGGTGGCGGGCTTGCTGATCAAGCTGATGGGCGCGCCCATGGCGCTGGCCGTCGACGCGGTGCTGGTGCTGTGTTCGGCCTTGATCCTGCGTGGCATCACGGTGAATGAAGTGCTCAAAAGCCGTGACAACACCCGGTTTTGGCAAGAGCTCAAAGGGGGCTTGCGCTTTGTGCGCGAGCACTCCTTGCTGGTGGCCTTGGCGGGCGCGGTGGGGGGCTGGCAGATCTTCAACAATGCCGCGCAGGTGGTGCAGATCTTGTACGCCACGCGTAGCCTGGGCCTGACGGCGCAACAGATCGGCATGAGCTATGTGGCGCTGGGCGCCGGCACGGTGCTGGCCAGCGTGCTGGGCCATCGGGTCAGCGCACGCATCGGCCCAGGGCCTTGCCTGGTGCTGGGTTTGGCCATCAGCGGGGCGGGTTGGCTGGTGCTGGGTTTGCTGCCGCATCAATGGGTGGGGGCGCTGGCGTTTGCCTTCATGCTGTTCATGTTCGGCGTGGGCGCGGTGCTGATTTTCATCAACTTCTTGTCGTTGCGGCAGGCGGTTACCCCCACGCCCATGCTGGGCCGCATGACCAGTACCATGCGTTGGTTGATTTTGGTGCCGGCGGGCCCTGGGGCTTTGATGGGCGGGTGGCTGGGTGAGCATGTGAGCCTGCGCTCGTCCCTGCTTTTTGCAGGCGTGGGCGCTTTGCTGGTCAGCCTGATTGCCTGGCGCTGGGGGCCGATTCGCCATGTGCTGACGCTGCCCACACCGGCGCTGGACGATGAGCCCGTGCTTGGGGCCGAGGCCATGCCAGGTGCCTTGGGTGAGGCGGCGCTGGGGGGAGACCCCAGTGACAGCTTTCCAACCGAGCGGGAGGTGCCGCATGGCAAGACATGACCCTATTTTGATTCAGGTGCCCGAGCGCATTGAGGGCCAGCGCATCATCCTGGCCGCGCCGGTGGCCGGCCTGGGGCCCATTCTGGCGGCCACCATCGGCGCCTCGCTGGCGCATCTCAAGCCCTGGATGCCCTGGGCCCAGGAGGCGCCCAGCATGGAGGACTCTGAAGCGGTGATGCGCCGCATGCTGGCCGACTTCATCGCCCGCAGCGAACTGGCGTTTCAAATCTACGCCAAGGCAGCCGATGGCAGTTGCGCCGCCTTGCTGGGCAGCACGGGCCTGCACCGTATCGACTGGGCCGTGCGTAAATTTGAGATCGGCTACTGGATTCGGCCTGACGCAGCGGGGCAGGGTTATGTCAGTGAGGCCGTGCGCCTGCTGACCGAGCTGGCTTTTGACCGTTTACACGCCCGCCGCCTGGAGATACGCATGGATGAGCGCAACCTTGCCAGTCGCGCAGTGGCCGAGGCCTGCGGCTTTGAGTACGAAGGGCTGCTGCGGTGCGACAGCCTGGGGGTGGACGGCGAGCTGAGAAACACCCTTGTTTATTCGAAAATCGGGGCGTGAATCAACGTGTCAGGTGGCGAGTGAGGAGGGGCATGCGGCGGGGGCAAACTTGTCCACCGCGTCGGTGATGATGCCGTCCACGCCATGGCCCAGCAGCCAGGCGCACGCTGCTTCGTCGTTGACCGTGTAGACCAGGGCTTTCAGGCCGGCAGCGTGCAGCGTGGCAACGGTTTTCGCGTCCATCTGCGCATAGTGGGTGATGACGGCGGCGCAGCCCAGGCTTTGCGCTTCTTCCAGCCAGCCGTGGCGCAGGCCGTCCAGCAGCAGGCCGCGCGGAATGTCTGGCGCCGTGCTGCGGGCTCCTTGCAAAGCCTGCGGCGCGAAGGAGCTGAACAGCGGCGTTAGGCCCGACCCGGCCCACAAGCGGCAGACTTCCCGGCCGACCACCTGGCCGGTGAGCAGTTCTTGCCCAGGCGTGGGTTTGATCTCGATATTGAGCGCAAAACGGTTGCGAATCACATAGGCCGCAATGGCGCCCAGGCTAGGTAGGGGTTCGCCCGCAAAGGCCCGGCTGTGCCAGGCACCGGCGTCCAGCAATGACAGTGCGGCCCAGTCGTGCTCACCCGCCACGCCGTGGCCGGTGCTGGTGCGCTGAAGTGTGGCGTCATGCAGCAAAAAGGGCTGGCCATCGCGGCTGAGCTTCACGTCGCACTCAAAGGCGCGATACCCGTGCTGTGCCCCGGCGCGAAAGGCGGCCAAGGTGTTCTCGGGCGCTAACTTGCCCGCACCACGGTGTGCGATCCAGAAGGGCATGGGCCAGTTCGGCTGGGTCATGATGGGCGATTCCTTTCAGGCTGAAACACGCGCATTGCCTTCAACGCATCAAAACCCTTCAACGCGCTGCGTGCTTTGCGGGTCAAACCAGTGCAGGTGCGCAGGCTTGAACGTCAGGTAGAGCGTAGCGCCAATGGCCGGCGGCGTCAGCGTGCCTTCGATGCGCAGGGTGAAGGGCGCCTTGCCCAGGCGGCCGTAGACCAGGCGCTCAGCGCCCAGCATTTCGATCATGTCGACCTGCAGGGGCCACGCACCGGGCGTGTCGTTGGTGCTCGACCAGCGGGCCACGTGCTCGGGCCGCAGGCCGAGTATCAATTCGCCTTGCCGGGGCGCGGGGCCGGGCAGCGGCAGCTGGGTCTCGCCAAGTTGAAATACCTGGTCTTTGACCTGGCCCTTGAGTAGATTCATCGGGGGCGAACCCATGAACCCCGCCACAAAGGTGCTGGCCGGGCGCTGGTAGACCGCCTCAGGGGTGCCGAACTGCTCGACCCGGCCGCCGTTCATCACCAGCATGCGCTGCGCGAGCGTCATCGCCTCCACCTGGTCGTGGGTGACGAACAGTGAGGTCACGCCCAGTTCGCGATGCAGTTTCTGGATCTCCAGCCGCGTTTGCGCGCGCAGCTTGGCATCCAGATTGGAGAGGGGCTCATCGAACAAAAACACCTGTGGGTTGCGCACGATGGCGCGGCCCATGGCCACGCGCTGGCGCTGGCCACCGGAGAGCTCACGCGGGCGTCGTTGCAGCAAGGCGCCCAGTTCGAGAATGCCGGCCGCCTTGTCCACCCGGGCCTTGATTTCAGCCTCGGGCACCTTCTGGATCTTGAGGCCGTAGGCCATATTGGCGAACACCGTCATGTGCGGGTACAGCGCGTAGTTCTGGAACACCATGGCGATGTCGCGCTCGGCCGGCTCGACGTCATTGACCACCCGGGTGCCAATGGCGATCTCGCCTTCGCTGACTTCTTCCAGCCCCGCCACCATGCGCAGCAGGGTGGATTTGCCGCAGCCCGAGGGGCCGACGATGACGACGAATTCGCCATCGAGAATTTCAGCACTAACGCTGTGAATCACCGGATGAGCCTTGGCGCCGTGACCATAGCGTTTGATGATGTTGCGCAGGGAGATGGAAGCCATTCAGTTCTCGTTTTGTCTGTCACCAAAATCATCTAGTCAGTTGAGGACAGAGCTGCCCCGGTGTACCGGACCAGGTCTATCCCCAAAGTCATTACTTTTCCGTATCCACCAGCCCCTTAACGAACCAGCGCTGCATCAGCATCACCACCAGAGCGGGTGGCAGCATGGCGAGCAGGGCGGTGGCCATGATGAGGTTCCAGTCGTTGGCTGCGTCGCCGCCGCTGATCATGCGTTTGATGCCAATCACCACCGGGTACATGGCCTCGTCAGTGGTCACCAGCAGGGGCCAGAGGTATTGGTTCCAGCCATAGATGAACTGGATGACGAATAGCGCCGCGATGCTGGTGCTGGAGAGCGGCAGCAGCACGTCTTTGAAGAAGCGCATCGGCCCCGCGCCATCGATGCGGGCGGCCTCCACCAGTTCGTCCGGCACGGTCATGAAGAACTGGCGGAATAAAAAGGTGGCGGTGGCCGAGGCGATCAGCGGAATGCTCAGGCCCGCGTAGCTGTTGAGCATGCCGAGGTCGGACACCACCTGGTAGGTGGGCCCGATGCGCACTTCCACCGGCAGCATCAGCGTGACGAAGATGGCCCAGAACACCACCCGCTTGAATGGCATGCGAAAGTAAACGATGGCAAAGGCCGAGAGCAGTGAGATGGCGATCTTGCCCACGGCAATCAGCAGGGCCGAAACCAAGCTGACCCACATCATGCGGGCTACTGGCGCGTTCGACCCTCCGCTGCTGGCCTGGCCCAGCAGCACGGCGCGGTAGTTCTCCAGCAGGTGGCCGCCCGGCAGCAGGGGCATGGGGGCTTGCACGATGGCATCTGCCGTGTGGCTGGACGCCACGAAGGCGATGTAGAGCGGAAAGGCGACGATCAACACTCCCAGGATCAGCACCAGGTGGGAGAGCAGGGTGAGGGCGGGGCGACGTTCGACCATCAGTAGTTCACCCGCTTTTCGACATAACGGAATTGCAAGACGGTGAGCGTGATCACGATCACCATCAACACGACGGATTGCGCCGCCGAGCCGCCCAGGTCCATGGCCTTGAAGCCGTCGTAATAGGCCTTGTAGACTAGAATGGCGGTGTCTTTGCCCGGGCCGCCCTTGGTGGCCGCGTCGATGATGCCGAAGGTGTCGAAGAAGGCGTAGACCACGTTCATCACCAGCAAGAAAAAGGTGGTGGGCGACAGCAGCGGGAACACAATGGTCCAGAAGCGGCGCCAAGGCTTGGCGCCGTCCATCGCTGCCGCTTCGATCAGCGATTTGGGGATGGACTGCAGGCCGGCCAGAAAGAACAGGAAGTTGTAGGAAATCTGTTTCCACACCGCCGCCAGCACCACCAGACTCATGGCCTGGCCGCTGTTGAGCAGGTGGTTCCAGTCGATGCCCAACATGCCCAGGCCATAGGCGACGATGCCGATGGAGGGCGCAAACATGAACATCCACAGCACCCCCGCAACGGCCGGTGCCACCGCGTAAGGCCAGATCAGCAGGGTCTTGTAGACCAGCGCGCCGCGCAGCACCCTATCGGCCATCACCGCTAGCAGCAGCGACAGCGCGATGCCCAGGCTGGCCACCAGCAGGGAGAACATGGCCGTCGTCTTGAACGACTCGAGGTAGCCCGGGTCGCTGAAGAGCGCGCGGAAGTTCTCCAGCCCCACCCACTCGATGCTCATGCCAAAGGCGTCTTGCTGTTGCATGGACTGCAGCACAGCCTGGCCTGCCGGCCAGAAAAAGAACACGCTGATGACGATGAGTTGCGGCGTCAGCAGCAGCCAGGGCAGCCAGCCGCCCTTGAATTGCACGCGTTTTTCAAGCGCCATGTCGGCTTCAGCCCTTGTTGGCTTTCTGGAACTTTTCCAGCTGCTCGTTGCCACGCTGGATGGCGGTGTCCAGGCCCTCCTTGGCGCTCTTCTTGCCTCCCCAGACGAGTTCCAACTCTTCGTCGATGATGGTGCGGATCTGCACGAAATTGCCCAGGCGCACGCCACGCGATTTGTCGGTGGTCTTGCGGATCATCTGGGTCACAGGCACGTCTGTGCCGGGGTTGGCCTTGTAGAAGCCGCTTTTCTCGGTCAGCTCGAAGGCGGCCTTGGTGACGGGCAGGTAGCCGGTGCGCTTATGGCTCTCGGACGCCACCTCGGCCTTGGACAGATAGTTGAAGAAGGCGGCTACGCCCTTGTATTCAGGCGCCTTCTTGCCCGACATCACCCACAGGCTGGCGCCGCCGATGATGGTGTTTTGCGGTGCACCGGGCACGTCAGGGTAGTAGGGCAAGGGCGCGATGCCATAGCCGAACTTGGCGTTCTTCTTGACGTTGGCGTAGAGGCTGGAGGAGGCCGTTTGCATGGCGCATTCGCCCGAGACAAAGGTGGCGTCGGGCGCATTGCCCCGGCCCTTGTAGACGAACAGGCCCTGCTTGGACATATTCGCCAGATTCTCGATATGGCGCAGATGCAGCGGGGTGTTGAAGGCCAAGCGCGTGTCCAGCCCGCCGAAGCCGTTGTTCTTGGTGGCGTACTCCACGTTGTGCCAGGCGGAGAAGCTCTCCAGCTGCGTCCAGCTCACCCAACTGGTGGTGAAGGGGCATTTGACGCCGCTGGCTTTGAGCTTGGCGGCGGCCAGCGCCACTTCAGGCCAGGTGCTGGGCGCCTTGTTGGGGTCCAGCCCCGCGGCCTTGAAGGCGTCTTTGTTGTAGAACAGCACGGTGGTCGAGCTGTTGAAGGGGAAGCTCAGCATCTGGCCGTTGGGCGCCGTGTAGTAGCCCGCCACGGCGGGCACGTAGGCGTTGGCGTCAAACTTGCCCCCGCCCATCTTCATTACTTCGGTCACGGGCACGATGGCGCCCTTGCTGGCCATCATGGTGGCGGTGCCCACCTCGAACACCTGCAGGATGTGGGGCGCATTGCCGGCGCGGAAGGCGGCAATTGCGCTGGTCATGGACTCGTCGTAGTTGCCCTTGTAGGAGGGCACGATCTTGTAGTCTTTCTGGCTGGCGTTGAAGTCCTTTGCCAGATCGTTCACCCAATCTCCCAGGGCGCCGCCCATGGAGTGCCACCACTGGATCTCGGTCTGGGCGGAGGCGCTGTGGCTGAGGCCGGCAATCAGGAGGGCGGCGGCAAACTGCTGCAGTTTCATGGGGAGTAGCTCCGACGGAGAGAAAAAACGGAAGAGGGCGGTCACTCTACCGATGAATTGTGACATTAGGGCGGTGCGCCTTGGTCGACGCAGATGGGCAGGCGTGCACCAAGGACAATATGCCGTCATGCCGGTCCGTTTGCTGCGCTGCGGTAGGATTCGTACCCCACGCTTGGGGCACGGGCCGGCGACAGGTCGGCCTGCAGGATGATTCCATCGATTTTTGGTGGAGCACTCCAATCGCAAGGCCAAAAGCCCGGCGTCACGCCCGCACA
The DNA here is from genome assembly GCF_028595305.1 of Roseateles koreensis. Classification (GTDB taxonomy): domain Bacteria; phylum Pseudomonadota; class Gammaproteobacteria; order Burkholderiales; family Burkholderiaceae_C; genus Paucibacter_A; species Paucibacter_A koreensis. The sequence goes on along the minus strand of NZ_JAQQXS010000002.1, from coordinate 106,113 downwards.
CTTGAGAGCGCCAATTTTCAGCATCGCTGTCCGTCTTTTGCCCGTGCTTTTGGTAGGTGCAGGGGATTTGACAGCCCAATCAGAGTGCTTTGCCGCACTCGGCCGCCATGAATGCACCGCATCCCCTGATGCCCGTCGATCCTGCCGAATTTTCTGCCGTTGCCCAGCCGCAGCCGCATGACAACGCGCCGCGCCTGCGTGAGATTCCGTACAACTACACCTCCTTCTCCGACCGGGAAATCGTCATCCGCCTGCTGGGCGAGCGCGCCTGGGAGCTGTTGAATCAGCTGCGCCAGGAGCGCCGCACCGGGCGCTCGGCTCGCATGCTGTACGAGGTGTTGGGCGATATCTGGGTGGTGCAACGCAACCCCTATCTGCAAGACGACCTGCTGGACAACCCCCGGCGCCGCGCCTTGTTGATCGAGGCGCTGGAACACCGCCTGCACGAGGTGGAACGGCGGCGTAACCCCGAGGCCGATCGGCAACGGGATGCCCATGTGGGCGAATTGCTGGCGGCGGCACAAGGGGCGGTGAAGCAGTTTTCGCAGCAATTCCAGCAGGTGGCCGAGTTGCGGCGCCGTGCGACCAAGCTGCTGGGCAAGAGCACCGAAAAAGACAATATCAAGTTCGACGGCCTCTCGCGCGTCAGCCATGTGACCGACGCGACCGACTGGCGGGTGGAGTATCCCTTCGTGGTGCTAACGCCCGACACGGAGGCCGAGATGGCGCAGATGGTCAAGAGCTGCGTGGAGTTGGGCCTGACCATCATTCCGCGTGGCGGCGGCACCGGCTACACCGGCGGCGCCGTGCCCCTGGTGTGGAACAGCGCGGTCATCAACACTGAAAAGCTTGAGGCCCTTCGCGGCGTCGAGATGATGCGCCTGCCCGGCCTGGACCGTGAGGTGGCCACCATCTGGAGCGAAGCCGGCGTGGTGACCCAGCGGGTGGCCGATCTGGCTGAAGAGCACGGCTTTGTGTTTGCCGTGGACCCGACTTCTGCCGAAGCGTCTTGCGTGGGCGGCAACGTCGCCATGAATGCCGGCGGCAAAAAGGCTGTGCTGTGGGGCACGGCGCTGGATAACCTTGCCTCTTGGCGCATGGTGACGCCCGAGGCCAAGTGGCTGGAGGTGACGCGGCTGAACCACAATCTGGGCAAGATCCATGATGTGGAGGTGGCCAGCTTTGAACTGAACTACTTCGACGCCACCGGCAAAAAGCTGGAGCGCACCGAACGCCTGGATATTCCCGGCCGCATCTTCCGCAAAGAAGGGCTGGGCAAAGACGTCACCGATAAATTCCTGGCCGGCCTGCCGGGCATCCAGAAAGAAGGATGCGACGGTTTGATCACCAGCTGCCGTTGGATCGTGCACAAGATGCCGGCGCATGTGCGCACGGTGTGCCTGGAGTTCTTCGGCAATCCCAAGGATTGCGTGCCCTCCATCGTGGAGATCAAGGACTTCATGTTCGCCGAGGCCAAGCGCGAGGGCGGCGCCGTGCTGGCCGGGCTGGAGCATCTGGACGATCGATACCTCAAGGCGGTGGGCTACTCCACCAAGAGCAAGCGCGCCGGTTTGCCCAAGATGGTGTTGGTGGGCGACATCGTCGGCGAAGATGCCGATGCGGTGGCCCGCGCCACCAGTGAGGTGGTGCGCCTGGCCAATGGCCGCAGCGGCGAAGGCTTTGTAGCCGTGTCCGCCGATGCCCGCAAGAAATTCTGGCTGGACCGCAAGCGCACCGCTGCCATCAGCAAGCACACCAACGCCTTCAAGGTGAACGAGGACGTGGTGATCCCGCTGCCGCGCATGGGTGAATACACCCTGGGCATTGAGCGCATCAACATCGAGTTGAGCCTGCGCAACAAGCTGGCGCTGGTGGAGGCGCTGAAAGCGCTGTTTACGCAAGGCAAGCTGCCGCTCGGCAAGAGCGACGACGCGGGCGACATCCCCAGCGCCGAGTTGTTGGGCGACCGGGTGCAGCAAGCCCTGGCCTTGCTGGACGAGGTGGGCGCGCAATGGCAACTCTGGAAGGACGAGCTGGATTTGCCGCGTTCGGATGAGTCAGGTGCAGTGGGCGCGGGCAGCTACTTTGATCAGTTGCAAGACCACAGCCTGCGCGCCTCGTGGAAGACGCAGATCTTCAAGCCCTTCCAGGCAATTTTCAGCGGCGCTGCGTTTGAGGGCGTGCTGGCCGAGTGCAAGCGCATCCACGGCGAGGTGCTGCGCGGCCGCGTCTGGGTGGCTCTGCACATGCATGCGGGCGACGGCAATGTGCACACCAACATTCCCGTCAATTCTGACAATTATGAGATGCTGCAAACGGCCCATGAGGCCGTGGCCCGCATCATGAAGCTGGCGCGCAGCCTGGACGGGGTGATCTCTGGCGAGCACGGCATCGGCATCACCAAGCTCGAATTTTTGAGCGACGACGAGCTGGCCAACTTTGCCGACTACAAACGCCGCGTCGACCCCGAAGGTCGCTTCAACAAGGGCAAGCTGCTCAAACCAAACGCCTCGACCCATGGCACCTTCGCCGACCTGACCAACGCCTACACCCCCAGCTTCGGCCTGATGGGGCATGAGTCGCTGATCATGCAGCAGAGCGACATCGGCGCGATCAGCGACTCCATCAAAGACTGCCTGCGTTGCGGCAAATGCAAGCCGGTGTGCGCCACCCATGTGCCGCGTGCCAATCTGCTCTATTCGCCGCGCAACAAGATTCTGGCCACCTCGCTGCTGGTCGAAGCCTTTTTGTACGAGGAGCAAACCCGCCGCGGCATCTCGATCAAGCACTGGCAGGAATTTGAGGACGTGGCGGACCACTGCACCGTGTGCCACAAGTGCGCCAACCCCTGCCCGGTCAAGATTGACTTCGGCGATGTGACCATGAATATGCGCAATCTCCTGCGCAAGATGGGCCAAAAGACCTGGCGCCCCGGCAATGCCGCCGCCATGCTGATGTTGAACGCCACCAACCCCGAAACCATCAAGCTGATTCGCAGCGCCATGGTGGGCGTGGGCTTCAAGGCCCAGCGCTTGGCGCACGATGTGCTCAAGCGTTTTGCCAAGGCGCAAACGGCGGCGCCACGGGCCTCGGTGGGCGCAGCGCCCATCAAAGAGCAGGTGATCCACTTCATCAACAAGAAGCTGCCCGGCGGCCTGCCCACCAAGACCGCCCGCGCTTTGCTGGACATTGAAGACAAAGACTATGTGCCGGTGATCCGCAACCCGGCCGCCACCAATTCGGAGACCGAGGCGGTGTTCTATTTCCCGGGCTGCGGCTCGGAGCGTCTCTTCTCGCAAGTGGGCCTGGCCACCCAGGCCATGCTGTGGCATGCCGGCGTGCAGACCGTCTTGCCGCCGGGTTATCTGTGCTGCGGCTACCCGCAGCGCGGCTCGGGCCAGTTCGACAAGGCCGAGAAGATGATCACCGACAACCGGGTGCTCTTCCACCGCGTGGCCAACACGCTCAACTACCTCGATATCAAGACGGTGGTAGTGAGTTGCGGCACTTGCTACGACCAACTGCAGGGCTACAAGTTCGAGGACATTTTCCCGGGCTGCCGCATCATCGACATCCACGAGTACCTGCTTGAGAAGGGCATCACCCTCGGGTCGAGCACCAGCTACCTCTATCACGACCCCTGCCACACGCCCATGAAGTTGCAGGAGCCGATGAAGACCGTCAAAGCCCTGGTGGGTGAAAACGTGGTCGAGAGCAAACGCTGCTGCGGCGAGAGCGGCACGCTGGGCGTGACCCGGCCGGACATCTCAACCCAGATCCGCTTCCGCAAGGAAGAGGAATTGCGCAAAACCGAGGCCCTGCTGCGTGACAGCGGCAAGGTCGCTGCGGCCGAGAATCTCAAAATCCTCACCAGCTGCCCGAGCTGCCTGCAGGGCCTGACCCGTTACGGCAACGATCTGCAAAACGGCCTGCTGGAAGCCGACTACATCGTCGTCGAAATGGCCCGCCAAATCCTCGGCGAAGACTGGATGCCGCAGTACGTCGCCCAGGCCAACAACGGCGGCATTGAGCGGGTTCTGGTGTGATGACGCTGTCGCATGCCGCGTGCCCCCTGTGCCGCGATTCTGGCGGGCGCCTGGTTGTGCAGACGCCGCTGTGGCGGGTCGTTAGGGTGGAGGACGATGCCAACTTTCCGGCGTTCTACCGCTTGATTTGGCAAGACCATGTGGCCGAGTTCAGCACGCTGACCCCGGCCGAGCGCACTGTGTGCATGGAGGCCGTGGCGGCCATCGAGCGCGTGCTGCTGGCCCAGCTGCGCCCCACCAAGGTCAACCTGGCCAGCCTGGGCAATGTAGTGCCGCATTTGCACTGGCATGTGATTGCCCGGTTCGAGTGGGACAGCCACTTCCCCAATCCGATCTGGGGGGCTCGCCAACGCGAGGTGTCTGGTGAAGCCGCCGCGCGGCTGGCCGTGCCCTTGACCGAGCTCGACCAGCACGTGATCGCCGCTTTGGCTGGCGTGCACGCTTAGACCGCGCTGCCACCAGCCCGCGCAGGCCTCAAGGGATCAACGCAGCAAGGGCTTGAGAACGGGCCACACGTTGTCCAGAATTGTCGGGTGCGCCTTGGCGAGCGGGTGGATGCGGTCGGCTTGAAACCACTCCAGTGCGTCGGGCCGGTCGGCGACGCCGCGCAGTAAAAAGGGCAGCAGGGCGGCATGTTCGTCTTTGGCCACCGCGGTGAACATGGCGGTGAAGTCGCGGCCGTAGGCGGCGCCGTAGTTGGGCGGCATTTGCATGCCGGCCAGCAAGACTTTGGCACCGCTGGTTCGGGTGCTATGGACCATAGCAGCAAGATTGCTGCGGGAGCTGGCCAGGGGCAGGCCGCGCAAGGCATCGTTGCCCCCCAACTCGATGATCACCACGGCAGGCTTGTGCGCAGCAAGCAGGGCAGGCAGGCGCGCCAGCCCACCCGAGGTGGTGTCGCCGCTGATGCTGGCGTTGATCACCTCGTAGGGCAGGTGCTGCGTTTGAATGCGCTGCGCCAGCAAGGCCACCCATCCGGTGCCTCGCGCCAGGCCGTATTCGGCTGAAAGGCTGTCGCCCACGACCAAAATTTTCGCGGCCGCTTTTGTGCCCGCTTTTGTTTCCGCCTGTTTGTCCGTCTTGTCGGTCTGAGCAGGGGGCGCAGCCCCGCTCAGGCGCGGCGCCAGCAGTGTCACGGCCCACAAGCTACAGTGCAGTGCAGCCCGGCTCCATGTGCGCCGGGTCATGGGCGTTTTCTTCATTTCCTTGGGTCACTTTCCATGTCTGAAAAACTGAGTGTCGTGCTTGATGTGGAGCGCGTTTGCAAGCGGGTCCATGACGCCACGGGTGAGCTGAATATTCTGCGCGACATCAGCTTTCAGCTGCGTGCGCGCGAGTCGGTGGCCATTGTCGGTGCCTCGGGCTCGGGCAAGAGTACCTTGCTGGCGATTCTGGCGGGGCTGGACACGCCGAGCAGCGGGTCCGTGCATCTGCGCGGGCATGATCTGTTCGCCTTGAATGAAGACCAGCGCGCCGCTGTGCGTGGTGCTGAACTTGGCTTTGTGTTTCAGAGCTTTCAGCTCTTGCCCAATCTCACGGCACTGGAGAACGTCATGTTGCCCTTGGAGCTGCGTGGCGAGCGTGAGGCACGCGCCCTGGCCACGCAGATGCTGGGCCGGGTTGGCTTGTCAGAGCGGCTGCAGCATTACCCACGCGTATTGTCAGGCGGCGAGCAGCAGCGCGTGGCGTTGGCGCGTGCCTTTGTCCAGCGGCCTGCCTTGTTGTTGGCGGATGAACCCACCGGCAGCCTCGACTTTGCCACCGGCGCCGCCGTGATGGCTTTGATGTTCGAGATGAACCAGGAGGCAGGAACTACGTTGGTGCTGGTGACCCATGATCCGCAAATCGCACAGCGATGCGATCGTCAATTGCGAATCGAAGCAGGGCGACTGGTAGATTGACGCGGCGTTGGCGTCAACCCCACGCAAAAAAGCCCGCAGTGCCTGGGCAGGCTCAGCGGGCTTTTTGATTTCCGGCATTGATCTCCGGCTTGGGCGCCCGCTGCTTTCGTGCTGCTGCGGGGGCGCCTGCAGGCGACTTACTGGGCGAACTTGTAGTCGGTCTTGGCTTTGTCGCGCAGATCTTTTTGGTAGGCCGCCAGCTTTTGCTGCTGCAGGCGTTGCACGATCTGGCCCTTCACGTCGTCGAAGGCAGGGAACTGCGCGTCGCGCGTGTCTTCCAGCAAGATGATGTGGTAGCCGAACTGCGATTTCACGGGCTCCTGGGTCATTTCGCCTTTCTTCAGGCTGGCCAGGGCTTTGGTGAACTCGGGCACATAGCTGTTGCCATTGGCCCAGTCCAGGTCGCCGCCATTGGCTGCGGAGCCCGGGTCTTTCGAGTTGGCCTTGGCCAGGTCTTCAAACTTGGCACCGGCCTTGATTTGGGCGATCAGGGCTTTGGCTTCGTCTTCTTTTTCCACCAGGATGTGGCGGGCACGATATTCTTGGCCGCTGTTCTGGGCCTTGAACTTGTCGTACTCGGCCTTGGCATCGGCGTCAGCCACGGGATTCTTTTTGGCGTATTCAGCGAACAACTCGCGGATCATGATGCTTTGCTTGGCCATTTCCAGTTGCGCCTGATAGTCAGCGCTGGCCGGGATGCCCTTCTTGGCGGCTTCTTGCATGAAGATTTCACGCAGCACGACTTCGTCTTTCACTTGAGCTTCGAGCTCAGGCGTACGCGGTTGCTGGCCCGACTTGGTGACTTGGCTGATCAGCGCCTCGGCACGGGCCTTGGGCACGGGCTTGCCGTTCACGATGGCGAGGTTTTGCGCGCTGGCCGACATGGGCAGCAATGCGGCGGACATCAAAGCCACAACGGAGGCGGCGAGCACAAACTTCTTCATGGGCATGGGCTTTTGGTGAAAAAATTGCGCCAGGTGGCGCAGAAACAAAAATGACAGTGTACGGACCGGGTGTGACAAATTCTTAGGGACTTTCACCCGCAAGCGGATTGATTCAACGGGCTTCGTCCGGTGCGCGGGCATCAATGACCAGCGCATGGATGCCTTGCTGCATCAACACTCCGAGAGAATGATATACGAGCCGATGCCGGGCCACCCGGTTAAGGCCTGTAAAGCGGGCGCTGACGATGCGCAGGCTGTAGTGCCCGCCCTCTCGGGCACCGGCGTGGCCGGCGTGGTGGTGGCTGTCGTCCTGCACCTCGAGCAGCTCCGGCGCCAGGGTTTGGCGCAGGCGGGATTCAATCTCCGCCACATTGGCTTTGGGCGCGTTCATGGCTGCGACTCCGACTTGCCGGGGGCGCCGTCGTTGTCAGTAGGCGGCGTGAGATAACGGCTCAAATACAGGCCTTGCGCGATGGTGAATAACAAGATCAAACCCGTCGTGCCGAAAGCCTTGAAATTGGCCCACGCGGAGGTCGAGAAGTGATAGGCCACATAGAGGTTCAAGACCCCCATGCTGGCGAAGAACAGCACCCAGGCACGGTTGAGCGTCTTCCAGACAAATCCGGGAAGCTCCAGGTCTTTGCCCAGCATGGACTTCAACAGGCTCTTGTCAAAAAAGGCCTGCGAGACCCAGAACACCAGCGCCATCGCCCAATACAGGCCGGTGGGCTTCCATTTGATAAAGGTTTCGTTGTGGAACCAGAGCGTGGCCCCGCCCAACGTCACCACCAGCCCCAAGCTGATCCACAGCATGAGGTCGATTTTTTTGCCCCGCAGCTTGAGCAACAAGGCCTGCGCCAAGGTGGCCACCATCACCACCAGCGTGGCCAGCAGCACCGGGCCTTCTTCCAGCCCGACCTTGCCGCCAGAAATCATGAAGCCGAAATGCTCGGTGGCGAAGGCCGCAGCCCACTCCTTGTGCGAATCCGCATATTTGAAGGTGCCGAAAAACAGAACCAGCGGCAAAAAGTCGAGCAAAAGCTTCATGAGGGACGGGGCAGGGTGAGGCCTGGGGGATCAGGCTGAAGGCGTGAAGTCTATCGCGGCTGAGTTGATGCAATAGCGCTCGCCCGTCGGCGCTGGGCCATCTGGAAATACGTGACCGAGGTGGGAGCCACAGCGATTGCAACGTACCTCAACGCGCACCATGCCGTGCGATGTGTCGGTGACACGCTCAATCACCTCGCTGTTGACCGGCGCGAAATAGCTGGGCCAACCGCAGCCGGCGTCGAACTTGGTTTCAGCCGCGAACAAGGGGGTCCCGCAGCCAATGCAGTTGTAGCGGCCGGCTGCCTCAAAGTGGTCCCAGTACTTGCCCGTGAATGCTGGCTCGGTCGCCGCATGGCGGGCCACCTGGTATTGCGTTTCGTCAAGCTCGGCGCGCCATTGGGCGTCGGCTTTTTGTACCGGATAGGTTTTGTCGCTTGGGCTCATAACTGCGTGGCTCCTGGCATTGGGTGGCGTCATTTTCGCCCGCTAGCCCAAACTGTTAGGGATAGCGGGTGAATACCCCTAGAGGACTTGCCCTGAGGGTGTAACGCGGGCGACTATGCCGCACGCAAACGCTGGCATAGACTGCGTTGGCCGATCAAAACAAACAGGAGACTACCCATGGCATTGATGGGTCAGATGATGGCAATGCCCTTGCTGATTTCTTCGCTGATCAAGCATGCCGCCCGGCATGCCGGCGAGACAGAGATTGTCAGCAAGCGAGTTGAAGGCGATGTGCATCGCTACAACTGGGCGCAGGCCGAAGTGCGCGCCCGCCAGCTGGCCCAGGCCTTGAATCGCCTGGGTTGCCGGCCCGGGGACCGGGTGGGTACGCTGGCCTGGAATGGCTACCGCCATCTTGAAATCTACTACGGCGCCGCGGGCTCCGGGTTGGTGTGCCACACCGTCAATCCCCGTTTGTTTCCAGAGCAAATTGCCTGGATCGTCAATGACGCCCGTGACCGTGTTTTGTGCTTCGACTTGAATTTGCTGCCGCTGGTTGAGAAGCTGGCGCCTGAGATGCCGTCGATCCAGCACTTCATCTGCATGACCGACGCGGCGCACATGCCCAGCACCACGTCCTTGCCGGGTTTGCTGTGCTTTGAAACCTTGCTGGACGCTGAAGACGGCCATTACGTTTGGCCCGAGTTCGACGAAAACACGGCCTGCTCGCTGTGCTACACCTCGGGCACGACGGGCAACCCCAAGGGCGCGCTTTACAGCCATCGTTCAACCTTGCTGCACACCTACGCATCAGCCTTGCCGGACGCGCTGGACTGCTCGGCGCGTGACGTGATCCTGCCCGTGGTGCCGATGTTCCACGTCAACGCCTGGGGCTTGCCCTACAGCTGCGCCATGATCGGCTGCAAGCTGGTGATGCCGGGGCCGTTTCTGGACGGCCAGTCGCTGTATGAATTGTTCGAGACCGAGCGGGTGACCTTCAGCGCGGGCGTCCCCACCGTGTGGTTGGGGCTGATCAGTTATGTGAAGGCGAACGGCCTCAAGTTTTCGAGTTTCAAGCGCACGGTGATCGGGGGTTCAGCCTGCCCGCCGGCCCTGATGAAGACCTTGCAGGACGATTTTGGCGTGGAGGTGATTCATGCCTGGGGCATGACCGAGTTGTCGCCCATCGGCACCTTGTCGCGGCTCAGCGCCAAGCAGTTGGGCCTGCCCAAGGAGGCGCAGCAGCGTTTGCTGGAAAAGCAGGGCAAGGCGATCTTTGGCATCGACATGGCGATTGCCGACGACGACGGCCGGGCCCTGCCGTGGGATGGCGAGGCCTTTGGCAATTTGCTGGTGCGCGGGCACTGGGTGATCGATCAATACTACGGCCTCACCGCCTCGCCTTTGGTGGCGCTGGACGGGGAGCCGGGCTGGTTCCCGACGGGCGATGTGGCCACCATCGATGCCGACGGGTTCATGCAAATCACCGATCGCAGCAAAGACGTGATCAAGTCGGGCGGCGAATGGATCAGCTCCATTGAGTTGGAAAACATCGCCATGGCACACCCTGATGTGCAAGAGGCGGCGGTGATTGCCTGCACCCATCCCAAGTGGGATGAGCGGCCCTTGCTGGTGGTCACACGCAAGCCGGGCGCCGCCTTGACGCGGGAGGCCATGCTTGAGTTTTTTGAGGGGCGAATCGCCAAATGGCAAATTCCGGATGATGTGGTGTTTGTCGAAGAAATTCCCCACACGGCCACCGGCAAGATCCAGAAGCTGCAATTGCGCCAGCGCTTCAAGGATTACCGTTTGCCCGGCATCTGAGGTCGAACCGTCGACCTCATCGCCCATCGCTTCATGCCAAACGCTCCAGGGTGTTTGGCCTCAATGTTCCCGGTTTGATCGACAACAAGGAGACAACAATGTTCCCAGCCCAAGGTCTTTTGAAAACCGCCTGCGCGGCCGCTTTGCTGGTCAGTGGGGCCGCAGCGTTTGCGCAAAAGGGTGAGACGGTCAAGATCGCGTGGATCGATCCTTTGTCAGGCCTGATGGGGCCGGTCGGCCAGAACCAGGTGAAGAGCTTTCAGTTCTTCGCCGAGAAGTTCAATGCCAGCAACCCGGCGGGCGTCAAGTTCGAGATTGTTCCCATCGACAACAAGCTGAGCCCCGCTGAGTCGCTCAATGCCTTGAAGTCGGCCATCGATCAGGGTGTGCGCTACATTGCGCAAGGCAATGGTTCGGGTGTTGCGCTGGCCTTGGTGGATGCGATCAACAAGCACAATGAACGCAACCCCGGCAAAGAGGTGCTGTTCCTGAATTACGCCGCCGTGGACCCTGACCTGACCAACAGCAAGTGCAGCTTCTGGCACTTCCGCCTGGACGCGGACACCTCCATGAAAATGGAAGCGCTCTCCACCTACTTGAAAGACCAGACGGACGTCAAAAAGGTTTTTCTGCTGAACCAGAATTACGCCCACGGCCACCAAGTGGCCAAGTACGCCAAAGAATTGTTGGCGCGCAAGCGGCCCGATGTGCAGATCGTGGGTGAAGACCTGCACCCCATTGCCCAGGTGCGTGATTTCGCGCCCTATGTGGCCAAGATCAAGGCCAGCGGCGCCGACACGGTGATCACCGGCAATTGGGGGTCTGACCTGTCCTTGCTCATCAAGGCGGCCAACGAGGCGGGCTACACCGGCAAGTTCTACACCTACTATGCGGGTGTCACGGGCACGCCAACGGCCATCGGTGCCAATGGTGCAGGGCGCGTCTACCAAGTGGCGTATAGCCACTACAACATGGGCGGGCAAACAGCCAAATGGATGACTGAATTCCAGACCCGGTTCAAGGACGATTTCTACACAGGCAGCGTTATTCACGCCTATACCCTGCTGGGCACGGCCATGGCCAAGGCCAAGTCGACGGACCCGGTGAAGGTGGCTTATGCCATGGAGGGGCTGAAGGTGCAGAGCTTCAACGGCGAGGTTGAAATGCGCAAGGCTGATCACCAATTGCAACAGCCCCTGTACATCTCGGTCTGGCAAAAGGCCGACGCCAAGTACCCCTACTCGCCGGAAGGCACGGGCTACACCCTGGCGCCAGTGAAAACCTTTGAGTCCTATGTGTCCTCGACCCCGACTTCTTGCCAGATGAAGCGGCCTTGAGTGCACCCATGCATGGGCGGGCCCGCTCTGGGCCCTGAATACCGACCGAGGTCTCGCCCAACGGTCGGCTCATTGGCTTGAATCTCTGCGCCTGTGGATCAAATCTTCATCAATCTCCTCAACGGCTTGTCGTCCGGCTTGCTGCTGTTCATGCTCAGCTCTGGGCTGACGCTGATCTTCAGCATGATGGGCGTGCTCAACTTTGCGCATGCCAGCTTCTACATGCTGGGGGCTTACGTGGCCTACAGCCTGGTCGGTCTGATCGGGTTTTGGCCGGCCCTGGTGTTGGCGCCGCTGCTGGTCGGGTTGATGGGCGCGGCCTTCGAGCGGCTGGCCTTGCGGCGCGTGCACAAGTTCGGGCATGTGCCGGAGTTGCTCATCACCTTCGGCCTGTCTTATGTGGTGCTTGAACTGGTGCAACTGATTTGGGGGCGCACAGCGGTGACGTTTTCAGCGCCGCCGCAGTTGCAAGGCTCAGCGTTCACCATCATTCAGCATCCGCTGCGCGGCTTGTCGGTGATGTGGGGCAGCGCGCCGGCTGAGTTGTGCGCGGGGGCGGCGTGTTCAACGTTTCCGCTGACCCGGCTGTTCATGATGGGCGTGGCTTTGCTGATGTTGCTGGGGCTGTGGTTGCTGCTCACGCGCACCCGCATCGGGTTGGTGATCCAGGCCTCGCTGACGCATCCGGAAATGGTCGAAGCTCTGGGGCATAACGTGCCAAGCGTGCTGATGCTGGTGTTTGGCAGTGGCTGTGCGCTGGCCGCCTTGGCGGGCGTGATTGGCGGCATCACCTTTGTGACCGAGCCGAATATGGCGGTCATCGTGGGTTCCATCATTTTTGTGGTGGTGGTCGTGGGGGGCGTGGGCTCTTTGGCGGGTGCATTTGTGGGCTCGATCCTGATTGGCCTGCTGCAGACCCTGCCCTTGACGGTGGACGGCTCGCTCGCCAGCCTCCTGGCGGGCTGGGGGTTCAACGTCGGTCCCGACACGCCAGCCTACCCCTTGTTGAAGCTGAGCCTGGCCCAGGTGGCGCCCATCCTGCCGTATTTGCTGATGGTGCTGATCCTGATATTTCGGCCCAAAGGCCTGTTGGGCACACGAGAAGACTGATGCGCATGGCAACAAAGGATCAAGTTTTTCACTTCAAGCCCTACAACGTGGGCCGCTGGATGGTGTGGGGCCTGTACGCCCTGGCCCTGGTTGTGGCGCCCTTGGTGTGGACCAGCAGCCTGGCGCAGACCCTGCTGACGCAAATGGGCATCGCGATCATTGCCTGCCTGGCCTACAACATCTTGCTGGGGCAGGGCGGCATGCTCAGTTTTGGGCATGCGGTGTACAGCGGTTTTGGCGCCTTTTTGGCGATTCACACGCTCAATTTTGTCAGCAGCGGTGCCTGGCATCTGCCGGTGAGCCTCGTGCCCTTGGTGGGCGGTGTTGCGGGCTTGGTGTTTGCAGCCTTGCTGGGTTATGTGTCGACCAAAAAGGCCGGCACACCGTTTGCAATGATCACCCTGGGGCTGGGTGAATTGATCTGGTCCATGTCGCTGATGCTGCCGGAGTTCTTCGGCGGTGAAGGCGGCGTGTCGGGCAACCGGGTGGTGGGCGCGGCGGTGTGGGGCGTCAGCTTCGGCCCGCAGATCCAGATTTACTACCTGATCGCCCTCTACTGCTTTGTTTGCACGGCCCTGATGTTTGCACTCACGGGCACGCCGCTGGGGCGCATGCTCAATGCGGTGCGTGACAATCCAGAGCGCGTCGAGTTCATCGGTTATGACACCCAGTGGGTGCGCTACATGGCCTTCATGATTTCAGGGTTTTTTGCTGGCATTGCAGGGGGCTTGACGGCGCTGAATTTTGAAATCGTTACGGCAGAAGTCGTCGGTGCGGCACGCTCGGGCGCCTATCTTCTCTTCACTTTTCTGGGCGGGGCCACCTTCTTCTTCGGCCCCATCATTGGTGCGGTCTTGATGGTGGTGGCGCTGGTGCTCTTGTCGGAGTTGACCAAGGCCTGGTTGCTGTACCTGGGGCTGGTCTTTGTGTTCATGGTGATGTTTGCGCCGGGCGGTTTTGCCAGCCTCATCATGATGAATCTGCGGGTGGCGGCATTTGGCAAGTTACGTCGCTTGCTGGCCGCCTACCTTGCGCTGGGCGGTACGGCGCTGACCTGCCTGGTCGGCGCTGCAGCCATGGTCGAGATGATCTATCACCGGCAGTTGAACGAAGCGCTGGGGCCCGAGTTGCGCTTTCTTGGCGCAACCCTGGACAGCTCCCACCTCGACGCCTGGTTTGGCGCCGCCTGGGTGTTGACGGTTGGCTTGGTGATGTTTGAGGTGACACGCCGCCAGTTCAAGCATGAATGGGATGAAACCCAGGCTGAGATCGAAAAGGAAATCAAGCGGAGGGAAACCTTGTGACGCAGCATGCCGCCTCGACAGCCGCCGTTGATTCGGCGCCTTATGCACTTGAACTCCTCGACCTGCGCAAGAGCTTTGGAAAGACCGAAATCATTCGCGGCGCCCAGTTGCAGGTGAAGGCCGGTGAACGCGTGGCCATCATCGGGCCTAACGGCGCGGGCAAGTCCACCTTGTTCAATCTGATCAGCGGGCGTTTTGCGCCCAGCAGCGGTGAGATTCGCCTGCACGGTGCCCGCATTGATGGCCACAAGCCGTATGAGATCAACCGCCGCGGCCTGGCGCGGAGCTTTCAGGTTTCGAACCTGTTCACCCGCCTCAGCGTGTTCGAGAACATCCGCTGCGCGGTGTTGTGGAGCTTGGGCTACCGCTACGCCTTCTGGAAGTTTTTGGCGGAACTGAACGACGTCAATGAGCGGGCGGAGCAGATCCTTGAAATGATCAAGCTGGACCGCCGGCGCGAGGTGTTAGCGAGCAACCTCACCTATGCGGAGGCCCGCGCCCTGGAGATTGGCATCACCATTGCGGGGGGCTCCAGCGTGATCCTGCTGGACGAGCCCACGGCGGGCATGAGCAAGAGTGAAACCAAGCGCTTCATCCAGCTGATCCGTGAAGTGACGCAAGGCAAGACCCTGCTCACCGTGGAGCACGATATGGGCGTTGTGTTTGGCTTGGCCGACAAGATTGCGGTCTTGGTGTACGGCGAGGTGATCGCCTTCGACACCCCTGACGCGGTGCGTGCCGATGCACGCGTGCAGGAGGCTTATCTGGGCTCGGTGCTGGCCGAGGCGGAGATGGCGGTATGAGTGAGCATACGGTGGGACAGAGGCGCAGCCTGCAACTCGACAACGTGCATGCCTTCTACGGCAAGAGCCATGTGCTGCACGGCGTCACGCTGCGGGTGGCGCCGGGTGAGATTGTCAGCTTGCTGGGGCGCAACGGTTCGGGGCGGTCCACCACCGTCAAGACCATCATGGGGCAAGTGGATGCACGGGGCAGCATCAAATTCGGCGAACGCGAGTTGCTCGGCCACAAGGCCTACGAGATTGCCCATTGGGGCTTGGGCTACGTGCCTGAAAATCGTGACATCTTCCCCAAGCTGACCGTCCATCAAAATTTGCTGTTGGGGCAAAAGTCGGGGGGGCGCAAGCCGCGCTGGAATTTTGAGGACATGTACCGCATGTTTCCACGCTTGAAAGAGCGCCAGCACACGGAGGCTGGTGTCTTGTCCGGCGGCGAGCAGCAGATGCTGACCTTGTGCCGCACGCTGATGGGCGACCCCGACCTGATCATGATTGACGAGCCCACGGAGGGCCTGGCGCCGAAGATCGTCGAGTTGGTGGCCGACTACCTCAAAGCCTTGCGGGAGCGGGGCGTGGCGGTCTTGCTGGTCGAGCAAAAACTGGCCATCGCCCTGGCGATATCGGCGCGTTGCTATGTGATGGGGCACGGGCGTATCGTTTTTGAAGGCACACCCGCCGAACTGCGCGCCAACAGCTATGTGCGTAAAGAGTGGCTGGAGGTTTGACGGTAAATGCCGTTGTGGCTTGAGCGGCAGACCGAAGCTCCTTGACGTCAAATTTGTCACGTTGCTGGCAGCTGTGATCCCCCGCGTTTAGGCGGTTATCCGAGCGGATTGGGGGATACCCGATATGATGAATTTCATCAAATTTCGGGAGCTCAGGGATGAAAGCTAGAGTCGCAGCAGCAGTGGGTTTGGTGGCCTCACAGTGGGCCGGCGCCGCCTCGTTGAGCGCGGTGGACATCCTGCAGCAATTCAATCTGGTGACCTTGAGCAACGTGACTTCAACGTCGCACGTGGATGGCCGCAGCTTCATCGGCGGCAACGTGTCGGGCGGTGAGTATGCGGGGCATCCGGGCAGCATTCTCGGCTCCAGTTATTCGGGTTTGACGGTGATGGGCAACGCCAGCGGCGTGACGGTCAATTCGAACGGGCTGGTCGTTGAAGGCAATCTCTCCAACAGCACGGTCAACAGTGGTGCCAGCGCTATCCTGGGCAACGTGAGCAACACCAACTTGAACGGGGCGGCCTACGTGGCGGGCACCGTCAGCGCCAGCAATCTCAATGGGGGCAGTTTGAGTTCGGTGCCAAACGCAGTGGCCGCGGCGACCAGCACTGACATGGGCGCGACGATCAAAGGTCTCTCCACCACATTGAGCCACCTGAGCAGCACGGGCAGCACCGTGAACATGTCGGCCAACACGGCAACGTTCAGCGCGGTGGCCAACAGCCTGGGTGTGGCGGTGTTCGACCTCACGGCCATCGACACCAGCGTTTTTTCAATGTCGCAGTTCTCGTTCAATCTGAACGGCGCCAATGCGGTGATCTTCAATGTGGATGAGAAGACGCTGAACATTGCCAGCAATTTCCTGGCGGGCAGTGCCGCGCAGCTGGCCGGTTCGGTGATCTGGAACTTCTACAACGCCACCAGCCTGAACGTCAACGCGCAGTTTGGCGGTGTTGTCTTGGCACCCTACGCGACGCTGACCAACAATCAGAACATCGAAGGCACCGTGCTGGTGAACAAGCTGAACCAGAACGCTGAAATCCATGCCGCCTCTTTCACCGGTGGGACCGCTGTGTCCGCCGTGAGCGCTGTGCCCGAGTTGCCCAGCTACGCCTTGTTCTTTGCGGGCTTGGTGGCCGTGGCGGGTTGGGGCCGCCGTCGGATGGCCAGTGATCAGTCACGCTGAAAATAGACGGGTTTTGCAGGACTGGCGCCTTTTACCTTTTTAGCCTTTTAGTCGCGGTTGCCGTGAGGCGCCGCAGTCGGGATCAGCGCAGCCACTCCAGCAGTTTGCGTGTCACCAAGGGGCTGTGCAGCAGCGCCATGTGGTTCATGCGGTAGGCGATCCACTGGTGTTCAGGTGCGAAATGCAGGCAGCGTGCGGGGTCGTCGTGCAGACCCAGGGCGCTGTGAAGCGGCACCAGGCCGTCACCGATCAAGCGCTCGGCCAGAACCCCGCGTTTGGCGGCCAAGGTGGCGGCCACAACATAACAGTCAACGCCCTCGGGCAAGGGCAGATGCTCGCGGGCATCGGGGTTGGGGTGAAAGCGGTCGCGGCCTTGCCAATCTTGGGCCAGCAGATTGCCGTGGCGCAAGTCAGTGATGCCGGCGCTGCGCAACTGTCCCAGCTTTGCCAGCGGCGCTGTGTGAGTGGTGCTGCCCAGCACCATGTCGATCCAGTTGCCGGCTCGCTCCAGCGGCGCGCCGTGGTGGGGCGTGCCCAGAAAAACAATGCGCTTGAGTTTTCGCGGCCAGCGCATGCCTTGCGCCTGCGCTTGATGCCAGGCACTGCGAATCAGCAAGCCGCCCATGCTGTGGGCCAGCACATCGAGTTGTTCCAGCGGCACCGGCCAATGTGCCAGGGTGTCTTCCAGCAACGTAGCGAGCAGCGCCCCGTTTTCTGAAATGTGCAGGCCGGAGTTGTAGCGCAGGGACAGTGGCGTGAGCGGCATGAGCGAGGCCGGCTGACACAGCGCGGCCACATGGCTGCCTTGCGCTGCGTGTTCAGCACGCGCGGGAGAGGGCTGCCATTGCAGGTCGTTCATGCACAGGCCGTGCAGCATCAAGAGCACACGGGGGCTGACGTCAGCGGCCTGCGGCCAATGGGTGCCTCGGGCCAGCGCCTGGTTTTGCCAGCGCAGGCTCATGGGTGTAGCCAGCGGATTGTGGCTGGCCTGCAAATGGTCGCCCATCACGCCGTTGAGCGCGGCCAACAGCGCTTCGCGCTCCGGCGAGCCCAGCGGGGGCTGGCCTGTGGCGTCGCCCAGCAAGCTTTTGGCCAGCCAGGGCTCCATGCCGCGCAACATCTTGTCCAGGCCCTGGCCGACCAGTTGGGTGACCCCGTCGATGCCGCGATAGACGCTGCCGGTGATGCCGGTGGTGCGGCCTGACCCCTGCGCTTCAGCGGAACTCAGCCCGAGACGCTCGTGCACCGATTGATGAACACCTTCCACGATACGGGTCAACCCGGCGGCGGCCTGGACGGCCATCTGGCCGATGCCCCGCAGGTCGCTGGGGTGCCAGTGGCGGTGTCGTTGACGAGGCGAATTGGTGTTCATGCTGCATTGTCACGGCTGAGACACCCGTTGGCTCAAATAGCTGCCTAGAATAGAACGAGCGTGCTTTTTCTGGCACACCTTCGATTTTTAGTCGGCGCTGGCCGCCTTGTTCGACCCTGGAGAGGACCATTTCCATGACAGCCACTTACGAAGTTCGCGGCAAGATTGCCGTCATCACCCTGAGCAATCCGCCCGTCAATGGCCTGGGTTACGAGACGCGCAAGGCGTTTTGTGCCGCACTGGAGCGGGCCGAGAGCGATACGGCGGTGAACGCCATCGTGGTGACCGGCGCCGGCAAGGCTTTTTCCGGCGGCGCCGATATCAAAGAATTTGGCAGCCCCAAAGCCTTGGCCGAGCCCAATTTGTTGAGCATGATCGGCATGGTAGAAGCCTGCAGCAAGCCCGTGGTGGCCGCCATTCACAGCGTGTGCATGGGCGGTGGCCTGGAGTTGTCGTTGGGCTGCCATTACCGCGTGGTGGCGCCGGGCACCAAGGTGGCTTTGCCTGAAGTGAAGCTGGGCCTGCTGCCTGGCGCCGGTGGTACGCAGCGCCTGCCGCGTGCTTTGGGGATTGAGCCTGCGCTGAACATGATCGTTAGCGGCGAGCCGGTCAACAGCGAGTTGCTGGCCCAAGTGCCCGGCCAGAAGCTGTTTGACCGCGTGACCAGTGGTGACCTGATGGAAGAAGCCCTGGCCTTTGCCGCCGATGTGGCCGACAAGCGCCCGCTGCCGCGGGTGCGCGATCTCAAGGCGCGCCACGCTAACCCGGAGGCGTTCTTCCAGTTCTCGCGCAATATGGTTGGCGCCATGAGCAAGAACTTTCCAGCGCCCCTGCGCTGCCTGGAAGCGGTGGCCGCCTCGACCACCCAAAAGTTTGAAGACGGCATGCGCACCGAGCGCGAGGGCTTCACTGCCCTGATGTTCACCCCCGAGTCCAAGGCCCTGCGCCATGCCTTCTTTGCAGAGCGCGCAGCCAGCAAGATTGCCGATGTGCCTGACGACACGCCTGTGCGCAGCATTGCCAAGGTGGCCGTGATTGGCGCCGGCACCATGGGCGGCGGCATCAGCATGAATTTCTTGAACGCCGGCATTCCGGTGACGATTCTGGAAACCAAGCAAGAAGCACTGGACCGTGGCATCGCCATCATCAAGAAGAACTACGAAGCGCAGGTCAAAAAAGGCAAGCTGAAAGAAGACAAGTACCAGCAGCGCATGGCCCTGCTGAGCAGCACGCTGAATTACGCCGACATCGGCGACGCTGATTTGGTGATCGAGGCGGTGTTCGAGGAAATCGGCGTCAAGGAGGCCGTGTTCAAGCAGCTCGACGCGGTGATGAAGCCCGGTGCCATCCTGGCTTCCAACACCTCGACGCTGGACGTCAACAAGATCGCCAATTCCACCAAGCGCCCGCAAGACGTGGTGGGCCTGCACTTTTTCAGCCCCGCCAATGTGATGAAGCTTCTGGAAGTGGTGCGCGGCGCGGCCACCGCCAAGGACGTGCTGGCCACTGTGATGCAGTTGGCCAAGAAGATTCGCAAGACGGCGGTGGTGTCTGGCGTGTGCGACGGCTTCATCGGCAACCGCATGATCGAGCAGTACAGCCGCCAGGCCGGCTTCTTGCTGGATGAAGGCTGCAGCCCGCAGCAAGTGGACAAAGCGGCCGAGAAGTTCGGCTTCGCCATGGGCCCCTTCCGCATGGGCGACCTCGCGGGCAACGACATCGGCTGGGCGATCCGCAAGCGCCGCTACCAAGAGAAGCCTGATCTGAACTATTCCAAGAGTGCCGATCTGCTGTGTGAGTTGGGCCGCTACGGCCAAAAGACCGGTGCCGGCTGGTACGACTACGCCGTTGGCAAGCGCGACGCGCTGCCTTCGCCCGTGGTGGCTGAGATGCTTGAGAAGCACCGCGCAGCGCTGGGCATCACCCCGCGCCAGATCAGCGACGATGAAATCGTGCACCGCTTGGTCTATGCCCTGGTCAATGAGGCTGCGCATTTGCTGGAAGAAGGCATCGCCCAGCGCGCCTCGGATGTGGATATGGTCTACCTCACCGGCTACGGCTTCCCGCTGTGGCGCGGTGGCCCGATGTGCTATGCCGACACCGTGGGCCTGTTCAACGTAGTGCAGGCCATGAAGCGTTTCGCCAAGAACCCCTTGGACGACGCCAAATTCTGGGAGCCCGCACCGCTGCTGGCCCGCCTGGCCGCCGAAGGCAAGTCCTTCTCCTGAGCACGCAAGAACCGAACACGCGAGAACACATCATGAGCAAAGCCGTTATTGTTTCCACCGCCCGCACCCCTCTGGCCAAGAGCTGGAAGGGCGCTTTCAACATGACCCACGGCGCCACCCTGGGCGGCCATGCCGTCAAGGCGGCCGTTGAGCGCGCCGGCATTGACGGCGCCGCCGTTGAAGACGTGCTGATGGGCTGCGCCACGCCCGAAGGGGCCACCGGCAGCAACATCGCCCGCCAGATCGCCCTGCGCGCCGGCTTGCCGATCACGGTCAGCGGCGTCACCATCAACCGTTTCTGCTCCAGCGGCCTGCAGACCATCGCCATGGCGGCGCAGCGCATCATCGCCGGTGAGGGCGATGTCTACGTGGCCGGCGGCGTGGAGAGCATCTCCTGTGTGCAAAACGAGGCCAATCGCCACATGATCGTCGACCCGGCGCTCATGAAGTCCAAGCCTGAGATCTACTGGAACATGCTGCAAACCGCCGAGCAGGTGGCCAAACGCTACAAGATCGAGCGCGAGCGCATGGACCATTACGGCGCCCAGAGCCAGCAGCGCGCCTGCGCGGCCCAAGCGGCTGGTCTGTTCAATGCCGAAATGGCGCCTATCACCGTGACCCAAGGCGTGGTCGACAAGGTGCTGGGCATGACGACCCGCGAGGTGACTGTCAGCGCTGACGAAGGCCTGCGTGAAGGCACCACCTACGACGCTGTCAAGGGCCTGCGTTCAGCCTTGCCTGGCGGCCTGATCACCGCCGGCAACGCCAGCCAGTTCTCCGACGGGGCCGGCGCTTGCGTGCTGACGAGCGAGCAGTACGCTGAGGCCCATGGCTTGAAGCCGCTGGGCCGCTTCCTTGGCTTCGCGGTGGCGGGCTGCGAGCCCGATGAAATGGGCATCGGCCCGGTGTTTGCCATCCCCAAGGTGCTCAAGCGCCTGGGCCTGAGCGTGGCCGATATCGACCTGTGGGAGCTGAACGAAGCCTTCGCCGTGCAAGTGCTGTACTGCGCCGACACTTTGGGTATCCCCATGGACCGCCTGAACGTCAATGGGGGTGCAATCGCGGTAGGCCACCCCTACGGCGTGTCCGGCCAGCGCCTGGTTGGCCATGCCCTGATCGAAGGCAAGCGCCGTGGCGCCAAGAAGGTTTGCGTGACGATGTGCATCGGCGGCGGCATGGGTGCTGCCGGCGTGTTCGAAGTGCTCTGAAGCTGAACTGCCAACCGAGGGTGACCTGATGCCGATGCGCAAGACGCTGGACTTTCTGCTGACCGACTGGTTGCACGCACAAGACCTGACCCAGCGGCCTCGTTTTGCCGAGCACTCCGCCGAGACCTTCTCGGCGGTGCTCGATACCTGCGAAAAGATCGCGGCTGAAAAGTTCGCGCCTTTCAATCGGCTCAGTGACACCCAGGAGCCTCAGTTCGACGGTGAACGCGTGCACCTGCCAGAGCCCACCCGGGTGGCGGTGCAGGCCTACGCGGAGTCGGGCATGTTGGCTGCCGCGCAAGATTTCGAGGCGGGTGGCATGCAGTTGCCCTGCGTCATCGAGATGGCGGCCAATGCCTTCTTCAGCAAGGCCAGTGTGGCCATGGGCGCCTACGCCATGCTCACCAGCGGCAACGCGGGCCTGCTGATGGCACACGGCACGCCGCTTCAGCGCGAGGTCTTTGCCAAGACCGAGTTCAGCGGGCGCTGGTTCGGCACCATGTGCCTGAGCGAACCGCAGGCGGGCTCCAGCTTGTCGGATATCTTGACTCGAGCCACCCCCGATGGCGAGGGCTTTGCAGCCGACCCACTTGGGGCCCGTTATCGCTTGCGCGGCAACAAGATGTGGATCTCGGCGGGCGAGCATGAGCTGTCCGAGAACATTGTCCACCTCGTGCTGGCCAAGATTCCTGACGAGCAGGGTCGACTGACTCCGGGTGCACGCGGCATTTCGCTGTTCATCGTGCCCAAGCATTTGGTCGACACCCAAGCGCAGCTGACCGGTGAGCGCAACGACGTGGCGCTGGCCGGGCTCAACCACAAGCTGGGCTTTCGTGGCACCAGCAACTGCTTGCTGAATTTTGGTGAGGGCAAATTTACCCCCGGTGGGCAAAGCGGCGCCATCGGCTACCTTGTGGGCCAGCCGGGTGAAGGCCTCAAGTGCATGTTCCACATGATGAATGAGGCACGCATCGGCGTGGGCCTGGGCGCCGTGATGCTCGGATTTGCCGGCTATGAAGCCAGCCTCGATTACGCCCGCCAGCGTCCGCAAGGCCGCCCCATGGGCGTGGC
The DNA here is from genome assembly GCF_028595305.1 of Roseateles koreensis. Classification (GTDB taxonomy): domain Bacteria; phylum Pseudomonadota; class Gammaproteobacteria; order Burkholderiales; family Burkholderiaceae_C; genus Paucibacter_A; species Paucibacter_A koreensis. The sequence continues at coordinate 83,562 of NZ_JAQQXS010000002.1, read as the reverse complement.
CGGCAAAGACCCGAGTCAGCCGCAGCGGCCCATCATTGAGCACGCCGATGTCAAGCGCATGCTGCTTGCTCAGAAAAGCTACGTGGAAGGCGGCTTGGCGCTGGCGCTGTACTGCGCCCATTTGATCGATGAACAACACACCGGCACGCCCGAGGCCGCGCAAGCAGCGGGCCAGCTGCTGGAGGTGCTGATCCCCGTCGTCAAGAGCTGGCCCAGCGAGTGGTGCGTGGAGGCCAACTCGCTGGCGATTCAGGTCTTGGGCGGGTATGGCTACACGCGTGACTTCCCGGTTGAGCAGTACTGGCGCGACAACCGCCTGAACATGATTCACGAAGGCACCCACGGCATCCAGGGCCTGGACCTGCTGGGGCGCAAAGTGGTGATGAATGGCGGGCAGGCCTTGCAGGCGCTGGCCGGGCGCATGCAGGCCACCGTGGCGCGAGCATTGGAGGACGAATCCCTGGCCGGCCTGGGCCGGGCCCTGGCGGCGGCCTTGGCCGAGGTGGGCAGTGCCACCCAGAAAGCTTGGTCCACTGGCGAGCCCGAAGCCACCCTGGCCAATGCCACGCCCTATCTGCAAGCCTTTGGCCACCTCGTGCTGGCTTGGCTGTGGCTGGACGTAGCGAACAGCCTGGGTGCCCGAAGCGACGATTTCGCGCAGGGCAAGCGGGCTGCGGCGCGCTACTTTTTTGCGTATGAGCTGCCCAAGATCGGCGCCTGGCTGGCGGTGGTGGCGCGGCGCGAGCCGCTGTGCCGCGAGATGCAGGCGGATTGGTTTTGAGGACATCTGCCATGAGCCCCAAGTCTGTCGCCTGGATCGAGCGCCTGGTGTGGATCTTCATTTACGCCGGTATGTTGTTGGGAACGCTGGGTCTGTTCGTGATCCGGCAGGGGATTGATGACGTGCTGGGCCAGCGCTTCGGCCTGTGCCTGGTCGGTCTGGGCGCGTTGGGGGTTGTGGCCGGTGTGCTGTTGATCTGGCTGCGCTCCCGCATCAAAGTGGACTGAGATTGCCCGCGGGTTCGCCATCGAGTTGGTTTCGTGGCGCGAATGCGGAGGCATCTGCATAACGAGTTATATAAACGGATGGAGATTCAGGAATGAGCACTCGCAAGGTACAAGAACTCTTCGACCTCACGGGCCAGGTGGCATTGGTCACCGGTGGTTCACGCGGCCTCGGCCTGCAGATCGCCGAGGCGCTGGGCGACGCTGGCGCCAAGGTGATGCTGACCTCTCGCAAGGCCGCTGATCTGGAGCAAGCCGTGGCGCACCTGCAAGACCGTGGCATTGACGCCCGCTGGATCGCCGCCGATGCGGCCGATGAGGTTCAGGCCCGCCGCGTGGTCACCGAGACCCTGGAGCGGCTCGGGCAAATTGACATCCTGGTTAACAACGCCGGCGCCAGTTGGGGGGCGGCGGCTGAAGACCATCCCCTTGAGGCCTGGGACAAGGTGATGAACCTCAATATCCGCAGCCTCTTCGTATTCGCCCAAGCGGTGGCCAAGCAGAGCATGATCCCGCGTGGTAGCGGCCGCATCATCAATGTGGCCTCCATCGCCGGCTTGAGCGGCAATCCCAGCACGATGAAGACGGTGGCCTACAACACCAGCAAGGGCGCAGCGGTGAACTTCACCCGAGCGCTGGCGGGTGAGTGGGGGCCGTACGGCATCAACGTCAACGCGCTGGCGCCGGGTTTCTTCCCGAGCAAGATGACGGCGGGCTTGCTGGCCGCCGTGGGTGAAGAAAACATGGCCGCCCATGCCCCTCTGCGCCGTATTGGTGATGATGAAGATTTGAAGGGTGCGGCCTTGCTGCTGGCCTCGCGTGCGGGCAAACACATTACCGGGCAGATCATTGCCGTGGACGGTGGTGTGAGCGCGGTGCACGGCTCGTGAGCGAGGGCGAGGGCTCGCCCGTGCAGCCCTTTCCGGTGCGCATTCCCTTTGTGGAAGACCTCGGCCTGACCCTGCACCGCATGGCGGACGGTGAGGCCGAGTTGCGGGTCGACATCGACGAGCGGCACCACAACTCCTGGGCCGTGGCGCATGGGGGCGTGGTCATGACCTTGCTCGACGTGGCGATGGCGCACGCGGCGCGCAGCAGCCCTGGCGGCGGGCCGGAAGGTGGCCCCGGCGTCGTGACTGTCGAGATGAAAACCAGCTTCATGCGCCCCGGGGAAGGGCAGTTGAAGGCGGTTGGCAAGTTGCTGCACCGCACGGCTACCCTGGCGTTTTGCGAGGGCTCCATCTTCAATGTGGATGGGCAGTTATGTGCTCACGGCACGGCCACCTTCAAATACATCCGCGCCTTGCCGGGCCAGGGGCGGACGCTCAAATCACTGCAGCGCCGCTGAGCTGCCAAGCTGCCAAGCCGCTGGCGGGTTGATGCGCTGAGGTTCAGCGTCAGCGTACTTTGAAGAAGGCCGTTGCTTCCACCAGCTGGTCTGCTTGCTGGCGCAGGCTTTCGGCGGCGGCGGCGCTTTGTTCGACCAGGGCTGCGTTTTGTTGGGTCACCCGGTCCATCTGGGTGATGGCCTCGCCCACCTGAGACACCCCGGCGCTTTGTTCGGTGCTGGCGGAGCTGATTTCACCCACGATATCGGTTACCCGGCTGATGGCGCCAACGATCTGGGTCATGGTGTGTCCCGCCGCGTCCACCAGGGTGGTGCCTTGCTCGACCCGCTCCACACTGGTGGCGATGAGTGATTTGATTTCTTTGGCCGCCTCTGCGCTGCGCTGCGCAAGGCTGCGCACTTCTGACGCCACCACGGCAAAGCCACGGCCTTGTTCACCCGCACGGGCTGCCTCAACGGCTGCATTCAGCGCCAGGATATTGGTCTGGAAGGCAATGCCGTCAATCACGGCGATGATGTCGGAGATTCGCTTGGAGCTGTCGTTGATGCCCCGCATGGTCTCTACTACCTTGCTCACCACCGAGCCGCCTTCGGTGGCCACGGTCGACGCGTTCTTGGCCAACTGATTGGCCTGTTGCGAATTGTCGGCGTTGTTGCGCACGGTGGCGCCCAACTCGTCCATGGTGGCGGCTGTTTCTTCCAGCGCGCTGGCCTGCTCTTCGGTGCGTTGGCTCAGGTCGGCGTTGCCCTGGGCAATCTGTGCGCTGGCGGTGGCCACGCTTTCAGCATTGCCCCTGACGGTGCTCACAATGCCTTGCAAGGTGTGGCGCATTTTTTCCAGGGTCTGCAGCAGGGTGGCCGTTTCATCTTTGCCGACCACTGCCAAAGCGTTGCGCAGGTCGCCCTGGCTCATTTGCTCGGCGCCCGCAATGGCGCGGCTGAGGCCGGCGGTCACGCTGCGGCTGATCCACAGGCCCAGGCCGACACCCACGCCGACGCTGAGCAATATCAGTGCAATGGCCCAATTGCGGCTGCTCGCGTAGACGGCAGCGCTTTCTTTGACGGCGGCTTCCGCGTTGGCGGCTTTGATGTCAGCGAGAGCGGTCAGTTGGTCGTCCACCTGACTCACAACCGGGACGACTTTCTGGAACAAATAGGTGGTCACCTCACCGACATTGCCGAGGGAAGAGGCCTGGATCTTTTCCACCAGGCTGGCGACCAGCGGGTCGTACTGGCTGAGCAGGCTGTCGAGTTTGGCAAACTCCGCCTTGCCTTTTTCAGACCAATATTTGGGCCGGGCCTCCGCCAAGTTCTTTTTGAACAAACCGTAGTCGGTCTTGAATTTGTCCAGCGCCTTGCCCCGGTCGTCGAGGTTTTGCGCCAGCAGGGCATTGCGAACATCTCGGCTGACGTAAATCAGGTCGATATTTGATTCTTTCATGGACGACAGACCCTGCATGTCTTTTTCGTACATTTGGACGGCGCTGTCGTTGATGTGCGCAGCATTGCTCAGCCCCTGCACACCGATGATTGCGCTGAACAGCGCAACCAGTACGAATGCCGCAATCAGGCGGGTGGAAATCTTGTAGTCGTTGAGCGTCATGCAGGTGTCTCCGGGCGAAGCGGTCACAGAACCAATTTTTAGGTGCTTGATTCGTGGATCAAGGTCTTATCTATCCCTGGATTCGTTTCCAGTTGTCGGCAACTTCTTGACTGGCTTGAACTAAATTTATCGCTTTGGCCGCCGAAACGCATGTATTTTTTCGGCGCTTGCGCCAGATCAAGGTCCGCTTGAGCCGGCGGCGAGCGCATGTTTTGTCGCGAACGGGACGTGGCGTGTTGCGGGCGCATGTTGCAATCGGTGCTTGAAGCGCATGATGCGCAGATTTCCCCGCAGGAGAACGCTCAATGAACACTGTCAATCACCAAATCCTTCTGGCTTCTCGCCCACAGGGCGAGCCTTCGACCGAGAATTTTCGCCTTGCTGAAGTGCCGGTGCCCGAACTGGGTGACGGCCAAGTGCTGGTGCGCAACCATTTCTTGAGCCTGGACCCGTATATGCGCGGGCGCATGAACGACACCAAGAGCTACGCGGAGCCCCAGCCCTTGAACCAGGTCATGATGGGCGGCACCGCAGGCGAGGTGCTTGCCTCCAAGAATGCCAATTTTGCGGTCGGCGATAAGGTCGTTGGCATGGGCGGCTGGCAAGATTATTTTGTGGTCGATGCCAGCCAGCGCGGCGTGCTGCAGAAGGTGGACACCACGCACATTCCCTTGTCTGCCTACCTGGGCGCCGTGGGTATGCCTGGCGTGACCGGCTGGTACGGCCTGGTCAAGATCATCAACCCCAAGGCGGGCGAGACGGTGGTGGTCAGTGCCGCCAGCGGAGCCGTAGGCGGGGTGGTCGGCCAGTTGGCTAAGGCGCGCGGCGCTCGTGCGGTCGGTTTGGCCGGTGGCGCTGACAAATGCCGTTATGTGGTGGAAGAGCTGGGCTTTGATGCCTGCATTGATTACAAACAGCACGCCGATCTGAAGTCGCTCTCCGCTGCTCTGAAGGCTGCTTGCCCGAACGGCATCGACGGTTACTTTGAAAACGTCGGCGGCATGATTCTGGACGCGGTGATGCTGCGCGCCAACGCCTTCAGCCGCATCGCCATGTGCGGCATGATCTCGGGCTACAACGGCCAACCCATCCCCATGATGGCACCCCAGCTGATGTTGGTGAACCGCATGAAGGTCGAGGGCTTCATCGTCAGCGAGCACATGGAAGTTTGGCCCGAGGCGTTGAAAGAGCTGGGTGGCCTGGTCGCTACCGGCAAACTCAAATACCGCGAGTCGGTGGCTCAGGGCATTGCTGCGGCGCCCGAGGCGTTTCTGGGCCTGTTGAAGGGCAAGAACTTCGGCAAGCAGTTGGTTCAATTGGTTTGATGCCAAGTCCGTCTTTCCCCGTGATGCACTGGCGTTGCCAGCGCCTGGGCGAAATGAGTGCGCCGGCGCTGTATGAGGTGCTGGCCCTGCGCGCCCAGGTGTTTGTGGTTGAGCAGGCCTGTGTCTACCTGGACCCTGACGGGTTGGATCTGCGGACCTGGCATCTGCAGGGCTGCGGCATCAAGGGTGACAACTTGCAGGCCTATGCCCGCCTGCTGCCGCCCTTGACCAAAGGGCCGGCTCAACGGGTGCCGATGATTGGCCGCGTGGTCACCTCGCCAGATGCGCGAGCCACGGGCTTGGGTCGGGCCCTGATGCAAGAGGCTTTGCGGGTCTGCGAGCGCCTGTGGCCGGGGCAGCCGGTGGACATCAATGCGCAGGCGCATCTGCAAGGTTTTTATGCCAGCCTGGGCTTTGCGGTGACCAGTGCACCTTACGACGAAGACGGTATTTCCCATATCGACATGCGCAAGGAGGCTCCATGACCGAGTTGATTCTTCATCATTACGAGGGTTCGCCGTTTTCTGAAAAAGTACGGTTGATTCTGGGCTTCAAAGGCTTGAGCTGGCGCAGTGTGACGGTGCCTGTGATGCTGCCCAAGCCTGACGTGGTGGCCTTGACCGGCGGTTACCGTCGCACGCCGTTTTTGCAAATCGGCGGCGATATTTTTTGCGACACCGCCCTGATGTGCCGCGTGATTGAAGCCCGTCACCCGACGCCCGCGATTTTTCCGGCGCAGGGCGAGGCCGACATCCTGGCGCAGTGGGCGGATCGCGATCTGTTCTGGGCTGCGGTGCCCTATACCTTGCAGCCGGCCGGCTTTGCCGCGATGTTTGCGGGGGCGCCGCCGGCTTTTCTGCAGGCCTTCGCGGCGGACCGCGCAGCCATGACGCAGGGCCGCCGCCGGGAGAGCCTGGCTGACACCCATGCCGCCTTGCAGACCTATCTGGCCTGGCTGGATCGGCAATTGCAGGACGGCCGCACCTTTATGCTGGGCGACAGCCCTTGCATTGCCGATTTTTCGGCCGTGCAAAGCATCTGGTTCATTCGCCGGGCGCCGCCGGTGGCGAGCATTCTCGCGCCCTTCGCGCGGGTGGGCGCTTGGGCCGATCGCATGCTGGCTTTCGGGCACGGCCAGCCTGAGTCCATGAGCAGCGAGCAGGCACTGGCGGTGGCCAAAGCGGCGGGCCCGCAAGCGCCTGTCAGCGTGCAAAGTGACCAGGGTTTCAAGGCAGGCGAGGCGGTGTTGGTGGCTGCTACCGATTACGCCCAAGACGCGGTGGCTGGCGAGTTGGTGGGGCTCAGCCCCGAGCGCATCAGCCTGCGCCGGCACGACCCGCGTGCGGGACAACTGAATGTTCATTTTCCGCGCATCGGCTACGCGCTGCGCCGGCAAGACAACTGAGGACCCATTTCAATGAAGAGTTATCAAGGCAAGACGGCGGTCATCACCGGTGCGGGCTCGGGCTTTGGCCTGGAGGTGGCCCGCCTGGCCGCGGCGCGTGGCATGAATCTGGTGCTGTGCGATGTTCAGGCTGATGCGCTTGAAAAAGCGGCCGCCGAGTTGAGTGCCGTGCCCGTGCTGGCCCTGCGCGTGGACGTGGCCAAGGCGGCTGAAATGGAGGCCTTGGCCGTGGCTGTGCAGCAGCGCTTCGGCGCGCCGAACTTTGTCTTCAACAATGCCGGCGTGGGCTCAGGCGGTTTGATCTGGGAGAACACCCTGGCCGATTGGGAATGGGTGATGGGGGTGAATGTCATGGGCGTGGTCCACGGCGTGCGCCTGTTCACGCCCATGATGTTGGCCGCAGCCGCAGCGGACCCGAAATTTGAGGGGCATATCGTCAACACCGCCTCGATGGCTGGCATGGTCAATGCGCCCAATATGGGCGTGTACAACGTCTCCAAACACGCCGTCGTGTCCTTGAGTGAAACCCTCCACCAAGATCTCGCCCTGGTGACCGAGCAGGTGCGCTGCTCCTTGCTGTGCCCCTTCTTTGTGCCCACCGGCATTTCGCAGAGCCACCGCAATCGCCCTGGCGAGTTGGCGGCGGCCAAGCCAACCAAGAGTCAATTGGTGTCTCAGGCCATGAGCGACAAGGCGGTGTCGGCGGGTAAGGTCACGGCGGCCGAGGTGGCGGCGATGGTGTTTGCGGCGATGGATGCCGGGCAGTTCTATGTGTTCAGCCACCCCAAGTCGCTGGCCAGTGTGCAGACGCGCCTGGAGGATGTGATGCAATTGCGCAATCCGACCGACCCGTTCAAGGACAAGCCAGAGTTGGGGGCTCAGATCACGGCCTTGCTCAAAGGCGACTGAATCGGCGCCGGTGCCTGATGGGGGTGGGCGGGTTCTGGCACACTCCCAGCCCTTCCGCCCGAATCCAGCGAGCCTCACGCCATGCCTCAGAACTCGAAATCCGCCCGATCCGCCCTTGTCGTGGGGGGCGGGCCTGCCGGGCTGATGGCGGCTGAGCGTTTGCGCGCCGCGGGCTTGGCGGTGGACGTGTATGACGCCATGCCCTCGGTGGGCCGCAAATTTCTGCTGGCCGGTAAGGGGGGCTTGAACCTCACCCATTCCGAAGCGCGGGAGCCCTTTATCAGCCGTTATGCCGAGCGCGCCTCGCAAGTTGCGCCCTGGTTGGGCGTGCTGGACGGCCCAGGCTTGCGTGCCTGGGCGGCCGGCCTGGGGGTGGAGACTTTTGTGGGCAGCTCGGGCCGGGTGTTTCCCAGCTCGATGAAAGCCGCGCCGCTGCTGCGTGCCTGGTTGCATCGCCTGCGCGAGTCGGGGGTGCGCTTTCACATGCGCCATCGTTGGCTCGGCTGGGACGCGGCCGGCGGCCTGCGATTCACCGATGCCCAAGCCGCCGACATCACGGCACATGCCGACGTGGTGGTGCTGGCGCTGGGTGGCGCGTCCTGGCCGCAGCTGGGTTCCAACGGGGCCTGGGTGCCATTGCTGGCCGAGCAGGGCGCTGACATCGCGCCCCTGCGTTCCGCCAATTGTGGGTTTGACCTTGGGCCGCGCCGTGAGGGGGCTGCGGAGGCGGGCTGGAGCCCGGTGTTTGCCGAGCGTTTTGCCGGCCAGCCGATCAAGCCCGTGTCTTTGCATTTTGAAGGCCGCAGCGGCCGCCGTTTTGAGCGGCAGGGTGAGTTTGTTGTCACGGCCACCGGCGTGGAAGGGTCGCTGATCTACGCCGCGTCCAGCCTGTTGCGCGAGGAAATCGCCGAGTTTGGGCAGGCCATGATCCATTTGGACCTGTTGCCTGACCGCAGCGCTGATTTTGTGGCCTCCGAAGTGGCGCGCCCGCGCGGGCCCCGCTCGCTGTCCACGCACTTGAAGAGCCGGCTGGGCATCGAGGGCTTGAAGGCTGGTTTGTTGCACGAGGTGCTCAGCAAAGAGGCCTACAACCATCCCGCCCAACTGGCAGCCACGCTCAAGCGCCTGCCCCTGGTGCTGCAAGCCGCACGCCCAGTGGCAGAGGCGATCAGCACCGCCGGCGGCGTGCGCCTTGAAGCGCTGGACGCGCAGCTGATGCTCAAGTGCCGCCCCGGTGTGTTTTGCGCGGGTGAAATGCTGGATTGGGAGGCACCCACCGGGGGCTATCTGCTCACCGCCAGCATGGCCAGCGGGTGGGTGGCGGGGGAGGCGGCTGCCGGGTATGACGGGGCTTGTTGAGCTGTTGTGCGGGCTGGCGGAAACCCCCGGTTGGCACGCCGGCCAAGCTGTCTAGACTTGAGCGCAATACAGCGATCACAGTGAAGGAAGCCGGCCATGACGGGATCAAGTTGGCACACCCATGAGGTGAGCAATCAGGTGGATGAGTTGAGCGGTTATGCGCTGCTGCAAAGCGACCTGCCCTTGCATGACGCCTTGGCTCGGGTTGGGGCTGCCGCGTTTGAGCTGCAATTGGCGCGCTATGCCGATCGTTTGATCAAGGGCGATGCCTTTGCGCTGGCCGCTGCGGCCAACAAGCACACGCCGGAGTTGCAGACCTTCGACGCCCGCGGGCGCCGCATCGACCAGGTTGAATTCCATTCGAGCTGGCATCAATTGATGGCCATGGCTCGGGCCGCCGATCTGGTGGCTTTGCCCTTTCGAGATGACAGCCCCGGGCGTTGGGCGGCCTGGGCGGCAGGCTTTTATCTGCACGGCCAGGTGGAGGCCGGCACACTGTGCCCGACCACAATGACCCAAGCCGCCATTCCGGTGCTGCAAAAAGAGCCGGCCCTGTGGGCGCAGTTGAAGCACCAACTGTTGTCCACCGACTACGACTCGCGTGACCTGCCCTTGAGCGAAAAGCGGTCGATCTGGCTGGGCATGGGCATGACGGAAAAGCAAGGCGGCTCCGACGTGCGCGCCAACACCACTCTGGCCACGCCGGTGGCCGCGGGCGGACGCGGCGCTGAATACACGCTGCGTGGCCATAAGTGGTTTTTTTCGGCACCGATGTGTGATGCGCACCTGGTGGTGGCAAAAACAGCAGACGGCAGCCCCAGCTGTTTTTTTGTGCCGCGGTGGCGCCCCGACGGCAGCAAAAACCCCGTCCAGATTCAACGTTTGAAGAACAAGGTGGGCAACCGCAGCAATTCCAGCTCGGAGGTTGAATTTCTCGATGCCTACGGCATTTTGATGGGGGAGGCCGGGCGCGGTATCCCCACCATCATCGAGATGGCTGGCTACACCCGCTTGAATTGTGTAGTGGGCAGTGCAGCCATATTGCGCCAGGCCTTGGTGCAGGCCCTGCACTATGCGCGCCACCGCCGCGCTTTTGGCCGCTTGCTGGTGGCGCAGCCGCTGATGCGCAGTGTGTTGTGCGATCTTGCGCTGGAGAGCGAGGCGGCGTTGGTACTGATGATGCGTCTGGCTGAAGCGTTTGAGCATCAGGACGACCCTCGCCAACGCATATGGATGCGGGTGATGACGCCAGCGGCCAAGTTCTGGGTGTGCAAACGCGCGGTGGAATTGACCGGCGAGGCCATGGAGGTGCTGGGCGGTAACGGCTATGTGGACGAGGGCATCATGGCCCGGCTATTCCGCGAGGCGCCCGTCAATTCAATCTGGGAGGGTTCAGGCAACGTCATGTGCCTGGACGTGCTCCGCGCGGTTGCTCGCGAGCCGGCGGCTTTTGAGGCCTTGCTGGATGAGTTGGGGCAAGGCCTGGGCGATGAGGCCTGCTTGCAGGCCGCCTTGTCGCAATTGCGTGCCATGCTGAGTCTGCCCCCCGCTGAGTTGGAAGGTTTGGGGCGTCAGTTGGCTGCCCGCCTGGTGCTGCTGGCCCAGGCAGCCTTGCTGCGTCAGCGTGCGCCAAGCTGTGTGGCCGAGGCTTTTGTGGCGACACGCTTCTCCGCTTCAAACGCTTGGGGCTCGGTCAGTGGCTTGGCCGATGTTCGAGGTCTGCAGGTGGAAGCCATTTTGCAAAGAGCCTTCCCTGGCTAGTCCTGGATGCAGGCAAAGTCGATAAAGCCTTTTTCGACATTGCAGCCCACCAGGCGCACCCGCAGGCGCTGGCCGAGGCGTATCTCGGGGGCGTGGCCCACCAACATGCCTTCTACCGGCGGGGTCAGCACCCGCACCCAGGAGCCGGCATCGCCGTGCCCGGTGACCAAGGCCGAGAAGACTTCTCCGATGCGAGGCGCCAGAAACAACGCCGCTTCGGACTTGCGCATGCGGCGCTCCACCTTGCGGGCCGCGTCTTCCTGCCGGGTGCAGTGCAGGGCCAGATCTTCCAGCTCCGCCGCGCTGTAGGGGCCGGGCTGACCTGCCAGTGTTGCTTTGACCATGCGCTGGCTGATCAGGTCAGGGTAGCGCCGGTTGGGGGCGGTTGAATGGGTGTAGTCGCGCTCGGCCAGGCCGAAGTGGCCGATGGGCGCGCTGCCCGGCCGCTCCACCACATACTCGCCTGAGCCCATCAGCTTGACGATCACCAGAGACAAATCAGGAAAGCGAACCGGGTCGGCGTGCCGGCGCCGCGCTAGAAAGCCTTCCAGCGCCTGCGCGTCGGGCGTGTTGGGCAATTGGTCGCCGTATTTGTGCGCCTCCTCGACGATGCGGGCCCAGCGCTCGGGTGAGCGCACCACCCGGCGCAGCGAGGCGCCGCCGTGCGCGGCCAGAAAGCGGGCGCAGCAGCCGTTGGTGGCGATCATGAATTCTTCGATCAACTGGCGGGCGCGGTTTTGCTCCTGCTGCTGCAGGTCCACCACCTGCTCGCCCTCGAAGATCACCCGCGGCTGCAGGGTCTCAAACTCCAGCGAGCCCTGGGCATGGCGGCGCGCGCGCAGAGTTTGCGCCATCGCGTCCTGCAGGCGCAACTGCTCGTCCATGCCGGGCCATTTGCTTGCGGCGGCGGGCAGCTCGGCCTCGCCCAGCAGCCAGGCCGAGGTGGCGTCATAGGCCAGCTTGGCTTGGTTGCGCACCCACGCGCGGGTGATGGTCGAGTGCTGCAACTCGCCCTGGGCATCGATCAGCATCTCGGTCACCAGGGCCAAGCGGTCCTCTTGCGGGTTGAGCGAGCTGAGGTCGGTGGACAGGCGCTCGGGCAACATGGGGAAAATGCGTGCCGAGGTGTAGACCGAGCAGGTGTTGAGCTGGGCGTGTTGATCGATGGCCGAGCCCAGCGGCACCCGCACCTCCACATCGGCGACGGCGACAAACAGGCGCAGGTTGCCACCGGCCTCACGCTGGCAGGCGGTTAGCTGGTCCAGGTCCAGCGAGTCGTCATTGTCGATGGAGCACCAGGGCAGGGCGCGCAGATCGCGGATCGGCGCCGAGCCGGTCGTGGCCTGCAGCGGCAAGGTGGCCGGCAGGTTGGCCAGTTCGATCTGCACTGCGGGTGGGAACTCGGGCTCCAGCCCTCTCTCCAGCATGGCTTGGCTGGCCAGGGTGGCCAGGTCGCGGCGCTTGAATCGGTGGTGATTTCGCATAGGCCACTGTAGAGCCAAACGGTGGCCTTGCCCAAGGTCTTGTGAACCGCCCCGGCTCTGGCCTGTGGCAAACTCCGCCGCTTCCGGTTTTCAAGTGATCCGTGACGGATCCCGACGTTTTGGACAAGATCCTGCTTCAAATTGCGGCCGAACTGAAGGTTCGCCCCGCCCAAGTCAACGCTGCTGTTGAATTGCTCGATGGGGGCGCCACCGTCCCCTTCATCGCCCGCTACCGCAAGGAAGTGACCGACGGCCTGGACGACAGCCAACTGCGCGATCTTGAGGCGCGGCTGGGCTATCTGCGCGAGCTTGAAGACCGGCGCGGCGCGGTGCTCAAAAGCATCGAAGAGCAGGGCAAGCTGACGCCTGAATTGCGCGCACTCATTGAGGCCGCGCCGACCAAGCAAGAGCTTGAAGACCTCTACCTGCCCTACAAGCAAAAGCGCCGCACCAAGGGCATGATCGCCCGCGAAGCCGGCCTGGAGCCACTGGCCGACAAGCTGTTTGCCGACCCGACGCTGGACCCCCAGACCGAGGCTGCCGCTTTCATCAATGCCGACGCGGGCTTTGCTGACGCCTTCGCGGTGCTGGACGGCGTGCGCGACCTGCTCTCCGAGCGCTGGGCCGAAGACGCCTTGTTGATCGGCAAGCTGCGCGAATGGTTGTGGGCTGAGGGCTTGTTCCGCTCCAAGCTGATGGACGGCAAGGACGAAAATAACCCGGATGTGGCCAAGTTCCGCGACTATTTCGACTACGACGAGGCCATCCGCACGGTGCCCTCGCACCGTGCGCTGGCCGTGTTTCGTGGGCGCACGCAAGAAATTTTGGACGCCAAGCTGGTGCTGGACGAAGAGGCCGTGGCCGGTCAGCCCGGCTTGGCGGAAGGCCGCATTGCGCGCCATTTGGGCTGGAGCCCTGCCAACCGCGCCGGTGATGCGCTGATCCGCAAGTGCGTGGCCTGGACCTGGAAGGTCAAGCTTTCCATGAGCCTGGAGCGCGATCTGTTCTCGCGCCTGCGCGAGGAGGCCGAGCGTGTGGCCATCAAGGTGTTTGCCGAGAACCTGCGCGACCTGCTGTTGGCCGCGCCCGCTGGCAAACGCGTGGTGATGGGCCTGGACCCGGGCATTCGCACGGGGGTGAAGGTGGCGGTGGTCAGTGACACCGGCCGTGTGCTGGACACCTGCGCCGTATTTCCGCATGAGCCGCGCAAGGATTGGGAGGGTTCCCTCCACACCCTGGGCCGCTTGTGCGCCACCCACGGCGTCAACCTGATCGCCATTGGCAACGGCACGGCCAGCCGTGAAACCGACAAGCTGGCAGCCGACTTGATCAAGCGAATTCAGCAGTTGGCCCCCGGCACCGAGATCCAGAAAGTCGTGGTCAGCGAGGCCGGTGCCTCGATCTACTCAGCCTCTGAGTTCGCCTCGAAAGAGTTGCCTGACCTGGACGTTACGCTGCGCGGTGCCGTGTCCATCGCCCGGCGCCTGCAAGACCCGCTGGCGGAGTTGGTGAAGATCGACCCCAAGAGCATCGGCGTGGGCCAATACCAGCACGACGTCAACCAGAGCGACATGGCCAAGACCCTGGATGCGGTGGTGGAAGACTGCGTGAACTCCGTGGGCGTGGACTTGAACACCGCGTCGGCACCTTTGCTGGCCCGAGTGTCAGGGCTGAGCGCCACGGTGGCTGCCTCCATCGTGCGCTGGCGCGATGCCAATGGCGCCTTCAAGAGCCGCAAACAATTGCTGGACGTGACGGGGCTGGGCCCCAAAACCTTCGAGCAATCGGCAGGTTTCTTGCGCATTCGTGATGGCGAAAATCCGCTTGACTTCTCGGGCGTGCATCCAGAAACCTATCCCGTGGTGGAACGCATTCTGGCCGCGGTGAAGCGCCCTGCGGCTGAAGTCATGGGCAAGAGCGATGTGATCCGCGCCTTGAAGCCCGAGGCCTTTGCGGACGATAAGTTTGGCGCCATCACCGTCAAAGACATTTTGGTTGAGCTGGAGAAGCCAGGCCGCGACCCGCGCCCCGACTTCAAGGTGGCCCGCTTCAGCGAAGGGGTGGACGACATCAAGGATCTGGTTGAAGGCATGGTGCTGGAAGGCACGGTGTCCAACGTCGCGCAGTTCGGCGCTTTTGTGGATCTGGGCGTGCACCAGGACGGCCTGATACACGTCAGCCAATTGGCCAATAAATTCGTCAACGACGCCCGCGAGGTGGTCAAAACGGGCGATGTAGTCAAGGTCAAGGTGCTTGAGGTGGATCTGTCCCGCAAGCGAATTTCTCTGACGATGAAGTTGGACGTTATGGTGCCCAAGGGCGGCGCCAAGTCAGAGTCCAACAACTATCGCCCTGCAGCTCGCAATGAGCGCGCTGGCGCCGGGCGAGCGCCGGCTGCGCCTGCCCCGGCCGCTGGCGGTAACGCCATGGCGGCGGCATTCGCCAAATTGCAAACCAAGCGCTGAACATCGCCTGCAAGGGCGAGAGTCAGTCCAATGGCGAGCGCCCTCGGACTGAACTTTTGTTGGATACGGTGTTCGCACCCGATAAACCCCCCTTGGTCGCCTTGGGGGCAGACAAGGGTGTCATTTCTGGCTATGGTGCGGGCTCTTTCGTGGCGCCGTTAATGGACCTGTTTGTGGTCGAGATAGGCGTTTAAATCGCTGGAGCCTGGTCTTGAAATTTGCTTTGTCTGTTGCCCCCGCCGCCCCCGCCGCTATCGTTGCGGCATGTGCAGCGCTGTGTACTCTTTTGTGCGTTTCCTCTGTTCGTGCCCAGGAGGCTTCGCCGCTTGTGGGTGACTCGCAGCCCCGTGCGGGCTCCAAGTTGGAGCGCGTTGAAATAACGCGGCAGTCCAGCGACACCGACCTGCGCCGCCGCTCGCCCGTTGCCAAGCAGATTTATGGCCGGGAAGAGATGGATAAGTTCGGTGACACCAATGTGGCAGACGTGCTCAAGCGCCTGCCCGGCGTGTCGGTACAAGATGGCGCACCGCGCATGCGTGGTTTGGGCGCGGGCTACACCCTGATCCTGATCAACGGCGACCCCGCGCCGCCGGGTTTTGCGCTGGACCAGTTGGACCCTGCTCAGGTGGAGCGCATCGAGGTCACCAAGGGCCCCACGGCCGACCAGAGCGCCCAAGCGGTGGCCGGGGCCATCAATATCATTCTCAAAGATGCTCCGCGGGTGTCTCAGCGCGATTTACGCCTGGGACTGGGCTACAACGCGGTGCGCCCGACGCCGTCGGCCACCGTCACGGTGGGTGAAAAAGTCGGCGCGGCGTCGTACTCGGTGCCGCTGTCTGCCTTTGAGTGGCGGCAACAAGTCAAGGTCGATGTGGACCGCGTGGCTGCCGGAACCGATGGCCAGCCGTCTGAGGTGATTCAGCACGGCGAGCAGGCCAATTGGGGTCATGGTTTCAATTCAGCGCCGCGCCTCAATTGGCGCATCAGCGATGAGGAGAGCTTGAACCTGCAAGGTTTTGTGCAGAAGGGTTTTTGGCGCAATCGCACGAGCTATCAAAACGCGCTGCTGAGCGGTTTGCCGAATGTGGATGACGACGCGCTCACCCGAGGTACCTGGCAGAACCTGCGCGGTAATGCGCAGTGGATCAATCGGTTCAGCGAGAGCCAGCGCGTTGAGCTGAAGCTGACGCTGCAGGACTCCAAGGGCAGCAGCGACAGCCAGACCTTTCGGGTGGTGGCGCCCGCCACGGCGCAGCAGGTGTGGCGGGTCAATTTGGGCAATACCCACGATCAAAGCGTGATCCAAGGCGGCAAATACGGCCAGTTGCTGGGTGACGATCACTCCCTGACGGTGGGTTGGGATATGGAGTGGCGCCAACGCGACGAGATCCGCAGCATCACGGAAAACGGGGTGCCGCAATTGCCGGCCTACGACGGGCAGGCTTTCGGTGCGCGCATTCAGCGCCAGGCCCTGTTTGCGCAAGATGAGTGGGAGCTGTCGCCGCAATGGTCCACCTACCTGGGACTGCGTGGCGAGCGCATTGCCACGAACAGCAAGGGCGGCGTGGGGAGCGATGCGGTGGTGAGTAATGTCAGCACCGTGATCACACCGCTATGGCATCTGAATTACAAGTTAGACCCCAAGGGCCGGGACTTGATTCGCGCCAGCATCACGCGCAGCTACAAGGCGCCTGAACTCAACAGCCTGTTGGCACGGCCCAGTATCAACGCTGTCAAGCCCCTGGAAGACGCGAACGGCCTGCCGCAGGGCAATGACCCGCTCAATCCTGACCGCATTGGCAACCCGAGCCTGAAGCCTGAACTGGCAACGGGCTTGGACATTGCATTCGAGAAATACCTGAACGGCGGCGGCATGGTCAGCGTGGGCGGCTTCTACCGTGATATCAGTAACTTGATCCGCAATGTGACAGCCCTGGAAACCGTGAGCTGGTCGCCTCTGCAGCGCTATGTGTCGCAGCCGGTGAATTTCTCGCGGGCGCAGACCCTCGGTTTGGAGTTCGAGGTCAAGGGCCGGGCCAGTGAATTGATGCCCAGCCTATTTGACCCCAAGCTGGCTTTGAACTTGCGCGGCAACCTGAGCGTCTACCACTCCAATGTAGACGCCGTGCCCTTGTCCAATAACCGCCTGGACGGCCAGCAGCCCTGGTCGGCCAATGTGGGCTTTGATTACCGACTGGCGAGCTTGCCGCTGAATACGGGCATGAGCCTGGCGTATACGCCGGGGTATCTGACGCAGCAGACGCTGGTTCAATCGCTGGACGTGACGCGTGCGCGTTCACTCGATATGTTTGCGCAATGGCTGTTCAGCAAGAGCGCCTCCTTGCGAATTTCTGCCAGCAATTTGTCGCCCCTGGATGCTCGCTCTCAACTGGTGTCGGGCCCTGGCAATATCGTCACGACAGACCGTCTGGTCAATACGCAGTATGGTGCTGCGCTTGAATTGAAACTTTGATCGCCCCCGAGGCGAGGCATGTGATGACGAACAAGGCGTTGCAGATTTTTGCGGGTCCGCGCGCCCGAGCCCGTTTGGCTGAGCGGGGCCTGCGGCCTGAAGACATTCAGGTGGTCCCCGCCGCAGCGGGTGGGCCCAAGGGCTTGGTGCTGGGCCCGCTCGATCAGTTCATCTTCGGCGATTGGTTGGCGCGCAGCAGCCAGCCAGTGCATCTGATTGGCGCGTCAATTGGCGCCTGGCGCATGGCCACGGCCTGCCTCACCCGCAACGAGGCCGAGGTGCGGGCTGAGTTTGACCGGCTGTCTAACGGTTATGTTCATCAGCGCTATGAAGATGAGCCAGGCGCCAAAAAGGGCAAGATGCCCTCGGCGGCCTGGGTGAGCAAAGGCTTTGCGGCGACGCTCCATGAGGTGTTCGGCGGGCGTGAGGCGCAGGCCTTGAGCCACCCACGGTTTCGCCTGCATGTGTTGGCTTCACGCGGGCGCAAGCTACTGGCGCGGGAAGGGCGCTGGCGCACGCCGCTGGGCTACACGGCGGCATTTGCCGCCAATGTGCTGTCGCGCCCGACCATGGGCAGCTGGATCGAGCGGGTGGCGTTTTCCGACCCACGCACGCCCTTGCCGATTCCCTTGACCGATTACCGCAGCCACCAGGTGGCGTTGAACACGACCAATTTCCAGGCTAGCATTCTGGCGAGTTGTTCGATCCCTTTCTGGCTGCAGGCGGTGCATGACATTCCTGGCGCGCCGCGCGGTGCCTATTGGGACGGTGGCATCACCGACTATCACCTGCACCTTAACTACGGCGCGATGGCGGGTGACGGGTTGGTGCTGTACCCGCACTTTCAGCGCCACGTGGTGCCGGGCTGGCTCGACAAGGCCTTGAAGCGCCGCCACCGGGCCACGGCGTTTTTGGACAATGTGGTCTTGCTGGCGCCAGACCCGGCCTGGATTCAATCCGCCATGCCCAACGCCAAACTGCCAGACCGCACTGACTTTCAGCACTACGGCGACGACGCTGATGCGCGTGCGCAGGTCTGGCTGCGGGGCATTGCCGAGAGCCAGCGCCTGCGCGATGAGTTCGCCCAGGCTTGCGAGGCAGGCTCGGTGCAGGCTTTGCCGCTGTGAGCGGTGGCCCCGTGCGGAGGGTGGGTTTGCGCTGTCACATGCGCAGCCTCAATCCTTGGCTACAATCGCCGGATCGATCAACGAACAAGGGCGAGAAAGGCATCATGGTTATGACACCGCGAACTACGACCACCTCCTGCAAGGTTTAGTCGGCCGCGGCTTGTCATGTCTTTCTCAATCGTCTGATTCAGGCGACCCCTACAAAAAAGCGCGGCATAGTGGCCGCGCTTTTTTTCATTTCAGGGCTTGCCTTCTTCTTCAGCGGCAAGCCCAGGTTCATCCGGAGCACTGAGCAATGATCTCGATCCAACTTCCTGACGGTTCCAAGCGCGAATATCCGCAAGCCGTGACCGTGGCCGACGTGGCTGCTTCCATTGGTGCGGGGCTGGCCAAGGCCGCCCTGGCCGGGCGGGTGGATGGCCAACTGGTGGACACCAGCCATTTGATCGAAGCCGACGCGAAACTCGCCATCATCACCGACAAGGATGCTGATGGTCTGGAAGTCATTCGCCACTCCACCGCCCACTTGCTGGCCTACGCCGTCAAAGAGCTGTTCCCCGAGGCGCAGGTCACCATCGGCCCGGTGATTGAGCACGGGTTTTATTACGACTTCGCCTACAAGCGCCCCTTCACACCCGAAGACTTGGCCGCCATCGAGTCCAAGATGAGCGAGTTGGCCAAGAAGGACGAAAAGATAGTTCGTTCGGTGCTGCCGCGTGATGAAGCGGTCAGTTACTTCAAGGGCCTGGGTGAAGCCTACAAGGCCGAGATCATCGAGAGCATCCCGGCCGATCAAGCGGTGTCGCTTTACGCCGAAGGTAAGTTCACCGACCTGTGCCGCGGCCCGCACGTGCCCTCCACGGGCAAGCTCAAGCACTTCAAACTGATGAAGGTGGCTGGTGCCTACTGGCGCGGCGACCACAATAACGAGCAACTGCAGCGCATCTACGGTACCGCCTGGGCCACCAAGGATGATTTGCAAAAGTACCTGCTGATGCTGGAAGAGGCTGAGAAGCGCGACCACCGCAAGCTGGGGCGCGAGCTGGATTTGTTCCATATCGACGAGCATGCGCCCGGCCTGGTGTTCTGGCACCCCAAGGGCTGGACGCTGTGGCAGCAGGTGGAGCAATACATGCGCAGCGTCTACCGCAACAACGGCTACCTGGAAGTCAAGGGCCCGCAGGTGCTGGATCAGGGCTTGTGGGAGAAGACCGGCCACTGGGGCAAGTACAAAGACAATATGTTCACGACTGAGTCGGAGAAGCGCGAGTACGCGCTCAAGCCGATGAACTGCCCCGGTCACATCCTGATCTACAAGCACGGCATCAAGAGTTACCGTGATCTGCCACTGCGTTTTGGTGAGTTCGGCCAATGCCACCGCAATGAGCCCAGCGGCGGCCTGCACGGCATCATGCGGGTACGCGGCTTTACCCAGGACGATGGCCATATCTTCTGTACCGAAGACCAAATCCTGGAGGAGTGCGCCGCCTTCACCCAGTTGCTGCAGAAGGTGTACGCCGACTTCGGCTTCACCGAGATCATCTATAAGGTGGCCACGCGCCCTGAAGCGCGCATCGGCACCGACGAAAGCTGGGACAAGGCCGAGCATGCTCTGATGGAAAGCCTGCGCCGCTCTGGCGTTGACTTCATCGTGACGCCGGGCGAGGGCGCCTTCTACGGCCCCAAGATCGAGTACACGCTGAAAGACGCCTTGGGCCGCGAGTGGCAGTGCGGCACGATTCAGATCGATCCCAATATGCCTGAACGGCTGGGAGCCGAGTATGTGGACGAGGCAGGCAACCGCCGCACGCCCTTGATGTTGCACCGCGCCATCGTCGGCAGCCTTGAGCGTTTCATCGGTATTTTGATCGAACAGCACGCCGGCGCGCTGCCGGCCTGGCTGGCGCCAACCCAGGTTGTGGTGGCCAATATCACCGATGCGCAGGCGGATTACGTCGCGGAAATCGTGAAATCTCTCCAGAATCAAGGGCTTAGAGTCCAGGCTGATTTGCGCAACGAGAAGATCACGTATAAAATCCGCGAGCATTCTTTGCAGAAGGTTCCGTACATCCTTGTCGTGGGCGATAAGGAAAAGGCAAATGGAACCGTTGCGGTGCGCGCCCGCGGCAACCAGGATTTGGGTGTGATGGCTCTGGCAGACTTCCAGGCGAAGGCTTCAGCCGATATCACTCAAAAGGCCTGATCGTTGCCGTCCAGTCATTGGAGTTGGGCGCGCTTTTGCTTTGTTTGGGCCCCCGGCCTTGGGGCTCGCTGAAAGGTTTACACCATCGCTACTTTTGCTGACCGTCGTGCTGTTCCGGAGCGTAAGCATCGGCTGAATCGCGAAATCATGGCTCCTGAGGTTCGTTTGAACGGCCCTGAGAATGAGCCGCTCGGCATCGTGAGCATCCAAGAAGCGCTGCGCATGGCGGGCGAGTTGGATGTGGATGTGGTCGAAATTTCGGCCACCGCGACACCGCCTGTCTGCCGCCTGATGGACTACGGCAAGTTCAAGTACATCGAGCAGAAGCGGGCGGCTGAGGCCAAGTCCAAGCAGAAGGTCATTGAAATCAAGGAAGTCAAATTCCGCCCGGGTACGGACGAAGGCGACTACCAGATCAAGATGCGCAATCTGCGCCGCTTCATCGCCGAAGATGGTGATAAAGGCAAGGTGACCCTGCGTTACCGTGGCCGTGAAATCACCCACCAGGACATCGGTATGCGCTTGCTTGAGCGCATCCGCGATGAATTGGCGGATGTCTCGGTGGTGGAAAATATGCCGCGTCTTGAAGGTCGGCAGATGATCATGGTGCTCGCTCCTAAAAAGCGGTGAGCCCCCGGCGAACAAGCTTCAGGGCTTGTTCGCAAAAAAATCTAGCCCGTCGATTTGGTCATCGGCGGGCTTATTAGTCTCCTGAGGCTGGCAAGTGTTGAGAAGCCCTCAACCGCCCCAGGGACATCTTAAAAGGAGCAATAACATGCCCAAAATGAAGACCAAGAGCAGCGCGAAGAAGCGTTTTCGCGTTCGTCCAGGTGGTACCGTCAAGCGCGGTCAAGCGTTCAAGCGCCACATCCTGACCAAGAAGTCCACGAAGAACAAGCGCCACCTGCGTGGCACGACTGCCGTGCACGAAACCAACATGGGTCACATCGCTCAGATGTTGCCCGGTGCTGGTCTGTAATTAACCCATTTAACTAAAGGAGATTTAATATGCCTCGCGTTAAACGTGGTGTTACCGCTCGTGCCCGTCACAAGAAGGTCCTGGCTCTGGCCAAGGGCTTCCGTGGTCGTCGTAAGAATGTCTTCCGCATCGCCAAACAGGCGGTGATGAAGGCAGGCCAATACGCCTACCGTGACCGTCGTGCCAAGAAGCGCGTGTTCCGTCAGCTGTGGATTGCGCGTATCAACGCTGCAAGCCGTGGCCTGGGACTGACTTACAGCAAGTTTGTGGCTGGCCTGAAGAAGGCTCAGATCGAGATCGACCGCAAGGTCCTGGCCGACATGGCCGTCAACGATCCTGCTGGCTTTGCCAGCGTCTTCGCCAAGGTTAAGGCCGCACTGGCTTGATGTCAGATGCCGCCTCGTGCGGCATCCGGCAACCGCTGAACTTTCGGGTTTGGTGGTAAGCAACCTCAAAGGCCGACACCCTGGTGTTCGGCCTTTTTTTTCAGGACTTACGCAAAACTGCCCCAGCGTCTCTCGAACGCCTCGCCGACCCCGGGCGGGCTGTCTTCAGCGTTTCGCCGGGCGGGAATAGTTTTGCGTCAGTCTTTTTTCGATTGAAGAACGAATAGACATTGCCTTCAAGATGACTGATCTCGAACAATTGTTGCAAGCGGCTCAGGCCGAATTCGCCGCCACCGCCACGCCGGCCGAGTTGGAGAACGCCAAGGCACGCTTTCTGGGCAAGTCAGGTCGTGTGACCGAACTGCTCAAAGGTCTGGCGAGCTTGCCGGTGGAAGAAAAAAAGGCCCGCGGCGCCGAGATCAATGTCTTGAAGAGCGGCATCGAGGGCGCGCTGACTGCCCGCCGCCAAGCCCTGGCCGATGCTGAACTGGCCTTGCAACTCAAGGCCGAGGCGCTGGATGTGACGCTGCCGGGCCGCCAGCGCGGCACCGGCGGCCTGCACCCGATCACGCGGGCGATGGAGCGCATCGAGGGTATCTTCGGCTCTATGGGCTTTGACGTGGCGGATGGCCCCGAAATCGAGAACGACTGGTTCAACTTCACGGCGCTCAACACGCCGGAGGACCACCCCGCGCGCTCCATGCACGACACCTTCTATGTGGAAGGCGGCAATGTGCTGCGCACGCACACCAGCCCCATGCAAATTCGTTATGCGGTGCAGCATGTCAAGCGCCACAAGGCGCTGATTGACGCCGGCCAGCCCATGCCTGAGATCCGCGTGATCGCGCCGGGCCGTACCTACCGGGTGGACAGCGATGCCACCCATTCGCCCATGTTTCACCAGGTCGAGGGCCTGTGGGTGGGCGAGAACATCAGCTTCAAAGATTTGAAGTCGGTGTATGCCAATTTTCTGCAGCAGTTTTTCGAGTCTGATGATCTCGAACTGCGTTTCCGCCCCAGCTACTTTCCCTTCACCGAGCCCAGCGCCGAGATCGACATGATGTTCGCCACCGGTCCGCTGAAAGGCCGTTGGCTGGAAGTCTCCGGCTCCGGCCAGGTGCACCCGCAGGTGATCCGCAATATGGGCCTGGACCCTGAGCGTTATATCGGTTTCGCCTTCGGTTCGGGCATTGACCGCCTGGCCATGCTGCGCTACGGCGTCAGCGATTTGCGTCAGTTCTTTGACGGTGATTTGCGCTTCTTGTCGCAGTTCAAGTGAGTGCACCGCACGCCCTGAACGATTGAAGCTGTCGAGAACAAACGAGAACCTACCCCATGCAATTCCCTGAATCCTGGCTGCGGGCCTTCTGCAACCCCGCACTGAACACGCAAGAGTTGGCCGAGTTGCTGACCATGTCTGGCTTGGAAGTTGAAGAGCTGCGCCCTGTGGCGCCGCCGTTCCACGGCATCGTGGTGGCAGAAATCCTGAGCGCCGAGCAGCACCCTAACGCTGACAAGCTGCGCATCTGCCAAGTCAACGCCGGTGGACCTGAGCCGCTGCAAATCGTTTGTGGCGCGCCCAATGCGCGGGCTGGCATCAAGGTGCCGTTGGCCACGGTGGGTGCCGAGTTGCCCCCGGCAGATGCTGACAAGGCGGACGCCAAGCCCTTCAAGATCGGCGTGGGCAAGCTGCGCGGCGTGGACAGTTTCGGCATGCTGTGTTCGGCGCGCGAGCTCAAGCTGAGCGAAGAGCACGGTGGCCTGCTCGAACTGGCAGCCGACGCTCCGGTTGGCGAAGATATCCGCAAGCATCTGAATCTTGATGACACCCTGGTCACACTCAAGCTGACGCCCAATCTGGCGCATGCGCTGAGCGTCTATGGCATCGCCCGTGAAGTGTCGGCGTTGACCGGTGCGCCGCTCATCACGCCTGAATGCGCGCCCGTGGCGGCGGTGCATGCGGACAAGCTGCCGGTGCGCATCGAGGCGGTGGATTTGTGTGGTCGCTTCTCGGGGCGCGTCATTCGCGGTGTCAACACCAAGGCGCAGACGCCCGCGTGGATGGTGGACCGGTTGGCTCGCTGCGGCCAACGCTCGGTCACCGCGCTGGTCGACATTTCTAACTATGTGATGTTCGAGTTGGGGCGCCCGTCGCACATCTTTGATCTGGACAAGATCCACGACACGCTGGTGGTGCGCTGGGCCAAACCGGGCGAAACGCTCAAGCTGCTGAACGGCAACACCGTCACGCTGGACGAAACCGTGGGCGTGGTGGCCGATGCCCAAGCGCCTGAGTCGCTTGCCGGCATCATGGGCGGCGATGCCACTTCGGTGTCCGACGACACGCAGAACATCTACGTTGAAGCGGCCTTCTGGTGGCCCAAGGCGGTGATGGGGCGCTCGCGCCGCTTTAACTTCTCGACCGATGCCGGGCATCGCTTCGAGCGTGGCGTGGACCCGGCGCTGACCGTGGCGCACATCGAGCGCATCACCCAGCTGATTTTGGACATCTGTGGAGGCCAACCCGGCCCCATGGACGACCAGATCACCACCTTGCCCGAGCGCAAGCCGGTGGCCCTGCGCGTGGCCCGTGCCGCCAAAGTCATCGGCATGCCGGTGAGCCAGGAAGACTGCGCCCGCGTGTTCACGCGCCTGGGGCTGAGCTTCACCGAGACCGACGGCGTGCTGACCGTGACGCCGCCCAGCTTCCGCTTCGACCTGCAGATTGAAGAAGACCTGATCGAAGAAGTCATCCGCGTGCTGGGCTACCCCTCGCTGCCGTCCACGCCGCCGCTGGCGCCCGTGGTGGCCAAGGTGGCCTCGGAGTCCCGCCGCGCCATTCATGCGCTGCGCCACGCGCTGGCGGCGCGCGACTATTTCGAGACCATCAATTTCAGCTTTGTCGAGGCACGTTGGGAAAAAGAGCTGGCTGGTAACGACAACCCCATCCAACTGCTCAACCCCATCGCCGCGCCTTTGGCGGTGATGCGTACCACCCTGATCGGCAGTCTGATCAACACCCTGCGCTACAACCTCACTCGCCGGGCACCGCGCGTGCGTTTGTTTGAAATCGGCCGTGTGTTTCTGCGCGACGCTTCGGTGCAAGAAAGCGATGCCAGTGTGGCCGGCATTGCTCAGCCCATGCGGGTGGCGGGCCTGGCCTTTGGCCCGGCTGATCAATCGCAGTGGAGCCAGCGTGACCGTCCGGTCGATTTCTTCGATGTGAAGGGCGATTTGGAAGCGTTGTTCGCACCGCGCCAACTGCGTTTCGTCGCTGCCGAGCATGCGGCCCTGCACCCGGGGCGTAGCGCCCGCATCGAGCTGGACGGCCAAGCCATTGGCGTCATCGGCGAGTTGCATCCCAAGTGGCGCCAAGGCTATGAGCTGCCCAGCGCACCCGTGCTGTTCGAGCTGGACCTGCCTGCTGTTTTGGCGCGTCAGTTGCCGATGGCGACGCCCATCCCGCGCCAACAGGCCGTGCTGCGCGACCTTGCGGTGATCGTTGGCGAAGCGGTGACGCATGATGCGCTGATGCAAACCATCCAGGGCGCTGCGCACCAGGGCTTGATCCGGTCCGCGAAATTGTTCGACGTCTTCAAACCAACCCAGGCCAATACTGAACTGCAAGCGGGTGAACGCAGCATGGCGGTGCGGCTGGAATTGCTGGATGATGAGGCCACGTTGACGGACGAGCGCATCGAGCAAGCGGTGGCTGCCGTGGTGGCCGCATTGGCGCAAGGTTTGGGCGCGCGGCTGCGGGGTTGATGGACTTGATGGAATGATTGGCTGAAAGCGGCGCCGCGCCAGTTTCCGCCTCACCTTGCCTCACTTCACCTGTGGCCGACAAGACAATAAAGAAGGTTGCTCATTGATGGAAAACAATCACGGCACCCCGGACCCCAATCTGGTGGACGCTCCCCAGCCTGCGGCCATTTCCACGCCTGCGCGCGTGCTGTTGCCCAGCCTTGAAACGCCGACGCTCACCAAGGCCGAGTTGGCCGAGATGCTGTTCGACAAGCTCGGCCTCAACAAGCGTGAATCCAAGGACATGGTGGAGGCCTTCTTTGACATCATTCACGGTAATCTCGTTCGGGGTGATGATGTCAAGCTCTCGGGTTTTGGCAACTTCAACATCCGCCGCAAGGCGCCCCGCCCGGGGCGCAACCCGCGCACCGGTGAGTCGATCCCGATCAAGGCGCGTGATGTGGTGACTTTTCACGCCAGCCACAAACTCAAGACCGCCGTGCAGGGTGATGTTTGTGAGGAAGAAGACTTCGAGTAGAGTCTGATCTCCGCGCCGTCTCCTGGCCCATTTCCGCCCACAGCCTCAGCCCTATTCACGCATGGACAATGCGCTGCCCGCCATTCCCGCCAAACGTTATTTCACCATCGGTGAGGTGAGCGATCTGTGCGGTGTGAAGCCCTATGTGCTGCGTTACTGGGAGCAGGAGTTCACGCAACTCAAACCCATGAAGCGGCGCGGCAATCGGCGCTATTACCAACATCACGAAGTGTTGCTGATCCGGCGCATCCGAGGCTTGTTGTACGACCAGGGCTTCACCATCAGCGGGGCGCGCAACCAGTTGGGTGATGCCGGCGGGCTTGGTGCCACCGCTGCAGGGCGCACAGCCATGCACTTGCCCGAAATTGATGACGAAGGCTATGCGCAGGCCGCGAGTGATGAAGCGATCGAGGCGTTCGATCATCTGGCGCAAGCCACCGACATCAGCAATACGTTTGCACCCATCAAGCCCATGCCTCAGGCGGGGCTGGGAACTTCGGCGGCTTTGAGTACCCGTTCGCAGCGGGCCAGCAGTGCTGCTTTGCCTCCAGGACCGTGGTCGCTGGCCCAGATTCGGGAAGAACTGTTTGCCATTCGAGAAGATCTTTTGTCATAGTCTTGCCAGGCAGGCAAAAACTATCCTATAATGCGAGACTCAGTCGGGGCGTAGCGCAGCCTGGTAGCGCACTTGCATGGGGTGCAAGGGGTCGTGAGTTCGAATCCCACCGTTCCGACCATTTAATAGTAGGTAAATCAACGGGTTAGCAGCGAAAGCAGCTAACCCGTTTTTCTTTGTTGGCCTCATTTTTACAAAAAAGGGTAAACATTTTTTGGGTTGTCAGTGCACAGCAGCGGACTTGCTTGGACGATTTAGGCTTGTGAAAGCATTTTTCTGATCCATGTGGCCCTTCGCCATGCTCGGGCCATTCGTTGCTGCCGTGGCCGTTTTATGCGCCGTGAAAAGACCGCATCGGGCATGGCTGCTCAATCATCAATATCCGTTCACGAGCTGGCGTTGGGGCAAGGTCTTGGTGCTCAGGGTGCTGTTGGGCTGGGTGATGAAGTTGACGATGCGGATTTGATAACTACCTTGACGCAAGCCGATGGCGTAGAACGGCCCTGGTATTTGCGGCACTGCATCTCTTTGCTTGTCTGCCCTTGCACCTCAGTTTGCCGCGAAGACCCCAGCATCAAACTGAAGTAGGGTTGCCGGTCGCCGGGCCACGATCATTGACTGAGGCACCTCAGCATCGCGTCGCGTTTTGTCAGCTTGCAGGCTGCTTCATGATCTATGGCTTCATCACCGCAGCCATGGCGGTACAGGTAATCCTAACTCTGGAATCACGCGGACTTGGCCCATCAGAGGCTCTCTCGCTGGCGGCGTGCCTGGGGCCGTTGCAAGCCGCCGGGCGGGCCATAGACCTTGCGATTGGCCAGCGCTTGAATGGCCGGCGTATGGGCTTGGTCACACTGAGTCTCATGCCCTTGTCCTTGGCTGCACTGTGGCTTGCGCAGTGGGTGCCTGTTCATTCTATCGTCTTTGTGATCGCCTACGGCCTCAGTTTGGGCTTGCTGACCGTGGTCAAGGCGGCAGCGCCGTTGGCCTTGTTTGGTTCTGAGCACTATGCGCGAATAGGCGGTGCACTTGGGGCTCCGGCCCTGATCGCCCGTGCTGCCGGGCCTCTAGGCGCGGTCTGGCTGTTTTCCATCTTCGGCAATCATGGCCCGATGCTGCTGACGCTGTTGCTCGCTTCGCTGCTCGGTACATGGTTGTACATGAAGGCATGGCCCGGAGAAGCGGAGGTGGCATGAACTTGACGCTTAAACGCTTTGCCTATCCAGAGGCTTTGGTGCAGGAGTTTGAGCACTTTCGGCTTTTTGGGGAGCGAGTACCTCTATAGTTGCCTGTCCTTTGCGCAGGCTGTAGGCCTACCTTCATGATTCGTGCTCAAGTCAGTAGCGTTCCCGCTTTCAGCGCCTTGCGCGCGAGCTTGGACACAGCCTATTTTCACGACTGCTATAGCGTCGAGTTGCCTGTCGACGAGCGAAGCCCGCTTGAACTCTATTTGAGCGTTGTTTCGCACACGCCGGGGTGGATCGACGCCCTCATGAAATTGCGCAACAAGATCGTTGCGCGCTTGGGGCTCAAGGACCTGGGTGCATTGAGTCACATCGACCCAGGCAAGCCTGCACAGGACTATCGTGTTGGCGACCAAGCGGGCATCTTCAAGCTGCTTGAAATTCATGAGCACGAGGTTGTTCTTGGCGAAACCGACAAGCACCTGGACGTCAAGATTTCCGTCACCCGACAAGACCTACCCAGCGGTGTCGTGGTGTCGGTGGCGACGGTGGTTCACGTCCATAACGCTATGGGGCGTGTGTATATGTTTTTTGTCAAACCTGCGCACCGAATCATGGCTCCGGCGACAGTCTCACGGCTGACGTCGCGTTAGTGTGGTGTTGTGTATGCGGTGTGCCTGTGCCGACGCGTCAGGCGGCATTGAGCGGTTGGAATGACCGCGGGGTCGCGGCGCGAAGAATTTGCGCTGATTTGACGCAAGTGCCAATCCAAAGAAAAAAGCCCAAGTGATCGATTCACTTGGGCTTTTTTGTTTGATTTGGTCGGGGTGAGAGGATTCGAACCTCCGGCCTCCACGTCCCGAACGTGGCGCGCTACCTGGCTACGCTACACCCCGACTGGGTGTTCTTTTTGGGCTGTTCTTTGTCTTGTTCTTTGAACAGCGGGTCGGTTGCTTGAGTCTTTCGGATCTCTCGGCTCTTTAAAAAGAGCGCTCAACCGACTGAGCCGCAAATTCTAGCAGAGATTCTCGCCAATCGCTGTCGGGTAAGAGATTCAGGCATTCGCGAGCCCGCTCGGCTTCTTTGCGGGCGGCGGCGCGTGTGGCTTCGAGTGCGCCGGTTTCGCGCACGATCGCGACGATTTCGGCCAGGCGTTCTTGCTCGCCGTGTTCAATGGCGTGGCGCAGCAATTGGCGTTGGTCGGGTGAGCCTCGCTCCATGGCGATCAGCAGGGGCAGGGTAGTTTTGCCTTCGCGCAAATCGTCGCCCACGTTCTTGCCCAGAGCAGTGCTGTCGCCCTCGTAGTCGAGAACGTCATCAACCAATTGGAATGCGGTACCCAGGGCGCGGCCATAGCTGGCGCAGGCTTCTTCGATTTCAGCTGAGGCGTCGGCCAATACTGCGCCAAGGCGAGCGCTGGCTTCGAATAGCTTGGCGGTCTTGTAGCGGATGACGCGCAGGTAACTGTCTACGCTGATGTCAGGGTCGTGCATGTTCATCAACTGCAGCACCTCGCCTTCGGCGATGACATTGGTGGCTTCGGCCAGCACTTCAAGCACGCGCAGGCGGTTGACCGACACCATCATCTGGAAGGCGCGTGAGTACAGAAAGTCACCGACCAGCACGCTGGCCGCATTGCCAAACAGGGCGTTGGCGGTTTTCTTGCCGCGCCGCAGAGACGACTCGTCCACCACGTCGTCGTGCAGCAGGGTGGCGGTGTGGATGAATTCAACCACCGCGGCCAGCTCAAAGCGCTCTGGGCGCGTGTAGCCCAATGCGTTGGCGAACAGCAGTACCAGCTTGGGTCGCATGCGTTTGCCGCCTGCATGCACGATGTAGCCGGCAATCTGGTTGATCAGGGCAACGTCGGAACTCAGGCGGCGGGCGATGACTGCATCAACCTCGAGCATTTCTGCGGCGAGTGTGTTGAGTGTTTCGCTCAAGCGGGGACGTGGGGAGGGGGACGAAGCAGGCGCAGCGTGCACTCTCGGCTCTCATTGGGACGGAGGGCAGATTATAGGAACAGCTGAGCGCTGTCGCCCCAAGCCTGCGCGGCTTTGTATGCCGCTGTCGTGCAATCGCCGCGACCGGAGCGGTGATTTGCCAAACTTAAAACAGGTGCTATACTCGCGGGCTCTGCTACTTTTGAGTGGTAGGGTTGAGGTTCGTGCTCAAGCTTAGGGGTTGGTAGTTACCCGACGAAATGCCAATGGTATGTCGATGGGTTGCCGATGCCGGGGTCAAAGGCCGAACAGGTTTAATTGAAAGGGCTGATATGTACGCGGTCATAAAAACCGGCGGTAAGCAATACAAAGTTGCTGCCGGCGAAAAGATCAAGATAGAACAGATTGCTGCGGATGTTGGCCAAGAGATTGTGATCGACCAAATTTTGGCTGTCGGCAACGGCGCTGAATTGAAGGTTGGCACTCCCTTGGTTGCTGGCGCAAGCGTTTCTGCCACTGTTGTGGCTCACGGTAAGCACGACAAAGTGCGCATCTTCAAGTTGCGTCGTCGTAAGCATTACAAGAAGAGCCAGGGCCACCGCCAGACGTATACCGAGCTGTTGATCAGCGCGGTCAACGGCTGATCGGACGTCTTCTTCTTCGCTAACAGTTCAAGGAGCTAATCCATGGCACAGAAAAAGGGCGGCGGTTCCACACGGAACGGCCGCGACTCCAAACCTAAGATGCTCGGTGTGAAGGCCTTTGGCGGCCAGACCATCTCTGCAGGTTCCATCATCGTGCGTCAGCGCGGTACCAAGTTCCATCCCGGCACCAATGTCGGTATCGGCAAGGACCACACGCTGTTCGCTCTGGTTGACGGCCAAGTGTCGTTCGCCATCAAGGGTGAGAAGAGCCGTCAAACCGTGTTCGTCACCCCGGTCTGAATTTAATTCAGGCATCGTGACAACACGCATCGCCGATTGGGGGGCATTGCCGCCCATCGGCGACCCAAAGCCCCGGCTTGCCGGGGCTTTTGCTTTTTGTGGCTGACCTCGGTTGGGGTGGGTTCATGCAGCCTGCCTGGCCTTAAAATCAAACATTGGCCACGCGCCATGTCCCTGCAGCCGCATTCAAAGCGAACAAGGCTTAGAACAAATATATGAAGTTCATCGACGAAGCCACCATCGATATCGTGGCCGGCAATGGTGGTGCCGGCTGTGCGAGCTTTCGCCGCGAAAAATTCATTCCCTTCGGCGGGCCTGATGGCGGTGATGGCGGGCGTGGCGGCAGCGTGTTCGCCGTCGGTGACGTCAATCTCAACACCCTGATCGACTACCGCTATGCGCGTCGCCACGAGGCCCGTAACGGCGAGGCCGGACGGGGCTCCGACTGCTATGGTGCTGCCTCGGACGACATCATCCTGCGCATGCCGGTCGGCACCATCATCCGCGATCTGGAAACTGATACCGTGATCGCCGAGCTGCTGGAGCCGGGTGAGAAGGTTTTGCTGGCCAAGGGCGGCGACGGCGGCTTCGGCAATCTGCACTTCAAGACCAGTACCAACCGCGCACCGCGTCAAAAGACGCCCGGCTGGCCCGGCGAGGCCAAGAAGGTCAAGCTGGAGCTGCGCGTGCTGGCGGATGTTGGCTTGCTGGGGCAACCTAATGCGGGCAAATCAACGCTGATCACGGCGGTATCCAACGCCCGGCCCAAGATTGCCGACTACCCCTTCACCACGCTGTACCCAAACCTCGGCGTTGTGCGGGTTGGGCCGGAGAAGAGTTTTGTCGTTGCAGACATCCCCGGTTTGATTGAGGGGGCGGCTGAAGGCGCTGGCTTGGGCCATCAATTCTTGCGCCACCTGCAGCGCACCCGGTTGCTGCTGCATGTGGTGGACCTGGCGCCGTTTGACCCGGCGGTGGATCCGGTTGTCGAGGCCAAGGCCATCGTGGCCGAGCTCAAAAAATATGACCAAGCTCTGTACGACAAGCCGCGCTGGTTGGTGCTCAACAAGCTGGACATGGTGCCTGAGGACGAGCGAGCTAAGCGCGTCAAGGATTTCGTCAAGCGTTACAAGTGGAAGGGCCCGGTGTTTGAAATTTCGGCCTTGACCCGTGACGGTTGCCAAGGCTTGGTACATGCCATTTATGACCATGTGGCCTCGGCCCAGCGCGTCATTGTGGAAGTCGACCCGCGCTTCCCTGAGGGCAAGCCTGTCGCCGCTGCTGAAGACGACGCAGCATGAGCGCCGCGCCGGGCCGCCCCCAGCAAGCTCCTTCCCGCTTGGCGGGTCCGGCCGCAGGCCGAGGGGTGTTTCAATGAGTGCCGCGCTGAAAGGCGCCCGGCGCATTGTTGTTAAGGTGGGCTCCAGCCTGGTGACCAACGAAGGTCGCGGGGTGGATGCCGAAGCCATCGCCAATTGGTGCCGTCAATTGGCGGCGTTAGCGGCCGATGGGCGCGAACTGGTCATGGTTTCCAGCGGGGCCATCGCCGAGGGCATGAAGCGCTTGGGCTGGACCACCCGGCCGAAGGAACTGCATGAATTGCAGGCCGCTGCGGCGGTCGGTCAGATGGGCCTGGCCCAGATGTACGAAACCAAGCTGCGTGAGCAGGGCATGGGTAGCGCGCAAGTGCTGTTGACCCATGCCGACTTGGCCGACCGGGAGCGCTATCTCAATGCGCGCTCGACCTTGCTGACCCTGCTGCAACACCGTGTGCTGCCGGTCATCAATGAGAACGATACCGTCGTCAACGACGAAATCAAGTTTGGCGACAACGATACCTTGGGTGCGCTGGTAGCCAATCTGGTGGAGGCTGACGCGCTGATCATCCTGACCGATCAGCGTGGCCTGTACTCAGCCGACCCGCGCAAAGACCCACAGGCTCGCTTCATCGATCAGGCGCAGGCGGGCATGCCTGAGTTGGAGTTGATGGCGGGCGGGGCGGGCTCAAGCCTCGGTCGTGGCGGCATGATCACCAAAATTCTCGCTGCCAAACGGGCCGCAGGCAGTGGCGCCAACACCGTCATTGCCTGGGGCCGCGAGCCCGATGTCTTGCTGCGCCTGGTGGCCGGTGAGGCAATCGGCACCGCGCTGCTGGCAAGTACCCAGAAACTGGCGGCTCGTAAGCAATGGATGGCCGATCATCTGCAGATGCGCGGTGCGGTGACGATTGATGCGGGAGCTGCCACCAAGCTGCAGGCTGAAGGCAAAAGCCTGCTCTCCATCGGCGTGGTGGAGGTTCAAGGCGAATTCCATCGCGGCGATGTGATCGCGGTGCGTGAGCCCGGCGGACGAGAACTCGCCCGGGGGCTAACGAATTACTCCAGCGCCGAGGCGCGCCTCATTTCACGCAAACCTTCCAGTGAGATCGAGCGTGTGTTGGGTTACGTGGCCGAAGCTGAGTTGATCCACCGCGACAACATGGTCTTGACGGGCTAACGGGAAAACCGGCTGACTTGCGCCGATGATTTGACGGCAAGGGCGCCTGTGAAGGCGCCCTTTTTCGCAGATGGGCCGCTAATCTTGAGGTTCAGCGCAGCCGGATGAGTCTGCCGACGTGCCTGCACCCCCGGTTGAAGGGCTGGCGAAATCGTCGTGCCGCCCATGGGGGTGGGGTCGCAAGCCGGCGCGCAGATAGCGGTTGTGCTGGTTGATGCGTGGCAGGTAACGGGCCAGTTCGGTGAGCGCGTTTTCATACACGCCGCGCTTGAACTCGATCACCGCCTCCAGTGGCACCCAGTACTCGTTCC
The DNA here is from genome assembly GCF_028595305.1 of Roseateles koreensis. Classification (GTDB taxonomy): domain Bacteria; phylum Pseudomonadota; class Gammaproteobacteria; order Burkholderiales; family Burkholderiaceae_C; genus Paucibacter_A; species Paucibacter_A koreensis. The sequence goes on along the minus strand of NZ_JAQQXS010000002.1, from coordinate 49,954 downwards.
AGCGCCAGGCGTCGAACTCCGGATGGTTGGTTGCACGCAGGTTCATGTCGGAATCCCGCCCCAATAATTGAAGCAGGAACCAGATCTGCTTTTGCCCGCGGTAATGCCCCCGCGCGTCGCGGCGGATGAAGTGGTCGGGCACCTCATAACGCAGCCAGTCTCGGGTACGCGCAATGATGCGCACATGGTCAGGAACGAGCCCCACTTCTTCGTGGAGCTCGCGATACATCGCCTGCTCAGGCGTTTCGCCGTAATTGATGCCCCCTTGCGGGAACTGCCAGGAATGTGTGCGGATGCGTTTGCCCCAGAACACTTCATTCCTGTGGTTGAGCAGGATGATGCCGACGTTGGGCCGGAAGCCTTCACGGTCGAGCATAATCAACCTCGAATCTATAGTTGGTTTGATTATTGCATTGGGATGCCCTGTTGGCATCGTCCTCGCTTTCCCTGACCCCGTCCTTTCTCCTTGTTATTTCCAGCTTCGCACACCGTTGCGAGGCGTTATTTTTTGAGTCCGCCGCCGCCATGAAAGCTTCCCAGTTTTTTGTTTCCACCCTCAAAGAAGCCCCCGCCGATGCCGAAGTCGTCAGCCATCAATTGATGATGCGCGCCGGCATGATCAAACGCCTGGGCGCCGGTATCTACAACTACATGCCAATGGGTTTGCGGGTTATTCGCAAGGTGGAAGGCATCATCCGCGAGGAGATGAATCGCGCGGGCGCCGTCGAGTTGCTGATGCCCGTGGTACAGCCCGCCGAACTGTGGCAGGAGACCGGCCGCTTCGACAAAATGGGCCCTGAGTTGCTGCGCGTGAAAGACCGCCATGGCCGCGATTTCATCATCCAGCCCACGTCTGAAGAGGTGATGACTGACATCGCCCGTCAGGAGTTGCGCAGCTACAAGCAATTGCCCAAGAATTTCTATCACATCCAGACGAAATTCCGCGACGAGCGCCGTCCGCGTTTCGGCATCATGCGTGGCCGCGAGTTCACTATGAAGGATGCCTATTCCTTCGACCGCGACGTGGCCACCGCCACGCTGAGCTACCAGAATATGTACGCGGCGTACCAACGCATCTTTGGTCGTTTTGGCTTGGAGTTCCGCGCTGTGGCTGCTGATACGGGCGCCATTGGTGGCGAACTCTCGCACGAATTCCAGGTGATCGCTGACACGGGTGAAGACGCCATCGTCTACTGCCCCGGCAGCGACTACGCCGCCAATATCGAGTTGGCTGAAGGCGTGGCCCTGGCTGCAGAACGTGCTGCCGCCACGCAAGACCTGACCCTCACACCCACGCCCGGTAAATGCACCTGTGAAGACGTGGCTGCCTTGCTGGGCCTGCCGCTGTCGCAGACCGTCAAGTCATTGGTACTGGCTACCGATGAATTGGATGACGAGGGCCTGATCGTCAAGTCCACCGTCTGGCTGCTGCTGCTGCGCGGCGATCACGATTTGAACGAGGTAAAGGCGGGCAAGATCGAAGGCCTGAAGGGCGGTTTCCGCTTTGCCACGCACGCCGAGATCGACGATCATTTCGGTTGCAAGCCCGGCTATCTGGGGCCGATCAAAATGCTCAAGCCTGTGAAGGTGGTGGCCGATCGCACCGTGGCCCTGATGAGTGATTTTGTCTGCGGCGCAAATCAGCCCGAACACCACTACACCGGCGCCAACTGGGGCCGTGACTTGGCCGAGCCCGATGTGGTGGCTGACATCCGTAACGTGGTGGCTGGCGATCCTTCGCCCGACGGCAAGGGCGTGCTGGCCATTCAGCGCGGGATCGAGGTGGGGCATGTGTTCTTGTTGGGCACCAAGTATTCCAAGGACATGAATGCCACTTTCCTCGACGAAAACGGCAAACCGCAGCACATGGTGATGGGCTGTTATGGCATCGGCGTGACCCGAATTTTGGGCGCCGCCATTGAGCAGAACCATGATGCCCGCGGCATCATCTGGCCGGAGGCTATCGCGCCCTTCAGCTTGGTGATCTGCCCGATCGGCATGGACCGCAGCGAAGAGGTCAAGGCCGCGGCACATAAGCTGCATGATGAGCTTGCCGCCCTGGGTGTGGATGTGTTGCTGGACGACCGGGGCGAGCGTCCTGGTGCCATGTTTGCCGACTGGGAGTTGATCGGTGTGCCGCACCGCGTCGTGATCTCCGATCGTGGGCTGAAAGAAGGCCAGGTCGAATACCAAGGCCGTCGTGACACCGAGGCAGGCAAGTTGCCGGTGGCCGATCTTTTGCTTGAATTGAAAGCCAAGCTCAAGCTTTGAGCCGGACGCTGAATCCGAAGTTGAGCTTGCCGCCGCCGCACTGCTCCCCCCTGAGGGCGAAGCCCCGCCGGCAATTCTTGCTGTCCGGCCTGGCGGGGTGGGCGTCGGCGGTCTTGCCGCAGCCAGCGCATGCGGGCGCGCAGGTCGAGGAGCCGCTGGCGGACGCGGTGCGCACGGCGCTCAGCGCAGCGGTTGCCAACAGTGCGCCGCCCAAGCCGCATTTTGACAATATCGAGGCCAGGCTGGCTTATCTGCGCTGGCTGGGCACCATGAGCGAGCGACTCAAGCCTCGCAAGACCGAAGCCCAGACGCGCATTGAGTTTTTGGAAACGCTTTGGTATGAGTCCAAACGTGCCGGCCTGGAGCCCAGCCTGGTGCTGGGCTTGGTACAAGTGGAAAGCGGTTTTCGGAAATACGTGATCAGCAGCGCCGGGGCGCGCGGCTATATGCAGGTGATGCCGTTTTGGATGAACGCCATCGGCGACGGCAAGGCCTCCCGGCTTTTCCATATGCAGACCAATCTACGCTTTGGCTGCGTGATCTTGCGTCACTACCTCGACCGCGAGCGCGGTGATGTGTTCCTCGCGCTGGGCCGGTACAACGGCAGCCGTGGCCGCCCTGAGTACCCGCGGGCCGTGCTGGCGTCGCGCCAACAGTGGCTGATGCCAGGCGACACCTAGCACCCTCATATGTGGGAGGGTGCGATGTTGTTTGCCCACAAAAGAGCGATCGAATCGCTCAGGCATTGAAGCCAGCCTGTCCCCATTGGGCGGGACTGCACGGAATGCACCCTAGCGTGCGTGCGGTCTGATTTGCTGTATCTCAACCCCATTTGATTGAATTGATCTGCAGTGCGCCCAAAGGCGCCAGCTAACACAGATCTTTAGGCGCTTTGTCGCGTAAAAAATTAATGAAAATGTCTAATTTGATACTAATCATGATTCTGTGGACTCAAAAATGAATCCACAAAACAAATTAGGAACAAAAATGAGTTACTTTAAATCTGTTTTTATCATTTCGTCCATGATGTTGAGTGGGTTAGCCAACGCAGCGCCAACAGTCTCTAACTTGACGAGCGGCTTCTCGCTGACCCACTTCACGCCAGCAATGTCTACCTCCCTCGGCAATCCCGCGCTGGGAACCGGCGCACTGAATAAGGACAGCACGCTGTTTTGGGTCGACGAAAAAACGGTCAATGGCCAAAAGTCTTACTACATTTCGTTTGAGCCTGGACAGCAGCAGAACATCTTCGCCACCCTGAACTTTGGTTCCAAAGTTTTGGCGGTTTATGACACAGCCGCTGACTTGGCCAGCACAACCTCGACATATGGCGCGTCTGGCATCAACTACGGGACTTCCAACCACATTGGTGAAGAAGTCAATTCTGCTTGTGCATCGACGCCGACGGTCAGCGACACGACGTTTGACTGCCATTGGGTGTCTGGCAACACGGTTTCGCTCAACTGGCGTGCTGACGGTGTGGGCGACGCCATTCGTGTGCTCGTGGCCGCTTCGCCGGTTCCTGAGCCTTCGACCATGGCACTCATGTTCGGTGGCTTGTTTGCCGTGGGCGCCATTGCGCGTCGTCGCGCCAAGGCATAATTTTCTTTGACTTGCAACGGCAGGGGACCATGCCATCACGGTGAGGCCCCTCCCGAATGCGCCTGATGAGGGCGTTTTTTTCGCGTTCACAAACTCAGCGTGTGCTAACTGCGCAGACCACCCCAGGCTTTGGGCTCGGCGCCAGTGACCCCCGCCAATTCCAGCACCCGCTCAGCGCTTTCGTTCACCAACTCCTCAATACTTTGCGGATGGTGATAGAAGGCTGGCAAGGGCGGAAACACGACTGCGCCCATTTCGGTCGCCGCCGTCATATTGCGCAGGTGCGCCAGGTTGAAGGGCGTCTCCCGAACCATCAAGATCAGTCGGCGGCGCTCCTTCAGCGTCACATCGGCGGCGCGGGTCAACAAGTTGTCGCCAAAGCCGTGGGCTACGGCCGCCAGCGTTTTCATGGAGCAGGGCGCAATTACCATGGCTGCGGTTGAAAAGCTGCCGCTGGCCACGCAGGCACCCACGTCACCGGGCGCGTAGGCAAAGCTGGCTTCGCGCTCCAAGGCCTGCCGATCCATGCCCAATTCATGGTGCACATTCAAGACACCCGCGGGCGTGACGATCAGGTGAGTCTCAAGCCCTAACTCCCGACCTCGGCGCAACAAGCGCAGCGCATAGGTGGCACCTGTGGCGCCGGTGATGCCGACAACAAGCCTTTGGGCGCTCACCCGGGACTTAGGCGTTTGCGGCCAGGGTTTGGTGCAATTCGCCGGACTCATACATCTCCATCATGATGTCCGACCCGCCCACGAACTCGCCATTGATGTACAGCTGCGGAATGGTGGGCCAGTTGGCGTAGTCCTTGATGCCTTGGCGCACGGCTTCGTCTTCCAGCACGTTGAAAGTCTTCAGGTCGGTGACGCCTGCGGCCTTCAAAATTTGAATAGCGCGGCCAGAAAACCCGCACATGGGGAACTGCGCCGTACCTTTCATGAACAGCATCACCCGGTTGTTCTTGACCAGATCGTCAATGCGTTGCTGAACGTCGCTCATGGCTTTTCTACCCCAGTAAATGAATGAAATGACTGGGGGGATTATCGGTCACTCGGGAAACCCCTGCGACACGTCGGTGCACTCAATAGTTGTAGGACAGGCCTAGCTGCAGCACGGGCTGGAAGCGCATGTCGCGCAGCAGCTCTTCCATGTTGGCGGGCCGGCTGTTGCCCAGGCGCAGGCTGTTGCTGCTGCCCAGCAAGCCCAGATCGGCGCTGAACCCCCATCCGCCGTGAATCGATTGACCTGAATAGCCCAGGCCCAGGTAGGACGCCGTTGCCGCTGGGTCACTGGGAACGGCCGACGGTAGCGCATATCCCAGGCTAAGTTGGCTGACCGACAGGTTTTGCCCCAGCTTGAAGGCGTTGCTGCCCAAGGCCAAACCGTAGCCTCCTGCTTGTGTGGCGGACAGCGGGCCCAGCATCATGCCACCGGTGGCTCGCAGGCCGCCTTTGATTTGGGTCAACCCGGAGCGGGTGAGGAAGTAATCGCCCATCAGGCGCGCACTGAGCAAGCGGGAACTACCGGGGGCGCCTGCCGCTGAGCGTTCCAGGCTGCCCAACTCCAGGCGGGCTTGCCAGGTTGGTACTTCCAGGCCGGCGGACAACGCGTTGGCCTCCAGTTCGCCTGCACGGCTGGTGCTGGGGAGCAGCGCCATCAGGCTGATGAGACTGACCAAGCTGAGTGCAGTCCCCGCCATGGCCGTAGGCTTGCTCGAGAGCAAAGGTGAGTGGCGCACGATCTTCATGGCGGTCTCCTGCGGCAGTGGTTTTGATCTGATGCTACGTCAGTCGGCCCCGCGTGAGAATGAAATATTGCCGTCGAAAGCCCTGCTTATATCGATATTTTCAACCCGGCCAACGACCGCCGCTGACTCTGGGTTGTGCCCCTAAGTCGTGGCGCAAAGCGAGGTCGACAAAGCCGCGCCGTTGTAGCTCGCCCGCCACGGCGTCGGCCTGGTCGTAGCCATGTTCCAGCAGCAGAAAGGCGCCGGGCTGCAGGTGACTGGGGGCGCCGTTGATCAAGGTCAGCAAGTCTCGCAAGCCGGTTTGATCGTCGGCGCCAGGCGTCAGGGCGCTCAAGGGCTCAAAACGCAAGGCGGGCAGGTGGTGGTCCTCGCCGGCGATATAGGGCGGGTTGCTGACGATCAGGTCAAAGCGCTGCCCGGCCACGGGTTGCCACCAGTCACCTTGGTGAAAGTGCACAGGCAGGCCGAGTGTTTGCGCGTTCTGCCGGGCAACCGCCAGCGCGCCGGGGCTGAAGTCGAGCGCGTGCATGTCGATGGCCGGAAGGCTCGCCTTGAGCGCCAGGGCGATGGCGCCGCTGCCGGTGCCGAGGTCGAGTACACGCGGCTGGCCTGGCAGCTCGCGCAGAATTTCAAGCGCCCAATCCACCAAGGTTTCGGTGTCGGGGCGCGGAATCAGCGTATCGGGCGTGACGCGCAGGCGCAGCCCATGAAATTCTTTTTCACCGGTCAGGTAGGCCACAGGCATGCCATCGGCCCGTTGTTGAAACTGCTTCGCCAGGGTTTGGGCCATGTCGGCGGACAAGGGCGCGTCATCATGGCTGATCAACCACGCGCGGTTTTTTTGCAGCAGGTGGCACAGCAGCAACTGCGCATCCAGGCGATCCAGGCCCAACTGCTGGGCATGGGTCAGGGCAGCCCTAACGTCATTCATCATCAGGCTTTGCCTTCTTCCAGCAAGGCCAATTGCTCGGCCGCCTGCGCGGCTTGAAGCCCGGCAGCCACGTCGCCCAGGTCGCCGTCCATGATGGCGCCCAGCTTGTAGAGCGTGAGGTTGATGCGGTGGTCGGTCAAACGCCCCTGCGGGAAGTTGTAGGTGCGGATGCGGTCGCTGCGGTCGCCGGTACCAATCAGGCTCTTGCGGGCGGCGGCGTCTTTGGCGGCACGCTCATTGCGGTCTTTGTCGCGCAGGCGGGCGGCCAGCACGGCCAGGGCCTTGGCCTTGTTGCGGTGCTGGCTGCGGTCATCCTGGCACTCGGCGACGAGGCCGGTCGGCACGTGGGTGACGCGCACTGCGCTGTCGGTTTTGTTGATGTGCTGCCCGCCTGCGCCGCTGGCGCGGTAGGTGTCGATGCGCAGTTCGGCGGGGTTGAGCGTGATTTCTTCGGTCTCGTCTGGCTCGGCCAACACCGCCACGGTGCAGGCGCTGGTGTGAATGCGCCCCTGCGACTCCGTGGCCGGCACGCGCTGAACCCGGTGGCCCCCGGACTCGAACTTGAGGCCGCCATACACCTTGTCGCCCTCGATGCGGATCACCAGCTCTTTGTAGCCGCCTAGATCGGACTCGTTGGCGGAAAGAATCTCGGTTTTCCAGCCTTGGCGCTCCGCGTAGCGCAGGTACATGCGCGCCAGGTCAGCGGCAAACAGGGCGGATTCATCGCCGCCGGCACCGGCGCGGATCTCCAGAAAGGCCGGGCGTTCGTCGTCCGGGTCTTTGGGCAGCAGGGCCAGTTGCAAGGCCGCATGCAAGCGGGCCATCGACGCTTCGGCCTTGGCAATTTCTTCGCGGGCCATGTCGGTCATATCAACCATGGCCGGGTCATTCAGCCAAGCGCGGGCTTCAGCCAGATCGGCTTCACTTTGCTGGTACTGGTGGTATTGGCTGACCAACTCGTTGATGTCGGCCTGTTCTTTGGTGAGCGTTCGGTAACGCTTCATGTCGGCGGCTGCCGCGCCGTCGGCCAAGATGGTGTCAAGCTCGCTCAGGCGATAGGCGAGGCGCTCGAACTGCTGACGCAGTGAGTCTTTCATGGCGGAATTGCTTTCGTGAAACGGGCGGGAGCGCCCCAGAAAAGGGACGCTGCAAGGTGCGGGCGCACGCGGCGCCGCTAATGCTCTTCCGACCGGGTCACGGCATTGGCCGGGTTGCGGCTGCTGCCCCGCAGGAACAGGCGCGACACGGTTTGCGCCAGTTGCACGCGATGCTCGCCGTCACTGGCATGCAATTCAGCCAGGGTGCCGTGCAGCATCTTCTGGGTGAGGCCGCGAGACAGGGCCTCCAGTACTTCGTCAACGTCGGCGCCTTTGGCCAGCAGTTTGCGGGCGCGAGCAATTTCATGTTCGCGCCAGCCATCGGCCTGGGCATTCAGGGCCTGGATCAGTGGCACCGTGTGGCGCTGACCCAGCCAATGCACAAAACTCTGCACGCCGCTCTCGATGATGGCTTCCGCCTGCTGCACTGCAGCTTGGCGCTTTTCGCCAGCGGTTTGTACCAGGGTAGCCAACTCGTCGACGGTGTAGAGGTACACATCGTCCAGCTTGGCCACTTCAGGCTCGATGTCGCGCGGCACCGCCAGATCGACCATGAACATGGGGCGGCGTCTGCGGGCTTTCAGCGCACGCTCCACTGCACCCAGGCCGATCAGCGGCAAACTGCTGGCGGTGCAGGAAATGATGGCGTCGAACTCATGCAGGCGCTGCGGCAGATCGGCCAGCCGAATGGCCTCGGCACCCAAGCGGCCGGCGAGCTTCTCGCCCCGCTCAAGGGTGCGGTTAGCGACCGCCATGGATTTGGGGTTGCGCGCCGCAAAATGGGTGGCCACCAGCTCAATCATTTCGCCGGCGCCGACGAAGAGCACATGAATCTGCCCGAGGTCTTCAAACAGCTGGGCGGCCAGCCGCACCGACGCCGCCGCCATGCTGATGGAGTGGGCGCCGATCTCCGTGGAGCTGCGCACTTCTTTCGCGACGGAGAAACTGCGCTGAAACAACTGGTGCAGGGTGGTGCCCACGGTGCCGGCCTGGTTGGCTTCCCGAACGGCCTGCTTCATCTGACCAAGGATTTGCGGCTCGCCCAGCACCATGGAGTCCAGCCCGCTGGCCACGCGAAAGGCGTGCCGTGCTGCCGCGCCGCCTTCCAGCACATAGGAATGATCCATGAGGGCACTGGGCCCGACGCCGCCAATGCTCGCCAACCAATCCACCGCAGACTGCACCATGCTGGTGTCACCGGCCACATACAGCTCGGTGCGGTTGCAGGTGGACAAAATAGCGGCTTCAGTGCCCGCAAGCGTGCCGGCAAGTGGGCGTGCCGGTTGCATTTGTTGCCGAAAACCCAGCAAAGTGGGGGCCAATTGCTCCAGCGTGAACGCAAAACGGCCTCGCAAATCCAGCGGTGCGGAGTTGTGATTCAGGCCGAGGGCGAAAACTGACATGGCTGGATTATAAAATTGACATTCGCCGTCACGCGGCAAACCGTCGGTGAGGCCGCGACATTGTGACCACCTTGAGCTTGACTTGGCTCAAGGTCGTGTCGGATTTCTGCGGCTGCCGGATTTTCGACTTCAACCAGTGAATCCTTTGAGCCCACTCGACGCTTTTTTGCACCTTGCTAACTTTTTCGCCCCAGCCTGGAGTGTTGCTGCTTTGTTGGCCTTGTTCGCCAAATTGCTGTGGCGTCAGGCGCTTCAGTCGCAGCCTTGGTCGCAATTGCTGTTCTGGGGTGGCTTGGGCGGTAGCCTCGGTGCGCTGGCGGCTCTGGTGCTGCTGGGCCATGACGGCAAGATGCTGGGTTATGGCCTGATGCTGCTGGGGGTTAGCCTGCCGCAGTGGTGGCTGACCCTCAAACGCTGAGCTTCAGCGGACAGATTTCAGACGCCGACCAACTCCGCGGTGAGTACTTCGGCGCGCAGGGAGTGCGCAAAGGCCTGGGTGATGTTGACGTCCACCAACTGATTCATCAGGCGCGGGTGACCTTTGAAGTTGACGATGCGGTTGCACTCGGTGCGGCCCATCAATTCACTGGCATCTTTGCGCGCATTGCCCGTCACCAGGATGCGGTGGGTCTGGCCCACCATGGTCTGGCTGATGGCCAGCGTGTTGGCCTCGATCACGGCTTGCAACTCTTGCAGGCGCTTGACCTTGACTTCATAGGGCGTGGTGTCCTCCAGCGCTGCGGCGGGCGTGCCGGGGCGCGGGCTGAAAATGAAGCTGAACGAGGCGTCGAAGCCGATATCGTCCACCAACTTCATCAGCTTGGCGTGGTCTTCTTCAGTCTCACCGGGGAAGCCAACGATGAAATCGCTGGCGATGCGGATGTCGGGCCGGATGGCGCGCAGCTTGCGAATCGTGCTCTTGAACTCCAGCGCCGTATAGCCGCGCTTCATCGCCATCAAAATGCGGTCGCTGCCATGTTGCACGGGCAGATGCAGGTGATTCACCAACTGCGGCACCTTGCCAAAGGCGTCCACCAGCCGCTGGCTGAACTCGTTAGGGTGGCTGGTGGTGAAGCGCAGGCGTTCAATGCCTGGGATTTCACCGCAGTACTCCAGCAGCAGGGCGAGGTCGGCATATTCATGGGTGCCGCCCATCTGGCCACGGTAGGCGTTGACATTTTGGCCCAGCAGATTGATTTCCGTGACGCCCTGGTCGGCCAGGCCGGCAATCTCGGTCAGCACGTCATCAAAGGGGCGCGACACCTCCTCGCCACGGGTGTAAGGCACCACGCAGTAAGAGCAGTACTTGGAGCAGCCTTCCATGATGGAAACAAAGGCTGAGGCGCCTTCCACCTTGGCAGGCGGCAGGTGGTCGAACTTTTCGATCTCGGGGAATGAAATGTCCACCTGCGGGCGGCGCTCGTCCCGGCGGGCGGCCAGCATGGCGGGCAGCCGGTGCAGGGTTTGCGGGCCGAACACCACGTCCACATAAGGCGCACGTTCAATGATGGCGGCACCCTCTTGACTGGCCACGCAGCCGCCGACGCCGATCAAGACGCCTTTTTCCTTCAGGTGCTTGATGCGGCCGAGGTCGGAAAATACCTTCTCCTGCGCTTTCTCGCGTACGGAGCAGGTGTTGAACAAAATCAGGTCGGCCTGCTCGACGTCGTCGGTTTTCTCGTAACCTTGGGCCGCGCCCAGCACGTCGGCCATCTTGCCCGAGTCGTACTCGTTCATCTGGCAGCCAAAGGTTTTGATGAAGACTTTTTTGCTCATGGGGATCGTCATTGATTTGTAGGGTGCCAGGCCAATCGCGGGTCTGCGCGAACTGCCTGGCTACGGCCAAGGGCGTGGCCAATTTTTGAAACGATGGGCTGCAGCGGAGGGTGCAACCGCGCTGAAGTCAGTCGATGTTCAGCGTTTGGTCCAGGTTTGGGTACCGGGCTCGAAGGACCAGGTACTGGCCTCAAGCGCCGTGCGGGGCCAAACCTTGTTGGCCAACTCGACGGTGTTGAGCACCCAGACGTCCAGCAACATGCCGTTCGGGTCCAGGGTGTAGTTCACCGTCAACTTCTGGCCACTGACGCTGGCCGGTTGCAGCAGCATCTGTGTGTCGCCGCGCAGCCGTGCGCCGGGCGCCAATCGGGCGGCCTGGCCATTCAAGCTGACATCGGGCGCCTGCGCCACGACCAACTCGCCTCGCAAGGCATTGGCCGGAAAGCTGCGGTGGGTTTGTGCGTGAGCGCTGAGGCTCACCGCGGCCGTTGCACACAGGATGACAAGGGCCGGGCGACAGAAGGCGCTGAAAGTGCTGATGGGGCTGCTAATGGAGCGGTATTCACAGCGGTTCATGGTATTTGTCCAGGGGCTGCGTGGGGGGAACGAGGGATCGAAACTGCGTCGTGCAACTGCACGGCGTTGAGTGGGGTCGCGTGGGGTCGCGTGGCGCCTTCGCGTCGGCTGATCGTGCATTCTAATTCAGGCGCTGAAATTCTGGGCGTGCAGCAGTTGGCAGCTGGCGGGCATTCCGTGCATCTGCAGGGTCAATTGCCTCCAGTTCCCGTTGGACGCCGAGTTGCTTGAGCGTTAGGATTTCAGCGCAATTTCGCGGCGGGTGGCGGCGCTTGATCCTGTGTTCGGTGGTTCCGTCATGGGACCAAACGGCATCCTGCTCGATCCCCGGATCAACCGATTTGATGAGGACTTTCCATGCTTCGACGACTCAAGATTCGTGCCCGACTCATCCTTGCCTTTGCGGTGATTTTGATTTTGTCGGGCCTGCTGGTCGGGCTGGGCACGTTTGGTCTGACGACCGCCCGCAAAGCGCTGTATGGCATTACGCATCGGTTGATTCCTGTCAGCAACATCACGGTGGCGGCGCGTACCCATTTGATTGAAAGCAAGCTAGCGGCCACCAATGTGATCGGCTCGATTTTTGACGACGCGGGCATCAAGCGGGCTGAGGGCGATTGGGAGCGCTCCATGGTGGGTCTTGACAAGGCCATGGATGACTTTGGCGCTGCCGCGACCACCCCCCAGGCGCATGAAAATTTGAGCAAATTTCGCGCCTTGATGGTGGACTATCGTGCCAGGGTGCAGCCCGTCATCGCCAAGATGAAGGCGTTCAAATATCCCGATACGCAAGAGGCCTTCGCAGACCTGAAAAAGGCCGACACCGCCTACGAGCCGGCCCGCCAAATGCTGAGCGGCATTGAGGCCGACATCGTCAAACGGGGTGCTGAGGTGGCTGACCAGGTGGACGGCTTCGTGAACACGATGGTGCTGGGCTTGTTGATCAGCTTTGCGGTGTGCGCGGCGTTTGGCGCAGCATTGGCTTGGCGTTTGTCGCGCTCCATCGTCTTGCCGCTGCGTGCGGCCACCCGGTTTTCAGAGGGCATGGCGCAGGGCGATCTCAGTGGCCATTTGACCATTGAGGGGCAGGACGAAACCGCCGACATGATGCACGCGCTGCTGGCCATGCAAGGCGCGTTGGCGCAGATCGTGGGGCAGGTGCGCGAGTCGGCGGAGAGCATTCAGGTGGCCAGTGCGGAGGTGGCGGGCGGCAATCTCGACCTGTCCACGCGCACTGAGCAGACCGCCTCCAATCTGCAGCAGACGGCCAGTGCCATGTCGGAGTTGACAGGCACCGTAGGGCACAGCGCCGAATCGGCGGTCATGGCCAAGCAATTGGCGGGCGAGGCCGCTCAAGCAGCTGAACGTGGTGGCGACGTGGTGACGCGGGTGGTCAGCACCATGGGCGAGATCAGTGGCTCCAGCAAGAAGATTGCCGACATCATCGGCGTGATCGATGGCATTGCTTTTCAGACCAACATCCTGGCTTTGAATGCCGCCGTCGAGGCGGCCCGGGCGGGCGAGCAGGGACGAGGCTTTGCGGTGGTGGCGGGCGAGGTTCGCCAACTGGCGCAGCGGTCCGCTGAAGCGGCGCGTGAGATCAAGGGGCTGATCGGCGCGAGTGTGGAGCGTGTTGAGGCCGGCACCACCCTGGTGGGTAATGCCGGCAATACGATGCAGGACATTGTCGGTTCCGTGAAACGGGTGGCCGACATGATTGGCGAAATCAGCTCGGCCACGAGCGCGCAAAGCCTGGGCATTGGGCGGGTGAACACCACCATCACCGATTTGGATCAGATGACGCAGCAGAATGCGGCCTTGGTCGAAGAGTCCGCCGCAGCCGCTCAATCGCTCAAAGAGCAGGCGATTCGCCTCTCAGGTCTGGTGAGCAGCTTCAAGCTCTGAGGGCGATGATGAAGGCGTTGAAATAATCCGTCAGCTGGACGGTGTGGCGCAGCGCCTGGTGGGGTGATGCGCTGACACGCAGCAGATGTTTGAACGAGAGCAAGCCGACGCAGGTCGGCTTGTTAGGGCGCGCGCTGTGTCATGCAGCCGCGCTTTTTTTTGTTCGCTTCTTGGCTTCTTGACCCGCGCTTGGGTCAATAGCTGCCGCGCAGCTCCACGGCAATGGTCCGCGGTTTGCTGAGTGCGGCGAAGGCGCTGCCAAAGGGGGCGGCTTCCAGCCCGACGCGCTGAACATGCTGTTCGTTCAACAGATTTTTGACCAGCAGCCCCAGGCCCCAGCGCCGGCCGCTGGTGTCGGCCGCGCTGTCCCAGCCCAGGCGCACATCCCAGCGCTGACGGGGGTCATTGACGTGCCAGCTGGTGGTGTTGAGGCATTCCCCCTGGGTGTAGGACTTGGGGTTGCAGCGGCGTGCGCTGCTGTAGGACGCTTGCACACCGGCATTGGCAGTGCCGCCCAGGGCGGCCCAGAGATAGTCGGCGCCCAGCGTGCCGCTGAACTTGGGCGTACCGACCGGCAGCCCGGCCAAATCTTCGCCCCCGCTGCTGCGGCCGGTGCGGTAGGTTTGGTCGATGTACTCCATGGCACCGCTCAGGCGCAACTGGCGGTTGATTTGCCAGCGGCCTTCAAGGTCAAGGCCGGTGGCCTGCTGGTCGCTGATCGTGACCTGGTAGGCGGGCAGGCCGCCGGGCGTGGCGGCGGGCACCAGATCGAGCGTCTGCAGGTTGTCGAAGCGGTAGCTGAACAGCGCCGCGCTGTAGCTCAGGCCTTGGCTCGCCACCTGGCCTTTGAGACCCAGTTCGCCGTTGGTCACGTGCTCGGGCTGGAACAGCGAGTTCACCTGCAGGGTGTTGTAGCCCCCAGCCTGGTAGCCGCGCGTGATGGAGGCGTAGACCATCAGATCGTTCTGCAGCTTGTGGTCGATCACCAGGCGCGGGCTGACGTCGTTCCAGCTGTGCTCCACGACGAGGGGTGAGTTGCTCGCCCCGCTGGTGACGACCAGCCCGTTGTTGCGCATGGCTGTTTGCAAGGTGTCGGCATCGGTCTGACTAAGGGCGCCTGCGGCGACCAGGCCTGGGAACATGCCGAGCTGGTCCAGCACAGCCAGTTGCGCGTCGAGGTTGGCGGCGGTGCGCGGCGGGTTGTACCAGCTGAAGCGCTTTTGGTCGCGCGTGACGCGCAAGCCGGCGGTAATGTTGGTGCTGGGGTTGAGGTGCCAGATGGCGTCGCCGTACAAGGCGGCCGCACGGTAGCGGCCTTCGTTGTGCATGGCCTCTTGCCAATCCAGGCCCAGCAGATTGATGCCCGGGATGCCGGACATTTGTGCCAGCGAGTTCACCGTGCTGAACAGCGGCATACCGAGCAGATTTGACGTTACGGTGTCGAGGCCTGTGGTGGTGACGTCGATCAAGGAAGACTGCTTGGCGGTCTCTTCATAGAGACTCAGGCCGGCCAACCAATCAAGCGCACCAGCCTTGCCCGTGAGGCGAAACTCCTGTTGCAAACTGGTGTTGGACTCCAGGTTGGTGGTGGACAGGTAGGCATTGGGGTTGCGCGTGCCGTCGTTGTCTTCCCGGTCAACGGTGTTGAAGTGGCGGTAGGCGGTGGTGGACTTGAACTCGGCCCAAGGCAGGCTGTGTTCGATGCGCAGGGTGGCACCGTCGTAGTCACGCTTTTCTCGGTTGCCCAGCACGTCGTTGTACAGCGGCGCATGGCGGGGATCGATGAAGTCGCTTTGCTGCACCGGGAAGGGCAGCGGGCCGCCGTTTGAAACCTCTTTCACGAGGCCGAAGGCGGGGCGGGCGCCTTGGTCCAGCTTTTCATGCTCGATGGACAGCACGGCGTTGGTGTCGTCGTTGGCCAGCCATTTCAAGGCGATCTTGGCACCCCAGGCGCCTTCGTCGCCGGCGAGTTGGCCGGTGCCGGCGTCGCGCACATAGCCGTCGCTGCGTTGTGAGACAAAGCTGGCCCGCAAGGCCAGCGTGTCGCTCAGGGGATGGTTCACCAGTGCTTCGAGATGGCGCTCGCCATAGTCGCCCAGGCGCAGCAGGCCCTGGCCTTCGGACTTGAAGGCCGGGTCGTTGCTGACGATGGAGATGGCACCGCCCGCGCTGTTGCGGCCGAACAGCGTGCCTTGCGGCCCCTTGAGCACTTCCACGCGTTTGATGTCGTTGAAGTTGAGCATCGCGCCGCCGCTCTTGCCGGTGTAGACGCCGTCCATGTAAATGCCCACCGGCGCGTCCGTGCCGATGCCGAAGTCGCTGCTGCCAATGCCGCGCATCGACATCACCGGCTGGGTGGCCTGGCTGCTGTCGATGTCCAGGCCAGGGATGTGGCTGTTGAGTTCACCCATGTTGGTGGCGCCCAGTTTGCGCAATTGATCGGCGCTCATCACCTGGATGGCGATGGGTACTGATTGCAGCTGCTGTGTGCGACCTTGGCCGGAGACGATCACGGCGTCCAGCTTGGCGGTGTCGGTGGCGGCCGCAGTGCCGTTGGCTGGGGCCTCGGCGGGGGCGGGGGGTGTTTGCGCGTGTGCGGCTTGCAGGCCCAGCGTCAACAAGGCCGTCACGGCCCAACTCGTGGGCCTGAGGCTGGGGCCGCTATGGGCGCCGTTTTGTGTCTGCCGTGATGCCTGACCCTGTGGGTGAAAGGCCCGTGAAATTTGTCGCTTCATGCTTTTGCCTCCAGGCGACAAAGGGCTGTCGCATTAAATATAGCTACGACTATATAAATACTGGCAACAAGCCCGCTCAGGACATTCCCGCAGTTTTGCGACTTGCGACGAACGGGGGCTGATGAATTTGCGCGTTAGCAACACGGCCGCCGCAAGCGCATGAATTGCGCAGACACCATTTCGGACATCGTGCGGGCTACGGCCAGCGGGTCCAGCGAGTTGTCGTCGAACAGCAATTCTTGCGCAGCGTACATGGCGTCGATGGACAGACGGATCGTCAGCTTGGCCTGCGCAGGATCGGCCTTGGGGTGGGCCACCATGAAGGGTTGCCACAACAGCTCGGTCACCTGGTCGTGTGAGCCGTTGCGCACGTCTTGCAACGAGGGCACGGCACGCAAGGCGCGGGTCACCCAGACGCCGCCGGGCATCAGCTTGGTCAACTCCAGCGTCTGCATGAACAGATCGCACACGCTGGCGGCAAAGGCGTCTTCCGACAGCTCAAAGGTGGCTGGCACCGACCAGGGCAGCAATAACTCGTTTTGCCCCTGCATCAGCCGCGTGCCCAGCTCATGCAGGATGGCGTACTTGTTGGGAAAGTACTGGTACAGCGCTGGCGGCGAGATGCCCACCCGTTGACAGATCAGGTTGGTGGACAAGCGCTCAATACCCACCTCGGCCAGCAATTCGACACAGGCGGCCAAGATGCGCTCATAGGTTTCAACCGCACGCGCCTGGCTGGGCGCTTTCTTGACAAGCAGATCCGGTTTGGACATAGAGGCGGGGCAATCCGTTCGACACGGTGTTGTGAGAGTGGCGGGCATGAGTCTAGCGAAACCTATCAGGGAAAACCGCAGCGACAGTGGTCTCGATAAACATAACAATGACTATATTTGCGAAATCGCCAGATGGCTGTTCGTGCACCTGCTCAACTTCCTCATGACTTTTGGACATTCGCCATGAAATTTCAGCGCCTCGCAGGGTTTGGGGAGCTTGCTGCTGCCGTTGTTGCAGTTGCTGCAGCCATGTCCGCAAGCTTGGCTGGCGCAGCCCCAGAGGGATACCTGCCCAAGGCGTCCCTTGCACCGAGCGCGCGCCAGCTGCGCTTGTTCAACACCAATTGCGTGCAGTGCCATTTGCGGGTGGGGGTGGGGGCGCCTTTGGCGGGGCATGCGGACGATTGGAAAGCGCGTGCTGCGCAGGGCGAGGATGTGATGCTCAAACATACGGTTGAAGGCCTGCGCGGCATGCCGCCGCTGGGCTATTGCAGCGCTTGCGACGAAGCTGATTTTCGGGCGTTGATCCGGCTGATGGCGGCTACAGCGTCGAACGCCGAAACTGAAGCACCAGCCCAAGCCGGCAGCAAGAAGGGGGCGCAATGAGCAACAAATCAACGCCGCCGAACCGCAGGCGCCGCCAGCTTTTGCAAGCCGGCGCGGCGGGCGCTGCCGTGAGCTTGCTGCCCGGGTGCTCGCCGCACAAGGCGGCAGCCACGGTGCCGCAAAGTCCGGTGGCCTATGCCGCGGGCGGGCCCATGCCGTGGATCAATTGGGCAGGCA
Source organism: Roseateles koreensis (assembly GCF_028595305.1). Taxonomy (GTDB): domain Bacteria; phylum Pseudomonadota; class Gammaproteobacteria; order Burkholderiales; family Burkholderiaceae_C; genus Paucibacter_A; species Paucibacter_A koreensis. The sequence continues at coordinate 32,352 of NZ_JAQQXS010000002.1, read as the reverse complement.
ACCAAACGTGCACGCCGCGCCAGCGCCTGGCGCCGAGCAGCGAGGCCGAGGTGGTCGATGCACTGAAGCGCTCAACCGGCGTGGTGCGCGCGGTGGGCGCCGGGCATTCCTTCAGTGCAGTGGTGCCCACCAATGACACCTTGATTTCCATGGACCTGTTGGAAGGCGTGGTCCAGCACGACGCCAGCCTGCACCAAGCCGACATCTGGGCGGGCACACGGCTCAGCGCTCTGGGACCGATGTTGGAAGGCCTGGGGCAGGCCTTGCCGAACCAGCCGGATTTGAACTACCTCTCGCTCGGTGGCGCGGTGGCCAATGCCGCCCACGCCACCGGGCGCGAGTTCGGCAATATCCCGTCTTATTGCGTGGGTCTGACCCTGGCCACACCGAGTGGTGAATTGTTGGCGTGCAGCGCCACCCAAAACCCAGAGGTCTTTCAAGCTGCGCGCACCTCGGTGGGCGCACTGGGCCTGATCACCCGCCTGCGCATGCAGAACCAGGCCGCCTTCAAGTTGGTGGAAACCAACCGCGTGGAAAAAACCGAAGAGGTGCTCGAAGACATCGAACAGCGCCTGGCTCGGCATCGCCATTTTGAAATGATGCCTCTGTTGCACTCGCCGCTGGCGGTGACCATCGCGACCGATCTGGCCGGCCCCGCTGACCTCAATGTGGGTGAAGACGACCCGCAGGCCGTCAACACCCTGCGCAGCGTCTACGAGGCCGTGGGTTGGCTGCCGGGCCTGGGCGAGTTGGCCTATGAAAAACTGCTGCAAGCGGCGGTGGGTGGCGCGGCCAGCAGCGTGCGGGTGGGCGCGTCGTACGAGATTTTTCCGCATGTGCGGGTGGTGCGTTTTCGGGAGATGGAATACACCGTGCCGGCCGACGCCGGGCCGGCTTGCTTGCGTGAGATTTTGCGCACCGTGCGCGAGCGAAACCTGCCGGTGTGCTTCCCGCTGGAATTCCGCTACTGCAAGGGCGACGACATCTGGTTGTCGATGTTCGAGGGGCTGGGTGAGAAGGGCGGGTGCGCCATCTCGGTCCACCAGTTTGGCGACATCGACTACCGGCCTTACTTCGCCGAGATCGAGCCGATTTTTTGGAAGTACGCCGGGCGCCCCCATTGGGGAAAGATCCACACCCTGGACGCCCCGCGCCTCGCCGCGCTCTATCCCAGGCATTGGCGCGACTTTCATGAAGTTCGCCGCGCTTTGGACCCCCAGGGTCGCATGATGAACGCGCACCTGCGCACAATTTTCGGAGCTTGAACATGGTCAGTCGACGTAATGTCATGGTGGGTGGGGGCGTCTTGCTGGCGGCTGGTGGCTTGGTCGCCAAGCCCGGCGACAAGGGCGGGGCCTACAGCCCTTATTTCGCGGGCTTGAACCAGATGCTGCGCGGGCAGGAGATCGACCGCCCGGTGTTGTTGATCGACCTTGATCGGTTGGACCGCAACATCGACCGGGTGTGCCAATCGGCCGCGGTGGCGCCGGCCAAGACTTATCGCATCGTCGTTAAATCCGTGCCCGCACCGGCCTTGGTGGACTACATCGCGCAGCGCGCCGACACGCAGGCGCTGATGTGCTTCCACCGGCCCTTTTTGCAAGCCATGGCGACTTTGCGGCCCGATGCCGACATTCTCATGGGCAAGCCCATGCCCGTCAGCGCCGCGAAGCGCTTTTATGCCGAGCACAAGGGGCCGTTCGACCCCTCCCGGCAACTGCAGTGGTTGATTGATACTGACGAGCGTCTGGCGCAGTACTTGGCATTGGCCCAGTCCTTGAACACGCGGCTCAGGGTCAATTTTGAGCTGGACGTCGGGCTGCGCCGTGGTGGCTACGGCGCGCCCGAAGCATTGAAGGCTGCCCTGACCCTGGTGCAGAACAATCCCCAGCATCTGGAGTTCGCTGGCTTCATGGGTTATGACGCGCATTTGATGGGCTTGCCAGGCTTTTTGGCCGAGCGGGAGTTGCCCAAAATCAAAGACCGTTATGCCGCTTGCCGCGACTTTGTGCAGCAGGCCTTTGCGCCGCTGCTGAATGAGCGCGTGTGCTTCAACGGCGCAGGCAGCCCGACCTTTCGGCACTACGAAGGAGACAGCCGCACGCTCAATGACATTTCAGCCGGCTCCTGCCTGATGGCGCCCAAGCATTACGACCTGCCCATCCTTCACGACTTCGAGCCCAGCGCCTTCATCGCCAGCCCGGTGCTCAAGCGTTTGCAAGGCGGGCGCTTGCCCGCGCTGGACAGTGTGGGCCCGCTGATTCGCGCGTGGGACCCCAATCAGGCGCAAATGCTCTTTGCCTACAGCGGCAATTGGCTGGCCGAGCCCGAGTCCCCCCCCGGCTTGACGCCGCATTGGGCCTATGTGAGTTCGAACCAGCAGGGCTACATGGCCTCGAATGCCGTGCCTTTGGCGGTGGACGATTTCATCTTCCTTCGCCCTGTGCAAAGTGAAGCGGTGCTATTGCAGTTTGGTGACTTAGTCGCTTTTCGCGGCGACAAAATCGCCGCACGGTGGCCGGTGCTGCCGGTGGGGGTTTGACGGCGGGCGCAGTGAGGCTAAACGAAGGCGCAAAAAAAACGGCCCTCATGTCAGAGGGCCGTTGGCGTTAGCGCTTTCTGAAACGGTGCCGGCGCATCCGGTGGCGCCCGTTTCAGCGCGCGGGCAGCATCAGACGTTGAACAAGAAGTTCAGCACGTCGCCGTCCTTGACCACGTATTCCTTGCCTTCGGCGCGCATCTTGCCGGCATCCTTGGCGCCTTGCTCGCCCTTGTAGGTGATGAAGTCTTCATAGGCGATGGTCTGGGCGCGGATGTAGCCGCGCTCAAAGTCGGTGTGGATCACGCCGGCGGCTTGTGGGCCGGTGTCGCCCTTGTGGATGGTCCAGGCGCGCACTTCTTTCACGCCGGCGGTGAAGTAGGTTTGCAGGCCCAGCAGGCTGAAGGCGGCGCGGATCAGGCGGTTCAGGCCCGGCTCCTCCTGGCCCATCTCGGCGAGGAACATGGCGCGGTCGTCATCCTCCATCTCAGACAACTCGGCCTCGGTCTTGGCGCAGATGGCGACCACGGGACCGTTCTGGGCGGCGGCGTAGTCTTTCAGGCGGTCCAGGAAGGGGTTGTTTTCGAAGCCATCTTCCGACACATTGGCCACAAACATCGCTGGCTTGGCGGTGATCAGGCACAGGGGCTTGAGCAAGACCAGCTCTTCTTTGCTGAAGTCGATGGTGCGCACGGGCTTGGCTTCGTTCAGCGCGGCCTCGCACTTTTCCAACACTTTGACCAGGGCGATGGCGTCTTTGTCACCGGCGCGCGCCACCTTGTTGTAGCGGTGCAGGCTTTTTTCCACGGTGCCCATATCGGCGAGGCACAGCTCGGTCTGGATCACTTCGATGTCGGAGATGGGGTCCACACGGCCATTGACGTGCACCACATTGCCGTCTTCAAAGCAGCGCACCACGTTGACGATGGCGTCGGTCTCGCGGATGTGTGAGAGAAACTTGTTGCCCAGGCCTTCACCCTTGGAGGCGCCCGCCACCAAGCCGGCGATGTCCACAAACTCCACCACGGCGGGCAGCACGCGCTCGGGCTTGACGATCTCTGCCAACGCCGCCAGACGCGGGTCGGGCAACTCCACCACTCCCACATTGGGCTCGATGGTGCAGAACGGGTAGTTCTCAGCGGCGATGCCAGCCTTGGTCAGCGCGTTGAAAAGGGTGGACTTGCCGACATTGGGCAAGCCAACGATGCCGCATTTGAGACTCATGGAAGACTACTTTCTGTTGGGTGCTGCTGAACGCAAAGCGGGGATTTTAGTCGTCTGCACACCGCACTGCCCGCCGGATGGTCACAAGCCTTCAACCAAGGCTGCCTACAATGCCTGGATGCAAAATTTTGACGTCTTGGTTCGGGGCAGCGGCTGTGTGGGGCGCAGCCTGGCACTGGCGCTGGGCGCCCAGGGACTGCGCGTGGCGCTGTTGGGGGCTGCCGAGCCAAGCCCGGCGCAACGCGATGACGTGCGCAGTTATGCGCTGAATGCCGCCTCCGTGCAGTTGCTGCGCGAGTTGAAGGTCTGGGATGCCATGCCGGCCGATGCCTTCACTCCGGTCTATGACATGAAGATCAAGGGCGACAGCGCCGGTGCCTTGCTGGAGTTTTCCAGTTGGGCGCAGGGCGTGGACGAGTTGGCCTTCATCGTGGATGCCGGTGTGTTGGAGCAACAACTCGCTGCGGCTTTGCGCTACGCCCCGCATGTTCAACAAGTGAGCGCACCGGTGCCCGCCGCGTTGACTGCGGTTTGTGAAGGCCGTGATTCCGCATTTCGGCAGTCCTTGGGCGTCACATTCACCCCGCACAGTTACGGCCACCGCGCCATTGCGGCCCGCCTGGTGGCCAGCGAGCCGCACCAGGGCGTGGCCCGTCAGTGGTTTCGCTCGCCAGACATTCTGGCGTTACTGCCTATCGCCAAGCCTGAGGCGGGCGCCTCGTATGGCTTGGTCTGGTCTTTGCCGGAAGCGCGGGCGGCGGAATTGCTGGCCGCGCCGGCGTCTGAATTTGAAGCCGCCTTGAACGAAGCCAGCCAGGGTGACGCCGGGGCGCTGCGCTTGGTGGGCGAGCGCTCCTCCTGGCCTTTGGCTTTGGCCCGTGCTGAACCGCTGATCGGCCCCGGGTGGGCCTTGTTGGGCGATGCAGCACATCTGGTGCATCCGCTGGCAGGGCAGGGCCTGAATCTGGGCTTGGCCGACGTGGCCGCCTTGGCCGCCGTGATTCGCGCGCGTGAGGCCTGGCGCAGCCCGGGAGATGAAAAGCTGTTGCGCCGCTACGTTCGCGCCCGACAAGCCGACACCTGGGCCATGGGTGAGTTGACCGATGGACTGCTGAAAGTTTTTGCCAGTGAAGCCGCCCCCCTGCGCACCTTGCGCAATACCGGCATGAACGCGCTGAACGCCTTGCCGCCTCTGAAACGTTGGCTGACCCGCCACGCTTTGGGTCTTTGATCTGAGATTGAATGAAAAAGCTCCCCACCATGTTTGCGTCGATTCGAAAACTGAGCCTGATGGCCCTTGCTTGCCTGCCGCTGGTGGCTGGCGCCAATGAGGCGGTGATCCGCAAGGCCCTGTCTGAACGCTTGACCGGGCTGCCCAAGATTGAAGAAGTTCGCCCCAGCCCCATGGCGGGTTTGTGGGAGGTGCGCATCGGCAATGAAATCCGCTATACCGATGCCACGGGCAGTTACTGGATCGAGGGCGATCTGATCGACATCAAGACCCGCAAGAACCTCACGGAAGAGCGGCTCAACAAGATCAACGCGATCGACTTCGCCACGCTGCCGCTGAAGGACGCCATCGTCTGGAAAAACGGCAACGGCAAACGCCGCCTCGCCGTATTTGCCGACCCCAACTGCGGTTACTGCAAGCGATTTGAGCGCAGCCTGCAAGAGATCAAGGACGTGACGGTGTACACCTTCCTGATCCCGATCCTGGGTGGCGATTCGCCTGAAAAATCCCGTGCGATCTGGTGCGCAAAAGACACCACGGCGACTTGGCAGGCTTGGATGCTGGAAGGCAAGGCGCCTGTTCGCCCCATGGGCGCCTGCGATGACGCGGCGATTGAGCGCAATCTGGCGATGTCGCGCCGCTACCATGTCAATGGCACCCCGGCCATTTTCTTTGAAGATGGCGGCCGCGCGCCGGGTGCCTTGACGACCGAGCAACTGGAAAAGCGGTTGCAGGGCCCCGGCAAATCCTGATGGATCGCCGGCGGCGCTAACACTGGTGCTACGCTGACCTTTGCTTTTTTGAACTTTGATCTTTGACTGACCTTCGACCCCTTGAACATGCCCACCGCTGCATCCCCCCAGGCGCTCCCGCCCTTGCCCTTGCATCCGATCGCACAGCGTCTGGGGCATCTGGGTTTGTTGCCCTTTGTCCTGGGTGCCTTGCTGGTGTGGTTGATTGGCGACCGCAATCTGGAGGCCCATGCCTTCGTGGCCCTGGGTCTATCGGCTTACGCGGCCTTGGTCATCTCCTTTCTGGGCGGCATTTACTGGGGCTTCGCCTTCGTGCAGCACATTGAGTCGCCCCGGCCTTTTGTCTGGGGTGTGGTGCCCTCGGCGGTGGCCTGGTTGGCGGTGATGATGCCGGCTTATGCGGGGCTGGCGCTGCACGGCGCCATGTTGGTCGTCTGCTATCTGGTGGACCGGCGTCTGTACCCGACGCTGGGGGCCTCAGCCTGGCTGACCTTGCGCTTTCGCCTCAGCGCCGTCGCGGCCCTGAGCTGCTTCCTGGCAGCGGCGGGCAGCTGAGCACATGGCTGCCATCAGCTATCGGATCGAGCTGCCCGAGCCTCACACCCATTACTACCACGTCACACTGACCATTCCTGCGCCGGCTGCCGTACAAGAGCTTAGCCTGCCAGCCTGGATACCCGGCAGCTATCTGCTGCGTGAATTTGCCCGCCATCTGAGCTTGCTGACAGCCCGCCAGGGGCGCCAGGACCTGCAGGTCGAACAACTCGACAAGAGCCGCTGGCAGGTGCGCTGTAGCGGCCGTGCGGCCCTGGTGCTGCGCTACCGGGTGTACGCGTTTGACAGTTCGGTGCGCACTGCATTTTTGGATTCGCAACGGGGCTTTTTCAACGGCACCAGCTTGTGCCTGCGGGTGCATGGGCGGGAGCCGGGCGAGCACATTGTCAGTTTTGGCCGTTTGCCAGTGGGCTGGCAGGTGGCGACGGCGATGGACGGCCCGGCTACCGGTCAATACAGCCAATACGGCCCATATAGCGCAAGCAGCTACGAAGAATTGCTTGACCACCCCTTTGAGCTTGGCGCCTTCTGGCGTGGGCAGTTTGAGGCGGGGGGTGCGCGCCATGAATTCGTGGTTAGTGGGGCTTGGGCCAACCTTGATGGCGAGCGGCTGCTGCGGGACGCACAGCGCATCTGCGAAACGCAAATCGCCTTTTGGCACGGCCCTGTCGCCAAGCGCCGCGAAGCCGTTCCATTCAAGCGTTATGTCTTCTTGCTCAACGCTGTGGATGAAGGCTATGGCGGCCTGGAACATCGTGCCAGCACGGCCTTGATCGCGCCTCGGCGCAATCTGCCGCGCCAAGGCTTTGCCGAAACCAGCGACGGTTATGTGCAGCTGCTCGGCCTGATCAGCCACGAGTATTTCCATACCTGGAACGTCAAGCGCATGAAGCCGGCCGAGTTCGCGGTGCTGGACTACGACCGTGAGAACTACACCGAGCTGCTCTGGTTCTTTGAGGGCTTTACTTCCTACTACGACGAGCTGATGCTGGTGCGCAGCGGCCTGATCGACGAGGCCCGTTACCTCAAGCTGCTGGCCGCCACCGTGACGGGCGTGCTGGGCACACCGGGCCGGCAGGTGCACAGTCTGGCGCAGGCCAGCTTTGAAGCCTGGACCAAGTACTACCGCCCCGACGAGAACACGCCCAACGCCACCATCAGCTATTACGGCAAGGGCGCCTTGCTGGCCTTGACGCTGGACATGAGCCTGCGCAGCCAGCCCGAAAAAACTGCAAAACCTAGCCGTGCCGCTAAAGCGGCCACGCTGGACACCGTGATGCGCGGCCTGTGGCAACACAGCCAGGGCGGCCCCATCACCGAGGCCGACATCCTGGCGCAACTGGCCCAATCGGGTCCGGGCGGCCCTGAGTTGGCGGTGCAAGCGGCCCAATGGGTGCACGGTACCGAAGATTTTCCCCTGCCGGCATTGCTGGCACGCCTGGGCGTGCAGTGGTCCAACGACACGCCCAATCTGGCCCAACGCCTGGGCCTGCGTGTGAGCGAATCGGCGCTGACAGGTGTGCAGATCAAGCAGGTGCTGGCAGGCTCCGCCGCGCAGCGGGCGGGCTTGAGCGCGGGTGACGAATTGTTGGCCTGCAACGGCTGGCGGCTGCGCCGCCTGGATGATGCCTTGCTGAGTTTGCCCGCGAAGCAGGTGCGCCTGCAATTGCTGCTGTCGCGCGACCAACGCGTGCTGGAACTGGCCGTTGACTTGCCTGAAACCTCGCTGCAGAGCCCCGCGGCAGGTACGCCGGTGCGCCTGAGCTCGGCAGACAAGGCGCCCGCCCGGGTGGCAGCGTTGCGCCGGGCATGGTTGGTCGGTTGACTCTCGGGGCCTCCCGCAAGCGCGGGCTGCTGGCCCTGATCGTGCCGGTGCTGCTGGTGCATGGCTGCCTTGCTCACAAAGTGCAAACCTTGCACGACACCTGGCAAGGCGACAGCATGCCGCCGAGGTTGAGCGTCAGTTATGTGCGTGAATTGAAGCCGAGCCGCCCGCCGCCCGCCGCCCAGCCGATGCTGCCTGTACCGCCATCGCCCCGTGTCCGCCGGGAGCCGGCTTCGGCATGGCAGGTCGAGGCGCTGAAACAAACCTCGGTCGACGAGGGCAATGCGCCCCCCGAAGTTGCCGCTGCTGCTGCGGCTTCCGCTGCAGCAGCGGCTTCGCAAGCGGTCGCGGATGCCGCCGTGCCGTCCGCCGCGCTGTCGCTTGATGCCTTGCCCGCCCTGCCAGCCTTTCCCGTGGTTGCGGCGTCGGCGCCCAACCCCGATCAGCAAGAGCCGGGCCCCGAATGGCCGCCCTCAACCCGCCTGAGCTACGTGCTAACGGGAAATTACCGCGGTGCGGTGCATGGCAGCGCGCAGGTGGAGTGGGTTCGCCAGGGCAGCCATTACCAAGTGCATCTTGACGTGTTGGTGGGCCCGGACTTCGCGCCTTTGCTCTCGCGCCGCATGAGCAGTGACGGCGTGCTGGGTGATCGCGGTATTTCGCCGCGCCGCTATGACGAGGACACCAAGGTGTTGATCGGCGAGCGGCGTCGCGTCACGGTGAGTTTTCAGGGCCCCGAGGTGGTGCTGGCCGACGGCAGCCGTGAGCCCGCGCCACCCGGCGTGCAAGACGCCTCCAGCCAGTTTGTTCAGCTGACCTGGCTGTTTCTCACCGGGCGTGAGCAGATGCGCCAGGGCCTGGTGGTCGAGCTCCCCCTGGCTCTGCCCAGGCGCCAATACCGTTGGCGTTACGAGGTTTTGGGGCAGCAGGAGTTGCAGACCCCCATGGGGCCCTTGGCCACCTGGTATCTCAAGCCCAGCAACGTAGCCAGTGGCAGCGATCTGACGGCCGAGGTTTGGCTGGCCCCATCCCTGCAATACTTGCCGGTACGCATCCGTATTCGGCAGGATGCCCAGACTTTCATCGACCTCATGCTCAAGGCCCCCGCGTTGCAAGCCGCGCCCTGAGCAGGAGATTGGCCCCATCCCTTCATTTCAGGAGTACGACCCCATGAGCAGTTATGCATGCATCCTCACCGCCATCCACGGCACCGGTCTGCGCAAAACCGCCCTCATCACGCTGAACCGCCCCAAGCAACTGAACGCGCTGAGCGACCCCCTGTTTGATGAATTGGGCGAAGCGCTGCTGGCATTTGATGCCGACGACAGCATTGGCTGCATCGTGTTGACCGGCTCGGAGCGAGCCTTTGCCGCCGGGGCCGATATTCCCACGCTGATGCAGCACGACTTTCAGAGCGCCGTGCGCACCGACATGATCACCCGCAATTGGGAAACCATTCTGCGGGTCAAGAAGCCCGTGATCGCCGCTGTTGCGGGCTTTGCCTTGGGTGGGGGCTGCGAGCTGGCGATGATGTGCGACTTCATCATCGCCGCTGACACCGCCAAGTTTGGCCAACCCGAAATCAAGCTGGGCGTGGTGCCCGGTGCCGGCGGTACCCAGCGCTTGCCGCGTGCCGTGGGCAAGGCCAAAGCCATGGACTTGCTGCTGACTTCGCGCATGATGGACGCGACGGAAGCCGAGCGCAGTGGCCTGGTCTCACGCGTGGTACCGGCCGATAAACTGCTGGAAGAAGCCCTGGCCGCTGCCGAAACCATCAATGGCTTCAGCGCCCCGGCTCTGCAACTCATCAAGGAGTTGGTGAACCGCAGCTTCGAGAGTGGCCTGAAAGAGAGCGTGACCTCCGAACGCCGCGTGTTCCACGCCATGTTCGGCACTGACGATCAGCGCGAAGGCATGGACGCTTTCTTGAACAAGCGGGCGCCGGTGTTCAGGCACGGGAAACGGTAAACACCGTGTTGGGTCTGCCGCTGCCGAGCGACTCGGGCATGCACTGACCCGCCGAGGGTGATAGGCGAGCGATGACGCGAAGTAAAGAGGGAGAGGCGGGCTTGCCCGACTCGGCATACTGAGCCCGGACACAAACAGTCCTGAGGACTGTTTGTGTCCGGTGAAGGCTTGGGGCTCTGGCCCGAGCATGAGCGGAATCGCTCATGCCGCCGCCCTTGGCCGCGCAAACGCCCGTCAAGCCTCCCGACGCAGCGCCGGGAACAAAATAATGTCGCGGATCGACGGACTGTCGGTGATCAACATCATCAGCCGGTCAATGCCGATGCCGCAGCCGCCCGTGGGAGGCATGCCGTATTCAAGGGCACGGATGAAGTCGGCGTCGTAGAACATTGCCTCTTCGTCGCCCGCGTCCTTGTTGGCCACTTGGGCCTGGAAGCGTGCCGCTTGGTCTTCGGCGTCGTTCAACTCCGAGAAGCCGTTGGCGTACTCGCGGCCGGTGATGAAGAGCTCGAAGCGCTCGGTAATCTTGGGGTTGCTGTCCGAGGCGCGAGCCAGCGGCGACACCTCAACGGGGTAGTCGATGATGAAGGTGGGCTGCCAGAGCTTTTCTTCCACCACGGCTTCAAACATGCCGAACTGCAACTCGGGCAGGGTCCAGTGCTTGGGCGGCTCTTCGCCGAGGTCTTTGAGCTTGTTGCGCAGCAACTCGGCGTCGTCGGCCTGCTCGCCGCTCAAGCCCGCGTGGACGATCAGCGATTCGCGCACCGACAGGCGGGTGAAGGGCTTGTCCAACGCCACGGGCTTGCCCGCATAGCTGATGGCGGCGCTGCCGGTGGCGGCGCGGGCGGCGTGGCGCAACACCTCTTCGGTGAAGTCCATCAGGTCGTGGTGCGTCCAGTAGGCCGCGTAGAACTCCATCATCGTGAATTCGGGGTTATGCCGAACCGAGATGCCTTCGTTGCGGAAGTTGCGGTTGATTTCGAACACGCGCTCAAAACCGCCCACCACCAGGCGCTTGAGGTACAGCTCAGGCGCGATGCGCAGGTACATCTCCTGGTCCAGCGCGTTGTGGTGGGTGATGAAGGGCTTGGCATTGGCACCGCCGGGAATGGGGTGCAGCATGGGCGTTTCGACTTCCAGGAATTCATGCTCGACCATGAAGCTGCGGATCGACGACACCGCCTTGGAGCGAGCGACAAAGCGGGCGCGGGCATGCTCGTCGGTGATCAGGTCGACATAACGCTGGCGGTACTTTTGCTCCTGGTCGGCCATGCCGTGGAACTTGTCGGGCAGGGGGCGCAGGCTCTTGGTCAGCAGGCGTAGATTGCTGACGCGCACCGACAACTCGCCGGTCTTGGTCTTGAACAGCGTACCTTCGGCGCCGATGATGTCGCCCAGGTCGAAGTGCTTGAAGGCGTCATAACTCTCTTCACCCACGCCATCTTTGGTGACGAACAGCTGGATGCGGCCGGTGGCGTCTTGCAAGGTGCCGAAGCTGGCCTTGCCCATCACGCGCTTGAGCATCAGGCGGCCCGCCACGCTGACGGCCACGGCTTGGGGCTCCAGCGTGTCATTGTCCAGATCGCCGTAGCTGCGCGTCAGCAGCAGGGCGCGGTGCTTGGGCTTGAAGTCGTTGGGAAAGGGGACGGCGGTCTTGGCGCGCAGGGCGGCGAGCTTTTCGCGGCGCTCGGTGATGAGTTGGTTCTCGTCAACGGCGACGGGCGTCTGATGCGGTGTGGCGGGCGTGTGCTGGGTCATCTTGAGCTTTGAGAATTTGGCGTGATTTTAGGCGCAGCCGGCGGGATCGTCTCGGGGTGTGGCGCGCTCTCTTAGAATCATCCCTCTTTCCATGCTGCCGGCCCGGGCCTGAGTCGCCAGACTCGCATCCATTGCAATGAGCTTAAATACTCCCATTCTTGACCGCCCGATCCGCTTTGCCCTGGTGGGCTGCGGCCGTATCTCCAAGAACCACCTCGAAGCCATCGCCGCCCATGGCGGGCGTGCTGAACTGGTGGCGGTTTGCGACACCCGGCCTGAAGCCCTGGCGGCAGCGGTGGCGAGCACCGGCGCCGCTGGTTTTGCCAGTTTGGAAGCGCTGCTGGCCAGCACCGACCCCCAAACGCGCGCCGACGTGGTGGTGCTGGCCACGCCCAGCGGCTTGCACCCGCAGCAGGCTATCAAGGTGGCCGCAGCGGGCCGCCACGTGCTGAGCGAAAAGCCTATGGCCACCAAGCTCGATGAAGGCATTGCCATGGTGCGAGCCTGCCGCGACGCGGGTGTCAAGCTGTTTGTGGTCAAGCAGAACCGGCTCAACGCCACGGTTCAGGCGGTGCGTGCGGCCATTCAACAAGGGCGCTTTGGGCGCATCTTTCTGAGCACTGTGAATGTGTTCTGGACCCGCCCACAAAGTTATTACGATGCCGCCCCCTGGCGCGGCCGTTGGGATCTGGACGGCGGCGCCTTCATGAACCAGGCCAGCCACTACGTTGACCTGCTCGACTGGCTGGTGGGCCCGGTGGACAGCGTGCACGCCTACACCGCCACGCTGGACCGCGACATCGAGGCCGAAGATACCGGTGTGCTCAGCGCCCGCCTGCGCCACGGTGGCCTGGCCTCCATCAACGTCACCATGCTGACCTACCCGCAGAACCTGGAAGGCTCCATCACCATCCTGGGTGAAAAGGGCACGGTCAAGATCGGCGGTACGGCGGTCAACAAGATCGAGCATTGGCAGTTCGCTGAAGAACGGCCCGAAGACGCGGCCATCAAGGCGGCCAGTTATGACACGCCCAGTGTCTACGGCTTCGGCCACCCGCTGTATTACGACAACGTGATCAAGACCTTGCGTGGCGAGGCCGACGCGGCGGTCGATGGCTATGAAGGCCTGCGCTCGCTGGAAATCCTGATCGCCGCCTACCGCAGCGCCCGCGACGGCCAGCGTGTGGGCTTGCCGCTGGTGTTTTGAGGGCTGCCCATGGCTTTTTGGAAACATGAATCCGCCATTGTTGACGAAGGCGCGCAACTGGGCGATGGGACCAAGGTCTGGCACTTTGCGCATGTGAGCGCTGGCGCGCGCATTGGCGCGGGCTGCGCCCTGGGGCAGGGCGTTTATGTAGGCAACGATGCGCGCATCGGCCACAACGTGCGCATTCAAAACAATGTGTCGGTGTATGACGCCGTCACGCTGGAGGACGATGTGTTCTGCGGCCCCAGCATGGTCTTCACCAACGTCTACAACCCACGCGCCGCGGTGGCCCGCAAGGCCGAGTACCGCCACACGCGGGTGCGCCAGGGTGCCACGCTGGGCGCCAACTGCACAATCGTTTGTGGCCATGAAGTGGGGCGTTATGCCTTTGTCGGTGCTGGCGCGGTGGTGCAGAAGGATGTGCCCGATTTCGCCCTGGTGGTGGGCGTGCCGGCCCGCCAGGTCGGCTGGATGAGCCGCTTCGGCGAACGCTTGCCCCTGCCCCTGCGCGGGGCTGGTGAAGCGTTGTGCCCGCACACCGGTGACCGCTACCGCCTGAGCGGCAGCGTGTTGACCTTGATCGAACCCGAACAGCCCCAAGGAGAGCCGTCTTGAGCGCCATGCCCTTCATCGATCTGAAGGCGCAGTACGCGGCCTTAAAGTCCAGCGTCGACGCCCGCATCCAGCGCGTGCTGGACCACGGCCAGTACATCATGGGCCCCGAGGTGCGCGAGTTGGAAGACAAGCTCGCTGCCCATGTGGGCGTGCGGCATTGCATCACCGTCTCCAGCGGCACCGAGGCTTTGTTGATTGCGCTGATGGCGCTGGGCCTGAAGCCGGGCGACGAGGTTATCACCACGCCCTTTACCTTTGCGGCTACCGCTGAGGTGATCGTGCTGCTGGGTGGCGTGCCGGTGTTTGTCGACATCCTGCCCGATACCTGCAATATCGACCCGCACCTGGTTGAGGCGGCCATCACTCCCCGCACCCGCGCCATCATGCCGGTCAGCCTCTACGGGCAGGTGTGCGACATGGACGAGATCAACGCCATTGCTGCGCGCCACGGCAACATCCCCGTGATCGAGGACGCGGCGCAGAGTTTTGGCGCCAGCTACAAAGGCCGCAAGAGTTGCGGGTTGTCGACCTTTGGTGCCACCAGTTTCTTCCCCAGCAAGCCCTTGGGCTGCTATGGCGACGGCGGTGCCTTGTTCACCGATGACGATGTGCTGGCGCAAGCGGCGCGTGAAATCCGGGTGCACGGGCAGAGCCAGCGTTACACCCACACGCGTGTTGGCGTGGGTGGGCGCATGGACACCTTGCAATGCGCCGTGGTGCTGGCCAAGCTGGAGCGCTTTGATTGGGAAATCGCCCGCCGCATTGAGATCGGTGCCCGCTACCAGGCGTTACTGGCTGATTTGCCGGTGCAACGCCTTGCGCAACGGCCTGACCGCGATTGCGTGTGGGCGCAGTTCACCCTGCAGCTGGACCAGCGCGCGGCCGTTCAGGCGGCGCTGGCGGCGGCGGGCATTCCCACCGCCATTCATTACCCCAAACCCTTGCATCAGCAGCCTGCCTATGCGGCCTGGGGCTGCGGCCAATCCTTTGCGCATGCCGAGCGTGCGGCGATGCGGGTGATGAGCCTGCCGATGAGCCCCGACCTCAGCGTCGATCAACAAGACGAGGTGCTGACGGCCCTGAGTACTGCACTGGCTGCCCTGAACACCGCACCGGCCGCTGAGTGAGCCTGGCCGTGCGCTCCGGCCTGTTGCGCGCCACGCTCACGCTGCTGCTGGGCGGCGCCCTGGCGCAGGTGCTGCCTTTGCTGCTGGGCCCCTGGCTGACGCGGCTTTACAGCCCGGCTGAATTTGGCCAGTTCTCCACCCTTTGGGCCTTGGCCAGCAATGTGGCGGTGGTAGCCTGCGCGCGCTACGAGTTTGCGTTGCCGATGGAGCCGGGCCCGCGTGAAGCTGCTTTGCTCATGGCCCTGTGCGCACGCATTTTGCTGTTGCTGTGCAGCCTGAGTGCGGTGCTGGGCGCTGGCGTGGCGCTGTGGCACGGCCAGCCGCCCGCCGTGTTGCTGCCCCTGGCCGTGCTGGCCGGCGGTGCCAGCCAGTGGCTTACCTTGTGGGCCACGCGGGCGCAGCGCTATCGCTTGCTGGCCTCAGCGCGGGTGCTGCTCTATGGCGGCGGCGCCCTGATTCAGCTGGGCTTGGGTCTGCTGGGCTGTGGCGTTTGGGGCCTGCTGCTCGGGCCGACCTTGGCGGGCTTGCTGACGGCGCTGCTGCTGGCCCGCCCGGCGCCCGAGGGGGGCTGGTGGGGATTGGTGAAAATTCCCGCCGGGGCGCTCAGGGCGATGGCGCGCAGGCACCGCGATTTTCCGCTCTTCAACACGCCACACGCCTTTGCCACGGCCTTGCAAGACAGCCTGGCCATGCTGCTGCTGACGGCCTGGAGCGGTGACGCCTCGGCCGGTTACTGGGCCTTGTCCCTGCGCTATTTGAAGGCGCCCGCCAGCCTGGTGGGAGGGGCCTTGTCCCAGGCCTTGTACCCCCGGTTGGTAGGGGCTGGCAGCGGGGCGGAGGCCCTGGCCGTGGTGCGCCGGACCATGGCCTTGTTGATGCTGATCGCCTTGCCGTTGATGCTCGGTTTGATGCTCGTCGGGCCCTGGTTGTTCACGCAAGTGTTTGGCGAGGGGTGGCAGGAGGCCGGGCAGCTGGCGCGCGCGTTGGCGCCGTATATTGCATTGCATTTCATCGCTTCGCCTTTATCGGTGGCGATGATGGCGTGGCGGGCGCAGGCTTGGGGTTTGCGTCTTGCCATCGTGGGGCAGGTACTGTTTCTGGTGGGCCTGGGTGCGGGCTTGGCCTGGGGCGGTTTGCTGGGCGCGGGGTGGGGGGTTTCGGCGGCGATGTCGCTGTATTTCGGCTACTTCTTCTGGGCGCTGGCGAACTGGCGGAACTTTCCCTATCCAGTCATGGAGGACGGTATTGATGAAGGGCACCCTAGGAATGGCAATGCGGGCCACATTTAACCGCTGGCGCCGCGCTGTGTGGCGGACGGTGTTCTACCGCATGGTGTTTGGCGAGCGCAGCACCGCCGGGCAACTGCTGGCGCACACGCGGGTGGCGCCCAGCACCTGTATCGAGGGTGAAGCCGGGCTTGTACTGGGCGATCATGTGTTCATCGGCCAGTTCAATTTCATCGACGCCACGGCGGGCTTGGAGATTGCCGAGGGCGTGCAGATCACCAATTTCGTCAGCATCGTCACACACAGTTCGCACCGCTCGATTCGTTTGTTAGGCCGCACCTACGCCGACGGCTCGGCCGCCGGTCAAATTGCGGCTTATGTGAAGGCCCCGATTCGCATTGGGGCTTACAGCTTCATCGGCCCTCACAGCCTGATTGAGGCCGGGGCGCAGCTGGGCAAGGGCGTGCTGGTCTGCGCCTACAGCCAGGTGCGTGGCACGGCGCCCGATTTCGCCATCATGGCCGGCCAACCGGCGCGGCAGGTGGGTGATGTGCGGCAGCGCGACGCCGAACTGCTGCGCCAGTACCCCGACTTGGCGCCTCACTACCAGGCTTGGGCCGGGGAGTTGCTGCCATGAAGCTGGTGCTGATCGGTGATGGTGAAAGCCCGCACCTGCTCAAATGGGCCCGCAATCTGGCGCAGGCGCCGGGCTTGGAGCTGTGGGCCGCGTCCTCGCGCGGCTTCAGCCCTGAGTTCGAGACCCTGGTGCCGGCCGCACGGCGCCTGGCCCTGAATACCTCGCCCGACCATGGCGGCGGCAATCTGGCCGTGTTGATGCAAGTCCCCAAGCTGGGCCGTTGGTTGGCGCAGGTGGATGCCGACTGGCTGCATGCCCATTACCTGACCTCGCACGGCACGCTGGCCTGGCTGGCCAAGCGGGGTTGGCGCCTGCGGGCCAAGATCGTCGGATCCGCCTGGGGCAGTGACATTTTGGTCACGCCCGATGTCAGCTGGGCCTACCGTTGGCTGACCCGCAAGGTGCTGGCTGCCTGCACCTTGTGCAGCTCTGACTCGGCCCACATGACGGCCCGCATGCTTGAACTGGGGGCTACGGAGGTGATGACTTTTCCCTTCGGGCTTGACGCGCTGCCCAAGCAAGGCGTGCGCAAGCAGCCTTGGGCGTTTTTCTCCAACCGGGGGCTGGAGCCAATTTATCGGCCTGCATCGGTGATTCAAGCCTTTGCCGCGGTGGCCGGACAGCAGCCTGAAGCCACCCTGGTGATGGCGAACGACGGCAGCGAGCGGGCCGCGCTGCAAGCCCAGGTGCAAGCGCTGGGCCTGGGCAGCCGGGTCAGCTTTGTGGGGCGCCTGGACGCCAAGACGCAGGCCGCGCACTATGCACGCTCGCGTTGGTTTTTCAGCCTGCCGCGCAGCGACTCGGTCTCGGTCTCGGTGCTGGAGGCCATGTCGCATGCTTGCGTGCCGATCTTGTCCGACCTGCCCGCCAACCATGAATTGTTGGCCGAGCCGGCTGCCAGCCAGCGCGGCTTGATTCTGAGCGAAGCCGAGTTGCAAGCTTTGCCTGCGGGCCTGCCCGAGCGCTTGCTTGAGCTGGCTGAAGAGGCCGATGCGGCGGGGGCGGTAAATCGCGACTGGGTGGCGCGGCACGGCTTGTTTGGCCCCGCCGTACAAGGTTTTTTGGCCCGTTTGAAAGCGCTGGATGCGGCCTGAGTGCAGCTGGCGTTCCGTCTGAGGTATGTTGTCGGTTCTATGAATATTTTGTTGATCAACCACTATGCCGGCACGCCCAAGCTGGGCATGGAGTACCGTCCCTACTACCTGGCGCGGGAGTGGGTGCGGCTGGGCCACAAGGTGCTGATCCTCGCCGCTAACCAATCGCATGTACGGAGCCAGCAACCCTCCGCCGGCCCCTATCTCAGCGACGGCATTGCCTACAACTTCTACGACACCCCCGCTTACAGCGGCAACGGCCTGGGGCGGGTGCGCAATATCTTCAGCTTCTGCCGCCAGGTGTGGGGCGACACCGATGTGCTGTGCGAGTCTTTTCAGCCCGATGTGGTGATTGCATCCAGCACTTATCCCATGGACGTGTGGGTGGCGCGGCACATCGCACGGCGCGTCCAGGCCAAGTTGGTCTACGAGGTGCATGACCTGTGGCCGCTGTCGCCCATCGAGCTGTCCGGCATGTCGCCGCGCCATCCGTTTGCGATGCTGTGCCAGAAGGCCGAGAACGACGCCTACCGCGACGCTGACGTGGTGATCAGCATGCTGCCCAAGGTGCAGGCGCACATGGCCTCGCACGGGTTGGACCTGCGCAAGCTCACCGTCGTGCCCAATGGCATCACGCTGGATGAATGGGTTGTTGACGAGACGACGCCGCCGCTGATGGAGGGCGCGTTGGCCGCACACCTCGCCGCACAAAAAGCCGCCGGCCGCCTGGTGCTGGGCTATGCCGGCTCGCACGGCCTGCCCAATGCGCTGGACGTGTTGCTGGACGCCGCCAAGTTGCTACAAGAACAACAAGCTGCCTCAGGGCCTGAGATCGCCGTCGTGCTGGTCGGCGGTGGCCACGAGCGTGCGCGCCTGCAGTCCCGCGTTGAGGCCGAGGGGCTGCGCAACGTGGCGATGTTTGAGCCCATCCCCAAGCTGCAAATTCCAGCGCTGTTGCAGCACTTCGACATCGCCTACATCGGCTGGCAGCGCACCCCTATCTACCGTTTTGGCATCGCGCCCAACAAGCTGATGGACTACATGATGGCGCGCCGACCGGTGTTGCATTCGGTCGAGGCCGGCAATGATCCGGTGGCTGAAGCTGCTGCAGGCCTGACCGTACCGCCCGAAGACGCCGCCGCAGTGGCCGCCGGTGTGCTTCAACTGGCCGCGCTACCCGCCGAAGAGCGCGCCGCCATGGGCGAGCGTGGCCGTGCCTTCGTGCTGGCGCATCACACTTATCCGGTGCTGGCGGCGCGGTTTTTGGAGGCGTTGGGGTGAAGCCTGTGCGCTGATTGAGTCGTCATCCCTGACGCTTGAGTCGACCGTTAGCACGGCCCCAAGCCTGTGCCGGGCTTGGGGCCTGCGCGATCAGTGGCGGAAGTGGCGCACGCCGCTGAACACCATGGCGATACCGCGCTCGTTGGCGGCGGCGATCACTTCGTCGTCGCGCATGGAGCCGCCCGGTTGGATAACGCTGGTGGCGCCAGCGTCGACGACGACGTCCAGGCCGTCACGGAAGGGGAAGAAGGCGTCGCTGGCGACGGCTGAACCCTTGAGCGTCAAGCCGGCGTTTTCGGCCTTGATGGACGCAATGCGGGCGGAGTCGATGCGGCTCATCTGGCCCGCACCCACGCCCAGCGTCATGCCGCCGGCGCAGAAGACGATGGCGTTGCTCTTCACGTACTGCGCCACGGTCCAGGCGAACAGCAGGTCTTGCAACTCTTGCGCGCTGGGCTGCTTGGTGGTGACGACTTTGAGGTCGGCGGCTTTCAGGAAGTGGTTGTCAGCGGTTTGCAGCAAGATGCCGGAGCCCACGCGCTTGCTGTCCATGGCGTTGCGGCCTTGTTGCCAAGGCGTGGCGCCGCCGGTGGGCAAATCAATCTGCAACAGGCGCACATTGGCCTTGGCCTTGAAAATTTCCAGTGCCTCGGCGCTGAAGGCGGGGGCCATCAGCACTTCAACAAACTGCTTGGCGACATGAGCGGCGGCCGCGCCGTCCACCGGGCGGTTGAAGGCAATGATGCCGCCGAAGGCACTGGTGGGATCGGTCTGCAGGGCCTTGGCATAGGCCTCGGCCGCGTGCGCGCCAACAGCCACGCCGCAGGGGTTGGCGTGCTTGATGATGACGCAGGCGGGGGCTTCGAAAGCCTTGACGCATTCCCACGCGGCATCGGCGTCGGCGATGTTGTTATAGCTCAGCTCTTTGCCTTGCAGTTGCTTGGCGGTGACCAGGCTGCCAGGGGCAGGGTACAGATCGCGGTACAGGGCGGCATTCTGGTGGGAGTTTTCGCCGTAGCGCAGGTCTTGCACTTTGATGAAGCTGCTGTTCATTTGGCCAGGGAATTGGGCGTGCGTGCCGTCGTCCTGGATGGCGCTGAGGTAATTGCTGATCGCCGCGTCATATTGGGCGATGCGGTTGAAGGCGGCGACGCTGCAGGCAAAGCGGGTCTTGTCACTGGTCTTGCCGCTGGCCTTGAGCTCGGCCAACACGCCGGCGTACTGGCTGGCGTCGGTCAGCACCGTCACGTCTTTCCAGTTCTTGGCGGCGCTGCGCACCATGGCCGGGCCGCCGATGTCGATGTTCTCGATGGCGTCCTCCAGCGTGCAGTCGGGCTTGGCCACGGTGGCTTCGAAGGGGTACAGATTGACGGCCAGGATGTCGATGGTGTCGATGCCGTGCTGCTGGATGGCCGCCATGTGCTCAGGCAGATCACGGCGCGCCAGCAGGCCGCCGTGGATCTTGGGGTGCAGGGTCTTGACGCGGCCGTCCAGCATTTCAGGGAAACCGGTGTGCTGGGCCACTTCGGTGACGGGCAGGCCGGCCTCAAGCAGCATCTTGGCGGTGCCACCGGTGGACAACAGGCGCACATTCAGCGCGTGCAAGGCTTGGGCAAATTCGAGGATGCCGGTCTTGTCAGACACGGAGATCAGGGCAGTCAGTTGAGACATGGCGATAGGTGCAGGTTTGAATTCAGAAGGCCTTGCGGACCGGATGCGGCAGCGCCGCGCCCGGCATCAAGGAACAAGTTTGTGTTCGGTCAATTTGCGACGCAGGGTGTTGCGGTTGATGCCCAGCCATTCGGCGGCCTTGCTCTGGTTGCCCGCCGCATGTTGCATCACCACTTCGAGCAGCGGCTTTTCCACCAGGCTGATCAGCATGTCGTGCATGGAGTGGGGCTCCTCGCCCTCCAGGTCGCGGAAATAGACTTCCAGGTTTTCGCGCA
Source organism: Roseateles koreensis (assembly GCF_028595305.1). Taxonomy (GTDB): domain Bacteria; phylum Pseudomonadota; class Gammaproteobacteria; order Burkholderiales; family Burkholderiaceae_C; genus Paucibacter_A; species Paucibacter_A koreensis. Next base: position 11,367 of record NZ_JAQQXS010000002.1, on the reverse strand, counting down.
CACAGGCATCAATGGGTTTGGGGGTCATGCCTGTCGCCTCGTGGGTTCATTGTTGTTGTCATCGTCTTCATCATCAGGTGCTGCACCAGCCGCCATTGTTGGCGGCGCCGCCGGCTTGGCAAGATAGGGCAAGCGCTCATGCTCTGCAGCGAGCCGGGCGAACCAGGCGCGCAAGGTGTCGATCTGCGCGTCGCAGCTTTCCAGGGTGTTCATGTGCTGGCGGAAGGCTTCGCCGCCCGGCAGATCGCACACCGCCCACCCGATGTGCTTGCGCGCCGTGCGCATGCCGGTGAGGCTGCCGTACAGGCTGTAGTGCTCGTGCAGATGTTCAATCAGCCAGTCGCTGGCCTCTTGTACGGTGGGGGCGGCCAGGGTTTCGCCCGTGGCCAGGTAGTGGGCGATCTCGCGGAAGATCCAGGGGCGGCCCTGTGCGGCGCGCCCGATCATGAGCGCATCGGCGCCGGTCTGGGCCAGCACTTGGTGGGCTTTTTGAGGTGAATCAATGTCTCCATTGGCCACCACGGGGATGCGCAGCGCGGCTTTGACGGCGGCGATGGTGGCGTATTCAGCCGCACCCTTGTAGCCCTGCTCGCGGGTGCGGCCATGCACCGTCACCATTTGCACGCCGGCGCTTTCAGCCGCCTGAGCCAGGCGGACCGCGTTTTTCTCGCTGTCGCACCAGCCTGTGCGCATCTTGAGGGTGACGGGCACTTGATGTGGCGCGGCGGCTTCGACCACTGCGCGGATGATGTCCAGCGCCAGAGGTTCGTCCTGCATCAGCGCCGAGCCCGCCCATTTGCTGCAGACCTTCTTGGCCGGGCAACCCATATTGATGTCGATGATCTGGGCGCCGCGGTCGATGTTGTAGGCGGCGGCCTCGGCCATCATGGGGGCATCGGTGCCCGCGATTTGCACGGCGATAGGCCCGGCCTCGCCGTCGTGGTTGGCGCGCCGCGAGGTCTTCAGGCTGTTCCACAAGTCCTTGCGCGAGGTCACCATCTCGCTGACCGCATAGCCCGCGCCCATGCGGCGGCACAACTGGCGAAACGGACGGTCCGTCACGCCGGCCATCGGCGCCACGAAGAGGCGATTGGCAAGTGTGTGGGCGCCGATTTGCAGGGGCGGCGAAGCGGAGCTCATGCGGCGTGCGAAGGGTAAGAAGACAGCAAAGGGTGAACCCGGGGGACTGCATCACCCCGCCCGCAAGGGCCAGCCCGACCAGGCTTTGGGTGTCGGCAGGCTGCCGATGAAATGCACAAAAATGAGGCAAGATTATAGCTGGCTGGCCGCCGGCATCTGCCGGGAGGCTGTTGATAATCCCCGGCATGGAACATTTTCTCGACACGCAAATTCAGGCGCTGCTGCTGGCGCTGGCCGTGCCGCAGGTCGGCTTGGTTGCGGTTTTCCTGGTGGCGCTGGTGTCGGCCACCCTGCTGCCCTTGGGGTCGGAGCCGGCGGTGTATCTGCTGGTCAAGGCCGATCCGTCCATGTTTTGGCCGGCCATCTTGGTGGCAACGATGGGCAACACCCTGGGCGGCGTCATCAGTTGGTGGATGGGTTTGGGTGTGGAGCAGGTCTATGAGCACGCCCGGCACAAGGCGCCACCGCATCCGCGGGCCTTGCGTTGGTTGGAGCAGTTCGGGGCGAGGGCCTGCCTGCTGAGTTGGTTGCCTGTCGTGGGCGACCCCCTGTGCGCCGTGGCCGGGTGGCTGCGCCTGCCGTTCTGGCCTTGCGTGGCCTATATGGCGGTGGGCAAATTGTTGCGCTACATCATGATGACGGCGGCCCTGGTCTGGGTTTTCCCACCCTGACCCGGCCGTGTGATAGCGCTTGCCTCGGGCCACAATGCCACGCGTGCTTGGCGATGCGTAACCCTTTCGCGTTGCGGCCGCTCCTCTTGACTGATTCACCACGAGATTAACCATGAGCACACCCGCTTATCTTGACTTGCAGCGGCGCCACGAGCGCCTGCATCACCTGGGCCATATGCAGCACATCGTGGAATGGGATCAATCCGCCAATATGCCGAGTAAAGGGAGCGATGCACGCTCGCTGGCGCTGGCTGAAATGGGCGGTTTGCTGCACCAACTGGCGACGGACCCGGCCTTGAAAGCTTTGTTGGAGGCGGCTGAACAAGAACCTTTGTCTGAGCACCAGCGCGCCAATCTGCGTGAAATGCAGCGGGTCTGGCGCTCAGCCAATGCGCTGCCGCAGCGCTTGGTCGAGGCCAAATCTCTGGCGCGTTCGCGTTGCGAGCACGCGTGGCGCACGCAGCGACAGGCCAATGACTGGGCAGGCTATCTGGTCAACCTGCGTGAAGTGGTCAAGCTGGCCCGGGAAGAGGCGGCCTGCTTGTCGGATGCCACGGGTTTATCGCGTTACGACGCGTTGATGGATCAATACGAACCCGGCATGCGTGCCAGCGAGGTGGACCGGGTGTTTGGCGACCTGCGCAGCTGGTTGCCGGGCTTGATTGCCGACGTGCAGGTGCGCCAGGCGCAAGAGCTGCTGATTCGTCCGCAAGGCCCGTTTCCCAAGGCGGCGCAGCGTGCGCTCGGACTCGACGCTATGCGGCTGATGGGCTTTGATTTTGAAGCGGGCCGCCTGGATGAAAGCGTACATCCCTTTTGTGGCGGCGTGCCTGAGGACGTGCGCATGACCACGCGCTATCGCGAGGATGATTTTCTGCCCAGCCTGATGGGCACCATCCACGAAACCGGCCATGGCCGCTACGAGCAGAACCGCCCGCGGGACTGGATCACACAACCGGTTTCGCAGGCCCGCTCCATGGGCTTGCATGAGAGTCAAAGCCTCAGCTTCGAGATGCAACTGGGGAGCCACCCCGCGTTTGCCCAATTGCTGAGTCCTTTGGTGATTCAGCATCTGGGTGCGCAGCCCGCGTTTGAGCCCGGCAATCTGAACCGCTTGCTGACGCGGGTACAACCCGGCTTGATCCGTGTGGATGCCGATGAAGTGACCTATCCCGCCCACGTGATCTTGCGCTACGAAATTGAGCGGCCCTTGATGGAAGGGTTGATCGAGTGCGAGGACATCCCAGCGCTGTGGGATACCAAGATGATGGAGTTGTTGGGCCGGGACACCCGCGGCAACTTCAAGGACGGCTGCATGCAAGACGTGCATTGGGGCGGTGGCGCCTTTGGCTACTTCCCTTGCTACACGCTGGGCGCGATGTACGCCGCCCAATGGTTTGCCACCCTGCGTCGGAGCGTGCCCGACTTGGATACGCAGATCGCGGCTGGCAATTTGCAGCCTGTTTTTGATTGGTTGAACGCCAACATCTGGAGCCAGGGCAGCCGCTGGGAAACGCCAGAGCTGGTGCGCCGCGCCAGCGGTGAAGCGCTGAACCCCGCGCACTTCAAGGCCCATCTGCAGGCGCGCTATCTCGCTTGACCTGATTTGATCTGATCAGCGGCGACCCGCAATGAAACGGGCCCTGCAAGTACCTCGTATTCAGCGAAGTACTTGCAGGGCCCGTGGGATGCCGGCGCCGCTTCTTCAGCTCAGCGCTGGCTCTGCAATCAAGCTGCGGTGCTGGTGCTGCTGGCTTCGGCTGCCGGAGCCGCTGCAGCGGGCGCCGCGGCTTTGCGCGCAACGCGCTTGACCGGTGCCTTGGCGGCGGGTGCTGTCGCTGGGGCCGCTTTGGTCGCCACTTTCTTCGTGGCGGGTTTTGCGGCAGGCTTGGCTGCTGCTTTCACAGGGGCCTTGACCACTGCTTTTGCAGCGGCTTTCACGGGCTTGGCGGCGGGGGCTTTGGCGGCTGCTTTTGCAGCCACTTTGGTGGCTGGCTTGCTGGTTTTGGCCGCGGCCTTGGCGGGAACGCCCAGCGCGTCGCTCAGTGCATTCAGGCGCTCAACCAGTTCAGCCACATCCTTGGCGGAGGGCACGCCCAGGCGTTTCAGGGCGCGGGCCACGCGTTCTTCGAAGATGGATTCCAGCTTGTCCCACTGTTGTCCGGCCTTGTTGCCTACATCGCCGGCCATGCCGGTAACCTTGCTGGCCAAACCGCCGAGCTTTTCTTCAGCGGCAGATTGCGTTTTCTTCTGCAAGTTGACACCTTCTTTCACCAGGGCTTCAAACACTTTGCCGCCTTCGCCTTGTGCTTTTGAAAAAGCGCCCAGACCCGCTGCCCAAATTTGCTGCGCCGAGTCTTTGATGCTTTGGGCGAGGTGACCGTCCAACAGGCCCGCAGGAATTGCGCTACCCAAAGCGCCGGCCAGCGGGCTATTGGCCTTGGCGTTTTTCTTGGCAGCCATTTTCTGAAGCTTCTTGACCATGTTCTGTGTCCTTTGTATTGACGGAGGGCTTGCTGGGACGCAACTCGTGTTCGAGTGCCTACCCTGACTATAGGTCCGTCGTCGATTGTTTTGCGCGCCTGCGGACTAGGCAGTGCGCTCTACCTACCTTGTGCGCCCCTGCATTGTTGGGAACACGAGAATGCGGGCTGCCCCTTCGGGAAAGCGTGCACTTGGTACGCCGCGCGGATGGTCAAGAATTGAAACCGAAGAATAATCATATGGAGATTTCGATGCAGTATTTCGTGACCGGGGCCACCGGATTCATTGGCAAGCGCCTGGTGAAGAAATTGTTGGCGCGCCGTGGCAGCACCGTTCATTTCTTGCTGCGTGAACAAAGCTGGGACAAATTGCCCGAGTTGTTGCAATTCTGGGGCGTGAGCAAGGCCCGCGCGATTCCGGTCAAAGGTGATCTGGGTGCGACCAAGCTGGGCGTTGGTGCCGAAGACATCAAACGGATGAAAGGCCAGATCGACCACGTCTACCACCTGGCTGCCGTGTACGACCTGGAGGCCGATGCGGCCTCGCAGATGACGGCCAATATCGACGGCACGCGCCATATGGTTGCCCTGGCCCAGGCCATCGATGCTGGGCATGTGCATCATGTCTCGTCCATTGCTGCCGCGGGTTTGTATGAGGGCGTGTTTCGCGAAGACATGTTCGACGAAGCCGAAGGGCTGGATCACCCCTATTTCCGCTCCAAGCATGAGAGCGAAAAAATCGTTCGCCAGGAGTGCAAACGGCCCTGGACCGTGTACCGACCTGCCATGGTGGTGGGCGACTCCCGCACTGGCGAGATGGACAAGATCGATGGCCCGTACTACTTCTTCAAGCTGATCCAGCGCCTGCGCCAGATCTTGCCGCCGTGGATGCCCGCCATCGGCCTGGAAGGCGGGCGCATCAACATCGTGCCGGTGGACTTTGTGGTCAACGCGCTGGATGCCCTCAGCCATCAGGCCAAGATGAGCGGGCGCTGTTTCCATTTGGTCGACCCGCAGGGCTACCGCGTGGGCGATGTGCTGGACATCTTCTCCCGTGCGGCGCATGCGCCCAAGATGAACCTGTTCATCAACGCAGCCTTGCTCGGCTTCATCCCCCGCAGCGTCAAGAAAACCTTGATGGCCGTGGCGCCGGTGCGACGCATCCGCGATGCGGTGATGAAGGACCTGGGCCTGCCCGAAGACCTGCTGACCTTCATCAACTACCCGACCCGCTTTGATTGCCGAGAAGCCGATGCTGCCTTGAAGGGCAGCGGCGTGTCCTGCCCGCGCCTGGACGACTATGCCTGGCGTTTGTGGGACTACTGGGAGCGCAACCTGGACCCCGCCCTGTTCGTCGACCACAGCCTCAAGGGCACGGTGGGTGGCAAGGTGGTGCTGGTGACCGGCGGCTCCTCCGGCATCGGCCTGGCGGTGGCCAAGCGATTTGCGGAGGCGGGTGCGATCACACTCATCTGCGCACGCGATGCGGGCAAGCTGGACGAGGCCATTCAGGAGATCCGCGCCGCTGCCGGTCAGCAAGCGCAAGTACACAGTTATTCGGCGGATATTTGCAGCGAGCAAAGTTGCGCGGAAATGCTGGCCTGGGTGACCAAAGAATTCGGTGGCGTGGACTTCCTCATCAACAATGCGGGCCGCTCCATCCGGCGTGCCATCGAGCACAGCTACGACCGCTTCCACGACTATGAACGCACCATGCAACTGAACTACTTCGGTTGCCTGCGCGTCACCATGGGCCTGCTACCGAGCATGGTGGAAAAGCAGCGCGGCCATGTGGTGAATATCTCCAGCATCGGCGTGCTGACCAATGCGCCGCGTTTTTCTGCCTACGTGGCCAGCAAGGCCGCGCTGGACGCGTGGACGCGCTGCGCTTCCAGCGAGTACGCCGACCTGGGCGTGACCTTCACCACCATCAATATGCCTCTGGTGCGCACGCCCATGATCGCGCCCACCAAGCTCTACAACAACGTGCCCACCTTGAGCCCCGAGCAAGCGGCGGACATGGTGGTGGACGCCTGCATCAACAAGCCCGCGCGCATTGCCACGCGCCTGGGCGTGTTTGGCGAACTGGTTCATTCATTGATGCCGCGTGTGGCGCAAATCATCATGAACACCAGCTTCCGCATGTTCCCCGACAGCGATGCCGCCAAAGGTGCCAAGGGCGGCAAGTCGCAATTGTCGGCCGAAGCCATGGCGATGCAGCAGATGATGAAGGGCATTCATTTCTGATTTCCGCCTCAGGGGCCCTTGGCCAAGAGGCGGAGAGGCCGAGAGGTGGTGAGGCGGCGACACATGAGTCGCCGCCAGGTCAGAAGGCTTCGGCGCTGCTCAACAGCGGGATTCGGGTGGACACGCCGCTCAGCGCAATGAGATGCAGCATCTCGCTCACGGTGGTGCAGCAGTCGGACACGATCTGCACGGCGTACTTCTCCGCCGGCTTCGAGGTCGCGGTGAAGGCCACGCAGTTCTGCGTCATCATGCCGCACACCAGCAGGCGCTTGATGCCGAGTTGGCTGAGCAACGCATCCAGGTTGGTGTCGTGAAAGCTGTCAGCTGATTGCTTGATCACCACCGGTGCCCCCGGTGCGGCGGCGAGCATGCGCGGGTGCAGCGCCACCCCGGCGGTGCCAGCGTTGAAGAAGGGTGCGGGCCCCTTGCCGGCCTTGGCCACGTGCTGCACCAAGATGACGGGGATCTGGCAGGCCTGCGCTTTGTGCACGGCAGCCTCGATACGGTCAAGGGTGGCCTCAGCATTCCAGAGTTCAAACGCGCCGCCTGGGAAGTAGTCGTTCTGGATGTCAATGATCAGCAGTGCCGTGGTCGGGTTCATGGTGGGTCCTTGTTCGGTGTCAGGGGGTGAATGAGGACTCATTGTTGAAACTATTCTCTCGGGTGACGAGTGGCCCGAATGACATTGTTCGACAATATTGGGCCAATATGGAAGACAAACGGGCCCACCTGCGCGGGCGGCCTGGACTGACCAACCCTGGGAGCCTGTTGTGCTGCAATTGACGCATTCGAAGCCATTGAAACGTTCACCTCGTTCATCTCGGCATCAAATTGCCGTTCTTGCGTTTGACCGGATCAGCCCGTTTCATCTGTCCGTGCCCTGTGTGGTGTTCGGTGAATCGCAGCCGGTTGCTTCGCCGTTCGATCTGCGCGTCTGTGCGATAGAGCCTGGCCTCTTGCGCACCACTGCTGGCTTTTCCGTGATGCCTGAACACGGCCTGGAAGGACTAAAGCGTGCCAACACCGTGATCGTGCCCAGTTGGCGGGACCCCGCCGAGCAGGCACCGCCGGCTCTGTTGGCGGCACTGCGCGCTGCGCATAAACGGGGTGCGCGGTTGGTGGGCCTGTGTTTGGGGGCTTATGTGCTGGCTCAGGCCGGCTTGCTGACAGGGCGGCGCGCCACGACGCACTGGGCCTATGCCCAAGACTTTTCTGCACGCTTTCCTGATGTTGAGGTGGCGCCTGATGTGCTTTATGTCGACGACGGGGACGTGCTCACCTCCGCAGGCACAGCCGCCGGCATCGATGCCTGCCTGCATCTACTGCGAGGCCAATGCGGCCATGCGGTGGCGAACGGGGTGGCGCGTCGGTTGGTGGTGCCGCCGCACCGGCAGGGTGGTCAAGCACAGTTCATTGAGCAGGCCATGCCGGCCACGGCGAGAGGCTCTCGGCTGGCGGGGGTGCTGGATCTTTTGCGCGCCGATTTGCTTCATCCCTGGGATGTGGATGAGGTGGCTGAGCGGGCGGTGATGAGTCGCCGTACCTGCACCCGGCAATTTCGTCAGTTGACCGGCGGCACCTTGGGGGAGTGGCTGCTCCGTGAACGCCTGGCCTTGGCGCAGCGCCTGCTGGAATCGGGGGACGGGGGGATCGAGCAGGTGGCGGCTTCGGCTGGATTCGGCTCGGCCGGCCTGTTGCGGCAGCACTTTAAAGCGGCCTTCGGCGTGACCCCGTCGGCCTGGCGGCAGATGTTTCGTGCGGGTTGAACCGACCGCCTGTTTACGGGGGAGGAATGGTTTGTTTTACCTTGCGGCGAGTGCAAAATGGTGCAATTAGAGAACGGAGAGGCTGGATGTCATTCAATGCCACAAATTGCCACCGTGTGATCCAAGGGTTAGGTTTGATGATGGTCGTGCTTGCCGTCAAGGCCGGCCCCGTGCTCAAAGACATGCCGCGAGGGGAGTCCCCGGCAGCACCTGGTCCCTTGGAGATGGAGGCGCAGGAGCCAATTCTGCCGCCGGGCTTGAATATGGTGCCAGCCATGCGCCCGGCGCGTTCTTCGCATGCGGAATCTTCTGCCACGTCGGTTTCATCGGCGTCTGTTGCTGGCCGCGCGCCCCCGGCAAATTCAGCGGGCCGCACTGCGTCTGCGCCGTCGGCCGCCTCTGCGCCCCTGGTTGATCGCAATGCGCATGCGCCGGACATGGCGGCTGAAGGCAGCCTGCGCGAGACGGTCAAGGGCATGTTGTCTGAAGATCAGCGCGAAACCTTGAAGGGGTTGCGGGACGAGTTGGGGCAGATCAAAAACAGCCTGATCCTCGAAAATCCAGAAGGCCGTAACGCCGAAAATAACGCCGAGAAAAAGCGGATCACCTACGAGGGCGAAGGCAAGTTCGCGGTTGATGCTGGCGGGCAGGGAGCGGGCGGTTCGGCGGGTTCTTCTGCCTCTCGTTTTTCCAACGGGCAGGCTTCGGCAATGGCGGTGCAGTTGGCGTACGAGTTGCTGCCCTGGGCCTTGGGGGCCGTTGGCCTCTACGCGGTGGGTTCAGGCCTGATGTCGATGCTGCGCATGCAGGCTCGCCGGCAGCAGCGACGCGACTCGTTGCGCCATTCTGCTTACGTCAGCCAATCTGGCCATGCGATGCATGATGGCCGTGCCGGCGATGCAGGGTCCGTGGGTGTGGCGCAACGGGCAACAGCGGGGTTCACCGAACCGGTGGGCGTTTCCGCACGGCCCCATCACTCGCAGGCTTCATCCTCCCACCGTTCAAGTGGTTCTGGCAGCGGGCGCCGCATGAGCTCTGGGCGTTCCCGGCATGGCAGCCGGTCAGGCCCCTATCTTTGAGCCACTGAGTTTTTGAGCGGCACTTTCGGGAGGTTGACGTCAAGATCAACAGTTGCTTTCTCGCCGCGTTGCGTGCGGGTATACTTGGCGTCAGTTGTTTTCAGAAATGAAACACCGTCGGGGCGTAGCGCAGCCTGGTAGCGCACTTGCATGGGGTGCAAGGGGTCGTGAGTTCGAATCCCACCGTTCCGACCATTTATATCAAAGGGTTAGCTCTGTTAAGGAGCTAACCCTTTTTCTTTGTCTGCGTAGCTGTGACACCTTCCGTGACACTTTTGCAAGGCCAGCAGAAATCGCGGCGACGGGTTTAGTCCATAAGGAAGCTCGGCTGACGCTTCTAGTTGATGGGTGCAATGCCTTCCCGCATCGTCCGAGCATCTAGGACTTCGTTCATCTGCCCAATGAGGGTTTGTCTTGCCGTCTAAATATGGCGTTATGTGTCGCCGGCGAGCTAGACTTCTGAGTTCAACACTCAGGAGGGACTTATGAAGGTTTCAACAGCTTGGATTCTTTTTGCACTGTTTGCGATCTTGACAGCCATTGGAGATGGAAATTATGAGCCGCAGCGTCAACGACTTTTGGCGATTCACGAGAAGGCGTGTCAGGAATATAAGCTCAACTATGACTGCATGAAGGTCACGAATGCTGCCTATACCGGCTCAGCACAAGGTTGGCTCAAGGTGGTCTTGCCGGGAGGGGCCGCGTTAATCGCACTCAGCCTGGCGCTTTTCGTAAGCCTTCGCGAGCTCAACAAGCCCGAATAGGCAACATTTCCAACAGGGGTGGCGACCTGCCTTCCGGGTCGTTGGTTAGCTCTGTATTTCTACCTTGGGGGTGACAACTTTGCGAAGCTAGTCACCCGTAGAATTCTGCTGCTCTGTCACCCCCGGTTTCTATAGGTAAATTGGGGGGTGACCAGTACACCCGAACTTCTGTTCGGGAGCGGGGTACCAAGTAGGCTAAAAACCATCAGAGCGACGAATTCTGGGTAACTTCGGTAGCTGCTTTGCTACCGCTTGCCTTGTAAGCTGTTCCGCTGTTAGCCGGGCGTACAGCTCACTGGTTCGCTGCGGCTTCCATCCGGCCAGTTCAGCGCAAAGCCAAAGGTCGGTTCTACGTGCAATGGTGGCATCTTGCGCGGTAGGCGGGCGCTTGTCGGCCGCTCGAATGCCTTCCTCAATTTTCCCCTTCGCAAGTGGTAGCCGCCGGTAAAGACGGTGCCGCCATCGTTGCACATCCAAAGTTTGAACGTAAGCGCACTCTCTTTGCTGACCAGCGTCAAGCCCTAGAGCCTTTGCGATTTGACCGGCGACGCGTCGTCCATCGTGATGCAGATATAGAAGCAACTTCTCTGGCAATTCGGGTCGAGCGAATAGTGGCGTGAGCCGATCCCATTCCGGTACATGGTTGGGGTACATGGCTCGAATCCACTGGATGTCTGCCCTAAGGAGAATTAGCCGTGCCTCAGGATTGTCTAGGTATCTCTGATGTATGTTTTGAATGCCGCGAAAGCAGGGTGGAATCTTCCGTCTAGTGAATTCCCCTGCTATGGCGGCTGCCCCGTAGTAGTTTAATTCGCATATGGTTTTTTCCAATGACCTTTCGAGCTTGCCCTTTGTGGATTTATTAAGGCAGGCTAGGAGTCTTCTTTTGTAACTTGATTCGTCGATAAAAGTTGAATCAAGAACTATGTATTTTTCAGCATTTGAAAAAGAGCGCGCTCGGCGCTCTTCATCTGCCAAATGATTGGCGGAAGGCATCATTTCTTCTGTGATTCCCTTCTGGCGACTTCAATTTCTTCCTGAAGTTCCTTGAGTGTTTCTTCGTGCACTCGCAGAACTTCCCTGAAGCGCAACTGAATAGTCGGACCTGCAAAATTCGTTTTTCCCAGCGTGTGGCTGAACGAGGTCGTCTCTGTCTGCGCCGTTAGGGAGCGAGTTGAATGCGACGGACATTCTGGTGGGCCATGGCGCCGTTGAGC
>NZ_JAQQXS010000019.1 GCF_028595305.1 Roseateles koreensis | reverse complement strand
GCCCCTCCAGAACTCCCAGAAATCAATATCGATTGGATATCTTCCTGGGAGTTCCGACCATCGGCATTCACCCCAAATCACCAGTGTTCATGCGGGTTGGCGAGGTATTGCAGGTCAGACGCTGTAATTGAGCCCGGCGTTCCAAGTCCATGGTTTGCCGGCGATGCTCAAATCACCTTCAAGCCCAGCGTCGAAATGCGTGGTTTTGTTATTGTTGTTTGAGACACGGGGCACTTCAATGGTTCGGCGATAGAAGAATAGGTCTTGTCCATTTCCCGCGCCCGCCACCCCATTGCCATAGGGGTTGAAATAGCTGTCTTTGTCAATGTAAACCTTGTAATCGGGTTGGCTGCCACTGTTGAGGGGATAGCCCGCGATTTGTCGGGCAGATGAGCGGTCAGCGAACATGGCCGTGGAACTGAAGTGCAGGGTTGGCGTCAACTCCAGCGTACCCTTTGTGAATATTGATTTCAACTCTGTGCCGGATTGAAACATCATCTGAGAAGTCGAGTTGAATTTGTCCTCGGCTGCACCAGCATAGGTGTGGTAATTCGCGGGGTTGCGCGCATCGACCCCAGTGCCATCACCCCATGCGCCGCCGGTGTGGTTCAACACGTAGTTGAACCCTTTGGTGTCTGCGGCTCCAGATGAGTTGACCGGGCGGATGCGCCCCCATGGACCTGTTCCGAACCCATCGCCGACGTGGTCAGGTCCAAACGTGGTGCTGGTGATGTTTCGATCTTTGGACCAAACCGGTTCGGTCTTGTTGTAGCTGAAGGCGAACATTATTGATGCCTTTTCGCTGCCACCTCCATAGCTGAAGTTGAAATCCTGGGTGCGGTTATCTCCTTTTTGGTTCTGACCTATATAAGTACTAGCGAAACCCCCATCCATGTTCTTTTTCAGAATGATGTTGAGCACGCCTGCAATGGCATCGGAGCCGTAAATGGCGGACGCACCATCCTTCAATATTTCAATGCGATCAACCATCGAGGACGGAATGGTGGACATGTCGGTATAGCCGCCCACCGTTTGAGTCCAGCGCCGGCTATTGACCAGAACCAATACCCGTTCGGAGCCAAGATTTCTCAAATTGGCGTATTGACCGCCCTGCTCGCGATCTGATGTCAGTACAGAGCCTTTGCTGAAATCAGGCGATCCAGCCGCCGTCATGGAATTGATGAGGTCTCCCACCGTCACCAAGCCGCTTTTTTGGATGTCAGCCTGCGTCATCTTCACAATGGGTTGCGAAGTTTCTTTGTCAATCTGACGAATTCGTGAGCCAGTGATTTCGATACGTTCAATAATTTGAGGCGGAGTCGACTGCGCAAGGGCGTAGGGGGTAGCTGCGCAGCAAATTGTTGTCGCACTAAAAGCGATTTGTAGGCTTTTGGCCAGAGTTTGCTTTTTGAACATTTTGATTCCTCTTTTGGAGTTTGTGTTGTGGTGATGGACTTATTAATTAAATGGTTGACTACTGTTTGATGAATGGCTAATGGATTTTTATGACTGAGGGCCGCCTTCAATATTTTTGAGTTTGAGTGGTTTCATCCATTCTTTGGTCATGGTGGGCGTGGCATCCTCGTTCCAGGAGTGCCCACCTTTATTCTTGGTGTCGAAGCATGAAGGCTATACCCCTATGTCACTGCCCGTGTTGCCGCTGCAGCACAAGGGAAATTAAGTGTTCACTGTTGATTGATATGCGGTTATTAGAAAGACTTTGTGGGCTTCGAGTTGTTGATGCGTCTAGGTAATTTGTTATTTGATTAAATTTTGCAATGTTGAGGTGAATCTAAATGACTTGATATATGCGGTGTTGATAATTAGTTATTTGAGCGTAGTTTGATTTGTTTGGTGTGGAAGGTTGGCGAAGGATTTTGATGAGGCACGTCTCAACGGCACCTTGCTTCGGTTTGAATGAGTGCCAATCAAATGATTTGTTATCAAATAGGTTCGGTCGCAGAAATTCGAATGGAGTGCAACGGTTCCGCTCGCTGCTCCAAGACCCCCAAACGCCCTTGCCATGCCCTCAATCGCCCAGTCCGGCGATGCAGCCGTCGCCTCTCCTCCGCGATCCGGCGCGGCTTGTTGCATTCCGGTGACAAATGTTTCCGAATTGCAAAGGCGTGCAAATAAATCGTTAAAGTCGCGACGCCTAGCGTGATTGCGCCAAGCCGCTTCCTCACAACGGGGGTGGGTTGGCGCGATTGCTTTTTTTGGTCCACCAATCCCCGAGGACATCTAACTTATGTTGTTGAAGAACTGCAAGTTCAGCGCGGTCAGCACCGCAGTTTTCGCCGTCGTGGCTTTGTCCGCGCATGCTCAGCAGGCGCCGCAGCCACAAGATGCGCAGCAGTTGGAGCGTGTCGAGATCACCGGTTCGAGCATCAAACGTATTGCTGCCGAGGGCGCTTTGCCGGTCCAGATCTTTTCGGAAGAGCAGATCAAGCGCACGGGCGCAACCAGCGTGGCCGAATTGATTCAGAAGCTGCCTGCCATGCAGGGGTTCTCGATTTCAGACACGGCCATCGGCTCCAATTCGGGTGGTTTTGCGTCGGCTTCGATCCACAACATTGGTGAGTCTTACACCCTGGTGCTCTTGAATGGCCGCCGTGTGGCGCCGACCGGTTCGGGCAACGGCGTGAATTTGAGCGCCATCCCGATGAGCGCGATTGCGCGCGTCGAGGTGCTGACTGACGGCGCATCGGCGCTGTATGGCGCAGACGCCATTGCCGGTGTGGTCAACTTTGTGCTGAAGCGCAATGTCCAGGGCGGTACCGTGGAAGCGCGCATGAATGTACCGCTGGAAGGGGGCGGCCGGTCGTCCAATGCCAGCATCACTTACGGCATGGGCGATCTGGACAAGGACCGCTTCAACTTTGTCGCCACCTATCGCCACGACGACCAGCAACAGCTGAAGTCGGGTGACCGCAGCTTTGCCAAAACTGCTTACCTGCCAGTGACCCTGGACGGTAAGAGTTATGTTTACGATCGCACCAGCACTTCTGCGGTTCCGGCCAATGCGCAGGTGACCTTCAACAAGGCTTCCAAGCTGCCGGTCTACTCGTTCAACCCTTATCAAAAGTCGAACGGCAGTTGCGCGGCCAACAATTTCTACAGTCTGAACAACAGCTCGTCGGCGACCTCGGTCAGTCAGATGTGCGCGTTCGACTTTGTCAGCACGATCGACATCTTCCCTGAATCCAAGACGGACTCCCTGTTCGCCACGGGGCAGTTCAAGGTCAACAACGCCTTGACGCTGTTCTCTGACGCCGCTTACTCACGCTTGAACCTGATCGCTCGCATTGCGCCCAACCCGGTGCCGGTGACGATCCCGACCAGCTCCAGCCTGTTCACCCAGTATGTGGCGCCGAATTTGTCGGCCACCCAGCTGGCCAATGTGAGCACTGTTCAGGCGCTGTATCGCGCCCAGGACTTCGGCACGCGTGATTCGCGCAGCATCACTGACTCCAAGCATTTTGTCGTTGGCGCTGATGCTGAAGTGGGCACCTGGAACATCAACGGTGCCTTGACTTGGTCCGAAAACGCCATCAACGAGCAATACGTGGGCGGCTATTTCAAGACGGCCGAATTCACCAACATGGTGAAGAACGTCAGCTTTGATCCCTTCGCAGTGGCGGGCAATCAAAGCGCGGCCACACAGCAGTTGATTGCAAACTCCATCTTCCATGGCACGGTTCGCAATGAAACCACCACCCTGACGGGCGCTGATGTGCGCGCTTCGGGCGAGATCTTCAACCTGCCTGGCGGCGCGGCCAGCCTGGGTGTTGGTGGCGATGTCCACAACACCCACTTCAAGCGCACGCCGTCTGAAGCTGCCGTGAATGGCGACATCTACAACTACGCGGCCACCACACCGTACGACATGAAGCGTGACAACGCTGGCGCCTTTGTCGAATTGCTGATGCCCCTGAGCAAAGCGTTTGAGCTGACCGCCGCAGGCCGTTATGACACCTTCAGCGCCATCAAGGATAGCTTGAACAACAAGACCGTGGGCGATCGTCAGAGCGCTGCGACCTACAAGTTGTCGGCCCGCTATCAGTTGTCTAACGCAGTGCTGCTGCGCGGCTCCTACGGCACGGGCTTCAAGGCGCCCAGCATGCTGGACATTGCGCAACCGCTGGTGGCCAACGGCGTGACTGCTTCGGCCTACGACTGCCCGTTCCCGGGGACCGATGCGTGCAAGGCCGGCAAGACGCAGTACTCGCAGATGTCGGGGGGCAATGACCAGCTGAAGCCTGAGAAGTCCAAGCAGGGCACCCTGGGTGTGCGCTTCGAGCCGACCAGCTCCTTCGGCATTGGCGCCGACTACTGGACCGTGAAGATCACCGACGCAGTCAGTGCGGTGTCGGCCAACCAAGCGTTTGCCGACCCGGCCAAGTACGCTTCCTTGTTCACCACGTACAAGCAGCCCGCCGAATTGCAGCCGTACTACGCGTACATCAATGCATCGACCAATATCGGTCAGTCGAACACCAGCGGTATCGACTGGGACGTGGTGACACGCTTCCAGATGGACTTTGGCCGCGTCACGGCCGGTTGGTCGGGCACTTACCTGATCGATGCGTCGTACACCCGTCCGGGCACGTCCAACGACTTCACCGACAGCATGGGCCATTACGGTGAGGACGCCACGGTGGCCTTCCGCAATATCTCGCGTGCCAGCCTGACCGTGGAAACGGGCGCCTTTACCAACAACCTGGTGTTGAACATGCGTTCGGGCTACCGCGACCGTACCCAGACCGTGCGGGACATGGCCAGCGGTTTGAACACCAAGATCACCTTGAATGTGCCGAGCTACTACACCCTGGACTATCAGGGCTCGTACAAGTACACCAAGGCCTTGGAGTTCCGTCTGGGCATGAAGAACGTGCTGAACATGGCGCCTCCGCTGTCGTTGCGTGACTCATCGGGGCACCAGGTGGGTTACGACCCACGTTATGCCAGCCCGATGATGCGCACGCTGTACGCCAGCGGCTCTTTCACGTTCTGATCGGGGTTGCGAGTCGAACCCAATCTGGGTTCTATTCGTCAAAAGGGGGGGGCTTCGGCTCCCCTTTTTTTCTTTGGCGCAGCGAGTCTGTGCTTGGCGCGGCCGCCGCAAGGGCGGTGCGCTGCCTAAAATGCCCTTTCATCCTGGGAGAATTTTTTGATGTCAGTGGTCGATCCTTCGCTGCAAATGCCCAACCCGCAGTCGGTGCCAGAGCGCTGTGAGGTGCTAATTGTCGGTGCAGGGCCGGCGGGCAATGCGTGCGCGCGCGTGCTGGCGCAGGCGGGGTGGCATGTATTGCTGGTCGATCAACTGCCGCAAGGGCGCGACAAAATCTGTGGCGATGGCTTGATCCCCGATGCCCATGCGGCGCTGGCTCGATTGGGGCTGCTGGATCAAGTCATGAGCCTGGCGCAACATATGAGCCATGTCGGCTGCGTCGGGCCGCGCGGTGGGCGCATTGACGTGCCGGGGCAATTGGCTGTTTTGCCGCGGCGCGATCTGGATCGGCTGATGTGCCAAGCTGCGCAAGATGCGGGGGCTCAATTCGTGGCGCCGGCACGATTCGAAAAGCCGCTGGAAGATGCGCAGGGTCGTGTCAACGGGGCTTTGCTGAAGGTGGGTGATGCGTTGGTGGAAGTGCAGGCCGAATGGGTGGTTCTGGCCACCGGCGCGGTGCCCAAGGCACTCGGCGCGGCAGGCATGTGCGAGCGGCACACCCCGAGTGGCGTCGCGCTGCGCGGTTATGTGCATGCACCCTCCATGGTGGGGCGCATCAAGGCGCTGGAGATCGTCTGGGGCAAGGCGGTTCGCCCTGGCTATGGGTGGATTTTTCCGGCGCCCAATGATTGCTTCAATATCGGAGTGGGTGTCACCGACAGCCACAGCGCGGTGGGCGGCAAGGGCAGCAAGAAGGCCTTGAATCTGCGGTCCATTTTTGACGCGTTTGTGGAGAGCTATGAGCCCGCTGCGGCCTTGATGCGAGAGGGGCAGTTGGTGTCCGAGCTCAAAGGCGCGCCGCTGCGTTGCACCTTGACCGGCGCGCGCTGGAGCCGCCCGGGTTTGATGGTTACCGGTGAGGCGGCCGGCAGCACCTACTCCTTCACTGGCGAGGGCATTGGCAAGGCGATGGAGACGGGCATGCGGGTGGCCGATGCGCTGTTGGCGGGGCGCCGCCAGGGCTGGGCCGAGGGCCAGGTGCGTGAGGCCTATGAGCAAAGCCTGCGGGCATTGAAGCCAAAATTCGATCTCTACCAGCGTGCCAATCGCGTCAATGCCTTTCCGTGGTTGGCGGATGTGTTGATCTGGCGTGCGCAGCGCAGCCCGCGCCTGCTGCAGCGCATGAGCGGGGTGCTCAACGAGACCAGCAACCCGGGCCATCTGGTCAGCCTCAAGGGCTTTTCCCGCCTGTTTTTGGAATAGATAGCGCCGCCGCCATGTGCCAATTGATGGGCCTCAACGCCAACACACCAACCGACGTTATGTTCAGCTTCACCGGGTTGGCCAACCGGGCGCAGGAGCACAAAGACGGCTTTGGTATTGCCTTTTTTGAAGGCCGGGGCCTGCGGCATTTTGTCGACCATCACAGCGCACGCGTGTCGCCGCTGGCCAAGCTGGTGCAGGAATATCCGATCAAGAGCGACAACGTCATTGCGCACATCCGCAAAGCCACGCAAGGTGAGGTCACGCTTGAAAACACGCACCCCTTTCAGCGCGAGCTGTGGGGGCGGTACTGGGTGTTTGCCCACAATGGCAATCTCAAGGACTTCAATCCGCGTCTGCATGCGGCCTTCAAGCCGGTGGGCCAAACCGACAGTGAGCGCGCCTTTTGCTGGTTGATGCAGGAATTGTCCAAAGCCCATTGTGACGTACCCAGCATCGAAGAGCTCAGCCACACCCTTCGCGAGTTGCTGCCGCAGCTCAATGCCTACGGCACTTTCAACATGCTGCTGTCGAATGGCCAGGCCCTGTGGGCGCATGGCTCGACCCATCTCCACTACCTGTTGCGGCGCCATCCCTTCGGGCGGGTGCAGTTGCAGGACGAAGATTTGAGCGTTGATTTTTCGGACCACACCACCGCGCGGGACCAGGTTGCGGTGATCGCCACCGAGCCCTTGACGCGTGACGAGCCGTGGGTGGCTTTTCAAGCTGGTGAGCTGAAGGTTTTTGTGGATGGCCAACTGCTGGCCTGAGTGTTGCTGTGTATGTTGCGGTGCGGCAAATTGGTGCGCCGAACCCTTTCACTCTGATTGATTCACCGGTTTGTGTTTTGAGGGACTGCGCAGCGCCCCGCCTTTGTGCACAATGAGCCTTCGCCCAATTTTTGCGAGTGTTCATGGCTGACCTGCCGACCCCCCGTTTTGACGAGTTCCATCGCTATGAGCCGCTGACCGAGTTGCTCTTCGCTTACGCGCAAGCGCGGCCCAATCTGGTGTCAGTGCGCTCCATCGGAAAGAGCTACGAGGGGCGGGATATCTGGGTGTTGGTGCTGACCAATACCGTGACAGGCGCAGATGTCGACAAGCCGGCCTTTTGGCTGGACGGCAATATCCATGCGGCCGAGTTGATGGCCAGCACGGCTTGCCTGTACTACCTGAACCATTTGATCTCCGGCTATGGCATCAACCCCGAAGTCACGCAGTTGCTGGACACCCGCGTGGTGTACATGGTGCCGCGACTGAACCCCGACGGTGCGGAAATGGCGCTGGCGGATCGGCCGCGCCACATCCGCTCGTCCACACGCCCTTATCCCTTTGACGAAGCGCCGGTGGACGGCTTGACGATTGAAGACGTGGATGGCGATGGCCGCATCCTGACCTTGCGCATTCCCGATCCGCATGGCAGCTACAAAAAACACCCCGAAGAGCCACGTTTGATGGTGGCGCGCGAGCCCGGTGAATTCGGCGGTGAGTACTATCGCCTGATGCCCGAAGGCTTTATCAAGAACCACGATGGGCTGACCGTCACTGTCAACAAAGACCGCGAAGGCCTGGACCTGAACCGCAACTTCCCGAGCGACTGGCGGCAGGAGTACAAGCAACTGGGCGCAGGCCCCTACCCGACCAGCGAGCCCGAGGTGCGGGCCATGGTGGACTTCATCACCAGCCACCCGAACATCGGTGCCGCCATCAGCTATCACACCCACAGCGGCGTGATCTTGCGCCCCATGGGTACGCAGAGTGACGACGACATGACGCCGGAGGACTTGTGGACCTACAAGCGCTTCTCCGCCTTGGGTGAGCGGCACAGCGGCTATCCGGCCCTCAGCATCTGGCATGATTTCAAATACCACCCGAAAGAGGTGACCAGCGGCACGCAGGATTGGGTGTACGAGCACCTCGGCGCGCTGTTCTGGGTCGTCGAACTGTGGTCGCCCAATAAAGAGGCGGGCATCGAGGGCTACAAGTGGATCGACTGGTTCCGCGACCATCCCGTTGAAGACGACCTCAAGCTGCTCAAATGGAGCGACGAGCAGTGCGGCGGCCAAGCCCATGTGGACTGGCGCCCGTTCTTGCATCCGCAACTCGGTGCCGTTGAGATTGGCGGTTGGGACAAGATGAATTTCTGGCGCAATCCGCCACCGGCGCTGCGCGAGCGCGAGGCGGCGCGCTTTCCGGCGTGGATGAACCAGATCACCTTGTCCTTGCCCAAGTTGGAGTTGCTGCGCACCGAGGTTCGGGCGCTGGGGCCTGACACCTGGCGCATTCGCTTGGCCGTGGCCAACAGTGGCTATTTGCCGGCCTATGTGACCAAGCGTGCGCTGGAGCGCAAGGTGGTGCGGGGCGTGATGTTCGAGATCCACCTGCCCTCGGGCGATCCCACCATCACCCTCGTTAGCGGCAAGGAGCGCATGGAGGGCCCGCAACTCGAAGGCCACGCGCCCAAGTCCAGCCAGCAGGCGTTTTTGCCTCAGCGTGAGGTGACTGCCGACCGTGCGGTGGGCGAGTGGGTGGTGCGGGCGCCTAAAGGCACGCGGCTGGCCCTGAGCGCCACGGCGGATCGCGCCGGCACCGTCCGCACGGAAGTGTCGCTGGACTGAGCTTTAGGGCGTCGGCAAGCGCTCAGTCGGCCTTCTTGTCTTGCTCGGCGGCTGCGGCCGCTGCAGCGCGCCACAGGCGGGCGGGGACAAAGGTGCGCAGCTGCGCCATGCCTTTTTCAATCAGCGTGGGGTGCAGCTCATGACCGATGTCGGGCAAGATGTCGGCCGTCACGTCGGCGCCCAGGGACACCAGGGTGCGCGCCATCGTGACCACGGGTTGATACGGCACGAGGGCGTCTGCCATGCCGTGCAGCAGGTGGATGGAAACCTCGTGCGGCGCATGGTCGGGTCGCTTTGCGTGGCCGCCTGAAAACGCCAGCACCCGGCCCACCAAACCCTCTTGTGCCTGCGCGGCCTCCAGCGCCATCGTGGCGCCCTGCGAGAAGCCGGCCAGCGCCACGCGCTCACCGCTGAGCTCGAAGTGCAGGCCCCAGGATTGAATGCGTTGAATCAACTCCGGCAGGGCTTGGTCAAGCCGCTCGGTCAGCGAGTCGGCCGTCAGCCCGTCAACATCGAACCAGGCCTGCCCGCCACCGGGCGCTGGCACCGGCCCGTTGAGCGACACCAGCGCCGCCTGCGGGTACTGGGCCCGCAGGGCTTCGCGCAAGGGGTCCATGCTGGCGGCGTCGGCGCCCACACCATGCAGCAAGATGAAGCACAAATCGACCGCCCCGCTGGCGGGCAGGTGGACGATTGCGGGCGGAGTGGCGGTGGCGTCGGCGTTCATGGTCGGGGGCAGTCAAGCTGCAGGCATCGTCGAGATGCCGGGATTGTCGCTTGAGCGCCAGCCGGTGGGAATGTGCTCGGCTATGCTGCGCGCTTGCGTGGCCCGCCCAGGTGGGGGCCTTGGGCACAGGGAGAACGTTTGTGGAATTGAATGTCAACGATCAAGTGCAGGCCTTGCCTGCCCATGCCAGCGATCCCGCCATGCCCTTGTTGTGGGCGCTGCGCGATGGGTTGAACCTCACGGGCACCAAGTTCGGCTGCGGCATCGCGGCGTGCGGGGCCTGCACTGTGCATGTGGACGGGCAGGCCGTGCGCTCCTGTGTCACGCCGCTGTCGGCCGTTCAAGGGCGGCGCATTCACACCGTTGAAGCCCTGGGCAGCGAGGCCCACCCCCACGCACTGCAACTGGCGTGGCTGGCCGAACAGGTGCCGCAGTGTGGCTACTGCCAAAGCGGCATGCTGATGGCCGCGGCTGCCTTGTTGCAGAACAACCGTCATCCCACCGACGCCGATATCGACGCCGCCATGACCAACCTTTGCCGCTGCGGCACCTATCCGCGCGTGCGTGCCGCCATCAAACAGGCGGCTGCACAACGGGCGTCGGCCCCCCTGACCTCGACCGGAGCTCGCAAGTGAAGCGCCGCACCTTGTTGCTGAGCGGCCTGGGCGGCGCTACAGCCTTGCTGGTGGGCTGGGGCGCCATGCCGCCGCGCAGCCGTGTGGGTTCTGCCTCGGCCTGGGCCCTGGTGGGCGGCCACGTGGCCTTGAACGGCTGGATCAAGATCGATGCGGACAGCCACGTCATCCTGGCCATGAATCGCAGCGAAATGGGTCAGGGCGTGCACACCGCCCTGGCGCAATTGGTGGCCGAAGAATTGAATGTGCCCTTGCAGCAGGTGCGCCTGGAGCAAGCGGGTTACCAGTCTTTCTATGGCAACGTGGCCGCCATTGTCAGCAGCCTGCCGCTGGGGCCACGCAGCACCGAGCCCGGTCAGGAGACCCGCCCAGCACGTTTGAGCCGATGGCTGGTGGCCAAGGTGGCGCGCGAGTTGGGCATCAACCTGACTGGCGGCAGCAGCAGCGTGAGCGATGCCTGGGAGCCCTTGCGCTGGGCCGCAGCCACGGCGCGCCAGCAATTGCTGGTAGCCGCCTCGCTGCGCTGGAAGTTGCCCCTGGCTGAACTGAAGTTGGAGGCCGGCGTGGTCAGCCACGCCTCCGGTCCGCATGCCACCTTGGGCGAGCTGGCGCGTGAGGCCGCAGCCACTCCGCCCGGCGAGGTGCGGCTCAAGCCTGCAGCGCAATGGCAATTGCTGGGTCGGCCGGCTGCACGTTCGGACCTGCAGGCCAAGGTCAATGGCACGGCCCGGTTTGGCATTGACGTTCGCCAGCCCGGCCAGCTGTTTGCCGCCTTGCGGCACAGCCCCATCCTCGGGGGCAGCCCGGGGGTCATTCCCGTCAATGCCTTGCTGCAAATGCCGGGCGTGTTGCGGGTGGTGCAGCTGGGTACGCTGGCGGGCAGCGACGCCGCGGTGGCCGTGGTGGCGCAGAACAGCTGGCAGGCCTTGCGTGCGGTGCAGTCGCTCGACATGGCGTGGCAGCAACGCCCGGCCGGCGCGCTTGACACTGCAGTCATTGCGGCGGATCTAGCGGCCAAGGCACGGCAGGCGGCCCAGTCTGGCTTTGTATTTCAGTCGCAAGGGGATGCCGCCCTGGCGCTGGCCACCGCGCCCCGCAAAGTGGAGGCTCTGTATGAGGCGCCCTACTTGGCGCACGCCACCATGGAGCCCATGAATTGCACCGCTCAGGTCAAGGACGGGCACGTGACCCTGTGGGTGGGCACCCAGGTGCCGGGCCTGGCGCGTGCGGCGGCTGCCCGGGTGGCGGGTGTGCCTGAAGACGCGGTGACGCTGCACCAAACCTACCTCGGCGGCGGTTTTGGCCGGCGCTTGGATGTAGACCATGTGGCCCAGGCGGTGCGCGTGGCCATGGACACCGGTGGTGTGCCAGTGCAACTGCTGTGGTCGCGTGAAGAGGATATGACCCACGACTTCTATCGGCCGGCTGGCGCTGCTTTTCTGCAAGCGGGATTGGACGCGCAGGGCCAAGCCGTGGCTTGGCTGGCGGGCAGCGCGGGCGATGCCATTCAGCCGCGCTGGATGGAGCGGGTCCTGCCCGCCCTGGCCGGCCCGATCGACACGCCCGACAAGACCGCAAGCGAGGGCTTGTTCGACCACCCCTACGCCATTCCCCATCAGCGCATTGCGCACCAGGCCACGCGCAGCGGCGTGCCCATCGGCAATTGGCGCTCGGTGGGTCATTCGCACAACGCTTTTTTCACCGAGAGCTTTGTTGATGAACTGGCCCATGCTGCAGGGGCTGACCCGCTGGCCTATCGCCTGGGCCTGCTGGTCGGCCTGCCGCGCCATGCCGCTGTGTTGAAGCGGGCCGCCGAAGCAGCCGGTTGGGGCACGCCGCTGCCGCAGGGCGTGGCGCGCGGCTTGGCGCTGCACGAGAGTTTTGGCAGCATCAACGCCCAGGTCATGGAGGTGAGTTCGCAAGACGGGCGACCTCGCGTGCTGCGGGTGGTCAGCGTGCTGGACTGCGGGCAGGTGGTCAATCCCGGCATCGTGGCGCAGCAGCTGGAGAGCGCCGTGATCTTCGGTTTGAGCGCGGCGCTGTTTGGCCGCATCGACATCCAGGGCGGCGTTGTGCAGCAGCGCAGTTTTCCGGACTACCCGCTGTTGACGATGGCGCAGACACCGCGCATTGAAACCCATCTGTTGCCCAGCGAGCTGCCGCCCACCGGCGTGGGCGAGCCCGGTGTGCCGCCGGTGGCACCGGCCTTGGCTAACGCTTGGTTCGCGCTGACAGGAGAACGCCTGCGCCGCCTCCCGTTGAGCGCTGGAAAATGAAGTTCAGGCACTGACACCTCACGATGAATTCGATCTCTTCCACCCCATCGCCGGAGGCGATCGTCCAGGCGCAGCTCGACGCCTACAACGCCAAAGACCTGGAGGCGCTGCTGGCCATCTATGCCGATGACGCCGAGCAATTCGAACACCCCGCCACACTGCTGGCGCGCGGCACGGCGGCCCTGCGTGAGCGTTTTGCCGCACGCTTTACCGACCCCTTGGTGCATGCCACGCTGGTGAACCGCATCGTGGCGGGCGATCTGGTGATCGACCATGAGCGCATCCGCCGCAGTTTTCCCGAAGGCCCGGGGTCTATGGAGTTGGTGGCCTTGTATGCGGTGCAGGGGGGGCGTATCGCCCGGGCCTGGTTCGTTTTCGGGGCGATCACCCTGGACGCGGCTTGACAGCGAGCCGGCGACTGACCAAGCTTCTCACCGTGTGAGGAGAACGTTATGGATTGGTTTTCAGATGGCATGCGCCAGACCCATGTGGCCCTGGCCTGGTTCAGCGTCTTGCTGTTTCTGGTGCGGGGATTGGCGGTCCAGTTCGGCGCCAATTGGCCGCTGGACAGCCGCTTCAGCGTGCTGGTGTTTTGTGCCGATACCCTGTTGACCGTGACCGGCCTGAGCCTGTGGGTGCTGCTGTACTACTCACCGCTGCGTGATGCGTGGCTGGCACTCAAGCTGCTGGCGCTGGTCGGCTACACGGCCTGTGCCTATCTGGCGATGGGCAAAGGTGAATTCCGCAGCCTGGCCTATCTCTACGCGCTGCTGATGCTGGCGTACATGATGGGCGTGTCCTACACCCGCGAGCCGCTGCTGGGGTTGTGAGCGTGCAGTGTCTGGGCGGGGGCGTTCAAGCCGGGCCCCCGTGACCGTCACGCTGAAATCGGATGTGTTTTTGCTCGCGATGCCGCTGCGCATCGCCGTGCTTTGCGGCTGAGCCATCTTGCCCGCCGTTGCCGTTGCCGTTGCCGTTGCCGTTGCCTTGCTCGGCTTTCAGTGGCCCGTTGTGGCCATTAGCGCTTGTTGACTTGCCGTGCCTCACGCACCCAGTTTCTGACCGGCGCATCCAAACCGTCTGCGGGTTGATCTTCGATCGATAAGTTGCCCCGGTGCAACTCTGGGCCCGAGGCCTCTTGCCTGCGATCCCTTGGGAAGCCGAGGAGGGCGAGGCAAGCAACTGCACTGAAAATAATAGAGGTTCATTTGTATCACTTTAAAGACAACCCTCACTCGCGGGGATGGACGCCTTAAGGCCCGATCAATACACTCAAAATGCCAGATTTGATAATATCAAAATGTCACTTTCGACCCGCAAGAAATGAAAACGTGCCGACTCAGCGCGCCGCTGCCGCCATTCGTTGCAGATCGATAACTGCTATTAAAGGAACCCATCGTGATCAAAGCCCTGTTGGCCATGTCCATGGCCATTGCCTCGCTGTCAGCCCAGGCTGTCAACCTCACCCCCACCGCCATTCACAGCGGGAACATCCCCACCCGCAATGAATCCATCACGTTCTCGCTGTACGACGGCGATTGGGTTCCCTCGGTCACGCTGCCCCCATCCGGCCTGAGTGGTAACCAACTGATCATCAACAATCAGGCCACATTCGACACCAATGTCATGCTGGGCAACAGTGACGTGCCCATCACCAGCACCTCGTTGCGGCGCGGTGAAAGTATGCGCTTTGTGTTTGATGCCGCTGACCAGAAGTGGCATGCTGACTCGCTGACCTTGACGCCCAAAGGGATTCGTTCATCGGTCATTCCGGCCACGGCAAACAAGGTGACTCAATTCAAAATGGCCGACGGCGACTGGGTCGACACGGTGACATTGCCCACCCAGGGCCAGGACAACCAGTTGATGGTGGTCCGGTCCTCGGCCACCTACCCCTCGAAGATCAACACGGCCAACCTCTTGTTTGCCGGCACGACGACTATTCGTGCGGGTGACACCTATGTGTTTGTGTATCGATCCGGCGATCAACGCTGGGCGCCCTTGGCTACCCCTTCCCTGACGATGGGGCCGCGTCAATTTGGCAGTACGATTCCAACACCTGCCGCACCACTCACCAAGGTGGTGTACCAAAACGGCGATTGGACGGATTCAGTGACCCTGCCCGCCACCGCGGGAGACCGTGACAAGCTCATTTTGCAATCCTCGGCTGACTGGCGCACCAACGTGTCAACCGCGAACCGGCGCGACAAGGGCACGTTGAGTCTTGGCCTGACCGGTGCCCGCAAGTTGGAGTTCCTCTTCATCAAGGACAAGGGGTACTGGGTTTTGCAATCCGCCACGAACCCCACCTACGTGTCCCAGCAGCTGATCGGCGGCACCACCATTCCCGCGCCATATTCACCCGTGACGAGCTACGTTTCGGCGGACGGCAACTGGGTCAAGTCAGTTGTGCTGCCCACCTCCGGTCAACCTGGCGACAAGGTGATCGTGCGCAGCAGCGCAACATTTGGTTTCTCCGTGTCTGCCAACAGCCCGATGCAAGGATTTGCAACGCCCGTTCAAATCAATACCGGCGACACAGTTCGCTTTGTGCTGGACGCGAATCGACAGTGGCAGCGTGACACCGTTCTGGTCACCATGTTGTTGGCCTACAGCGATGAGGTGGCGCAGCAACTGGGCGTGCAGGCTGCACAAGCGCGCCAGCTTGAGAGCGTGCGCATGACGAACGAAGCCATGGAGAACTCCGGTGCGCAGTTGTATGTCAAGCCGGTCGGCTTTGTGCAGCGCTCCGTCCCGGGTACCGGTTTGGGTACGGTGCTGGCCGGAGCTCGCTCAGACACGGTCATCCAAACGGCACGAACCAATTTGGGCGCCGCTGCGGTTTACCATGACTCAACGGCGGATGGCTGTGGCGTGGCTTTCCTTGAGGGCTATCGCATGCGATTCAACATGGTGGCGTCTGGCTCGCTCAGCTGCGGCACCAACGTGATGCGCCATGAATTCGGCCACAACATGGGGCTGAACCATGGTGGCGCGACGGGCGATGGCGATGCCCCATTTGGCCGCGGCTTTGGTGGGGCCTCGACGGTGATGGCAGGCAACGGCAATCCGTTCTACTCCTCGCCCAATTTGTATACCTACGAGCTGGGTATCCGCATGGGCATCGAGAACGATACGGACGCTGTTCGCGCCATCAATATGCACGCGCCCTCTGCGGCAGCGCTGCGTTGATTCAGCCTGGAGATCGACGCCATGGCAACACCGAACCGTCTCACTTTGTTCGCCGGAGGTGTTGCCGTGCTGCTGGGTGGCCTGGTGTGGGTTAATCAAGCCGATCGGGCGTCGGCGCCTGTCGTGCCCACCAACGCACCGGGCGCATCGGCCGCTTCGGCGGCACTTGCTGCCCCGCAACCCGAGGCATTTCCGGGACTGGTACCGCAAA
The DNA here is from genome assembly GCF_028595305.1 of Roseateles koreensis. Classification (GTDB taxonomy): domain Bacteria; phylum Pseudomonadota; class Gammaproteobacteria; order Burkholderiales; family Burkholderiaceae_C; genus Paucibacter_A; species Paucibacter_A koreensis. The sequence continues at coordinate 57,089 of NZ_JAQQXS010000019.1, read as the reverse complement.
CCAGTGCCAGCCCAACGACGGCCAAGGCGTCAACACTGAGCCTGGATCAGGCCCAGCAACGGCGGCCGCAGTCCCGGCTGGATCCGCAACTGTTTGCTGCCGGGGCGAAAAAAACGGCCGTGCTGGTGTTGGCGGACCCTGAAGTGGCCAAGGCCCATCTGTGGCCTGCGGCGCGTCAAAGTTTGATCCCAAACCGCCAGTTCGTTCAATTTGATCCATATGTGCTGGAAGCCCGGGAAGCCGAGCAACGTTTTGACTTGATGGTGCCGCAACTGGGGGTCACCTATCAGGCGGTCATCGATCTCGTGGAGGCCCGTGGCGACATCGTGCGCTGGCAGGGGCGGTTGACTGACGACAGCGGCGACGTGGGGCAGTTCTCATTCACGCAGACGCTGAGCGACCACTACACCATCGGTGCCATCAGCCTGCCGTTGGGGCGATTCAACATGGAGGCCAAAAATGGCTATGGCTGGATGCACAGTGAAGCCGATGGCTTTCAGTTGCCGGCAAACGGGCAAGATGTTTTGCACGATCACTGAACGCACGCGTTTGGCCCTGCTCTCCACCCGGGCGGCGTGCCTGCCCCGGTGCACACCAGCTGTTGTTCGGGTGGCTGCGCGACGGTGGGGTGCAGGCCTTGGGCGGGGTGCTGGCCTTCAAGTCCGCTGAGCCCGCTGCGTCGTCGCCCAACAATGGGCCCGCGCCGGCATCAGCGCGGCGCCGTGTCGCTGCCTCGCTGACCGATCAACCGTACCAGGGTGGCGCGCAGCTTGGGGGCGTCGATGGGCTTGGTGAGAAAGTCGTTCATGCCCGCCGACAAGGCTTCGTCGCGCTCGGACACCAGGGCGGCGGCGGTCAGGGCGATGATGGGCAATTCTTCTGCATTGAAGCGTTTGCGCACTTCCCGCGTGGCTTCGTGGCCGCCCATTACCGGCATTTGCACATCCATCAGCACTGCGTCAAACGGTTTGCCCATGCTGGCTGCGGCATGAATGGCTTCCACGGCCTGGCTGCCATTGCTGGCCTGTGAGACTTCCAAGCCCCATTGCTGCAACTGCGCCACGGCGATCATCATATTGACGGGGTGATCCTCCACCATCAGCACGCGCCGGCCCTGCAGGTCGCGGTTGTCGCCCGCCTCCCGGGGGCGGCTGCTGATCGGGGTGGCCGCCGCGGGCAAGGGCACTTCAGCCCAGAAGGTTGAGCCCTGGCCCTCCTGGCTTTCCAGCCCCACCTCGCCGCCCATCAAGGTCGCCAATTCGCGGCAGATGGACAGGCCCAGGCCGGTGCCGCCAAAGCGTCGGGTGGTGGATTCATCCGCCTGAGTGAAGGGCTGGAACAGGCGCTCGAACAAGGCCGGGGCGATGCCCGGGCCCGTGTCGGCAACTTCAAAGCGGACGTACTCGTTTTCCTTGGCCAGAACCCGCACCGAGACTGAGCCGGTGGGTGTGAACTTCAGCGCATTGCTCAGGTAGTTGCTGAGAATCTGCCGGATGCGGATCTGGTCGCCCACGACCCAGGGCGACACGGCCGCGTCGATCTGGATGTCAAAGCCCAGTCCACGCGCGTGGGCCAGCGTCAGGTAGGCCATGCGCATGGTCGACAGCATTTCACGCAGGGCGAAAGGGGCCGCTTCCAGCGTCAAGCGGCCGGCCTCGATCTTGGAGAGGTCGAGGATGTCCGAGATCAGCCCGGACAGACTTTCTGCACTGTCCAGCATTTGATCGAGGTATTCGCGCCGGGTGCCTGCCTCCAGGTCGGGTTTTTGCAGCATGCGCGCCAAGCCCAACAGGCCGTTCAATGGGGTGCGCAGTTCGTGGCTGGTATTGGCCAGGAAGGCGCTCTTGGCGCGGTTGGCCGCCTGCGCTTCGTCCTTGGCCTGGGCCAGGGCCGCTTCGACACGGCGTTTCTCCGTCACGTCTTCCATGATCCAGATCGTGCCGCCCTGACTCGGGTGGTGAGGGTCCACGGCCTTGGCCAGTAAGCGGCACAGGAAGGTGCTACCGTCGCGCCGCCGCATGGGCCGTTCAACCTCGACCTGCTCGCCCTGGACCAGGCGGGGGCCTAGCTCCTGGCCGATGGCGGCGTATTCGTCATCACTGGGCCAAACGATGCGGCCCGGCTGGCCCACCATGCCGCCCTTGGGCCAGCCAAACATGGTTTCCACCCAGCGATTGGCTTGGATGAAATGCTGATCGCGGGTGAGCGCGATGCCGATGGAGGCGTTTTCCAGGATGGCTTGATGCACCAGGCGTGAGCGCTCGGTTTCGGTGACGTCCCGGGCATTGATGACCAGAAACTGCTCGCCGTCCATCTCGAATGGCGCCGCTGACATCACCATCGAAATCGGTTGGCCCAAATTGTTGCGGAAGGTCACCGGCATGTCGTTGATCCGCCCCTGTTGGCGCACCGTCTCCACCACACGCGTGCGGTCGTTCAGGTCGTACCAGACGTTCAGTTCTTCCGCCGTGTGCCCCAAAACTTCTTCGATGGAGCGCCCAACCAGACGCTCGAAGGTTTTATTGACCATGGCGTATCGGCCAGTGTTTAACTCGGTCAACGTGATCACGTCGGGGCTGGTGGCGACGAGGTGCGACAGCAAGGCCTCGGAGCGTCGCAAGGCATCCTGGGCGCGGGATTGTTCGGTCTGGTCGATGAAAAAGCTCAGCGTGGCCGGACCATTCTCTGCCTCCACCCGTACGCTGGTGGCGTTGACCAACCGGCGCCGGCGGGAGAGCGTGCGCAGCCGATATTCCGTCATGGGCAGGATGGCGCCCACCGTCATCGATTCCATTTTTGTAGCGCTTTGGCGGGCTCGCTCATCGTCGCCTGGTTCGTAGTGCGAGAACAGGTCTTGCCCCACCATGCTGCTGCGCTGGGTGTAGCCGAACATCGCCATGGCGGCCGGGTTGGCATCGATCACCCGGCCCCAGCGGTGCAGCACCAGCGGTGAAGGCGAGCGGCGGAACAACTCCCGGTAGCGCGTCTCGGTGGCGTGAATCGCCTGTTCAGCCTGCACCTCATGGGTGACATCCCGGCCTACACCCCAGTACCCCCGAAAATTGCCGTGGGCATCAAAGCGGGGCTCGCCACTGATGGAGACGTAGCGCATATTGCCGTCCACACCTCGGCGGCGCATGACCAGGCCGTGGAAGGGGCGGTGCGTTTCCAGATCGGCCCGGTGGGCATCGGTGTCCTCGTCGGAGGCACTTTGTTCGCTCATGTCCCAGGGCGTTTTGCCCAAACGGGCCTGCAGGTCCAGGCCCGAGCGGCCGGGTTTGTCCTCGGCCACGTGGGTGAAGCGGAATTCGCGGTCCATTTCCCAGTACCAGTCGGCCGCCATGCTCAGCAGGCCGCGGAAACGGGCATTACGCTCATTGGCCTCGCGCGCGCCGCGCTCAACCACGCGCAGCAGTCCGACGCCGGTGAGCAAGCCCGTTAGCAGATTAACCAGGTGGGCAACTGCCCGAATGCCAACATCCTGGTTGCCCATGGGGCTGGTGGCCCACCCCTGCACCTCCGCCCAACTCATGCCCAGCAAGGCCAACGCGGCCATGCCGGTCAGCAACAAGCCCGCGCGCAGCCCCAACATGCCGGTGGTCAAGGCTGGCACCAGGCAGAGAATGGCCAGCGTGATGGAGTGCGTGCCCAAGCTGCGGGACACCGCAACGCTGATGGCCAGCGTCAACACGCCGATCATCAGCCACACCAGAGCCGGCTGCCCGAGGTGGCGTGGCAAGCGCCGGTAGGCCCCGGCGCAGCAAATCGCCAGGAACGCTGCCAGCGACGGCGGCAACCAGCCCCCCAGGGGCTCTTGTGGCGCGCGGATCAACACCAGAATGATGGCACCCACGCCAAGAAGCAGCGCGCCCATGCCCAGAATCAGTTTGACGGATCGCCAGCGAACACCTTGCTCCAGCCGCGACTGTTGGTCGGCGAGTGTCAGTTCCTGCCCGACCAGGCTGCTCAAATCGTCCTGCGTATCTGCTTTGCTCACTCCGCCCTCATCTCATCGCATGAATCGCTCGGTATTGAGCGGCTGTTGTGCAGTCAGGTCATCAAACGAGCCGCACCATGCGTGCACAAAGGGCGCAGGCTGACGAACCTGGGAGGCTGAAGTTTGTATGAGCCGGGCGATGGCGACCATCCGTACAGCGCCTGAAATCCGGTGTAATTCGGATTCAGGCTTGCGATACCGATGGAATTGCGCATTAGTTCTCGCTCCTCGGTCGCCCTTCATCGCCGCACGGCGACTCACCCGGATCAGGCTGCGCGTGCCCGGTTCAGCAGGGCACGGGTGTCCATGGCCACACGGCGGGCGGCAGCAGCAAAGTCGTCCCCGGCGCTGGCATAAAGCACCGCGCGGGACGAACTGACCATGATCGGCCCGCCTTGCCCACTGTTGGCTTCGGGGGCCGCCCGTCGCCAACCGGCTTTCACCGTGGCTTCGGCGTCACCGCCTTGCGCGCCCACGCCTGGAATCAACAGCGGCAGCGTTGGCGCCAACTCGCGCACCCGGGCGATTTCAGCGGGGAAGGTGGCCCCCACCACCAAGCCCAATTGGCCATTTTTGTTCCAGTCGGTTTGCGCCAGGCGCGCCAGATGCTCATAGAGCCGGGGCGTGCCGGGTACATCGGCCAGGCGCTGGTTCTGCCAATCGCTGCCGCCGGGGTTGGAGGTGCGGCACAGCAGAATGGCGCCCTTGTCCGGGTAGCGCAGATAGGGCTCGATGGAGTCAAAGCCCATGAAGGGCGAAAGCGTTACAGCGTCGGCCTGGTAGCGCTCGAAGGCTTCTTTGGCGTATTGCTCGGCGGTGCTGCCGATGTCGCCCCGTTTGGCGTCGAGAATCACCGGGACGTGCGGCGCCACGCGTTTGATGTGCGCCATCAACTGCTCCAACTGGCTTTCTGCGCGGTGGGCGGCGAAGTAGGCAATTTGCGGCTTGAAGGCGATGGCCAAGTCTTTGGTCGCGTCCACAATGGCGGCGCAAAAATCAAAAATGCGCCCGGCATCGCCCCGCCATGCCCCCGGGAATCTGGCCGGTTCCGGGTCCAGGCCGATGCAAAGCAGGGAGTCGTTGAGGGTTTCTGAGGCTTGCAGCTGCTGGATGAAATTCATGGGCGATGATGGCCATAGAGGCGGGCATGGAGGTGCCATATTGTCCGGGTTTTCTTCAAAGGGAGGTACCAAGCATGTTGGTATTGAAGACTGAACGACTGCGTCTGCGTTGGTTTGTACCGGAGGACGCGCCCCATGTGCTGGCGCAACTGACCGAACCGTCGTGGATCGTGAATATTCGTGACTCTGGCGTGCGGGATCTGCCCGCCGCCCGAGCTTGGATGGAAGAAAAGCTGTTTGCCGGCTACTGGTCGAGCGGCCTGGGCTTGTGGGCCGTTGAGCGGGCCAGCGACGGTGTTTTGCTGGGCATGTGCGGCCTGTTGCAGCGCGACTACCTCCCCGCACCGGACATCGGCTACGCTTTTTTACCCCGCTATTGGGGGCAAGGCTACGCCCGTGAAGCCGCAGCGGCCTGCATGGCCTACGCGCAAAACGTTTTGGGCCAGACGCGGTTGTATGCCACCACGGCGGTGGACAACACGCCCTCTCAAAATGTGCTGTTGAGCATTGGGTTTTTGTACCAAGAAGACCTGCTGCTGGACGGCCATGACGGCGTCACGCGCATGTTCTCCTGGGGCGGTAGAAGTACCGAACGCAGTGATGAGAGCCAGATCAAGGACATGTTGCAGCGCTTTTATCGCGCCTTCGACAACCGCGATGGCCGGGTGCCCAATGTGACGGCGCTGCCGTTTTGGATGCTGGGGCGGGCAGTCATTCATTTTGGGGATGAGCGCGGTGACTTGGCGGGCTTGGATCTGCCCACCTTCATGCGGCAGCGGGCCGAATTGCTAGGTCCACAAGGGGCTTGGCGCGAGTACGAGGAAAGTGTCAGTACCAAGCGGCTGGAGTTGCAGGGCCGGGTGGCGCATGTGTGGCTGCGCTGCCGCAAGTCCTGGCTCGATCAGGGCCATGTTCAGCACCGCGAAGGGGTCAAGTCCATCCAGTTGGTCAAGCAGGGTTCACACTGGAAGATTGCCGCCCTGGCCTGGGAAGATCGGCTTTGAAACAGCGGCCGAACCCGCCCCCCATCTGGGCTGAGAATGGCAGGGTTCGAGTTGAATGAGGAGGCTGAGGCCATGACGACGCAACCCACGGTCCGCATCTTGCTGGTTGAAGATGATGAGCGCCTGGCGCAATTGGTGGTGGAGGCTTTGCGCAAGGCCGGCTACGACGTGACGCATTGCATCAACGGACAGATGGGCGAGAGCCTGATGCTTGCCGAATTCTTTGACGTGATCTTGCTGGACGGGCATTTGCCTGGCAAAGACGGTTTTGACGTGTTGCGCGACACGCGCTCGCATGTCAGAGGACGCATCGTGATGCTGACCGCGCGCGACGATGACATCGATCAGGTACTGGGCCTGGAAGGTGGGGCCGATGACTACATCACCAAGCCGGTGGCTCCGCGCGTTTTGCTGGCACGCATCAAGGCGCTGCTGCGCCGCGATGGTTCGCACGCGCTGTCGGGGGACACCGACGAGATGGTGTTCGGGCCGCTGGTCATCAAGCGCGCCTCGCGCGATGTGCGCGTGAATGGCGAACCTGTGGAGCTGACAACGGCTGAATACGACCTGCTGATCTTCCTGGCCGAGCGGGCGGGCAGCACGGTGTCTCGTGACGACATCATGCAAGGGCTGCGGGGCATTGAATTCGACGGGCTGGACCGTGCCATCGACGCGCGCGTCTCGCGCTTGCGCAAGAAAATTGGCGACCAGCCGCAAGCCGCCGAACGGATCAAGACCGTGCGGGGACAGGGTTATCTGTTCGCGCCCGATTGATGGGGTGCAAGGGCTGGGGCCGCCAACAGCTGCCGATGAAGGAGGACGCATCCGTGCAGATGCAAGGTAAGACGCAAGGCCCCAAGCCCGCACCGTGGCGCAAAGCGGACTCCCCCATGACGCGGGTGGCCTTGGGCCTGGGGCTGGCCGCGCTGGCGCTGGTCTGGCTGATCCAGGGCCTGATGGGCTTGGCCGTGAACGGGGTGACCGACAACTATGTGCGGCGCTTCATGCGCGGCACGGTCGATATCTTGGTGAGTGAGTTGGCGCCTTTGTCGGTGGCTGAGCGGCAGGTCCGCATCCAGCAGCTGGACGAGAAGTTTTCCTACCCCGTCAGGCTGGTGTCCGGGGCTGAGTTGAGCGTTGCAGACCGGCGTGCTTTGGCGCGTGGCGAGTTGGTGGTGTTGGGCTTCAACCGCCGCATCTATGCCGCTCTGCCGCCCGCCGGCCCGGTGAAAGACGGTGCACCGATCTTGCGCCTGGGACCGCTGAATGACGAGGACGGGCAGCCCAATGTCATCAACCTGCCCCGTGAGGTGTGGATGCAATTATTGGCGGGCTTGAGCTTGGCCTTGGCGGTGTTTGCCCTGGCCGCGTGGATTTTGCGGCCGGTGTGGCGCGATATTCGCCGCTTGCAGATGGCGGCGGATGCCATGACGGAAGGCCGCTTCGAGCTCGCCATTGCCGAGCCGGAAAGTCGCTTGTTCGCGCCCATCGCTGCGGGCGCCCGTGCCACGCTGGAGCGCTTGGCCGCCGCGCTGGCGACCCAGCGTGAATTGACCGGCGCGGTCTCGCATGAATTGCGTACCCCGCTGGCGCGTTTGCGCTTCGCCATCGACGCTTTGGTGGAAGAAGACGATATGGCCCGGCGCGAATTGGCGGTGCAAGCCTGCGAGCGGGATCTGGATGAGCTCGATACCCTGATCGACGCCAGTCTCACCATTGCCCGGCTGGACATGGGGGCCTTGCAACTGCACTGTGAGCCGGGTGACCTGCAGGCGCTGCTGGCCCAGGAGGCCGCCAGTCTGGCACCGCTGTTGGAGGGCAAGCAGCTCAGCACCGATTTACGCCTGACGCGTCCGGTTCGCTTCGACGCGCGCCTGCTGCCTTACGCGTTGCGCAACGCCTTGCGCAATGCGGCCCGCCATGCGCAGCATCACATTGCGCTCTCGGCCTGGGTGGAGGGGGATCAGGTCAAACTTGTCGTTGAGGACGATGGCGAAGGCGTCCCCGAGGCGATGCGCGAGGCGGTGTTCGTGCCGTTCAAACGCCTGGACCGCGACAAGGAGCGCGGCAGCCGTGGCTTCGGCCTGGGCCTGGCCATCGTGCGCCGCGTCACCGAGGCCCATGGCGGACGGGCCCGCATGGGCGCCTCCTCGCAATGGGGGGGCGCTCGGTTGGAGATGAGCTGGCCCCTGGCGCCCGTGGATTGAGCTTAGATGCGCTGGGCCAGTTCAGCTGCCTTGCCGGTGTAGCTGCCGGGGGTCATGGCCAGCAGGCGGGTTTTTTCTGTTTCGGGAATTTCAAGCCCGGCGATGAAGGCGTGAATCGACTCGGCGGTGATGCGCTTGCCGCGGGTCAGTTCTTTCAGGCGCTCATAGGGGTTGGGCAGCGCGTAGCGGCGCATCACCGTCTGAATCGGCTCGGCCAGCACTTCCCAGGCGGCGTCAAGGTCTTCCGCCAAGCGGGCTTCATTGATTTCGAGCTTGTCCAGGCCCTTCAGCAAGGACTCATAGCCCAGCACTGCGTAGCCCAGTGCCACGCCCATATTGCGCAGCACGGTGGAGTCGGTGAGGTCGCGCTGCCAGCGGCTGATGGGCAGCTTTTGGCTCAAATGCGTCAACAAGGCGTTGGCCAGGCCGAAATTGCCTTCGGCGTTTTCGAAGTCGATCGGATTGACCTTGTGCGGCATCGTCGAGCTGCCGATTTCGCCGGCCTTGGTCCGCTGCTTGAAAAAGCCCAGCGAGACATAACCCCACACATCCCGTGACCAGTCGATCAGGATGGTGTTGGCGCGAGTCACGGCGTCGAACAGCTCGGCCATGTAGTCATGCGGCTCGATCTGGATGGTGTAGGGGTTGAAGCTCAGGCCCAGCTGGTTTTCGATGACACGCTGGCTGAACGCCTCCCAGTCAAACTCGGGCCAGGCGGACAGGTGGGCGTTGTAGTTGCCCACGGCCCCGTTCATTTTGGCCAGCAGCTTGACATCGGCAATGCGGGCGCGGGCAGTGCGCAGGCGCGCCACCACGTTGGCGATTTCCTTGCCCACGGTGGTGGGGCTGGCCGTTTGGCCATGGGTGCGGCTGAGCATGGGTACCTGGGCCAGCGTGTGTGCCATGTCGGTCAACTTGGCGGTGATGCGATCGATCGTGGGCAGCAGCACATCGGCGCGGGCGGCCTTCAACATCAGGCCGTGGCTGGTGTTGTTGATGTCTTCGCTGGTGCAGGCAAAGTGGACAAACTCGCCGGCCGCCTTCAACTCGGCACTCGCGTCAAAGCGCGCCTTCAACCAATACTCGACCGCCTTGACGTCGTGGTTGGTGGTTTTTTCGATCTCCTTGATGGCCAGTGCATCGGCTTCCGAGAAGCGTGCCACCAGGCCGCGCAGCAAACCGCGCGAAGCCTCGGTCAGCGGCTTGAACTCGGCGAACCCGGCGTCCGACAGGGCGATGAACCATTCCACCTCCACTTGGACACGACGGTGCATCAGCCCGTACTCCGACAGCAAAGGGCGCAGCGGGGCCACACGGGCGGCGTAGCGGCCGTCCAGGGGCGAGAGAGCGCTGATCGAGAAAGAGGCGGCGGCATTGTTCATGGCAGAGAGCGGCGGGAGCCGCTGGACAGTGGTGCGGGCAGGGAAAACCCGTCGATTTTAGCCGGTACGGGCCCGCTGGCGTCTTATCTTGCAGTTGCTGCAATTCGTGGGGCCCGTTCACAGTTGTTGTTGCCTGCCCTACAAACGGGCCCGTGTACAGATCAAAGTGCAACATGTGCCTCGCTAGAATGGCTTCAACAGGGACGATGTCAATAAAGCAATATGAAATTAATGGGTTCACTCACCAGCCCTTTCGTGCGCAAGGTGCGCATCGTGATGGCGGAGAAAAAGCTCGACTACCAGTTTCTGCTGGAAGACGTCTGGGCCAGTGATGCGATCCTCAAGATCAATCCGCTGGGCAAGGTGCCTTGCTTGGTGATGGAAGGGCAAGACACCATCGCCGGCGCGGTGTTTGATTCACGCGTTATCGTCGAGTACGTGGACACTCTGTCCCCGGTGGGCAAGCTGATTCCTGAACGTGGCCGCGAGCGCACCGAGGTGCGCACCTGGGAAGCGCTGGCCGACGGTGTGCTGGACGCTGGCGTGCTGGTTCGCCTGGAGCAAACTTGGCCCGAGCGCACGCAAGCCCAACGCAGCCAGGCCTGGGTCGACCGCCAACTGGGCAAGGTGATGGCCGGCCTGACGGCAATGAATCACGGCTTGGGCGAGAAGGTCTGGTGCTCCGGCAATCACTTTTCCCTGGCTGATATTGCGGTGGGTTGTGCGCTGGGCTGGCTGGACTTCCGCTTTCCGGATATCGACTGGCGCTCCGAGAATCCGCATCTGGCTCGGCATTTTGAGAAGCTGAGCACACGGCAAAGTTTTGTCGACACGGTGCCCCGTCTGGCCTGAAGACTGCGGCGAACGGCGAACGGCGGGCGGCGGGCGGCGTGTGTCCGCGCCAACTGGCCCTTGATGTCACTGAGGCTTTTGCCCTTCTTTATGCCATTCGCAGGCCGTGAAGTTTGCGGTAAACGCCGTGCACCGCGTGCTCGATCAGCTCAACCGCGCATTGCCACAGATGGGCAATTTCGGTGATGAGCAAACCCCGGGCTAGCAGGCTGAGCAAATGGCCTTCCCCGGCGTTCAGCGTGGGTGAGATGTCCGCCGCCTGCAGCGCGTCCGCTTGCGGCGCGGTGGCGTCGGCCCAAGGGCTGCGGTTCAGTCCAAAGGCTGTGAGGCACTCGCGGGCGATGCGGGGTGACATGCCGGCGCGTCCGTCCATCAGTGCCTGCAGGCAAGGCGTTAGATCGCGTTGGCCGGTCAAGCCTTCCACGCAATAGGCGCTGGCCCCCGCTTGCAGGGTGTTGAACAGCAGCAAATCGTCGGCGGAAGGGGTCAGGAGCAGGAGCTGAGGGCGTTTGGCCCAGCCTTGCATCTGCTGGGCCAGATGACAGACATGGCCGTCGATCAGGCGCAGATCGCAGGCCACCACATCGGGATCGAGTTCAGGAATTTGCGCCTCCGCAGTACGCAACTGCTCACTGGTGCCGCACAAATGCCAACCGGTCTTTTCAGACAGATGATCCTGGGCTTTGCGCAGAGACGGTTGACAGCGGCGGAGCAGAAATAGGGAGGGCATGCGACAAGGCCATGAAGACGCGTTTGATTCTGCAGCAAGTGCTAACTGTGACAATCCCTTGACCGGGTGGCCCGCTCCCCTTGAATGCGGGTCTTGCGCCCCGCTCAGCGCGCCAAACTGATTGAGATCGGCAACACGTTTTTTACGCCGCTTCTGGCTGTGGTGCAAAGCTGTGGGCCGACGCCATCGGCCAGTAGAGTTTGAATACATTGCCGGGCAACTCGCCGTTCAGCAGAGCGCCGGCTTGGGTGAAGGGCAGCAAATTGGACAGCAGGCGCACCTCATGCTTGCTGATACGGTGCACGATGTGCGCTGCGCCGATTTCACCCGGGTGCTGAAGTCCGGCGGCCTGTACCAACTCTTGCAAGGCGTGTAAGGTGTTTTGATGGAAGCTGTGCACGCGCTCTGCCTTGTCCGGTACGACCAGCGCTTGCTGGCGCAGCGGGTTTTGCGTGGTGACGCCGGTCGGGCAGTGCCCCGTGTGGCAACTCTGCGCCTGGATGCAGCCCAGCGCAAACATGAAACCGCGAGCCGAGTTGCACCAATCCGCGCCCAGCGCCATCATGCGTGCGATGTCGAAGGCGCTGATCACTTTGCCGGCGCAGCCCAGCTTGATGCGGTCGCGTAGATTCAGTCCAACCAGGGTGTTATGCACCAGTAACAGGCCCTCTTGCAGTGGTGCCCCCACGTGGTCGGTGAACTCCAGCGGTGCGGCGCCTGTGCCGCCCTCGGCACCGTCGATCACAATGAAATCCGGGGTGATGCCGGTTTCCAGCATCGCTTTGCAGACGGCAAACCATTCCCAGGGATGGCCGATGCAGAGCTTGAAGCCCGTGGGTTTGTCGCCAGACAGTTCACGCAGGCGTTGAATGAAATGCAGCATCTCGATGGGGGTCGAGAAAGCGCTGTGCGCTGCGGGCGAAATGCAGGCTTGGCCCACCGGAACTCCGCGGGCTTGTGCAATTTCTGCCGTCACCTTGGGGCCGGGCAACACGCCGCCGTGGCCTGGCTTTGCGCCTTGGCTGAGCTTGAGTTCGATCAGCTTGACCTGCGGGTCGCGGGCGTTGGCCTGAAAGCGTTCGGGGTTGAAGCTGCCGTCTTCATTGCGGCAGCCGAAATAGCCGGAGCCAATCTCCCAGATCAGGTCTCCGCCGTTTTTGCGGTGGTGCACGCTGATCGAGCCTTCTCCGGTGTCATGCGCAAAGCCGCCGAGCTTGGCACCCGCGTTGAGCGCAAGAATGGCGTTTGCGCTCAGGGCGCCGAAGCTCATGGCCGAGATGTTGAACACACTCGCTTCATAGGGCTGCGCGCGTGCCGCGCCAATGGTGATGCGGAAGTCGTGTGAGTTGAGCCGGGTGGGCGCCAGCGAATGGTTGATCCACTCATAACCCTCTGCACCGACGTCAAGCTGTGTGCCGAAGGGGCGGTTGTCGGGGTCGCCCTTGGCGCGTTGGTAGACGATGGAGCGTTGCTGGCGGGAGAACGGCGCCGCCTCGTTGTCGCTTTCCAGAAAGTACTGGCGAATCTCGGGCCGGATGAACTCCAGCATGAACCGCAAATGGCCGATCACCGGGTAGTTGCGCAAAATGGCCCGCTTGGTTTGCTGCACATCCAACCAGCCCAGCAGGCTGAGCCCGCCAAAGGCCAGCAAGGCCAGCAATTCACCGCTGAACAGCTTGCGGTTTACAAGCCATGCGAGCGCGCTGAACAGTGTGGCAACAAGACACAGCAACCAAGTGCTGTAGCGGATGGGGAAGCGGTTGTCCAGACGGGTCAGCCATTGGGGCATGTGTGCACTCCAAGTATTTTGGTCGTTATGGTATGCGCAGTGGTGCGGACTCCGGGTGACCGCAGCTTGGTGCAAACCCCCTGCCATGTCTTTTGGTAGGGGTGGGCGCTTCCTGCACAATCAGCACTCATCGAGCAATCAAATGACGAGGCGGAGACTGTTTATGGGCGTCAAAAGCATCTTTTCAGGCCTTTGGTGGGCGCTTCGCAAGCTGTGGTGGGCGCTGGACGCCGGCCGCCGCGTCATTTTGAACCTGCTGCTATTGCTCATCTTGATGGGCTTGGTGGCCGGCATGGTGAGCCGGGGTCCCAAGCCTTTGCAGGATAAAACCGCCCTGGTGCTGAATTTGCAAGGTCCGCTGGTGGAGCAATTCTCTGGTTCGCCGCGTGACACCGCGGTGGCGCAATTGCGCGGCACCCGGCAGAAGCAGACCCGTTTGCGGGATGTGCTAGCGGTGCTGGACACCGCCGCCAAAGATCCAAAAATCAGCATCCTGGTGCTGGACCTGGATGAATTCGACGGTGGCGGTATGGTCGGCCTGGGTGAAGTCGCAGAGGCCGTGGACCGCTTCAAGGCCAGCGGCAAGTCGGTGCTGGCCTATGGGGACAGCTACAACCAGCGGGGTTACTTCTTGGCCGCTCGGGCCAATGAGATCTACCTGCACCCCATGGGCATGGTGATGATCGAGGGCTTTGGCCGCTATCGCACGTATTACAAAGATGCGCTGGACCGCCTGGGTGTCAGCGCCAATGTGCTGCGCGTGGGGGCCTTCAAGAATGCGGCCGAGCCCTACTTCGCCAACGCGCCGTCACCCGCTGCACTGGAGGCTGAGAGTTATCTCTACGGCGACCTCTGGGCGCGCTATACCGCCACGGTGGAGGCGGCCCGCAAATTGCCCAAGGGCGCCATCGCGCAGGGCATCGAGCATCTGCCGGATGCGCTTGCCGCCGTGAAGGGCGACACCGCCAAGCTGGCGCTGCAGGGCAAGTTGATTGACGGCATCAAAACCCGCGATGAAGTGCGTGAATTGTTGATGGCGCGTGGCGTCAAAGACGACAAGGGCAAGAGCTATCGCCGTATCACTTATGACGAATACCTGGCCTATGTGAAGCCCGCCGCGCCGCATGGCCCGGCCGTGGGTGTGGTGGTTGCTGAAGGCGAGATCATCGATGGCGACGCGGCAGCCGGGCGAATCGGCGGGGACTCAACGGCGCGGCAGATTCGCCAGGCGCGGGAAGACGATCAGATCAAGGCCATTGTCTTGCGCGTTAATTCACCCGGCGGCAGTGCCTTTGCTTCAGAGATCGTGCGCCGCGAGTTGGAGCTCACCCGCAAGGCGGGCAAGCCGGTGGTGATCTCTATGGGCGATGTGGCGGCGTCGGGCGGCTACTGGATCTCCATGGCCTCTGACGCGGTGATTGCCGCACCCAGCACCATCACGGGCTCGATCGGCGTGTTTGGCATGTTGCCCACGGCGGACAAGTTGCTGGACAAACTGTCCATTCACACCGGCGGCTACACCAGCACCTGGTTGGCGGGTGGCTTCGACCCGCGCCGGCCGTTGGACCCCCGCATGGCCACCAGCGTACAACTGGGCATCAACCACATCTACGACGAGTTCACCAGCAAGGCCGCGGCTGCGCGCAAGAAAACCGTGGCTGAAATTGATGCCGTGGCGCAAGGCCGCGTCTGGACCGGTGCGCAAGCCAAAGAGCGGGGCCTGATTGACCGTCTGGGCAGCTATGACGATGCCATTCAGTCCGCTGCGAAGTTGGCCAAACTCGACGGCAAGCCGCGCGTGAGCTATGTCGAACGCGAGATGGGCCGCCTGGAGCGCCTGCTCGCCAGCCTGGACGACGTGATGGCGCCCTCGCTGGCAGCCGCAGTACATGCCGAGTTGGGCTTCACGCCGCCCAAGGCCCTTCGGCAAGTGCAGAGCGACCTGGCTTTTGCGGCCGAACTCAGCGAAGGCCGCAAGCCCTTCTCCGCGGTGGTGCATTGTCTGTGCCTCGCCCCCTGATTTTGGCGGCGATATAATTTGCCTCACAGCGCTGATTTGTTCCGAATTGCGGGCGCTTTAGAAAAACAGCTAAAGAGGGACTCCGAGACCGGCGTCCGCTTTTGCGGAGCCGGTTTTTTGTTTCTGGAGGTTTCACAGTGACGCTTGGACAGATCGGAGTCGTCCGCCCGCAGCGCATGCGTTTCACCACGCCATTGCCCTTGCGCAGCGGCGCGCAGTTGGCGCAGTACGAGTTGGTGTTTGAAACCTACGGGCAGCTCAACGCGCGGCGAGACAACGCCGTGCTGGTGTGCCACGCGCTCAACGCCAGCCACCATCTGGCGGGCACATATGAGGGTGAAGACAAGAGCGAGGGGTGGTGGGACAACCTGATCGGCCCCGGCAAGCCTTTGGACACCGACAAGTTTTTCGTCATTGGCATTAACAACTTGGGTTCGTGCTTTGGCTCGACGGGGCCGATGCATGTGAACCCTGAGACGGGGCGCATTTACGGTGCCGACTTCCCGGTGGTCACCGTGCAGGACTGGGTCGATGCGCAGGCCCGCGTGGTCGAGGCCTTGGGCATCACCCAGCTGGCGGCGGTGCTGGGTGGCTCGCTGGGCGGCATGCAGGCGCTGGATTGGTCTCTGCGTTATCCCGACCGGCTGCGGCATTGCATTGCCATTGCCACGGCGCCGAGCTTGTCCGCGCAGAACATTGCTTTTAATGAGGTGGCACGTCGTGCCATCATCACCGACCCTGACTTCCACGGCGGGCACTTCTATGCCCAGGGCGTGGTGCCTAAGCGCGGCCTGCGGGTGGCGCGCATGATTGGCCACATCACCTATTTGAGCGATGACGTGATGGAGCAGAAGTTCGGCCGCCAGATGCGTGCCGCCGAGCTGGGTTACAGCACGCAAGACATTGAGTTTCAGATCGAAAGCTATCTGCGTCATCAGGGCGACAAGTTCAGCAATTACTTCGATGCCAACACCTATTTGCTGATCACGCGGGCGCTCGACTATTTTGATCCAGCGCGCGAGCACGGCGGTGATTTGAGCCGCACCTTTGCCAGCGCCACCTGCAAGTTTCTCTTGACCAGTTTTTCGACCGATTGGCGCTTCTCGCCCGCGCGCTCGCGGGAGATCGTCAAGGCCTTGCTCGACAACAAGCTGGACGTGTCGTATGCCGAAATCGATGCCCCGCATGGTCACGATGCTTTTTTGCTCGACGACCCGCGCTACCACGGCCTGCTGCGCGCTTACTTTGAGCGCATTGCCCAAGCATTCGAGGAGGCTGCGCCATGAGCAGCAGTGACAGCGTTTTGCGGCAAGTGGCCGCCTTGGTGCCCGAGGGCTCGCGCGTGCTCGACCTGGGTTGTGGCACAGGTGCCTTGCTGGACTATCTTCAAAAGCACCGCGGTTGTACCGGCTACGGCGTTGAGCTGGATGATGCCAATCTGCTGGCCTGTGCGCGCCGCGGGGTGAATGTGATCCAGCTCAATCTGGAGGACGGGCTGAGCATCTTTGAAGACCAGAGCTTTGACGTGGTCCTGCAGTTGGAGACCCTGCAGCATTTGCGCAATACCGAGCAGATGTTGCGCGAGACGGCGCGGGTTGGTCGCATCGGCATTGTCAGTTTCCCCAACTTTGCCCACTGGCCCAACCGCCTGCAGGTGATGCTGGGCCGCATGCCGGTGACGCGGGTGCTGCCTTACGAGTGGTACGACACGCCCAATATCCGCGTCGGCACCTACGCCGACTTCGAGGTCTTGGCGCGCAAGAATCGCCTGCGCGTGCTGGACAGCTTTGGCATCCAGAACGGCCGTGCAGTTCGGTATGCCCCCAACCTGCTCGCAAGCATGGCGGTTTTTAAATTTGACCGTGGGTGAGTGACGGAGTATTTGAACTGGCCTGGCGAGGCAATGCCATCCGCCTAAAACGGGGTAGACCTGCTACGCTGTCGGCGGGCAAGCAGAGCGGCAGTGGCAATGAATGTTTCGCGGTCAACAGCGTCAGCGCATGGCGGGCAAAGCGGGCACAAGCAGGCCAGGCTTTTCAGCTGGAGTCTGGGTCTTTGTATGGCCGCGGTTTTGTGCGGCGGCGCGTCAGCATGGGGGGAGTGCAGCCGCACGATCCGTGTACCCGTGGCGCCCACGGGCTTCAATGTGCTGGTGCAGCACGACAAGGTGGAGGGAGTCTATCCCGAGCTGTTGCGGCGTTTGGGCAGCGCGCAGCATTGTGAGTTCGTGTTCCCCATTGTTCCGCGAGCCCGATTGGCGATGATGTTTTTCGAGACTCAGGAAGCCGATCTGTTTGTGCCGGCTTCACGCAATGCGGAGCGCGACGCCAAAGCCGAATTTGTGCCCATGCTCAAACTCACGCCAGCGTTGATCATGCTGGGCCAACGGCCCGACTTGGTGAGCGATGTACCCGCCCTGCTGGCCAAGAAGACCTGGCGCGGCGCCATGGTGCGCAGTTACAGCTGGGGGGATGAATACGAGGCCTTGCTGCGGCAACTGCAAAGCGAAAAGCGTGTGGACTTTGTGAGCGATTTACGCACCGTCGGGCAGATGCTGCGCACGGGGCGGGTTGATTTCACCATCCTGCCACCCACCCTGCTGTATTCGGCACTGTCGCTGGGGGCGGATGGCAGCCTGGAGAACGGCAACTCGGCGCCGCCTTGGGGATTCGCGCGGGAGTTCCAGTTCATGCCTTTGCAGGGCTTGCCTCGCTCGGTGGTCGGGGCTTACTTGTCGCGGCAAACCTTGAGCCCTGCCGACCAGCAATTCCTGCGTGAGGCCCTCACCCGAGCCGCGCAGGATGGCAGCTTGCTGCACAACCTGCAGCGTTACTACCCGCCAGAGGTGCTGAGGCAGGACGTGCAGATCAATTAGGGGGTCAAAAGGGCAAGGGGCCAGGGTTTGGCGGGCCTACTCTTTGCGGATGGTTTGGCCCGCGTCTTCGTCGCTTTCGTCGTTCTTGAATTCACCTTCCCAGCGGTCGCCGTTGGCCCAGTAGTAAATGCCTTTGCCATGCTTGAGGCCATTCAGCCAGGCGCCAACATAGTGTTCGCCTGACTTCCAAAAATAGCTGCCCTGGCCTTGCGATTTGCCTTGTTCGAAATCGCCTTCATAACGGTCACCGTTGGCGTACAACAAGCTGCCTTTGCCCTGGGGCTGGCCGTTTGCCATACCGCCCTCGTAGCGGTTGCCGTTGGCATAACGCAATACGCCCCGACCCTGGGGATGATCGTTCACCCAGTCGCCCTCGAAGGTCTGGCTATTGGCCCAGCGAAAGGTGCCGCGTCCGTTCGGCAGGCTGTGCAGGACCTGGCCCTTGTAGACATCGCCGTTGGAGAAGTTCATTTGACCCTCGCCTTCGGGCACGCCATCAATCACCTGGCCCTCCCATTGGTTGCCGTTGGCGAAGCGCATCAGTCCCTGGCCGGTCGCGTGGTCTTGCACCCAATCACCCACATAGCGCTGGCCGTTGGCCCAGATGAACTCACCGCGCCCTTGGCGCACGCTGTGGAGCAGCGGGCCGATATATACGTCGCCATTGGCCCATTCGACCCGGCCGGTGCCGCTGACGACCTGGCCGGGTTCGCGCACGAAGCGGCCCAGATAGCGGGTGTCGCCGGTGCGGATGTCCATATCGGTGCTGGGCAGGGTGGGTGCTGCTGTAGCGGGTGTTGTGGAGGCTTCTGGTGCGCCTGCCGGCGTTTGCGGAGCCGCTGGCACGGCGCCTGTGGCGGTGGAGGATGGGACTTCCACCGCTGCGGCGGCTGCGGCAGTGACTGTTTTGAGCAGGGCGTTGGCGGGGGGTGCTGAGGCCGTACCAGCGGGTGGGCGGGCAGACGGGCGGGCCACCGAGGCGGCGGGCATCGGCGCCGTGCTGACCCAGGGCGTGCCGCGCTCGCGGGCCAGGGCTTGTGCATTGTTCGCGGCCAACTCCTGTGCGCTGCCCTTGCACTGGCTGGCGGCCTGGTGCCACAGGGTTTCAGCGATTTGCGATTGCTGTTGGCGGTCCGCCAGCGTCAGCCCTGCGGCGGTATTGCGAAATTTTTGGGTGGTGTCACGGGCGCGGTCAAACAAGGGGGCGCAGTGTTCGGCGTTGTGGGCATCGACCTCGGCTTGTTCCCGGCGTTGCTGGGCCAGCTGCTGTTGGCTACCGGTGCATTGTTCGGCCGCCAATTCCCACATGGTTTCGGCCTTGGCGTACAGCGAGGCGGCTTCGGGCCAGCGCCGATCGCCAAAGGCTTGGCGGGCGAGGTCTTGCAGGGCTGCGGCATCGCGGTGGGAGGTCTCACATTGTGAGCCGGCAGACAGGCGCTCTGCCACGGCGGCGCGTTGTATTTGGAGGTCGGCCAAATTGCGCTGCGCGCGCTCAAGGGCCCGTCCTTCGCACCCCGCTACGCCTTGGGTCCAGAGTTGAATCGCGTCGTCCAGTAACTGTGCCTGGTGCTCTAGGTCTTTGTTGAGCGAGCGCGCCAAGGCGGCGCGGAGATCGGCCGACATGGCCTTGGCGGTCAGCAAGGTGCAACTCAACGGGGGGGCCGCGGAGGCTGCTGCGTCGGGCGTTGCTGATGAGCTGGACGTTGCCGATGCGGCCGTGGCTGCAGGCGTTGGGGGCGCCGCAACAGGCTGGGCCTGAGCGGGCAGGGCCAGTCCCAGCAACGGAACAACAAGCCAGAGCGCGGTGCGGAGTCGGGGCTTCAAGATGGGGGCAATCCTCGTGGGGCAAACGTCCGATTCAAGCGGAGGTGACGGGTGCAATGCTGGCGCGCGAAGGGCGGTCGCTCATGGCCGCTTTCCTGATTCCAGAGGAATGTCCAGCATCGCGTTCACCAGGCCGCGTGCAAAGCGGCTGCTGCCCGGGTCACTGGCGCTTTCATAGGAGAAAGCCTGTGGCGCGCTGGCCAGGGGCATGGTCTCAATGTCTTGTGCAAGATCGTCGGGCCGCACGCCCCTCAAAATGGCCTGCACTTCAGCGCCCAGGCCTTTGGCTTCGGCGATCTTGTTGATGGCGCTGAGGCGCTCGACGTCAAAGACCAGGCCGTTGCTGACCAGATTCCGCTCGATCAACTTCTGGTGCAGGGTGAATCCAGCAAGGGGGTCGGCACCCAGTTGGATGGCGTGCTCAAACGCCCATTGGTCCGCTCGGTCAAACACCGTCGCACCCACCCGCGCCACGCCGAACAGGCTGGAGCGATTGGCGGCCACCGCTTGCAGCGAGTTCATCAGTTGCTGCTTGCTCAGTTGTTGGGCGGCGTCGCTGAGGCCGTCGCGAATTTTTTGTGCGGCCAGGTTTTTCCCCTGCTCGATCAACTGTTGCTTGAGCAGTTCGCTGGCCACCGAGCTGGCGGCGCTCTTGGCTGCGTTGACCGCGGCTTCGGCCGCCAGCGCGGCACCCCGCAGGCCCGTGGCGAGGGTTGCCAGGTTGTACAGCGTGCCCACGATCTGGGTGCCGTAGTGGTAGGCCTTCATACGCAGGCCGCCTTCTTCCGACAGGCCTTGGGTCCAGAGCACGGCCCACAATGCCTCGTCCTGGGTTGGCGCGGCTTGAATGATCTCCAATGGGTGCAGGCTCAGCAGCCAGTGGTAGTCCTGCACCTCGGGCGTGTTGGGCGGGGCCAGGCGGGTGTAGCCGCGGCATACCTCAAACGGCGTGATGGTGAGGGTGCGGCCATTGACCAGGCTGATGCCGAAGGGCTTACCTTGGTCACGGGCTTCCGCTAGATTGGCAAGCAGTTTTTCACTGTTGTCGTCCCTTTGCCCGCGGATGGCGCTGAGCTTGTCGCCCGGCACCATCGGCGCGCCAGCCGCCACGGCCACCACCGTCAGGCGTTCATCCACGCCGAGGCCGCGTACCCAGGCCACGCGATCGTTCTCGGCCCAGCCGTAAGCAGTGGCAACGGCAAAGGGCAGTTCCCATTGTTTGTCGCACCCCGGGTCGTGCAGGGCGGCAGTGCGGGCGATGGCGGGGCGCAGGCTTTGCTCACCGGCCCCGTAGGTGCGAATGTTGGCCAGCAAGGCCTCATCCACTTTGCGGCCGTCGTCCACCGTGTACTTCGGGCCGGCACAGGCGGTCAGCAGCAAGGTGAGGGTCAGCGTTAGCAGCGGCTTCATGCGGGGCATCGGGTGAAACTGAAGAGGCAGTGTAGGGCGCCTGGATGACGCCTTGCTGAATCGTCAGCCTACTCGTTCAATGGGGGCTAGCGGTTTGAATTCACCGGGCTTTTTGAGCTGCCAGGCCATGATGGCGCGTGCCATTTCTTCGGTGTCGAAGATGGCGCTTTGCAGCAGGCACATCTGGGCCAGCGAATCGGCCACGCCGTGGTCGCGGGCATGGTTCAGGGCCATTTTGCTGCCGGTGATGGCCAGCGGTGATTTGCCGGCAATCTGGCGGGCCACCGTCATCACGTGCGCCAGCAGGGCCTCGGCATCGGGCAGAACCGCATTCACCAAGCCGGCGGCGAGTGCGCGCTCGGCGCTCAAACGTTCGCCTGTGTAGGCCATTTCTCGGGCCAGCCCGGCGGGGATGATCTGCTGCAGACGCTGCAGTACGCCGAGATCAGCCGTCATGCCGATCTGGATTTCTTGCACGCAGAAGAACGCTTCGGCCGTGGCATAACGCATATCACAAGCGGCAGCCAGATCGAGCGCACCGCCGATGCATCCACCCTGCACCGCGCACAGGACCGGAAACCGCGCTTCATCCAGCGCCGTGAAGCAATCCATCAACTGACGCAGCGTGGCTTGAAAATTCAGGCGAGCGCGGGCATTGCTGGTGTCCAGTTTGGCGTCTTGCGAGGCGAATGTGTCCAGGGCCATGCCGGCGCTGAAGTGCTTGCCGGTGGATGAGATCACCAGCACGCGGGCGTCGCCACTGTCGTGCAGGCCGCGAACCGCGTCCCGCAGGGCAGGGAAAAAAGCGGGCGACATGGTGTTCAACTGCTCCGGGCGTGTTAGCTGCAAATGGGCAATGGCTTGATCGTCAACGGTCAGTTTGAAAAAATCATTCATGGGGTGAACTTTCTGTTTCTCATGCGGATGAATGGCGATGTACCGCCTCAGCAGCAAGCCTACCCGGCATTGCCCGGCGCAGCCTTCACGTGTGTGACATTTCTGCACAGGCAGGATGCGGGCAAGCCCTCGGGTCTGCAGGTGCTGCGGCTGCCTACACTCGGCGCATGCGTACTCTCAGAACTGATGACGGCCTGCCACTCCATTGGCGGCAATGGAGCAAGCCCGGCTTGGAGCCTGCGCGTGGCACGGTTTTGATCGTCCATGGTTTGGGCGAGCATATTGGGCGTTATGAGGCCGTGGCGGCCCGGCTCAATCAGTGGGGGTGGCATGTGGTGGGCTTTGACCAGCGCGGCCATGGGGCCTCGGGCGGGCCGCGGGGTGACATTCCCGGTGACGCGCGCTATATGCAAGACCTGGCGTTGGTGATTGATGAACTGCGCGCCGACCCGGTTCTGGGCGCGGGGGCGCAGATTCTGCTGGGGCACAGCATGGGCGGCCTGGTGGCCTCCCGCTTTGTCGCGGGTGGGCTGGCGGCCAGCAGCGCGGGAGATTTGCCGGCATGGTTTCGCCCGGTGGATGGACTGGTCCTGAGCAGCCCGGCGCTGGATCCCGGCATGAGTTGGTTTCAGCGCTTGCAGTTGATGCTGGGCGTTACGTTGGCGCCGCACTTGGCCGTGGGCAATGGTTTGAAGACCGCGTGGATTTCACGCGATGCTGCCGTTGTTCGCGCCTATGAGGAAGACCCGCTGGTACATGACCGCATCACGCCCAGCTTGGCGCGCATGATCGTCGACGCCGGTGAGTTGGTCCGACAGCATGCCGAAACCTGGGTGGTGCCGACCTTGTTGTTGTGGGCCGGTAGCGACCAATGCGTTGCCCCCTCCGGCAGTGCTGAATTTGCGGCCAACGCCTCGCCAGCGGTGGTGCGGCACCATTGTTTTGACGGGCTTTTCCACGAAATCTTCAACGAGCCGGAACGGGAGTTGGTCTTTGCTGACTTGCAGGCTTGGTTGGCCGAGAAGTTTTAAACTCAGGGTTCCCGAACGTCGCTGGCCCGCATGAACCCCGTGCGGGCCACACACTGCCAAGCCCGCCATCAGCGAGGAACCCTCATGAATGCACGCCTGCCTCACCCCGCTCTGCCCACCGAACAAACGACGGCGCTGGGCGAATTTGCCGCCCGGGTCTGGGATGAAGAAATTGTCCCCGCACTGACCCAGTACATCGCGATCCCGGCCAAGAGTCCGATGTTTGACGCTGATTGGGCGGCCAATGGGTATATCGAAAAAGTCCTGCGTGACGCTGCGACTTGGGTCGAGAGCAAAAAGGTGCCGGGGCTGAAGCTGGAAGTGGTGCGCCTCGAAGGCCGCACGCCGGTGATCTTTTTCGAGGTGCCCGCAACCAAAGCCGAGTGCAACGACACCATCCTGCTCTACGGCCATCTGGACAAGCAGCCCGAGTTCAGCGGCTGGCGTAACGATCTCGGCCCCTGGACACCTAAATACGAAGACGGCAAGCTGTACGGCCGCGGTGGCGCCGACGACGGTTACGCCGTTTACGCCTCGCTCACCGCAATCATGGCGCTGGACAAACAGGGCATTCCGCGCCCGCGCTGCGTGGGTTTGATCGAGACCTGCGAAGAAAGCGGCTCCTACGACCTGCCGGCTTACATCGACGCATTGAAGGAGCGCCTGGGCCAAGTGTCTCTGGTGGTCTGCCTGGATTCCGGCGCCGGCGATTACGAGCAGTTGTGGCTAACGACCAGCCTGCGCGGCATGGTGAGTGGCGTCTTGAAGGTTGAGGTGCTGACCGAAGGCATTCACTCCGGCGATGGGTCGGGCGTGGTGCCATCGAGCTTTCGCATCCTGCGCCAGGTTTTGGACCGCCTGGAGGACTCCAAGACGGGGCGCCTGCTGCCCGAGAGCTTCCATTGCGACATCCCGGCCAACCGCGTCGAGCAGGCGCGGGCCACGGCGGCCATCTTGAAGGACGAGGTGTACAAGCGCCTGCCCTGGGCCTGCGGAGCCGATGGTGGCCCGGTGCTGCCGATGTCGGATCAACCGGTCGATGTGCTGCTGAACCGCACTTGGCGGCCCACGCTGTCGGTGACGGGGGTGGATGGCTTCCCGGAGATGAAGAGTGCGGGCAATGTGCTGCGCCCCTTCACGGCCTTCAAACTGTCGCTGCGTCTGCCGCCCTTGATCGATGGCAACGAGGCCGCGCTGCGCTTGAAGGCTTTGCTGGAAGACAACGCCCCTTACAACGCCAAAGTGACGTTTGTGCCAGACGGCCGCGCAGGCGCATACGGCGCCACTGGCTGGAACACGCCGGACCTGACGCCCTGGCTCAGCACCGCCTTGAACGAGGCCAGTCAGGCCCATTTTGGCGCGCCAGTGGGCTATATCGGCCAGGGGGGCACGATCCCCTTGATGAGCATGCTGCAAAAAGGCTTTCCGGCCGCGCAGATGGTGGTGTGCGGCGTGTTGGGCCCCAAGAGTAATGCCCACGGCCCGAATGAGTTCTTGCATGTGCCCTACGGCAAGCGGCTCACAGCGGCGGTGGCGCAGATCATGGCGGCGCACCCCTGAGTTGGTGCCGCTGGCGGGCTGTTGCGGCCCGCCTTGCCGGCTACTTGGCTACTTGGCTGCTGAACTTTCTTAACGCAGTGTGAACCCGGTTTCCACCATCGTGCCCTGCAAGTCTTGCAGCAGGTGGGTCAAGGGAGACAACTGCACATAGCGGGTGCTGACCTTGATGGCGTAGGCGAAGTAACGCGGCAGGTCCTCGGCATAGCGGGGCTTGCCGTCGCGGATTTTGAGGCGGCAGAACAGACCCAGAATCTTCAGGTGGCGTTGCAGGCCAGTCCATTCCAGCTGTTGCCAGAAGGTGCCGAAGTCTTCATTCACCGGAACGCCCAATTTGCGCGCCTGCTCCCAGTAGCGGATGGCCCAGTCCAACTCCTGCTCTTCTTCCCAGGAGATGAAGGTGTCGCGCAGCAGCGAGGCTAGGTCGTAGCTGACGGGGCCTTTCACCGCATCCTGAAAATCGAGCACGCCGGGATTGCCGCCAGCCGCTTCGCTGCACACCATGAGATTGCGGGGCATGAAGTCGCGGTGCATGGGGACGAAGGGCTGCGCGGCGATGTTGTCCACCAGCACTTGGCAGCTGTGGTCCCACCACTTGCATTGCAACTCGCTCCATTGCTGGCCGAACTCGCGCTCGACACACCATTCCTTGAAGAGGTGGAGCTCGCGGCGCACAAAGCTTTCGTCAAAAACGGGCAGACGCTCGGCATCGCCCTTGCTTTGCCATTTCAGCAGAGCCTGGGTGGCGTCGCGCATCAGCCGGTTGGCTTCGGCGTGATTGCTGGTGGCCTGGGTCGCCAGCAAGGCTTGCAAATAGGGTTGATCGCCCAGGTCGCTCAGCAGCAGGAAGCCGAGTTGCGCGTCCACTGCCTCGATGGTGGGTACGTGCAGGCCGCACTGCCGCATTTGCTCGGCCACTTGCAGGAAGGGCTGCGGGTTGTTGGTTTCCGGCGGCGCATCCATCACGATGAAGCTGTCGCCCTCCAGGGTTGACACGCGCAGATAGCGCCGGCTGCTGGCATCGGCACTGGCTTCTCGCACCGTGGCGGCGTCCAGTTTGAAGGGGCCAATCAAAGGCGCAAGCCAGGTCTGGAAGTCTTGGGCGCGTTGCGGGGTCGGCCAGGTGATGGGGTTCATGCGGAGTGGGCGTGGTGAAGTCGTCAGGTGGGCGCGGCGTGATGCATGCGGCGTGCAGCGGGTCTCATGGATAATGGATTTTACAAACCGCGAGCCCCGTGCTCGGCGTTGGGCTGCAGGGCATTGCTGCTGTTCGCGCTGCGCTGCCTGCAACACATTTCAAGAAGACGCCTGCCCCGCTGTGCCGCGCCCCATCATTGCTTACTTTTCTGCTCGTTCAACGGGCTCGGCTGGCACCGCCTTGCTGGGTAGCTTGGGCGTGATGCTTGCGCTGGGCGTGGCGGGCCTGTTCGCGCCCGCCGCGGTGTTGGCGCAAATGGTGAAGGTAGATGCCGAAGTGGGTGCAGTTGGGGGCGCCGAAGCAGGGGCC
Organism: Roseateles koreensis; assembly: GCF_028595305.1. GTDB lineage: Bacteria > Pseudomonadota > Gammaproteobacteria > Burkholderiales > Burkholderiaceae_C > Paucibacter_A > Paucibacter_A koreensis. Next base: position 30,886 of record NZ_JAQQXS010000019.1, on the reverse strand, counting down.
GAGGCGGGCGCCAAAGCCGAGCCGGTTCGGCCACCCGCATCGCCGCGTGCGCATTTGCGCTTGCGGGCTTCCAAGAAAATCAACCGCCCCGGTGCCGCAGACCGGCAGGCCTTGGTGATCAGCGCTGACAAGCTACAAACCCAGGTGGCGCAGGAGTCGCGTGCTGAAGGTCATGTGGAATTGCGCTACGGTGAGTTGCTCTTGCGCTCGCAAAAGCTGAGCTATGAGCAGGTGAACGATCTGGCGCGTGCCACTGGTGACGTTGAGGTCAGCCGAGGGGGTACGTTATTCCGCGGGCCGGCGCTGAGTTTGTATGTCAGCCGGTTTGAGGGTGAATTTCTCAATCCCACGTATTTTTTCTCGCTGACCGGCGGGAGTGGCAAGGCCGACAGCGTCAGCTTCAGCGACGCCAAGCACATGAGTGCGGTGAATGGCAGCTACAGCAGTTGCCCGGTGACCGAGGAGAAGCCTCAGCAGGACTGGCAGATCACGGCCGACAAGCTGGTCATGGATCTGGATGCCAACGAGGGCGTGGCTTCGGGGGCGGTGCTGCGCTTTTACGGCGTGCCCATCTTGGGCGCGCCCACAATGAGCTTTCCGTTGGGGCTGCAACGCAAGTCGGGCTGGTTGCCGCCCAACATCAGCTTCGACAGCCGCAGCGGCCTTGAGTTCGGCCTGCCCTATTACTGGAATATCGCGCCGCAGCGTGATGCCACTTTGACGCCCTTCATCATGACGCAGCGGGGCGTCGGGCTTGACTCTGAATTCCGCTACCTGGAGCCGGAGCATCGCGGGCAAGTCAATTGGTCAATTTTGCCCAATGACCGCGCCACCAAGAGCAGCCGTTGGGCGCTGGATCTGTTGCAAGACGGCGAAGCGCCCCTGGATTCGCGCTATCGCGTGCGTGCTGAACGGGTGTCGGACGACGAGTACTGGAAAGACCTGCCCAAGCGCATGCAAAGCCAGACGCAGCGCCTCTTGCTGACCGATCTGCAACTGAACCGTAACCGTGAAGGCCTCTGGGGTGAAACGAATGTTTACGCCCGTGTGCAGCGTTGGCAGGTTTTGCAGGGCACGGACACCCTGGCCAGTTTTGATGCGCCTTATCAACGCTCGCCCCAGTTGGGCGTGCGCTTCAACACGGCCGCTGACGACGCGGTGCTGGACGGTTTCGTGCCCTGGGTGCGCCGCACGCGTCTCGAAGGCGCGCTGGAGATGGAGTACAACCGCTTCGATCTGCCCAGCAACGCACAGCTGAGCCCGGCGCAGTTGAAGAACCAGGCTGCGGGCTTGCTCTACACCGGCCAGCGGGCCCATGTGCTCGCGCATCTCAGCGCGCCCATGGGCGGCGCGGCGTGGTGGCTGATCCCGCGCGTGGCGCTCAATGCGGTGCAGTATTCGCTGGATCAGCCCATGACGGATGGCCGCAGCGCCGCACACCGCACGATCCCTACCTTCAGCTTGGACCATGGCTGGGTTTTCGAGCGTGACAGCAGTTTGTTCGGCCGCCGCACCCTGCAAACGCTGGAGCCGCGGCTGCTGTATGTCAACACGCCCTACCGCGACCAGAGCGGCATGCCCAACTTTGATTCGGCCCCCAAGGACTTCAACTTTGACTCGATCTACACCGAGAACCAGTTCTCAGGCGTGGACCGGGTGAATGACGCCAATCAACTGACTTTCGGCTTGTCGAGCCGCTGGATCGACGCCGGCCAGGGCGAAGAAGTCTTGCGCCTGGGGGCCGTGCAGCGCTATCTCTTCAACCCGCAGCGCCTCACGTCGGATGGCTCCACGGTGGACCAACGCCTGTCGGACCTGCTGTTGCTGGCCAGCGCGCATGTGATGGACCAATGGTGGGCCGACGGCTCGGTGCAGATCAATCCGGACGCCGGGCGTTCGGTGCGTACCGTCATGCGTGCGCGTTACTCCCCGGGGCCTTTTCGCACCATCAGCACCGCCTATCGGCTTGCGCGCGGCCAGAGCGAGCAGCTGGAGTTGGCCTGGCAATGGCCCTTGTACGGCCATGACGACCGCATCGCCCGCAAAAACGCAGGTGGCGGAGCCTGTTCCGGGGCCTGGTACAGCGCAGGCCGCGTGCAGTACAGCCTGAGTGACCGGCGGCTGACTGATTCGGTGATGGGCGTTGAGTACGACGCCGGTTGCTGGATCTTGCGCATCGGCGCTGAGCGGCAATCCACCGGTTTGAGGGAAGCGAATACACGTTTGATGCTGCAAATGGAGTTTGTGGGCTTGTCCCAGTTGGGCTCCAATGCACTCAATGTCTTGAGGGACAATATCCCCGGTTACCGATCGCTGAGCGGCAATCGCTCGGCAAGCCCAGAAGCCTCTTATGACTGACATGTCCCATCGTTCTCTGTCCCTGACCTTCGCGGGCGCCCTGTTGGCGGTTGGCTGGCTCGCCAGTCTGCCGGCGCAGGCCCAGCACAAGGCTGCCGACCTGCTTCCGGGGGACTACATTGCTGCCGTGGTCAACCAGGACGTGGTGGCCGCCAGCGAGGTGGTGCAGCGCACCGAGCGCTTGCGCCAGGAGGCCCGGCAGAAGGGCGAGTCCATGCCGGACATGCAGCTGCTGCACAAGCAGGCCATCGAGGCCTTGATCGAAGACCGCGTGCTTGTCACCTATGCGCGCGAAAGCGGCACCAAGGTGGACGAGCCCGAGCTGGACCGCGTGGTGGCCAACGTGGCCGCGCAGAACAAGCTGACCATGGATCAGCTCAAAGAGCGCCTCAAGCAAGAGGGCATGGACTACCGCACTTTCCGCGAGACCATGCGCGATCAGCTGATGTCTGAGCGCGTGCGCGAGCGCGAAGTGCAGGGGCGCATCCGTATCACCGATGGCGACATCGACAAATACCTGGACGAAAAGCGCGAGAAGCTGAGCCAGGCCGATCAGATGAATTTGGCGCAGATTCTGGTCAGCGTGCCTGACGGTGCCTCCGACACCGTGGTGGCGGAGCGCCGTGCACGCGCCCAAGCCGCGCTGAGCCGTGTGCAGGCGGGTGAAGACTTTGCCAAAGTGGCCCGTGAGGTTTCCGAAGACGCCAACAAAGACAAGGGCGGCGAAATTGGCATGCGTGCGGCCAGCCGGCTCCCGGATGTGTTTGTGGAGGCGGTTAAAGGACTCACCAGCGGGCAGCTCGCCCCTGAATTGCTGCACTCCGGTGCGGGCTTTCATGTGCTGAAGGTGGTTGAGCGCAAGGGCGGCTCCCTGACCACGGTGGTGCAAACCCATTCCCGCCACGTGCTCCTTCGCCCCTCAGCCCAGCTGACGGCCGAAGTGGCGGCGCGGCGCCTGAGTGAATTCAAGCGGGCGATCGAAGCGGGCTCCACCACCTTCGAGAAGGTGGCGCGTGAAAACTCCGAAGACGGCAGCGCCCAGGAGGGGGGCGACCTGGGCTGGATGTCGCCAGGCGCATTCGTGCCTGAATTCGAGCAGGCGATGGATGCTTTGCCACTGGGCGGCATCTCCGGCCCGGTGCCGTCGCGCTTTGGCATGCACCTGATCCAGGTGCTGGAGCGCCGCAACGCCGAGATTGAAACCAAACAGTTGCGTGAACAGGCGCGCGCCGCCTTGCGCGAGAAGAAATACGACGAGGCCTACCAGGAGTGGGTCAAGGACCTGCGGGCACGTGCATTCATCGAAATGCGCGAGTGGCAGGACTGAAGCCGCAGCACCTGAAAAGATTCCCGACGTGGCTCAACATATTGCACGCAAGCGGTTCGGTCAGCATTTTCTGACTGACGTTCACATCATCGAGTCCATCTGCGATGCCATTGACCCGCAAGCGGGCGAGGCGCTGGTGGAGATCGGCCCTGGCCTGGGTGCCATGACCCTGCCGCTGCAAAAACGCATGCCGGCCTTCAGCGTGATCGAGCTGGATCGCGACTTGGCGGCCCGCCTGCGCAAGCGAGAGGGCCTGGACGTGATCGAAAGCGATGTGCTCAAGGTCGACTTTGCGGCCTTGGCCGCTGCCAAGGGCCAGAAGCTGCGCGTGGTGGGTAACCTGCCGTACAACATCTCCACGCCCATCCTGTTCCATCTGCTGGGGTTTGTGGACCATGTGGTCGACCAACACTTCATGCTGCAAAAAGAAGTGGTGGACCGCATGGCGGCCTCGCCCGGTTGCAAGGACTACGGGCGTCTGACCGTGATGCTGCAGTGGCGCTATGCCATCGAGTCGGTATTTGACGTGCCGCCCGAAGCGTTTGATCCGCCGCCTCGGGTGATGTCAGCCATCGTGCGCATGCAGCCCTACGCCAAGCCGCCGGTGCTAGATGCCAAGCTGCTGGGCGAGATGGTGGCCGCGGCCTTCTCGCAACGCCGCAAGCTCTTGCGGCATAGCCTGGGTGTGTGGCTGACGGCGCGTGGCTTCGCGGGGCACTTCGATCTGCAGCGTCGTGCTGAAGAGGTGCCGGTAGCCGAGTATGTGGCTTTGGCCCAAGCCCTGGGCGCGGCACCGCAGGCCTGAGGGCGCGCAATGTTTCGTGTCCGCGCAGAGTCGTCTTGCCCTAGAGCCCTCAAGCCCTCAAGCCCTCAGGCCCTATGAGCCGGGCATGAAAAAAGGAACCCCTCGGGGTTCCTTTTGCAGGGGCCAATCACAGCGCTCGAGAACGCGGGTTGGGCGTCAGGCGGCGTTCAACCACATGGCGGTGTCAAACGCGCTGCTCATCATCGGCATATTCATTCCGAAGTTGGCATTGGCTGCCGCTTTGGAATTTTTTGCTGCGGGCTTGGCCGGCACCGCTGCGGCTTCTTCGGTAGCCCGCTCCCAAGATCCTTCTTGAGAGCGGGCTACTGAAAAGAATAGAAGCACCTGAACTGGACTTTTCTATCGCCCCAGTAATCAGCGGCTTCGCGGAAAACATCCAGCAACTGCTCGCGTGCTTCGCGGTCGAACTTGACGCTGTCAGGCAGCTGCTCTAGCACGACCACAAAGCCGGGTTGGGCACCGGACTTGTGGACCAGATCGGTCATGCAATCGTGAAGCGCGTCCAGATTCTTGCCAAAATGGGCCGGGAAGAGAAATGCCTGAGCAATCGCTTCCAGCACATCCTGCTTGGACTGTGCCTCGGTCAAATTGGCATATAGAAAATGCTGGCCGGCTTCCTGCGCTGCCTGCATCAAGTCCTCTACGCGGTAGGCCCGTATGGCCTGCACGATATTGGGACGGACGGTCTGCAAAAGCATGGTCACAATCCTCCTATATAGTCACTGAACTTTATGGTCTTCGATGCTGACTGCGTTGTGTTTCACCGTTCGATGCGGCTGAAACTGGCGTAGTGATCATCGGAGTAATAACAAACATCAGGTTGAGTCGGGGCAGACCCACCGCACACCATGCGCTTTGCGCCGCGGTTGCGGGCGCGGGGCGTGGCCACGGTGTACTCGTGGTAATAACCTCGGGTTTTGCGCGGCAAAATGCGTTCGCGGTTTCCGAACACCACGCCATCTTGTTCATGCGGAAATGGCCCGCCGGCAAGAATGAGTCGATAGGTGTTTTGGGCTTCGCGAGGCAACGCCGCCAAGCCGACCGTTGCCGGTGCGGCTGCTGTTTCTGTGCTCTCTTTGGCCTGAACTTGGACGCCCACCGCAGCCATTGCCACACAAACTGCGAGCAAAACTGACGGGCGCCAAGAGGACCACATGGGTGGCCGAGAGAGCAAAGACACGGGTTTACCCTGTTCCTGAAAGCGATATGGTATCGAAAGCGCCGCAAAACCTCAAGCGGCATCCGAGGCCTGCTGCCTTGAAAACATCAATGTAAGTGAGTGCATACAATCTTAAAAATCACCACCAAATGGTGATTGTTTGATGTGTATGACTATTTTGTGAGCCCTCACAAACTTTTGTAAAAACCGTGTTTGCAGGCGGGTTGTGCACTGGCTTGGTGCCAATGGGTGAGGCAGGGTGGGCGGTCCGCCGGTCTGGGGCGACGGCCTCTTGCATGCTTCCAAAATGCAGCCGGCCGCCCGTGAATGCGGGCGGCCGGCTATGGGGCGATGGCTCAGTGATGAGCCCTTAACGTTTAACGCTGCGCGTTGGCGTCGGCCACCGTCAGGGCGGTCATGTTGACAATGCGGCGCACCGTGGCCGATGGCGTCAGCACGTGTACCGGTTTGGCGGCGCCCAGCAGCACGGGGCCGATGGCGATGCCGCCGCCAGCGGCTGTCTTCAGCAGGTTGTAGGAGATGTTGGCGGCGTCGATGTTGGGCAGCACCAGCAGATTGGCTTCGCCAGCGAGCGAGCTGCCGGGCATCAAGCTCTTGCGATAGTCTGCGTCCAAGGCGGTGTCGCCATGCATCTCGCCGTCAACTTCCAGCCAAGGGGCTTGATCTTGCAGCAAAGCCAGGGCTTCGCGCATCTTCACGGCGGAGGGCTGGTTGCTGGAGCCGAAGTTGCTGTGCGAGAGCAAGGCAGCCTTGGGGCGCACGCCAAAGCGCTTGAGTTCTTCGGCGGCCATGATCGTGATTTCAGCCAACTGCTCAGCGGTCGGGTCGTAGTTGACGTGGGTGTCCACCAGAAACACTTGACGGCCCGGCAGGATCAGCCCATTCATGCAGGCGAAGTTCTTCACCCCGGCGCGCTTGCCGATGACCTGGTCGATGTACTGCAAATGCATGGCCGTGTTGCTCCATGTGCCGCAGAGCATCCCGTCGACCTCGCCCTTGTGCAGCATCATCGCGCCGATCAGGGTGAGGCGGCGGCGCATCTCGATCTTGGCCGTCTGCGCTGTGACGCCCTTGCGCTGGGTCATGGCGTGGTAGGTCTGCCAGTAGTCGCGATAGCGATGGTCTTGCTCGACGTTGACGATGTCGTAGTCGCGCCCTTCTTGCAGGCGCAGGCCGAAGCGTTCGCAGCGCTCGGCAATGACCTTGGGGCGGCCCACCAGCGTGGGGCGAGCCAGCTTTTCGTCCACCACGATCTGCACCGCGCGCAGCACCCGCTCTTCTTCACCCTCGGCGTAGGCCACGCGCTTGTTGTTTGCGCTCTTGGCCACGTTGAAGATGGGCTTCATGGTGGTGCCGGAGGCGTACACAAAGCTCTGCAACTTCTCGATGTAGGCCGCCATGTCGACAATCGGGCGCAGGGCCACGCCGCCGTCGGCAGCGGCCTTGGCCACGGCCGGCGCGATCTTCATCATCAAGCGCGGGTCAAAGGGCTTGGGAATCAGGTACTCCGGCCCGAAGCTCAGGTTGGCGCCGGCATAGGCTGCAGCCACCACTTCGCTCTGCTCGGCCTGGGCCAGTTCCGCAATGGCGTGAACGGCGGCAATCTCCATCTCGTCGGTGATGGTGGTGGCGCCACAGTCCAACGCACCCCGGAAGATGTAGGGGAAGCACAGGACGTTGTTGACCTGGTTGGGGTAGTCGGTGCGGCCCGTCGCCATCACCGCGTCATTGCGCACCTTTTGGACTTCTTCAGGCAGGATCTCCGGCGTCGGATTGGCTAGCGCGAAGATCATGGGCTGCGCCGCCATCTTGGCCACCATCGCCGGCTTGAGCACGCCGCCAGCGGACAGGCCCAAGAAGATGTCTGCGCCTTCAATGACTTCACTCAGGCTGCGCTGCTCGGTCTTTTGCGCGAACTGGGCCTTATCGGGGTCCATCAACTCGGTACGGCCTTCATAAACCACGCCAGCCAGGTCGGTCACCCAGATGTTCTCGCGCGGCAAACCGAGTTTGACCAGCAGGCCCAGGCAAGCCAGCGCCGCAGCACCCGCGCCGGAGGTGACCAGCTTGACCTTCTTGATGTCTTTGCCCAGCACTTTGATGCCGTTCAGGAAGGCTGCGCCCACCACGATGGCCGTGCCGTGCTGGTCGTCGTGGAAGACGGGGATCTTCATGCGCTCGCGCAGCTTGCGCTCAACGTAGAAGCAGTCGGGCGCCTTGATGTCTTCGAGGTTGATGCCGCCGAAGGTGGGCTCCAGCGCGGCGATCACGTCAACCAGCTTGTCGAGGTCGCGCTCCTGGATTTCCAGGTCGAATACATCGATGCCGGCGAACTTCTTGAACAGCACACCCTTGCCTTCCATCACCGGCTTGGATGCCAACGGGCCGATGTCACCCAGGCCCAGCACCGCTGTGCCGTTGGTGACCACCGCCACCAGATTGCCGCGTGAGGTGTAGCGGAAGGCGTTGGCCGGATCGGCCACGATTTCTTCGCACGCAAAGGCCACGCCCGGCGAATAAGCCAGCGCAAGATCACGTTGATTGATCAGCTGCTTGGTGGCAGCAATTGCGATCTTGCCAGGCGTCGGAAACTCGTGATATTCCAGGGCGGCCTGGCGCAGCTGCGCAATCTTTTCTTCGGATTTGGACATGGCTTGTTCTCGGGGGCAAGGCAACAGAGAGTCGATGATTGTAGGAGGCGGCGAACGTTGCCGCTTTCAGTACCGCGCCCTGCTCAATGGAGGCTGGCAGGGCGCACAGTGTGCGGGTTTGCCAGTTCAAATGGCGTACGCGGTATTGCGCATCAGGGCGCAAGCCGGGCACAGGATACTTGTACATTCCTTTCGGCCCCCTTTATTCCTCATTCCTGCGTTCCGGCGGCTTGCCTGCCGCGAGTCAGCAACTTGTTGGTCTTTTGCCTGCCCTTATGTCCGCGTCCTCGGCTTTGTCGCCTCAGCTCTCACGCCCGTCCAGCTGGCGCCGTGCCCTGCTGTGGGGGGCTTTGACGGTACTGCTGCTGGTTGCGCAGACCCTGTTGGTGGCGCTGACCTTGCGGTATGAGGCTGCCCGGGGGCAGGAGAAGGTCGATCAAATCGCGCTGGAGGTTGCTGCCCGCATCAAGCAAGTGACCGACGGCGATCTGCAGGCCCTGCAAGGTTTGCTGTGGGACGACACCCAAGGCGGCGGGCAATGGAGGCAAGAGTCGGCCCAGTTGCTGCGCCGCACGCGCCCGATCCTGCGCTTGGAGGTTCGCGACGCGCAGCGCCAAATCATTCGATCCGCCGATTCGCCTTTTGTGTCGCCCGTGTATTTGCAGGCCTCCCGCCAGGAGATGGAGATTGAAACCCAGCTGGCCTGCGCGGCCGCATCACGCCAGGGCTCGCAGCAATTTTCCCGCAGCTACTTCATCGTGTTCGCAGGAGGTGAAGGGCTGGAGGTGGTGGACCTGTGTGTGCCGCAGCTGCGCTCGGGCCAGGCCTCGGGCTTTATGGTGGCCACGTTGGCGTTGCGTTACGTGCTGGAAGAGGCCATCACGCAAGACCTGGCACGCGAGGCTGAATTCAGCTTTGTTGAAAGTGATGGCACGCGCCTCGCCCGTGCTGGCCTGACCCGCGGCGCCGGTTACTACCTGGCCGAGCGCCTGGTGGATCTTGGTGGCTTGACGCTGCCGCTGAAGGTGGACAGCGCGTCGGGCCAGCCCCAGCTGATTCCCAATGTCACGACCGCGCTGGTTTTGGGGCTTTCACTGGCGCTGTTTGTCGTAGTGATTTTGCTGGCCCGGGACGGCCGGCGCCGCGCCTTTGCCGAGCACGCGTTGGCCGAAGCGCTGGCCTTTCGCCATGCCATGGAAAACTCGTTGGTCACCGGCCTGCGCGCCCGGGACATGGCGGGCACCATCACCTATGTCAACCCGGCGTTCTGCGCGATGGTGGGCTTTGAGCCCGAGGCCTTGCTGGGCCAATCCGCCCCGCCGTACTGGCCGCCGGAATTTGCGCCGGCCTACCAGCGCCGCCACGTGGGCCGCAGCGCACGCTGGCGTGCCGGCGAAGATGCGCGTCAGGGCCACGAGACCGTGTTCATGCGGCGCAATGGCGAACGGTTCCCGGTGCTGATCTTCGAAGCCCCGCTGCTGGACGCGCAAGGCCACCAGACCGGTTGGATGAGCGCCGTGCTCGATGTCAGCGACCAACGCCGGGTCGAGGAATTGTCGCGCCAGCAGCAAGACCGTCTGCAGGCCACCGCCCGCCTGGCCACGGTGGGCGAAATGGCGTCCCTCATGAGCCATGAGTTGAACCAGCCGCTGGCCGCCATCGCCAGCTATTCGGCAGCATCGCTCAATCTGCTGACCCTGGAAGCGGACGATCCACAGACCCCCGATCTCGTGCGCCAGGCCCTCAGCCGCATTGCCGAGCAGGCCGAGCGCGCGGGCCGCGTCATCAAGAGCGTGCACGACTTCGTGCGGCGCCGCGACCAAGCCCGTGAATCCATCGGCGTGGACCTGCTGTTCGACGCCGTTCTGCCCCTGGTGCGCCTGCAGGCCCGCAAGAGCGGTACGCGCATCGAGATCGATCTGCCCCAGCCGCCGCCTCGCGTACGGTGCGACCGGACCATGGTGGAGCAGGTGTTGCTGAACCTGACCCGCAACGGCATCCAGGCCATGGAAGGGGACGCCCCCCTGGCGGAGCGCGTGTTGACCCTGCGTGCGCACCCGCTTGACGCCAACTGGGTTGCGTTGGCCGTGCTGGACTGCGGCCCGGGCATTTCAGACGACGTGGCCCGCCAGCTCTACACCCCGTTCTTCACCACCCGCCAAGAAGGCATGGGCCTGGGCCTGAGCCTGTGCCGTACCGTTGTCGAGCAACATGGCGGCGCCATGGACTTCATCCCACGCGGCGGGCAGGCGCGCGGCACCGAATTTCGATTCACGCTCCCGGCGGCACCCCAGGCAGGCACATCGCCCGCCAGGGCACCCGTGAGCGAGCAGGAGCGTTGATTTGAACACCCCCCCTTTCCATGCCTCCCTTAGCGGTGGCAGCCGTAAATTGCCGATGGTCTATGTGGTCGATGATGAGGCCGTGATCCGCGAATCGCTGTCTTGGCTGCTGCGCTCGCGCCGCCTGCTCTCCGAAGGATTCGCCAGCGCCGAAGCCTTCGAAGCCATGCTGGACGCCCGCCCCGATCAAGCCCGCGACTGGCCTGACGCACCGTCATGCCTGCTGCTCGACGTGCGCATGCCCGGCATGAGCGGCCTGGCCTTGTTCGAACGCCTGAACGCTCGCGGCCTCGGCACAGCCTTGCCCGTGATCTTTCTGACCGGCCACGGCGACGTGCCCACGGCGGTATCCGCCGTCAAGCGCGGCGCGTTCGATTTTGTGGAAAAGCCTTTCTCCGACAACAGCCTGGTCGATCGCATCGAAGAAGCCCTGGCCCTCAGCGAACAAGCCATTGCAGCCCGCCAGCAAACCGGCCGCTTGGCCCTGCGCCTCGCCGAGTTGACCGACCGCGAACGCGAAGTCATGGCCCTCGTCATCCAAGCCCTGCCCAACAAACTCATTGCCGATCAACTCCACATCAGCGTCCGCACCGTCGAAGTCCACCGCGCCCGTGTGTTCGAAAAAATGAACGTGAAATCAGCGGTGGAGTTGTCGAATTTGCTGAAGGAGTAGGGGGCTTCAGCCTGAGACAATCCCTTTCATGGGTGAATTCGATCTGATCAAACGCTATTTTGTCCGCGACCCCGCGTTGGGGGTGAGCTCGGATGCTGTGGCCTTGGGCATTGGCGACGATTGTGCGGTGCTGAACCCGACGCCGGGGATGCAGTGGTTGGTGTCTTGCGATATGTTGGTGGAGGGCCGGCATTTTCTGTCCACCGTGGCACCGGAGCGTTTGGCGCACAAGGCACTGGCGGTCAATCTCAGTGATTTGGCCGCTTGCGGGGCCACGCCGCGTGCCTTCACGCTGGCGCTGGCTTTGCCGCGTGCTGATGCCGTGTGGTTGGCGGGTTTTGCCAAGGGCTTGTTCGCCCTGGCAGATGCGCATGGCATTGCGCTGGTGGGGGGCGACACCACGCAAGGCCCTTTGAATATCTGCGTGACGGTGATGGGTGAAGTGCCGCGCGGCCAGGCCTTGTTGCGCAGCGGCGCACGGGTCGGCGACGATATTTATGTGTCCGGCACCGTGGGTGATGCCCGGCTGGCGCTGGAGGTATTTCGCGGTACGGCCGTGCTGGCGGGTGAGGCGTTCGAGCAGGCTCGCCGGGCGATGGAGTGCCCGCAGCCTCGCGTAGGCCTGGGGCAGGCTTTGAGGGGCTTGGCGACCAGCGCTATTGATGTGTCCGACGGCCTGATCGGCGATCTGGGGCACATCTTGCAGCGCTCCAGCGTGGGCGCTTGCCTGGCGGTTGACGCCCTGCCGCGCAGCGCCGTGCTGGCGAGCCAGAGCCTGGCCCTGCAGCGCGAATGCGGCTTGGCGGGCGGTGATGATTACGAGTTGATATTCACCGCGCCGGTGGTCGCCCGCGAGGCCGTGCGCCAGGCAAGCTTGAATTGCGCCACCCCGATCACACGCATCGGCCACATCGAGGCAGAGCCGGGGCTGCGGCTGGCGGACGCGCAGGGCCAGGCCCTCGTGGCTGAATTCAGCAGCTTTGATCACTTCAAGACATCATGAGCGAACCTCAAGACTCCACGGATTCTGACGCTGGCGAGCGCGTTGGCGGCATGGCGCCGCGCCGGGCCACGGCTCGCTTCATGTTGGCGCACCCGGCGCGCTGGATTGCTTTGGGCTTTGGCAGCGGCTTGTCGCCCAAAGCACCGGGCACGGTGGGCACCTTGTGGGCGTGGGTTGCCTTTCTGGTGCTCAACCCGTTGATGACAGACACGCGCTGGGCGGCCTTGTTGATCGGCGGCACCCTGGTGGGGTGGTGGGCTTGTACCGCCACGGCCCGGGCGATGGCCACGCCGGACCCTGGCGCCATCGTGTGGGACGAAATCCTCGCTTTTTGGCTGGTGCTGTGGCTGATCATGCCGACGGGTTTGTTGGGGCAGGCGGTGGCGTTTGGCCTGTTTCGTTATTTCGACGCAGCCAAGCCGGGGCCGGTGGGCTGGGCGGATCGCCTGTTCAAAGGCGAGCGTGGGCAAGCGGTCAGTTGGGCTCAGGGGTTTGGTATCTTGTTTGACGATTTTGTGGCCGCTGGATGTACGCTGCTGGTCATCGCTTTGTGGCGACACGCCCAACTGGCTTGAGCGTTATTAAGCGTAGGCAAGGAGGCCCATGTCATGCAGTTCCCTGAAGAGCAGGAGTTGATTGATCGCATCGCTGTTGCCCTGATTCGGCGGCGTGAGCGCATGGGCACGGCGGAGTCCTGTACCGGCGGCCTGATCGCTGCAGCCTGTACCAGTCTGCCGGGCTCCAGCCAATGGTTTGAGCGAGGTGTGGTGAGCTACAGCAATGAGGCCAAGACCGAACTGTTGGGTGTGCCGGCCGCGCTCATCGGCTTGCACGGTGCGGTCAGCGGTGAAGTGGCCCTGCACATGGCTCGCGGTCTGCTGGCCCACGCACCGATTGACTGGGCGCTGGCCGTCACCGGTATTGCTGGCCCCACCGGTGGCAGTGCGGAGAAGCCGGTCGGCACGGTCTGGCTGGCCTTGGCGCATGCAGGGTGGCCACCCAAGGTGTGGTGCACCTTGTTTCCCGGGGACCGTGCGGCAGTACGCGCAGCCACGCTGCGTGCCGGCTTGATGGCGCTGTGTGATGCGCTGGAAGATCAGGACCGATGAGCCTGCTGTTGCTGGGCTCGTGGTCGGCGTTGGAGCGCGACCAGTGGCTGTCGCTGTTGCAGCCGGCCTTGCCTGGTGAATGCTGGATATTGGATGTGCCGCTCAATGCTGCCGACGCGGCTGAGGTGGAGGCCGCCATCGTGGCCAATCCGGCGCCCGGCAGCCTTGGCAACCTGCCGCGCCTGCGTTTGATCCAATCCGTTTGGGCGGGGGTGGACAAGTTGTTGGCCGACCCCGGCCTGCCTGCCGATGTGCCGGTGGCCCGCATGGTTGACCCGGCGATGAATGAGGCTATGGTGCACACCGCCTTGTGGGCCGTGCTGTCGCTGCACCGCCGATTTTTTGAGTTAGCGGCCCAACAGGCGCAGGCGATTTGGCGGCAACCCGAGCAACTGCGAGCCGCCGATTGGCAGGTACTGGTGCTGGGCCTGGGTGAGTTGGGGGGGCGCGTGGCGCGGTCACTTGCCGCTCAGGGTTATGCCGTGAGCGCCTGGAGCACGCGGCCCGCTGTGGTGGAGGGTGTGCAATGCTTCCACACAGACGCGAGCCTGGTGCAGGCGTTGGCGCGGGCGGATACGGTGGTCAACCTGTTGCCGCTCACCGTCGCAACGCAGGGGTTTTTCGACGCTGCCCGCTTGGCGCAGATGAAGCACGGCGCCAGTCTGGTGAACCTGGCGCGTGGTGCGCATGTGGTGGAGGCCGATCTTTTGCAGGCATTGGAGGCCGGCCATCTTCGGCATGCGGTGTTGGATGTGTTTGCGCAAGAGCCGCTGCCACCGCAGCATCCGTTTTGGCAGCACCCGCAGATCACCGTGCTGCCGCATTGCGCCGCACAAACCGATCCTCGCAGCGCCTTGGCCGTGGTGGTGGGCAATTTGCGGGCGCTGCGTGAGGGGCGCCCCTTGCAGCATCTGGTGCAGCGGCAGCGCGGGTATTGAGCAGGCGGGCGCCGACAAACTTTGTCGACCCGTTCGCGGTGGCGCCGAGCTTAGGCGCGCAAGGCGAGCTGGGGTGCCCGGGGGGCTGTGGCCTCCACCAGCATCAGGGCCAGGCGGCGTAGGCCGGCCCAGGGGTCACTGGGCCATTCGGGGTGACGCAGGCCTTTCACGAGGCCATCGCAAGTTTGCGCGGCAGCGACCAAACGGGTTAGATCAGCGCTACGCAGCCCTGGGACGATGCGCTCAAACAAACGCTCCTTGGGGCCCCAGACGCGGGCATCGCGCAGGGCCATGGGCAGCGGCTTGCCGCCGTCTACCGCATCGCGCACGCGTTTGAGGGCGCGAATGTCTTCCGCCAAGCTCCAGTGCACCAGCACGGCTGCCTCGCCCTCGGCCTCCAGGCCGTCCAGCATGCGCAGCACGCGGCCCAGCTGGCCTCCCAGCACGGCCTCGCTGAGCTTGAAGACGTCGTAGCGCGCCACGTTCAGCACGGCCGCTTCGATCAGCTCGAAACTCAATTCACCCGGTGGATGGAGCAAGGCCAGCTTTTGCAACTCCTGGTGGGCAGCGAGCAGATTGCCTTCCACCCGGTCGGCAAAGAAGGTCAGGGTGCGCTGGCCTTCTTCGCCCTCGGCCACGCGCTGCCCTTGTGCCAACAGGCGCTGGGCGATCCATTGCGGCAGGCCGCGGCGCTCGACCGGTTCAACGCGCACGGTGACACCCGCTCCGTCCAGCGCCAGGAACCAGGCGCTGTTCAGTTGCGTGCGGTCGAGCTTGGGGAGCGTGACGAGGGTCACCACGTCGTCGGGCAGCCGCTCGCAATAACGCTGCAAGGCCTCGGAGCCCTCCTTGCCGGGCTTGCCGGAAGGAATGCGGATGTCGATCAACTGACGCTCGGCAAACAAGCTCATGGACTGGGCCGCGCCCAGCACCGGGCCCCAGTCGAAATAGGCGCCTGACACCGTAAAGACTTTGCGTTCGCCATACCCTTGCGCACGGGCAGCTGCGCGAATCGCATCCGCCGCCTCTTGCGCCAGCAAGGGCTCGTCCCCAAAAACGGTGTAGATGGGGCGCAGCGCTTTCGAGAGCTGTGCGGTTAGGGCGTCGGAGCGAATCTGCATGGTGGGGCGGCGGCGGATCAGCCAGGCAAGCGCACGGCCGCCAAGCGGCGCAGCAGTTGGTTGACCACGTCGGAGTTCATGGAGCGGTAGAGCTGCGCTTCTTCCTGCTCCTTGGCCAGGGCCATGGTTTCGGTGTAATTGAGATCGCGCGACATGCGCAACTCGGTGCGGGGCAGCAGCAGATCGCCCGAGGTGGTGCGCAGCAGATAGTCGAGCTTGACACGCAACTGCCATTCACGCACCTGGCCGGCGCTGGTGGAGACCACCGAGACCTTGTCGCGGGTGTCGAGTAAGGCTTCCAGCACCAGTTCGGCCTTGTTGGCGTCTTCCACCACCTGCACCGGCGTGCGCGCCAGTTGGCGGCGCAATTCACTGGCCAGGGGGGAGTTGGGTGCAAAGCCAGTCAGCGCCAGGCTGTGAAACAGCAACTCGGGTTCACGCCGGGGCTGAAAGCCGCAAGCCGCCAGCAGGCCCGCTGCGGCCGCACCCAGCCACAAGCTGCGGCGTAAAGGCTTGATCAGGCGCTGCGGCATCATCAGCCCCGTTCAGGCCACCACGTTGACAAGGCGGCCCGGCACCACAATCACCTTCTTGGGCGCGCGGCCTTCGCAGAACTTGATGCAGTCTTCGTTCGCCAGCGCGGCAGCCTCGATGGCGGCCTTGTCGGCACTTGCCGGCACCTTGATGGCGCCGCGCAGCTTGCCGTTGACTTGCAGCATCAGCTCGATCTCGTCCTGCACCAGCGCGGCTTCGTCCACGGTAGGCCAAGGCGCGTCCAGCAGGTCGCCCAGTTGCGCGGCAAAACCGAGGTCTTGCCACAGCTGATGGGTGATATGCGGGCAGGCGGGGTACAGCAGGCGCAGCAGCACCGAGAAGCCTTCACGCAGCGCCGCGTCCTGGCCTTGCGCCTTGAAGCCTTCCAGCGCGTTGAGCAGCTTCATGCCGCCCGACACCACCGTGTTGTACTGCATGCGTTCGTAGTCATAACTGACTTGCTTGAGCACCAGATGCACTTCGCGGCGCAGGGCCTTGCCGTCGCCGCTGAGGGCCGCAAAATCCTGCCCGGCCGCCTTCAGCGTGGCTTCGTGCTTGGCGGCAAAGGCCCACACACGTTTCAGGAAGCGGTGCGCGCCTTCCACGCCGGCGTCGTTCCACTCCAGCGTTTGCTCCGGCGGGGCGGCGAACATGACGAACAGGCGTGCCGTGTCGGCGCCGTATTCGTTGATCAGCTCCTGCGGGTCCACGCCGTTGTTCTTGGACTTGGACATGGTGCCCACGCCTTCGTAGTCCACGTGCGAGCCGTCGCTCTTGAGCTTGGCGCCGATGATCTTGCCGCCCGCGTCGAATTGGTTCTCGACCTCATGCGGCCAGAAGTACTCGATGCCGCCCTTGTCGGTGCGGCGGCTGTAGATGTGGTTCAGCACCATGCCCTGGGTGAGCAGCTTGGTGAAGGGCTCGTCCACCTTGACGAGGCCCAGGTCGCGCATCACCTTGGTCCAGAAGCGGGCGTAGAGCAGGTGCAGGATGGCGTGTTCGATACCGCCGATGTACTGATCCATGGGCATCCAGTACTGGCTGCCCTCGGCCACCATCTGCTCGGGATTCTTGGCGTCGCAGTAACGCATGAAATACCAGGACGAGTCCACGAAGGTGTCCATGGTGTCGGTTTCGCGCTGGGCCGGTTTGCCGCATTTGGGGCAGCCCACGTTCAGGAAGCCGGCGTGTTTCTTCAGCGGGTTGCCGCTGCCGTCGGGGATGCATTCTTCCGGCAGCACCACGGGCAGATCTTGGGCTGGCACGGGCACGGCGCCGCAGTCATCGCAGTTGATGATGGGGATCGGCGTGCCCCAGTAGCGCTGGCGGCTGATGCCCCAGTCGCGCAGGCGCCAGGTGGTCTTCTTCTCGCCCAGGCTCTTGGCGGCGAACAGCTCGGCCACCTTGCTAACGGCTTCTTTGTGCGTCAGGCCATTGAGCTCGCCGGAGTTGACACAGACGGCGCGTTGCTTGTCTCCGTACCAGTCGGCCCAGGCGTCGAGGCTGAAGGTTTCGCCTTCGACCTGCACCACTTGCTGGATGGCGATGCCGTACTTCTTGGCGAAGGCGAAATCGCGTTCGTCATGCGCAGGCACGCCCATCACGGCGCCGTCGCCATAGCTCATCAGCACATAGTTGCCGACCCAGACTTCGACTTGGGCGCCGGTCAGCGGATGGGTCACGAACAGGCCGGTGGGCAGGCCCTTCTTCTCTTGCGTGGCCAGTTCGGCTTCCGTCGAACCTCCGCGTTTGCATTCTTCGATGAAGGCCGCCAACGCGGGGCTGCCGGCAGCCGCATGGGCCGCCAGCGGATGCTCGGGCGCCACAGCGCAGAAGGTCACGCCCATGACCGTGTCGGCCCGGGTGGTGAACACATAGAGCTTGCCGTCTTGAATCAACGCACCGTCGGCGCCCTTGATCTCATGCGGGAAGGCGAAGCGCACGCCCTGGCTCTTGCCGATCCAGTTTTCCTGCATCAGGCGCACGCGCTCGGGCCAGCCGGACAGATAGCGCTTGTCCTCGGGGTCGGCCACGGCGGCCAGCAACTCGTCGGCGTAACGGGTGATGTTCAGGTAGTAGCCGGGAATCTCGCGCTTCTCGACCAGGGCGCCGGAGCGCCAGCCGCGGCCGTCCACCACCTGCTCATTGGCCAGCACGGTTTGGTCAACCGGGTCCCAGTTGACCACCTGGGTGCGGCGCTCGGCAATGCCGGCTTCGAGCATTTTCAGGAACAGCCACTGGTTCCACTTGTAGTACTCAGGGGTGCAGGTGGCAATCTCGCGCGACCAGTCGATGGCCAGGCCCATGGCCTGCATCTGGCGCTTCATGTAGGCAATGTTGTCGTAGGTCCACTGGGCCGGCGGCACCTTGTTCTTGATGGCCGCGTTTTCAGCCGGCAGGCCGAAGGCGTCCCAGCCCATGGGCATCAGTACGTTGTAGCCCTTCATGCGCAGTTGGCGCGTGAGCATGTCGTTGATCGTGTAGTTGCGCACATGGCCCATGTGCAGCTTGCCGCTGGGGTAGGGCAGCATGGAGCAGGCGTAGAACTTTGGCTTGTTCTGGTCTTCGACCACGCGATAGGCATCGCGCTCGTTCCAGTACTGGCGCGCAGCGGCTTCGATCTCGGTGGGGGCGTACTTTTCGTTCATGGAATGGGTGCGGGCTCAGGATTCAGCGTAGGCGCCGCTGAAGTTAGACGTTTGTGGCCGATTGTAAAAGTGGAGGCGCCCAGAGCGCTCAGGGTTTGGGGGCCGGGCTGACTGATGGGTTGCCGGTGTTGGCCGCATTGGCACCGTCGGCGGCATCGGCGACAAAGGCAATCCGACTCAGCCCTGCCATCTGGCACCAACCGATCAGTTCCGCCACCTGGCCATAGGGCGCGGCCTTGTCGGCCCGCAGCTGAACCTCTTGCTCGGGGTTGGCGCGGCCGAGGTCGTTCAGCCGCTTTTGAAAGGCCGAGCGATCGAATTTTTGCGCATCGATGTAGAGCGCGCCATCGGCTTGCAGGGTCACCTTGATGAATTGCGCGGCGTCAGACGGATTGGCGGCCTCGCTCTTAGGCAGGTCCAGGCGCAGGGACGAGGTCATCAGCGGTGCGGCGATCATGAAGATCACCAGCAGCACCAGCATGACGTCGATCAGTGGCGTCATGTTGATCTCGCCCATGGGCTTGGGGCCCTCGGTGCGTTCCAGTCGGCCGAATGCCATGTCAGTGGCTGTCCAGCATTTCGCGCAGGTCGTGCGCGAAGCCTTCAAGCTCCGCTTCACAGGCACCGACCCGCTTGCCGAAGACGTTATAGGCCAGCACCGCGGGGATCGCCACGGCCAGGCCGGCGGCGGTCATGATGAGGGCTTCGCCCACCGGGCCGGCGAGCTTTTCGATGGTGATGTTGCCACCGGCCGAAATGTTCACCAGCGCGTGGTAGATGCCCCAGACGGTACCGAACAGGCCCACAAAGGGCGCAATGCTGCCGATGGTGGCCAGCAACACCTGCCCGAATTGAAGGCGTTGCAGCACGGCGTGCAGGGCGTCGCGCAGACGCCGGGTGAGGCGGGATTCATGCCGCCCCGAGGCCTCCAGGGTGTTGGGGGCGGTGGCAGCGGTGGCGGCTTCCAGCAGCGGTAGCAGCAGGCGCTCGGGGTCGAAGTTCTCCAGCGCACTGCGGCCCTGGCTCAGATCGGCGGCGGCCCAGAAGGCAGGCACGGCGCGGGCCAGGCCGCGCCGTGCGCGCTGCAGCAGCCAGCCCTTCCACAAAATCACCACCCAGGCGCTGACGGACATCAGCAGCAGGAGCAGCGCGACACTGCGCGAAACGGCGTCGCCAACGGCCCAAAGTTCCGCGAAGCCGGTCATCGGCTCAGGCCCAGCACATCATTCATGTCGTACAGGCCCGGCGCGTGGCTGGCCAAGAAGCGTGCGGCGCGCAAGCTGCCTTGGGCGTAGGTGACGCGGCTGCTGGACTTGTGGCTGATCTCGATGCGCTCGCCGATGCCGGCAAACAGCACGGTGTGGTCGCCCACCACGTCGCCGCCCCGGATGGTGGCAAAGCCGATGGTGGAGGGGTCGCGCTCACCGGTCACGCCCTCGCGGCCGTAAACGGCGCATTCCTTGAGGTCGCGGCCCAAGGCCTGCGCCACCACTTCGCCCATCTGCAGCGCGGTGCCGCTGGGCGCGTCGACTTTGTGGCGGTGGTGCGCCTCAATGATTTCGATGTCGTAGCCTTCGTTCAGCGAACGGGCTGCCATGTCCAGCAAGCGCAGCACCACGTTCACGCCCACGCTCATATTGGGCGCCATCATGATGCCGATGTGCTGGGCGAAGGCGCCAATCTGCGCCTTCTGTGCGGCGTCGAAGCCGGTGGTGCCGATCACCGCTTTGACACCCAGCTCGCGGCACACCGCCAAGTGGGCCAGCGTGCCTTCGGGCCGGGTGAAGTCGATCAACACGTCAGCGCCGGCCAGGCCCTGGCGCAGGTCGGCGGTGATGGCGATGCCGCTGGTTTTACCCAGAAAGGCAGCGGGGTCTTGGCCCAGCGCCGGGCTGCCGGGCTGGTCGAGCGCGCCGCTCAGCTGGCAGTCGGGGGCGTTCACCACCGCTTCGATGAGCATGCGGCCCATGCGGCCTGAACTGCCGGCGATGGCGATTTTGAGATTCGCGCTCACTGCTTGGACTCCAGAGGGGGGTAGCTGCGTTGTGCGCCCATGGCTTCGGCCACGGCGGGGGCTTCACGCTTGGGCGGGAGGGGCAGGGCTTGGCGCTCGGCCTCGCTCAGTTCGAGCTTGGGCAGATTGCCAGTTTTGCCCTTGGTGTTGATGGCGGCGACAAAGTCGTTTTCAGTCGGGAGATCGTCAGGAACTTCCAGCGATTTGAGCCGATCGCCGTCAAACCACGCCACCACCTGGCGTTTTTGTGGCTCTGCACCCTGACGACGGATGGTGAATACATAGTCCCACCGGTTGTCGTGGAACACGTCGGTCAACAGCGGTGAGCCCAGCAAATCACGCACTTGCGCTTTGGGCATGCCGGGCTTGACGCGGGCCACCAATTCCTTGGTCAGCACATTGCCTTGCACGACTTCCAGCCGGTAGGGGCGCACCAAGCCCAACACCTTGTCGCCGCTGACTGATGGAATGTAGGCGCAGGCTGACAGCAGGCTCGCCGACACGCTGGCCAGGGTCACCAGGCTCAGACGGGCTGCAGATTGAGAATTGCGAAAGTTGGAGCGCATGAGGGGCTTGTAAGTGGCTGGGCTTCGGAAAAGCGCCAAGCTGGCTATGATCGGACCATTCTAGCGGTTGGTCCATGGTGGACCGCGTCGCCTCGAATCCTCCCATGAACCGTACCGAAGAGATCAAAAACAGCGGCCTCAAGGCGACCCTGCCCCGCATCAAGATTCTGGAGATTTTCCAGAAAACGGCGCAGCGTCACATGACGGCTGAAGATGTGTACAAGGCCCTGTTGACGGAAGATGCCGACATTGGCTTGGCCACGGTCTATCGGGTGCTGACCCAGTTTGAGCAGGCGGGCCTGCTGTCGCGCAACCATTTTGAATCGGGCAAGTCGGTGTTCGAGCTCAATGAGGGCGCCCACCACGACCACTTGGTTTGCCTGACTTGTGGGCGGGTTGAAGAGTTTTTTGATCCCGAGATTGAGGCCCGCCAGCACGCCATTGCGCTGCAACGTGGTTTTGAGTTGCAGGAGCACTCGCTGGCGCTGTATGCCTCTTGCGTCAAAAAGGATTGCGAGCACCGTGGCAAGTAAAACTGCCGCGTGATTTGGCGCGGCGCGTCAGTTGTCGTGCTGGCCGGACTCGATGGCGCGTTGGTGCCGCTCAACGAATTCACGGTAAGTGTCGATGCCGCGCAATTGCAGCACCGTGTTGCGCACGGCGGCTTCCACCAGCACGGCCAAGTTGCGGCCGGCGTCCACGGCGATGATCACTTTGCGCACCGGCATGCCCAGCACCTCTTCGTAAAGAGGCTCGTAGGGCAGGCGCTCAAAGTCGCGCTCCATGGTTTCTTTGCGCACCAGGTGCACGATCAGCTTGAGCCGCATCTTGCGGCGTACGGCGGTTTCACCAAAGATGGCCTTGATGTCCAGTAGGCCGATACCGCGTACTTCCAGCAGGTTCAGTAGCAACTCGGGGCAGCGCCCCTCGATGGAGGTTTGCGCGATGCGGAACAGGTCCACCGCGTCATCGGCCACCAAGCCGTGGCCGCGTGAAATCAACTCCAGCCCCAATTCGCTCTTGCCCAGGCCGGACTCACCGGTGAGCAACACACCCAGCCCCAGAATGTCCATGAACACGCCGTGGCGGGTGGTGCGGTTGGCAAACAGGTGGGCCAGGTAGGCGCGCACCACGTCGATCACATGGCCGGCCGGTTCCGAGGTGACGAAGAGTGGAATTTCAGCACGGTCGCACATGGCCACCAGGCGGTCAGGCGGAATTTGATCGTCGGCCACGATGATGACCGGCGGTTCCAGCGTGACGATGCGGGAGATGCGAGCGTCCAGCACTTCGCCAGCGGCCTGGCTGAGGTAGCCCACCTCGCGGCGTCCGACGATCTGGACCCGGTACGGGTGGATGTAGTTCAGGTAGCCCACCAGGTCGGCGGATGACTGGGCATCGCGCACGGCGGCTTCGTCAAAGCGGCGTTCGGGGTGGGCGTGTCCGGCGATCCACTCCCATCTCATGGCCTCCCGGTGTTCTTCAAAAAGCCGGTCGGCGCTGATGGAGGTGGGTTTCACGGGTGGCGAATCGCAGTTGCGCTGAAGGTTGGAGTAGGTCGCCGGACGCAGGGTTCAGGCGACGGACTTGAGCGGTTCCCACTCGGCGATCAGTCGATGCACTTCGCTCGACTGAGACTCGGTCTTGAGCCGCTCGCGCAGGTCACGGTCGGACAGCATTTCGGCAATTTCCGAAAGAATTTCCAGGTGCCGCTGCGTGGCCGCTTCGGGCACCAGCAGAAAAATCAACAGGCTCACCGACTCATCGTCCGGCGCGTCGAAACCAATGGGTTGCTGAACACGGAGCACCGCAGCCAGGGGATTCTTCAAGCCCTTGATCCGGCCGTGTGGAATGGCAACCCCATGACCCAGACCCGTCGAGCCCAGGCGTTCGCGGGCGAACAGGTTGTCTGCCACGATGGCGCGGGAGATGGCGTGATTGTTTTCAAACAGCAGCCCAGCCTGTTCGAAGATCCGCTTTTTGCTGGACGCGTCCACATGCACCAACACATTGCTGGCAGGAAGGATGGCGGCGAGACGGTTCATGATGTCAAAGCGCTGAGTACGGCGGGTAAGCCTTGGCCAATGCGCTCGTTCGGTGTTTAAGAGGGTGATTATAGAAACGCCGGGTGCGCCGTTGACGTCCTGCTTGAATCAGCGGCGCATAAATGCACAAGATGTTGCAGTGCAGCACAGCCAGTATTGCACAGCTTGCTGACGCGGGCGAGCCTGTTGCAACAACGCCCACCTGATCCGTGGTGTTGACAGCAGCGCCGTGCAATTTCGAAGTTGGGTCACTTTGGGTCAACAAAAAGGCGACCCCGTTGGGTCGCCTTGGTGTCAATGGCAGGTCGGGCCTACCTTGGCGAGGGTCAAGGGGCTGGGGTTTCCAGGCGCTTGGCCGACGCGTGATGATGGTCTTGCAAGCGATCCTTGTGCCGGCAGACTTGCCGATCCAGCTTGTCCATCAATTGATCAATGGCCGCATACAAGTCCTCGCTGGATTGCTCCACAAAAATGTCACGTCCCTTGACATGCAAGGTGACTTCCGCCTTTTGGCGGCGCTCTTTTTCCTTCTGCTTCTCCACGGTGAGCAAGACGTTGATGTCAACGACTTGGTCAAAGTGGCGGGTCACTCGATCCAATTTTGTAAGCACATACTCACGCAACGAGGGCGTAACTTCGAGATGGTGGCCACTGATTGTCAGGTTCATAAAGCCTCCTTTCACAAGGGAGAACTGGAGAAATGAAATACGAGTTTCAAAGAGCGAAGTGAAGCTATGGCTGGTTCTCTAACGCGGACCTTGGTCGGGTTGTGGTTGAACCAGTTTGCACCTCTTGGCGCTTTGTGACAAGTGTTTTGCAATGACCGGCAGGCAATGGTCCGACTGGCTCATCGCGGGCGTGAAATCCTGCCTTGTAAGGCAGGGTGTGCAGCGCCATTCGTGGAGGCTGGAGTTTGCCCGTTATGTTGACAGATGGCCCGACTCACGGTTGGCCGTTGCACTGGTCCCTGGCCACCCACAAAAACGCGTTCAACCGTGGGCTTGAGGCCGCAACAGGCAGCCCTTGCCGTTCTGGAATCAAGACTTCTTCCGCCGAGTTGTCCACTACGATCCAGGTGCGGGGTGCGGCGCAGCGCCGCTGGGCCCAGGCTTGAGGTGACAGCAAAATCTGCTCTGCCTTGGCGTGATTGAATTCCGCCGCTTCAACGATCTCGCGCCGCCAACTGTCGTACTTCTGCGGCTCGAAGGGGTTGTTCATCACGATTGGCACCGGCTCCGTACGGCGCAGCAACAGCGGCACATCAAAGGCAAACTGGTTTTCAAACACCAGCGCGTCACCGGGCTGCCACTGCACTTGAATGCCCTCCACGAGGCTGACATTGCTCTTGGTGTCCACCATGCGTATGCCAATCAGCATGCCGATTGTCAGGACCACGCCGCCCAGCGTCAGGAGTCCTGGCAGGCGCTGCAGCCAGCCGCGGGCGTTCAACTGCCAAGCCGCCAATTGTGGTGCGATCAGCAGGGCCAGTGCCGGCCCTACAGGCAAGATGTAGCCCAGCAGCTTGGACGAAGGCAAGGTGAAGAACAAGGTGATGGCCAGGAGCCAGACCAGCGCAAGCTGCCCCAGGGCGTTGCGGCGTGTGCGGCGTTGCGGCATCAGCCACAGCCAGACCGGGGCCCAGGGCAGCGTCATGATGATCAGCACGCCCGGGTAGAACCAGGCGGGCATCACATTGTTGAAGCCGTCGCTGGCATAACGATTGAAATGGTGGACAACGAAGAAGTAGTGGAAAAAGTCCGGGTTGTGTTGCTCCATCAGCAAGAACCAGGGGAGGCCAACGAGTGCAAAGAGCACCCAACCCCGCCACCATAGCAATTGCAGCACGCTACGCCATCCTTGGGCCCAGAACAACCACACACCCAACACCAGCAGCGGTAGCACCACCCCGATCAAGCCTTTGGCCAGCACCCCCAGCGCCATGGCCGCAAAACCGAGGCTGCGCAGGCGCGTGCTGGGCTTCATCGCGTGGCTGGCCAATGAGCAGATGGCGATGCTGATGCAACTGGCCACCAACATGTCCAGATTGGCAAATTGCGAGCCCAGGTGCCACAGGGGTTGGGCGACCATAAAGATCAGGGCCCAGGCTGCCGCGCTGGGGCCGAGTTCACCGGGCTTGTCGCCCAGGTGGCGGCGAATCAGCTGCGTCAGGCTGGCCATGGCGGCCAGCGCCGCCAACCATGGCACCACCCGTGCGCCAATGGCGTTTTCGCCCGACAGGCCAAAGCTCAGCCCGGCCAACCAATAGAACAGGGGGGGCTTGTGGAAATAAGGCAGCCCGTTGATGTGCGGCGTTAGCCAGTCGCCGCTGTGCCACATCATGGCAGCCACGCCGACGTAGCGGCCTTCGTCTGGAAGTGCCACGGGCCGGTAAGGCAAGGTCACCAACAAGGCCAGGGCTGCCAACGCCAAGCTCCACCAGGGGTGGTGCAACAGCCGCTGCATCAAGGGCAGGGGCGAAGGCGAAGGCAATGACGACGGCGTTGTCGCACCGGACGGTTGGCGCCCTTCGGACTGGGGCAAATGCGCAGCAGCAGGTTTGGGGGAGCTCATGAGTTCCGGAAGGTGTGTGTTCGCCCGCCGCAAATGCAAAAGGGCTTCCGCGCTGCGCGGAAGCCCTGAGTATAAAAGTAGTCGCAAGATGCCTCGAAGCCAACGAGGGAGGGAGGGAGGAGGAGGAAAACGGCTTGGAGATTTCACCCTCAAATTTGAGGGGACCTTGCGACCTGAACTGGTTTTGATGCTAACGGAAAATCTCGTCGTGTTGCAAATTTTTGGTGATTTTCAAACGCTTTACAAGTGGCTTTAATGTGACGCTCAAATGAGTCGTTATTTAAATCACATTAATCAATTTGTGCAAATTATTTGGCAGGTGAAAATTGATTTATCCCCGATGCCTAGGGACTATCCTCTGTTTGGGCGTATTTTTCGTGCCATGTGCAGGTGGGGGGCTGGCTGGTAAATAACCCACCTGAATGGTTGCTGTAAGTCCATTGAAAGAGATGTGAATTCAGCACCTTCCCGCTGTCTTCTCCTGCATCGGTATGACGCCACTCCGGCGTCGGGATAGGCGCTGACTATGCGCATCTTTTTTGCGTTCTTCATCCACTGCAATGGGATCACGCAAGTTGTCACAGTCGCGGAATAAAATAGGCGTAGCAACCTAGGATGGATGATGCTCTACCCAGAACTCTTCAAGCAACTCGAGGCCGTGCGCTGGAACATGGACACGGACATTCCGTGGGACAAGTTTGATGCCAGCCTGCTGAGCGATGACCAGGCGCGCACCATCAAGATGAACGCCATCACCGAATGGGCGGCACTGCCGGCCACCGAGATGTTCTTGCGTGACAACCGCGACGACAGCGACTTTTCGGCCTTCATGAGCGTTTGGTTCTTTGAGGAGCAGAAGCATTCATTGGTGCTGATGGAATACCTGCGTCGCTTCCGCCCCGACCTCGTGCCGACCGAAGAAGAGTTGCACGAAGTTCGCTTTGACTTTGACCCCGCGCCTGCGCTTGAAACGCTGATGCTCCACTTCTGCGGCGAGATTCGTCTGAACCACTGGTACCGCCGCGCCGCCGAATGGCACAGCGAGCCCGTTATCAAGGCCATTTACGAAACGCTGGCCCGCGACGAAGCCCGCCATGGCGGCGCCTACCTGCGCTACATGAAGCGTGCCATGAGCAAGTTTGGCGACGAGGCACGGGCTGCATTTGCCAAGGTGGGTGTGCTGATGGCCAGCGCGCGCCGCACGGCGCAAGCTCTGCACCCGACCAATTTGCACGTGAACGTCAGCCTGTTCCCGCGTGACACCATCCAGAGTCGGTTGCCTGACCCGCAGTGGCTGGAGCACTGGCTGGACAAGCAGATCCAGTTCGATAGCGTGTGGGAGAACAAGGTGGTCGACCGCATTCTGCACAATATGAGCCTGCTCATGGAGCGCAGCTTCGCCAGCGTGCAAGAGCTCAACCGTTTCCGCAAGGAGATGACTCAAAGCCTGAGCGCTGCGGCGACGGCTGCAGTGGCCAAGCCTCACAGCCTTTGAGGGGCTGATCGCCGCGCGCAGTCGCTCCGCACCCGTCAAAGAAGAAAGCCCGCCGAAGCGGGCTTTCTTGCTTTGCAAGGAGCACGGAGTTCAGTGGCTGCGGCTGCGCTTCAACACCAGCAGACCGAAGCATGCTGCTGCCAGCACCAGCCCGCCGATGAATTGTGCGCAGGCCAGGTGCTGGATTTCCAACCAAGCGTCTTGAGCCAGCCAGGTCAAGATGTGCGGGATGCCGTCGTCGGCCTGCGCCATGGCCTCGTGCAGCCGCTGCGCCAGCTCTTCGGGGTTGATCAGCAACGCGTTTTTTGCGCCCTCTTGTTGGGCATCCAGGAGTTGCCAGACGATGGGATTGTTGTAACCCTGGCTCAGCAACAGGCCCAGCATGCCCACCCCGATGGCCAGCGCAGGCATGCCCCAGCGCTTGAGCCAAGCCGAGGCAGCCATCAAGGCCAGCATCACCGGGGCAATCCACAGGCTCATCATGAGCAGCCCCAGCCCGGTTCTCAGCAGAATTAGCAGCCCGATAGTGAGCGCACTGCTCCACGGCACGGCGCTCACCAGCGTGGCGCCGCCTTGTTTAAAGAGCACTGCGGCTGCCATCAGGGGCGCTGCCGCGGCGCCTACCAGCAAGGCGACTAGGGGCAGCAGCAATGCATGGGCCAACAGCGTTGCGCCGATGCTTTCGCTGTGGCTTGCGGGGAGTGAGAGCCAGAATTCGATCGAACGGTCTTGCTGATCGCGCCGGGCCAAGCCGGGCAGTTGGAACAAGGCTACAAATTCGACGATCGCGAACACCCCCAGGCAGGTGACGCCCATGATGAGCAGGGCAATGCCCAGAGGGAATTCGGTCGGCAGGCCCTGCACCTGCCCAACAGGCAACAGCGCGACGAACAGGCTCAGCGGCAGCAGCAGCGTGATCAGCCAGCCGCGTTTGTGCTGCAGCCATTCACGCAGCAAAAGGGTTTGAAAGCGAGTGCTCATGGTGAGGAGTCTCCAGCGGGTGGGGGGAATGACGCGGGCGTCTGGCGCTCAGGCCCGTTTGGCGTGCAACGCCGGATTGCGGGTGAGCGCCATGAACAAATCCACCAAACTTGGCCGGATGCGTTCACCCAAGGCGGCAATTTCCGCCGGTGGCGCGCCGTCGAAGATCGCCGCGCTGCGCCCGCCTTGCTGGCGGTAGCGCAGCAGCGGGTGGGCGTTGGCGATGGCCTCAGCGGTGGCCGGGTCATGGCTGAGCGCCACAAAGCGCTTGTCCATGTCCTCCAGGCTGATGTTGAGCACCAAGCGGCCCTCGTCCAGCATCATCACGTCGGAGAGCAGGCTTTCCACCTCTTCCACCTGGTGGGTGGAGATCAGCACGCTGCGCTCGCCGTCGCACCATTCTTCAATCAACATCTCGTAGAACGACTTGCGCGAAATCACATCCAGGCCCAGCGTAGGCTCGTCGAGGATCATCAATCGGGCGTCAATGGCCGCGACCAGCGCAAGGTGCACCTGCGTCACCATGCCTTTGGAGAGATTTTTGACCTTGTCGCTTTCGCTGACGCTGGTCCGTTTGAGCAGCTCCCGGGCGCGCGCCGCTGAGAAGCGGGGTTGCAGCCCGCCCATCAGGGTCATCAACTCGCTAACTTTCGCCCAACGCGGCAACACCGCCACATCGGGGATGTAGCACAACTGCTCAAGTAATGCATTACGTTGATGGCGAGGCGAAAGCCCCAGCACGCTCAGCGACCCATCAGCGGGCAGCAGACCAACCAGCGCCTTCATCAGCGACGTCTTGCCCGCGCCGTTGTGGCCCAGCAGGCCGACTACGCGTCCCTTGGGAATGCTGAAGCTGGCCCGCTCCAGCGCCGTCTTGCTGCCGTAGCGCAAAGTGAGGTCGTGCGCGGTGATCAGCGCGTCGCCCGGCTGGCTGTTGGCGGGGTTGCTCAGGCCCTGTGCATGCGTCGTCATCATGAGTTCTCCCAGTTCAGATCTTTGGGCCCGAGGCCCAGCCGCTTCAACTTGGCACGCAGCGCCGGCCAGTCTTTTTGAAGAAATCGCTCGCGTTCGCTGGCCAGCAATTGCCGCCGGGCGCCAGGGACAACATACATGCCAATCCCGCGCCGGCTTTCGATCAGGTGCTGATCAGCCAGGGCCTGCAAGGCGCGCGTGACGGTCAAAGGGTTGATCACGAACTGGCTGGCCAGTGCGCGTACAGAGGGCAGTGCCTCGCCCTCAGGCGGCGCGCCGTCCAGCAGTTGCGCGGCCAGCCGGTCGGCCAATTGCTGGTAAATAGGGGCGGAGTCGTTCCAGGTGTGCATGGCAGACCGGGCCGCTGTTGGCGGACCCTTGTGTGTTGCTGATGTAGCACACCATAACAAGCTACCGCAGTGGCGACCAAGCGGCGGGCGACGGGTTGCAGTTTCCCGCTGCTGAAATGCGCCCGATGTAGATGTGCCGGTTTGTGCTGAGTTTGGAACTATTTGCGCTTAACTTGGAACTCACCGAGGCGAGGGGGGCTGGTGGGCCGTACAGGCGGCGCCGAGAGTGTCGGTTGTCGGTTCTAGGCTGGCTGCGGCCATTCGCTTTTGGTGGGCCGACGACCGCAGTGGACGAGACCGACCGATGGGCGCTTCATTGGTCGGACGACAGCTTCACCTTCCGAAGCTGATGGTCAATGAAATTGGGGTTCTGGCGCAGCAGCGCGCGAGATGCTGTTTGGTTCAACGACAGCTTTCCCAAGCTGCGAATTGGTAGTCGGCGGCGCGAGTATGAACGGCGAACGAGGCTGCGGTGGTCAGCTCCGTGCCCGGAGCTGTCGTCGGCCCTGCCGAAACGAATTGCCGGAAAGCTGTCGCTCAACGTTCGACGTAAGGGGCTGGCCGCAGGCCAGTCCCCTTGACGGAGGGGTTAGGCGTCACAGCGCATTGGGAGCTACGCGGGCTCATTGAAGCATTGCCTGAATGGCGTTGTGCGCTTCGCGCAGGCCAACTTGATGCTTGGAGCGATACAGACGAATGGCAGAGACCATGTTGCCTGACTGAGCCAACTGGAGAATGCTCTCGTCTCGAATTTCTTCCTCCGGCAACCGCTCTTCGGGCGTGAGGCAACGAAAAGTCTTGACCCATCCTTCGTCTTCCATGACGAACTCGCAAAGGCAGTCGTCGTGGAAATCCGGCACATGGCAAACATACGAGATGGATGCGGGCTGCTCAATCAGGCTACGCGTGGCCTCTGCTCGAGCGATGCGGAGGGCCTCCTCGCGTGTGAGGTACTCAGGGCGGAACTCATCGAGTT
The DNA here is from genome assembly GCF_028595305.1 of Roseateles koreensis. GTDB lineage: Bacteria > Pseudomonadota > Gammaproteobacteria > Burkholderiales > Burkholderiaceae_C > Paucibacter_A > Paucibacter_A koreensis. The sequence goes on along the minus strand of NZ_JAQQXS010000019.1, from coordinate 206 downwards.
GATCTTGGGTCATGGGTATTGACGCCTAACGTGTTGTAGGGAGACAGCGGCGTCCGTTTATCAGGTCCGCCAGTCTCCCTAATAAGGCACCCCCAAACGGCCCGCAGGCCGCGCCAAGCCTCAGTTCGTGTTGCATATATGTGTTTTCATACAGTAATATCAAAACTGGCAAAGGCAGCACGGGCAGTTTGCCATTCCTGGTGGGG
>NZ_JAQQXS010000018.1 GCF_028595305.1 Roseateles koreensis | reverse complement strand
GTCGAACAATGACCGTAGAGAGCTAAGCGGAGCCGGTCAAGGCGACACAGCGCTCAGGTGCGCGTCAACTTGGGGGGATGTGGGGTGTTTGAGGGCGTTTGTCCCGGCTTTAGGGGACGGGTTGATAGGGGCCGGCGCTTGAAATGCGTGGCTTGCTGTCGGGTGGTGACAAATGGTGGCGATTGAGCTGGCGAGCTTATTTGTAAATTGCGGGTGCTCGGTTTGTGCTGCCTTGCTTTGACGCAAGGCGTCGGACCAAGGTGAATCGGGGTGGCTGGGGCTCAGCCAATCTCAGGCACACTCGGCCGCCTATGCGGGGAGGCACACGGTCATGCTGTCATTGGATCTGTTTTTATCTCATCATCAACGGGCGCCCTGGTGCTTAGGTCGCAAGTTGGCCATGGCCATGGCTCCGTTGATTCTGGGCTGTGCCGTGTCACAACAAGGCGAAGGACTGAGCCCTGAAGGCCAGACCAGCGTCTCGGCGGCTGCTCCGCCCCTGCAACAGCCGGAGGCAGCCAGTGATTGGCAAGACAAGCCGGGCTGGTATTTCGCGCGGCAAGCGGTGGCTGCCGCACACCCGCTGGCGGCGGCTGCCGGGCTTGAGATGTTGGACGCCGGCGGCACGGCCATGGACGCGGGCATCGCTGCGCAGTTGGTGCTGGGCCTGGTGGAGCCACAGTCCAGCGGCATCGGTGGCGGTGCCTTCTTGATGTATTGGGATGGCAGTAGCCTGAGCGCTGTTGACGGGCGTGAAACCGCGCCTGCAGGTGCGGATGAGCGCTTGTTTGTGCTGCCAACGGGCCAGCCGATGTCGTATGCACAAGCGGTAGTGGGCGGCCGCTCGGTGGGCACGCCTGGCCTTTTGCGCATGCTGGAGCAAGCTCATGCGCGCTTTGGAAGCCTGCCTTGGGCCCGCTTGTTCGAACCGGCCATTCGTTTGTGCGAGCAGGGCTATCCACTGACTGCGCGCAGTGCGAAATTGTTGACCGACGAGCGTTTTCTGCAGCAAGACCCGCAGGCCGGGACCTACTTTTTTGATGCGCAGCACAAACCTTGGCCTGCCGGGCATGTGATGCGCAACCCCGCCTTGGCCACCGTGTACCGGCAAGTGGCCCAGGGCGGCGCCGATGCTTTTTTGACAGGCCGGGTGGCGCAAGACATCGTTCACCGCGTGCGTGGCCATGCTTTCAACCCGGGGCTGTTGAGCGAGGCGGATCTGGCGGCTTACCAACCGCGTTTTCGCCAACCGCTGTGTGTGGAATGGCGCTTGGCATCCCATGCCGTGAGCGGAAACGGAAACGGTGCGTGGCAGGTTTGCGGCTTTCCGCCGCCGTCCTCCGGGCAACTGACGTTGATGCAGATTCTCGGCATGCTGCCTGAGCAGGACGCGGCGCAGGCTTTGTCGCAGGGGATTCCCGGTGCCGCGTGGTTGCACCGTTATGCCGAGGTGTCCAATCTGGCCTTCGCGGACCGGGCGCAGTACATTGCGGACCCAGATTTTGTGCCCGCTCCGGGCGGCGACTGGCGCCATTTGTTGGCCTCGGCATATTTGAATGAGCGCATGAGCCTGATCGGCCCGCGCAGCCTGGGCGCGGCCCATGCCGGGCAGCCGGCGCCCGCCCAGTCGCCGCGCATGAGTTGGGCGCCCCAGGCGGCACAGCCCGAGCATGGCACGAGCCATCTCAGCATCGTCGACGGGCGAGGCCACGCGCTGGCGATGACCACCTCCATCGAGGCAGGCTTTGGCTCGCGCATCATGAGTGACGGCGGCACCGGGCTGCCCGGCGGTTTTTTGCTGAACAACCAACTGACAGACTTTGCGCTCAACCCACGCGATGCGCAGGGGCGCCCGGTTGCCAACCGTGTGGAGCCCGGCAAAAGGCCGCGCTCCAGCATGAGCCCGACGCTGGTGTTTGAGCCAGGGCAGGGGCCGCTCGCGCGGGGACCGCTGTTGATGACCCTGGGTGCACCCGGCGGGCCGGCCATCATTCACTATGTGGCCAAGACGCTATTGGCCACACACGACTGGGGCATGAACCTTCAAAAGGCGGTGGCCTTGCCGAATTTCGGGGCTTTCAACGGGCCTTTGCTGCTGGAGCAGGGTATGTTTCCTGTTGCCACGGTGGAGGCTCTGCAGGCCCGTGGGCACCGTGTGATTCAGACGGATCTGAGCAGTGGCATCCAGGCGATCGAGCGCCAAGGGTCAGGTTGGTTTGGCGCCGCCGACCCGCGGCGCGACGGCACGGTTCAAGGCCACTAGTGCAACACAACACCGAGGGCTGCTCACCGAGGGCTGCTGATTCTGCTTAGAAGTTACCGCGCAGTTGCATCAATTGGCGCAACAGCGGCGGCAGGGGTGGTTTGCGTCCGGTGAGTTGCGCGGTGATGGCAGCCTTCAAGGGGGGCAGATGTTGGGCAACCTGGAGCACGCCGCGGCGCAGCACCCGTGCGGCAGGCCGGTCGTTGGTGAACAGTTTCACCACGGCATTGGTGCCTTGGTAAATGGGCCAGGTCTGGCGTCGGTGCAGATCGGCATAACGCTGCAGCCCGGCAGCATCGCCGAGGTCTCGGCCCGCTTTTTTCGAGGTACTCAAAATATGCGCCAGCGTCTCAACGCCGTAGAGCCCGAAGTTGTAGCCATGCGCCGTGACGGGGTGCATGCCCACGGCGGCGTCCCCAATCAGAGCTAGTCGCTGGCTGGCGAACCGGTGTGCGTAGGTGGCCACCAAGGGGTAGAAGTGGCGCGGCCCAGCAAGGCTCAATTCACCCAAGCGACCCTGCACTTGCTCGCTCACCCATTGCATGAAGCGCGCTTCGCTCCAGCCCAGCATATCGGTGGCATGGTCGGCGCGCAGGGTCAGAACAAGGGAGCTGCGATGGCCATTCAAGGGCAGAAGCGCGAGGGTGTGGCCGTAGTGAAAACATTCCAGCGCGCGGCCCTGGTTGGGCAGACTGTGTTGCAGCCGGCAGACGATGACGCTGCGGCCAAAGTCGCGCATCTCGGCGCCAATGCCCGCCCAGCGGCGCGTGGAAGAAAACCGGCTGTCTGCCGCAATCAACAGGGGGGCGCTGAGGGTCTCGCCATTGGCCAGGTTGACGCTGGCGCTTTGCTCCTCCAACCTGAGGCCGGTGACTTTGGCATCGGGGCGGATGCGGATCATGTCGCCCCGTTTTTGCGCTCCTTGGAACGCAATGCGCCGCAAGTGATGGTTGGCCACCAGTTGCCCCAAGTGATCTCGCCCGGAGCCTTCGGCATTGAATTCGAGCGAGGCCGCAAACAAGGAGGGCGAACCCGGCGCAGCAGCACTTGGTGCGGCGCGGCTCAGGCCGTTGAAGACAAACGCTTCACGCAGCGGTGAAATTTCATCGGCGGGCAGATCTTGCCACTGGCCCAAGGTTTGCAGCAGGCCAACGCCTCGATGCGTCAGGGCGATTTCTCGCCCATCTTCAACTGGGTCGCTGAGGCTTTGCAGTGGCGATGCCTCCAGCACTTCGCTGGTGATCCCTGCATCAGCCAGCGCGCATGCCATGCTGAGGCCGACGGGGCCGGCGCCGATGACCAACACCTCGGGCGGGTGCCGAGCAGGCGTGCGGGGTTCTGGGCTGGCTTCCAGCTTGGCGGTAGGGCAGGGCGAGGTCATGCAGGCGCTCCAAGGACTCAATCCTGCGAGATTAGCCCGGCCTTTTGCCTGGCGCCTTGACGCGCATCAGCGCTTGCGCATTGCAATCATGCTGGCGATGCTGAAAGCGGCATACAGCAGCCCGCTCCAGACTTCATAGGGTAAGCCCAGCAGACGGTAGGCCGCCGCCTGCGCGCACGACGCCGTGACCATGAAGACCGAGGGCAGCCGCGATTCGAGGTCCAGTGCGGTCAGGATGCGATCGGCCAGCGTCATGTCGCAGGACGCCAGCGCGGCTGCAACTTCGTGCTGAAACCAGGCGGACGCCACGCCCGCGAGGCTCAGCGCCAACACCAGCAGCAAGGCGACCTGGCGCGCTGGGCGCTGCGTGCGCAGCAGCCACCCGAGGCCCGCCACCCCGGCGATCAGCATGAAGATGCCCCGCTGCATCACGCACCAAGGGCAGGGTTTGACGCCAAACCCGTGCTGGGCGACCAAGGCCGCGGCCAAGGCGGCGAGACTGATCAGGCAGACAGCGGCCAGCGTGCGCGCTGGCATTGGGGAGGCTTTGAGAAACATTGTTTGGGTGCTCAAGCCTCGACTTCAACAATCATCTCGATTTCAACGCAGGCGCCCAAGGGAATTTGCGCCACTCCGAATGCACTGCGGGCGTGCGCGCCCTTGACCGGCCCGAACACCTCGCCAATCAACTCCGAACAGCCGTTGGTCACGAGGTGCTGCTCAGTGAACTCAGCGGTGCTGTTGACCAGGCTCATCAACTTCACAATGCGTGTCACCTTGTTCAGGTCGCCCACGGCAGCGTGCAGCGTGCCTAGCAGGTCGATGCCGATGGCGCGGGCGGCGGCGCGGCCCGTGGCGGTGTCCACATCGCGGCCCAGTTGGCCGACCCAGGCTTTACCGTCTTTCTTGGCGATGTGGCCGGAGATGAAGATCAAATTGCCGGTTCGCACAAAGGGCACATAGGCGGCTGCGGGCACGGCCAGCGGCGGCAGGGTGATGCCCAGGGCGTTCAGTTGGTCGTAAACGGAGGTTGGGGTGCTGGACATGGTGCTCATGGGGTCTGGTTGAACGATTGAAATGGGCGGTAGCGCCAAGTAAAAGACGGGGAAATACTCGGCACCCAAAACGGGTTTTGGGGACGTGGCGCGATGCGCACAGGGCGCTTCTTTGGGCAATATGGAAGGCTTGCGGGCATCCTACACCGAGCCGAAGTGCCCGAGGGGTGCTCACCCATTGTTCACCCTGCAATCCACTCTGCGGCGCCATGCCTTGCCGAATGATGAATGAGTCCCGATGACGGTTGGCCGAACCCCGCCTTCTATCCCGCCTTCTACCCCGCCCGCCCGCCTGCATTTCTCTGCGCTGCATATTGCGGCGCCTGCCCTGGCTTGCTTGGTCGGCTTGGCGGTGTTGCAGCAATTGCCGGCGCTGCCCGGATGGTGCCTGACCATGGTGCTGTCGGGCTTGGGCGGTGTGCTTCTGCTGGGTTCTCTGCTGGGCTTGCGAAAGTCTCCTCCTGGCGTCTGGACGCACGGGCTGCTGCTTTGTCTGTGCCTTGCTCTGGGTGGGCTGTCTTTCGCGCAGGGGGCATGGCGGGCTCATAGTCGGCTGGATCAATCCCTGCCGCCTGCCTGGGAGGGGCGTGATGTACGGGTGCAGGGGCAAGTGGCCTCATTGCCTACGGTGTTGCAAGGGATGACAGGAGCAGGCGGCCTGCGCTTCGAGTTTGAGATCGATTCGGCACATGACGCGCAGACCGGCGAGGACCTGTCCCGCTGGGTACCGCCCCATATCTTGCTGTCTTGGTACGTTCAAGCCGAGGAGGCGCCGCCGAAGCTGATGGTCGGCGAGCGCTGGCAACTGCAGCTCCGCCTGAAGCAGGCCCATGGTTTGGTCAATCCCTTTGGGTTTGATGCTGAGTTGTGGTTGTTCGAGCAAGGGGTGCGGGCCACCGGCACCGTGCGGTCGCAAGCGCTGCCAGCCCCCCAACGCTTGGCGGCGGCGCCCTGGACATCCATCGATGCATGGCGGCAGCACCTGCGTGATGCTTTGTATGAGCGGGTGAATCAACCCGCACATGCGGGCATTCTTGCAGCGTTGAGCCTGGGCGATCAGGCGGCCATCAGCAAAGACGACTGGGCGGTGTTTCGCCTCACCGGCGTGGCGCATTTGCTTTCTGTCAGTGGGCTTCACGTGACGATGTTCGCCTGGGGCATGCAAGGCCTTGTCGCATGGCTTTGGCGGCGCAGCGGGCGGGCGTGTTTGGTTTTGCCTGCGGTTAGCGCCGCACGCTGGGCCGGGGTGATGGCTGCCGGCGCTTACGCCTTGTTTTCGGGCTGGGGTGTGCCTGCACAGCGCACCGTGTGGATGCTGGCGAGCCTGGCCTTGTTGCGCAGCCTGGGGGTGCGTTGGCCCTGGCCTTTGAGTTTGTTGCTGGCCGCCGTCATCGTCACCGCCATTGACCCTTGGGCGCTGTGCCAGGCCGGCTTTTGGCTGTCATTCATGGCGGTGGGGCTGTTGATGGCCAGTGGAGGCGGCGCCCAGGCGCCCGTGCCGGGTTGGCGTGGCCACATCAAGGCGGGGCTGCAGAGCCAATGGGTGGCCACACTGGGGCTGGCGCCACTCAGCCTGGTGTTTTTTCAGCAAATTTCGGTGGTGGGCTTGCTGGCCAATTTGATCGCCATTCCGCTGGTCAGCTTTGTCGTTGCGCCCCTGGCGCTGGCGGGTGCGCTCACGCCTGTGCTTTGGGTGCCCGCAGATTGGGCTGTGAGCGCCTTGATGGCCTATTTGCATGCCTTGGCGGCTTGGCCCTGGGCCGTGTGGAGCCTGGCTGTGGCGCCGGTCTGGGCACAGCTTGCCGGCCTGCTGGGCGGGGCCTTGTGCGTGATGCCGCTGCCTTGGCAATTGCGCTTGCTGGGCCTGCCCCTGGCGCTGCCTTTGCTGTGGCCCGCGCCTTGGCAGCCGCAAGCCGGTGAATTTGAAATCATGGCTGCCGATATCGGCCAGGGCAATGCGGTGCTGGTGCGCACCGCTCACCATCAGCTTTTGTTCGACACCGGCCCTCAACTTGCGCCGGGCATCGATGCGGGCGACCGCGTGCTGCTGCCTTTGCTCCACGCCTTGGGGGTGAATCGCCTGGATGTGCTGATGCTCAGTCATCGCGACAGCGACCATGTCGGTGGCGCCGGTTCGCTCATGGCGGGCTTGCCCGTTGAGGTGTTGCACAGTTCGCTCGAGCCCTCCAACGCACTGCTTGCGGACGCGCACCGCCGTGGCGTGCATTTGCGCCGCTGTGAACAAGGGCAGCACTGGAGTTGGGACGGCGTTCAGTTCGAGTTGCTGCATCCGCGCCCGGCGCACTACGAGCAAGGCCTGAAAAGCAATGCCATGTCTTGTGTGCTGCACGTGCGCAGCGCCAGTGGCGCGAGCGCCTTGCTGGCTGGCGACTTGGAGGCACCACAAGAATCAGCGTTGCTGGCGCAACTGGCTGCCGGGCAACTGCGCGCCCCGCTTCGCAGCCAGATGCTTTTGGTGCCGCACCACGGCAGCAAAACTTCGTCGTCCGCCGCCTTTCTGGCCGCCGTGGCCCCGCAATGGGCGGTGGTGCAAGCGGGCTATCTCAACCGCTTCGGCCACCCCGCGCCCAGTGTGCTGTCTCGCTATCAGGCGCAAGGCATCCAGGTGTTCGACTCACCGAGTTGCGGCGCTTGGCAATGGCGCAGCCAAGACCCAAGCCCTGGCCTGTGCCAACGCGCTCTGGCTCCACATTACTGGCAATGGCAGGCGCCAACCCGCAGCACGCGGTTTGGCCCTGAACCTCGGGTGGAGGAACCGGTACCGCCCGCGGGTGAATGGCCGGGTTTTGAGCCTTAGCGGGCGGGTGCCGACTGTTGTGCTGCCTTGCGCAACTCAGCCAGGGCTCGCCCCAAATCTATTACCGCAAAGGCGTAATAGCTGGACCAGTTGTAGCGGGTCAGGGCGTAGAAGTTGTCGGTGCCCAGCCAGTAGGACGGGGCTGCAGTCCCGTTTTGCAGTTCGATCACGGCCAGCGGGCCTGGGTGGTCGAGTGCGGCTTCTGACGGCACAGCGCCCAGGGCTTGCAGTTGGGGGATGCTGAAGCTGGGTTTGATGTCAGGTGTCAGCAGGGCGGCGCGGGCCTGGGTGTCGGCCGGCATGCGCAGACTGAAATGGGTGGGCAGGCCGGGCAGCCACCCTTGTTGAGCCAGATAGTTGGCGACGCTGCCGATGGCATCGGCAGGGTTGTGGATCAAGTCGACGCGGCCATCACCGTCGAAGTCGATGGCATAGCGGTTCCAACTGCCGGGCATGAACTGCGGCCAGCCCATGGCGCCGGCAAAGCTCCCTTTGATTTCAGCGGGATTGAGCGCCTCGCGGTGGCACAGCTTGAAAAATTCAGCCAGCTCATTGCGGAAGAAGGGGCTGCGATCGCTGCGGCCGGTGGGGAAGTCGAAGCTCAGTGTGGCCAGCGCGTCGATGACTCGAAAGCCGCCCGTGATCTGGCCGTAAAAAGTTTCCACGCCAATCAAGCCTGCAATCAATTCGGCGGGTACGCCAAAACGGGCTTCAGCGCGGGCGAGCGCATCGGCGTTTTGCTCCCAGAACTTGAGGCCCGCTTGAAGCCGCCGAGGCTCGACGAAACGTGCGCGGTAGGCTTGCCAGTCCTTCGCCTGACCAGCGGCTGCGGGCATGATGAGGCGCTGCACGATAGGCGTACTGCGGGCTTGGGCCAATTGCTCGCGCAGACGAAGGCGGCTGGCTTCGTCCCATTGCTGCTGGGCGGCGAATTCATCCGCAAATTGCATCAAGTCAGCACGTTCGCCAAAAGCCTGCGGCGCCTTGTCATGCACTTTTTTTACGGACTTGTTTTTGGCAGCCTTGTGCGCTTTGGCTGTCGCCCCAGCGGCCTCGGCCGCGAAGCCACCGCCCATGAGCGCGGCAATCAGGCTGGTCAAAGTGGCCATTTGGGTCAAGCCATGAGCCAGGTCCTGGAAAAGCTGTGGTGCGGTGCGGCGGGCAGGGGGCGTGAGGAGGGGCATCTGAGCGAACTTGTCCATTCAATTCTTATGGTCAGTATGGCGCAGCGGGGCCAGCGACTGCCAGAATGCGCGCCGCCATCGCAGCCGCGCCCGCCAGTGTTGCACCAGGGCGTGCGCGCCGTATCGGCTGCGCTCCAACTCAAGCAGCAAGTGCTGCGCGGGCCCAGCGGCCGCACCATGGGCTTGTTGCAAAAGTGCGGCCCATTGGCGCGGCCCCTGATGCGCTTGCGCAGCCACACCGCAGCGGCGCAGGGCCTTGATGATCTGTGCGCGTTGGCGGCTCCACGCGTCGTGCGGTCGTTGGTGCCACAGGGTCCACGTGCCGCCGGCCAGCGTCAGCAGTCCGATCAGCGCTGCACTAACCTGTCCCAGGGCCAACCAATCGGGCGCGCTCACCCCCACTGCGCGGAGCAAATCGAATTGGCTTTGCCGGGAGTAGTTCAAGACCTGCTGTTGCCAGCGATTGTTGACCGCTTCCCAGCCTTGTTGCAATGCATGCAGGCCTTGCCAAAGGTCGGGGTTCAGCTGGCCCAGGGCGCTGCCGAGCGCACCCATCGGCGCTTGCAGCGCCAGCCCTTGCAAAATGCGGTCGGGCGCGACGGCGGCTGTGGGGTCCACGCGCTGCCAACCGCGGCCTTTGATCCACACCTCGGCCCAGGCGTGGGCATGGCTGTTGCGGACAATCCAGTAGCCGTCCTGCATTTGGGCGTCCATGCCTTGAAAGCCGGTGACAACGCGGGCCGGCAGCCCTTGGGCGCGCATGATCACCACGAAGGCCGCGGCAAAGTGCTCGCAAAAGCCCAATTTGCGGTCGAACCAGAATTCATCAATCAAATGCGCTGAGTCGCGGCCATAGGCGCCCGGTGACAGGGTGTAGATGAAGCCGCCCTGGGCAATGTGTTGCAGCACCGCCTGGATGAGCGCTGGCGCGAGATGCCACTCATCCAGGCCGGCAAAACGAGGCTGCTGGCGTAGCGCGGCCGCCCATTCCAGGGTGCGGGGATTGAGCCCTGGCGGCAACTCGGTGGCGCTCTCCAGGCTCAGCGTTGCGTCCAGCGGGCCCAGCTGAAAGTCGGGATAGGCTTGGGCGTTCAGCCGCAGGCGTTCGGTAATCGGGCGGGGGGCGATCCATTGCAACTCGGGCGCTCGGCGCAGGCTGAGGCTCTCCAGCCGCAGTTCGCTGCCGGCGGCTTCGGGGCTCATTTCAAGCAGCGGCAGCACATTGATGCGCAGCGGCTCTAGCGTCAACTCGTAGTTCAGCGCGGTGCCGTGCAGGCGCAAGGCGTCGGCCGCAGTGCGCCATGGCTTTTGCACCGGTGGGGTGAAAGGGGTGTCGGCGGTGGGGCGCCAAGTGCGGCCATCGAATTGCGTCAGCACCTGTCCACGGAAGTAACGCGTTTTTGCAGCGGGTGGCGGGCCTTGGAAGCGCAGGCGCATGGCGATGCTGTCGTCGTTGGCGACTTCTGACAGCGCACCCAGGTCCAGGTTACTGGACAGGCCGGTGCGGCCCACCGCATCGGCAGGCACGCCCCACAAAGGCGCGATGCGGGGAAAGAGCAGAAACAACAGCACCATCACCGGCAAGCCCAGCAAGGTGGTGCGGGCGGCCAAGCCTGCAGCCCGTTTGAGGGTGGGCTGCCCGACGGGCATTTGCGCCAGCACAACGGCACTCAGCAAGGCCCAGACGCACAGCAAGGTCCACAAGGCGATGAGCAGTGATTGTGAATACAGGAATTGCGTGAGCACCAGAAAGAAGCCGAGAAAGAACACGACGAAGGCATCTCGCCGGGCGCGCAACTCCATGGTTTTCAGGGCCATCAGCATGGTCAATAAGGTCAAGCCGGCTTCTCTGCCCAGCAAACCATGGTGCGTCACCCAGGTCAAGGTGACTGACAAGCACATGACCAGCACCAGCAGCCACCGGCCAGGCAAGGGGCGCCCCTGCCAAGCCAGGACCGCTCGCCAGAGCAGAATCACGCCAGTGAGCACGGACGCCCACAGCGGCAAATGCCCTGCGTGGGGCATCAGCGTGGCGGTGATGCAGGCCAGCAAGAACAGCGTGTCCCGGCCTTCTCGGTTGGGAGCGGCCCATATTTGTCGCCCGCTTATCTCGGGCTTGCGGGCGGTGTGTGGCGATGGCGCCGGGTTCATGGCGCAGCGTCCACCAAGGCCAGCCATTCAAGACATTGCTGGCGGTGCACCGACCCCAGTCCCAAGGTAGATTCTTGGGCTCCTAAGCGCAACTGATAAGGCGCTTGACTTCGCTCTGCCGCCAGCACCCAGGCACACAGCCGGGACAGCCGAGCTTCGAGGGGGAGCCCTGCAGTGTCTCGCCAGTCGAAGCAAAGTGCTGCGTTGGCCGGGGCTTGGGCGTCGCGCACCCACCAGCCTGATGGGGCCCGGCCGGGTGCGCCTTGCTGCGCCTGCGCCGCCTTCTTCCACAGCACCTGACGCATGGAGTCGCCATGGCGGTAGGGGCGGACGCCTTCAAAATCCTGGCCTCGGCCGCTTGCGGCGCGGGTTGAAGGGCTGGGGTCGGTTTGCGTGCCGCCGGCTGGGGGGTGGGCCGGGAAGGGCGGGGTGGGCGTTTCAGCCTGCGGATAAATCCAGGCCTGGGCCGCTGGGCGCCACACACTCCAAGCGTTGAACAGACCCAGGGGAAAGCGCGTGGTGATCTGCAGCGGCGGCAACGCCACATGGCCGCGCCGGCTTGCCGGCCAGCGCAGGTGAATCACGACGTGGCCTTGGGCGGGCACGTCGGCCCAGGCAATGTCCTCGAACGCGCTGCCTTGCACCTGCACGCCAATGCCCCAGCGGGCGTGCCCGAGGTTGTGCACGCGAATTTCGAGCTGAAGGTCGTCGCCGGCAAACGCGGGTTCGGGTGACTTCAGGTCGAAGCTCAAACCGCGCAAATTTCCGTGCGTCAGGTGCATGGACGCAAAGCCCGCCCCGCCCAACAAGAACGTGAGCAAATAACCCAGGCTCAGCTGGTCGTTGATGGCCCCCACCAGCAACACCAGCAGCGTGGCGCAAAAGGCGAGCCCGGCCGGGCTGGGCATGATGTAGATATTGCGCTGCCCCAGCAAGGCGGTGTCGCTCAAAGGGTGGCGGGCCTGCACCCAGTGGCGCCAACGGCGTTGCAGAGCAGATTTCATACCCATTCAGGGCAGGGCGACGGCTTCGATCATGGCCCGCACCTGCTCGCGTGCGCCGCGGCCGGCACCGGCTTTGGGCCGCAGCCGATGGGCGATTGTTTGAGGCAGGATGGCTTGCACGTCCTCCGGGGCGACAAAATCGCGCCCGTCTAACAAGGCCCGCGCCTTGGCGGCGCGCAACACGCCCAGGCCGGCACGCGGGCTCAAGCCATCGACAAACCATTGGCCTGAGCGACTGGCCTGGATCAGGGCCTGCAGATAGTCCAGCAGGGCCGGAGCGGTGTGAATGTGCTTTGCGGCCAACTGGGCAGCCAGAACATCTGTGGGCGTCATCACCGGCTTTAAAGCCCGTAAGGCCTCGCGGCTGTCTTGGCCGGCCAGCAATTCGCGCTCGGCCGCCCGGTCGGGGTAGCCCAGCGAAATGCACATCAGGAAGCGATCCAACTGCGACTCTGGCAAGGGATAGGTGCCCAGCTGCTCGCTCGGATTTTGGGTGGCGATGACGAAGAATGGCTGCGGCAGCGCATGGCTGACGCCGTCCACGCTGACCTGGCTTTCTTCCATGGCTTCCAGCAGCGCGCTCTGGGATTTGGGACCGGCGCGATTGATCTCATCCGCCAGCAAGACTTGCGCGAAAACCGGGCCTGGGTGAAAGACGAATTGCCCTTGGCGGCTTTCAAAGATGCTGACACCCAGCAAATCGGAGGGCATCAGGTCAGCCGTGAACTGCAAACGCGAAAATTGAAGACCCATGGAAATTGCCAGGGCATGGGCGAGGGTGGTTTTGCCGACGCCAGGCAGATCCTCAATCAGCAAATGCCCGCCCGCAATCAAGCACGCAACACAGTCGCGAATTTGGGTCGGTTTGCCTTTGACGATCGTGCTAACCTGCTGCTGCAGCGTTGCCAAAAGGGTTGTGCTGTGCTGGCGTAGTGCTGAACTCATGCGGGCACCATAGCAAAAATCCGGCCGGTCGATTGCTCGAAGAACTCGACTCTTTCTTCTTTTTGCCCATGTCCACAGCCTACTTGAGCCACCCCCACTGCCGCCGGCACGACATGGGGCCCGGCCACCCTGAATGTCCCGAGCGCCTGAGCGCCATTGACGATTGGCTGATTGCCAGTGGCATCGGCGAAACACTGGTGCACCATGAAGCCCCAGAGGTCAAGATGGCGGACGTTGAGCGCGCGCACACCCATGGCTATGTGGCTGAGGTGTCTGAGGTGCTGCAAACCTGTGCTGCGACGGGTACCAGCCATGCCATGGATCCCGACACCGTGGCCTGCCCGCATACTTGGGCGGCCGCCTTGCGCGCGGCAGGTGCGGCGGTTGAGGCCACGCAATTGGTGCTGGACGGTCGGCATGAAAACGCGTTTTGCGCCGTGCGCCCGCCCGGACACCACGCCACGCGTGACCAGAGCATGGGATTTTGCTTTTTCAACAACGTGGCCATCGCCGCGCGCTACGCCTTGGACGTGCGCGGTTTGCAGCGGGTGGCCATTGTCGACTTTGACGTGCACCACGGCAATGGTACAGAAGACATCATTGCCGGCGATGACAGGGTGCTGATGGTCAGCATTTTTCAGCACCCGCTGTACCCGTACAACGGCGCCGTGCCCAAGGGCGAGAACATGGTGAACGTGCCTGTGCCGGCATACACCAAGGGCCTTGAGGTGCGCGAAATGGTCGAGGCCATGTGGCTGCCGGCCCTCGAGCGCTTCAAACCGCAGATGATTTTCATCTCCGCTGGATTTGATGCCCACCGGGAGGACGACCTCGGGCAACTGGGCCTCGTCGAGGCCGACTACGAATGGCTGACCTTGCGCGTCATGGATGTGGCGGCACGCCACGCCAAGGGGCGCATTGTCTCTTGCCTGGAGGGCGGCTACCACCTGGGCGCCTTGGCGCGCAGTGTGGGTGTGCACCTGCGTGCACTGTCGGGTGTGTGACGCTGTGGTCGTGGTGTTGGCCCATGCCGTGGTGATGGCAGGGGCCGTAGCCGTGGCAGAAATACAGCCGTGCCACACTTGAGGCTTTTCAGCTGCCGAAGCTTGGCTCGGCAGCTTTTTCTACCGAGCGCATGAACAATAACGATGTCTTTGACTTTGGCGAATTCCAGGCGCTGCTTCTCTCCCTGCTGACGCCCACGGCCTTGATGGGCTTTGCGGTTTTGCTGGCCTGCCTGGGCGTGTCTTGGCTGCTGGTGCGGATGATTTATCGCCGTGTCGAGCAGCACGCAGCGTCGGTGATGTTTGGCCGTCACGTGGTGGACGGCGTGCTGTTTCCGGTGCTGGCCTTGGTGTTGGTCATGATTGCCAAGCGCTCCTTGCCCTTGATCGGAGTGTCGCCGGCCGCCTTCAAACTCGCGGTGCCCGTGTTGGTGTTTTTGGTGGTGATCCGCTTGGCGGTGCGGGTGCTGGGGGCAGCATTTCCGACGTCCACCATGGTCAAGGCCATAGAGCGTACCGTGTCATGGCTGGCCTGGGGCGGCTCCATCTTGTGGGTCACGGGCATTTTGCCTTTTGTGCTGAATGAATTCGACGGCATCACCTGGAAGATGGGTGGGGGCGTCATCTCGCTGCGCAATGTGATCGAAGGCTTGTTCAACGCCATCATCGTGCTGGTGGTGTCCTTGTGGATCTCATCCATGCTGGAGGCCCGCATCCTGGGCGGCAAGGCCATGGATCTGTCGCTGCGCAAGATCGGCGCCAACGCAGTTCGGGCGGTATTTTTGCTGGGCGGCTTGTTGATTGCCCTGTCCTCTGCGGGCATCGATTTGACAGCCTTGGGCGTGCTGGGTGGCGCGCTGGGCGTGGGCATCGGCTTCGGTTTGCAGAAACTGGCCTCCAACTACGTGTCGGGCTTCGTGATCCTGGCGGAGCGCTCGCTGCGCATTGGCGACATGGTGAAGGTCGACAATTTTGAAGGCCGCATCAGTGACATCAACACCCGTTACACCGTGATCCGGGCCTTGAGCGGGCGCGAGGCGATTTTGCCCAACGAGATGTTGATCACCCAGCGCGTGGAGAACATGTCGTTGGCTGATCCGCAAGTCTTGTTGTCGACCTCGGTGGGCGTGGCCTACGGCACCGATCTGGATGCTCTGATGCCTCAGATGGTGGCTGCCGCGATGACCGTGCCGCGTGTCTTGGCGATACCCGCTCCCTCGGTCTTGCTGAGCAATTTCGGGCCCGATAGCCTGGAGTTAACGCTGAACTTCTGGATCTCAGACCCGCACAACGGGCAAGGCGGGCCCCGCTCCGAGGTGAATCTGGAACTGCTGCGCCTGTTCAATCGCATCGGGGTGGAAATTCCATTTCCGCAGCGCGTGGTTCATCAAGCCTGAGCGGCCTCAGCCTAAGCAGCTGAGGCCGCTGAATCTGCCGGTATCGCGTTCAGGGCTTGGTCGTTGCCTGGGCTGGCTCGGCTGCCAGCGGTGGCTTGGCAAGGAAGTCCCCTGCCGTTGAGATCACCCAGGCCTCGGGGAGCAAATACTTGCGCAAGACAGCGTTGACTTGTTCTAGTGTCGCTTCGCGGCGGCGCTGGTCGCCTTGCTCGAAGCGCTGCCAGGCCGTTTGGGTTTCCAGCTGATTGAGCAGGGCGCCGGCCAGCGCACCGTCGTCGCTGCGGGACTGCCGGCGGGCTTGTAAAACATCGTTGCGAGCCCGGTCCAGTTCGTCCTGCGTGAAACCCGACTTCAACACCTTGGCGATTTCGTCGCGTGTCGCGGCCAGCAAGCGCTCGCGGTTTTCGGGGGCGAAGCTGGCATGGATGCTCCAGGTGCTGGCGTCATCCCAATACCCCACGTTCACGCTGCTGCCCATGCCGTAGCTCAATCCCTCAGTCTGGCGCACCCGCTTGGCCAGGCGCGATTCCATGGCCCCACCGCCCAGCATGTGGTTGGCAAGATCCAGCAGGGGATAGTCGGCGCTGCGGTTGTTGAGGCGAATTTCTTGCCGCAACTCGACAATCGCGTTGGCCTTGTCCTTGGCCTGCGCGTCAAACCGGGCGGGCGCCACGGCCTTGTATTCATCCAGCCAGCGTTCATAGGCGGGTGCAGTGGGCTTTTTCCAGTCGCCAAACAAACGGTCCAGTGCAACGTCCAGGCCGTCCGGCAGGTCGCCGACGACCGCAATTTCCATCTCATTGGCTGACCAATAGCGCTGATAGAAGGCCTTGATGGCCTCAAGACTGACGCCTTGCAAGCGAGCCAGATTCTCGCTGCGGCTGAAGGCGTAGCCGGGGTCGCCGGGCTTCAAGCCCAACTGGGCGTTGTAGTAGGGCTGTGTCAGTTCGGCGCGCAGCGTCTGTGGCTCTTTGGCGCCGGCTTCGAAACTGGCCAGCGACTGCGCCTTGATGCGCTCAAAAGCCTCGGCGGGAAATGTCGGCTCGCGCAAAACTTCAGCCACCAGGCCCAGCAGAGGAATCAGCGTACTTTTTTCCGCCTGCACCGACACCGATGCCCCTTGGCCACCGCCGCTGATATTGAACCCGCCTTTGAGCTTGACCGACTCGTCGATCAGCGCTTGGCGGCTGTGTTTGGCTGTGCCTTCGAACAGCAGGGTGGACACCCAGCCGGCCTCTTCCGCCAGCGCAACGCCGCGTGCGTCCGCCCAACGCAGGTTCATGCTGACAGTGACGGTGTCGCCCCGGTTCTTTTTGGGCAGCACGGCCAGCTTGATGCCGCTGGGCATAACCAGCCGCCGCGTGCGGGCTTCCAGGGCCGTTGGCGTGGGGTCGAAGCTTTCGCCCGCACTGATGACTTGGTCCATTTTCAAATCATCCAACCCGGCGCTGCGGTCGCTGACCCGCGGCACCTCGACTTTGATGGGCTGCTCCACCGGCGTGTAGCTGCCCATGCTGCGGTTGGCAGGCTGGAGGTACAACTGAGCGATACGGGCAACATCTTCAGTCTTGATGGTGCGCACGTTTTCGATCAATTTGAAAATCAGGCGCCAATCGCCCGCCGCAACCGATTCGGACAGCAGCCCCACCGCTGCCTCGGGCGATTTCAGGATTTGGCGATAGCCAAGTTCATATTGCGCAGCAATGCGCTGCACATCCTCGGCCTTGAAGCTGGTGTTGGCCGGCACTTCCACGCCTTTGAGCAGCGCCAGTTCAACGGCGCTGGCGTCGGCAGCAGGCGGCAGCACCGCGCCGACCGTGAACACACCGGGGTCATAACCCCCACAGCCGCCGGCAAACACGGCCACCGCTTGTTTGCTCTCCACCAATTGCTTGTAGAGGCTGCCGCTGGGCTGCTGGGCGAGCAATTGCCCCAGCACGCTCAGGCCCGCACAGTCGGGGTGGGCCATGCCCGGCACGTGATAAAGCGCCATCAGCATGGGGGCGCCGCCAACCCGGCGCAGCTGCAGGGCCCGCTCGCCGTCTTGCGGCGGCTCTACGGTGTAGGACTCGCGCAGCGTGCGCGTGGGCTTGGGCAGCCCGCCAAACGCTTGCTCAACCCAGGTCAGGGTTTTGGCCGTGTCCATCTGGCCGGCAATCATCAGCACCGCGTTATCGGGTTGGTAGTACTGGCGATAGAAGGACTGCAGCTTTTCGATGGGCACGTTCTCGACATCGCTGCGGGTGCCGATGGTCGGCTTGCCGTAAGGGTGAAAACGAAAGGCCAGGCCCATCACCCGCTGCTGCAACAATTGGCCGGGATTGTTCTCGCCAATCTCCAGCTCATTGCGCACCACCGTCATTTCTTTGTCGAGCTCAGACTTCAAGATGCTGGAGCGCAGCATGCGATTGGCTTCCAGATTCAAGGCGAACTGCAAGGTGTCGTCGCTGGCGTTGAAGCTGCTGAAGTAATTGGTTCGGTCGACGGTGGTGGTGCCGTTGAAGCGCATGCCACGGCGGCTGAATTCCTGCGGAATATCCTTGAACTCCGGCGAGCCCTTGAACAACATATGCTCCAGCAGATGCGCCATACCGGCTTCGCCCGGGCCTTCATGCCGACTGCCCACCTTGTAGGTGATATTGACCGTGGTGGTCGGCTTCGATGCATCCGGAAACAACAGCACTTGCAGGCCATTGGGCAGGCGGTACTCGCTGATGCCCCCGAGGCTGCGCACCAGTTCGGCCTTGGCGAGATTTACTTTGAGGCCACCTTGGGCAGGCTGTTGCCCTTGCGTCTTTTGCCGCTTTTGCGCCGGGTCGGCAGGCGTCGTTTTGCTGTGCGCCGGCACGCTCATGCCCAGGCTCAGGCCCAATAGAAGCAAAAGCGCTGCCCCGAGCTGGACGGGTGAAGAGGCCAAAGCAGGCTGGGCGCGCTGCGAATCGAATCGAATCATGATGAACCCGTTGAGCGAACTGCGCGCATTGTGAGGCCGTTGGCGAAATGCACTTCGGTGACTTTGACCTTTCGTCCTGCGCAATAAAAAAAGAGCAGCGGTGTCTGGCGATACCGCTGCTCTTTGGCTCCAGGCTGGGCGCCAGGCCGAGCCGGAGTCAATCTTTCATGCCATCACTGCTTCAAGCTTGCGCGATGGGAATGCTCAACGTCTTGCCCGAGGCAATGCGCTCTTTCCACTCGGCTGGGCCGGTGATGTGGGCGCTGGTGCCGCCGGCATCCACCGCTACGGTGACGGGCATGTCGACCACGTCGAATTCATAGATGGCTTCCATGCCCAGATCGGCAAAGCCCACCACGGGCGCGGCCTTGATGGCCTTGCTCACCAGGTAGGCGGCGCCGCCGACGGCCATCAGGTAGGCACTGCCGTTGTCCTTGATGGCTTCGATGGCGACGGGGCCGCGTTCGGCCTTGCCCACCATGGCAATCAGGCCAGTCTTCTCCAGCATCATGCGGGTGAAGCCGTCCATGCGGGTGGCGGTGGTCGGGCCGGCGGGACCAACGACTTCATCGCGCACCGGGTCCACCGGGCCAACGTAATAGATCACGCGGTTGGTGAAGTCCACGGGCAGCTTTTCGCCCTTGGCCAGCATGTCAGCGATGCGCTTGTGCGCTGCGTCACGGCCGGTCAGCATCTTGCCGTTCAGCAAGAGGGTGTCGCCCGGCTTCCAACTGGCGACGTCTGCCTTGGTGAGTGCGTTCAGGTCAACGCGCTTGCTCTTGTTGTAGTCGGGGGCCCAGTGCACATCGGGCCACAGGTCGAGGCTGGGCGCTTCGAGGTAGCTGGGGCCGGAGCCGTCCAGCACGAAGTGCGCATGCCGTGTTGCCGCGCAGTTAGGGATCATTGCCACCGGCTTGCTGGCCGCGTGGGTCGGGTAGGTTTTGATCTTGATGTCCAGCACCGTCGTCAGGCCGCCCAGGCCTTGTGCGCCGATGCCCAACGCGTTGACCTTCTCGTACAGCTCGATGCGCATTTCTTCCAGCTTGTTCTGGGGGCCGCGCGCCAGCAACTCGTACATGTCGATGTCTTCCATCAACGATTCCTTGGCCAGCAGCATGGCTTTTTCAGCCGTGCCGCCCACACCGATGCCCAGCATGCCGGGCGGGCACCAGCCGGCACCCATCAGCGGCACCGTCTTGAGCACCCAGTCAACGATGTTGTCGCCGGGGTTCATCATGATGAACTTGCTCTTGTTCTCGGAGCCACCGCCCTTGGCGGCGACCATCACGTCCACCGTGTCGCCCTGCACCATGCTCACGCTGATGACGGCGGGGGTGTTGTCCTTGGTGTTCTTGCGCTCGAAGATGGGGTCGTTCAAGACCGAGGCACGCAGCTTGTTGTCGGGGTGGTTGTAGGCCTGGCGCACGCCCTCGTTGACGGCGTCTTCCAGCCCGGCGGGGAAGCCTTCAAAGCGCACATTCATGCCGATCTTCAGGAACACGTTGACGATGCCGGTGTCCTGGCAGATGGGGCGGCGGCCTTCGGCGCACATCTTGGAGTTGGTCAGGATCTGCGCAATGGAGTCTTTGGCGGCAGGGCTCTGCTCGCGCTCATAAGCCCGTGCCAGGTGGGCGATGTAGTCCGCCGGATGGTAATAGCTGATGTACTGAAGCGCTGCGGCAACGCTGTCGACAAGGTCTTGGTACTTGATCGTGGTGCTCATGATGAAGGCCGAAAAGTTGGGCGGAATCCTCGGAGTTTACTGAACCGTGCTTGCCGAAGCCTTTTAACGCCACTTTCGCCCTATCGCAGGGAAGCCGAAAAGCTGAAAAGCCGACCCTACAATGGCCCGCGCCCCTGCATGCCCCGCCGAAGGTGGCTGCGCCTTCGGTTTTTTCGTGGTGATGCCTATCTGATGAATCCGCTTGTTACGGTCATTTTGCTGCCCCTCTTGCTTGGCACGGGTTTGTGCGTGCTGTTGGGCCGTTTCGGGGACGGGGTTGGCCGGGCGTTGCTGGGCCCGGCCTGGCGTTTTGCGCCGGCCTGGGTTGCCGCTGCGGTGACCGCTGCCGCCTTGGTGCTGCTCCTGCAAGAAGCGCCAGGGGTGCTGCAGGGGCAGGTCTTGCTGTTTCATGCAGATTGGGTGCCGACGATCGGGCTGAACCTGGGCTTCAGGCTCGATGGGCTCTCCTTGCTGTTCGGCGGCATGATTACTGGCATCGGTTTGCTGATCGTGCTGTACGCGGCGTTCTACTTGAGCCCGACCGATTCCTTGGTCAAGTTCTATTGCCTGTTGCTGGTGTTCATGGCGGCGATGCTGGGCATCGCACTGTCTGACAATTTGCTCTTGCTGGTGGTGTTCTGGGAGATGACCAGCATCACCTCATTTTTGTTGGTCGGCTTTTGGGGAGAGAAGGCAGAGGCCAGCGAGGGCGCGCGCATGGCCCTGGCCATGACCGGCGGCGGTGGGTTGGCTTTGCTGGCCGGCGTGATTTTGCTGGGGCAGATGTGTGGCAGCTACGATTTGTCGCAGATGTTCATCGGCGGGCCGAGTTTGCGCCAAGCGGTGTTGAGCGATACGCGCTATCCGGCCGCCTTGATCTTGATCTTGATCGGCTGCTTCACCAAGAGTGCACAACTCCCGTTTCACTTCTGGTTGCCCCAGGCCATGGCGGCGCCGACGCCGGCTTCCGCCTATCTGCACTCAGCCACCATGGTGAAGGCGGGCTTGTTTTTGCTGGCTCGCCTGTATCCGGTGATCGGCGGGGAGGGGTTGTTTGAGCTCATCGTGACGCCGGTGGGCCTGTTGACGATGGCGTTTGGCGCATTCGTCGCCATTTTCAAGCATGACATGAAGGGGCTGTTGGCCTATTCCACCATCAGCCATCTGGGCTTCATCACCTTTTTGATTGGCTTGCGCTCGCCCATGTCAGCGGCCGTGGCGATGTTTCACATCCTGAACCATGCCAGCTTCAAGGCGGCGCTTTTCATGACAGCGGGCATCGTCGATCACGAGACGGGCACCCGCGATATGCGCCGCCTTGGCGGGCTGATGCAGGTCATGCCCTGGGTTGGTAGCCTAGGCTTGCTGGCCAGTGCTGCCATGGCGGGCTTGCCGCCCTTCAACGGATTTTTGTCGAAGGAGTTGATGTTTGAGCAGGCCTTGCATGCCGGCATAGGTGGCAATTTTGCGTGGACCATTGCTTTGATCGCCAATTTGGCGGGGCTGTGTTCGGTCGCCTATTCGCTTCGATTGGTGTATGACGTATTTTTCAACGGCCCTAGTCGGGATTTGCCCCAGCCTCATCCCCACGAACCTCCCTGGGGCATGAAGCTGCCCGTGCTGATTTTGGTGCTGGTGTGTCTGGGCGTCGGCCTGTTCCCCATGCAGACCGTGGGCCCACTGCTGCAGTCAGCCGCAGCCGCCATGTTGGGTGAGCCGCTGGCGCCGTTGCATCTGGCCCTGTGGCATGGCTTCAACGTGCCCTTGCTGATGAGCCTGGTGGCGGTGCTGGGTGGCGTGGTGCTCTACTTCTGGCTGCAGCGTGGTGGGCGTTTGCATGCCTATTTGCCGCGCTCAGTCGGTGGCAAGCAGGTGTTTGATGCTGGCATGGCGGGCTTGCTGGCGATGGCCGGCGGGCTGACCCGACGGTTTGAAAGCGGTAGCCTGCAACGCTATTTGGCGACCTTGCTGGTTTCCGCGCTGGTGCTGGGCTGCTGGGCCTTTTGGCCGGGTGGGGTTAGCTGGCCGTTCTCCCCTTCAGCGATCACTCGGCCCTTGTTGCCCGCACCCCCTTTAGCGGTGGCGTTGTGGTTGCTGCTGATGGCGCTAGGCGCAGTGTTACTGCGCCTGCAGGCTCAGCGTTATGTGGCCGTGGTGCTGTGCGGTGGTATCGGTTTGATGGGCTCGCTGGTGTTTTTGTCACTGTCCGCACCGGACCTTGCGCTGACGCAACTCACGGTGGATGTGGTGTCGACCGTGATGCTGCTGATGGGCTTGGGGCTGCTTCCACAAACGACGCCTCCATTGACGAAAGCAATGCGCCGCGGCGGCCCGCCGTGGCGAGCCGCCGCGCTGGCCCTGGCGTGCGGTGCGGGCGTCACCGCCATCAGTTGGGCCGTGCTCAGCAGCCAACATGAGAGCTTGTCCTGGTATTTTCTGGCGCAGTCGCTGCCGGGGGGCGGTGGCAGCAATGTGGTGAACGTGATTTTGGTGGACTTCCGGGGCTACGACACGTTTGGCGAAATCACCGTGCTTGGGATCGCTGCATTGGGCGTGCTGGCGGTGCTGGACGGCATGCGCGCCAAGCGGCCAGCAGGCGACGCTGGCGGGCGACGTTGGCGCTTTCGCCAAGAACCCTTGCTGTTACAGCGCGTGGCGCGATGGGTGCTGCCTTTGGCTTTGCTCTTGAGTGCTCATATTTTTTGGCGGGGCCACAACCAGCCGGGCGGGGGGTTTATTGCGGGCCTGATCACAGCGGCCGCGCTGATTCTGCAGTACATGGCGCTGGGCCAGCAGCGGGCCGAAGCTTTGTTGCACGCGCGCTCGGGCGGACGCTATGTGCGTTGGCTGGGCCTCGGGCTGGGTATTGCGAGCCTGACGGGCATCGCCAGTTTCTTGTTCGGCCAACCGTTTTTGACCAGTGCCCATGGGCACCCGAGCGTGCCTGGTCTGGAGTTTTTGGGTGAAATTCCGCTGGCGTCTGCCGCCGCGTTTGATCTGGGCGTTTACATCATGGTGGTGGGCGCGACGATGTTGATGTTGTCGTCATTTGCGCACGCCAGCAAGGGCGGGGAGGGCGCGTCATGCTGAGCATGGAATTTTTGCTGGCCACCGGCTTGGGGTGGGTCACTGCCTGCGGGGTGTATTTGCTGCTGCAAGGGCGCAGCTTTCAAGTCGTGCTGGGCCTGAGCCTCTTGGGCTATGTGGTCAATGTGTTCTTGTTCGCCATGGGGCGCTTGTGGATGGCGGCCCCGGCAATTCTGGGTAGCGGCGCGGCCGTGATGGCCGACCCCTTGCCTCAGGCGCTGGCGCTGACGGCCATCGTGATCGGCTTTGCTACCACTGCCTTTTTGCTCAGCCTGGCGGTACGCGGCCGGTTCGAGAGCGGCTCAGACCATGTGGATGGGCAGCCGGACCCGAGCACCGGCGGCGTGGCGAACTCAGAAGGCGAGGGCGCATGAACGCGTGGCTGCTGCAAGTCTTGGGTTGGCCGATGCTCCCGGTGCTGCCGGTTCTATTGCCGGCCTTGACCGGTGTTGCCCTGTTGCTGATGGGCGGGCACGGTGGCGACTCGCATGGTGGGCACGGGCACCACAAATTGCTGTGGGCGCGGCGTTTGGGGCTGCTCTCAGCGGTCTTGGGGGGAGGGGTCGCGCTGGCCCTGGTCAGCCGCGCAGCCACCGGGGAGTTGATAAGTTATCACGTGGGGGCTTGGCCCGCCCCCTTTGGTATCGCGCTGATGGTGGACCGCCTCGGCGCCTTGATGCTGCTGCTGACGGCCAGCGTGGCCGTGCCGGTGCTGTGGTACGCCAGCGGGGGGTGGGACGCGCATGGGCGCTACTTCCACGCGCTGTTCCAGTTCCAGTTGATGGGCTTGAATGGCGCTTTCGTCAGCGGCGATTTGTTCAATCTTTTCGTGTTTTTCGAGGTGCTGTTGATCGCTTCTTATGTGCTGATGGTGCACGGGCAGGGGGCGGCACGCTTTCGGGTTGGCTTGCACTATGTTGCGATGAATCTGGTGGCCTCAACGGTGTTTTTGATTGGGCTGGGCTTGGTCTACGCCAAGGTGGGCAGCCTGAACATGGCGGACCTGGCCTTGCGTGTGCCCCAATTGGCGCCGGCCGATGCGAGCTGGGTGCAGCTGGCGGCGATGTTGCTCTTGCTGGTGTTCGGTTTCAAGGCGGCGCTGATGCCGCTGTCGATGTGGCTCCCCGCGACCTACGCCACGGCCAGCCCGCCGGTGGCGGCCTTGTTCGCCATCATGACCAAGGTGGGGGTGTATGCGATTTTGCGCGTGCATGGCGTGATATTTGCCGGCCCGCTGGTTGAAACCCTGCTTTTGCCGCTGGCCCTGGCGACCTCGGTGATGGGCGTGCTGGGCGCATTGGCGGCCCACACCCTGGCGCGGCTGGTGGCGTGGCTGACCGTGGCTTCGGTCGGCACCGTGCTGGTGGGCGTCGGGCTGATGACCCCGTTCGCCTGGAGTGCGGGCCTCTACTACATGATCAATAGCACCTTGGTCATTGCCGGGCTCTTTTTGTTGGCTGAATTGGTGGCGGCCCAGCGTGGTGACGCCGGGGGCTTGTTGCAGCCGGCTTCAGCAGTGGCACAACCGGTCTTGTTGGGTTTGATGATGTTGCTGGCCGCCGCCTCTACGGCGGGCCTGCCGCCGCTGCCCGGCTTCATCGGCAAGCTGATGTTGCTGCAGGCCGCAACGAACCACCCTGGGTCAACCTGGGTGTGGACGGTACTGCTGGTGGTGGGGTTTTGTACCTTGCTGGGCTTGGCGCGGGCTGGCAGCATTTTGTTCTGGCACGTGAGCGACGACGCCCCCGAAGCCTCCCATGCAGGCAGCAGCCCCAAGCTGATCCTGGCCACGTGCAGCTTGTTGGCTGCAAGCGTAGGTTTGAGCGTGTTCGCCGCCCCCGTTCAGCGTTACACCACGGCCGCGGCGGTGCAATTGGGCGACCGGGCAGCCTATGGGCGCGCCGCTCTGGGCGAGGCAATGGGCCGGGATGCGCTCAAGCCCTATCCGCCGGCGGGTGCCCCTCTAATCTCGCCAGCGATGCCATCAATGAGCACTCCGGTGGCTCCCGATGCATTTCCAACGGATGAAGGCAAGCATGGCCTCTGAGTCGAAACCGTCAGTGACATCGCCGACAGGGGCATTTCCCCACCCTTGGCTTTCTGTCTTGCTGGCCGCGGTTTGGTTGCTGCTGCAGCAAAGCATCGCGCCCGCCGCTTTGTTGATGGCCTGTGTGTTCGCCTGGCTCGTGCCGCGGTGGTTGCGAGGTTTTTTGGGGCCAGCCCTTGTGCTGAAGGCGGGCGGTCTGCGCGTATTTTTTGTGGCGCTGCGTTTGGCCGGGCTGGTTCTTTGGGACATCGTCGTGGCCAATCTGACCGTTGCCCGCTTGGTGTTGTGGCCCTGGGCGAAGGCCGTGCCGGCGTGGGTGCAGGTGCCCTTGGCACTTCAGCAGGCAGATGCCGTGGCGCTGCTGGCCATCATCATCACCACCACGCCGGGCACGGTGTCTTGTGTGGTGACGCCTGACCGGGGGCATCTTCTCGTCCACGCCTTGAATGGTGGCGCGAACCCCGCCGCGCTTGCGGCACAGATCAAGCAGCGCTATGAGCAGCCTTTGATGGAGATCTTTGCATGATGCTTTTTTCAAACGCCCAGCCTTTTTTGTCCGGGGCGCTCGACTTTGCCAGTGCGGCCGTTGGCTTGGCCATGCTGATGTGTGGGTGGCGACTGCTGCGAGGCCCCAGCGCACCCGATCGGGTGATGGCGCTTGACACGCTCTACATCAACGTCGTGGCGCTGGTGGTTTTGCTGGGAATCCGCTGGGGCAACGAGATGCTTTTCGAGGCTGCCTTGATCGTCGCCTTGCTGGGCTTCGTCTCTACCGCAGCGCTAGCGCGTTACTTGTGCCGTGGCACGGTGATGGAGTGAGCGGATGGCACCCTTGAACGAATTGCATTGGGCTTGGCAAATTGCCATCGCAACCCTGCTGGTCATCGGCGGCGTTTTCTCCCTGGTGGGCGCCATCGGGATGCTGCGTTTTTCAGATTTTTTCATGCGCCTGCACGCACCGACCAAGGCCACGACCCTGGGCGTGGGCGGCGTGTTGCTGGCTAGCTTGGCGGTCCACTGGACACAAGGTGGGCGTGGCCTGCACGAGTTGCTCATCACCTTGTTCTTGTTTGTCACAGCGCCGGTGTCGGCCAACCTCCTGGCCAAGGCCGGCTTGCACCTGAAGCTGCCATCGCAATGCGGCTTGCCCGCTGACCCGGCAGCGGCCGAAGCATCGGCCAAAGCATCGGCCGAGCCGCGCTGAATCGCTGCGGCTTCAGCGCTCAATGCGGGGCGTCAGCGGGCTTGTGTATATAGCCGGCGCTGAGCAGGCGGTCGGTGTAAGCGATGGCGATGGCGGAAGCCAGAAAAGTCAGGTGGATCAGCGTCTGCCACATCAAGGTCTTTTCATCGTAGTTGTCGGCGTTGATGAAGGTCTTGAGCAGGTGAATGGACGAAATGCCAATGATGGCCATCGCCAGCTTGACCTTGAGCACCGAGGCGTTCACATGGTTCAGCCATTCCGGCTGGTCGGGGTGGCCGTCCAGGTCCATGCGTGAAACGAAAGTTTCGTAGCCGCCCACAATCACCATGATGAGCAGGTTGGAGATCATCACCACGTCGATCAGCCCGAGTACCACCAGCATCAAAATGGTCTCGTTGAGCTTGGCGATGGGCTCATAACCAATCACCGCACCGGCTACATCCTTGATGGCCGCGGCCTTGTAGCCGATACTTTTGACGAGTGTTGCCAGTGCCTCCTGGTGTCCGAATGCGGCCTCGATCAAGTGGACCAACTCTGTCCAGAACTGGTAGACATATACCGCCTGCGCCAGGATCAGGCCCAGATAAAGCGGCAACTGCAGCCAGCGACTGGCAAACATCAGCTTGGGCAGGGGGCGCAGGCGTTGCGCGGCGTGAGGCAGCTTGGGGCTCGGCATGGTGGGAGGCTTCTTGCAATGGATGTGGGGCGATTCTAGTGAGGCGCACGGGGGGCGCCGTGCGCTGGCCGACTTCGATACTTTTCGGGCCCGCCGACGCCGATCAGGCTTTGAGTAAGCGCTTCGTCAGAGACACGAGGCACAGTTGCGGCAAGGCCAAGTTGGACGCCCGGCGTTCGGGGCCATTGCTTATTGCCAATTACCCCCTTCAGAGGAGACAGACTCATGACTCAGACCGCCCTTTATCAGCCCAGTGCCGAATGGCAGGCTAACGCTCATGTCAAAGGCATGGCCGCCTACCAATCGCTGGTTGACGAGGCCGACCGAGACTATGAAGGCTACTGGGCGCGTTTGGCCCGTGAATTCATCAGCTGGAAAACCCCGTTCACCCAGGTGCTGGATAGCAGCGAGGCGCCTTTCTTCAAATGGTTTGCCGATGGCCGACTGAATGCGTCTTACAACTGCCTGGACCGCCATATCGAGGCCGGCAAGGGTGACAAAACGGCGCTGATCTTCGAGGCTGACGACGGCGCTGTGGCACGGGTCAGCTACAGCGAATTGCTGACGCGTGTGGCGCAATTGGCCAATGCGCTCAAAGCGCGTGGCGTGAAGAAGGGTGACCGCGTGGTCATCTATATGTCCATGTCCGTCGAGGGCGTGGCCGCCATGCAAGCCTGTGCGCGCATCGGCGCCACCCATTCGGTGGTGTTTGGAGGCTTCTCGGCGCAGAGCCTGCGCGACCGCATTCAAGACGCTGGCGCCGTCATGGTGATCACCGCCGACGAACAACAACGCGGTGGCAAGGCCTTGCCGTTGAAAGCAATTGTTGATGAGGCGCTGGAAGGCGGTAGCTGCCCGACCCTGAAAGACGTGATTGTTTACAAACGCACCGGCGGCAAGATCAATTGGGTGGAAGGTCGCGACCTCTGGCTGCATGACGTGACGCAAGGCCAGGCCAGCACCTGTGAGCCCGAATGGGTTGAGGCCGAGCATCCGCTGTTCCTGCTCTATACATCCGGTTCTACCGGCAAGCCCAAGGGCGTGCAGCACAGCACTGGCGGCTATCTGCTGCACGCGGCGCTGACCACGAAGTGGACCTTCGACCTGCAAGACAGCGATGTGTTCTGGTGCACCGCCGACATAGGCTGGGTGACCGGTCACAGCTACATCACCTACGGCCCGTTGGCTTTGGGTGGCACCGAAATCGTCTTCGAAGGCGTGCCCACCTACCCGGATGCCGGGCGCTTCTGGCAGATGATCGAGAAGCACAAGGTCACCGTGTTCTACACAGCGCCCACGGCCATCCGTTCGCTGATCAAGGCCGCTGAAGGCAGCGAGGCCGTGCATCCGGCCCGTTATGACCTGAGTAGCTTGCGCCTGCTGGGTTCCGTGGGCGAGCCCATCAACCCGGCCGCCTGGGAGTGGTACCACAAGCATGTGGGCGGCAGCCGTTGCCCGATCGTGGATACCTTCTGGCAAACCGAGACCGGCGGCCACATGATCACGCCGTTGCCGGGCGCCACGCCGCTGGTGCCGGGCTCTTGCACGCTGCCGTTCCCGGGCATCACCACGGCCATCGTGGACGAACTGGGCAACGATGTGCCCAATGGCCAAGGCGGTATCCTGGTGGTGAAGAAGCCGTGGCCCTCGATGATCCGTACTATCTGGAACGATCCCGAACGCTTCAAGAGCAGCTACTACCCTGCTGAGCTCAAGGGTTACTATTTGGCCGGCGACGGTGCGATCCGCGATGCCGACACCGGTTACTTCACCATCACCGGGCGCATCGATGACGTGCTCAATGTGTCCGGCCACCGCATGGGTACGATGGAAATCGAATCGGCCCTGGTCAGCTGCACCGAGTTGGTGGCCGAGGCGGCTGTGGTGGGCCGCCCCGACGACACCACGGGCGAGGCCATCTGCGCCTTTGTGGTGCTCAAGCGTGCGCGCCCCCATGGAGATGAGGCCAAGGCCATCGCTAAACAATTGCGCGATTGGGTGGCCAAGGAAATTGGCCCGATCGCCAAGCCCAAGGACATCCGCTTCGGCGACAACCTGCCCAAGACCCGCAGCGGCAAGATCATGCGCCGCCTGCTGCGCAACGTTGCCAAGGGCGAGTCCGTGACGCAGGACACCAGCACATTGGAGAACCCGGCCATCTTGGAGCAATTGGGGCAGGCGTACTGAGCGTATTTACGCAAGACAGACCGAAGACCGAGCGATCGCTGAAAAGCGGTCGCACAAGCAGTCGAACACAATCGGCCCAATCAGCGGTCGCACAAAAAGCAAAAGGCCCTCGCGGGCCTTTTGTTCGTTCTGGGAAGGTCTTACTTGACGCTCAGTACCCAGGTGGCCAATTGCTTGGCTTCGGCTTCATTGACCTGCGTGTTGGCGGGCATGGGCACGGGGCCCCAAACGCCGGAACCGCCTTTCAAGATTTTGCCTGACAGTTTGGCCACAGCGTCTTTGTCCTTGGCGTACTTGGCAGCCACATCCTTGTAGGAGGGGCCGACAACCTTCTTGTCTACGGCATGGCAAGCCAGGCAGTTCTTTTTCTGGGCCAATTCGAGGCTGGCAAACGCTGGGCTGGCCAGCAGGCTGACCGTCAGGCCGGCAGACAGGAGCAACAAGTTCTGCTTGATGGAGCGCATCTTTAACTTTTCCTTTCAAAAGGCGGTGAGAACATCTATTTCCCGCAGCTTGATGTGAACTAAAGTCCGCCGCAAGCTGTTCGAATTGATTCTAGGGCCAGGCGATGCCTTGAGACGGGAGAAAAGTCATGTGGTTTGTGTCGATCGGAGTGATCCTGTTGATCTTGAAATTGTTGGAGTGGACGCCGGTGGCCACTTGGAGTTGGTGGTGGGTGGGCCTTCCCTTCGCCTTGGCCGTGGTGTGGTGGTCTTGGGCCGACGCCAGTGGCTGGACGCAGCGTCAGGCCATGCGCCAGATGGATGAAAAAAAGGCGCAACGCCGCGCGCGCTCCATGAATGCTTTGGGACAAGACGAGGGCAAAAGTCGGCGTTAGAAGGCCAACACGTTCTGTGTGTGGCCTGTGAGCAGGTCATCGGTGGCCTCTAGAATGCGCGCAACCCATTTTTTTGAATCCGCAACTTTTTCTTCTTTGGAGTTTTCATGTCAGCTGAACAACAAGACGACAACCAGCGCGCAGCGCTTTGGATCGTGGGCCTGGTGGTTGCCGCCGTGCTGCTGGTCCTGGTAGGCCGGGTCGTTTTCAACCAGATGCACCGCAGTGCGGTCAAGCCGGCCGTTGAAGTGATGGTTGAAGAAGAAGTCGTGATGATCGACGTCCCCTTGGGTGGCGATCTGGTGGGCACCGTGTTTTTTGCAACGGCAGCTGCTGCCGTGCCGGCAGAAGCTGGCGCTGAAATGGCGAGGGCTGTTGAGGCGCTGCTGGCTGCACCCGGCCGCAAGGTCGTGATTGCTGGCTTTCATGATGCCAGCGGCGATCCCGCCAAGAATGCAGCCTTGGCCAAGGCCCGTGCTGTGGCGGCCCGCAATGCCCTGAAGGACGCGGGCGTGGATCCTGCGCGCGTGCTGCTGCGCAAGCCTGAGTCGGCATTGGCTGACGGCCCCGCTGAGCAGGCCCGCCGTGTGGAGATTCGACTGATCGACTGATCGTGGTCAGATCATAAAAAAGCCGCCCTCGGGCGGCTTTTTTCTTGGGCGCTCAACAGAAGGGCGGTGCTGCTCAGCCCATCACGCGCAGGGCAGGGGCGCCTGCCGCCCGCTCGGCCACCTGGCCCACCACGGCGGCTTGCCTGAAGCCGTGCCGGGCAAAAAGCGTCAGAACGTCGCTGACGGCATTTGGCTTGCACGACACCAATAGGCCGCCACTCGTTTGCGGATCGCTCAGCAAGGCTTGCGCCGTGCCGCTGAGTTGACCAGTCAGTTCGACGTCATGCCCGTAGGCTGCCCAATTGCGGCCCGAGGCACCGGTGACCAGGCCGCGCTCCGCCAAGGCAGCAACGCCATCCAGCAACGGCACTTGCGGCCACGCCAGTTGCACTTGCAGACCTGAGCCCCGGGCCAATTCCAAGGCATGGCCCGCAAGCCCGAATCCCGTCACGTCTGTCATGGCGTGCACGCCGGGCAGGGCGGCCAGATCGGGGCCGGGTGTGTTGAGTTGGGTGGTTACGCTCATCATCAGCGCGTAGGCCTCGGGCGTGAGTTGTTCTTTTTTCAGCGCGGCAGACATCACGCCCACGCCCAGGGGCTTGCCCAGGATCAGCACGTCACCGGCGCGCGCATCCGCGTTGCGCTTGACGCGCTTGGGGTGAACCAGCCCCAAGGCGACCAAGCCATAAATAGGCTCGACCGAATCAATGGTATGCCCCCCGGCGATGGGAATTCCTGCCGCCCGGCACACGGAGGCACCGCCCTCCAGGATGCGGCCGATCGTGTCGGTGGACAGCACATTGATCGGCATGCCCACCAGGGCCAGCGCCATGATGGGGCGACCGCCCATGGCATACACGTCGCTGATGGCATTGGTGGCGGCAATGCGCCCGAAGTCGAAGGGATCGTCGACAATGGGCATGAAAAAGTCGGTCGTCGCGATCAGCGCTTGTTCGTCATTGAGTTTGTAGACCGCCGCATCGTCTGCGGTTTCGATGCCTACCATCAACTCGGGCGGAATGGGTAAGGCGGTGGTGCCCTTGAGAATCTCGGACAATACGCCCGGCGCAATCTTGCAACCGCAGCCGCCGCCGTGTGAAAGTGAAGTCAGGCGAGGTTCGCCATGAGAAGTTGACATGTTGGCCATGCTGGCGCTCCCAAAAAACGGAATCGAGCCGCCCCTGTCTTTTTGGATACGCTGCACATTTCAGGCGGGCCAACGAGGCGCAAACCTGAGACGCAGAAGACATGGGTGGTCTGCAAATGGTGCCAGCATAGCGGCAACGGCCGGGTACTTTTTGCCGCGCCTGCGCTTGCCGTGGGCGATTGGCTCCGATAATCGCGCTCTTGCTGAAAGACCGAACGCGAATGTCTGCGCGCCAGTGCGCGTACTTCGCCCGAATTCATTCGCCTTCATCCGCGCCATCGAGATTTGTCATGCCCAAAGAATCGTCACGTCGTCGTCAACTCATCGCCCAAAGCTTGTGCGCTGCGGTGCTGCTGGTCAGCGGGCTGCATGCCCAAGCTCAGACCACGGTGTTTCGCGTCACGGCGATCCCTGATGAATCCCCCACCGAGTTGGCCCGCAAAGCCGCGCCCCTCATGCGCTACATCGAAGCGCAGTTGGGCAACGGCGTGAAGGTGGAGTACACCCCGGTGACCGACTACGCGGCCGCTGTGGAGGCCTTGGTCAACAAGAAGGTGGACATGGCCTGGTTCGGGGGCTTCACCTTTGTGCAGGCCAATGTGCGCTCGGGCGGCAAGATTATTCCGTTAGTGCAGCGTGAAGAAGACAGCAAGTTCCGCTCGGTGTTCATCACCGCCGACCCCAGCATCAAATCCCTGGCCGATCTGAAAGGCCGCGATGTGAGTTTTGGCTCGCAGAGCTCGACCTCCGGCCACTTGATGCCGCGCAATTTTGTGCTGCAGGCAGGGCTCAGCCCGGAGAAGGATTTTCGCCGAGTAGCCTACAGCGGCGCGCATGACGCCACCATCGCCGCCGTGGCCGCCGGCAAGGTTCAGGCCGGGGCTTTGAATATCTCGGTATGGGAAAAATTCGTCACTGAGAAAAAGGTTGACGCCGACAAGTTGCACGTGTTCTACACCACACCGGCCTATTTCGACTACAACTGGAGCGTACATGCTGACATGCCCGCCGCACAGCGCGAAAAACTCAAAGCAGCGCTCTTGAACCTGAACCGCGACACCGCGGTCGGCAAAGAGATTTTGGATCTCCAGCGCGCCACCCGCTTCGTGCCGACTCAGGCGGATAACTACAAGGGCATTGAGGCCGCAGCCCGTAGCGCGGGACTGCTGTGAGCCGGATTTCTTGATTCATGCTTGAGCTTCAACAACTGCGTGTCGACCGGCCCCTTGGTCCGCGTGCACAGCAGCCCGGGAAGTGGGGCGCTAACGTCGCGCCGATTCTTCAGGACCTGAGCATTCAGTTCGCCGAAGGTGAGCAGGTGGCGGTCATCGGCCCCTCGGGCGCCGGAAAAACGACTCTGCTGCAGGTGCTGGCCTGCGCAGTGCGGCCCGACAGCGGCACCCTGACATGGCAGGCCGTGCAGCCTTGGCGTATGCCCCGCCGCGCCTTGCAGCGCTGGCGCGGGCAATTGTTTCTGGCGCCACAAACGCCACCATTGCCCCCGCGTCAGCGGGTGGTGACGGCGGTTTTGGCGGGGCGCCTCGCCCGGTGGAGTCTGGCGCGCAGCATTGCGTCTTTGTTCTACCCCACCGAACTTGAGGCGGCGCAGGCCGCCCTGCATCGATTCGATCTGGCAGATAAGCTGTTTGACCGGGTCGATCATTTGTCGGGGGGGGAGCGTCAGCGTGTCGGCCTGGCGCGTGCCTTGTTGAGCGATGCCCGGCTTTGGCTGGTGGATGAACCGCTGTCGGCCCTGGACCCGCACCGTGCCCAGCAAGCCATGGCCAGCCTGTGCGGTGAGGCCCGGGCGCGCGGGGTGACGCTGGTGTGCTCGCTGCATCAGGTGGAGATGGCGCTGGCGCATTTTCCGCGTGTGCTGGGCCTGAGGGAGGGGCGCTTGGTGTTTGACCTGCCCGCCACGGCGGTCACGCCTGCGCTGCTGTCTCGGCTCTATGCCCAGCATGAGTCGGAGTTGCTCGATCCGCCGCAAGCCGAGGCGGTCGAGCGAGTGGAGGACGCTGCCCTGTTCAACCCGCCCGAAGTTCCCTTGCAATGCCGGTGATGTCGGGGAGACTGCTGTGACGACGCGCCCGCATCCCGCCTTGCGTGATCCAGCCTGGCTGGGGCGCTTGTTTGGGTGCCTGGCGGTGCTGGCGCTGTGCTGGCCCTTGGGTGCTGCGACGGAATTCAAACCCTGGGTTTTGTTCGACCCGAGCAATCTGGCGGTGACGCGGCGCTATCTTTCGCAGTTCTTCCCGCCCGCCAGCGCGCCGGAGTTTTTGACCCTGGTCGCCAAGGAGGCTTGGCGCACGGTGGCCATGGCGACAGTGGGTGTTAGCCTGGCGCTGGTCCTGGCCATCCCGTTGGCGCTGTTGGCCACCCGCAGTTTGTCGATCTCTGCGCTCAGTGGCCGCATGGCCTGGGGGCCAGCGGTTCTGCGTCAGGGCGTGCGCGGTCTGCTGACGGTCCTGCGCAGCGTGCCGGAGTTGATTTGGGCCTTGATCTTTGTGCGTGTGGTGGGGTTGGGCCCGACGGCCGGTGTGCTGGCGATTGCGCTGACCTACGCCGGCATGTTGGGCAAGGTCTATGCCGAGGTGCTGGAGAGCGGTGAAGCCGAAGCCAGCCAGGCCTTGCTGCGCAACGGTGCCGGGCGTCTGCAGGCCTTTGCGTATGGGCTGCTGCCGCAGAATGCCGCTGAACTGAGTAGTTATACGGTGTACCGCTGGGAGTGTGCCATTCGCTCCTCCGTGGTCTTGGGATTTGTGGGGGCTGGCGGCCTGGGCCAGCAACTTGATTCGTCCTTGAAGATGTTTCAGGGCCAGGAGGTTTCCACCATGCTGTTGGTGTTTATCGCACTGGTGGCTTTGGCCGACAGTTTCAGCGCCTGGCTGCGGCGTAATCTCGCATGAACAAGTCAAACGCCAGCACCTCTGGGACCTCTGGGCCGTTCGGTCTGCAGCCCAACTTGCCGCCTTGCGTGCCGCCGCCCTTCCTGCGCAAACGCAGTCAGGCTTTGTGGATGGGTGTCGGCTTGCTGGCCTTGGTGCTGCTCAGTTTTTGGTCGTTGGATTTGCAATGGGCGCAGTTGTTCTCGCTGGAGGCGGCGCATAGCATGGGCCGCTTCATTGGCGAGTTCTTTCCGCCCGATTTGAGTCCTGAGTTTCTGCCGCGTGTGGCGGCGGCGGCGATGGAAACACTGGCCATGTCTGCCATGGGTACCGGCTTGGCGGCGGTGGCGGGCTTGCTGCTGGCCGTGCCCGGCGCTCGGCTGCATGCGCAGGACCGGGCTAGGGTGCGGCGCCCCACTGCTTGGTTGTTGAACGCCCTGCGTGCCGTGCCCGAGTTGGTGTGGGCCGCCTTGCTGCTGGTTTGTGTAGGCTTGGGGCCGTTTGCCGGGACCTTGGCTCTAACCTTGCATACCAGCGGCGTGTTGGGTCGATTGTTCGCCTCAGCGCTTGAGCGCTTGCCGCCCGGTCCCGCACAGGCTTTGCGCGTGCAGGGGATTGGCAATTTGAAGGTGTTTTTGTACGCCAGCCTGCCTCAGGTGCTGCCGCAGTTGATCAGCTACACCTTGTACCGCTGGGAAAACAACATCCGTGCAGCCACGGTGTTAGGCGTGGTGGGCGCAGGTGGGCTGGGGCAGATGCTGGCGTTTCACCTGGGCTTGTTCCAGATGGGTAAAACAGCCACCTTGGTCGGCGCGATGGTGTTGTTGGTGCTGGCGGTTGACTGGACGAGTGATCGCTTGCGGCGTGCTTTGGGCTGAGAACAGCGGGCCGGTCTGTACGGTCTTTACAATGGCCCATGGCTTTTGTACATCTGCGCACGCACACTGAATTTTCCGTCGTTGACGGCACCCTCCGAACCGACGATGCAGCCGCTGCTGCGGCCAAAGACGGACAGGTGGCGTTGGCTTTGACCGACCTTGCCAATATGTTTGGCGCCATCAAGTTCTACAACGCTTGCCGGAAAAAGGGCGTCAAACCCATCCTGGGGGCTGATTGCTGGCTGGAGCCCGAGGGCTCGGACAAACAGCCCTCCCGGTTGCTGCTGCTGGTGCAGAACAAGCAGGGCTATCTGAACCTGTGTGAGTTGCTGTCACGTGGCTGGATTCAGAACGTGCAGCGCAATCAGGCCTGTTTGAAGTGGGACTGGTTGCGTGAGCTCAATGAGGGCTTGATCTGCCTTTCTGGCGCTCAATTCGGTGGTCTGGGTGCTGCGCTGCTGGCGGGTGACAAGCCCCGCGCGCTCGATTGGGCGCAGCGTTTTTCGGACATTTTCCCGGGGCGTTTCTACATCGAGTTGCAACGCGCCGGTCTGCTCGGCCAAGAAGCGCTGGTGCAGGCCAGCGTGCCCTTTGCTGCGGGGCTGAAACTGCCCGTGGTGGCGACGCATCCTGTTCAATTTCTGGGTGAAGATGATTTCGAGGCCCACGAGGCGCGGGTCTGTGTGGCGGAGGGCGAGACGCTGGCCAACCCCAAACGCGTCAAGCGTTTTGTGCCGGGGCAGTATTTCCGCAGCCAGGCGGACATGGAAAAGCTCTTTGCCGACATTCCCTCGGCGCTTGCAAACACGGTGGAGATTGCCCGCCGTTGCTCCATCAGCCTGGTGCTGGGCAAGCCGCAGTTGCCCAACTTTCCGACACCGCTGCTGGAAGACGGCACCTCCATGCCGATGGAGCAGTATTTCCGTCAGCTCTCTTACGAAGGGCTGGAAGACCGGCTGCAGATGCTCTACCCAGACGCCGCCAAGCGTGACGCCGAGCGTCCACGGTATGTGGAGCGGCTGGAGTTTGAGCTGGGCACCATCATCAAGATGGGCTTTCCGGGCTACTTCCTGATCGTGGGTGACTTCATCAAGTGGGCCAAGCTCAATGGCTGCCCAGTGGGGCCGGGGCGGGGTTCGGGTGCCGGCTCGCTGGTGGCCTATGTGTTGTTGATCACCGACCTGGACCCGCTGCAGTACAACCTGCTGTTCGAGCGATTCTTGAATCCGGAACGGGTCTCCATGCCCGACTTCGACATCGACTTCTGCCAGGGCAACCGCGATCGGGTGATCGATTACGTCAAGCGCAAATACGGCCTGCCGGCGGTCAGTCAGATTGCGACGTTTGGCACCATGGCGGCCAAGGCTGCCTTGCGCGATATCGGCCGGGTGCTGGGCATGGGCTATGGCCAGGTGGACAGCATCGCCAAGTTGATTCCGGCGCCACCCGGCAAGACGGTGACGTTGGCGAAATTGCCGCCGGACTTCGATCCCGACAAAGAGAAAATGATCTACGCCCGCCACGAGGCGCCGGAGATCGGGCAGCGCGAGGAGCAAGAAGAAGAGGTGCGCGAGTTGCTGACGCTGGCCGCCCGCGTTGAAGGCATGGTGCGTAATATCGGTATGCACGCCGGGGGTGTGTTGATTGCGCCGGGCAAGATCACCGACTTCTGCCCGCAGTACCAGCAGCCCGGCTCCACCAGCGCGGTGAGCCAGTACGACAAGGACGACGTTGAAGCCATCGGCCTGGTGAAGTTCGACTTCTTGGGCCTGGCAACGCTGACCATTCTTGAGTTGGCCAAAGATTTCATCGTCGCGCGTTTTCCGGAGCAGAAAGACTTCAGCTTCGAGAAAATTCCACTCGACGACCGCAAGGTCTACAAGCTGTTCTCCGACGGCTTGACCGAGAGCGTGTTTCAGTTTGAATCCCCCGGCATGCAGCGCATGTTGAAAGACGCCAAACCCTCTCGCCTTGAAGACCTGATTGCCCTGAACGCCCTGTATCGCCCGGGTCCCATGGACCTGATCCCCACCTTTGTGGCGCGCAAGCATGGCAAGGAGGTGGTGGAGTACCCGCACCCGCTGACGGAGCCGGTGCTGGCCGAGACCTACGGCATCATGGTCTATCAGGAGCAGGTGATGCAGACTGCCCAGGTGCTGGGGGGCTATAGCTTGGGCGGCGCCGACATGCTGCGCCGAGCCATGGGCAAGAAGAAGGCCGAGGAGATGGCCGAGCACCGAGCCATTTTCCGCAAGGGCGCGGCGGTCAACGGCCTGGATGAAAAGCAGGCCGACGAAGTGTTCGACCTGATGGAGAAGTTCGCAGGCTACGGCTTCAACAAGTCGCACGCGGCGGCCTACTCGCTGCTGGCCTATCACACGGGTTGGTTGAAGGTGCATTTCGCGGCGGAGTTCTTTGCCGCGAACATGACCATCGAAATGGACGACACCGACAAGCTCAAGGTGTTGTTGAACGACGCCAAGCTGTTCGGCATCGAGTTTGAGCCGCCTAACGTCAATTTGGGTGTGCACCGCTTTGAGCCCATCCACAACAAACGGATCAACTACGGCCTGGGCGCCATCAAGGGAACGGGCAAGGGCGCTATTGACTCCATCGTGGCCAAGCGCAATGAAGGGGGGGCGTTCAAGAGTTTCTTCGATTTTTGTGCTCGTATCGACAGAAAGGCTTGCAACAAACGCGTGGTTGAGGCCCTCATCAAAGCCGGTGCCTTTGACTCACTGGAAGCCGACCGAGCCCGCCTGCTGGCCAGCGTGGCCCGGGGCTACACGCATGCAGAAACGCTGGAAGCCAATGCGGACCAAGGCGGCTTGTTCGATTTTGGCGACTCACATGCCTCCAGTACCGCCGAGCCAGATCTGGTGGAGATGCCGACTTGGAGCATCAAGGAGCGGCTTACGCTGGAGAAGACCGCCATCGGCTTCTACCTCAGCGGCCATATGTTCGACCAAAGCGGCGAGGAAGTGCGGCGCATGGTTCGGCGGCGCATTGCCGATTGCACCGACAGCCGGGAGCCGGTGATGGTGGCGGGCATCGTCAGCGATCTGCGCATCATCAACGGCAACCGCGGTCGGGTGGCCATCTTCAAACTTGACGACAAGAGCGACCAGATCGAGTGCGTGGCCAATGAGGAGATGCTCAACGCCAACAAGGACTTGTTGGTGGATGACGAGTTACTGATCATCCAGGGCAAGGTGCAGATGGACCGTTTTTCGGGCGGCTTCCGCCTGAATGTGCAGGGCGTTTGGGACTTGGCCGGCGCACGGGCGCGATTCGGCAAGCACTTCTATATGCCGGTGCGCGACAAACTGCCGCCCCTGCAAGACATCGTCAAGCTCTGGCCGCCCAAGCGCCTGGAGACCGACGCTGGCGTGGTGACGCAGGGGCTCAAGATCATGACCCATCACTTTCTCGGCGGCGACGCGGCGGGGGCGGAGTTCAAGATCGAGTTGGGGGAAGAAAGCCGCTTCTGGCCTTGCGATGAAGCGCTGGCTCGGCTTGGGCAAGATCACCCCGCACCCGTGCCAGGCAAGAAGCCCGGCCAAAGCGTGGACGACGCGCAGCCGCATATTGCCTTTGAATGACGGGGCCGGTGCGTCTCGGGCGGTGTCTCGGGTACGCATCGAATTCAAGTTTACCGAGGGCTTTCCCCGCAATTCCCTTGAAAAAAGGGCTGGCATTTGGGCGATGATGCGCAGCAATGATGCCCCCTATGTCATCGCCCCCTTTGCCTCGCGCCAACCTTGATGCGGCACGCCCCACGGGTCTGATCCTGACCGGTGGGGGGGCGCGCGCTGCTTACCAGGTTGGCGTGCTGGCCGCCCTGGCGCAGTTGCGCCGCGACGCGGGCATGGGTGGCAATGGCAGCCCCTTTCCCATCGTGGCGGGCACGTCGGCGGGGGCCATTAATGCCGGCACCTTGGCCTGTTATGCCGACGACTTCGACTCCGCGGTCGATGGCTTGGTTCATCTGTGGCAGAACCTGCATGTGAGCGACGTCTATTGCGCGGATGCCTTTGGCGTGATTCGCACCGGCGCACGCTGGATGACCATGATGAGCCTGGGTTGGGCCGTGGCGCGGTGGCGCCGCACGCGCCCGCGCAGCCTGCTGGATAACGCGCCGCTTGGACGGCTGCTGCACAAATGGGTCAAGATGGACCGGGTGCAGGAGATGCTCACACAAGGCCATTTGCAGGCTTTGGCCATCAGCGGCTCCAGCTACACCTCGGGGCAGCATGTGACGTTTTTTCAAGCCCGGCAGGCCGTCACGCCTTGGTTGCGCTCGCAGCGCATTGCGGTGCCGACACAGCTGTCGGTTGAGCACCTGCTGGCGTCTTCGGCCATTCCTTTCATTTTCCCGGCCGAGCCGCTCGAGCTGGGTGGCAAGAAAGAATGGTTTGGCGATGGCTCGATGCGCCAGAGCGCCCCGATCTCACCGGCCGTGCATCTGGGCGCCGAGCGCGTGCTGGTGATTGGCGCAGGCCGCATGAATGAGCCGGCTGACGAGCAGGCTCAACGCACTTTGGTAGAAGGTGCGCCCAGCATGGCGCAGATTGCCGGCCATGCCTTGTCGAACATCTTTCTGGATTCGCTCGCCGTCGATGTGGAGCGTTTGCAGCGCATCAACAATACCTTGTCTCTGCTGACGGCGAGTGCTCGTCAATCCACGCCGCTGCGCCCAGTGGATATTTTGGTGATTGCGCCCAGCCGGCGGCTGGATGAGTTGGCGGCCGAACATCAGGGCAGCCTGCCGCCCGCCATCAAGGGCTTGCTGCGCAGCGTGGGCGTGGCGGGTGAGGGCAAGGGCGCCAGCGGCTCTGCGCTGACTAGCTACTTGTTGTTCGAGCCCTCATTCACCAACGAGTTGATCAATCTGGGCATGAGTGACACCTTGGCACGACGGCTCGAGGTGCAGAAGTTTTTCGGTTGGCCCACCCAGCCTCCGCAGGTGGACGCCGCGGCCATGCGCCGGCGCAAGGCCGGCTTCGCTGAAACCCTGCCGGGCTGAGCCAGGAGCCTGGCGCTAGGAAACTATTCGCCGTTCTGCGCCCGCACCATGGCCGCGTAGGCGCCGTCGGTGGCCAGCAATTCGGCATGGGTGCCGCCTTCAATCACCCGGCCCTGGCTCATCACCTGGATGGTGTCGGCTGAGCGGATGGTGGACAGACGGTGCGCGATGACGATCAGGGTTTTGCGGCCTTGCCATTGCTCCAGCGCTTGTTGAACGGCGCGTTCGCTCTCGGTGTCGAGGGCGGAGGTGGCTTCGTCAAAGATCCAGATCGGGGCGTCGCGGTACAGCGCACGGGCGATGGCCAGCCGCTGGCGCTGGCCGCCGCTCAGCTTGCTGCCGTTGGCCCCCACCAGGGTGTCCAGGCCCTGCGGCAGTTCTTTCTGCACAAAATCCCACAGATGCGCGGCACGCAGGGCCTGCTCCAAGCGGGCCTCGTCGCGGGGCTGGGCATAGGCGATGTTGTTGGCGATTGAGGTGTCAAAGAGCACGATGTCTTGCGACACCACGGCGAACTGACGACGCAGATTGGACTTTTGCAGCTCTGAAATCGGTACGCCGTCGAGCAGGATCTGGCCCTTGTCCGGCTCCCCAAAAGCGAGCAGCAGATGGATGATGGAACTCTTGCCCGCGCCCGAACTGCCCACCAGTGCGGTGGTTTGCCCGGCCTTGAAGTGCATGTTCAAACCCAATAGGGCCGGGCGCTCGGCGCCGGGGTATTGCAGGGTGACGTCTTGCAGGGAGATGTCCCCCCGTACCGCGCTCAGGCTGCGTTGGCCGTTGTCGGGCTCGGTGGGCATGTCCATCAGGCTCAAGCAACCGCGGGCGATCACCAAGGCATTGGAGATGGGCGGCATCAGGTCGCTCAGGTGGCGCAGCCGCGAGGTCAACAGCAGCAGCGCGGTGACGAAGGCCGCGAATTCGCCCACGCCCGTATGCGTTTGCCGGGCCTGCAGCAAGGCCAGGCAAATGATGATGGAGAGCCCGACGCTGGCCACCAGTTGCGAGAGCGGCTGGCTCAGGGCGCCTGCGGCGTTGGTCTTCAAGGCGTTGCGCTGAACGTCTTGGGCGAGCTTGCCGAAGACTGCGCGCTCGTGGTCCGCGGCGTTGAAGGTGCGCACTACGCGCCAGGCACGCGTCACGTCGTCCACCTTGTTAACCAGTTGCAATTGCGCGTCATAGGTGCGGCTGCCCATAGCGCGCACGCGTTGATTGACCTTTTGCACGACCAAGGCCATCAGGGGCGTGGTGACCAGTGAAAGCAGCGTGAGTTGCCAGTTCAGGTAGAACAGATAAATCAGCATGGCCAGGGCCGGCAGGCCATCGCGCAGCACATTGATGGCGCTGTTGCCGATCAGGCTCATGATCTGCTGCGGGTCGTTCACCACCTTGGTCACGGCGGTGCCGGGTTGCAGGCTGGTGAAGACGCGGGCATCGGCGCGAAGCAGCGCGTCCAGCAGCGCGGCGCGAAAGTCCATCACGCTGCGCAGCAGGGTCCAGTTGAACATGTACTGGCCCACAAAGCTGCAAAACCCGCGCAGCGCAAACAGACCGATCAAGACCGCCGGCACCCACCAGATGCTGAACGCATTTTTGGTGAAGCCGTCGCTGAACACCGTATTGATCAGTTTGGGAATCAGGGGCTCGGTCACGGCCGCGCCGATATAGGCTGCGCCCGTCAAGACAAGCCCTTTGGTGTAAGGCTTGACATGCACCGCCAGACG
This sequence comes from Roseateles koreensis, assembly GCF_028595305.1. Lineage (GTDB taxonomy): Bacteria > Pseudomonadota > Gammaproteobacteria > Burkholderiales > Burkholderiaceae_C > Paucibacter_A > Paucibacter_A koreensis. The sequence goes on along the minus strand of NZ_JAQQXS010000018.1, from coordinate 41,987 downwards.
ACGCGCGATGGTTTTCAGATCCTGAGGTTCGCTCATGGGGGGATGGGGCGGTGCGATGATGAAGGAGCGTGATTGTCGCCGGGATTCGCTCGCCCATGCGGGCCGACCAAACGCTGATAATAGGCGCATCGATCCAACGAAATTCGCGTGGCGGCAGGTGCCGCCGCGCACCTCTTCTCACAGGTCAATCCTTCATGAGCACTTTGTTTCTTCGCAATCTTGCTGAGCACCAGCAACTGATGTCCGTCCTTCACGCCTTGGACGGCAGCATTGCTGCCGCCGGTGAGCGTTTGGCGCAGGTGCTGGCGACGGGCGGCAAGGTGATGTTCTGCGGCAATGGTGGTTCGGCCGCCGACAGCCAGCACTTGGCCGCCGAATTGACCGGGCGCTTCATCAAAGATCGGCGCCCGCTGGCTGCCATCGCCCTGAGTACCGACACCTCCGCGCTCACCTGCATCGGCAACGACTACAGCTTCGATCAGGTGTTCGCACGCCAACTCACTGCCCTGGCGCGCTCCGGCGATGCGTTGGTGGCCATCTCGACTTCGGGCAATTCGGGCAATGTTTTGCGCGCGGTTGAAGCCGCCAAGGCTGCGGGCGTTTACACCCTCGGTTTGTTGGGCCGCGACGGGGGGCAACTGCGCCAAGTCTGCGATGCCAGCATCGTGGTTCCCCATACGGTGACCGCCCGCATTCAAGAGGCGCACATTTTGATCGGCCACACCTTGTGCGGTTTGATCGAGTCGCAGCTGGGGCTGGACTGACATGGTGCAGGAATCAGACAAGACCTCGCTGCAGGCCTTACCCTCGCGCGAGTTGCTCGGGCAGCGCCGTGTGCTGGTGGTGGGTGACGTCATGTTGGACCGTTACTGGCACGGCGTGGTGGAGCGCATTTCTCCCGAGGCACCCGTGCCGGTGGTGCGAGTCGACCGAGAGGAAGAGCGCTTGGGCGGCGCCGCCAACGTGGCGCTCAACGTCAAGACCCTGGGTGCGCGTTGCACGCTGCTGACCGTGGTGGGGCGCGACGAGCCTGCCGTCAAGCTGCGCGAGTTGCTGCATGCGCAAGGCGTCGAGACGGTGCTGCGTGACGACCCCAAACTGCACACCATCGTTAAGTTGCGGGTGATCGGCCGGGCTCAACAGTTGCTGCGCATCGACTTCGAGAATGAGCCTGATCACGAAGTGCTGGGCGAGATGCTGGACGCATTCGAGCAAGAACTGCCGCAGCACGACCTGGTGCTGTTTTCTGACTATGGCAAGGGTGGTTTGGCGCATATTCCGCGCATGATTGCCTTGGCCCGTGCTGCCGGCAAGCCGGTGTTGATTGACCCCAAGGGCAGTGATTTTCAGCGTTATGCCGGTGCCACCATGATCACGCCCAACCGGGCCGAGCTGGCTTTGGTGACGGGGCAATGGCGCGGCGAGGCTGAATTAAAAGCCAAGGCGGACGCGCTGCGCGCGGCCATCAACGTTGAGGCCGTGTTGGTGACCCGCTCTGAAGAAGGCATGACCTTGTTCGGCGAAGAAGGTGTCTGCCATGAACCGGCACAAGCCCGTGAAGTGTTCGACGTGACTGGCGCGGGCGACACCGTGATTGCCACGCTGGCCGTGATGATGGCGGCGGGTTTGTCGCAGGATCAGGCCATGCGCTGGGCCAATCGGGCCGGTGGCATTGTGGTGGGCAAGTTTGGCACCGCCACCGTCAGCTACGAGGAATTGCAGGCATGAGCGGCGTACCGAGCTTGGACTGGGCACTGCAAGACAAATTGCTGGACGCCGCCAGCCTGGATGATGCTGCACTCGCAGCCCGCCTGGCCGCCTTGCCGCGGCCGCTGGTGTTCACCAACGGCGTTTTCGATATCTTGCATCGCGGCCACGTGAGCTATCTGCATGCAGCGCGTCAGCGTGGCGGCAGCCTGATTGTGGCCATCAACACCGACGCCTCGGCGCGCGGCCTGGGCAAAGGGCCGGAGCGCCCGATCAACCGCGACGTAGACCGCGCCCTGGTTTTGGCCGGCTTGGCTTCGGTTGATTGCGTGACCTTTTTTGCCGAGCCCACGCCGGTGGCTCTGCTGGCGCGCATCCGCCCTGACATCTACGTCAAGGGCGGCGACTACGACATGGAAACCCTCGAAGAAACACGCTTGGTGCGCTCCTGGGGTGGCCGCTCAGAGGCCTTGTCTTTTGTGGACGGCTTCTCCACCACCGCTCTGGTGCGCAGCCTGAGGGCCGGTGGATGACGGGCACGGCTGGCCGCAAAAAGGCGGCGTTTCTGGACCGCGACGGGGTGATCAATATCGACCATGGCTACGTGGGTCACTGGCGTGATTTTGAATTTGTCTCAGGCGCCGTCGATGCGATGCGCACCCTGCATGAGGCGGGTTATGTGTTGGTGGTGGTGACCAATCAATCGGGCATTGCCCGGGGCAAATACAGTGAGGCCGATTTTTTGGCCTTGAGCGTGCAAATGCGCGCTAGTCTGCAGGCGCAGGGTGTGCCACTTGCCGCGATCGAGTACTGCCCGCACCTGCCCGATGGCCAAGTGCCCGAGTTCACCCGGGATTGCGATTGCCGCAAGCCCGCTCCGGGCATGTTGCTGCGCGCCGCTGAGGCCTTGCAGCTTGACCTGCCGGCCTCACTCATGTTTGGTGACAAAGTGTCTGACATGGAGGCCGCCGTGGCCGCCGGTGTGGGGCGCTGCGTGCTGCTGGCGAAAAACGGTGAAGGCGAGTCTGCCCGATCACCCGCGCACCTGACGGCGTTGCGTTTTGTCAGTCTGGCCGAGGCGGTTCCAGCCTTGGTTCAACCCGCAGGCTGATCGCCCCCTGCCAGTTGGTTGGCGCGTGCCACCAAGGCTCCGCTGGCCTGCGCCCAGGTTTTGAGAGGTGCGCTGCGTATCAAGGCCTCACGAGCCTGCAGCGCGTTTGGGTCCGCCAGATAACGAACAATTTGCGCTGACATTTCGGCGTCGTCCAGCGGATCGAAATAGTCGGCGTAGGGGCCCGCCGCTTCCGGGATGGCAGTCGCGTTGGAGGCCAGGCAGAACTTGCCGTAAGCCATCGACTCCGCGGCGGGCAGGCCATAGCCTTCCAGCGTCGACGGGAAAACCGTGAACAGGCAGTGCCGATACAAGGTGTTGAGCGTGGCGTCTGAGGCATTGCTCAGCAGGATCAGCGCTTGGGCCAGACCGGGGGCAGCCCGGTAGGCTTGGTGAAATTCGCGGTAGTTGGCGCTGAGTTCACCCAGAAAGACCATCTTCACACCGTGCTGCTGTCCGGCTTCAACGATGCGCTGCCACACGTGCAGCAGGCGCAACTGGTTTTTTGAGGGGGCAATGCGCCCTACGCAAAGCAGGTAACGCCCAGGTTCCAGGCCCTCTGGCAAGGGGGCGTCGGGTTGGCTGCGGTCATCGAGGTCTTGGCCGAAGCTGAGCTTCTCGACCGGTTTCTCATGGCCGAGAAACTCCTGCATGCAGCGCGCTATTTCGCCCCGGTTGTAGTCGGAGCTGGTGAAGAAGTGGTCGAAGGTGCGCAAGGCTGCCGTTACAAAATCCAAAAATTGCGAATTGGCGCGCCGCTCCGCCGCGTTGCGGATCGGAATGAGATCGTGCAGAAACAGCAGCGCCGCGATGCCGTACTTGTCCTTGAGTTGCTGGATGCGGGTCACGTAGCCGGCAATCGTCCAACTGCGCCCAACGTTGATGAGCATGTCGCCAGCTTGGAATTGCACGGGCGCCGCAATGCGCTTGAACAAGGCTTGTCGGGCGTAGAACTGCACTGCGCTGCCGAGGGTATGCCAGGCGTATTTGAGCGGTTTGCTGCCGTATTTGTGGCGATAGTCCGCCCAGGGGTCAAGGCGTGCGTTGGGACACAGGGCGTAGAAACGGCGTTTGTCCATCATCCGCCGGCCCGCCAGGACGTCGGCAACATAACGGACAAACTCAGCGCTGAGAAGCTCCACCTCGCGGCAGCCGCGGCCGTGGAACATGATGCAGCTGACGCCCAGATCCAACGCATGCACGGCATAGTTGATGTGCACCCGCTGGATGCCCGTCACGGTCGGGTTGCGGCGCACCCATTGAACCAGGTCGGTCAGATCAAGATATAGGGCAGGGCGGGTCATCGGGGCGCCGGCATGACCGACAGCAAGGTGTTCACCGCGTCTTCAACCTTGAAGCGGCCCACCCGGTGCCAGCGTGGCAACCCGCGTTCGAACACCCAGTGACGTGTATGGCGCAAGGTCAGCTTGGCCAAGTCTGGGCGCAGCGGCATGCTGCTCCAGGGGAGCTCCACACCCAACTCGACGCGCTGCCACTCGTACATCTTTTCGTTGCGCGTCATGTCAGGGTAGATGGCGACCTGCGGCTTGTCCGCGCAGAGCAGCGCAAAGACGTGGCTGGGGCCAGTGTCGCCGCCGATGAAGGCATCGCACACCAGCATCTGTGCCAGCATTTCGGTGTAACCGCCGATGAACTGCTTGGCCTTGGGGTTGAGCAGCAGCACGTCAAACCCCAAAGCAGTCAGCGCGGGTGGCAAGGCGTCAGCGTCGCATTGCTTCCAGTTGCGCACGCGGTTGTAAGGCGCGTCGTTGAGTTGGTGGATCAACACGCGGGGTTTGCCGGGAGTTTTCTGGCGGCGAATTTCTTCGGCGCGTTGCAAGACTTCAGGGGGCAGGTATTCGAAGTGGCCGGCCAGCTGTGTCTTTGCGAAGGCATTGGTGACCGTCAGCCACAGATTGCTTTGGTGCCACTCGGGCAGGTTTGCCGCCTTAATTTCAGCCTCGCTCATTTCGGTGAACGTGGCGGGAAAGAACAGGGCTAGCGAGAAGCGCTCGGCAAGCTTGAAATTGCGGTCGAGCAGGGCGAAGCGCAGGCCCTCGTTCATGCGGCGCTGCTGGGCCCACCAGGCACAGGCCATGCGGTCCCCGAGCCGCATGTCGCTGACGTCGATATAGGCGCTGGGAGGGGTATCGGTCAAGGGTCTCATCGTGTCAGATCGTGATGGCGAGGCTTTTCAGGAGGCGCTTTTGCACGTCGGCCGGCGTGATGTCCAGCAGATGCGTGGCCTTGATCATGTGCAGATGCTTGGGGTCGTGCTCGAGGTCGGGACGCGGGCCCAGAATGACCTGAGTGGGCGTGCCGACAGCGGCCGCGATATTGGTGGCCCCGGTGTCGTTGCCTGCACAGGTTTGGGCCAAAGACAAGGCCGCCACGGTTTCACTGACTGTGCCGTCGGTGATGGCCATTACCTGGTGGCGATAGGCTGGTTCGATGCCGGCAATGATGGCCTGCGCCAACTCCGTTTCAACCGGGCCGCCCAGGATGAGGATGCCGTGGCCTTGCCCTGCCAGTGCGTTGGCCAGGGCGGAGAAGTTGGCGGCCCCCCATTGTTTGAAGGGCTCCGACGAGCCGATGGTGAAGGCGTGCAGCGGGTGCGGCAATTGCGCCAAGCGGGCCTGCATGCGTGCCAAGGCATCGGGCCTGACGCTCAGGCGGGGCACGATCGGTGCATCGCACCAGCCTTGCGCCAACATGAAGGCGGTGGCGTCTTTATAGACAGCCACGGCGGGGCCTTTGTAGCCGGTGATCCAGGGCGTTTTGCTGAGCAGCAGGCGTTGCAGCACGCTGGTGCCATAGCCGATGCGCTGCGCGATGCCGGCACGCCAGGCGACGATGGCACGGTTGGCGTGATGGGTGAACAGGGCGATGCGATCGAAGCCCAGGGGCTTCAACTCCGCACCCATGCGGAACAGGCCGGCAACGCCGCTGTGGCGACCGGCCCGCTTTTCGCTGCGCCGGGGGCGGCGGTCAAAGTCGATGATTTCGCGCACCCAGGGCTCGTGCCCCAGCAGTTCACGGGCAAAGGTGGTGGGCGAGGCGATCACCGAGACCTGCCCATCGCGGCTTTGTTTGGCGATCTCGCGAAAATATTGCGCGTGCCAGACCAGATCGCCCATGCCGACAAATTGGTGCAGGACCGCCGTGTACGGTCGTTGATCGGCGGATGTGCTGCTGTGGGTCATGGTAGCGGTCAAATGGTTTCGGGGCGTGCGCTAGCGCCGCCGTGATCAACTGGGGTGTGAACCGCGCCCCCGGTGTGTGCTTGGACTTGGGTTTGCAGCACCTGGGTGGCCGCGCTCAGCACGCGGCCTACGGTCAATTGCTGCATGCAGTCGAAACGACCATTGCACGTGGGGTGGCGATGGCAGGGCGAGCAAGGCAGGGCGTCGTAGAGAACCTGGGTGGTGTCGTCCGGGCCGCGCAGGTAGGGCGCCGTGGAGCCAAACAAGGCCACGGTGGGTTTGCCCAGTGCAATGCCCATGTGGGTGAGTCCGGTGTCGACGCCGATCAGCAGATGGCTGTCTGCAATGGCAGCCACCGTTTCATCCAACCTCAGCTGACCGGTCAGGTTGTGGATCAAGGGCTGGCTTTGGCAAATGCGCGCCGCAGCCTCCACATCACCCGGCCCACCCAACAACAGCGGCGTGAAACCTTGGCGGCTCAAACCCTCCGCCAACTCGGCCCAGTGGCCTTCGATCCAATGCTTTTGTGGACGGGTGGTGAAGGCGGCGAGCACCGCATAACGTTGGCCCTGCTCGCACTTGATGCCGACTTGTGCCAGGCGTTGTTGGGCCTGCACCCGGGCTTGGGCGCCGACAGCCAGATCCATGCGATAGCTTGTAGCGGCAGCGCCAAGGTAGACCGCAAGATCACGGTACTCGTGGGCGATCAAGGGGCGGGTCTCGGTGTCCTGGGGCTGAACGCTCTCGTGCATCAGCCATTGGCTGCCCTCGCGGGGTTTGAGATTGACCCGTCGCGGCGCCGCCGTGAACCACGCCATCAGGCCGCTTTTAAGCAAACCTTGGGGGTCGATGACGCAATCGAAGGCTCGCGCTCGCAGTGCTTTGCGGAACTGCCAGACCTCGCGCAGTGCTTGGCGCTTTTGGCCGCCTCGCCACAGGCTGAGCCAGTTCTGGCGCGGCATGAGGATCACTTCATGCAGGTGTGGATTGTGTTGAAGCAAGGGCGCCGCGGGCGCTTCGACCAGCCAGCTGATGCGGGCGTTGGGCCACAGGCTGTGCAGGGCGGGGATGAGCCCGGAGCTCAAGGCCACGTCGCCCAAAGCGCTCAGGCGGACGATCAGGATGTGGCGCGGGCTTTGAGGCGACGTCGGGGCTGGCCTATTCGTCGACATGGCGCGGCGGGTAGGTGTCCCAGTTCAGGCAGCCGGGACATTGCCAGAAATAGTGCTGGGCTTCGAAGCCACAGGCGGCGCAGCGATAGCGTTGCAAGGGGCGCACGGCCTGATCCATGGCGCGGCCCACCAAGGGGGCTTCTTCGTCGCTGAGCTGTGAGTTGCTGACCGTGAGCAGGCGGCGCGCGGCAGCCAGGCTGGGCTGATCGCGCAGGTGCTCAACCAAGCGAGCGCGCTGTTGCGCTGCGGCAGGCTCCAGCTTGGCGATGGCACCCAGCAGATGCATGCCCGGCACGCGGTGGTATTGCAGGCTCAGGGCGGTGAGTGCACGTTCAGCAGCGCCGCAGGCGATGGCAGCCTCGGCATAGTCTTTGGCCACCAGATTGAAGGCCTCAGGGTTGAGGGCCAAGAGCTCCGCATAGGCGGCCATGGCGGCTTCCGCCTGGCCTTGCTTGGCCAGCAACTGGCCGGTGAGCACGTGGGCGCGGGCGGCTTGTGGCGCGGCTTTGCGGGCTTCCAGCAGCAGAGCTTGCGCTTCGCCCACCTGCTCGCGGGCGAGAGATTCCAGGGCTAGTTCGCACAGGTAATGTGCTACTCGAGCGGCAAACGACGCCGTGCCGGTTTGCTCCAGATGGCGGGCCACCTCCACGGCCTTGCGCCACTCGCGTGAGCGCTCGAACAAGGAGAGCAAGGCCAACTCGGCCTCGTTTTCGAACGGCGTGCCCCGCAGGGCGGCGAAGGCTTGTTCCGCCCGGTCGAACAGGCCGGCCTTGAAGAAGTCTTGCGCCAGCGCGTGTTGCGCTCGGTCGCGCTCCTGCCGGGGCAGGTCGCCGCGCTGCAACAGGTGTTGGTGCACGCGCACCGCACGTTCATATTCACCGCGGCGGCGGAACAGATTGCCCAGCGCAAAGTGCAGCTCGGAGGTGTCGGGGTCGTTCTGGACCGCCTCGATGAAGGCGTCGATGGCTTTGTCCTGCTGCTCGTTGAGCAGCAAGTTCAGGCCTTTGAAATAGGCCTTGGGGGCGTCACGTTGCTCGCGCTTCCATTGCCGGGTATCGAGCTTGGAGGCCAGCCAGCCCAGGGCAAAGGCTGCGGGCAGAACGAACAGCAGCCAGCGGGGGTCAAATTCCATCGTGAATCGCGGGTGGGGTCAGGGGTTCGGAGGCAGGGGCTTGCGCCTCGGCGTCGGATTTGGCGCGCTTGGCCACGCGGCGGTGCTTCCACCAGGCGGGCACCATGGCCAAAACCCCCAGTGCGCAGCCGAGGCCAAAAGCCAGCAGCACGATGATGACCAAGGGCGCTTGCCACTCATGGCCGAAGAACCAGCGCACGACCACCTCTTGGCTGTTGTTCAGCGCAAAGGCGAAAAGCGTGAAGAAGAGAAATGCTCGAAAGAGCCAGATGAGGATTCGCATGGAGGCTTGATTCTAAGCGCCACGCGAGGGCATCTCAGCCCAGCTCGGCGGTGTCCGTGCCTTTGGCATCCACCGCTTCGCGCAGAGCCTTGCCCGGCTTGAAATGGGGCACCAGCTTCTCGGGGATCATGACTTGCTCGCCGCTGCGTGGGTTGCGGCCTTTGCGGGGCGGGCGGCGGTTGACAGAGAAGCTGCCGAAGCCGCGAATCTCGATGCGGTGCCCACGCGCCAGGGCGTCGGACATGGCGTCCAGAATCGTCTTGACGGCGAATTCGGTGTCGCGCTGGGCCAGTTGGCCAAAGCGCTCTGACAGCAAAGCAACCAGATCGGAGCGGGTCATGTTGTGTGGCGTGAAGCGGGGGCGGGTGGTGGGGTCCGAGGACTTGCGCAAGATGCCATTGACGACCAGTTGGGCGCACGGGCGGGCGATCTTGCGCAAAGCCTTGGGCTGGATTGAAAAAGGCTCGCACCCTGAAGTGACGAGCCCTTTTTGAGCGACGCGAGATTAGCACAGGGAACAGGCCCGGGGGCCTGTTCGTCTGGCCATTTCGGCCGTTTCTGCCAATTAGCCTTGGTTGTCCAGCTTGGCGCGCAGCAGGGCGCCCAGGCTGGTCGTGCCGGCGCTTTCGCGCTCGGCAGTAGCGCTCAGGCGCTGCATGGCTTCTTGGTTGTCGGCGTTGTCCTTGGCCTTGATCGACAGCTGAATGTTGCGGGTCTTGCGATCCACATTCACGATCAGGGCGGAGACTTCGTCGCCTTCCTTCAGCACATTGCGTGCGTCTTCAACGCGGTCGCGGCTGATTTCGGAGGCGCGCAGGTAACCCAGCACTTCGTCAGCCAGTTCGATCTCGGCGCCACGGGCGTCCACAGTCTTGACCTTGCCGGTCACCGTCATGCCGCGGTCATTGACCGTGGTGTAGGTGGTGAACGGGTCGCTGTCCAGCTGCTTGATGCCCAGGGAGATGCGCTCGCGCTCGACGTCAACGGCCAGCACCAGGGCTTCAACTTCCTGGCCCTTCTTGAAGTTGCGCACAGCAGCTTCGCCGGTTTCGTTCCACGACAGGTCGGACAGGTGCACCAGACCGTCGATGCCTTGAGCCAGGCCAACGAACACGCCGAAGTCGGTGATGGACTTGACGGGGCCCTTGACGCGGTCGCCGCGCTTGACGGTTTCAGCGAAATCTTCCCAAGGATTGGCCTTGCACTGCTTCATGCCCAGGGAGATGCGACGCTTGTCTTCGTCGATTTCCAGGACCATGACTTCGACTTCGTCGCCCAGGCTGACCAGCTTGGAAGGCGCAACGTTTTTGTTGGTCCAGTCCATTTCGGAGACGTGCACCAGACCTTCGATGCCGGGTTCGATCTCAACGAATGCGCCGTAGTCAGCGATGTTGGTGATCTTGCCGAACAGGCGGGTGCTGGTGGGGTAGCGGCGAGCCACACCGAACCAAGGATCGTCGCCCAATTGCTTCAGGCCCAGCGAAACGCGGTTCTTCTCGGCGTCGAACTTCAGGATCTTGGCGGTCAGCTCTTGGCCGACAGTCACAACTTCCGAAGGGTGGCGGACACGGCGCCATGCCATGTCGGTGATGTGCAGCAGGCCGTCGATACCGCCCAGGTCCACGAACGCACCGTATTCGGTGATGTTCTTGACCACGCCTTGAACGATGGCGCCTTCGGCCAGCGTTTCCAGCAGCTTGGCGCGCTCTTCGCCCATCGAAGCTTCAACCACAGCACGACGCGACAACACGACGTTGTTGCGCTTGCGGTCCAGCTTGATGACCTTGAACTCCATGGTCTTGCCTTCGTACGGGCTCATGTCCTTGACCGGACGGGTGTCCAGCAGGGAACCCGGCAGGAAGGCGCGGATGCCGTTGACCAGAACGGTCAGGCCGCCCTTGACCTTGCCCGACACGGTACCGGTCACGAAGTCGCCCGACTCCAGTGCGGTTTCCAGCGACAGCCACGAGGCCAGACGCTTGGCCTTGTCGCGCGACAGGATGGTGTCGCCGTAGCCGTTTTCGATGGCGTCGATGGCCACGGAAACGAAGTCGCCGATTTGAACTTCCAGTTCGCCCTGGTCGTTCTTGAATTCTTCGATTGGCACGTAGGCTTCAGACTTGAGGCCGGCGTTCACAACCACAAAGCTGTGCTCAACGCGCACGACTTCGGCCGAGATCACTTCACCGGCGCGCAGGTCGGAGCGCTGCAGCGACTCCTCGAACATGGCGGCAAAAGAGTCAGGAGCGAAAGCTGCGGTTTGGGTTTGGGACATGAGGTTTCCTGGACCTGCTGCAACAAGCGTTTGTTCGCAGGCGGTGGGTGCAAGTCGTTGGAGCGTCTTGCGGGTTAAGGTTGATGACTCCACCCGGCCAAAGGGTCGGGCGGCGTTGTTGGTTGGGGCCTTGAGTTCTCGAATCATCGATACCTATTCAGCCCCAACCGACCTTTCTCGCTCAACGCTGAGCAGCAAAAGGTCTTGTTTCAGCCCACCAATTCAGCAGCAGTTCGACCGATTCCTCAATCGTCTGCAGCGAGTTGTCGAGCATCCGGGCGTCAAGTGCCGGATGCAGCGGGCTGGCGGCGCGATTTTTGTCGCGCGCATCCCGATTTTCCAAATCTTGACGCAAGCTTTCGATATTAGCCGAAATTCCTTTGGAAATCAATTGCTTATGGCGTCGCTCGGCGCGCGTGGCCGCGCTGGCTGTGAGAAACACTTTCAAGGCGGCGTCGGGGAATACCGCAGTGCCCATGTCGCGCCCATCCGCCACCAGGCCCGGCAGGCGGCGGAAGTTGAGCTGCAACTGATTCAAGGCCGCGCGCACAGCCGGATGGGCCGCCACCTGCGAGGCCATCAAACCGGTGGCTTCCAGGCGCAGGGCGTCGGTGATGTCGTCTTCATCCAGCCAGACGCGCCCGCGTTTAAAGCTCAGATTGAGATTGGCGCCGATGGCGGCCACGGCGTTGGCGTCGTTCAGGTCGATGTCTTCGCGGTCGGCCGCCAGGGCGCAGGCCCGGTAGAGCGAGCCGGAGTCCAGCACCACATAGCCGAGCGCGTGGGCCGCGACGTCTGCCAATGTGCCTTTGCCGGAGGCGGTGGGGCCATCGATGGTGATGACGGGGATGTCTTCGGCGTGCGCTTCCACCACCTCGAACAGGGTTTCAAAATAGTCCGGAAAGGTCTTGGCCACGCATTGCGGGTCGAGGATGCGCACTGACACGGCATTCGGCGTCACCAGGCCATTGAAGGCGGTCAGCGAGAAGCACATGGCCACGCGGTGGTCGTCGTAGGTGTGGATGCTGGCGGCCTGCCAGTCGCGCAGGGGATGCACGCGAATCCAATCGGGGCCTTCTTCCACCTGGGCGCCGAGTTTTTGCAATTCGGTGGCCATGGCGGCAATGCGATCGGTTTCCTTGACCCGCCAGCTGGCGATATTGCGCAAGGTGGTGGGGCTGTCGGCGTACAGCGCCATCACCGCCAGGGTCATGGCGGCATCAGGAATGTGGTTGCAATCGAGGTCGATGCCGTGCAGCGGCCACGCTCCGCGTCGCACTTCAAGCCAGTTGGGGCCTTGTTCCACACGGGCGCCCATGGCTTGGGCCGCTTCAACAAAGCGCACATCGCCTTGCAGGCTGGCGTGGCCGACTCCTTCAATGCGCAGGGGATCGCCCGTAGCGGCAATCGCGCCCAGAGCCACGAAATAGGATGCGGATGAAGCGTCGCCTTCCACATGTACGGCGCCCGGCGAGCGGTAGCGCGAACCCGCGGGGATGGTGAAACGTTGCCAACCTTCTTGCTGGACCTCAATGCCGAACCGGGCCAGCAACGCCAGGGTGATGAAAACGTAGGGGCGGGAAATCAACTCCCCCACCACCTCGATCACCACCGGGCGGTCTTGCGCCACCAGGGGCAGGGCCAGCAGCAGGGCGGTCAGGAACTGGCTGGAAACATCGCCGCGCACGCGCACGGGCTGATCTAACTGCAAGGCAGACGGGCCGGTCAACTTCAGCGGCGGGTAGCCCTCTTGGCCAGTGCATTCGATCTGGCAACCGAGCCCCCGCAAGGCATCCACCAGATCTCCAATGGGGCGCTCATGCATGCGTGGCACGCCGCTCAACTCGAATTGCCCACCTTGTGTGGCTACCAGCAGGGCCAGGGCGGCGGTGAGCGGGCGCATGGCAGTGCCGGCGTTGCCGAGAAACAGCTTGGTGTCGGCTGTGCGCAGTTGCGCGCCGATGCCAGTGACGTGCAGCACACCGTCGGTGTCGGTGCGCAAATCGCAACCCAACTCCTTGAGCGAGGCCAGCATCACCGCGGTGTCATCGGAGTCGAGCAGGTCATGTACATGCGTGGTGCCTTCCGACAGGCCCGCCAGCAGCAGCACCCGGTTGGAGATGCTTTTGGAGCCGGGCAGCCGGACGGTACCGCCAGCGCTTCGCAAAGGGGGCAGATCGAGGAATGGAATCTTGAACATGACGAGCGAGGGTTGTGGCGCAAGCGGCAGGGCAAACTGGCTTGCGTCGAAGGGGCTACTTGGGCAGGCGGGGGGCGCCCATCTGCCATTCGGCACGGGCTTCGGAGATCAGCCGGATGCGGGCTTCGAGGGCGTTGGCATCATCTGCCTTGATGAGGGCTTCCAGCGCGTCCAGTGTCTGGCGAAAGCGCCCGGCCTGCACCAGCACCTCAGCCTTATTGGCCATGAGGATGTCGCGCCAGACGGCGGGTTCGCTCGCCGCAATGCGGGTGAAGTCGCGAAAGCCGGGGCCGGCCAGGCTGAGAAAATCCCGCCCAGCGGGTTGGGTGGCTACCGACTGAAAATACGCGTAGGCGAGCAGATGCGGCAGATGACTCACGGCGGCAAATGCCGCGTCATGATTCTTGGGCGTCATCTTCAGCACCTGGCTGCCCAGGCTGGACCAGATGTCGGTGGCCGCCTGCACGGCCTGCGGCAGGGTTTCAGGCAGCGGTGTCAGGATGACTTGTCGGCCCTGGTACAGCGTGGCCTCTGCGTGCTGGACACCACCACTTTCCTTGCCTGCAATGGGGTGGGCGGGCACGAAGCTGGGCAGGCGGTCGCCCAGGGCGCTGCGTGCCGCCTCCGATACATCGCACTTGGTCGAGCCCACGTCCATGATCAGCATTTGCGGCGTGACCAGGTCGCGGATGGCTTTCAAGGTGGCCTCCGTGGCTGACACCGGCACGGCCAGCAACACCACGTCAGAGCCTGCCACGGCCAACAGTGCCGATTCGGCAACAACGTCAATCACGCCCAGCCGCTTGGCGGCTTCGGTGGTGGAGGGCGATTTGCTGTATCCCACCACGCGCTTCACCAATTTGGCCTTTTTCATGGCCAGCGCAAACGAGCCGCCCATCAGGCCGCATCCGATCACGCCGAGTTGCTTGTACATACGCGGCCGCCTCAGGCTTTCAAGGGGTAGGCGCCAATGACCTTGTAGAAGGCGCACAGCTCACGCAACTCAGCCAGTGCAGCTGCGACGTTAGGCTGGCTCGGGTGGCCGTCAAGGTCGATGTAGAAGTAATAGTCCCATTGGCCGGTGCGCGCAGGGCGGGATTCCAGCCGGGTCATGGACACGCCATGCGTCTTTAGCGGCACCAGCAGATCGTGCATGGCACCGGGGCGATTGGTCACCGACACGATCAGGCTGGTGCAATCGCGCCCGGTGGCAGGTGGCGCAGCCATTGTCTGGGGCAGGCAGATCACGGCGAAGCGCGTGCGGTTGTAGGCTTCATCCTGAATTGCGTGGGCGACGACGTGCAGGCCAAAAATGGTGGACGCTCGCTCGCTCGCAATCGCCGCCCAGGCGGGGTTGCTGGCGGCCAGGCGTGCGCCTTCCGCGTTGCTGGACACCGCTCGGCGCTCGGCATTGGGCAAATGTTTGTTGAGCCAGCCCTGGCATTGGGCCAGCGCCTGCGGGTGCGCCAATACCGCCTCAATCTCTTGCAAGGAATTGTCCTTGCGCATCAGGGCATGGCGGATCAGCAGGCTGACTTCGCCTACAACGTGCGTGGGTGTGTGCAGGAACAGGTCGAGCGAGCGGGTGACCACGCCTTCAGTCATGTTCTCAACGCCCACGACGCCATACTGCGCACTGCCGCTGGCGGTGGCGTGAAACACTTCGTCGAAGCTGTTGCAGTAGATCAGGTCGGCCGCACCGCCAAAATATTCAATCGCGGCTTGCTCGCAGAAGGTGCCGACCGGGCCCAGCACGGCCACGCGCTGCGGGGACTCCAAAGCCAGGCAGGCCGACATAATCTCGCGCCAGATGGCGGCCACATGCTCGCCCTTGAGCGGGCCGGGGTTGGCGGTCTTGATCTTTTCGATGACTTGCGCCACCCGGTCGGGGCGGAAGAAGGGCGTGCCTTCGCGGCGCTTCACTTCGCCCACCAACTCCGCCACTTTGGCGCGGCGATTCAAAACATCCAGCAATTGCTGATCGAGCGCGTCGATCTGGTCGCGCAGGGCGAGCAGGTCGGGGGCCGGCGCGCTGCCAGCGCCAGCGGGGGTATCAGCCATGTTGTGCCTCAAAGTCCTTCAGGTATGCCACCAGGGCTTGTACGCCCTCCAGGGGCATGGCGTTGTAGATCGATGCACGCATGCCGCCCACCGACTTGTGGCCTTTGAGTTGCAGCAGATTGCGCGCCTTCGCTCCTGTCAGGAAGGCCGCATTGAGTTCCGGCGTGTTGTAGTCGCCGCGCAGGTAGAACGGGATATTCATGCGTGAGCGGCAGTCAGCCGCCACGCGGTTTTCAAACAGATTCGATTGATCCAGTGCGCCGTAGAGCAAGTTGGCCTTGTCGATATTGCGCTGCTCAATGGCGGCCACACCGGTCTTGCCGGCGTAGTTGAATTGCTTCAGCCACTGGAACACCAGGCCCGCCACGTAGATGGAGAAGGTCGGCGGCGTGTTGTACATGGACTGCGCCGCCGCCACGGTTTTGTAGTTGAAGGCTGATGGGCAGACGGGCAGGGCGCGGCCCAGCAGATCGTCACGCACGAACACCAGCGTCAAACCCGCAGGGCCGATGTTTTTCTGCGCGCCGCCAAAGGCCAGGCCGACCTTGGCCCAATCGATGCCGCGGGACAGTTGGTGTGACGAACAATCGATCACCAGCGGTGCGTCGCAGCCCAGCGCTTTCAGGTCTGGCAGGGCATGAAACTCCACGCCATCGATGGTTTCGTTGCTGCACACATGCACATAGGCTGCATTCTTGCGCAAGGCCCAGGTGCTGGGATCAGGAATGCGGGTGAATTTGCTCGAATCACCGCTGGCTGCGATGGCCACGTCGGCATAACGCTTAGCTTCATCGGCGCTCTTGGTCGACCAGGAACCGGTGACGACCATGTCAACGGCGCCGCCGCTCGACAAATTCATGGGCACGATGGCGTTTTCAGCCAAGCCGCCGCCTTGCATGAACAAGATGCGAAAGTTGGCCGGCACCTGCAGCAAGTCGCGCAGGTCTTGTTCGGCGGTTTCGCAGATCGAGGTGAATTCGGGTCCGCGATGGCTCATCTCCATCACGCTCATCCCCGAGCCATGCCAGTTCAGCATCTCGGCGGCGACCTGGCTCAAAACCTCTTCAGGAAGGGCAGCCGGGCCGGCCGAAAAATTGAAGGGACGCTGAATCATGGGCTTAAAAAGGGCTGCTTAACGGGGTGAAACCAGACGGGCCGTACCGCCGCAGCGGTACGGCCACTCCAAAACGGCTTACTTCTTGGCGGGCTTGGCGGTGCTGCCAGATGCGCCCGCTGCAGCCGGGCTGACGCCCAGTTGCTTACCGATGGCCTGCTGCAGTGTCTTGAAGCGGGTTTCCAGTGTCGGGCCCAAATCGGCCAGCAACTTGTCGGCCAGAGATTTCTGCATCTCTACATTCAACTCGCCGAACTTCTTGTTCACCGGCGATTCCAGCCAAGCCAACAACTGCTTCAACTCATCTTCGCTGAAGCGTTCGTCCAGTACCGCGCCAACGGTGGAGGGCGCCAGCTTGGCGGCCTTGTCGCGAATCAGCGGGGTGTTGTCGTCGACGAATTTCTTGACGTCTGCTTCGATGGCCTTGGCCGTTGCTTCCCGCTTTTCCGGCGGCACTTGCTGCATGGCGGCACTGGCGCCCTGCATCAGATTGCCGATGGGTTGCTGCATCAGGTTGCGCGCCAGCATGTCATAGCTGGGCTTTTGCATATTCAGCAGTTTGGTTATCAGCTCTTTTTTTGCCGCTGATGACGTCGAATTGGCCGCCTGCGCAAAGCTCGCGCTGGCGCAAAGGGCCAGGCTGATGGCGACGATGATCTTCGTGGATTTCGTTTTCAAGCTTATTCCTTGGTGGCGTCGTCGCCGGCCGTATCGGCCGCATCGTTGGTGGGGGTGTTATCGCCGGCGTCTTCAGCATTGGCTTCTGCTGCGTTGCCGTCGTTGGCATCGTTCTCGACGATACGCTGCAGGCCGGAAAGCTTGCTGCCGTCGTCCAGTGCGATCAGAGTGACGCCCTGGGTGGCACGGCCCAGTTCGCGGATTTCAGAAACACGGGTGCGTACCAGCACGCCACGGTCAGTGATCAGCATGATCTCGTCTTCCGCGCGCACCAGGGTGGCGGCCACCACACGGCCATTGCGCTCGGTCTGCTGGATCGCGATCATGCCCTTGGTACCGCGTCCGTGGCGGGTGTATTCGGTGATGGCAGTGCGCTTGCCATAACCGTTTTCCGTGGCGGTCAACACGCTTTGGTTCTCGTCCTCGGCTACCAGCATGGCAATCAGGCGCTGCTCAGGTTCCAGCATCATGCCGCGCACACCTCGAGCCGTACGGCCCAGTGAGCGCACGTCGTCCTCGTCAAATCGCACGGCCTTGCCGCCGTCGCTGAACAGCATCACGTCATGCTTGCCGTCGGTCAGGGCGGCACCAATCAGGTGGTCGCCGTCGTCCAGGGCGATGGCGATGATGCCGGCCTTGCGCGGGTTGGCGAAGTCTTCCAAAGAGGTCTTCTTGACTGTACCCAGGGCCGTGGCCATGAAGATGAAATGGCCTTCAGGGAAGGCACGGAACTCACCCGTCAGTGGCAGCACGACAGTGATTTTTTCGTCTTGCTGCAGCGGGAACATATTGACGATGGGCTTGCCGCGCGAGTTGCGCGAGCCCTGCGGCACTTCCCAAACCTTCAGCCAGTAGACACGGCCGCGGTTGCTGAAGCACAGAATCCAGTCGTGCGTGTTGGCGATGAAGAGTTGGTCGACCCAGTCGTCGTCCTTGGTCTGGGTGGCTTGCTTGCCGCGCCCGCCGCGCTTCTGGGCACGGTACTCGCTCAAAGCCTGGCTCTTGATGTAGCCGGTGTGCGAGAGTGTCACGACCATATCGGTCGGCGTGATGAGGTCTTCAGTCCCCAGCTCTTGGGCGTTATGCTCAATGGCGCTGCGGCGTGCGCCGATTTTGGTCTGGCCAAATTCCTGACGCACTTGAATCAGCTCTTCGCTGATGATGGCGGTGACGCGGGCCGGCTTGGCCAGGATGTCCAGCAGGTCGGCGATCTGCGACATCACTTCTTTGTACTCGCCAACGACCTTGTCCTGCTCCAGGCCGGTCAGGCGTTGCAGGCGCATCTGCAGGATCTCGCCCGCTTGGTCTTCCGAGAGGCGGTAGAGGCCATCGCCCTGCAGGCCGAACTCAGGCGCCAATCCGTCTGGACGGTAGGCATTGCGGCCGCCGACGGTCTCGCCTTCGGCACGCGCCAACATCTCGCGCACCAGGGACGAGTCCCAGCTCTTGCTCATCAGTGCTGCCTTGGCAATCGGCGGAGTCGGCGATGCCTTGATGGTGGCGATGAACTCGTCGATATTGGCCATCGCAACGGCCAGGCCTTCCAGCACATGGCCGCGCTCGCGGGCCTTGCGCAACTCGAAAATCGTGCGGCGCGTGACAACCTCGCGGCGGTGCTCCAGGAACACCGTAACCAGATCCTTCAAATTGCACAGTTTGGGCTGACCGTCGATCAGCGCCACCATATTCATGCCGAAGGTGTCTTGCAGCTGCGTCTGCTTGTACAGATTGTTCAGCACCACCTCGGGCACTTCACCGCGCTTGAGCTCGATCACCACGCGCATGCCGGACTTATCGCTCTCGTCCTGGATATGGCTGATGCCGTCGATCTTCTTCTCGTGCACCAGCTCGGCGATGCGCTCCAACAAGGTCTTCTTGTTGACCTGGTAGGGGATCTCGTCAACGATGATGCTTTGGCGGTTGCCCTTGTCGATGTCCTCGAAATGCACCTTGGCGCGCATTACCACCTTGCCGCGGCCGGTGCGGTAGCCATCGCGGGCGCCCGAGAGGCCGTAGATGATGCCGGCGGTGGGGAAGTCGGGCGCGGGGATGATTTCCATCAACTCGTCAATCGAGCAGTCCGGGTTCTTCAGCGCGTGCAGGCAGGCATCCACGACCTCGTTGAGGTTGTGCGGCGGGATGTTTGTGGCCATACCCACGGCGATGCCGGTCGACCCGTTGATTAACAGGTTAGGCAAGCGGGTCGGCAGCACCAGGGGCTCTTTTTCCGAGCCGTCATAGTTGGGACCGAAATCGACAGTTTCCTTGTCAATATCGGCCAGCATCTCGTGAGCGATTTTGGCCAGGCGAATTTCGGTATACCGCATGGCTGCGGCGTTATCGCCGTCCACCGAGCCGAAATTGCCTTGCCCGTCCACCAACATGTGGCGCAGAGAAAAGTCCTGCGCCATACGCACGATGGTGTCGTAAACGGCGGTGTCGCCGTGCGGGTGATATTTACCAATCACGTCGCCAACGATACGGGCCGACTTCTTGTAAGGCCGGTTCCAATCGTTGTTCAACTCGTGCATTGCGAACAACACACGACGGTGCACCGGCTTCAAGCCGTCGCGAGCATCGGGGAGAGCACGTCCGACGATCACGCTCATCGCGTAATCGAGGTATGAGCGCCGCATTTCCTCTTCGAGGCTAATGGGCAATGTTTCCTTGGCGAACTGGGTCATGCGCTTGTGCGCGGCCACACCCATCAGGTGAGCCTGCATCGTTAGAGGACGGGAACGTGGATTCTAAAGGCCTGCGGCTGTAGCAGCAGCGCAACATTCTCGCCAACTGATTCACTTCAGGCCGCCACAATACGAAGCTATCGGTGCCCTATGGCACAATCGATGAGTCCCTAGGAGAAACCCGCATTAGCGGATCTATCTAAGGTTTTGTTCAAGCACTTACTGGGCACTCGCAGGGCAACTGCGGCATTCCTTGAGAGGAGAATCATGAAGAAATTGAATCGAGTGGCGTCGCTGATGTCTGTCGCTGTGGTCGCTGCTTTTGCTGCGTCTGGCGCATTCGCGCAAACGGTCGACAACTGGCGCGCAACTGATGGCACCGTTTGGAAAAACGGCACCAATGAATATTGCTGGCGCGATGCCAACTGGACGCCTGCTACGGCAGCGGCCGATTGCGACGGCGCACTGAAGCCTGCCCCGAAGGTCGAGGCACCGGCTCCTGTTGCTCCTCCTGCAGTGGTGGCTCCTCCGGCTCCTCCCGCACCGAAGCCCGTCCCGGCTCCGGTCAGCGAGAAGGTGACTTTCGCTGCTGACGCATTCTTCGACTTCGACAAGGCTACGTTGAAACCCGAAGCCAAGGCTAAGCTGGACGACCTGCTGGCCAAGACCAAGGGTCTGAACCTGGAAGTCATCATTGCCGTGGGTCACACTGACTCCGTTGGCACTGCAGCTTACAACCAGAAGCTGTCGGTCAAGCGTGCTGAAGCTGTCAAGGCCTACTTGGTTGGCGCCGGTGCTGAAAAGAACCGCGTCTACACCGAAGGCAAGGGCGAGAAGGCTCCTGTTGCCGACAACAAGACCAAGGAAGGCCGCGCCAAGAATCGTCGCGTGGAAATCGAAGTCGTCGGTACCCGCACGAAGTAATCAGTCTGCAAACGCCTTCGGGCGTTTTGCACGGCAAGGCCCCGCGTATGCGGGGCTTTTTTTTGCCTGACCTTTGTTGAATCAACGCGGCGCGACCCGGTGTTTTATTCGTGAAGCCCCAACGGTTCCGCTTCGTTTACCATTCATACCATGATCAATGCTGACCCTCAAGAGCTCGCCAAATTTGGCGAATTGGCCCACCGCTGGTGGGATGTCGACAGCGAATTCAAGCCGCTGCACCAAATTAATCCGCTGCGCTTGGACTGGATCGCCGGCCATTCCTCGATCGCGGGTAAAACGGCCCTGGATGTGGGCTGCGGCGGCGGCATCCTGAGCGACTCACTGGCGCGGCGCGGCGCTCAGACTTTGGGCATTGATCTGTCGACCAAGCCCTTGAAGGTCGCGCAGTTGCATGCCATGGAGGCCGGAACCGAAGGTGTGGAGTACCGTGAAATTGCGGTGGAGGCACTGGCACAGGAGCGCCCCGCCAGCTTCGATCTGGTGACCTGCATGGAAATGCTGGAACACGTGCCAGACCCGGCGTCTGTCGTTCAGGCCTGCGCTGACTTGGTCAAACCCGGTGGCTGGGTGTTTTTCTCCACACTCAATCGCAACTTGAAGTCTTTCATGTTGGCCATTGTGGGTGCTGAATACATGCTCAAGATGCTGCCCGCAGGCACGCACGAATATGCCCGATTCATTCGCCCCTCTGAACTTGCTCAGTTTTGCCGCGACGCCGGGCTTGAATTGCAGAGCAGCCGCGGGCTGACTTACAACCCGCTCACCCAGCGCTACAGCCTGGGGGCCGATACCGACGTCAACTACATGCTGGCCTGTCGTAAACCGGTGATCGTATGACGGTTCGACGGGGCGGCGAGTCGGCAGATATGGCGGAGGCAGCGCAAACGATGGCGTTCAAACCTTCAGGCGTGGCTGCGGTGCTGTTCGATCTGGACGGTACTTTGGTCGATAGTGCCCCAGATCTGGCGGGTGCTGCCAATGAAATGCGCCAAATCCGTGGCTTGGCACCCCTGAGCTTGGCGACATTGCGCCCCCTTGTGGGGGCTGGCGCGCGCGGCATGCTGGGTGCGGCGCTCAACGTCGCGCCTGAGCACGACGAATACGAGGCACTCAAACAAGAATTTTTAGATCGTTACGAACAACGTTTGACCCGTGAAACCGCCATGTTTGACCATGTCCAAAGCATGCTCCACGCCTTGGATCAGACGGGGCTCCCATGGGGGGTGGTGACCAACAAAGTGGAAAGATTCGCGATCCCTTTGGTCACGGCCTTGGGCTTGCACACCCACGCTTGCGTCATCATTGGCGGCGATACCACGCCCCATGCCAAACCTCATCCGGCCCCCTTGTTGGAGGCCGCGCGGCGTGCGGACGTGACTCCGGCGTGCTGCATTTACGTTGGTGATGACGAGCGGGACATCGTTGCGGGTCGGGCTGCAGGGATGCAAACCGCTGCAGCAGCGTGGGGCTATCTCGGAAATGGCGCCTCAATTGCCGATTGGCGCGCAGATATTGTGCTTTCCAGTCCTCTTGAGCTCTTGCAAGTGCTCGGACTGGCCTAAAATAGCAAGTTCTGGGGCCGACCAGGTTTCGACGTGGATGCGGATCCGGAGTAGGGCATACCGAGCACCAGTTCGCTCGTAAAACCACTGGAAACAAAGTAACTGCAAACGACTCTACGTTCGCACTCGCCGCTTAATTGCGCGTGAGCTTCTCAACGGTTGGCCCATGGGCCGGGCCCAAGTCGTAAGACAACAGGCTGAGAAGTCATTCACATGGGCTGGTTTTGGATCGGGTTACTCGGTACAGAACGAGATTAAGTGACTGGCGGGAAAGATAGCGTGCCGCTGCGCGATCTGGCCCGTGAGATTTAAATCAGACGGCTAAGTATGTAGAACTGCCCGGTGATGGTTTGCGGACGCGGGTTCAATTCCCGCCGGCTCCACCACTTACCCGCACGCATAGGTGCGTAAACGACCAAGGCCCTAAGTAAATCAACGACTTAGGGCCTTTTTCTTGTCCGCATAGGGTCATATCGACGCCCATACATCCAGCATGCGTGTGGGTAGCTCTGCGGGTAACTGGCCCCAAGGGCAGGGCGCGCAATTTGCGCTGCTTGACCTTAATCTCGGCCAGATGGTCGGGTTCGGGGTTTGCGGCCTCCAGCGCTTGCGCCGCTGCTTCGGACTAGTGGGCGAGAAGTGCGCCCAGAACGTCCTGCGCGACTTCGAGGCGGATGCCTTGGGTGTGAACATCATTCCCTGTACAAGACTTCAATCATGTCGCCACAGGCAAGAGCGAGAACCTGGTCTAGGGTATCGACCTCGAACTCTGAATAGCTCAACTCCAACCCGATCAGCCCCGCTGCACTTGCCGGGACAGGGCTCGGTTCTACCTCGATGACCTTTCGGATGCCAGCAAAGAGATAAGCCGCTTTTTGCTCGTTGAGTTCAAGGTGCCCATCGTCGCCGGCATCTTCGTTGTTCTTGCCAATCTCAGCCGCTGCCTTAGTGGCTTGATCATCATCCTCGGCCTCGATCAGGTAGACGTTCTCATGGACGAGGAATGAGTCCTGATCCTGGCCGAGAAGCTTGAAGTAAAAATGGCGTGCGCACAGTACAGCGTAATCTTCTTGGAGCTACGGGCAGTCCTTGCGGCTGTCCTTTGCCTTGTTTCTAGTTGGGGTGCCGCGCCAATTGCGCGAACTCGTCCGAATGAATGCGATCCAACAACTCCAGCGTAGGGCACGGGATGAATTCACAGTATTAAAACCGTCTGAGGCAATCTTGTTGAGTGAAATTTATTCAAATAAATCAACAGCTTGCAAAATATATTATGTCCAGGAATGGTTTAAGTTTGGTGGATTGGCTGCGCGCGAGGGGCATGTTCAGCGCTGTACAAGTTTACCAATGGTGAGCAAATGTGCTTCGTCTGGATTTACCAGCATCTCCTCTAGCCTAGCAGCTAGCAGCCGAGATTGCCGAACAAGGCGCTCATCAAAGCCAATTTCCTCAAGAATGTCGAGTCCATTGGTCTCACCCATGACGCCATTCTCCAAAATGCGGAAACCGTCATGCGCAGCTTCTAGTTTCATCGGCTGCAGAATTCCGCGTAAAAGAGGTACATAAATAAGGTTATGAGTCGAGACTAACAAAAGCCCGCGATTCGCCAGGCGATAAAGTGCCGGGACAGCTGCTGCAACGGCCTCGATATAATTCGTCGCATTGAAGACTTCGTCGATGATGTACAAACAACCGTTTTCAGCGCCGTCAAACGCAATCATGTCCCGAATCCTTTTGGCTTCAGCAACATGAGAACTATCGCCAAAAACTAGGCTGTCATCAATACGCATACTGCTCATCACAAAATTACAGCCAATTCGAGCTTGGTTTGCATACGCAACGCCGAAGGCTCGATGAAGTACAACGCTGATGCCAATCGTTCGCAAAAGTGTGCTCTTGCCGATACCATTCTTGCCTGTAAGTAACATTCCTTTGTTATTAAACTCAATAGACATGGGCGCACCAGATGGCAGCAAAGGGTTTTGGAGGCCACATAGAACAATCTGATCCAGAGTTGCCGAACCAACCAAAGAAAGAGTCAAACTATTCTTCTGTGCGTCATTTAGGATACCCAAGTCAGCCTCAAAGGCACTGAGCGATTTTACAAGTTCGCGAAACGTTTGTTTTTGAACTTTGATGGCCTTTAGTTGGCGGTACATCTCCGTGTATTGAGTAAGAAATAGAAGGTTGGCGTACTCCGCTACGCCATCAAAACGGCCCCAGATAGTCGAACGAAATTGACTCTGCAATTCGTCAAGCTGATTTTCTGTGGGTAGATTCAATCGAGACAGTATTTCACCAGGTAATTGAACTCTAATCAGACGAGCTGCGACAATTGCGTTCAAAAGTACTTCTCGCTGCTGATGCCAAGACTTCATCGAAAGATGGAGTCGAATAGAAATGAGTGCGGAGAAGGTGAGTGAACATACCACACCCAGCCAGCCAAACAGCGAGAATTTTAATAGCAACATAGAGGCGGCTAGCAGCGGGATGGGAATCCACGCTAACCTGCCTAATGCAGGGGCAGCGAAAAAATTCGAGACAAAAAGTGGAGTGCAGATGTTAACGGGAGCAGCACGCATCTTGGTGAATATATCCAAGAATACAGGAACATCTATCGAACACTCTAAGATGGTACGAAAGCGGGCAATATCCTCCACTGTGCCTCCGTTGCGAAGTCGCAGGTGCAGGAATATCTGCCCGGTAACGCTCAAATCTTGTGAGGCGCGCTTGGTAAAACAATCAAGATCTAGATCCTTCCATGTCTGATCATCAATTTGACGAATGCCGTCGGCAGCCAACAATGAAACCATTGCTCCAATCTCCAGAGGGGTTGCCATCAAAGTTGGGCAAGTATTCAGTACTACATCCTTCGAGATACTGAAGACCGCCTTTATCCAGGAAACTAAAGATTTTCGCATAATGCCCTGAATAGGTGGAAAAAAGTACAAATGAAGTCATTGCGACTGAATTGAATGGAGGTGGCATCAAATTTCAGAGTCAGATATTTTCAAATCTGACGAGGAATTGTTTGTTCACGTCCATATCCAGATGCGATCGACACATCCAGCGAGGTTGGATCGAAGCCGAGGCTTCCCTTGAATGAATCATGAGACTCAATCGGCATAAGCGCCATTGCAGCTTTTGCCGCGCCCACCTTGGTTCTAAAACAATTGGTTCCTGAAATGGTTTCCGTTAGTAAATCTAAAGTATTTATATTGCCGATTAAACTTGCCAGTTTAAGCAAGGTCAGTCGCTTCGAAGCTGTATTTACTTCAGGAAACAAAATAATCTTCAGAGAATCCTCATCGATATAAAATTGAGGCGGCAAAAAATTTTCTGGAATCGATACAAGCAGGTTGAGACTCAAGAAATGTTATTGCTTACCATCGTTGCAGAGAAAAGGAGGGTGGCAACATGGATCGCCTCCACCATCTACCTATTTATTTAAGCTAGTTAATAAAGTATTCAGAGAAGAATGATCACGCCACAAATGTGGCCGACTCCTGAGTCTGATGTGCCCTTTGGCAGCACGTTATACTCGAGATCAGCGATCTGTAGTGGGGGTATTTTTTATAATTTTCCAGAAAATTTTAAATTAACCTGCGCGAAATTACACGATTTCTATTTTGATATGGAGTTCCAGAATTTAGCCAACCCCCCCCCAATAGGGTGTGTAAGACTTGACAGTAGTCGAATTCTTAAGGGTATGGTGGGTGTTCAGCTCTGGGTGATCGTGAACCCGTTTTCGGAGTTTGCGTTCGACGTGAGGCGATCGCAGCGCGCCCCGTTGAAGACTTCACAGCGATGTTCGACCACGTACTGCGGCAAAGCCTACTGACCGCAGAGGCACGCCCAGGTTGCGGTGCGCACGCTGGGTGATGGCGCTTCCAGGCGGCGCACGCTGCGGGTATCCGATGGGCCTTGGGGGCATATATGGGGGGCGAGTAACCAGGCTGCTTTTGGGCTTCTTGGGGTTGAGTGCAACCGTTCGTCCTGGAGACACCCGGTGAGGGTCAAGTGCGGTGACAATTCACGCCCTATGAAATCTATTCTTCCTCTGCAGTTGTTGCTCGCACCGTGCCTTGATGACCCCAGGCCTTTGGTTCTTTTCCACGGTAAAGGCTGTTCCGATGGCTTTGCGGCGGCACTTGCAGCCTGGATCTATTACGCGGGGAACGCCGAATTTATTGGGCTTGATCACGGACAGGTTCAGACGCTGGCCGATTTGCCGCCTGTGGCGGGGCGGGCGGTCTATGTGCTCGACTTTTCGTTTTCCGCTGAAATTTTGAGCGGTATCGATGCGAGTGCCGCCAAGTTGGTGCTCTTGGATCATCACAAGAGCGCGGCTGAAAAGCTCACAGGCTTCCGCTGCCGCTGCGGCGTGGTTCACTTTGACATGAGCAAGTCGGGTGCGCGTTTGGCATGGGAGTTCTTCCATCCCGAACAGCCTTTGCCCGATCTGGTGCGTTACATCGAAGACCGGGACATTTGGGCTTGGCAGTATCCCGAGAGCGGCGCCTTTTTGTCGGCGCTGGACATGGAGCCCAGGGAGTTTGTTCGTTGGCAGGAAATCTCGGCGTTCAATCAAGCGGAGTTGACGGCCTTCATGGCGCGTGGCGCTGCGATGGACGAGAAATACCGCAAGCTGTGTTTTGACTTGGCCGAAGGAGCCCAGCCGCTGACATTCAATGGCATTGAGGGCTTGATGGTCAATGCCCCAGGCATGTTCCACAGCTTCGTGGGGGATTTGCTGTCAGCGAAATCCGGCACTTTTGCTTTGATGTGGAGTGCGGGGCAGGGCGGTGCGGTGAAATGCGGGCTGCGCTCACAGCGCAACTTTGATTGCATTCCCTTGGCCGAAAGCTTAGGCGGCGGCGGGCATGCTCAGGCCTGCGGCTTCAGGATGAGCGTGGCGCGCTTGCCGGAACTGCTGAGTGGCGCATTCAATGCACAGGGCGATGGCGACACCGCTCAATGCCCAGCCAATAGCCCCAGCCATTCATAGACCGCGTAGCGGACTCGGGGCAAGCCTTCTTCGCTTGGACACCAATCTTGCCAAGAAAATTCGGTTTCTCTGCGGAGCCCGACCGGGGCGGCGATGAAGGTGAATTGGCCGGTTGCGGCTTTTGAAAAGGCGCGCATTGCCCGGCGCATGTGCAGGTCATGCGTGACCAGGATGACTGTCTGCACGCCATCTGCTTGAAGCATAGGCAGCGTCAATTCTGCATTTTCTCGGGTGTCGCGCGAGCGGCTTTCAGACCAGCGCAGCGGGACGCCGTAGGTGTTTTGGGCGGACTCATGCGCCACAACTGCTTCCGCGATACGCAGGTGCGCCGCACCCCAACCAATCCCCCCGGAAAATCCGAGTGGGGCTTGAATTGTTTTGGCCACCCAGGCGCCGTATCGCAGTCGCTCTTCGGTAATGGGTTTCAGGGCGGGGGCATGGTACTCCGGCGATAGATTGCGTGCGCCCCCTCCGAGCACAAGGACTGCAACTTTTCGTTCGCCTTTGGCTTGGGTTTTCAAGTCCTCGAGTGCCTCCGCACTCAAGGGGGGCGGAACGTGGATCAACTTCTCTGCCAAGAATTGTGCGAATCCTTCCGTGCAACTGAGCCAAATGCCCAAAGCGCCGAGGCCCAGGGCCAGTCGGCTTGGCCAGCGGCCACGCCGCATCGCCACGGCGCCCAGCAACAGCAGGGCGAGAAAGGGGGTCGGTGGCAGCAGCAGCGTCAAGAATAATGGCTTTAAATCTTGAGCGAAGTTGAATAGGTTCACGAAAAATTCCGAGAATGATGTAGGGCGCTGGCATGATTGTCCCTGTGGCGATTGGGGCTGGAGTTATGCGTAAGCGATATCCGGCAACCCGATCATCGCAGCGCGCCGTCGTGGGGCTGGAAATAGCCTCAGCAGCAGGCCGCGAGCATGGCATCGTGAGCCATTTTCTTCTTGATCAGCGAAATTTCTTTGACGTGCCCACACAAGCAAAAACTCCCACTCACTCAAGCATGAAATCCTGGCAACGCTGGCTCATCGGGTTGTTTACGGTGCTCGTGATTTTGCTGCTGTTGAGTGTTTTCGCCCTACCTCGCTTGATCCAGGGAATGGGCGCGCGCGCGGCTGGCGAGGCTTTGGGACGTGAAGTCAAGATTGGCGCCGTGTCCGTCCAGCCCTGGCGTTTGGGGCTTGTCGTGGATGATGTCCAGATTGCCGGCTTGCCCGGACAAAGCCAGCCACTTTTCACGCTGGGCAAACTTGAT
Source organism: Roseateles koreensis (assembly GCF_028595305.1). Taxonomy (GTDB): domain Bacteria; phylum Pseudomonadota; class Gammaproteobacteria; order Burkholderiales; family Burkholderiaceae_C; genus Paucibacter_A; species Paucibacter_A koreensis. The sequence continues at coordinate 13,600 of NZ_JAQQXS010000018.1, read as the reverse complement.
CTGGCCTTGTCGGCGCGGTCGCTTTGGTATTTCAGCCCCGTGGTGCAGGAGATTTCGGTCACCCACCCGGTTTTGCATGTGAGCCGCACGGGGCCCGGCGCTTATGACGTGGACGACCTGATCACCAAGTTCAGTGGCCCCTCCACCGCCAAACCTTCGTCGGAGCCGCTGGCCCTGGCCATCTACAACATCTCGGTCACCGACGGCGAGTTGGTGTTGGACGATCAGCCGGTCGGGTGTGTGCATGTGTTGAAGCAGTTGCATGTAGGTTTGCCGTTTGTCTCGACGCGCCATGCGGACATTGCGGTCAAGGTTCAACCTGCTGTGTCTGGTGTTTTGAACGGGGTGTCGTTTGGTAGCGAAGGCGCCGCATTGCCCTTCTCTGAACAGCGGGAGGCGCAACTTTCATTCAAGCTGAATGCGCTGGACTTGACGCCTTACATCGCCTATCTACCCAAATCCCTGCCCTTACAACTGGTGAGCGGTTGGGTAGATGCCGACCTGTCCCTGAATTTCAGGCAGCCGCCCAAGCAAGCGCCCAAGGTGGACATTCGAGGGCAGCTTGGTTTGCGCGAATTTGTGCTTCAAAAGCCCACGGGTGAGCCCTGGCTGAAGTGGCAAAAATTGGACATCGCTCTGGACGATGTTCAGCCAGTTCAACGCAAAATCGCTCTGGGTGAAGTGAACTGGCAAGGACTGCAACTGGCCTTGAACCGCGATGCCAACGGCGTTGTCTGGTTGCCTGTGCCACCTGCTGCCGGGGGCAGTGGGGTCAGCAAAGCCGGGCGGGGTGCCTCAGCGGTTGCCAAGCCGGCGCCGAGCGCCGCCGCTGGCGCGTCAATGCCCTGGGGTTTCAGCGTCACGAAATTCACCCTGAGCGACAGCGGCATGAGCTGGGCCGACGCCGCCGTGCCGGGGGCGTCTCGTCTGCAAGTCAAGGACCTGAGGATTGCGCTCAGTGGAATGCAATGGCCTTTGGAAAAGCCTGCCGCGTTGAAATTTTCAATGCAAATTCAGCCGCTCGTCGTTGAGGCAGCGGGTGCCAGAGGCCGTGGCAAAGCGGGGGGCGCTGATGCCAGCGCAATTGCCGAGTCGGCCGCAATCAAGGGCGAAGGCAGCGTGAGCCCTGATGATTTGAAGCTTGGCATGCAGTGGTCGCAACTCGCCTTGCAATGGTTTGAACCCTATTGGTCGGCCCAGTTGCCGGTGAAGTTGCGAGCACTCGCTGCAGGTCAGGTGAGCGTGGCGGTACCGCAGCCGCTGGCGGCGGAGCCGCTGAGCCGCTTGACGGTGCAGATGAGTGACTTTGAGTTGAGCACCTTGGCGCTCTCCGATCCGCATGCCTCGCCGGCGGACACTATTTTGCGGTTGGCGGCGCTGCGCTTGGACCATCTGGATCTGAATTACGCCGACAGGTTAGTGAATCTGGGCACCCTGAGTGTCGATGCCCCCCAGGTTTCTCTTGCGCGTGCCAAAAATTCGGCCTGGAATTGGCAGGCGTTGGTGCCGTCGCCTAACGCTGCCGATCGACGGCGCGTGGGGCGTGCCGAGAATTCAATGGTGGCCGAGGCGTCGACCCCGTCCGCAGTAGATCGGCGCGCGCACAAAACACCGGCAAGCAGCCGCTCCGTGCTGCGATTGTCGGGTCCTGACGAGTCGCTGGCTCCCGGTTCAAATGCAGCCCAAGTGGCGACTTCGGTTCAGCCGGTCAAGCCAGCTTCTGGCAAGTCCGCAGAATGGCAAGTGGCCTTGCAGGCCCTGCAGGTCGACCGGGGATTGGTGCGTTTTCAGGACGCTGCGGCACCGGCGGGCGTGGCCAGCCTGGTCGCTGATCAGTTGAAGCTGCGTTTGGGGCCGCTGGCTTGGCCCAAGACGGTGGGCGCCAGCCGTGCGCAGCTGAGCTTCAGCCTGGGCGGAGCCAGCCTGGCGCGACAAGCGCCTGTCAACGGTGGGCGTGCCAGTTCCAATGCCAGTGTGAAGGCGACCCCCAAGCTCGCGCAGGCGTCCGCTCGGCCCGCGGGAGATTTCCGGTGGGATGGTCGTCTGTCCTTGGCGCCGTTGGCGGCAAGTGGCAAATTGCGAGCCGAGCGCCTGCCCATTCAACTCTTGGATGCCTATATGGACCCCGGCTTGAATCTGCAGTTGCAACGGGCTGATCTGGGCTGGCGGGGTGATTTCAACGTTCGCCAAGTGGCCAAGGACTGGCGGGCCAGCGTGAGCGGCGATTTGCTGCTGGCTGATTTGAGCGCGCACCAGGGCCGTGTGGCTGCCGGCAGCGGTGAATCAAGCCCTGACTTACTCAGCTGGCAAGCGCTCAATCTGGACGGCGTTCAGTTCGAGATGAAGCCGGGCGCCCCACCTGAATTGGCGATCAAGGTACTGCGCCTGAACGACTTCTTCGCCAGCTTGCTGATCAATGAGAATGGGCGCTTCAATCTGCGCGATGTGAAGGCCAGCGCGCCAGCGTCAAGCGGCGGCCAACCTGCCGCAGCGAGTAGCCCGGCGCTGGCCAGCGCGAATGGTCCTGCGACTGCTTCGGTAGCAACATCCGCAGCATCGGCTCAAGGGCTGCCTGTGCAAATCAGCTTGGGCCAAGCCGTTGTCCGTAAAGGTCGGGTCGACTTTGCCGACCATTTTGTGCGTCCTAACTACAGTGCTCAGCTGACCGAGTTGGAGGGGAGTCTGGGTGCCGTGCGCAGTGGCAATCCCGAGATGGCGCCGCTGCAATTGCGCGGGCGGGTGGCTGGCACCGGTCTTTTGGAAATCGATGGCGCGCTCAACCCTTTGGGGGCGCCTTTGACACTGGACATCAAGGCCTCAGCCACAGACATTGAACTTGCGCCGATGTCGCCTTACTCGGAGAAGTACGCGGGCTATGCCATCGAGCGCGGCAAATTCTCTAGCAAGGTTGCTTACAAGATCGAGGCCAATGGCGCCTTGCAGGCAAACAATCAATTGATCCTCAATCAGTTGACCTTCGGGGATGCCGTCAACAGCCCGGATGCCACCAAGTTGCCGGTGCGTCTCGCGGTGTCTTTGTTGAAAGACAGTGATGGGGTGATCGATGTGGAGTTGCCAATTTCAGGCTCCCTCAACGACCCGCAGTTCAGCGTGGGCGGGGTGATCGGCAAGCTGATTTTGAATTTGATCGGGAAGGCCCTGACCTCGCCGTTCTCCTTGCTGGCGGGCAAGGGTGGCGTTGATCACAGCCAGATTGAATTTTTGCCCGGTAGTGCGATACCCAAATCGCCCGAAGTGCTGGACAAGATTGCCCGCATGCTGATCGACCGGCCAACCTTGAACCTGACCATCGTGGGTGAAGTGGACCTGGCGCGTGAACGGCTGGCCATGCAAGAGGCGCAGTTGGATGCGGCCATGCTGGCCCAGCGCAGGCTTGAGTTGCAGCGCCGCCAGACGGCTGGTGCGGACGCTCAAGCTGCAGGTTTTTTGGTGCTCAGCGACGCTGACCGCGCCCGCTTGTTGAAGCTGGTTTATGAGGCGACCAAGCTGCCCAACAAACCGCGCAATGTGCTGGGGTTTGCCAAAGATATTTCTGGCGACGAGATGCGAGCGCTGCTGTTGCCTAGTTACCCAGCTAACGCTGAAACGGCACGGACGCTGAGTGTGGCCCGTGGCGTCGCCGTGCGTGATGCACTCATCGCCAAAGGCCTTCCCAACCAGCGCATTTTTGTGGCCGCCCCTAAACTCCACACGAGCGATGATGGAGATGCCCTCTGGAAGCCCATGGCTGAACTCAAACTGGCCATTGATTGACTCCCCCCCAGGAAAGACCCCGACGCATGAACGATCTGCCAACGCCTTTGCAACGCATCACCCTGGGAGGGGGCTGTTTTTGGTGCCTTGAGGCCGTGTTTGAGCGGGTTCGCGGGGTGGCGCATGTCGAGTCGGGGTACTGCAACGGCGAGTCACTCGACCCCAGTTACGAGCAAGTTTGCAGCGGCAACAGCGGGCATGCCGAGGTGGTGCGTATCGACTTTGACCCGGCCCAGGTGAGCTTGGTGGACTTGTTGCACGTGTTTTTTGCGATTCATGACCCCACCACGCTCAATCGGCAAGGGGCGGATGTGGGCTCGCAATACCGCTCGGGCATCTACGTGCATGGGGATGCGCAATTGACCGAAGCACAGCAAGTGCTGGCTGAAGTACGGCGGGCCTACCCTGGTCAAGTGGTGACCGAGTTAATGCCAGAGCGCAACTATTGGCCAGCGGAAGGCTATCACCAGCACTACTACGCCAACCATCCCGAGCAGGCCTACTGCGCCTTTGTGGTCGCTGCCAAAGTAGACAAGTTCACGAGCACGTTCAAGCGTTTGTTACGCGATTGAGCGCGCACGTTGATAACGGGTTACCAAAGCGGCTTGCCCTGAGCTTTCGTATTGTCATGAAGATGCGGGCAAAATAAGCGGCTTGTGCAACGAGCGTGCCGGTGACAGGCTCGCCGCTGTTGAACGATAGTTGAGATTTCATTCCAGCAACGATGCAAGCCGCCGCCCGCCATCAACCGCAAGCCTCCCGCCAGTTTTGGCTGGCGTTGCTGTGCGCGTTTTGTTTGCTGGGTGCGCAAGGCCTGGGTTTGTGGCACCGGGTGGCCCACGCGGCGGTACTGTCCCTTGACGCTGCGGAGCGAGTAGATGAGCTGGCGGGCGACAAGTCTCTGACGCCCAAGGGCATGGCTCCTCAGGCCAATCTCTGGGGTCACCAGGCCGGCGACGCGTTTTGTCAGCTTTTTGACCATATGGTTCATGACCATATGCCGGGCGCTGATGCCGTGGTAACACCGCCGTCGTCGGCTGTGCTGGCGCATGCAATGCCCGCGTACATCAATGCAAGTCCTGCCGTGTTTTGGAAACGCGGCGCACGGGGCCCGCCTCTCTCGGTTTGACGCTGTCAGGGCCCTTTGTCTTCACATCTGTGATGAGGGGCAGCACATTGTTTGCGGCTTTGAGCGACGCGCTCAAAGCCGCCACCGAGATTTTTATGCAAACGACCTTATTTGCGCGCCGGCCCTTGGCCGTCGGCGCCAGCCTGTTGTGCCTTTCTTTTGCCGGGCTCATGGCCATCTCTGTTCAAGCCGAGCCCAACAACCCGCCGCCTGGGGCTTTGAGCGCATCGAGTTCAGGCGCCAGCGCTGAAAAATTGGACCGGGTTGTGCTGACTGGAAACCCGCTGCAGCATGAAGAACAAGCGCAGGCTGTTGATGTCCTGGAAGGCGATGCCCTGATCCTGCGCCGCGCTTCAACGCTGGGCGAAACGCTGGACGGCCTGCCCGGTGTGGCTTCGAGTTATTTTGGCCCCAACAGCAATCGCCCGACCATTCGGGGCCTGGACGGAGACCGGATTCGCATGCTCAGCAACTCGGGCGCGTCGGTCGATGCGTCCAGTTTGAGCTTCGACCACGCCATTCCAATCGACCCCCTGGTGATCGACCGGGTGGAAGTTCTGCGCGGGGCAGGGGCCCTGCTGTACGGCGGCAACGCGATTGGCGGGGTGGTCAACACGCTGGACAACCGTATTCCGCGCAAACTCGTCCAGGGTGTGGGGGGCGCAGCTGAATTTCGCCTCGGGGGGGCCGCCAATGAGCGCAATGGCGCTTTGGTTTTGGATGGCGGCTCAGCGCAAGGTCAGTCGGGATGGGCCTGGCATGCCGATTTCGCGGCGCGCAGCGCGGGCGATCAGGCCACGCCGAGCTTTACCAGTGTGGATGGGCTCACCGACCATGTGCGCAACTCAGCGGCCAACAGCCATGGGGGCGCGTTGGGGGGCTCTTATGTGTTTGCCCATGGGTATGTCGGGGTCTCGCTGGACGACTACCGCAATGACTACGGGGTTACGGTCGAGCCCGACGTCAAGATCAATATGCAGCGCCAACGGGTGGCCACGGCGGGTGAATGGCGGGCTCAAGCCGGTGACGGCCAGGCTTTGCTGCAGCGCGTGACCTGGCAGCTCAGCCGCAGCGATTACGAACATAAAGAGATCGAAGGGTCTGGCGCCGTCGGCACGATGTTCAAAAGCACCGGGACCGATTTGCGCGTGGAAGCCCAGCACGGCCCGCTTGGGCCGGTTCATGGCTTGGTGGGCGTTCAGTGGGATCAGTCGAATTTTTCGGCATTGGGTGCTGAAGCCCTGGTGCCGAGTTCGCGCACGGAGAATGGCGCCTTGTTCGTGCTGGAGGAGCTTGACGCGGGGCCACTGGCATTGTCCGTAGGTGCTCGGGCTGAGTCTGTGCGTATCGACGCGGACGGCGATGCCGCCGGGGTCGAGGCCAAATTTGGCGCGCCCCTGCTCAGCAAGTATCAGCCGCACAGTTTTTCGCTCAGTGCCAGTTATCAGTTGCCTGAGGTGGCTCAAGGTTTGAGCCTAAGCGCCAATCTCAACAGCACTGAGCGCGCGCCCATGTTCTACGAACTGCATGCCAATGGTGTACATGTGGCCAGCGGTGCTTACGAGCGGGGCGACATCAATCTTGGGCTTGAAAAAGCCAATGGCTTGGATTTTGGCGTGCAATGGAAGGCCTCAGGCAACTTGCTTCGCCTGAATGTCTACCGCACCAAGTTTTCCAGCTATATCGCCCTGGCTGCAACGGGTGAACAATTGCCGCAGGACGGCGGTAGCACCCTGCCTGTGTACGCCTTCAAATCGGTGCCGGCCTTGCTGCAAGGGTTCGAGTTGGAAGGACGTTGGAGTGTGCCGGCGACTCAGCTTGCCGCCGTGGCACCGGGGGCGCTGCTGACACTCTCCGCCCAACTCGACGGCGTGCGTGGCACCAATGAGGCCAGCGGTGAGCCGTTGCCAAGGCTTGCGCCGCTGCGCGCCAGTTTTACGGTGGAGGCGCAGCAAGGGCCGTGGTCGGGCCGTGTGGAGTGGCACTTGGTTGCCCGCCAGGACCGGGTGCCGGCGCTGGACACGCCAACGGCCGGTTACGGCATGCTCAAGGCCAGCATCGCCCGGCAATTCATGCTGGGGCAGTCTGACGCCTTGTGGTACTTAAAACTGGACAATCTCACCAACAGGCTGGCATATAGCGCGACCTCGGTGCCGACCATTCGTGATCTCAGCCCCTTGCCGGGGCGGTCTCTGCATGCTGGTATTCAGATCCGGTTCTAAGGCCTGTGTCGAGATGACGGGGAGAGTACGCGCTCAAGGGGCCAGGCGTTCCTTGATCCAACGCCCGTCAGCTTCCCGGTAGCAAATGCGGTCGTGTAGGCGCGATTTGCGCCCTTGCCAAAATTCCCAACGCTGCGGCACCAGGCGATAGCCGCCCCAATGTGGAGGGCGTTCGGGATTCAATCCTTGGGTGAGGGCGACTTTGGCGGCATTGCTGACCAAAACGGCCCGGCTTTCGATGACCTGGCTTTGCGGAGACGCCCAGGCGCCGAGGCGCGAGTCCAAGGGGCGTGAATGGAAGTAGGCATCGGACTCCGCGGCGTCAACGCGTTCGACGCGCCCTTCGATTCGCACCACCCGCTCCAGTTCCACCCAATGGAATTGCAGCGCGGCGTTTGGGTTTTCGGCCAACTCCCGGCCTTTGCGGCTGTCGTAGTTGGTGAACCACACGATGCCTCGGGCGTCATAGCTTTTGATGAGCACGATGCGGGTCGAGGGATGGCCATTCGGCCCGACCGTTGCGACCGTCATGGCGTTGGGCTCAGGAATTTTGCTGGCCAGCGCCTCGTCCAGCCAGAGTTGGAACTGCGCCAGCGGCTCTGCCGCGCTGAGGTGCTCATCCAGCTCGCCTTGTTCGTAACTTTTGCGGATGTCAGATAGTTTGCTCATAGGTGCAAGTATGCTGTGTTTTTCGCTGCATCGCGTGCCTGGCTCTTCAGTTGCCAATGCGCTGGCACGTGAAATACCTTAGGTAATGGCCCCAGTTCCGTGATGTCAATCACGGGGGCATGCTGTGCGTGCGTGTCAGGCTGGCGGTTCGACTGGTCGATGCGTCGGGAGAGATACAGGGATCAAGGTGCAGGGATGAAAAAAGCGCAACCTGCGCTGGTCGTTTTGGCGGCCGGACGAGGCATTCGATTTCAAGGCGAAGGGCACAAGTTGGCTCAGCGCCTTGGTGAGCCGTCCGCCACGGGGTTCCCGCTTGCTGCCGCAGGCCTTGTGCTCGCGCCGGACCCTGCCCATGACGCGACCGTTGACACCGTGCTGTCGCGCAGTTTGCGCAACGCCGTTGCGACGGGTTTGCAAGTTGTTGTCGTCACTACCAGCAAGCTGCAGGCGGCAGTTCAACGCTGGGTTACCCCGGCTGATTTGGTGGTGTTGCCCGACTTCGACAAGCAGGGGCGCCCGGCGCCCGTCGGGATGGGGCATTCCATTGCGGCGGGGGTCAGTGCCAGTGGCAATGCCGAGGGATGGTTGATCATGCCGGCAGACATGCCTTTGCTGCGCCCTAGCAGCATCTTGGCAGTTGCCGATGCGCTAACGCATTACGCCGTGGCCTTTGCGCAGTACAAGGGTCGCCAAGGCCATCCCGTCGGGTTCAGTGCCGAACTCTATTCTGAGTTGGTGGGTTTACATGGCGATGAAGGTGCGCGGCGAATCGTTGCCCGCTATCCCTCTCAACCGGTTGAGGTGGACGATCCCGGCGTGCTGGTGGACGTTGACACCGTGGAAGACCTAGCCCGTCTGCGCAAATTGGTGAGCACGGGCTAGCGACGGTCAACATGGGTTAGCGCTGGCATTTCGCTGAAGTGTTGGCAATTGGGGCACTCGCCCTTGTGGCGGACCGAGACCTGGCGACAATGTGCGGCTGAATGAAAATCTGCCACTCATCTCGCTCGTTGCTGTTTCCTTTGTTTCGATATTTTTTGATTGCTTGCCTAACGCGTAGCCTGCTCGTTGCGATTGCGGCGGGCGCTTATTTTTCCTGCGCGTATGGCGCTGGTTTGGGTACCAATGGACAGGGCGCGGGCGGCGCTTCAGCGAGTGTGTCTGCGGCGCCTAGCGCTGTGGCGCCGGGGGCGTCCGCAGTGAATGGAGCGAATGCCGTAAGCACAGTGCTTTCGGAGTCGCTCACGCTGCGAAAGATTCATGATGCCGGGCTGGTCGTCATCGGCTACCGGGTGGCATTGCCACCGTTTTCATACCTCGACGCAAAACTCAAACCCACGGGCTATTCGTTGGACCTGTGTTTGTTGGTGGTCGACGCCATCAAAAAACGCCTGGATCTTCCGGATATTGAACTTAAATTTTTGCCCGTCACCTCCGCAACGCGCATGCCTCTTGTGGCCAACGGTTCGGTCGATCTTGAGTGCGGCGTGACCTCCAACACCATAGAGCGCCAGAAGACGCAGGCGTTTTCTCTGACCACCTTTGTGGCAGAAAGCCGGATCATGTCCAAGCGGTCCGCCCCGGTGCACAGCTTGGAGGATTTGCGGGGCAAATCGGTTGCCTCCACCATTGCGACAACCAGCATCCAGTTTTTGCACCAGATCAACCAGAGTCGTCAACTGGACATGAAGATCCTGGTGGGGCTTGATGACCGGGATTCGTTTCGTCTGCTGCAGACCGATCGCGCGGTTGCCTATGCCATGGACGATGTGCTGTTACGTATGGCGAAAATCACCGCGCCCAATCCTGCGGAGTTCGTTATTTCTGACGAGGCGTTTTCGGTTGAGCCCTATGGCATCGGCCTCCCTCATGGTGACCCTGTTTTCAAGGGCTTGGTTGACGCGGTCATCTTCGGGCTGTATCAGCGTGGCGAGATCCAGGCCATTTACAAGAAGTGGTTTCAGTCGGTCATTCCATCGCGCGGATTCAATCTCAACTTGGGCATGAGTGAGGCTTTCAAACGCGTGATTCAAAAACCCACCGACGCCGCTGATCCTGCGGCTTATCGGTGACTGTCGCGCGGCGGCTCCCTGAAACGATCTAACTCAATGCCGTGACGGTGCAGCTTGTCGTACAGCGTCTTCTTGGCGGTGCCGAGCATTTCCATGGCGGACGGGATACGGCCCTGGCATTTACGCAGGGCTTGTTCGATCAAGGCTTTTTCGACCAAATCCATTTGTTCCGCCAGACTGTGTCCTGGCGTGGGAGCATCCAGGGGCTGGCTGCCTTCGTCGCTTTGAATCGCCAGCACAAAGCGGTCAGCGGCATTGCGTACTTCACGGACGTTGCCCGGCCAGTCGTGCGCCATCAATTCGCGCAGGCGTTGGGGTGACAACTCAGGCGCGGGGCGTTCATACCGTGCGCAAGCCTGCCCGACAAAATGTTCGAACAGAAGCGGTATGTCGTCCCGGCGGGCGCTCAGCGGGGGCAATTGCAGCGTGGCGACATTGAGCCGGTAGTACAAGTCGCCGCGAAATTTGCCTTCTTCGCTCAATCGCCGCAAGTCGGCCTTGGTCGCGGCAATGATGCGCACGTTGATCGGCAACTCTTCGTTCGACCCCAGCCGCTCCACCCGGCGCTCCTGCAACACCCGCAGCAGTTTGATCTGCAGGTTGATGGGCATGGTTTCGATTTCATCCAGCAAGAGTGTGCCGCCGTTGGCATGCTCTATTTTTCCGATTCGGCGTTTGCCGGCCGACGTGTAGGCGCCGGGTTCGTGGCCGAACAATTCGCTTTCAAACAGGGCCTCCGGGAGCCCGCCGCAATTGATGGCCACAAAGTTGCGGTCGCGCCGGTTGCTTTGGTCGTGAAGGCATCGGGCGACCAATTCTTTGCCTGTGCCGGTTTCGCCCAGAATCATCACGTCAGCCGAGGTGTTCGCCAGATTGAGCACTTGGGCGCGTACCTGCTGCATGGCCGGCGAATTGCCGAGCAGTACCGCCTCCACGCCACTGCGGCGCTGCAGTTGCCCCCGCAATTCATCCACCGCCACGCGCAGAACGCGCTTTTCGAGGGCGCGTTTGAGGGTGTCGACGAAGCGTTCGGGCGCAAACGGCTTTTCAAGAAAGTCGTAGGCACCCGCGCGCATAGCGTCAACAGCCATGGCCACATCCCCGTGGGCGGTAACCAGCACCACGGGGATGTCGGGGTCAATCGCGACGGCATGCTTCAGCAAGCTCAAACCGTCCATGCCGGGCAGGCGGACATCGGTGGCCACCACGATCTGCGCGCCAGCCTGGATATGGGGGAGGGCCTCTTCAGCACTGGCGCAGGCGCAAACCTCCAGCCCTTCCAACTCCAGGGTCTGGGTCAGGCTGGCGCGCACCGGGGGGTCGTCTTCGACGAACAAAATCTTGTAGCCCTCGAACATGGGGATCAGTCTCTCCGTTCCAAATCAAATTCAAATCGCATGCCGGGGCCGTCGGGCGCATTGGAGTAGGCTAACAACTGCCCGCCAAACTCATGCACGATTTTCGACGATATGACGAGCCCCAGCCCCAGGCCTTGCCCGGCGGGCTTGGTGGTGAAGAAGGGCTCGAACAGCCGAGCCATCAGGTGAGGCGGTAAACCGGGGCCGGTGTCGCTGATGCACACCCAAACGCGCGGGCCGTCCGGGCGGGTGCTGATGCGCAGGATCTTCTGCGGGCACGCTTGCATGGTGTCCAGCGCATTGCCCATCAAATTGACCAGCACCTGCTCCAAACGATTGCCATCACCCGTCACGCGCAGGGTGTCGGGGATGTCGATGTCCAGGGTCACCTGCTCGGCCGTGATGCGGTGATCCAGCAGAAGGCGGGCGCCTTTGATGGCATTTCCCAAGGTGGCAGGGGCCTGTGCCGCTTCGGTTTTTCGGGCGAAGCTCTTGAGTTGCCGCGTGATGCGGGTCATGCGTTCCACCATATCGTCAATGGCACGCAAGTTCTCCGCCACGGTCTGGCTGCGACCTTTTTCAATAAGGAGCAAGCTGTTGCGAGACAGCGCACGCAGCGCGGTGAGCGGTTGGTTGATCTCGTGTGAAATGCCGGCCGACATCTGCCCCAACACAGCCAGCTTGCCCGCCTGAATCAATTCGCCTTCGGCCTTCAGGCGCTGGGCAATCTGATGTTTCAATTCGTCGTTGCTGGTGCGCAGTTCTTGCGTGCGTTCACTGACTTCACACTCCAACTCGCTGTGGGCGCGCTTGAGGGCTTCGCTCGCTCGAAACAGTTGCTGCAGAACGCGTCGGCGGTACGCCAAATACAGCATCAAAAGCCCAAGACTGGCCCCGACAGCGCCGCCGCCCCAGGCCGCAAAACGGGCATGGCGCCAGACTTCCGTGGGGTCCGACAGGGTGACCAGACGCAGGTCGAGTGGAACTACCGCACGCTCTTGGGCCAAGAGCTCGACGGTTTGTGCAGTGTTTGTGGGCGCATCCGGGGCAGGCACGCGCACCCAACTGGTGTCTTGGTGCGATAAGTCTTCGGTCGCGATGCCCAGTGTGGCGTCCAGCGAACCGGCATACAGGCCGGTTGCGCGCAGGGCGTCGCGGTCGGCGGATGGAATGGGCTTCATCAAGTGATATTTCCAGCCCGGTACGGAGGACATGATCACCACGTCATGTTTGTCCACCACCAGCAATTTCTCGCCCTGTGAGCGCAAGCCCTGGTCCACCCAAGTGGCTTCGAGGGGGGCGAGGTTGAGCACCGCCACCACATGGCCGGCAGGTCTTTCGCCCTGTTGCAGGCGCTGCACCATGATGTAATCGCTGCTGGCGTTGGCCTCTGTCGCGGCAAAGAAGGGCGCGCTGCTGGCCAAAATATGCGAGCTCAGGCGACGCATGATGGCATCGGCAGGCGTTTCGGCCGTGCGCGTCGGGCTGGCGTAGTCTTCGCTGGAGGCAACGATGCGTTGGTGATCGTCAATGATGAAAATCAGGCCCAGGCCGGCGCGGGCCGTGATGCGGGCTAACTTTTGGCTGCAGCGTTGGCGCAAGGCGGCGTCGCCCGGTCGATCAAGGGCAGTCATCAATTCCTTGTCGATGGCAATCAGGCGGGGCAGGTAGTCGTAACGGGCCAATTCAGCTTCCAGGCTCGCGGCGTACAACTCCAGGCGCTCGGCCGCAACGGCGGCCAACTGCTCCATGCCTGATTGCTCACTCACGTGATGGCCGATGGCCAGCCCCAAGGCCATCAACCCCAAGGCCATGCCGGCCACCGTGCTGGGGTGGCTCAGGCGATGCACCAGCCCGGACAGCGCGGGCCTGGGTATGCGGGGCATACGGGGTACGAGGGAAGGGGCCTGCTTGCTCATCAGGCCCGCAGTGTGCCTAAAGCTGGCGCGGCTGTCGCCTGTTGATGGGAGGCATGTCCAGGCATTGCGTCGGACATTTGGGCGGGCGTAGGCGGCAAGTCGTGCTGAATTCCGCCCATGTCGGCGTGCGGGGGTGTGGTTTTCCGCTCTAGGCCTGGGGCGGCGCGGCGCGGCCGGGGGTGTGTACGCTGGAGGGCACTCGGTGTATACCCGCGCATTGTGACTTTTGGCACGTCGATTGCAAGCTTTGACGCAAATCAGCACGTTGCTCATGGCGTTGTGCCACAGATATATTTTTAAAGGAAGCCGGCTATGGAAACTTTTATGCAACAGATCATCAATGGTCTGGTGCTTGGCAGCATGTACGCGCTGGTGGCGCTGGGGTACACGATGGTGTACGGGATCATCAACCTGATCAATTTCGCGCATGGCGAGATCTTGATGGTGGGAGGGCTGG
>NZ_JAQQXS010000017.1 GCF_028595305.1 Roseateles koreensis | reverse complement strand
ACAATCTGGGCACCACCAACCTCGACGCCCTGACCACCGACCAGATTGCCGCGCTCACCACCGCCCAAGTGGCCGGCCTGGGCTCGACCAACCTGAACGCATTGACCACGGGCGAGATCGCTGCCCTGACCACTGCGCAGATTGGGGCACTCACCACCACCGAACTGAGCAACCTGAGCTCCACCAATCTGGACGCCCTGAGCACCACGCAGTTGCGTGCCCTGACCAGCGCCCAATTGATCGGCCTGGGCTCAGCTGAGTTGAACAACCTGACCACCGACCAGATCCAGGGCTTGAGCACCGCGCAAGTCGCCGCGCTCTCTACCAATGAGCTGGCCAATCTGAGCTCCACCAATCTGGACGCCCTGAGCACCACTCAGATTCGTGCCCTGACCACGGCCCAACTGGTGGGCATGGGTTCGGCTGAGCTGAACAACCTGACCACGGATCAAATCCAAGGCTTGAGTTCGACTCAGATTGCCGGCCTGTCGACCAACGAGTTGGCCAACCTCAACTCGACCAATTTGGACGCGCTCACCACGGCCCAGATCCGTGCCCTGACCACCACCCAATTGGTGAACATGGGCTCTGCCGAGCTGAACAACCTGACCACCGACCAAATGCAGGCGCTGAGCAGCGCGCAGATCGCCGGCTTGTCCACGGCGGAGTTGAGCAATCTGAGCTCGACCAATCTGGATGCGCTCACCAGCGGTCAAATCCGCGCCTTGAGTACCGCCCAATTGGTAGGCATGGGCTCGGCCGAGCTGAACAGCCTCACCACCGCGCAGATGCAGCAGCTGAGCACCGCACAGGTCGCGGGCCTGTCCACAGCAGAGCTGAGCAATCTGAGCACGGACAACTTGGACGCACTGACCTCGGCGCAAATCCGCGCCTTGACCACCACGCAGCTGAACAATCTGGGCACCACCAATCTTGACGCCTTGACCACCGACCAGATCGCCGCCTTGACCACGGCGCAAGTCATGGGCCTGGGTTCGACCAATCTGAACGCGTTGACCACCGGCGAGATCGCTGCGCTGACCACCGCGCAGATGGCCGCACTGAGCACCAATGAATTGTCAAATCTGAGCTCCACCAATCTGGACGCCCTGAGTTCCACCCAGCTGCGCGCCCTCACCAGCGCCCAACTCGTGGGCATGGGCTCGGCCGAGATCAACAACCTCACCACCGACCAAATCCAGGGGCTGAGCACCACACAAGTCGCCGCGCTCTCCACCAATGAGCTGGCCAATCTGAGCTCCACCAATCTGGACGCCCTGAGCACCGGCCAGATCCGCGCCCTGACCACAGCGCAGCTGATCGGCATGGGCTCGGCTGAGCTCAACAACCTCACCACCGACCAGATCCAGGGCCTGAGCACTACGCAAGTGGCCGCATTGTCGACCAACGAGCTGGCCAATCTGAGCTCAACCAATCTGGACGCGCTCACCACAGCTCAAGTCCGTGCCCTGACCACTGCCCAACTCGTGGGCATGGGCTCTGCCGAGTTGAACAACCTGACCACCGACCAGATGCAGGCGCTGAGTTCGACTCAGATCGCCGGGCTGTCCACGGCGGAGTTGAGCAACCTGAGCTCGACCAATCTGGATGCGCTCACCAGCGGCCAGATCCGCGCCCTCTCCACCGCACAGTTGGTGGGCATGGGTTCGGCCGAGATCAACAGCCTCACCACCGCGCAGATGCAACAGCTGAGTACCGCGCAAGTCGCGGGCCTGTCGACGACCGAGCTGAGCAATCTGAGCACGGACAATCTGGACGCCCTGACCTCCGCCCAGATCCGCGCCTTGAGCACCACGCAGCTGAACAATCTGGGCACCACCAACCTCGACGCCCTGACCACCGACCAGATTGCCGCGCTCACCACCGCCCAAGTGGCCGGCCTGGGCTCGACCAACCTGAACGCATTGACCACGGGCGAGATCGCCGCACTGACCACCGCGCAAGTGGCCGCGCTGACCACCAATGAGTTGTCGAACCTCAGCTCCACCAATCTGGACGCACTGAGCACCACGCAGCTGCGCGCCCTCACCAGCGCCCAACTCGTGGGCATGGGCTCGGCCGAGATCAACAACCTCACCACCGACCAGATCCAAGGGCTGAGCACCGCACAGGTCGCCGCGCTCTCCACCAACGAGCTGGCCAATCTGAGCTCCACCAATCTGGACGCCCTGAGCACCACCCAGATCCGTGCCCTGACCACAGCCCAACTGGTGGGCATGGGTTCAGCTGAGCTGAACAACCTGACCACGGATCAAATCCAAGGCTTGAGTTCGACTCAGATTGCCGGCCTGTCCACCAACGAAGTGGCCAATCTGAGCTCGACCAATCTGGACGCGCTCACCACGGCCCAGGTTCGTGCCCTGACCACCACGCAGTTGGTGAACATGGGCTCGGCCGAGCTGAACAACCTCACCACCGACCAGATGCAGGCGCTGAGCACCGCGCAGATTGCCGGCTTGTCCACGGCGGAGTTGAGCAACCTGAGCTCGACCAATCTGGACGCACTCACCAGCGGCCAGATCCGCGCCCTCTCCACCGCACAGCTGGTGGGCATGGGCTCGGCCGAGCTGAACAGCCTCACCACCGCGCAGATGCAGCAGCTGAGCACCGCGCAAGTCGCGGGCCTGTCGACGGCCGAGCTGAGCAATCTGAGCACCGACAATCTGGACGCCCTGACCTCCGCGCAAATCCGCGCCCTGAGCACGACGCAGCTGAACAATCTGGGCACGACCAACCTCGATGCACTGACCACCGACCAGGTGGCCGCGCTCACCACCGCCCAAGTGGCCGGCCTGGGTTCGACCAACCTGAACGCATTGACCACGGGCGAGATCGCCGCACTGACCACCGCGCAAGTGGCCGCGCTGACCACCAATGAGCTGTCGAACCTCAGCTCCACCAATCTGGACGCACTGAGCACCACGCAGCTGCGTGCCCTCACCAGCGCCCAACTGATCGGCCTGGGCTCGGCTGAACTGAACAACCTCACCACCGACCAGATCCAGGGCCTGAGCACCGCGCAAGTCGCCGCCCTCACCACCAACGAGCTGGCCAATCTGAGCTCCACCAATCTGGACGCCCTGAGCACCACTCAGATTCGTGCCCTGACCACGGCCCAACTGGTGGGCATGGGTTCGGCTGAGCTGAACAACCTCACCACGGATCAAATCCAGGGGCTGAGTTCGACTCAGATTGCCGGCCTGTCGACCAACGAGTTGGCCAATCTGAGCTCCACCAATTTGGATGCGCTGAGCTCAGGACAAATCCGCGCCCTGACCACGGCTCAGCTCGTGGGCATGGGCTCTGCCGAACTGAACAACCTCACCACCGACCAGATGCAGGCGCTGAGCACCGCGCAGATCGCCGGCTTGTCCACGGCGGAGTTGAGCAACCTGAGCTCGACCAATCTGGATGCACTCACCAGCGGCCAGATCCGCGCCCTCTCCACCGCACAGCTGGTGGGCATGGGCTCGGCCGAGCTGAACAGCCTCACCACCGCGCAGATGCAGCAGCTGAGCACCGCACAGGTCGCGGGCCTGTCCACAGCAGAGCTGAGCAATCTGAGCACCGACAATCTGGACGCCCTGACCTCCGCGCAGATCCGCGCCCTGAGCACCACGCAGCTGAATAATCTGGGCACCACCAACCTCGACGCGCTGACCACCGACCAGGTGGCCGCACTCACCACCGCCCAAGTGGCCGGCCTGGGTTCGACCAACCTGAACGCATTGACCACCGGCGAGATCGCTGCGTTGACCACTGCGCAGGTGGCCGCCCTGACCTCGGTAGAGTTGGCGAACCTGTCGTCCACCAACCTGGATGCCCTGACCAGCACACAAATCCGTGCCTTGACCAGCGCTCAGCTGGCAGGGATGGGTTCCGCCGAAATCAATAACCTCACCACCGACCAGGTACAGGCTTTGAGTTCGAGCCAAGTGGCCGCGCTCACAACGGTGGAATTGGCCAACCTCAGCTCCACCAATCTGGACGCCTTGACCACCAGCCAAATCCGCGCGTTGACCAGCAGCCAGCTGATCGGCATGGGATCGGCCGAGCTGAACAACCTCACCACGGATCAGATCCAGGGGCTGAGTTCCACGCAAGTGGCTGCGCTGTCCACGGTTGAACTGAGCAATTTGAGTTCCACCAACCTGGACGCCCTGACCACGAGCCAGATCCACGCATTGACCAGCAGTCAGCTGATTGGCATGGGCTCGGTCGAGTTGAACTACCTCACCACCGACCAGATGGCAGCATTGAGTTCCACTCAGATCGTGGCTCTGTCGACGGTTGAATTGGCCAACCTGAGCTCGACCAACCTGAACGCGCTCGGCTCCGCACAGATCCATGCACTGAGCACCGGGCAGATCGTGGGCATGGGTTCGGCAGAACTCAACTACCTGACCACCGATCAATTCCAGATGCTGACGACCGCCCAGGTGGCAGCCATCACCACGGCCGAGTTCAGCGCCCTGGCAACCGACCATATTGCGGCACTGACCACGGCGGAATTCCACGCCCTTAGCTCTGCGCAGATCGGTTCGCTGGACAGCGCACACATCCAGGCGTTGAGTTCTACCGACTTCGGTGTGCTGAGCAGCAGCCAGGTGGGCGGCCTGATGACAGCGGACTTCGCGGGCATCTCCACGGATCAGATCCACGCCATTTCCTCAAGTGCACTGGCGGCCTTCTCGACCGCCCAAATTGGAGCCATGACCACCGACCACATCGTGGCCCTCAGCACGCAGCAGTTGGCGGCACTGCACACGGATCAAGTGCATGCGCTCGGCTCGGCAGCCTTTGCCGCGCTGGACAGCACCCACATCGGCGCCTTCAGCAGCGCGCAGTTCAGCGCACTGACGACGGACGAACTGAGTGCGATCACCACCTCGGCGATCAGCGCGCTGACCGCGGCGGAAATCCACGGCATCAGCACCACCAACATTCAGTTCCTCACCACGGACCAGGTTCAACAGCTGACCACAACCGAAATCTCTGCCATGAGCATGGACCAGGTTGCAGCGCTGACCACGGCTGAAAAATCAGTGATGAGTGACGCGCAGATTGGCGCGCTGTTTGCCCAGACCCCCATCGTGCTGGACCTGGCCGGCACCGGCATCCACACCTTGGCAGCCGCCCAGGGCGTCAACTTCGACCTGATCGGCAACGGCAACACTCAGCACTACGGTTGGGTGGGCTCGGGCTCCGGCCTGCTGGTGATCGACCAAGGCAATGACGGCCAAATCACCAGCGGCAAAGAGTTGTTCGGCTCCGGCACCATCCTCGCCAATGGGCAGCACGCCGCCAACGGCTACCAGGCCCTGGCCGCACTCGACAGCAACCACGACGGAAAAATCAGCGCTGCGGATGCCGGTTTCGACCAACTCAAGGTCTGGGTCGACGCCAACGGCGATGGCAAGTCCACCGCGGCTGAATTGCTGACGCTGAAATCACTCGGTATCGTGGAACTGGACCTGAACGCCAAGGCCAGCGGCCAGATGGACCACGGCAACTTGCTGGGCCTGGTGTCCAGCTACAAGACGGCGGACGGCAAGACCCATGAAATGGCCGACGTGTGGTTCGCCAAAGACGTGACGCCCCAAGCGACCACCACCCATGCCACTGTGACGATCAGCGACGTGTTGGCGGCGCCGAGCACCCATCTCCTGGGGGGCAGCACAGACACCACCAGCAGTTCGACAACGACGGCCACGGCAGCGGTGGTGAGTTCAAGCACATCGGCCACCGCAACCGACCTCGACACGCACCACGCGGCCATGGCCCTGGCGGCGCGCAAGCTGGCCGAGGACGAAGAGTTGCGCAACAAGCTGAACGGCCCGCTGATCTGACGCTGCGACACTGACCGAAACGTCAGGTCACATAGCTTGGTGCGACGCACCAAGCCAGAACGCCCGAACTTCAAACGAAGTCCGGGCGTTTGTTTTTTTTATGGCGAAGTGACGCTCAGCTCAGAAAAGGTACCTGCGCCGCCCATCGCAATGAACATAACCATTTAACTGCGCGGCATCCGCGTCATTGTTCACGGTTTCCCAGTGCAGGAGCTTGTCCACAATGGCCGTGTCTGCGCTTGGAAATGTCCTGGCGGCTGATTCCTATGCACAGATCCCATTTCTGAGTGAGTAAACCATGGCCTCATTGATCACCGGTTTGACGACCACACAGATCGCCGATCTGAGCACGGCCACACTGGCCCGCCTGAAATCCTCAGACTGGAGCGCATTCACGAGTGATCAGATCGCGGCACTCACCGCGACACAAGCTGCGGCGCTGGGGACCTTGCCTTTTGCCTCATTCTCCTCGGCGCAGTTCAGCAACTTCTCCACCCTCGCCCTGCCCGCCCTGTCCACCTTGGCCATCCGCACGCTCAGCAGCGGCGACCTGACGGCGTTGTCGTCCACCAGCCTTCAGGCATTGACCACCACTCAGATTCACGCGTTGACCACCAGCCAAGTGGTCAGCATCGGCTCGGCGACGATCAACGCACTCACGAGCGATCAAATGCAAGGCTTGAGCACCGCCCACGTGGCCGTGCTGAGCAGCAGCGAATTGACCAACTTGAGCGCCAACAACCTGCAAGCACTGACCAGCGGGCAGATTCGCGCACTGGGTACGTTGCAGCTGGTCAATATGGGTTCGGCGCAACTCAACAATCTCAGCAGCGACCAGATCCAGGCCTTGAGCACCGCTCAACAGGTGTCCGCCTTGTCGACCACCGAACTCAACAGCCTGAGCACCGCCAATCTGGTGGCCCTCACCTCGGCGCAGATCCGCGCGCTGAGCACCACCCAGCTGAACAATCTGGGCACCACCAATCTCGACGCCTTGAGCACCAACCAGATCGCTGCGCTGACCACCGCGCAGGTCGCCAGCCTCGGCTCTAACAACCTGAATGCACTGACCACAGCAGAAATGGCCGCGCTGGTCACTGCCCAGATCAGCGCACTGACCACCCGTGAACTGGCCAACCTGAGCTCAAGCAACCTGGACGCCCTGAGCACCGCCCAGTTGCGCGCCCTCACCAGCACCCAACTGATCGGCATGGGTTCGGCCGAGCTCAACAGCCTCACCACCGACCAGATCCAGGGGCTGAGCAGCACGCAAGTGGCTGTACTGTCCACCAACGAGCTGGCCAACCTCAGCTCGACCAACCTGGAAGCGCTGACCACCGGGCAGATTCGCGCACTCACCACGCAGCAGCTGGTGGGCATGGGTTCGGCTGAACTCAACAACCTCACCAGCTCGCAGATGCAGCAGCTGAGCACTGCGCAGGTCGCTGGCCTGTCGACCGCGGAGCTCAGCAACCTGAGCAGCGCCAATCTCGACGCCTTCACCTCGGCTCAAATCCGTGCGCTAAGCACCACACAGCTGAACAATCTGGGCAGCACCAACCTCGACGCATTGACGACCGATCAAATCGCCGTGTTGACCACCGCCCAGGTGGCAGGTTTGGGTTCTAACAACCTGAATGCACTGACCACGGGTCAAATCGCGGCCTTGACTACCGTGCAGGTGGCCTCACTGACCACGAGGGAGCTGAGCAACCTCAGCACCGCCAATCTGGACGCCTTGACCACAAGCCAGGTCAGAGCATTTACCACCGCGCAACTGGTAGGTCTAGGGTCCGCGGAGCTCAATGCCCTGAGCACCGACCAGATGCAGGCCTTGAGCACCGTGCAAGTGGCGGCTTTGTCCACAATTGAACTGGCCAATCTGAGCTCAAACAATCTGGATGCCCTCACGTCCGGCCAGATACGCGCACTGACGACCGCACAACTCGTTGGCATGGGCTCGGCGGAGCTCAACAGCCTGACCACCGACCAAATGCAAAGCCTGAGCTCGCTCCAAGTCGCGGCCTTGTCAACGCGGGAGCTGGCCAATCTGAGCTCAACCAATCTGGAGGCGCTGACCACCGGGCAGATTCGCGCACTCAGCACGCAGCAATTAGTGGGCATGGGCTCGGCCGAGCTCAATAACCTCACGACTGATCAGATTCAGGCATTGAGCACAACGCAGGTGGCGGCGCTGTCTACGGCCGAGTTGGCCAACCTGAATTCCAACAATCTGGAAGCCCTGACTTCAGCTCAAATCCGTGCCTTGACCACGCAACAGCTGGTCGGCATGGGTTCTGCAGAGCTCAACACGCTGACCACCGATCAAATAAAGGCGCTGAGCACTGCCCAGATAGCCGGCCTTGCCACGGCAGAGCTCAACAATCTGAGTACGGCCAATCTAGAGGCCCTCACCTCTACCCAGATACGGGCGCTAAGCACGACCCAGCTGAACAATTTGGGCACGACCAACCTCGACGCCCTGACCACCGACCAGATCTCCGCTCTCACCACCATCCAAGTGGCGGGCTTGGGGTCTAACAACCTGAATGCACTGACCACCGACGAGGTTGCTGCATTGACCACTGTACAAATGGCCGCGCTCACCACCAATGAGCTGAGCCATCTGGGCTCCATCAACCTGGACACCCTGAGCACCATCCAGCTTCGTGCCCTCACCAGCGCCCAGTTGATTGGCATGGGATCGGCGCAAATCAATGTCCTGACGACCGACCAAATCCAGGGCCTCAGCACCACGCAAGTCGGCGTGCTGTCCACGAACGAATTGAACCAACTCACATCGGTCAACCTGGACGCATTGACCACGGGCCAAATCCGCGCACTGACCACCACTCAACTGGTGGGCATGGGGTCGATTGAACTCAACTACCTCACCACCGATCAGGTGCAGTCCCTGAGTACCGTGCAGATTGCCAGTTTGTCGACCGCTGAGTTGAGTAATCTCAGCTCTAACAACCTGGACGCACTGACCAGTGCGCAAATCCGCGCCCTGAGCACTCGGCAGTTGTTGGGTATGGGTTCCGCTGAACTCAATAACCTGACAACCGATCAGATCCAGCAATTGAGCACCGGACAAATGGCCGGGCTCTCCACTGCCGAACTCAACGCCCTAAGCACTATCAATCTGGATGCGTTCACCTCCGCCCAGATCCGTGCGCTGAGCACCGCGCAGCTGAATAACCTCGGCACCACTAACCTCGACGCGCTCAGCACCGACCAAATCGCCGTGTTGACCACCGCCCAGGTGGCCAGTCTAGGTTCTAACAACCTAAATGCACTGACCACCGATCAAATCGCGGCCTTGACCACGACACAGGTCGCTGCCCTCACCACCAATGAGGTGGCCAATCTCTCATCTACCAATCTCGGCGCTCTGTCCACCGCGCAACTGCATGCGCTGGGCAGTGCCCAATGGGCGAACATGAGCTCGGCTGAGCTCAACCGCCTCTCGGCCGATCAGATGCAAGGCCTGAGCACATTGCAAGTGGCGGCCCTCACCACCAATGCGCTGGCCAATCTGAGCTCCACCAATTTAGAGGCATTGACCACCACCCAAATCCGCGCCCTCACCAGCACCCAGTTGATCGGCATGGGTTCGGCGGAACTCAATAACCTCACCACTGATCAGATCCAGGGCCTGAGTACAACCCAGGTGGCCGCGTTGTCAACGGCGGAGCTGCTCAACCTGAGCTCCACCAATTTGGAAGCGCTGACCAGCACGCAGATCAGGGCTTTGACCACACGGCAGCTGATCGGCATGGGTTCGGCAGAGCTCAATAACCTCACGACCGATCAGATCCAAGGCTTGAGCACAACCCAGGTGGCCGCGCTGTCCACCGTCGAACTGTTCAACCTAAGCTCCGCCAATTTGGAAGCGCTGACCAGCGCGCAGATCCGCGCCTTGACCACACAGCAGTTGGTGGGCATGGGCTCAGCCGAGCTGAACACACTGACCACCGATCAGATGCAAGCGCTGAGTACCACCCAAGTCGCGGGCCTCGCCACGGTGGAGCTCAACCACCTGAGTACCGACAATCTGGCCGCACTCACCTCCGCCCAGATCCGCGCCCTGAGCACCGCACAGCTGAACAACCTGGGCACGACCAATCTCGATGCTCTGACCACCGACCAGATCGCCGCACTCACCACCACCCAAGTGGCCAGCCTCGGGTCTAACAACCTGAATGCACTGACCACGGCCCAGATGGCAGCGTTGGTCACCGCCGATGTCGCGGCGCTGACCACCAATGAGCTGGCCAATCTGAGCTCCACCAATTTGGAGGCGCTGAGCACGGCGCAGGTCCGCGCCCTCACCACGTCGCAGATCGTGGGCATGGGTTCAGCGGAGCTCAATAACCTCACCACCGATCAGATCCAGGGTTTGAGCACCACCCAGGTGGCTGTGCTGACCACCGCTGAGCTGTTCAACCTGAGTTCAACCAATCTGGAAGCGCTGACCACGGCCCAAGTCCGCGCCTTGACCACACAGCAGTTGATCGGCATGGGCTCGGCAGAGCTCAACAACCTGACCACGGACCAGATTCAAGGGTTGAGCACGGTGCAAGTCGCTGCGCTATCTACAGCTGAGCTCAGCAATATGAGCTCGACAAATCTAGAGGCTTTGACCAGCGCGCAAATCCGCGCCTTGACCACACAGCAACTGGTGGGCATGGGCTCGGCCGAGCTGAACACACTGACCACCGATCAGATGCAAGCGCTGAGTACCGCCCAAGTCGCGGGCCTCGCCACGGTGGAGCTCAACCACCTGAGTACCGACAATCTGGCCGCACTCACCTCCGCCCAGATCCGCGCCCTGAGCACCGCGCAGCTGAACAACCTGGGCACGACCAATCTCGATGCTCTGACCACCGACCAGATCGCCGCACTCACCACCACCCAAGTGGCCAGCCTCGGGTCTAACAACCTGAATGCACTGACCACGGCCCAGATGGCAGCGTTGGTCACCGCCGATGTCGCGGCGCTGACCACCAATGAGCTGGCCAATCTGAGCTCCACCAATTTGGAGGCGCTGAGCACGGCGCAGGTCCGCGCCCTCACCACGTCGCAGATCGTGGGCATGGGTTCAGCGGAGCTCAATAACCTCACCACCGATCAGATCCAGGGTTTGAGCACCACCCAGGTGGCTGTGCTGACCACCGCTGAGCTGTTCAACCTGAGTTCAACCAATCTGGAAGCGCTGACCACGGCCCAAGTCCGCGCCTTGACCACACAGCAGTTGATCGGCATGGGCTCGGCAGAGCTCAACAACCTGACCACGGACCAGATTCAAGGGTTGAGCACGGCGCAAGTCGCTGCGCTATCTACAGCTGAGCTCAGCAATATGAGCTCGACAAATCTAGAGGCTTTGACCAGCGCGCAGATCCGCGCCTTGACCACACAGCAACTGGTGGGCATGGGCTCGGCCGAGCTGAACACACTGACCACCGATCAGATGCAAGCGCTGGGCACCGCCCAGGTGGCTGGACTTTCAAGCAGCGAGTTGGCTAACCTCAATTCAAGCAATCTGGACGCATTGACCAGCGCGCAGGTGCGCGCGCTGAGCACGACCCAGTTGCGATCCTTGGGCACGGCCGAGCTCAACATGTTCACCACCGATCAGATCCAAGCCCTGAGCACAGCGCAGGTGGCGGGCTTGTCAACGAATGAAATGTATGGTCTGAGTACTGACAATCTAGTTGCGCTGACGAGTATGCAGATTCGTGCCCTCAGCACGAGTCAGTTGAACAGCCTGGGCAGCATCAATCTCGAAGCCTTGAACACCGACCAAGTTGCAGCCCTGACCACGGCGCAGATTGCCGGACTGGGCTCGGCCAATTTGAATGTGCTGACCACCGACGAAATCACCGCGCTGACCAGCGCGCACATGGCGGCGCTGAGCACCAATGAACTGGCCAACCTGAGTTTAGGTAATCTTGACGCGCTGTCCACGGCCCAAGTCCATGCGCTCAGCACGACCCAGTTGGCAGCCATGAGCTCGACCTGGCTCAACAGCCTGACGACGGATCAGATCCAGGCCTTGAGCACCACGCAGATTGCCGGGCTGGCGTCGGCGGAAGTGTCCAATTTGAGCACTAACCTTTTAGTAGCACTGACCAGCGACCAGATCCGCGCGCTGACCAGCAATCAATTGTTTGAAATCGGCTTCTCGGAAATCAATCACCTGACCACAGACCAGATCCAGGCCTTAAGCACGGTGCAGATCACCGAGTTGACGACTTATTCACTGGCCAACCTGAGCTCCGCCAATCTAGAGGCTTTGACCTCTGCCCAGATTGCCGCCATCACCACCAGCCAGTTGGTTGGAATGAATTCCGACTCGCTCAATCTGCTCACCACCGAGCAGATGCAATTTTTGAGCACAGTACAAATCGCAGCGTTGAGCACCGGGGAGTTGAGCAACCTGAGTGCTGCCAATATGGATGCATGGACCTCCTCGCAAATCCACGCACTGAGTACCATGCAAATTGCAGGAATGGGCGCGGTGGCGCTCAATCACCTGAGCACCGATCAAATCCAGATGCTGAGCAGCGCGCAGATTGCCGCCATTACAACGGCCGAATTCAGTGCGCTGGCTACCGAGCATCTCGCCGCCTTGACCACGGCTGAATTTCATATAGTCAGCTCAGCACAGCTTGGCGCTATCGACACGGCCCACATCCAGGCGCTGAGTTCGGCAGACTTTGAAGTGCTCAGCAGCAGCCAGGTGGGCGGCTTGCTGACCGCTGACTTTGCAGCCCTCAGCACCGACCAGATTCAGGCGCTGAGCACCACGGCGCTTGCGGCCTTCTCAACGGCGCAGATTGCGGCGCTGACCACAGATCACGTATTGGCCCTGAGCACCGATCACCTCTTGGCCTTACACACGGACCAAGTACAGGCGCTGGGCTCGGCCGCATTTGCCGCCCTGGACGCTGGGCATATCGGGGCCTTCAGCAGCGCCCAGTTCAATGCGCTGACGACGGACGAGTTGAGTGCCATTTCCACCACCGTCTTTGCAACGTTGACCGCGGCTGAGATTCAGGGGATCAGCACCACCGCAATCCAATTCCTCACGACAGATCAGGTCCAGCAACTGACCACGACCGAGATCTCGGCAATGAGCATGGACCAGATCGCCGCACTCACCACTGCTGAAAAAGCCGCGATGAGCAATGAGCAACTCACGGCCCTGCTGGCCCAGACCCCCATCGTGCTGGACCTGGCCGGCACCGGCATCCACACCTTGGCAGCCGCCCAGGGCGTCAACTTCGACCTGATCGGCAACGGCAACACTCAGCACTACGGTTGGGTGGGCTCGGGCTCCGGCCTGTTGGTGATCGACCAAGGCAATGACGGCCAAATCACCAGCGGCAAAGAGTTGTTCGGCTCCGGCACCATCCTCGCCAATGGGCAGCACGCCGCCAACGGCTACCAGGCCCTGGCCGCACTCGACAGCAACCACGACGGAAAAATCAGCGCTGCGGACGCCGGTTTCGACCAACTCAAGGTCTGGGTCGACGCCAACGGCGATGGCAAGTCCACCGCGGCTGAATTGCTGACGCTGAAATCACTCGGCATCGTGGAACTGGACCTGAACGCCAAGGCCAGCGGCCAGATGGACCACGGCAACTTGCTGGGCCTGGTGTCCAGCTACAAGACGGCGGACGGCAAGACCCATGAAATGGCCGACGTGTGGTTCGCCAAAGACGTGACGCCCCAAGCGACCACGACCCATGCCACTGTGACGATCAGCGACGTGTTGGCGGCGCCGAGCACCCATCTCCTGGGGGGCAGCACAGACACCACCAGCAGTTCGACAACGACGGCCACGGCAGCGGTGGTGAGTTCAAGCACATCGGCCACCGCAACCGACCTCGACACGCACCACGCGGCCATGGCCCTGGCGGCGCGCAAGCTGGCCGAGGACGAAGAGTTGCGCAACAAGCTGAACGGCCCGCTGATCTGACGCTGCCGCCCACCGTTGGGATCGCCAACATATTCATACATCAGCGTGAAAGTGTTGGACCCATAACTGCTGAACTGTGTGGCCTCCGCGTCATTGTTCACGATTTGGTCGAGGTGGTTTCCCGACCACAATAGCCGGGCAAGACCTAAGCTTGGCATTCCGAGGAGAGTTTTCATTGACTCCCGAGCGTGCCACATCAAGGTTCCTGGTCACACTTCTTGGGAGACGCTGCTTGAAAACCATTTGCATCGAAGGCTGGCGGGGTGTAAATCACTCCATCGCCATGGTCAACCAGAACCAGATTCTGGAAATGGTCAAACTGCCTCAGCTGCGCCTCTTCCACCGTGACGCGCCCTACTTCCTGCCGCACTGGGACCGCAGCAAACTCGACTCGGGCTTTTCGGCTGAAGAGCAAGCCGTGATCGACGCCCTGCAAGACCCCGGCGATACGCCTGTCGATGTCTGCCTGCGCGTGGCCTCACCCATTCGCAAAGGTGCGCCGGGTAGTGCGGCACGTAACGTCACTTTTGTGGTGACTGAGTTTGGCCTGTCGCCCAAGAGCTTCGAGCCGGGCGATCTCACGCCCGCAGCGCTCACCGACGGCGATGACATTGTGGTCACCCCCACCCGCTGGTCGCGCGAGCGCCTGCTCGACTACGGCTTTGACGAGAACAAAGTCAAAGTGGTGCCGCACGGCTACAAGACCGATGTGTTCATGCCCATGACGGCCGAGCAGCGCATGGCCGCACGCCAAGGCCTGGGCATTCAGCCGCATGAGGTGGTGTTCTGCAATGTCGGGGTGTCCACCTGGAACAAAGGCATTGACCTGCTGCTGCTGGCCTTTGCCGATTTGCGCCTGCGCGGCTTGCCCGTTCGCTTGATCCTCAAGGACCACAAAGGCCTGTACGGCATCGGCGTGGAGAAAATGTTCACGGACATGGCCAACATCGCACCGCACCTCAGCCTGCCGCAGGTTCGTGACGGCATCTCGGTGCTGTCTGGCAGCCTCAACCTGCCGCAGATCCGCTCGCTTTATGCCTTATCAGATGCCTACGTTTCGCCCTACCGCGCTGAAGGTTTCAATCTGCCGGTGCTCGAAGCCATGGGCTGTGGCACGCATGTGATTGTCAGCGGCGGCGGGGCCACCGACGACTTTGTGCCTGAAGCGCTGGGCTACCGCCTACAAAGCCGCCCGGGCACGCGAGAAGATGCCCCCCAGGTGGACGGCGCCTTCGTTGTGCCTGACCTGGCGGATCTGCGCCACGCCATGACGCAGGTGGTCGAACAGCAAATTCCTGATGCCACCGCCCGTACCCAGGCGCATGCGCAACTGAGCCAGCAATATTCCTGGGGCACGGTGACCCGGCAGTTGGTGGACTTGATGTAGGCGCTGATGCCCGTTTGCGCCGGGCAGCTCCTCGCACCGAGCCGTTTCACTGCGCACTCCCCGCCGATCTCTTCAACCGAGCCCTCTCCAAACACCATGTCGACTGCATCGTTCACCGTGACCAACACCGAGCTCGATTTCATCGATGAGATCGTCTGCCGCGCGACAAACTACACCGACCTGATGGACCCGACGGTGTACGCATCACGGGGCTTGTACGCAGGCTTGTGGGAGCCAATTGCCCACAGCGTTCAACGCGGCGACAAACAGTTCACCCTCAAATTCGAGAAGCCCTGTAACGCACATAATTTCAGGATCGATGTGCAGGCTGCCGGCCCCCTGGATCTGCAGGCCTTCATCAAAAAGTCGCCTCACTGGACGCCTGAGGAAGCCCGTCTGCGCGTCAAGCAGCAGCGCATGGTGTTTGTCGGCTGCGCACGCCAATGTGCCGCAAACATTGGCCGTAGCGTGGCCAAGCTGGCGCAACTCGGCCAAGCTTTCAGCAGTTACAAGATCATCATTTTTGAAAACGATTCCAGCGACGGCACGCCAGCGGCCATCATGGCCTTGGCTGAAAAATTTCCGATCGAATTGATCAGTGAGCCCGGCTTAGGCGCAAAGCTACAAGAACGCACCGCCCGCCTAGCCTACGCGAGAAATCGTCTGCTTGAACGCGCGCTGACCGAGGCCAGCGACTACATTTGCTTTGCCGACCTGGACGGCCCTGTTGGCGATGAATTCCCAAGCGAGGCGGGCTTTCTGAGCAATTTCCAGAAGTCAGCCTGCTGGGATGCGGTGATGCCCGTGAATGCCGGCATGTACTACGACATCTGGGCTTTGCGCCACCCGGTGCTGTGCCCCACCGACTTCATGACTCTGGGGACCGAATTGGATGCAGCCCTGGGGCGACCGCTGGCTGTTCATTTTGCGGCGTCCTATCTCCAGGTTGACTGGCGCGGCATGACGGGCTGGTTGCCGGTGGATTCGGCCTTCGGCGGCATGGCCATCTACAAGGCCAGCGCTTTCAGCAACGCCCGCTATACGGGCATTCTCGACGGCCGCGAGGTGTGCGAGCACGTACCCCTGCATCAGGCCATGCGCCGCCAAGGCATGGCGCTCTACGTCAACCCCGCATTCGTCGTGGCATCACACGGCTGATCGTTCAGCGTCTTCAAGAATTAACGACGGTGCCGCAAAAGCCCTTGGACCTGTGCGTGCCGCTCTGGCACAAATGACAAAGGCAGAGCTTCTGTACAAAGCTCTGCCAATATTTTGTCAAACGATAACGGCCCGATGCAGCCCGCCATTCAGCACGCCAGGGCCATAACGCTCACAGTCCCTTGACCACATGCTTCAACCATTGGCGAGCCAGTGCATAACCTTCAGGCACCAGGTTGTTTTCATTGGCGCCAGAGATTGAGTTGTCGTGCGCAAAGAAAAAGGTCAACGGCTCGTCCACATACGTGACATAGGGGTAGGCCAGCGCCGTCAAGGTGTAGATCAGCCAGTCGACCCCCGCGCCGGTGCGATTGAAGTCGTAGTCCGGAATACCCGGCAACTCCGTCAGCAAATTCTTGCGCAGGTCCGCAGTACGCAACAGGGCTGCGCCCGGTGAAACCGGCGTGAAATGCTCGATATAGGTCGTGCTGCGCAGGAAATACTCGCGAGCGAAGTTGGTGTTGCCGCGGAAGGCACGGTATTGCTCCACGCCCTTCCATTCCTCCCGCCCCACCACGG
Source organism: Roseateles koreensis (assembly GCF_028595305.1). Classification (GTDB taxonomy): domain Bacteria; phylum Pseudomonadota; class Gammaproteobacteria; order Burkholderiales; family Burkholderiaceae_C; genus Paucibacter_A; species Paucibacter_A koreensis. The sequence goes on along the minus strand of NZ_JAQQXS010000017.1, from coordinate 76,528 downwards.
CATAACTGTAGACCAGACCACACTCCGGATTGATCAGCGCCGGCAAGGTTCGCTCGACAAAGTTGGGGGCAATCAAGTCATCGCTGAACAACAATTTGGCATAAGGCGCTGTCGCGTAATTGGCGCAGGCAAGCCAGTTTTTAACCGGCCCGATATTGGTCTCATTCCTGAATAACTTGACCCGCGCATCCCGCTTGGCAATGGTCTCGACCACCGCATAGGTGTTGTCAGTGCTGCAGTTGTCGACCACCACCACTTCAATGTCGGCAATCGTCTGCGCCAGAGCCGCCTCGACCGCACGCACCACCAAAGCCTCCCGGTTGTAGACAGGGATCAAGATTGAAACTAAAGGCATAAGGGACTTTCAACGAATGAAAATTTTTTGAAGACTTGAGCCAGGCAATCAACGCAAAGGCGTCTGCACACCACGCCCCATCGACCACATCAGGGCCACGGCCTGTTCGGCATCGAACAAGGCATTCACATGGGCGACCCGGTTGGCGTAGTAATCGCCCTCTGCACCCATCACGTCAAACAATGAGCGCTTACCGAGTTGCTGCCATTGCTGCAGCGTGGCGGAGCGCAGCTTGTCGCTGTTGCGCAAGATGTCCACCACCCGGCGTGCGCGGTCCAATGCGGAGGAAGCGACCTCGTACACCTCCAGCAGCCGATAGCGCTTGGCCTCGATGGCATCGTCACGCTGCAGCAATGCTGATTGGGCGCGCCGGTGCGCGGCCATCAAGGTGGCATCGGCACCGGGCTGATAGAGCGGAATATTGACTTGCACACCACCGTTCCAATCGGTCTCTTTGCCGGTGCCCACGGTCGAGTTGGTGCCCACCGTCAGGTTGACGCTGGGCTTTTGTCCGGCCAGCACTGACTCCGCATAACTGCGGGACGCCTTGGCCGTCGCGCTGGCCTGGTTGATGTCGGGGGCCGAAAGAATGTCTTGCTGCATTTCATTCAAGTCGGGCAATCGCGCCAGCACATTGCTCATGGGGGCACTGGGCGGCAGTTGTTCGCCAACAAAACGGCGCAGCCGAACCTCCGTCTGGCGCAAAGCAGACAAACTCCCCTCGTAGGACAGGTCGGCTTGCTGCAGGCTCTTCTGCGCCTGCACCAGTTCACTGGCACGGCCACGGTCGGCCTTGGTGATCACTTCGAGTGAATCCACGAGGCAACTCATGCGCCGCACATATTGGCTGTAGACCTGGGCCTGCAGCACATAACGGCTTCGGTCCAGGGCGAGCGAGATGGTCTGCAACGCCAGTTGTTCTTCTGCGGCACTTTGGCCCAACTTTGCCACTTCAGCCAGTTGGGTGCGCCACTCGGTCATTTTGGTGATGCGGCCAAAATCAAACAATGGTGCACTCACCATCAAGGAGCCACGAGCTTGGCTGCCCTTGACGGTGTCTTGGCCGGGCTGCACGTTGCCAACATAGGCGCCTGAGCCGACCAGATTCACCGTGGGCAGCCGTGCCGCTTTGGCCTCTTCAACATCGGCCTCGGCTGCCAGCGTCAGCAAGCGGATGGCACCCATTGAATTACTGCGGCGAAGCGAAAGCGCAACAAGGTCCTGCAGCTGCTGGCGGGGGTCGATCGTGCTGGTTTCCGGCGTGGCGGAGACGCTGCCGCCGGTGTCTCGCGCCAGGCGGACTGCAGCCGACTCGTCTTCATTGCAGCGGCCCTGCGCAAGGCAAGGACCGGCGCAGGCCAACACGAGCAGCGAAGCAAACCTTGGGGCCAGCAACAAGGACTTGAGAAAATGCGTTTTTGACATGGGCTGAACGCAGCAGACTTAGACACGCTGTCGTTGCCTCTACTACATCACGCCTGGTCCCTAGGCAATGGCTCGATAAGCCCGGGCTGGATTGTTCAAATTCAGCGCTAACGTGCAAATGGCACGGTTTGCCTGGCCAACTTCACCCCCAGGGGCTCAAAAATTGCCACATCGATACGGGGGCGCTTCAGGCCCATGGGCGACGGTCGCTCAACACGTGATCGACGCCCAATCAGCGCGCGCTCAGCGCCGCCTCTCAACGCTCTCTCAACGCTCTCTCAGCGCTCTCTCAGCGCTTCACGCGACTTCATCATCGGGCGCATCAAATAGCTAAGTACCGAGCGTTCGCCGGTTTTGATTTCAACCGTGGCGGCCATGCCAGGGATCACGGGCAAGGGCTTGCCCTTGAAAAGCAGGTTGTTGTGCTCGGCGGCGACGATGGCGCGGTAGTAGCCGTTCTCGGCGTTTTTCTCGGTCTCGCCCATTGCGTCGGGGCTGATGTAGTCGATCTTGCCCTCCAGCCCGCCGTTGACGTTGAAGTCATAACCCGACAATTTGACTTCAGCCACCTGCCCCACACGCACAAAGCCGATGTCACGGGGTTTGACGCGGGCCTCGATCAGCACCCGCGGTCCCACGGGCGAAATTTCCATCAAGGTGGCACCGCTGGCGATGATGCCGCCAAGTGTGCCATTTTTGATGGACTTGATGACACCCTTCACCGGGGAGCGCAGAATGGTTCGCGTCAACGCGTCCTGGCGCACCACCATTTGTTCATCCAGCTGGGCCAACTCGTTCTGCACATGCACCAACTCACCACTGGCGTCTTGGCGAAAGCGGCTGATGCGCTCCATGCGCTGCTGTTGCATCTCGTTGATCTGGCGGCTCAGGCGCATCAACTCCACATCAGACATCAGGCCCTTGGCGGCCATGTCCTGCGAGATCTTCAGCTCCCGCTGCAATAACGCGGTACTGCGACTGACACTGGCTGTGGCTTCGTCCATGGCGCGCCGGCGGGCCTCGTAGGCCTCGGTTTCAGCGTCCGCCAAACGCGGCACGGCCAACACCTCGGGCGGAAACTTCAGCGCATGGCCCGAGGCTTCAGCCGACAGCCGAGCGGCTTGCGCCATCAAGGCCACCCGCTTGGCATTGCCTTCGTTCTGGGAGGCTTCAACGCGGGTCGGGTCCAGTTGAGCCAATTCCTGCCCCGCCTCCACCTGCATGCCCTCGCGCACATACAGCTCGCGCAGGATGCCGCCTTCCAAGCTGGCGATCACCTGCTCCCGGCCGTCTGGCACGATGCGTCCATCGCAACGTGCAATTTCATCCACCTTGGCCAGTGATGCCCAAGTGAGGCCGGCCACCAAGACGACGGCCATCAAGTACAGCACCCAGGTCACCCGCGGGAGCGGCTCGTCGATCTCCGCGCTGTGCAACGCGTTGACGAACAGGCTCTCTTTTCGGGTGAGCGCCAGACCTGCGCCTTTGTCAGTTCGATCCATGGGTTATCACACCGAAGCAGAGCGTTGCACCGGCTGAGCGGCGGGATGCATGTGCAGATTGCCTTGCGCACCTGCGGGTGCTTGCGCCTCGGCCGGCGCCGCGGGGCGCACCCCAGACAACGCCGCCAGCACCTGATCGCGGGGGCCATCAAGCACCACACGCCCGGCATCCACCACGACGATGCGCGACACCAGCTCCAGCACCGCAGGCCGGTGTGTCACCACCACCAAAGTGCAGCTACCCGCAGCGTCGCGCAGCTGCCGCAAAAAGGCCATTTCGGACTGCGCGTCCATCGAACTGGTGGGCTCGTCCATCAGCAGCAGCTGCGGCTTGCTGACCAAACTGCGAGCCAGGGCCACCAATTGGCGCTGCCCGCCGGACAACAAACCGCCCATTTCGCCCACCGGCAGGTCCCATCCCTTGGGATGCCCCGCCACCACCCGGTCCAAGCCGGTAAGCCGCGCCACCTCAACCAGGCGGCTGGCATCGAGATGACCACGCCCCATCAACACGTTGTCTCGCAGCGTGCCGTGGAAGAGCCGCGGCTCTTGCGAAACAAAGCCCACGCGGGCACGAAACTCAGCCGGGTCAATCTGCCGCAAGTCAATGCCGTCGACATCGACCATGCCCTCGGTCGGCTGATACAGGCCGGCAAGCAGGCGCAGGATGGTTGATTTGCCGCTGCCGATCCGGCCCAACACCGCAATGCGCTCACCTGGATTGATCTGCAGGTTGACATTTTTGAGCACCTTGGGCGCATGACCATCCCCCACCATGGGGTAGGAGAAGCCGATGTCGAGCAAGGCCATGCGCCCGGTGATCGCATTCAAGGGCACATAATTGCGAGACCCGTCGCGCTCTGTCGGCTCCGCCATCATGCGGTCCAGCGACAACATGGCTGCCCGCGCACCCTGGTAGCGCGTGCCCAGGCTAACGAGGCTGCCCAGCGGTGCAATGGCCCGGCCGGCGAACATCACTGCGCCGATCAGGGCACCGGCGGTGATGGTGCCATCCTGAATCAGGTAGACGCCCCAAACCAGCATCACGATGTTCACGCTTTGCTGAATGGTCATCGTGAAATTGCTGCTCCAACTGCTCAGGGTGCGTGAGCGCAAGGCGGATTCCGCAGCGATGGCGGTGCTGGTTTCGTAACGGCGCAGAAAGCGCCCTTCGGCGCCGCAGGTTTTGAGGTCTTCCAGGCCTTCCACCGCTTCGACCAGGGTGCCGTGCAGGTCGGCGGTCTCCGCCATATTGGTACGCATGGCTTGGCGCAATGAGCGCTGAATCGCCATGCTGAAGCCGATGATCAAAGGCATGGAGAGCACCAGCACCCAGCCCAAGGGGCCGCCGATGACAAAGGTCATCGCCACGTAAACCGCCACAAACGGCAGGTCGGTCAAGGCCGACATGGTGGCGGAGGTGAAAAAGTCCCGCACGGTTTCGACCTGCGCCAGATAGTGTGCGTAGGAGCCGGCCGACGCGGGCTTGTTTTCCATGCGCACGCCCAGGGTCTGGCGGAACAGCTTGGCGCCGATGATGAGGTCGGTTTTACGCCCCGCCAGATCAATCAAATGGCTGCGCAACTGGCGCGAAAAAGTGTCAAACAGCAAGGCCACCATGGCGCCGATGGCCAGGGTCCACAAGGTCACCATGGCTTGGTGCGGAATCACCTTGTCGTAAATGACCGAGGTGACCATACCCGACGCCAGCATCAGCACATTGCTCAACAAGGCCGCCAACATTGCCGCCCGGTAGTAGGGCATGAAGCGGCGTAGCGTGCTCCACAACCAGTGCGGGCCGTCGGGCTTGAGCAAGGTGTCGCGCGGGTTGCGCAGGTGTGCGTCTGACACCTGCTGCGGCGAGGCAACCATGACAAAGCCGCTGTACTCCGGGTCCAGCTCGGCCGTCGTCGCCGCGCAGCTCGCCGCCTCCGGCCCGGGAAAAACGACCTCGTAGCGTCCGCCACCCGCGCTGCTGCCGTCGTCCAGGCGCTTGACCAGCACGCAGGCATCGCCTTCATTGAGCAAGAGCACCGCCGGCATCAGGGCCGGATTGATGTCGTCGATGCCTTTTCGCAGCAGACCGGCGTTGTAGCCTGCCTCGCGCATCACGCGCAGGGCCTGGTCGGGTGCCAAAGGGCCCTCTACGGGTGAGCCGGCCCGCAGCGATTCAGCGGAGCGCGGCGTGCCGTGGAAACGGGTCAGCCAGGAAAGGGCCTGCAGCAAAGGGTCGCCAATCGGCGCTTCCGCCAAGTTTTCCAGGGGGTCGACCGGCGCAGGCGGCTGTTCTACCGAATTGTCGGCCGCCAAGCGCAAGCCCTTGGCGGCTGCACCTGGGCTTCCGTCAAAAAATGGGTCATGGCGTGACACGATCGCGGTCCCTCAGGCATCCGGGCAAACAAAGATTCAAAAACTGGGCGCACCCATACCGATGGCCGTAACCCTGTATTTCGACGGGTTCAATGCCTTTCTTGAGTACAAAATTTCCAGACGCACTCATGATGCCTGCAACCGTTCTTGCAGGGCCAGGCGCTCAAACTCGGCCTCCATGTCGCGGACGACACGAGGCATGTCAAACAAGGCCGATTGACGCCCGAAGTCTTGCAGATAGCGCTTGTAAGACGCAGCACGTGCCGGATTCAAGCCAATTTGCACCGCACGCGCCTCATAGTCGGGCAAATTGAAGGTGATGAGGTCGGGCAAGCCGACGGCGCTCAACAAACTGCCCGCCATCCGCGAGATGTAGCTGCGGCCGGAACGGGTCAGGATGGGTGTGCCCATCCACAAGCAATCGCTGGCGGTTGTACCGGCGTTGTAGGGAAAGGTATCGAGCACCAGATCGGCCAGAACAAATCGGGCCAGGTAGTCGGGTGGTGCCACGCGCGGGGCGAAAATCAGGCGCTCTGCCGCGACACCTGACTCGGCAGCCACACGCAACATATTGGCCTGGGCCCAATCGTTGTCAGCCAGCAGCCACAGCACCGAATCAGGCACCCGGTTCAAGATGCGCATCCAGCAGCGGAACATCTCTTCGCTGAATTTGTGATTGTTGTTGAACGAGCAGAACACAAAGCCTTGCGCGGGCAGGCCGTACTGCGCCCGCGTGGGCACGGCGCCCGATTCGCGCTGGCGGTCGCTGACCTGATAACAATTCGGCAGGTAGATGGGCTTTTCAGTGCAGTACGGCAGGTATTCGGGTGGCATCACGAAGCGGTCGGCAATGATCCAGTCCACACCTGGCATGGCCGAGGTTGCCGGCAACCCAAGGTAGCTGACCTGAATCGGAGCTGGCCGCTGGGTCAGGATGTTAGGCCGGGCGCCCGCGGTGAGGCCCTGCAGGTCCACCAAGATGTCAATGCCGGCGTCGGCAATCATCTGCGCAGCCTGGGTGTCGTTGAGCCCGGCAATCGACACGGTCTTGTCCATGGCCGCCATCAAGCGGGCGCGCAGGGGCGTGCCGTCTTCACGGCTCCAGCAAAAAGCATGCACCTCGAAGCGCTCGCGGTCATGCAGCTCAAACAATTCGGCGGTCAACAAACCCACCGCATGCATGCACAAATCGCCCGACAGGTAGCCAATCTTGATGCGCCCTGTTCGGGGCTTCTTCGCTGCAGCCTGCTGGTGCAGGGGCAAGCCCTCGGGCGGCGCCTTTACGCGATCATGTACAAATCGCTGCGCCACCATCAGTTGCACAGCAGGGTCGTCTGTTGCACTCAAGGTGGCCAGCAACGAGGTGTTGACCAGCAACTGGTTTGCCGTCACCTGGCCGAAGGGTTGGTAGATCGGCCAGGCGCACTGCTTTTGACGAATGTGAACAAAGTGCTGGATCACATCACCCTGTGTGGGCTTGAGCAGCAAGCTGAAGCGCATCAGCGCCTCCGCTTCAGGAAAGCGCCGTTGCGTTTCCAGCATGCGGGCTGCGTTGTTGAGCCCGTGCAGCCTGAACGTCAGGCCCTCACCCGGCTCGGCCTTGAGATTCTCCATTTCGGCCACCGCGAGCCATTCGGTCAGCGCGTCCTCAATGCGCCCCTGGTGCTCCAGTTGGTGCCCCAGATTCAAGCGAGCTTGCTTGAAATTCGCGTTCAGGCTCAGGGCCAGCCGATAGGCGCGCTCAGCCTCCACGTGCTTGCGGGCCGTGCCCAGCAAGGCCCCCCAGTTGTAGCAAGCGATGTGCAGGTAGACCGAACGCGTCGCGGCGATCCAGTTCTGGTAGAGCAAGGCGGCGGCATCCACCATGCCGACAGATTCCCAGCTCGATGCATGGCGCATCAATTCATCAAAAGGCATGTTCCCTGAGCCCGCATGCGCAAGCAGCTGTTCGACCTTCGCCATGGCGGTTTGGGCGCCAGGCGACATCTCGGGCAAATTGACGGCAGGTGATGAGAGGTCCATGAATCTTCGGCTGCAAGAACGACTTGCAACAAGCTGGGTTGACAGGCATGGCACAGGCCCAAAGGACCGGCCACTGGCGGACACGTGATGGCTTGCCTGTGATGTTAGAAGCTGCACATCCAAGCAATGCCTCCAATTTGCAGGGTGAATGGGCGACAGTTCCCTTCTTTGTGCGGCGCAATTTCACGGGCGGGTTGCGCCCTTGCGCCCCCCCGCCCGCCTTAGTGGCCTAACGCCAGTTCTGCATGTGCTGTTGGCACAAAGCTGGAGCAAAGAAAACTACGGGCACAGAACCCTGCAATTCCCGCCTTCAGTCTGCGCACGCTTTGCCGAGAATCAATCTGTACCCCAGGAGGGGAATGAGGCCGCTGGGCGGTCACTAAAAAAGCAAAGCACATCATGCTGAATGCCTTATTGACTCGTTGGGCCAGAACACGGGGTGCACCATCCACCCTATCACCCTCGCAGCACACGCGCAGTTCGAGCTATCCGCCGCCTCGCCAATCCAGCACAGGCGGCGATTCGCTATGGCACAGCCTAATGCGCTGGATGCCCGGCGACCCCGACCCCTGGTTTGGCAAGGCACCCGCCAGGCCGCAGCGTCCCTCCACCCAATTGGCGGCCGCGCGAGCGCAATTTCAGGCCGCGCTGGAGGGCCTGGCCGGCGAGCGCATCGAAGAGCTCACCCGCAGCATTCATCGCAGCCGCAGTTTGCGCGACCTCTGGCATCTACGCACCTGGATCTATACCGAGGTGGCACGCGCATTTTCACAGTTCGAGGCTGAACGCCGGCTCGACGTGATCAACGTCTTTCTGCACACCCACGCCGGCATGAGCCTGCGCGCCATGAATGAGTCAGCCACACAGCATTGATTGCACCGGCGAGTTGAGCGGCACCGGGCTCTTTGGCTAAGCACAAAACCAGCATGATCGGGCCTGCCCGCCTCACCTGAGTTCATCTCGTTTCATCTCACGCAGGAATTTCTCGCCCGGTTCGGCGGGAGCCGCCGCCATGGGTGCTGTTCAAGGCAAAATGCTTGGCACTCATGAACATTACGATTCTCGACGACTATCAGGATGCGGTGCGCAAATTGCGCTGTGCAGCCAAACTCGAACACCTCAACGCCAAGGTCTTCACCAACACGGTGAAAGGCATCGGGCAATTGTCGGTCCGGCTCAGAGATGCTGAAGTGCTGGTCCTGATTCGCGAGCGCACACAGTTCAATCGGCAGTTGCTTGAAAAACTGCCCAAGCTCAAGCTCATCTCGCAAACCGGGCGGGTTGGCGCGCACATTGATGTCGAAGCCTGCACCCGCCTGGGCATTGCGGTGGCTGAAGGGGTGGGCTCGCCCATCGCGCCCGCAGAGTTGACCTGGGCGCTGATCATGGCCGCCATGCGCCGGCTGCCCCAGTACATCGGCAATCTGAAACATGGCGCCTGGCAGCAATCAGGTCTCAAGGCGGCGTCCATGCCGCCCAACTTCGGGCTTGGCATGGTCTTGCATGGCAAGACCATGGGTATTTGGGGTTATGGGCGCATTGGGCAGTTGGTAGCGGGCTACGCACGCGCATTCGGCATGCAGGTTCAGGTGTGGGGCGGTGAAGCCTCACGGCTGCGCGCATCCGCTGACGGACATCAAGTGGCCAGCAGCCGTGAGCAATTCTTTGAAACCTGCGATGTGCTGAGCCTGCATCTGCGCTTGTGCCCCGACACGGCGGGTTTGATCACCCCTGAAGACTTCGCCCGTATGAAGCCGACAGCCCTGTTCGTCAACACCTCACGTGCTGAATTGATTCATGAAGGCGCGCTGGTCTCCGCCCTCAACCGGGGCCGCCCCGGCATGGCGGCCATCGATGTGTTCGAAACCGAACCTGTGCTGCAAGGACACCCCCTATTGCGCATGGAAAATGCGGTTTGCACGCCGCATATTGGATACGTTGAATTGGACAGTTACGAGCTTTATCTGAACGCCGCGTTCGACAACGTCTTGAACTTCATCAAGAGCCAGCCCAGCCATATCGTCAACCCCGAAGCCCTGAAAGTGCTGCGCTGATGCAAGCCCGCCCCGCTTCGCTCTGGGCCTTGTACTGCGCCTTCAACCGCCTGGCCCTGCAGGGATTTGGCGGCGTGCTGGCCGTGGCGCAACGTGAACTCGTCGAGCGACTGGGTTGGCTGAGCCAAGAAGAGTTTGTTGAAGCGCTGGCCGTCGCGCAAGTGCTGCCCGGCCCCAATGTGGTCAACCTTTCCTTGATGATCGGTGACCGCTATTTCGGCTTGCGCGGCGCGTTCACCGCCCTGGCCGGCATGCTGCTGCTGCCCGCCATCATTGTCTTGGCGATTGCCACGCTGTACAGCCATGTGGCTGGCCACCCCCTTGTCAGCAACGCCCTGCGGGGTATGGGTGCGGTATCGGCGGGCCTGATTCTGGCCACCGGCATCAAGCTGGTGCCCTCTCTGCAGAAAAATGCCATGGGGCGGCTGCAAGCCTGGGCACTGGCGGGTTTGACCCTGCTGGCCATGGTCGTGTTCAGGCTGCCGCTGCCTTGGGTGCTGGCGGTGCTGGGGCCGCTGGGCATGTGGGCCGCTTGGCGCGGGCTGAAGCCATGAGCGTGTTCGCCACCCTCGCCCCTCAACTAGGGCCGATGTTTTTGCATTTCATGGCGCTGTCCTTGCTGTCGATCGGCGGAGCCATTTCAACAGCCCCAGAGATGCACCGTTATCTGGTCGGACAACAGCATTGGATCAGCGACACCCAGTTCACCAATTCAATCGCCCTTGCGCAGGCTGCGCCGGGGCCCAATCTATTGTTTGTAGCGTTGCTGGGTTGGAATGTTGCCGGTCTGCCGGGCGCCGCCGCCGCCCTGGCGGGCATCGTGCTGCCCTCCACTACCCTGGTTTTAGCTGCCACGCGCTGGGCCAGCAATTACAAGGACACACGGGGCGTGCGCTCATTCACCCTGGGCATGGCACCGCTGACCCTGGGTCTGGTATTGGCCACCGGCTGGTTGCTGGCCGAGCCTTATCTGCGCGTGCCGCAGCATCGCTGGGCCATGGTGGGCATGATCGCCCTGACCGTGCTGCTCACGCTGAAAACCCGGCTGGGCCTCGTCTGGATGGTGCTGGGCGGCGGCGTGCTGGGTGCCATTGGCTGGGTCTAAGCAGGCCGCAAAGCAAAAGAAAGCACCCGGCTTGGGCCGTGGCCCTACTCCTTGGTGCCAAAGATCTTGTCGCCTGCGTCACCCAAACCCGGAATGATGTAGCCACGTTCGTCCAGATGGCTGTCGATGGTGGCGGTCCAGCAGCGCACGTCCGGATGCGCCGCGGTGAGTACCTTGACCCCTTCTGGCGCGGCCACCAGCACCAAGGCGCGAATGTCTTTGCAGCCCCGGCGCTTCAACAGTTCAATCGTGGCGACCATGGAACCACCGGTGGCCAACATCGGGTCAACAATCAAGGCGGTGCGCTCTTCCAGCTGGCCCACAAAACGTTCGAAGTAGTGAACTGGTTGCAAAGTTTCATGATCCCGCGCCAAGCCAACCACACTGATTTTGGCGTTAGGGATCATGTCCAGCACGCCATCCAGCATGCCCAGGCCTGCCCGCAAGATTGGCACCACCGTCACCTTGCGGCCGGCGATCTGGTCAACCTCCGTCGGGCCACTCCAGCAGTCGATGGTGGTTTTTTCGAGCGGAAAGTCGGCCGTCGCCTCATAGGCCAACAGCCGCGCCACCTCGCCCGTCAATTCCCGAAATTTCTTGGTGGAGATATCGGCCTCCCGCATCAGGCCGATCTTGTGTTTGACGAGCGGGTGATTGACTTCAATGACCGACATCGCGTGTCCCTCCGTTGTGAGCTCAGTGGCCAGCTCAGTTTTTTGACTTGGCTGCAGCCGCCCGTTGCCGCGCAACTTCATACAGGCAGACACCGGCTGCCACCGATACATTGAGGCTCTCCACCCCGCCGGCCATCGGGATGCGCACCAACTCGTCACAGGTCTTGGCGGTCAGCTGACGCATGCCGTCACCTTCAGCGCCGAGCACCAGTGCGACCGGACGATTCAGGTCCAGGTCATAGATGGACTTCTCGGCTTGGTCGGAGGTTCCGACCACCCAGATGTCGAAGTCCTTGAGCTCGCCCAAGGTGCGGGCGAGGTTGGTCACCATCACATAAGGCACCGTTTCAGCGGCACCGCTGGCAACTTTGGCCACGGTGGCATTCAGGCCCACGGCATGGTCTTTCGGGGCGATGACAGCCTGCGCGCCGGCGCCATCGGCCACACGCAGACAGGCACCCAGATTGTGGGGGTCGGTCACGCCGTCCAGCACCAAAAGCATGGGCATGCCCTGAATCTGGTCCATCACATCGTCAAAGGAATTGGCCAGCGCCACGGCTTGAACGCGGGCTACAACCCCTTGATGGCGCGTGGTGCCGGCGATCTTGGCCAAGCGCTCATCATCGCTTTCCACCAGCTTCACGCCGCTGGATTTGACGCGTTCAACAAACTGTTTCATGCGCTGGTCACGGCGCGTGGCGTCAACGTGGATCTCGCTGACGGTGGTGGGATGCGTCTTCAGGCGCACGGTAACGGCATGAAAGCCGAAGAGAATTTTGTTGGAGCTCATGTTCGCATGGTACCAATCAGCATCAGCAAGCCGATCAAAACCGGTTGATGCACCATGTAAAAACTCAAGGACCAGCGCCCCAAAACGGCTACCGGATGCAGAAAAGCCGGCACCGGGCCGGCCAGCAACGCAGGCCTGGCGCGCAAGAGCCAGCGTGCCAACGCGTAGCCCCACAACATCACGCCGAGCCACGGCAAGACCGGCACATAGTCTTCGGTGACTGGTTTGTGGGTCACAAGACCTAACCAGTTAGTCAAGCGGGTGTCGAAGAAAGAGTGTTGAACCCACTGCGGCAGCCCTATGGCCACCGTGCCAAGCAGCACGCACACCCTATTCGACATGGCCCGCCCGCTCACACGCAGCAACAGCAACATCACCGCCATGCCGTGCAGTACACCGAAGCTGATGAAGCTGTCTGGATACATCAACCACGACCCGATCGACACCAGAACCGCGCAAGCAGCCACCTGCGCCCAACGCCGCCAAAAACGCGACCAGCTCAAGCCCTGATGCTGAGCCAGCGCCTGCCCCATGCCGGCACACAGCAAAAAGAGGCTGACGATGGCCGTACGCTGCCCGGTCCAGAAGGGGTCGCGGTAAAAGTCTTGTCGAATCCAGCCAAAGTGGTTGAGGTCGAAAGAAAAATGAAAGCAAGCCATCCAGATGATGGCAAGGCCGCGCAGCGCGTCAAGCCGCAGTTGGCGCAGGGAAGAAGGCACAGTCAAATCGTTCACGCAGGGCTTGGGCACAATGCATTTTGGCAAGGGTGCGGGCAGTCTATGCCAGCTTGGCGTTACTTTCGCCTCACCCGGGCTTGTGGCGTCGATCCACCGCCCGAATTTGAAGGTCGCAATGCCCTCCTCGGTGGCGCAAAGCCCGGGGGCCGGCATAACGTGCAAATTCAACACCCGCGCAGGCGAACCGAATGCCTGGCTGCAGGCCAACCCCAGTTGCGTGGCACACACATTCGTTGCACAGTTGGCCGTATCCGTTCATGCCTATTGAACGGGCGACTTTCTTGAAAGTCCTGGTGTCGCGTCACAACGAGAGCAGCGAGTTGGCAACGAGCAAGTCCCCCAGCCCAGACACCCCTTGGTCCCCGCCTGCGAGTCGCAGCAGGTACCGGCCGGTCATTGCCCTAACGTATTGGCCGCTGGTGGTCACCTCGCTGGTGGGCCTGACGCTGTGCTTTATGCTCGGCCAAGCACGCCATGAACAAGACCGGGCCCAGGAACACAGCCGCCTGCTCCAGGATTTAAGTACGGTGCGCGCCCGCCTGGAGGCCACCGCGCAAGCCACCTTCGGGCCAACGCTGAGCCTCGAGGCGATGATCCAGCTCGACGGCGGCATCACCCCGGAGCGTTTCAATGCCTTGAGCCAGCGTGTGATCACACTGCTGCCACAGGTTCGAAACATCGTCGCCGCGCCTGACGATGTAGCGCGGTTCGTGTATCCCGTCACGGGCAATGAGTCCGTCATCAACCTCCAGTACCGCAGCATTCCCATTCAATATGCGCAGATCCAGCTGGCGCGCAGCCAAGGGCGAGCCTTGCTCGTCGCACCGGTGAAGCTGGTGCAAGGCGGCATCGGCATCATCCAACGCACGCCAGTCTTTCTCCCCCAACTGGACGGGACGGCGCCAGCCTACTGGGGGGTGGTCTCGGTGGTCAGCGATTTGGGCAAGTTCATCCAGGCGGCAGGGCTCACTGAGCATCCCCGTTTGACGCTGGCGTTGTATCAATGGGATGAAGAGCAACACAAAAAGGGATCACTGGTCTGGGGCGATCCTGCAACACAGGACCGGGACAATAGCGCCCAAGAATTCGTCCATCTGCCAGGTGCGACATGGATTCTCCTGGGGGCCCCGCAAGCCCAGCCCAACCTATTTTCAGACTGGCTGGGCGTTGAGGTCATGGCTGGCTTGCTTGCCACGGCCGCACTGACGGGTCTGGCTGGCGTGGTCGTGCATCGGCGGCGGCAGTTGCAGGCCAAGAACCGCAGGCTCTCCAGGCAGATTGAAGAAAGTCAGCGCAATCAGCGCGCGACAAAGGTGGCTGAAGAGCGCTTCCGCAGCCTGACCGAATTGTCTGCGGATTGGGTCTGGGAGCAAGACGCCCAGTACCGTTTCGTGTACTACTCGCGTGACAATGTCGGCGCAACCGGCAGCTTCTCTCCGCGCATTCTTGGACTTCGGCGCTGGGAATCGCCGGAGGCCGACCCTCATATCGACTGGACGGACCACATCGCGCAAGTCGAGCGTCACGAACCTTTCCGTAACTTCGAATATTCACAGATCAGCGCCAAGGGTGAATTGCGCCACGTCTCCATTTCCGGTGAACCCCTGTTCGACGATTTGGGGCAATTCGCCGGTTATCGCGGCACGGGCCGCGACATCACGGACACCAAATTGGCCGAGCTTGCTCTGCGCAAGTCGGAGGCCACGCTGCAGTTGACCAAGGATCGCCTGCAAGCGGTACTGGACTCTGCCCGAGAGGTTTCCATCATCGTCACCGACCTGAATGGCCGGATTGTGCTTTTCAATCGGGGTGCCGAGTTGATGCTGGGTTATGCCGAGAGCGAATTGCTGGGGCAATCCGTGGCTCGAATTCACGTCAAAGAAGAACTGCAGTCATGGGGCGCTCAGCTGAATCCTGCCGATGACGGACTCACCTTCGACATCGACGCCTTCATGGCGCAGAAGTTCGAGCACGACACAGTGACCAGCGCTTGGCGTTATGTCAGAAAAGATGGCCACCACTTGAATGTGTCCCTGACCACCAGCCTGATGCGTGGCCGCAATGGCAAACCCAGTGGCTGGCTGGCCATCGCCCGTGACGTCTCTGCACAGCGCCAGGCGCAGCGCGATCTGGAGCGGCTGAATGTTGAACTGGAAACCCGTGTCGAAAACCGGACCTCCGAGTTACAGCAGACCTTGACCGCCTTGCGACACACGCAAGACGACTTGCTTCGCGCCGAAAAAATGGCGGCCCTGGGCTCACTGGTGGCCGGCATCGCGCATGAATTGAACACGCCGCTGGGCAACTGTCTCACCACCGCCTCGACGCTGGAGGGCATGACCCAGCAGATTCGCAAGCACTTCGATTCAGGGCAGATGCGAAAATCAGTGCTGCAAAGCTATCTGGACGATGCCCGCCTGGCCTGCAGCATTTTGTTGCGCAGCATGTCCACGGCTACCGAACTCGTTACGCATTTCAAACAGATTTCGGTGGACCAGACGACGGCCCAGCGCCGCGACTTTAAGCTGCAATCGGTGGTGGATGATGTGCTGGTCCTACTGCGCACACCCTTGCGCAAGGCGGGTGTGACGGTGAGCGTGGAGATCGGCGTTGTCGACAAGCTCGACAGTTATCCCGGCCCCCTGGGCCAAGTGCTGACGAACCTGATCATGAACGCGATCATGCATGCCTTCGAGCCGCTGGATGTAGCCGACACTGAGCCGGTCGAATCGCCAGACCGCCACATCCTCATCCGTGCCCTGCCGGCTGGACCCGCGTTGCCGGGCTCTCACCCCAGCTTCACCTTGATCCTTGAAGACAATGGCCAAGGCATGACGTATGAAGTCACACGCAGGGCCTTTGACCCCTTCTTCACGACCAAGATGGGGCAAGGCGGCACGGGCCTGGGGCTGAACATCGTCTACAACATCGTGACGGGCATCCTGGGCGGGCTGGTTGATTTGCACAGCGAGCCCGGCCAAGGCGCCCGCTTCACGCTGAATCTGCCCTATGTTGCCCCTGACCACAGCGCCCACAACACCGGGGTTGACGGGCTTCGATCACGTTGAGGCTTGCGGCATCAAGCCACCCAGCGCCGGGCGTTGCGGAACATGCGCATCCACGGGCTCAACTCACTGGGTGAAGCCGAGGTCCAACTCATCTGCACGTTGCGGAACACGCGCTCGGGATGCGGCATCAGCACCGTGAAGCGGCCGTCAGCGGTGGTGACCGAGGTCAGACCGTCAGGGCTGCCGTTGGGGTTGAGCGGATAGACCTCGGTGGGCTGGCCTGCGTTGTCCACATAGCGCATGGCACGCGCCACCTTGGCTGCGTCGCCTCGCTGTGAGAAATCGGCAAAACCTTCACCATGGGCCACGGCGATGGGCAGGCGTGAACCTTCCATGCCCTTGAAGAACAGGCTGGGGCTTTCCAGTACCTCCACCATCGCCAGGCGGGCCTCGAACTGCTCACTCTTGTTGCGCGTGAACTTCGGCCAATCCTGCGCACCGGGGATGATGGGCGACAAGGCCGCCATCATCTGGCAGCCATTGCAAACGCCCAGCGCAAAGCTATCCTGGCGGGCAAAGAAGGCCTTGAATTGCTCGGCCAGCACCGGGTTGAACATGACGGAGCGTGCCCAGCCCTCTCCCGCCCCCAGCGTGTCGCCATAGCTGAAGCCGCCGCAGGCCACAAAGCCCTTGAAGTCAGCCAGTTTGGCAGCGCCCGACTGCAAATCGCTCATGTGCACGTCAAAGGTGTCAAAGCCAGCCTTGGCCATGGCATAACTCATCTCCACATGGGAGTTGACGCCTTGCTCACGCAGAATCGCCAGCTTCGGCTTGGCCCCAAGATTCAGGAAGGGCGCGGCCACATCGTCCTGCGGATCAAAACTCAGGTGCACATGGCGACCGGGGTCACCGGCCAGACCGGCTTGCTCATGCTCGCTCTGCGCGCAGGCAGGGTTGTCGCGAAGGCTGGCTATGCGCCAGCTGACCTCGTCCCAGCTCTTGTGCAGGGTCTCAAGCGGCGCGGCGAAGACTTTTTTGGCATCACGCCAGACTTCAACCTGCGCATGCACATTGGGTTTACCCACCACATGGCTGCACTTGGAGAGGCCGTGGGCGCGCAGGGTTTGCAGCACCGCATCACGCTCACTCTGGCGCACCTGCAGCAGCACACCCAGCTCTTCATTGAACAAGGCCTGCAGCGTCAACTCCTCACGGCGCGCACCCACTTGCGTGGCCCAGTTCTTGGAGTCGCCCACGTCGGCCCGGCTGTCGCTGACGCCGTCGCCTTCAGTCACCAGCATGTCCACATTCAAGCTCAGGCCCATGTGGCCGGCAAAGGCCATCTCACAGGCTGTGGCCCACAAGCCGCCATCGCCGCGGTCGTGATAGGCCAGCAGCCTGCCTTCAGCGCGCAGGGCATTGACGGCGTTGACCAAATTCTTCAACAAACCGGCATCGTCCAGATCCGGCACCGCGCCGCCGAACTGATTCAAGGCCTGCGCCAGGATGGAGCCACCCATGCGCCGCCGGCCTTCGCCCAGATCCACCAAAATCAGGCAGCTGTCGCCGGCATCGCTGCGCAGTTGCGGCGTTAGCGTGCCACGCACATCAGCCACCGAAGCAAAGGCGCTAACGATCAAAGACACCGGGGCGGTGACTTGCTGAACCTGCCCGTCGTCACGCGTCCAGCGGGTGCGCATGGACAAGGAGTCTTTGCCCACCGGGATGGACACGCCCAGCGCCGGGCACAGCTCCATGCCCACCGCATGCACGGTGTCAAACAAGGCGGCATCTTCGCCGGGCTCGCCGCAAGCTGCCATCCAGTTGGCCGAGAGCTTGACGCGCGACAACTCAATGGGCGCAGCCAGCAAGTTGGTGATGGCTTCCGCCACCGCCATGCGGCCAGAGGCGGGGCCGTTGACCGATGCCAGCGGGGTGCGCTCGCCCATGCTCATGGCCTCGCCCGCGAAACCCTTGTAGTCGGCCAAGGTGACGGCGCAATCGGCCACCGGCACTTGCCAGGGCCCCACCATCTGGTCGCGGCTGTTCAGCCCGCCCACGGTGCGGTCACCAATGCTGATCAAAAAGCGCTTGGAGGCCACGGTTGGGTGGCGCAGCACATCGAAAGCCACCTTGTCCAGCGCCACACCGGTCAAATCCAGCGAGCCACCGGAGCGCGCCAGGCGCGTCACGTCGCGATGCATTTTCGGCGGCTTGCCGAGCAGCACGTCCATGGGCATGTTGACGGCAAATTCGCTGTCGCTGCCTTCAGCCTGGGTGTCGTGCAACACCAGTTCACGAGCCTGCGTGGTTACGCCCACCACCGCGAAGGGGCAACGCTCGCGCTCGCACATGCGCTGGAACAGGGCCAGGCTGTCCGGGGCAATGGCCAGCACATAACGCTCCTGGCTTTCGTTGCACCAAATTTCCTTGGGGGCCATGCCGGACTCTTCCAGCGGCACTTGGCGCAGATCGAAACGCGCGCCACGATGGGCGTCATTCACCAACTCCGGGAAGGCGTTGGAGATGCCGCCCGCGCCCACGTCATGGATCGCCAGAATGGGGTTGGCCTCACCCAGGCCCCAGCAATGGTTAATGACCTCTTGCGCACGCCGCTCAATCTCGGGATTACCACGTTGGACCGAGTCAAAGTCGAGGTCCGCGGTGTTGGTGCCCGCCGCCATCGAGCTGGCGGCGCTGCCGCCCATGCCGATGCGCATGCCGGGGCCGCCCAGTTGGATCAACAAACTGCCGGCCGGAAACTCGATCTTCTGGGTTTGATCAGCACGAATGCTGCCCAAGCCACCGGCAATCATGATGGGCTTGTGATAGCCACGCTGCACGCCATCCACCGCCTGCTCATAGACGCGGAAGTAGCCGTTCAGATTGGCACGGCCAAACTCATTGTTGAACGCGGCGCCACCCAGCGGGCCTTCAATCATGATTTGCAAGGCGCTGGCGATGTGTGAAGGCTTGCCCACGGGGCTTTGCTCCCAGGGCTCGCTCAAGCCGGGCAAATGCAGGTTGGAGACCGAGAAGCCCGTCAAACCCGCCTTGGGCTTGGAGCCGCGCCCAGTAGCGCCTTCATCGCGGATCTCTCCGCCCGCACCGGTCGACGCGCCCGGAAACGGCGAAATGGCCGTCGGGTGGTTGTGTGTTTCCACCTTCATCAAGACATGCGAGAGTTCTTCACGGGCCTCGTAGCGCGGCGCGCGGCTGTCGCCGGCCTGCATCCAGCGCTCGATCACGTGGCCTTCCATCACCGAGGCGTTGTCGGAGTAGGCTTTGACGGTGTGCTGAGGGTTCAGCTTCTCGGTATTGCGGATCATGCCGAACAGGCTCAGCGGCTGATCAACACCGTCCACCGTGAATTGGGCGTTGAAGATCTTGTGGCGGCAGTGCTCGGAGTTGGCCTGCGCGAACATCATCAATTCCACGTCGCTGGGGTTGCGCTTCAAAGCTTTGAAGGCCACCTCGAGGTAATCGATTTCGTCCACTGACAGGGCCAGACCGAAGGTGCTGTTGGCAGCCTCCAGCGCAGCGCGCCCCTGCCCCAACACGTCGACATGCGCCAGCGCCTGCGCGGCTTTTTCATCGAACAGATGGGCGGCATCTTCGCGGGCCAGCAGCACGCTTTCCGTCATGCGGTCATGGAGGATGTCGGCGCACGCTACCAATTCGGCCGGGCTCAGGGTTTTCACGCCCCCCAACAGGCCTGACTTCAGGGCGATGCGGTACTCGGTGACGCGCTCCACGCGGTGGATGTTCAACCCGCAGTTGTGCGCAATGTCGGTCGCTTTGGAGGCCCAAGGGCTGACGGTGCCCAGGCGCGGCGCCACCAGCACCAGGCTGCCGTCTTGCCCGCCCGCATACGCATCGCCATAGTTCAGCAAGGCGGCCAGCTTGTCTGCCTCGTCAGCGGCCAGCGCTGCGTCGCTCCAGACCCAGTGCACATACCGGGCATGGACGGACTGCACCCGTTCGTTAACGGCCTGCAATTGCGGCAGCAAGGCCTGAGCACGAAACGCTGACAGAGCGTTGCCGCCCTCGAAAGAAAGCAGATGCTTGTGAGTTGCCATGAGGTCCCGAAACTGGGTTGGCGCGCTGGGATTCAACGCTGAGTTTGCAAAAAAGCGGGCCGAATCACCGGGATCACACGGCGACTCAGCAGAGAAGCCCGGGATTTTACCGATGCCGGGCCAAGTCTTTGCAAATGACGCTGAAAGTTCCCATCAAAATCCGCCGAAACCCCGTCCCCGGGATACCCATGAGCGGACAGGCACTGATATCCCGGCTTACATCCCGGCCTTCATTTGCCCGACGATGTGCTCCACCCGGCCGAGCAAGGCGCCTTGATCGATGCTCGTCAACTGACGGTCCTTCAACACGCGCCGCCCGCCGACCCACACGTCCGACACGTGCTCACGGCCGGCCACATAAACCAGTTGCGCCTCGGGGTTGTAAACCGGCCGGCACTCCAGCGCGTCCAGCGAGATGGCCACAACGTCGGCCAATTTACCCACTTCCAGCGAGCCCAGATCGTGCCCCCGGCCCATGGCTTTTGCGGCACGGATGGTGGCCATTTCCAGTGCTGTACGTGCCGACACGGTGGTGGAGTTTTGCGTCACGCCCTTGGCCAGCAAGGCGGCGGCGCGAATTTCACCCAGCATGTCTTGGCGGTTATTGGAGGCCGCGCCGTCGGTACCCAAAATCGTGTTGACACCCGCAGCTTCTAGGGCGGTGACGGGGCACACGCCGGAGGCCAGCTTCATGTTGGAGTTCGGGTTGTGAACCAAATGCACCTTCTGCCGTGCCAGCAGCGCAATTTCTTCGTCAGTCAAGTGCACCATGTGCACGGCCATCATGCGCTCGTTGAGCACGCCCAACTTATTCAGGCGCGCCAATGGGCGCATACCGTGCTGCTTGAGGCTTTCGCTGACTTCAAAATCGGTCTCGTGAATATGGCAATGCATCTGAATGTCGAGGCGTTCGGCCAGTTCACGCAATTGCACAAAGGTTTCGTCCGACACGGTGTAGGGCGCGTGCGGCGCTGAGGTCCAGTCGAGCAGGGATTCACCCTTGAACTGCTCGTAAGCCTCCAGCCCCTTGGCGATGTATTCGGCCGCGTTGGCCGCGTAGCCAGTCGGGAAGTCGATCACGTTGATCGAAACCCCCGCACGGATGCCGCTGTCCAGGGCTGCCCGCGCCATGGCTGCAGGGAAGAAGTACATATCGTTCAAGTAGGTCACACCGCCACGCAAGGCTTCAGCCGCAGACAGCAAAGAGCCCTGGTAAGTCCAGTCGTCGCTGACCCACTTTTTCTCCAGGGGCCAAATGTGGTTGTTGAGCCAATCCATCAGCGGCACGTCGTCGGCCACACCGCGCAGCAAGGACATGGCCGAATGCGTATGGCCATTGATCAGGCCGGGGATCAGCACATGCTGGCCCAAGTCCACACGTTCAGCCGCCGGGTACTGCGCCTCGGCCTGCGCCCAGGGCAGGATGGCCGCGATGCGATCGCCCTGCATCACCAGCGTATGGTCGTTCAGCACCGAACTGCCGGGGCTCAGGGGCAATATCCAGCGGGATTTGAGAAGGGTGGTCGCGGTTTGGGCGGACATGGCTAACTCCAAATAAATACGGTAAGGCCAGCGCTCAAAAGGGCGGGCCCGAAAGTGGTTTCAACTGTAGTCGCTGAGCGCTCAGTCGAACACCTGATCGAACAACTCCAGCACACGGAGCGCATTCACTTGAATGCAAGCCTGTTGAGTCGAAACGTTATTCCAAGCCTCAGCATGACGGCCGGGGGCGCGCAGGCTTTGAATCGTTTGGCCTCGGGCGATGCCATCCAGCGCCACGCGCACTGGCCCTTCCCGCAGGGTGAAGGCCGAG
Organism: Roseateles koreensis; assembly: GCF_028595305.1. Lineage (GTDB taxonomy): Bacteria > Pseudomonadota > Gammaproteobacteria > Burkholderiales > Burkholderiaceae_C > Paucibacter_A > Paucibacter_A koreensis. The sequence continues at coordinate 54,594 of NZ_JAQQXS010000017.1, read as the reverse complement.
GGCTCAATGGCATAAGCAATGGCGCTGGCGTCATGGGCGTAGATGCCGTGGATGCCATCCACCGAGTGATAAAAATCTTGGTAATGCCGCGTGGCCTGCCACAGAAAATCACCAACCGCCCCACCCCGCCCTTGTAGCTTCGCAAGATAGGGCTCGTGCATCACCACCGCCTGGGTCACGTCCAGTCCCACAATCACCACCGGCCAAGGGGCGGTGAAGACTTGATCTGCCGCCTCGGGGTCGTTGATCATATTGGCCTCGGCCACGGGGGTCACATTGCCGCCGCGACCCGCCGTGCCAAAGGCGCCGCCCATCACGATGACTTGGTGGACTTTGCTCGCAATGCCGGGGTCATGCTGTAAAGCCAGTGCCAGATTGGTCATGGGACCCACCGCGATCAAGGTGATGACGCCGGGTTCCGCATTGACCATGTCGCAGATCAGCTGGTAGGCCGGACGCGGGTCGAGTGGGTGCAAAGGCGCGCGCGCCGCTTCGGCAAAGGCCGCCACGCCGCCCAGCCCGTCATCACCGTGGACATGGGTGGAAAACTCCCGTGCCGCGTGCGCCTGGAGGGGGCCCGGTGCGCCCGCAGCCACCTTCACCGCCTCGGGTGCAAGGCCGTACAGGCCACACAAGGCCTGTGCGTTACGGGTGGTGACCGCCACCGAGGCATTGCCAAATACGGTGGTGATGGCCCGCAGTTGCAAAGCGGGATGGCGCGCCAGCAGGTAGAGCGCCATGGCATCGTCAATGCCCGGGTCGGTGTCGAAAATGACAGCCCGCGCTGATGGGTGCAGAGTTTCCGTGGTCATGGTGTGTTGTGGAGAGCGCAGAGGTTTGGCGGGCAAGAACTTAGTTCTTAATTCTTAAGCCGGGTTTGAAAATTCCACCGGCAATTCATCGCGCCGAGGCATGGCTTGCTGAACACCCGGCCGGCTGACGGCGAGCGCCGCAGCAGCCATGCCGAGCCGCACAGCGTCCAACGGCGCACGACCCTCGGCCAGCCCACAAGCAAAGGCGCCCACGAAGGTGTCGCCCGCCCCCACGGTGTCCACGGCGTGCACCCGCGGTGCGCTCAGGGGCCGCAGGCGCGCAGCGCTTGCAAGCAAGACGCCCTGCGCGCCGAGCGTCAGCAGCACCTGCTTCGGGCCGCTGTTCAACAGGGCCTGCGCTGCAGCCTCGGGCGCAGCAAGGCCTGTCAGCTGCGCCGCCTCGGTTTCATTGAGAATCAGCCAATCGCACAAGGCCAGCAGAGCGGGCGGCACCGCCATGGCGGGCGCAGCATTCAGCACCGTGCAGGCACCCACTGCCCGCGCCATTTCAAAGGCCTGCTGAATGGCGGGCACAGGCACTTCCAACTGGGCCACCACCACGCTGCCCACGCTGAAGCGGGGCGCTGCGTTGGCTACGTCCTCAGCCGTCAGCGCTGCATTACTGCCAGGCACATAGACGATGGAATTTTCGCCCCCCTCGCGGGCCACCATGATCACGGCAATCCCTGGCAACGCGGCGGGGTCCTGCACCACGGCACCATGATCGATGCCTTCAGCACTCAAGGCTTGCAACAGGGCAGCACCATACTCTTGCATGCCCACACGCGACACGAAGGCGACCTGCGCTCCCAGGCGGGCAGCGGCAACGGCTTGATTGGCGCCCTTGCCTCCTGGCGCCATCACAAAACGCTCGCCTTGCAAGGTCTCGCCCGGCATGGGCAGACGGGTAGCGTGCGCCACCATGTCCATATTGAGACTGCCGATCACCAAAACTCGCCCGCCCGTGACAGCCTGTGCGGCATGAGGTGCACCAGCCGCATTGGCGGCCCGGTCGAGGGGTGCTGCAAGCTTGAGATCTACAGAAGTCATGGAAGAGCTTGGGTTCATGCGCTGCACGGCGCGGAAGTACTGTCTCTGACAATCAGCTGGGGCGTCAACTTGATGTCTTTGAATTCAGCATCGACATGCTCAATGCGTTCAATCAGCATTTGTCCCGCCAGCTCGCCCTGGGCCTTGATGGAGTAGCCCACCGTGCTGAGCGCAGGAAAAACATAACGACTCAAATCAATATCATCAAAACCGATGACGGAGAGTTGCCGGGGTACCGCCAGATTGAACTCGGCGGCGGCGCGCAAGACGCCAATGGCCATCAAGTCATTGCTGGCAAAAATCGCCGTGACGGGTTGAATATGCCCGTCGCGTTGGCGCTGCAGCAATTGGGCCGCAGCCTCATACCCGCCCTGACTGCTGAAGTCACCCGCAACGATCAGTGCATCATCTTGCGGCAAGTCCCGCTGCTGCAGGGCATGGCGCCACCCCGCCAAGCGCTCCCGGGAGACTTCAAATTCCGCCGGCCCACTGATGCAGGCAATGCGCCGATGGCCAAGGTCCAGCAAATGGCGCACCGCAGTGCATGCCCCTTGCTGGTTGTCGACACTCACGCGATCGGCACGCGCGCCCGACACCAGGCGGTCGACCGTCACGGCGGGAATGCGCGCCATCTTGAAGATGGCAGCCAGCGCCTCGTCGTCGCCCGCGGACGATAGCAGCAGCCCGTCCACCCGCTTCTCCAGCAAGGTTCGCATGTATTGCTGCTGACGCTTGGGATCGTTGTCAGAGTTGCACAGAAAAACCGAATACCCCGCTTGCCGGCAACTGGCCTCCACGCCGCAGACCAGTTCCGCAAAAAAAGGGTTCTGCACCGTGGGCACCAGCACACCAACGATTTGGGTCTCACTGGTGCGCAAGGAGCGCGCCACTGCGCTGGGCAGATAGGCGATTTCTTCAACGGCTTCCAGCACGCGGCGTCGCGCCTCGGCGCTGACCGGCCGCGTGTTGTTCAGCACATGCGACACCGTGGTGAATGACACACCGGCACGTGCGGCCACATCTTTGATGGTGCTCACGAAAGAATTGGGGTCTGGATTGGAAAGGTTCGAACGATGCCTGAAGCAAACGTTTGCTTTCAGCAAGCGCGCAGCATAGCTGAAATGCCGGGTCAAATCGGCAAAAAATAACCCCTTGTTGCGACGGCCTGCAAGCCACCACGACAAGGGGTTATCACGCGCCAGATGCCCTAAGGCTCAGGCGACGGGAAGACGGATCAGCGCTCGCCGATCGGCTTCACATTGCGCGGGGCGGCGCCGACAAACAGTTGACGCGGACGGCCGATCTTGTACTCGGGGTCGCCAATCATTTCGTTCAACTGAGCGATCCAGCCGACAGTACGTGCCAGCGCGAAGATGGCGGTGAACAAGGGCACCGGGATGCCGATGGCGCGTTGAACGATGCCGGAGTAGAAGTCCACGTTCGGGTAGAGCTTGCGGGCGACGAAGTATTCGTCTTCCAGCGCGATCTTTTCCAGCTCCATGGCCAACTTGAACATCGGGTCGTTGTGCAGGCCCAGTTCGTTCAGCACTTCGTGGCAGGTTTCGCGCATCAGCTTGGCACGCGGGTCGTAGTTTTTATAGACCCGGTGACCAAAGCCCATCAGCTTGACGGTGGAGTTCTTGTCCTTGACCTGCTTGATGAACTCGCCAATCTTGGCCACGCCGCCCTGCTTCTGGATGTCGCCCAGCATATTGAGCGCCGCCTCATTGGCGCCACCGTGTGCGGGGCCCCACAGGCAAGCTACACCTGCTGCAATGGCAGCAAAGGGGTTGGTGCCCGAAGAACCGCACAGGCGCACCGTCGAGGTGGACGCGTTCTGCTCGTGATCAGCGTGCAGGATGAAAATGCGGTCCATGGCGCGCACCAGCACGTCATTGGGCTTGTAGTCTTCGCACGGCGTGGCAAACATCATGCGCATGAAGTTGCCAGCGTAGCTGAGGTCATTCTTCGGGTAGATGTAGGGCTGACCGACGGTGTACTTGTAAGCCATGGCCACCAGCGTGGGCATCTTGGCGATCAGGCGGATCGCCGCGATTTCGCGGTGCTCTGGGTTATTGATGTCGGTACTGTCGTGATAGAAGGCCGACATGGCGCCTACCAGACCCGTCATCACGGCCATCGGGTGCGCGTCACGGCGGAAGCCACGCAGGAAGAACTGCATCTGCTCGTTGACCATGGTGTGATTGGTCACACGGGCCACGAACTCTTCCTTCTGAGAAGGATTGGGCAGCTCACCGTACAGCAGCAGGTAGCAGGTTTCCAGGTAGTCGCAGCTGGTGGCCAACTGCTCAATGGGATAGCCGCGATACAGCAACTCGCCCTTGTCACCGTCGATGTAGGTGATGGTCGAATTGCACGAGGCCGTCGACAAGAAACCGGGGTCGTAGGTGAACTTGCCGGTCTGTGCGTAGAGTTTGCGGATGTCAATCACATCCGGGCCGATCGTGCCCTTGTAGAGCGGCAGCTCCATATTGGGGCTGCCGTCGGAGAACGACAGGGTGGCTTTGACGTCTGACGGTGTCATGGGCTTTTCCTTTGACTTCTTGGGGATTCTTAGGGGGCGGTTCTCAGCAGAGCCAGAACCTCGTGCACAGCATCCTGGGCCAACTCGCCCTCAGGTTCTTTCCGACGCAGCAACAGGTCCAACAGATCGTTGTCGGACAAGTCCATCAAGAGCAGCAAACTCTGCGCTTGCTGCTGCGTCAGGGTGTCTGCGTGGCGGTCGAAAAAGCGCTCGATGAACAGGTCGTTCTCCAACAGCCCGCGCCGGCACCGCCAACGCAGTTTGGAGAGGGCCCGCTCATCGATCAGACTGGTCTCAGACATGGGCATTGAACCTTGGCTCTCAAAAACGCTCACTTCGATCGCCTTCAGACAGCGCGACGCACCATCATTTCTTTGATCTTGCCGATGGCCTTGGTGGGATTCAAACCCTTGGGGCAAACATCGACGCAATTCATGATGGTGTGGCAACGGAACAGACGGTACGGATCTTCCAGGTTGTCCAGACGCTCCGCGGTGGCCTCGTCGCGGCTGTCAGCGATGAATCGATACGCTTGCAGCAAACCGGCGGGGCCGACGAATTTGTCGGGGTTCCACCAGAAGCTGGGGCAGCTGGTCGAGCAGCTGGCGCACAAAATGCACTCGTACAGGCCGTTCAGCTCGTCGCGCTCTTCAGGCGACTGCAGGCGCTCCTTGTCGGGCAGCGGCGTGTCGTTCTGCAGGTAGGGCTTGATCGAGTTGTACTGCTTGAAGAACTGCGTCATGTCGACGATCAGATCCCGCACGACGGGCAGGCCCGGCAGCGGCTTCAAGACAATCACACCCGGCAAGGTGCGCATATTGGTCAAGCAGGCCAGACCGTTCTTGCCATTGATGTTCATGGCGTCCGAGCCACAAACACCTTCACGGCAGGAACGGCGGAAACTCAGGGTCGGGTCCAACGCCTTGAGTTTGCCCAGAGCATCCAGCAGCATGCGCTCCGAACCGTCCAGCTCGACCTCCAGGGTCTGCATATAGGGCTTGGCGTCTTTGTCCGGGTCGTAACGGTAGATCTGGAAGGTACGCTTGGTCATCACTTCTTCCTCAAAATTCTTTTCAATACAGCGGGCCGGGGTTCAGCCGACGGCCCGCCTGGGCATCAGAAGGTGCGAACCTTCGGCGGAATCGATTCAACGGTCAGCGGCTTGAGCTTCACCGGCTTGTAGTCCAGGCGGTTGCCTTCGGAATACCACAGGGTGTGCTTCATCCACTCCTCGTCGTTGCGCCCGTTCGGGTGAGCTGGCGTGTCCGCGTAGTCATCCACAGTGTGCGCACCACGGCTTTCGCGGCGGGCAGCGGCCGAGACAATGGTGGCCTTGGCCACCTCGATCAAGTTTTCAACTTCCAGCGCCTCGATGCGCGCGGTGTTGAACACCTTGGATTTATCCTTCAGCGTAATGTTGCCCACGCGCTTGGCGATCTCGTTCACCACGGTGACGCCTTCATCCAGAATGGCCTGAGTGCGGAACACGCCGGCATGGCGCTGCATGGCCAAGCGCAGATCGTTGGCAACGTCCTGTGCGTACTCACCGCTGTTGCTATTGTCCAGGCGCGCAATGCGAGCAAGGGACTCGGCACCGGCATCGGCCGGCAGCGGCTTGTGCTGCTGCGTCTTCAGACCCGACTCAACGATGTGGTTGCCGGCTGCGCGGCCGAACACCAGCAAGTCCAGCAGCGAATTGGTACCCAGGCGGTTCGCGCCGTGCACGCTCACGCAAGCACACTCGCCCACCGCGTAGAGGCCGTTCACCACGGCATCGGGGTTGCCATCTTTGGGCACCACGACTTGGCCGTAGATATTGGTCGGAATGCCACCCATCTGGTAGTGGATGGTGGGCACCACCGGGATCGGCTCTTTGGTGATGTCGACGTTGGCGAAGTTATGCCCGATCTCGAACACCGAAGGCAGGCGCTTCATGATGGTTTCACCGCCGAGGTGGGTCATGTCCAGCTCGATGTAGTCCTTGTTGGGACCGCAGCCACGACCTTCCTTGATTTCCTGGTCCATGCAGCGAGACACGAAGTCACGCGGGGCCAAGTCTTTCAGCGTCGGCGCATAGCGCTCCATGAAACGCTCGCCATTGCAGTTGCGCAGAATTGCGCCTTCACCTCGGCAACCTTCGGTCAGCAGAACACCAGCGTTATGCACGCCGGTCGGGTGGAACTGCCAGAACTCCATGTCTTCCAACGGGATGCCGGCACGTGCCGCCATACCCAGGCCATCACCCGTGTTGATGAAGGCGTTGGTGGAAGCCGCGAAGATGCGCCCGGCTCCACCGGTAGCCAACAACACGGTCTTGGCTTCCATGATGTGCAGTTCGCCAGTTTCCATTTCCAGCGCGGTCACGCCGACGACGTCACCCGCTTCGTTGCGGATCAGGTCTTGCGCCATCCATTCAACGAAGAACTGCGTCTTGGCCTTGACGTTTTGCTGATACAACGTATGCAGCATGGCGTGACCGGTACGGTCGGCCGCTGCGCAGGCACGTTGCACCGGCTTTTCGCCATAGTTGGCGGTGTGGCCGCCGAAGGGGCGTTGGTAGATGGTGCCGTCCGCATTGCGGTCGAAAGGCATGCCAAAGTGCTCAAGCTCGTACACGACCTTGGGGGCTTCACGGCACATGAACTCAATGGCGTCCTGGTCGCCCAGCCAGTCAGAGCCCTTGACCGTGTCGAAGAAGTGATAGTGCCAGTTGTCCTCGGACATATTGCCCAGCGAGGCGCTCACGCCGCCTTGAGCCGCCACCGTGTGCGAGCGGGTCGGGAAGACCTTGCTCAGCACAGCCACATTCAAGCCAGCCAGCGACAACTGCAGGCTGGCGCGCATGCCAGAGCCGCCCGCGCCGACGATGACCACATCGAACTTGCGCTTAGGAATCGAATTAGTAGCCGCCGTCATCACATTCTCCACAACACTTGAACCGCCCAACCGGCGCAGCCCAACAACCAAACCAAGCTGAACACCTGCAGGGCCAGACGCACGCCCACGGGTTTCACGTAATCCATCCAGATATCGCGCACGCCGACCCAGGCGTGATAAGCCAGGGACAGGATCACGACAAAGGTCAGAAACTTCATCCACTGCTGGGCAAAAATGCCCGCCCAGTGGTCATAGCCCAGCGGGCCAGGCAGCAAAAACTGCACAAGCACCACGACGGTGAACAAGGCCATCAACACAGCCGTCACACGCTGGCCCAGCCAGTCACGCAAGCCGTAATGCGCGCCAACAACGGTACGCTTGGAACCGTAAGTACTCATTTTTTTCTCTTTCTTTCTTGATCAGACCGCGATCAATACAGGCCAAACAACTTGGCACCCAGCAGCGCCGTCAGCAGCAGGCTTGAGGCCAGCGTGACAACGGCTGAACTGTGGCCCAGCTCTTTGGTGACGCTGTGCGTGGCATCCATCCAGAGATGGCGAACACCGGCAATGGCGTGATGCAGATACGCCCAGATCAAGCCCAACGCGGTCAGCTTAACGAACCAGGCAGGCACAAAACCGAGGCCCGCGACGAAGGCATTGGTGAACGCGTCGTAAGAGATTTCCGAGCTCAAGCTGTTGTCGAACATCCAAATGATGAACGGCAGCAACAGGAACATCAACAGGCCGCTGACCCGATGAAGAATGGAAACAATGCCTGCCGGCGGCAAGCGGTAGGACACGATCTGGCTTATATGAATATTGCGATAAACCGGCCTGGCCGCTGGATTCTTGGTGGTGTCTGTCATACCTGACCCTGTGTAATCAACGTGAAACTTCGAGAGTTTATTGCAATGCAGCAGAGGGTTTGCTTACAAGACGCGCAAATTTCGTTCCGCGCCCCGCACAAGCCACTGCCGCACCGGGATCAATTCAACTCATTGCGATAAAAATGTGAGGCCGTGTGATAGAGCCCGCGACGCAACTCTACCGGCTTGTCCCCGTAGGTGAATGACAATCGCTCGACGCTCAGCAACGGCGTTCCCACCGGCACTTGCAGCAAACGGGCCGCTTCCGCATCGGCGGGCAGCGCGCGAATTTTTTCTTGCGCGCGGATCATGTGCACCCCAAACTCCGCCTCGAATAAACCATAAAACGGACCCCGGTACTGATTAAGCCGCTCCGTAGTGAGCCCTTTGAACAAGTCCCCCGGCAGACAGATATCGTCCAGCACCACGGGCTTGCCTTCAGCCTTCAGCAGACGACGCACTTCAACCATCTGATCACCCGCACGCATCTGCAATTGCCGCGCAACCGAAGCAGGTGCACGCAAACGCCGGCAATCCAACAGTTGCCGCTCCAGGCTGCCCGAGCCCTCGTCAGGCATCAAACGCAAAAATCGGTACTGCACTTTTTGCTCGGCATGGGTGGCGACAAACGTCCCCTTACCTTGCCGACGAACCAGCAGATTGTCAGCCGCCATTTCATCAATGGCCTTGCGCACCGTGCCTTGGCTGACGCCAAAACGGGCGGCCAGATCGAGTTCGCTCGGAATGGCCTCACCGGCCTTCCACTCGCCGGCCTGCAAGCTGGCAATCAGCAAACCCTTGATTTGAGCGTACAGCGGACTGAACGAAGGCCCAACAATCGTGCCTGTACCGACGCCCATCGCAGCGGTCGCCGCAGGCGCCCCCCCAGCCACACCACCGCCAGCACCCGCAGAAGCGGACTTGGCGGATTGAGTTGGAAATCGAGACGGCGCAGTCGACATGGGCGATATTGCAGCATAAGCAGCCCGTAACGTCCATCTTCAAAAGCCGCAATTTGACTAATGTCTTCTATAAGACATAAGACAGCGTTCCAAATGCGCAACATCACAGTCATAATTCGCCTGCCCGTCACATTTGACTCACTCCGGTACGAGGGAATTCCCTTGGACTGGCCTACACTTGGCGGGCAAGCGCAGTCGCGGGCATGCAGATGAGCAACCCGCGCCCCTGGCACGAATTCATTGACGTCGTTTTCAACACCCTCGGAGCAATCACATGAGCAAGAAACCCGTTCGCGTTGCCGTTACCGGCGCCGCAGGCCAAATTGGCTATGCCCTGCTGTTTCGCATCGCCTCCGGCGAAATGCTGGGCAAAGACCAGCCTGTCATCCTGCAATTGCTGGAAATTCCCGACGAGAAAGCCCAGAACGCGCTGAAGGGCGTGATCATGGAACTCGAAGACTGCGCATTCCCGCTGCTGGCCGGCATCGAGGCTCACAGCGACCCGATGACCGCTTTCAAGGACACCGACTACGCACTGCTGGTGGGCTCGCGCCCCCGTGGCCCGGGCATGGAGCGTTCGGAGTTGCTGGCCATCAACGGCGCCATCTTCACCGCCCAAGGCAAGGCCCTGAACGCCGTGGCCTCGCGCAATGTCAAGGTGCTGGTCGTGGGCAACCCCGCCAACACCAACGCCTACATTGCAATGAAGTCCGCACCGGACCTGCCAGCCAAGAACTTCACAGCCATGCTGCGTTTGGACCACAACCGCGCCGCTTCGCAGATCGCTGCCAAGACCGGCAAGGCCGTGGCTGACATCGAAAAATTGGCCGTCTGGGGCAACCACTCGCCCACCATGTACGCCGACTACCGTTTCGCCACCATCGGCGGCCAATCGGTCAAGGCCATGATCAACGACGAGACCTGGAACCGCGAAACCTTCTTGCCCACCGTGGGCAAGCGTGGTGCCGCCATCATTGCAGCACGCGGCCTGTCGTCGGCAGCTTCGGCCGCCAACGCCGCCATCGACCACATGCGCGACTGGGCCCTGGGCACCAACGGCAAGTGGGTCACCATGGGCATCCCCTCGGGCGGCGAATACGGCATCCCCAAGGAAATCATGTTCGGCTACCCCGTGACTTGCGCCAATGGCGAGTACAAGATCGTCGAAGGCCTGGAGATTGATGCCTTCTCGCAAGAGTGCATCAAGAAGACCCTGGACGAACTGCTGGGCGAACAAGACGGCGTCAAGCACCTGGTGTAAGACAGCTTCATCGTGATGCGCACTGCCAAGCCTCAGGCCCGCAGCGCGCATCAACCTCTTCCGAGGAGAGGCAAAAGATACAGGGCCGGCATGGCGACGTGCCCGGCCCTTTTTCATGGGCGCACCCGAGGCGCCCCGTAATTTTCTGCGCGAGGCTGAATGAACACCCCTGCCCCACTCCACCCCAGGCTCGCCCTGTTTGAAGAAGGCGATGCAGCCCGAGCACTGCCCGTGGTCGACCACTACTGCGGGGTGGAAGCACGCATGCGCAAAAGCATGGCGATGCAAAACGACATGGGGCCCGTGTTCGACATCACCCTGGACTGCGAAGATGGCGCCCCCATTGGCGGCGAGGCCGAACATGTCGCGCTACTGAACTCGTTGCTCAACAGCGCAGACAACATCCACCAGCGCATCGGCGCGCGCGTACACCCCGTTGATCACCCCGCTTTTGAGGCCGATGTGGACGGCTTGATTGCGCAATCGGGTGAGCGCTTGGCCTACCTCATGGTACCCAAACCCCGACACGCGGCGGATGTGCAGCACGCCTGCGATTTCATCGACGCCTGCCTGCTGCGCCACGCCATTGCCAAACCGCTGCCCATTCATGTGCTGATCGAAACCCATGGCGCCCTGCGCGAGGTGCAAGCCATTGCCGCGCATCCACGCGTCGAATCGCTCTCATTTGGCTTGATGGACTTTGTGTCAGCGCACCGCGGCGCCATCCCAAGCTACGGCATGAGCGCTGAAGGCCAATTCACCCATCCGCTGGTGGTTCGGGCCAAGCTTGAAATTGCCGCCGCCGCCCATGCATACAGCAAAACGCCCTCCCACTGCGTGGTCACTGAATTCAAGAACATGCCCGCCTTGCAGGCTGCCGCCACGCGGGCGGCACGCGAGTTTGGCTACACGCGCATGTGGAGCATTCACCCCGCACAAATCCAACCGATTCTCGATGCCTTCTCGCCCAGCACCGCAGAGGTCGACGAAGCCATTGAGATCATCACCGCCGCACAAGCCGCCCACTGGGCCCCCATTCAACATCGACAAACCCTGCACGACCGCGCCAGCTTCCGCTACTTCTGGCAAGTGCTGGAACGCGCCCACCGCACCGGCCAAGCCCTACCCATTCAAGTGCGCCAAGCCTTTTTTAATGACGCAGCAGCGTCATGAATTCCCAGCAAGCTGCCCAGTGATATGTGCGCAGCCCAACGCTTTGAAACACATCCAGCACCCGCCAGCGTCTGCCCACAGGGCTGGCACAGCGACAATACGCGCCACTGCGATTGCACCCCTTTGATTTCCCTGAACGGACCCACGTCATGAACTCGATCACCTTGAAACAGACCCTGCTGTCAATCGCCTTGACCGGCCTCACCGGCCTGCTGGGCGCCACCTGGTCCACCCCAGCCAGCGCCGCGGCGCCTGATGTCACGGCCTCCACCGCCACCAAGCCCTCCGCAAAATCCGCCCCCAAAGCCGCCAAGGCCGGCAAGAAGGCCGAGGCCAAAGCCCCCGCGCCGGTTGCACCGCTGCCAGAAGCGTCAGCAGAGCAACTCGAAGCCGCCAAACGCGCTTACCTCGGCCAGTACGAGTGCGAGTTCAAGCAGTCCATCCTGGTCGAACCCTACGCCAAGGTGCCCGGTTACATCGACGTGGTTTGGCAGAAAAAGATCTTCACCATGAAGCCCGTGCTCTCCAGCACCGGCGCCTTGCGTCTGGAAGACGTCACCGGTCGCACCCTGATGATTCAGATCGCCAACAAGTCCATGCTACTCGACACCCAGGTCGGTCAACGCTTGGTGGACGAATGCGTCAACCCCGACCAGCGCACCTTGATTGACCTGGCCCGTGCCGCTGCTGCGGAGGCCGCGGCCTCCGGCATCGACATGAGTGCAAGCAGCGGCCTCGGCATCACGCCAAAATCCGAAAAGCCGTGATTCAGCATGCAGTACGGCTTGAAAAGTATGTAAATTTCATGCATACTTTCCTGGTCATACTGCTGCTGCCGATTTTCCGGTGACGGCACCCGGTCCGGAGGCCCCCCGCATGGAAGCGACTGTTGCAGAACGTGGTCAGATCACCCTGCCCAAAGCCGTACGCGATGCCTTGGGGCTGACCAAAGGCACCACACTCAAAGTGGAGCTGGACGGCGGGCGCATCATCTTGCGCAAGAGCGTCGACGACGCCATTTCCCGCGCACGCGGCAAATTCAAGCTGGACGGCTTTACCTCGGTCGACGACGCCATGCGTGCCGTGCGTGGCCGCGCCCCCGGCGACCCGATCGACCGTTGAGCGAACATCGCATGATCGCCATCGACTCCGCCGTTCTCATCGACCTGCTCAGCGGCAGCGAGCGTGCCGACATGGCCGAAGCTGCGCTGCGTGAGGCCCTGAATCACGGCCCCGTGGTGGTGTGTGCGGTCGTGGTGGCTGAGGTTTGCGCCTCCTTGCAAGGCGGCGACCAAGCCCTTCAGGCCCTGGAGGACATGGGCCTGAGCTACAGCACCGTCGAGCCCAAAGCCGCCATCCGCGCTGGCGAAATGCAACGCCGCTACCGCGCCCGAGGCGGCAGCCGCCAAAGAACCGTGCCCGACTTCATCGTCGGCGCACATGCCCTGCTGCAATGCAGCGGCCTGATCACCAATGACGACGGATTTTTCCGCGACTATTTCAAAGGGCTCAAGCTCATCAAGCCGCAAGCGGCCCCCTGACCTTGACCCACAAGCCCACAGCAACCCTGGAGAACGCAATGCTGCAAGCCTACCGCCAACATGTCGCCGAACGCGCCGCCCTCGGCATCCCGCCGCTGGCGCTTGACGCCAAGCAGACCGCCGAGGTCATCGAACTGATCAAGAACCCGCCGGCTGGCGAGGGCGAATTCCTGCTGGATCTGTTGACCCACCGCATTCCGCCAGGCGTGGACGACGCCGCCAAGGTCAAGGCCTCCTTCCTGGCCGCTGTGGCGCACGGCGACCTGAGCGTCGGCCTGATCTCCAAAGCCAAGGCCACCGAATTGCTGGGCACCATGGTGGGCGGCTACAACGTCCATCCCCTGATCGAACTGCTGGACGACGCCGCAGTGGCCGACGTGGCCGCTGCGGGCCTGAAGAAAACCCTGCTGATGTTCGACTTCTTCAACGACGTGGCCACCAAGGCCAAGGCTGGCAACGCCAAGGCCCAGGAAGTCATGAAGAGCTGGGCCGATGCCGAATGGTTCACCACCCGCCCTGAAGTCGAGAAGAAGATCACTGTCACCGTCTTCAAGGTGCCCGGCGAAACCAATACCGACGACCTCTCGCCCGCCCCAGATGCCTGGAGCCGCCCCGACATCCCCCTGCACTACCTGGCGATGTTGAAAAACACCCGCGAGGGTGCAGCCTTCGTCCCCGAAGAAGACGGCAAGCGCGGCCCGATGCAATTCATCGACGAGCTCAAGAAAAAAGGTCACGTCGTGGCCTATGTGGGCGACGTCGTGGGCACGGGCTCCAGCCGCAAGTCGGCCACCAACAGCGTGATCTGGGCCACCGGCCAAGACATCCCCTTCGTGCCGAACAAGCGTTTTGGCGGCGTGACGCTGGGCGGCAAGATCGCGCCGATCTTCTTCAACACGCAAGAAGATTCAGGCTCCCTGCCCATCGAAGTGGACGTGACCCGCCTGGAGATGGGCGATGTCATCGACATCCTGCCCTATGAAGGCAAGATCGTGAAGAACGGCGCCACCGTGGCCGAGTTCAAGCTCAAGAGCGATGTGCTGTTCGACGAAGTGCGAGCCGGCGGCCGCATCAACCTGATCATCGGCCGCTCGCTGACCGCCAAAGCCCGCGAGTTCCTGGGCCTGGGCGCCTCCACGCTGTTCCGCCTGCCCCAGGCTCCCGTTGAAACCAAGGCCGGCTTCACCCTGGCGCAAAAGATGGTGGGCCGCGCTGTGGGCCTGCCTGAGGGCCAAGGCGTTCGCCCCGGCACCTACTGCGAACCCAAGATGACCACCGTGGGCTCGCAAGACACCACCGGCCCAATGACCCGCGACGAGCTGAAAGACCTGGCTTGCCTGGGCTTCTCGGCTGACTTGGTGATGCAGTCCTTCTGCCACACCGCGGCCTACCCCAAGCCCGTGGACGTCAAGACCCACCGCGAACTGCCAGCCTTCATCAGCAGCCGCGGCGGCGTGGCCCTGCGTCCGGGCGACGGCGTGATCCACAGCTGGCTGAACCGCCTGCTGCTGCCTGACACCGTGGGAACGGGCGGCGACTCGCACACCCGCTTCCCGATCGGCATCTCCTTCCCCGCCGGTTCCGGCCTGGTAGCCTTCGGCGCCGCCACGGGCGTGATGCCCCTGGACATGCCTGAATCGGTGCTGGTGCGCTTCAAGGGCGAAATGCAGCCTGGCGTGACGCTGCGTGACCTGGTCCATGCAATCCCACTGTACGCCATCAAGGCCGGTCTGCTGACCGTCGCCAAAGCCGGCAAGAAGAACGTGTTCTCGGGCCGCATCCTGGAAATTGAAGGCCTGCCGGATCTGAAGGTCGAACAAGCCTTCGAACTGTCTGACGCTTCGGCCGAGCGGTCCGCCGCCGGTTGCACCATCAAGCTGAACCCCGCGCCGATCAAGGAATACCTCACCAGCAACGTCGTGCTGATGAAGAACATGATTGCCGATGGCTACGCCGATGCCCGCACCCTGCAGCGCCGCATCGAAAAGGTCGAAGCCTGGTTGGCCAAGCCCGACCTGCTGGAAGCCGACAAGGACGCCGAATACGCCACCGTGATCGAGATCGATCTGGCCGACATCAAGGAGCCCATCGTCTGCTGCCCCAACGACCCGGATGATGCCAAGTTCCTGTCCGAAGTCGCCGGCACCAAGATCGATGAATCCTTCATCGGCTCTTGCATGACCAATATCGGCCACTTCCGCGCCGCCGCCAAGCTGTTGGGCTCGCAACGCGACATCCCTGTCAAGATGTGGGTAGCCCCGCCAACCAAGATGGACCAGACCGAGCTGATCAAGGAAGGCCATTACGCCGCCTTCGGCAACGCCGGTGCGCGCACCGAAATGCCAGGCTGCTCGCTGTGCATGGGCAATCAGGCCCAAGTACGTGAAGGCGCAACGGTGATCTCCACCTCCACCCGCAACTTCCCCAACCGCTTGGGCAAGAACACACAGGTGTTCCTGGGTTCGGCCGAGTTGGCCGCCATTGCATCCAAGCTGGGCAAGCTGCCCACCGTGGCTGAATACCATGAAGCCATGGGCGTGGTGAACAAGGATGGCGCCTCGATCTACAAGTACCTGAACTTCAACCAGATCGAGGAATACGCAGAAACCGCCAAGGGCGTCAGCGCCTGATCAATTGGCCTCAAGAACCGGCACGCCGGTTCCTGAGGCCATGGCATTTGCTGTATGTTGACGAACAAAATGCGGGCCCCTTGCGGCCCGCATTTTTTTGTTCAAAGGCCACCCACTAAACTTCGACCCCGAGTTCGACATCAAATCCCATTTTTCGGCGATTTGCTATGACCACCCCTATTTGAATCAAGTACTTATTCCATCGAAATACCCATCGCAGAAATAAGTACTGCACAACAGATAAGTGATCTCTTCACCATTCGGACCTCAAAACATTAAATTATGAGTATCAACGATTGATTGACTTGAGCGTTTTTTCCGTTGAGCTCTCCGCCGGCTTGGCTTGGAAGGCCTGTCCTTCGAAGACCGTTCCCCAAACCTTGATGCTGCGCAGGCCCTTGACGCCCACCTCATAGGGATCTTTGTCCAGTACCGCGAAGTCAGCCGTCTTGCCGGCTTCAATGCTGCCCAGCTTGTCTTCCATGTGCAGCACATAAGCAGCATCAATGGTGACACCCCGAATGGCCTGGTCAACGGTCAGGCGCTCTGTGGGGGCAAACACCTTGCCAGACGTGGTTTCGCGGCTGGCGGTGCACCAGGCAAGGTACAAGGGATTGGCCGGAGCCATGGGGAAATCCGAGTGCAAGGACACCGGAACATCACGCCGTACCAAGCCGCCCAAAGGCGCGATCCGAGAAGCCCGGTCCACCCCGAGCCCACTTTGCGCGTAGATGTCCCCGAGGTCATACAAGTAGAACGGATTGGCCGACACTTGCGCGCCCAGTTTGGCGATTCGTCGCGAGGTACCGTCATTCGCATAACCGTAATGCTCAACGGTGAATCGATGGTCGACGCGGGGCTTCTCGTTCTCCAATTTTTCCAGCGTGTCCAACACCAGCTTTGCGCCGCCATCGCCATTGGTGTGAACGTGAATTTGGTAGCCCGCATTCCAATAGCGCCGCGCGTATTCCTCAAAGGGTGCGGGCTGAATGATCCACTGTCCTGCATGCCCGTCGATATAGCCCGGCTCTGAAATCTGCATCGCCTGGGAGAACATGGCGCCGTCAGCAAACAATTTGATGCCATTGTTGAACACCAGATGTCGGCTGTTCTTGGTCGCCAGCTTGGACACCATGTCGAGGACTTCATCCGCCCCGCCCTTCATCGCTGCACTGAGCTTGTAAACATCAGGCGTCAAACGCACACGCACCGGCGAATCGTCCTTTTCAAAGGTGCGTTTGAGTGCAGCAATTTCCAGATCCCAATTGGTGGAACCGGTCGCCATGTCACCCACCGTGGTGACGCCGTTATAGGTGAGGTAGTCGCGGGTTCGCGCATACCCCTTGTCGACCCGGGCGGGCGCCAAAATGTAGTCGGCGATATAGGGCAGCACGATGCTGAACATGCCGTCTTCCCAAAAATGACCCTTGACCAGATCAACCTGTGGATGGCCCTGAACTTTGGTCGCATCAAAACCCTTTTTCTTCAGGTACTCCATGGCCGCGGTATTGAAAAACACCTCGTGCAAGGAGCGCTGCATCACCATGATGGGCTGCGTCTTTGACACCGTGTCCAGCACTGCGGTAGACATTTCACCGTGAAAATCTGCGCTGTAGCCCCAGGTCATGAAAATGGGGTCTTTCGTGCCCTGCGCAGCAAAGGCGGCCTTCAGCGCCTTCATATAGGTTTCAGGCGTCGTGGTGGCGGGTGTCTTGCGGCCCATGACATCCCACGCTTCAGGCGTGATCCAGAACGCCTCAAAACTGATCGCGCCCAGCATGGGGTGCATGTGCGGATCAATCAGTCCAGGCATCAACACCTTGTCCTTGAACTGTTCGTCCACGGTAAATTTTTTGTCTTTGAGCCAGGGGGCGAGGTCTTTCAGCGAACCGACGCTCAAGACTTTGCCGTCGCGCACAGCAACTGCGGTTGCCACCGGGCGCGTTGGGTCCATCGTGACGATTTTCTTGGCCACGAATACGGTGATATGCCCCTGCGAATCAGCCGGGACCTCACCCATACCGTGCGCATGCGCCACGCCATTCAACCCGGCAAGTGCCACGGTCACGGCGGTTGCCAAAAAACTTCTCTTCAACATGACGACCCCCCAAAAAAGAGAAGCTGTCAGTCTATGCGAGGGCAAGACGCGTCTACAACACCTAACTCGTGTTGTTAGCGGATAGGGATCGGTCAACCCTACAGAGAAGTAAGTGGGGGCTCAGGCCTTGATATTCAGCATCACACCACTCGCGTCCAATTGCGTTTGCAGCACGCGAAGGTTGGCGACAAAGGCGTACGTGTCGGCCTTGCGACTGGCATCCACGGGCTCATTGGTTTGGCCCACGGCGGCAGTTTGGAGCAGTTTGGCGCGCGCCGCATCGGCTTGGCTGACCTGGGCTTGCAGTTGCTGGCGTTGCGTATCGGCAGAACTGGCGCTGGCGGACGCAGCCGCCGCACCCTGCGCTGAAGCACGCAAGCGTTCATTGGCCGACGAGACGCCAGCATAGGCGGTGGACAGACCGATAGTCATGATGGTGCTCCGTACTGCAGGGTTAGCCATCGACTCATCGGCCAATCTTGAGAGAACTTTAGAAAAGAATACGAAATTCCTGCCAATTCTCAAAAACCGCCAAAAAACTGCACCGTGGCGGGGGCGATCAACCGGCAAGCTCCTCAAAGCCGCCCGCCGAAACAAACACCCGCACGCTGTCGCCGCCGGCCGCTTTGGCTTCGGTGCAAGCCAGCGCTGCCGCCCCGAGAACGGCATCCACCGTTTCAAGTGTGCCTTGAACCTGAACCACGCCCAGGCAGGCTTTGACCCGCGTGCGATGCAAACCCCAGCGCAGGCGGTAGTTGGCTACTCCTGATCTGATTTTTTCGGCCACGATCTGGGCGTAATGCTGATCACAATTGGGCAGCAAAACGGCGAAATGGTCGTCCTCCAAACGCGCCACAAAGTCGGAGGCGCGCACTTTGGTCAACAAGAGTTGGCCCAAGCCGTAGAGAAAATGATCGCCCACCTCGGGGCCCATGCTCGACACAATTTCAGTGAATCGGTCGACATCAATCCACAGCACCGACACCGGCGTTTTGCGGGCACTGCCCACGTGCTCGCTCAGGCGGCGCTCAAATTCGCGGCGATTCGCCAACTCGGTCAAAGCGTCATGTTTGGCCGTCCAGGTGGGCTGCAGACGCAATTGCCGGGCTGCCGTCACATCGTCCACAATCCACAGCACTTCTCCAGCCGGCGAGTCCCAGGCCAGTGGTGTGGCCTGCAAACGACCCCAAAACCGGCTGCCATCGCAGCGCACGTACTCAATCTCTTCATCAAAAGGGTGCCCGCCACCAAAGGCGGTGCCCATGCGCTGCATGACCGCAGTTTGCGCGCCATCGGACACATAGACGCTGCGGACGGACTGCCCGGACAAGTCCGTGTCGTCACCGTGCCCGAACAGTTGATTGAACTGTTCACTCACCGTCTCAAAATGCCCATTCTTGACAAAGCCTACGGCAAGAGGCGCGCGCACCATCAGGGCATTCATGCGCGCGGCAAGTACATCGGCCGTTCCGCTGGCATCTGGTTTCGTTGTCATCAATACTCCTTGGCACGATCAACGGCGTGAAACCGTAGGTGTACCGCGATTTGGCTTCAAAAGAAACCCGGAACAACTCCTCGATTTACAGGCATTTCGGCACTTACTCTGAGTTCATGAGCTCAAACCGTTCAATCGTTCAATCAATCGGGGCAATTTGCTCCGCGTAGTCGTAAAGCGCACCCAATATCGCTTCGCCCCGCTCGTCCGCCTGCTCGCTGAGTTGGTCGATGTGCTCAAAAAACGTCGCCAAGCTCGGGAAGCCACCATCGCCGCTCTCCAATCGGTGGCTCCGATGAGCTTGCCAGCGTGCTTGATCGCTCTCGCTCAAACTGGCCGGAAAGTTACGGGCCCGAAAGCGAAACACCAACTCCTCCAAGCGAGGGTCGTTGAACACCAGTTTGCCTTCTTCGGCACGCTGCGCCATTTGTTCGGGGCTTAGGGTTAGCAGGCGTTGCATGCTTCGACGATCGTCTGGGCCGACAAAACCGCCATACAAATCCTCATCCACGTCCACGGCCTCGCCAGTGGACTCGCGTTTGAACACAGGCGCCCAAAGACCGTCGAGCAAATGCCCCTTTTCCGCCAACAAGGCGGCGTGCTTCAAGCTCTGCGCGAGATCGTGACCCCAGCGCTGCGCCACCTCGGGTGTCAGTGTTTTGAGATTGCCGATGACAACCGGCGACTTGTTGACATGGATGGTCTTGATGGGCAGGCGCTCGATCCCTTCAGGCAAATCGGCTTGTTTGGTGAACATGCGGGCACGGATTTCCTGCGCGCCCAGCGTCAACAATTCCGACGGGTCATGCGCCAAGTCCCACACGACCAACTCGTTCTTATTGCTGGGATGGGGAGCCAAAGGCCACACCAACGCCAAACAGCCCTTCTCCACCCCGTACATGCCAGAGATGTGCAGAAAGGGTCGCCCCACACCGATTTCCGCCCAAACGGCCTCTTTCTTGCGCAACTTCAGGCAAAACTCAAAAAGCTTGGGCTGGGCCGCCTTGATCAGGCGGGCCAGCGCGATGGTGGCGCGAACGTCGGACAAGGCGTCATGCGCAGCATCGTGCACCAAGCCATTGGCCTGGGTGAGATGCTCCAGCTTGAAGGACGGGCGCCCGTCTTCATGCGTGGGCCACTGAATGCCCTCGGGCCGCAAAGCGTAAGCACACCGCACAACGTCCAGCAGGTCCCAACGTCCGCAGTTGTTCTGCCACTCCCGCGCATAGGGTTCACGCAGATTGCGCCACAGCAAGTAACGCGTCACCTCATCGTCAAAACGAATGCTGTTGTAGCCCAGACCCACCGTACCAGGGCGTGACAATTCGGCCTCGATGGCCGCAGCAAACTCATGCTCGGGCAAGCCCTCGTGGAGGCAAGTTTGTGGCAAGATGCCCGTGAGCAGGCAGGCCTCCGGGTCGGGCAGAAAATCGGGGGCCGGCTGGCAGTAGATCATCAAGGGATCACCGATTTCGTTCAATTCGGCGTCGGTGCGCAAACCCGCGAACTGAGCCGGGCGATCGCGGCGCGGAACGCGGCCAAAAGTTTCGTAATCGTGCCAGTAAAAAGTCATCTCATGCATGGCGGCTACGATAACGCATCCGGCACGGCAGAGCCCGCCGCAAACCCGGGATAATCAGGCCTCGTTCAACGGCGGTGTGCTTGATTGATGACTTGCTTGAAGTTTCCGCGTGCCGGTGCCCGGCCTCAAATCGGCATGGCGCTGCCCCGTGTGTTGATGGTGATCGGCGGGGCCTTAGGCCTCTTGCTCCTCTTGCTGGCCATCGCCGCAGCGCTGATCTACCCCACGCTGCCTGACCTGGACAATTTGACCGACTACCAGCCCAAGCAACCACTGCGGGTCTTCACTGCAGACGGCCAGTTGATGGGTGAATTCGGCGCCGAGCGCCGGCAATACCTGCCCTTGGCTGCAATCCCCAAACGTATGCAAGACGCCTTGCTCGCCACGGAAGACAGTCACTTCTACGAACACAACGGCATCTACATGCCCGGTATCGTCCGCGCGTTGGTGGCCAATGTGCTGGCCTCGCGCAGCCAGGGTGCGTCCACCATCACCCAGCAATTGGCGCGTGACCTTTATCTGACCAAGAAAAAGCTGTACAGCCGTAAATTCATTGAAATGTTGCTGGCCCTGAAGATTGAGCGCCAACTCAGCAAGGACAAGATTCTCGAGGTCTACATGAACCAGATCTATCTGGGTCAACGGGCCTACGGCTTCGAGGCTGCCGCTGCCGCCTACTTCGGCAAATCGCTGAAAAATCTGGACATTGCTGAAACGGCTATGCTCGCCGGGCTGCCGCAAAACCCCGCTTACGCCAACCCCATCAGCAACTTTCAACGTGCAAAAAAACGGCAACTGATCGTGCTGGAGCGCATGGCCGACGTAGGCGCCATCAGCAAGACTGAGCAAGACGCCGCCAAGGTGGAGACCCTGCATATTCGCAGCCCGCAAGATACCCGCTTGCATGCCGAATTTGCAGCAGAAATGGCGCGACAAGCGGTGTTCGCCCAATACGGCGACGAGGCCTATACCCTGGGGCTGCAGGTGCACACCAGCGTGATTGCCGAGCAACAAACCGCCGCGTACAAGGGGCTGCGCCGTACCTTGATGGAACTGGAGCGGCGCAAGCCCTATCGGGGTCCCGAGGGCTTCGTCGAGTTGCCCCAGGACGAAAACGAGCAAGACACCGCCATCAGCCAGGCACTTGAACAGCACCCCGACAACGACGACCTGCGTGCCGCCGTGGTGCTGCGTGCCAGTGCCGCCAAAGTCGAGGCCGTGCTGCAGGATGGCGACGAGTTGAGCATCAGCGGCGACGGCCTGCGCTCGGTGCAATCGGCGTTGTCACCTAAAGCGAAAGTAGACCAGGCCATTCGCCCCGGATCCATCATCCGTGTGCTGCGCGGTGCATCCAGCAAAGCGGAGCCGGCTGGCGCCTGGGTGATCACGCAGTCGCCAGAAGCCGAAGGCGCCCTGGTTGCCGTCGAGCCCGGCACGGGCCTGCTGCGGGCGCTGGTGGGGGGCTTTGATTTCAACCGCAACAAATTCAATCACGTGACGCAGGCCTGGCGCCAGCCGGGCTCCAGCTTCAAGCCCATCGTCTACTCCGCAGCGCTGGAGCAAGGCATCGGCCCCGCCACGGTGGTGGACGATGCACCACTGAGTTTCGGCACTTGGGAGCCCAAGAATTCCGACGGAAAATTCGACGGTGCCTTGACCATCCGCCGTGCCTTGGCCATGTCCAAAAACATGGTAACCCTGCGCGTCATGGAGCAGGTTACCCCCGCCCGCGCCCGCGCCTGGGCCACCCGATTTGGTCTGGATGCCGACAAGCAACCCGACGACCTGACCTTGGCGCTGGGCTCAGGCTCCGTCACACCTTTGCAAATGGCGGGTGCCTACAGCGTCTTCGCCAACGGCGGCTATCTGCTCAAACCCCTGTTGATCACGCGCATCACCGATGCCAAGGGCGCCGTGCTGTTCACCGCCGCGCCGCCGGCACTCAGCGAAGACTTGCGCGCCATCTCCGAGCGCAACGCCTTTGTGATGAGCAGCTTGCTGCAAGAAGTTGCACGCAGCGGCACCGCAGCGCGCGCCTCAGCCCAACTGCGCCGCGGCGATGTGTACGGCAAGACCGGCACGACCAACGATTCAGTGGACGCATGGTTTGCCGGTTTTCAGAAAAATCTGGCCGCCGTGGTCTGGGTGGGTTATGACAATCCACACTCGCTCGGCGACCGAGAGTTTGGTGGCGGCTTGGCGCTGCCCGCCTGGATTGATTTGATGACGGTGGCGCTCAAAAACCAACCCATCAACGAGATCAGCCCACCGGCAGAAGGCTTGGTTTACGTCGACGGCGACTGGTCGTTTGAGGAGTTTGCCGGCACGGCAGGCGTGCGCAGCATCGGCACACCCTCCGCAGCCGAAGCAAGCGCCTCAGGCGTGACCAACCCTGCGAACGCAGCGCCGCTCTCACCCCCGCCCTCGCCAGCCGCTTCAGGCCATTGAACCGCCGGGCAAACTCAAAAGACAAAAATCAAAAAGCCACGCTCAATTGCACCGAATGCATTGGGCTGACCGCAAGGCTTTGATCAGTTCGCGTTCACGCACCGGCGTCAAGCCGGCACGCGTGAAGACGCGCTCAGCCTCCGGCAGGTCCTGCCACCAACGTAGGGTGTCGCCCACGGTTTCGGTCAGGGGTCGAATCTGCAAGCCCTCCTGTAGTGCTGCCGCGTTATCACAACGCATCAGTTGAGCAAACTCGCTCACCGGCGGCAGCCACAGCGGTAGATCATTCCAAGGGGCCACGCCCAAAGCCTGCAAGGCCTGGCTCTCCGCCCAGAACCACTCGGGCTCAGTGCTAAGCCCCGCCGCCTGCACGCAAGCTTGCAGCAGCGCCATGCGTGTGGGCTGACCCGAAGTGCAAGCCACATTGAACGTGCCCGCAAGGCCCCGCGCCAAGGCCTGCAAGGCGAAGGCGGCGAGGTCTCGGGCGTCAATGAACTGCAGCGGCTCCCCGCACGGCGCCGGTACCAGAATGGGTTCACCGGCCCGAGCGGGCGACGCTGCGCCGGCGATGCGCGCTGGCCAATAAGTGAAACGTTGGGTGGGATCGTGTGGGCCGACCACTAAACCCGGGCGCAAAACCAAGGGAGCCGCGAAATGCTGCCGCAAGGCGGCCTCGCAAGCCGCCTTCAAGGGGCCATAACTGGCGCCGTCCACCACCTCCGTCGAGGGGTCGGCCAGCCGCCCCAGGGGCGAAGCCTCAGTGTTCGGCCCGGCGAAACTGGCGTATGCGGAAACGCTGGAGATGTACAGGTACTGCCCAACACGCCCGGCGAGCAAACGGGCGCTTGCGTCCACCTCACGCGGGATGTAGCCACAGCAATCAAGCACCGCATCCCACTCGCCGTGCTGCAGGGCAGACAAGTCGTCCCGGCGATCCCCTTTCAGACGGTGGATCTGGGGCGTGTCGGCGAACAGATCCGCCGCACTCTGCCCCCGATTGAACAAGGTCAGCTCATGCCCCTGCGCCAGTGCGGCTTCAACAAGATGGCGGCCGACGAATTGAGTCCCGCCGAGAATCAGTAAACGCATGGTCTGGCCCAGAAAATTCGCTCAAATGCCCCAAGGGCAAGCTGCCTCAATCATGGACCCAAACCTGATCGCCGTCGGCCGAATCAATCCGTCAGGCATGACAACTTAACGCTTCTTGACGACCACACTGCCCACCGAGTAGCCCGCTCCAAACGAGCAGATAACGCCCAAATCACCCGCCTTCAAATCGGCGCGGTGCCGGTGAAAAGCGATGATGGACCCCGCAGAAGCAGTATTTGCAAATTCATCAAGGATCAAGGGTGCGAGATCGGCGCCGACTTCGCCACCCACCAATTTCTTGATCACCAACTGATTCATGCCCAAATTGGCTTGGTGCAGCCAATAACGCTTGACGTCAGAGGGTTGCCGGTCGAGCGTGGCCAGATGGCCTTCGATGTGGGCCGCAGCAATGGGCACGACCTCTTTGAAAACCTTGCGGCCTTCTTGGCGGAATGTCTTGTCACGCGCCAGCGGATCGCTGTCCTCGGCGCGGTTCATGAAACCAAAGTTATTGCGGATATTGTTGGAGAACTGGGTCGCCAAGTGTGTCCCCAAAATCTCCCATTGCTCGGGCGCAGTGGCCAGATCAGCCCGCTCGACGATCAAGGCGGTGCACACATCGCCAAAGATAAAATGGCAGTCGCGGTCGCGCCACTCCAAATGGGCCGACGTGATTTCAGGATTGATCACCAACACGCATTTGGAAGCTCCTGAACGCACCGCGTTATAGGCCTGCTCCAGGGCGAATGTGGCCGACGAGCAGGCCACATTCATGTCAAAACCATACCCCCCCGCGCCCAATGCGTGCTGGATCTCCACCGCCATGGCGGGATAAGCGCGTTGCATATTGGCGCTGGCGCAGAGCACCGCGTCGATGACGCTGGCGGGCTTGCCGGCTGCCTTCAATGCATGCTGTGCAGCGTCGACCGCGATTTCCGCCATCAAAGACAGTTGATCATCGGGCCGTTCCTTGAAGCGCGGGTACATGCGGGTGGGGTCCAGCACGCCATCTTTTTCAAGCACATAGCGCTGCTTGATACCGGACGCTTTTTCGATGAACTCGACGCTGGAATGCACCAGGGGCTCGCGCTCGCCCGCTGCAATGGCCTGGGCATGCTCGGCATTTTGCAGGTCCACATAGGCGTTGAAAGCTTGTACCAATTCCGCATTGGTGATGGTGTGCAGCGGCTGGTACAGGCCGGTGCCGCTGATGACGACTGAGTGCATGAAATGGTGTCCTGGCAAATGCGCAGAATGAGGCAAAGATCGCTGATTTTAGCGGCTGCCACGCACCCATCCCAAGCGGGCATGCACTCACAGGGTGCCATGCCAGAACCGCGTAGAATCAGACACCGGGCCCAAATTTTGGTGCTCGGTTCGTCGAAGACGTTTTCCGGGTCACCAAGTCAAGCGCTCGCAGCCCAGGAGTTGCACTGCTTGCAACGCACTCCACATTGCGAACTTGGGAACGATATGGAAATCTTCGACTACGACAACATTCTCCTGCTGCCACGTCAATGCCGCGTTGAAAGCCGGGGGGAATGCGACAGCTCAGCCAGTTTTGGCCCGCATCGATTCAAGCTGCCGGTGGTGCCCGCGAACATGAAAACGGTGGTTGACGTGCCCATCACCGAATGGCTGGCCGCGAACGGCTATTTCTACGTGATGCACCGCTTTGATCTGGACAACGTGGCCTACGCCAAGTCCATGCGCGACAAAGGGCTGCTTGTCTCTCTTAGCTCAGGCGTCAAAGCCGCCGACTACGCCGTCATCGACCGACTGGCCGCAGAAGGCGTCGGCGCCGACTACATCACCATCGACATCGCCCACGGCCATGCCGACAGCGTGCAGCGCATGATTGCCCACATCAAGCAACGTCTGCCCGACACCTTTGTCATTGCCGGCAACGTTGGTACGCCCGAAGGCGTGATTGACCTCGAAAACTGGGGCGCCGACGCCACCAAGGTCGGCATTGGCCCGGGCAAAGTCTGCATCACTCGCCTCAAGACAGGCTTTGGCACGGGCGGCTGGCAACTGTCTGCATTGAAATGGTGTGCCCGGGTGGCTACCAAACCCATCGTGGCTGATGGCGGCATTCGCCACCACGGCGATATAGCCAAGAGCGTGCGCTTTGGCGCCGCCATGGTGATGGTGGGCTCGCTGTTTGCGGGACACGAAGAATCGCCCGGCAACACCGTCGAGTTGGACGGTAAGCTGTACAAAGAGTATTACGGCTCCGCCAGCGACTTCAACAAAGGCGAGTACAAGCACGTTGAAGGCAAGCGCATTCTTGAGCCCGTGAAAGGAAAGTTGGCCGACACCCTGCGCGAGATGCAGGAAGATGTGCAGAGCTCCATCTCCTACGCCGGCGGCAAAACCCTGGGCGACCTCCGCAAAGTCAACTACGTCGTACTGGGCGGGGAGAATGCCGGTGAACATTTGTTCATGTGACGACCGAACGCAATGAGGTCTGAACGGCGCCACAGGCGCCACCCGGCATTCCGGCACAGCCAAAATGCCGGTGAACATTTATTCATGTGAGGGCCGAGCAAGGCGAAGGCCCGTGTGAAAGGGCCAATCGCCTGCGCTCTGCCCTTACATCACCGGATAGTCGGTGTAGCCCTTGGCACCCGGCGTGTAGAAGGTGCTGGCGTCCGGCTTGTTCAGCGGTGCACCCGCCTTGATGCGGGCGGGCAGATCCGGATTGGCGAGGAAAGCGGTGCCGAAAGCCACTGCGTCCAACTTGCCAACGTGGATGGCTTGCCCGGCCTCTTCTCCCGTGTAGCCCATATTGCCGATCAACACGCCTTTGTACGCCTGACGCGCCACGGGCATCACATCCCCCGTTTGAGCCTGGAAGAAGTCGGCGCGCATCAAGTGCAGATAGGCCAAGTTGAATGCATTCAGGCGGTCGGCCAAAAACGCTGTCCAAGCCATTGGGTCACTGTCTTTCATGCTGTTGTAACTGTTCAGCGGTGACAGGCGCAGGCCCACGCGATCAGAACCAATGGCTGCAGTGACCGCCGTGAGCACTTCAAACAAAAAGCGCGCCCGGTTTTCCAAGGAGCCGCCATAGGCATCGGTCCGTTGGTTGGCGCTGTCGCGCAGAAACTGGTCGATCAGGTAGCCGTTGGCGCCGTGCACCTCCACGCCGTCAAATCCAGCTGCAATCGCATTGCGGGCGGCTTGGGCATAGGCCTCGACCAGCGCCGGAATTTCGTCCACGCGCAAGGCGCGGGGCACGGCATTCGGCAGCTTGCCCTGAGGGGTATGCACCTCGCCCTCGATGGCGATGGCGCTGGGAGCCACGTTCTCGGCACCGTCGTTCAGCGCGGGATGGGCGGCACGCCCTGAATGCCATATCTGCAGAAAGATGCGGCCACCCTTGGCGTGAACTGCGGCGGTGGTCATTTTCCACGCCTCGATCTGTGCAGCAGAGTAGATGCCGGGATCGTTGCCGAAAGCAGAGGTACCCGGTGCGATCATGGTGCACTCGGTCACCAGCAGGCCGCCACCCGCCCGCTGGGCGTAGTACTCGGCCATCAATTCATTGGGCATGTGCCCGGCGCTGGCGCGGGTGCGCGTCAGGGGTGCCAGAATAATTCGGTTAGGCAGCGACAGTGCGCCGACTTGCAGGGGTGCGAACAACATGGTTTGCTTTGCCTTCTGAGGTAAACGTCGAAAGTCGCCAAGGTACCACTGTCAAAAGTAGCCTTGGTCAGGCTGGGGCCTCTTGATTTTGTGCTGTGTTTTTGACAAGTCAACGCTGAAGAGCCGGCCGGGCGCCAGACACATCCCACGTTCGCTGCGATTTCACCTGGGCGGACACCTACAATCCTCCACCATTTCTAATGCATTTCCTTCGCGCCTCTGTCGCGCCGCCGCTGCCATGACCGAACTCGCCAAATCGTTTGAACCCGCCGCTCTGGAAGCCCACTGGGGACCGCTGTGGGAGGCCAAAGGCCTGTACAAACCCACGCTGGATGTCGCACGCGAGTCATTCTGCGTCCAGCTGCCGCCACCCAATGTGACCGGCACCCTGCACATGGGCCATGCGTTCAACCAGACCATCATGGACTCGTTGACGCGCTACCACCGCATGCTTGGCCATAACACATTGTGGGTGCCCGGCACCGACCATGCCGGCATCGCCACCCAGATCGTGGTGGAGCGCCAACTGGCCGACAAGGGTGTGGAAGGCGCCAAGACCCGCCATGACCTGGGCCGCAAGAATTTCGTCGCCCGCGTCTGGGAATGGAAGCAAGAATCCGGCAACACCATCACCCGGCAGATGCGCCGCATGGGCGACAGTGTCAGCTGGGACCACGAGTACTTCACCATGGACGACAACCTGTCCAAGGTGGTGACCGAAACCTTTGTGCAACTGTTCGATGAAGGCCTGATCTACCGCGGCAAACGCTTGGTGAATTGGGACCCGGTGCTGAAGTCTGCCGTGTCCGATCTGGAAGTCAGCAGCGAAGAGGAAGATGGCTTCCTCTGGCACATCCGCTACCCCCTGGCCGATGGTAGCGGCGATCTGGTGGTGGCCACGACCCGCCCGGAAACCATGTTGGGCGACGTGGCCGTGATGGTGCACCCCGAAGACGAGCGCTACACCGCCTTGATCGGCAAGCAAGTCTCGCTGCCCCTGTGCGGACGCAGCATCCCCGTCATTGCAGACGACTATGTAGACCGTGCTTTCGGCACCGGTGTGGTGAAGGTGACCCCGGCGCACGATACCAACGACTATGCCGTGGGGCAACGCCATCAGTTGACGATGATCTGCGTGCTGACGCTGGACGCCAAGATCAATGACGAGGCCCCCGAGGCCTACCGCGGCCTGGACCGCTTCGTGGCTCGCAAAAAGATCGTCGCCGACCTGGAGGCCCAGGGCTTTTTGGTTGAAGTCAAAAAGCACAAGCTGATGGTGCCGCGCTGCGAGCGCACCGGCCAGGTGATCGAGCCCATGCTGACCGACCAGTGGTTTGTCGCCATGAACAAGCTCGGCAAGAACGGCAGCAGCATCGCCCAGGGCGCCATCGACGCGGTGGAATCCGGCGAGGTCAAGTTCTACCCCGAGCAGTGGATCAACACCTACAACCACTGGATGGGCAACATCCAGGACTGGTGCATCTCGCGCCAACTCTGGTGGGGTCACCAGATTCCGGCCTGGTACGGCAGCGGGGGTGAATTGTTCGTGGCACGCGACGAAACCGAGGCCCGGGCCAAGGCCACCGCGGCAGGCTACACGGGTGAGCTGACCCGCGATGAAGACGTGCTGGACACCTGGTACTCCTCCGCCCTGGTGCCCTTCTCCACCCTGGGCTGGCCGGCCAAGACGGTGGAGCAGGATTTGTTCTTGCCGTCGAATGTGCTCGTGACAGGCTACGACATCATCTTCTTCTGGGTCGCCCGGATGATCATGATGACCAAGCATTTCACCGGCAAGGTACCCTTTAAGGACGTGTACATCCATGGCTTGGTGCGCGATTCGCAGGGCCAGAAGATGAGCAAGTCCGAAGGCAATGTGCTGGACCCGGTGGACCTGATCGAGGGCGTCGATCTGGACACGTTGGTGGCCAAATCCACCATGGGCCTGCGCCGTCCCGAAACAGCCCCCAAAGTCGCCGCCCGGGTAAAAAAGGAATTCCCCGAAGGCATGCCAGCCTACGGTGCCGACGCGCTGCGCTTCACCATGGCCAGCTACGCCACCCTGGGGCGCAACATCAACTTTGACACCCGGCGCTGCGAGGGCTATCGCAACTTCTGCAACAAGCTGTGGAACGCCACTCGCTTCGTGCTGATGAACACCCAGGAGCAGGACTGCGGCCTGCTGGAGCACAGCAAGGAGCAATGCGCACCGGGCGGCTCGGCGCACGGCTATCTACAGTTCAGCCCGGCGGACCGCTGGATTTCGGGTGAGTTGCAGCGTGTGGAAGCCGCCATTGCGCAAGGCTTTACCGAATACCGCCTGGACAACGTGGCCAACGCCATCTACTCCTTTGTGTGGGACGAGTATTGCGACTGGTACCTGGAAATCGCCAAGGTGCAGATCCAGCAAGGCAACGAAGCCCAGCAACGCGCCACCCGCCGCACCTTGATTCGGGTGCTGGAAACCGTGCTGCGCCTGCTGCACCCGATCGCGCCCTTCATCACCGAAGAACTGTGGCAAACGGTGGCCCCCGTGGCCGGCCGCAAAGCAGCTGATTCAGAAAGCTATCTGGTCAACGCCGCCTACCCGCAAGCGCAGCTTGAACGCGTCGACCCGGTGGCCGACGCATGGGTGGCTTCGCTGAAAACGGTGGTCGGCACCTGCCGCAGCCTGCGCAGCGAGATGAACCTGTCGGCCTCCGAGCGCGTGCCCCTGCTGGTGGGCGGCGATACCCGCTTCCTGCGTGAGGCAGCGCCCTTCCTGAAGGTGCTGGCCAAGCTGAGCGAAGTGAAGATCTTCGACGACGAAGCCGCCTTCACCACGGCCAGCCAGGCTTCGCCCGTACTGGTGCACGGCGAGGCACGCTTGGCGCTGCAGGTGGAAATCGACGTCGCGGCGGAAACCGCACGCCTTTCCAAGGAAATCACCCGCCTTGAGGGCGAGATCACCAAGGCCGAAGCCAAGCTGGGCAACGAAACCTTCGTAGCCCGTGCGCCGGCAGCCGTTGTGGCGCAAGAGCGTCAGCGCATTGCCGAATTCAGTAGCACGGTGCAGCGCCTGAAAGATCAGCTGGCACGCCTGATCCCGGCACCTTGAGCGAGCGGGCGGGCGATGAATTCTCCCGCCGGTTCCGGCGCTTCGGCCAGCAACTCGTCGATGCGCCGTGCCACGCCCCAGGCCGCGCGGGCGCGGGATTCGCGCGTCGTTCCGGCCAGTCGCGGTGTGACCTGGAGGTTGGCGGCTCCGTGAAGCGGGCGCCCAGGTTCTTGCATGCCCGGCTCCAGGCTGTCCAGCCAGGCCGCCAGGATGCGGCCTGAAGACAAGGCATCGGCCAACGCCTTGTCGTCAAACAAGGCGGCATGGCTGATGCTGACCCACACTTGGTTGGGTCGGGAGAACTCCAAAACCCGCTCGCCGAGCAGCCCGCGGTAGCGCGGAAAAAACGCGAGCTGTACGCTCACGCCATCGCTCTGCTCCATCAACTCACGCAGCGGCAGGGCTTCAATCCCCCATTGGGCCCACAACGGATCGCTTTGATGCAAGCTGGGGTCATACCCCACGACCCGGGCCCCAAAGGCAGGCAGCAACTGCGCCAACATGCGCGCGGCGGGCGTCATGCCAATCAAACCGATGGTGGCGCAGCCCAGCTCACGCCCCACCCACATCCCGTCGCTGGACTGTATGGGAACCCGCCGCAGCAGCGACAGCAGTGCCGCCACGATGAACTCCGCCTCAGCGCTGCCGGTGGCCGTAGCGCTGCGAATGACCTCCACACGCGCAGTTCGGCAAGCCTCCAGATCAATGTTTTCAGCCCCCGCACTCATTCGCCCGACCACGCGCAGCTTGGGCGCGGCGCGCAACAAGGCAGCATCAACCGCCACGCTGGGCGGCAAGATCAAGGCGCGGGTGTGGTGCAAGGCCTCCCGCAGTTGGCGGGCCTGCCCCACCAGTTCAGGCGCAAACCGCACCGGCTGACGCTCTGACAGCCATTGCATGACATCCACTTCAAGGGGTTCAAGAATCAACAAACTCATGTCATTCAACGGTGTTTAAATGCGGCAGGTCGAGAAAAGTCACATGCAACAATGACGCTGCAAAAGCCTGTCTTTGCGCCAATCAAATGACTCTCGAAGTCGTTCATGTTTTTAGGAAAGTCAACGGAAATGTCAATCAAAGCAGCCAATCATCCCGGCGTGGTCAGCAAAGCCATCTTTCCTGTCGCCGGTTTGGGAACACGCTTTTTGCCCGCGACCAAGGCCCAGCCCAAGGAAATGCTGCCCGTCGTGGACAAGCCACTGATTCAGTACGCCGTCGAAGAAGCCTATGCCGCTGGTGTGCGCGAGATGATTTTTGTGACCGGACGGCACAAACGCCCCATCGAAGATCACTTTGACATGACTTTTGAGTTGGAGGTAGCCCTCGAACAGGCGGGTAAGGAAGAATTGCTCGAAGTTGTCCGTTCCGTGAAGCCTGACGACATGGAATGTGTGTACGTTCGCCAAGCGCAGGCGCTCGGCCTGGGGCATGCGGTGCTGTGCGCCCAACGATTGGTGGGCAATGAGCCCTTCGCTGTACTGCTGGCAGATGACCTCATGGTCGGTCAGCCGCCGGTGCTCCAGCAGATGGTGGAGCAATTCAACGACTGGCGTGCGTCGATCCTGGCGGTGCAGGAAGTGCCTGCCGAGCATACTCGGCGTTATGGCATCGTCGCAGGCAATCCCGTTAACGACAAATTGCTGGATGTCACCCGCATTGTCGAAAAGCCCGCGCCCGAGGCAGCACCCTCGCGTCTGGCCGTGGCCGGACGCTACATTTTGACGCCAGGCATCTTTCGTGAGATTGCCAATCAACCACGCGGTGTTGGCGGCGAAATCCAACTCACCGACGGCATTGCAGGCCTGCTGCGTCGCGAGAAGGTTTTTGCCTATCGCTACGACGGCAAACGCTACGACTGCGGCAGCAAAGAAGGCTTCTTGCAAGCCAATGTGGAACTGGCGATGGCACACCCGCAATTGGGTGAAGGCTTCCGCGAGTTTTTGCGCACGCTCGAACTTTGAATTACCTCGGCGTCGGGCCAACTTTAGCAGCCGGTGCCCGGCCCCGGGTCTGCAACACCCCTCAAAGCTCGAATGCCGTCGTCCTCTTGACCGTGCGCAACACCAGCATGGAGTTGGACCGGGCCACGCCCGGTAAATGCATCAACACATTGCTGTGCAGGCGCTCCAGATCCTCGGCATCTTTATAGGCAAAGCGCAGCAGATAGTCGTTGGTGCCGGCGACATAGAAACAGTCGAGTATCTCGGGAATATCCCGCACCGCCTGTTCGAACGCCCCCAGCGCCTGCGGCGTCATCCGCTCTAGGTTCACGATGGTGAAGCTGGTGCCCGGCTGGCCAATCGCCTTCGGGTTGACCAGGGCCACATAAGCGGCAATCACACCGGCATCTTCCAGCGCTTTCACGCGCCTGAGGCAGGCCGACGGCGACAAATGGACAGCACGCGCCAAGTCCACATTGGCAATCCGCCCATCACGTTGCAAGACATTCAAAATATTGCGATCAATCGCATCCAAGGCCACTTCCGAACTCATTTTGAGAATTTTCCACCGAAATATCCAATCATCATCGCACAAAGTTGCAAGATCAAGGGTATGACCCAGGGCACAAGCGCAAGCAAATTGCGCACCAAAGTGCCTAGACTCAGTGGCAGTCAACCGAAGTAAAAGTCATGCCACAAAAGCTCGATGCCTATTGGATGCCCTTCACGGCCAACCGCCAGTTCAAAAAGTCGCCCCGACTCCTGACCGGCGCCGACGGCATGTACTTCACCGATGACAAAGGGCGGCAGGTGCTGGACAGCATCGCCGGGCTGTGGTGTGTGAATGCCGGACACAACCGGCCCCGCATCGTCCAGGCCATTCAAAAGCAAGCGGCCGAGCTGGATTTCGCCCCGCCCTTCCAGATGGCGCACCCCAAGGCCTTCGAGCTGGCGGAACGCCTGGTTGAGTTGAGCCCGGCGGGCTTGAACAAAGTCTTCTTCACCAACTCGGGTTCAGAGTCGGTCGAAACGGCCTTGAAAATGGCCATCGCCTACCACCGGGTGCGGGGCGAAGGTGCGCGCACCCGCTTGATTGGCCGTGAGCGCGGCTATCACGGCGTCAATTTTGGCGGCATCTCAGTGGGCGGCATTGTGGGCAACCGCAAAATGTTCGGCACCATGCTGGGTGGCGTTGACCACATTCGGCACACCCACGACCCCGTGCGCAACGCCTTTTCAGTTGGTCAACCCGCCTACGGCGCGGAGCTTGCCGACGATTTGGAGCGCATGGTCGCCTTGCATGATGCATCCACCATCGCCGCCGTGATTGTTGAGCCCGTGGCGGGTTCTACGGGCGTGCTGATTCCGCCCCAAGGCTATTTGCAACGTCTGCGCGACATTTGCGACAAGCACGGCATTCTGCTGATTTTTGACGAAGTCATCACCGGCTTTGGGCGCACCGGCCAGCCCTTTGCAGCCCAGACTTTTGGTGTAACGCCCGACTTGATGACGGTGGCCAAGGGGCTCACCAATGGCGCCGTGCCTATGGGCGCCGTTTTCGCCAAAGACAGCATCTACGACACCTTCATGCAGGGGCCTGAGCACCTGATCGAATTCCTGCATGGCTACACCTACTCGGCCCACCCGCTGGCCTGCGCAGCCGCCTTGGGTACCCTGGACACGTACAAGGAAGAAGGCCTGCTTACCCGCGCCAGCGAGATGCAAAGTTACTTCGCTGAAGCCTTGCATTCGCTCAAAGGCGAACCCCAAGTGATCGACATCCGCAATATCGGCTTGGTGGGCGGCATTGAGTTGGCCTCTTTGCCAGGTGAGCCTGCCAAACGAGCCTTCAACGTCTTCCTCGACTGCTGGGACAAAGGCGTGTTGATCCGAACTACGGGCGACACCATCGCGATGAGCCCACCGTTGATTGTTGAGCGCACACATATCGATCACATCATTGACACCGTGCGGGGCGCGCTGCGGCGCGTTGCCTAAGTTTTTCACCACGGCCCCTCCCTCCAAAGGATTGCCTAGCGCATATGACCTTGCTCAGCGTCGACCACGAACTGACCCGCGACTCCTACTACCTCGCCACCTCCCGGCGCGAGACTAGCCATGAGCCACTTCAGCAAACGATCCATGTCGATGTCGCCATCGTCGGCGGCGGTCTGGCGGGTCTTTCCGCCGCCATTGAGTTGGCACAGCAAGGCCGCAGCGTCGCCATTCTCGAAGCGGGTCAGGTGGGCGGTGGCGCATCGGGGCGCAACGGCGGGCAGCTGATTCACGGACTGGCCTGCGACCAGGAAACCATCGAGCAGCAACTGGGTCTGGCAGACGCAAGGCGCGTCTGGGCCATGACGCTGGAGGCGTTGGACATCGTCCAAGAGCGGTGCACGACGCACCAGATCGACGCAGACAGGCAAGGCGGCTTTCTCAGCCTCGCCACCACGCCCGGCAAGGCTGCGCAACTGCAAAAATGGCAGCAGCGCATGGCGGAAATCTACGACTACCCGATGACGTGGATCCCTCAGGCACACATGGCCGACTGGATCGAAAGCCCCCGGTTCAAAGCCGGCTTGCACGATCCACGCTCGGGGCACTTGCACCCGCTCAAATACTGTCTTGGGCTGGCCGCCGCCGCAAAGCGGCTGGGCGTGCAAATCTACGAAAACACGGCGGTCACGCGCATGGATGAGGGTCAGGTTTTGACCTTGCATACCGCGACTGGGCAAATCCGTGCCAGCCAAGCCTTGCTGGCAGGCAATGTCTACCTGCCCGAACGTGCGCCCAAGCTAGCGCACCAACTAAGTGCGCGCATCATGCCGGTTGGCACCTATATCGTGTGCAGCGAACCGATCGAAGCTCAGCGTTTTGAGCGCTTGATCCCAAGCCGCTCTGCCGTGTGCGACACCAACTTCGTGCTCGACTATTTCCGCCCCACGCCGGATCGCCGAATCCTCTACGGCGGACGGGTCAGTTACAGCACGCGCTCCCCACGTTCGGTGAAAGACAGCATGGCCGAACGCCTGCGTTTGAGCTTCCCGCAATTGAGCGACGTAGGCATGGAATTTGCGTGGGGAGGGTTTGTGGATATCACCATGAACCGTGCGCCTGATTTTGGCCGAATCGGCCAGGCCAACAACATTTACTACCTTCAAGGTTTCTCCGGCCATGGCCTGGCGTTGACGGGGCTGGCAGGGCGGATCGTTGCTGAAGCCATTCAAGGCGACAGCGAACGATTCGATGTATTCAGCCGGCTCAAGCACAAGCCCTTTCCGGGTGGCAAACTGCTTCGCATGCCCGCTCTGGTTCTCGGCATGGCCTATTACCGATTGAAGGATCTGCTGTGACGCGCCGTGACAACGCCAACATGCCGAACAAACCGGTGGTTCTGGTCCCGGCCTGCAACCGCCCTGTGGGTGAGCACCCGTTCCATATCGTCGGCAAAAAATACATCGATGCGGTGCGGCTGGCCGGCGCCCTGCCCCTCGTCGTTCCGGCGGCCCGTGCTGATGAAATCGACGAATTGATGCAACTCGCCGATGGCCTGCTGCTCACCGGCTCGCCCTCCAATGTCCACCCCAGCCACTTTGGTGAAGACGTCCACAACAGTGCCCTGCCGCTGGACCCTGACCGTGATGCGTGGACCTTGCCGCTGATCCGTGCGGCGGTGGCGCGCGGGATGCCGCTCTTCGCCATCTGCCGGGGTTTTCAGGAAATGAACGTCGCTCTGGGCGGCAGCCTGCATCAGGCGGTTCAAGAGCAAGCAGGCATGGCCGACCACCGCGCGCCGCCTGAGCAGCCCCCTGAAATCGCCTACGCACCACAACACCCGGTTCACATCATGCCCGGCGGTTTGCTGGAGCAATTGGTAGGGCACGGCCCGGTGATGGTCAACAGCCTGCATGGCCAAGGTGTCAAGCAACTCGCCCCGGGCCTACGGATCGAAGCCGTGGCCCCTGACGGTTTGGTGGAGGCATTCAGTGTCGAAGCCAGCCCCGGTTTTTCAATCTGCCTGCAATGGCATCCCGAGTGGCAGGCGGCTCAGAACCCCGTCTCCATGGCCCTGCTGCAGGCCTTCGGCCAAGCGTGCCGCGACTATCGCGATCAGGTGGCGGCGGTTCGCCACGATTCGGTTCGCGATCCCGAGACCTAGTGCCTTCCCTTGACGCCAAACACCCCGGACCCCAAGGGCCCGGATCAATGACGAACAAAGGAACACCATGGTTGATCGCAACAATTTCACCTTCAGCGAACTTGAAAACTGGCTGCAAGAGCAGCGCGTCACGGAAATCGAATGCCTTGTGCCCGACCTGACCGGCGTGGCACGCGGCAAGATCTTGCCTCGCCAAAAATTCACCGAAGACCGCGGCATGCGCCTGCCCGAGGCCGTGGTGGCCATGGGTGTGACGGGTGAATTCCCCGAAGAAGGCCCGTACTACGACGTCATCAGCCCCAATGACCGCGACATGCACCTGCGGGCCGACCCCACCACCGCCCGCCTCGTGCCCTGGGCCGTCGACCCCACCGCGCAGATCATCCACGATTGTTTCGATCGCAATGGCGAGTTGGTGCCCTTCGCGCCACGCTCCGTGCTGCGCCGCGTTTGCGGGCTGTTTGACGCTGAAGGCTGGGACCCGGTTGTAGCGCCCGAGTTGGAGTTCTACCTGGTGGCCCGCAACTCCGACCCCGACATGCCGTTGAAGCCGCCCATCGGCCGCTCAGGCCGTGCAGAAACCTCGCGCCAAGCCTACTCCATCGACGCGGTGAATGAATTCGACCCGCTATTCGAGGACGTCTACGAGTACTGCGAGAAGATGGAACTCAACGTCGACACGTTGATTCACGAGGTCGGCGCTGGCCAGATGGAAATCAACTTCTTCCACGCCCACCCGATGGGCTTGGCAGACGAAGTGTTCTTCTTCAAACGCACGGTCCGTGAAGCGGCGCTGCGCCATGACATGTTTGCCACCTTCATGGCCAAACCCATTGCCGGCGAACCCGGCAGCGCCATGCACATTCACCAAAGCGTGATCAACAAGAAGACCGGCCGCAATCTGTTCAGCAACGAAGACGGCTCGGCCAGCGATGAGTTTCGCTGGTACATCGGCGGCCTGCAAAAGTACATTCCTGCCGCCATGGCCTTGTTCGCGCCCTATGTGAACAGCTACCGCCGATTGGCCCGCCATACGGCCGCCCCCATCAACATTCAATGGGGCACCGACAACCGCACCGTAGGCATCCGCTCGCCCCTGGCACCACCCCAAGCACGTCGCATCGAAAACCGGGTGATCGGCGCCGATGCCAACCCCTACGTGGCATTGGCTGCCACGCTGGCCTGCGGCTACCTGGGCATCAAGAACAAGATCGAACCTTCACCCGAATGCAAGGGCGACGCCTACCTGGGCGACTTCCAGTTGCCACGCTCCCTGGGCGAAGCGCTGACGCTGCTGCGTGAAGAGAAAGAGCTGGCAGCCATCCTCGGCGAGCAATTCGTGACGGTGTATACCGAGATCAAAGAGATCGAGTACGCCGAGTTCATGAAAGTGATCTCGCCCTGGGAACGCGAACACCTGCTCTTGCACGTTTGAGTGCACATGCCAATGCGCTGAGCCTGACGCTCAGGGCATGGCTTCAACGTTGAATTTTTCTTACCGGGTGGGCGCTCCGTCGCCTGCCCGCGGAACACCGGAGAACCCCCATGACAAGCCGCACCACCGCTGAATGGCAAGCCGCTGATGCTCGCCACTTTCTGCACCCTTTCACCGATTTCAAAGACCTGGCGAAAAAGGGCTCGCGCATCATCAAAAAGGCCGAGAACATCTACTTGTGGGACAGCGAGGGCCACAAGATCCTCGACGCCATGAGTGGCCTATGGTGCGTCAACATGGGCTACGGCCAGCAGCCCCTGATCGACGCAGCCGCGCAACAGATGAAAGAGCTGCCCTTCTACAACGCCTTCTTCCAGACCTCAACAACGCCGGCGATTGAGCTGGCGGAAGTCTTGGCCGAGGTGGCGCCCCCGCACTTTCAACACGTCTTCTTCACCAGCTCGGGCTCAGAAGGTAACGACACCGTTGTACGGATGGTTCGCCGTTACTGGGATGTGTTGGGGCAGCCCAATCGCCAAGTCATCATCGGGCGCATCAACGGCTACCACGGCTCGACCATGGCGGGCGCGTCGTTGGGCGGCATGAGCGGCATGCATGCCCAGGGCGGTCTGCCCATTCCTGACATCACGCACATTGACCAGCCTCACTGGTACGAGCTCGGCGGCTCGCAGTCGCGGGACGAATTCGGCATCACTGCTGCGCGTTGGCTGGAAGACAAGATCCTGGCCGTCGGCCCCGACCGCGTAGCCGCCTTCATCGGTGAGCCGGTGCAAGGCGCCGGCGGCGTCATCGTGCCGCCAGCCACGTACTGGCCTGAGATCCAACGCATCTGCGACAAGTACGGCATTTTGCTCGTGAGCGATGAAGTGATCTGCGGCTTTGGTCGCACCGGCAACTGGTTTGGCTGCGAAACCATGGGCAGCAAACCCGATCTCATGACCTTCGCTAAAGGCGTGACCTCGGGCTACATCCCACTGGGCGGCGTGATGGTGGGTGAACGCATCGCCAAGGTACTGATTGAGCAAGGCGGCGAGTTCAACCACGGCTTCACCTACTCCGGCCACCCGACCGCTTGCGCGGTTGCCCTGGCCAACATCCGGCTGATGCGCGAGCAAGACGTGGTCCGCAAGGTTCGCGAAGAACTGGGGCCGCATCTTGCCCAGCGCTTCGCCGAATTGGCAAAACACCCGCTGGTCGGTGAAGTCCAAACCTGCGGAATGATGGGCGCGGTGCAACTGGTGAAAGACAAAGCCACGCGCAAGGCCTTCGACAGCGCCTTGGAGGTGGGCATGGTGTGCCGCACCCATTGCTTCAACAACGGGTTGATCATGCGGGCCGTTGGCGATCGCATGATCGTGGCGCCACCGCTGGTGATGACCGTGGCACAAATCGACGAGATGGCGGACCTCATCCAGAAGGTCCTGGACTTGACCCTGGCCGAGTTGAACCAACGCGGCTGGCTGTAACCCCCCGACGGCGCCCCGGAAGGCACAGGCTTCAGCCTTCCGCGTGTCGTGTTGATGCACCAGCCAAGCGCTTTCCCCGCTGGCGCACGCACCCGGTCTCGACCACAGTCATGTCCCTACAAGGCCGCCCGAACGAGGCGGACATCGAATTCATTTATCTAACGCACTGGAGCTCACGATGATCAAGAAGATTCACCCCGGGTTTCCCTTGCAGGCTTTGATGTCCGCCTGCCTGCTTGCCTGCCTAACGACTCAAGCCAGCGCACAAAGTGCGGCCGATGTGCCCGCCACCGACAAGCTGGAGCGCGTGATGGTGACCGGCTCGAACCTCCATCGCATCGCCGCCGAAACACCCAGCCCCGTGCAGGTGATGACGGCCACCGATCTCAAACAATCCGGCTACACCTCGGTGGCCGACGTGCTGCACAACATCACGGCCAACAATATGGGGTCACTCTCTCAGGGCAACGC
The DNA here is from genome assembly GCF_028595305.1 of Roseateles koreensis. Taxonomy (GTDB): domain Bacteria; phylum Pseudomonadota; class Gammaproteobacteria; order Burkholderiales; family Burkholderiaceae_C; genus Paucibacter_A; species Paucibacter_A koreensis. Next base: position 13,923 of record NZ_JAQQXS010000017.1, on the reverse strand, counting down.
CAGCGCCTTCGCGGCCGGCGGCAGCGGCGTGTCGCTGCGGGGCCTGACGGTGGGCGCCACCCTGGTGCTGATCGACGGGCATCGCATGGCCTCCTACCCGATGCCCGACGACGGCGAGCGCGACTTTGTCGACATTGCCTCAATCCCCTTCGAAACCATCGAACGCATTGAAATTCTCAAGGACGGTGCTTCCGCCGTTTATGGCTCAGACGCCATGGCCGGCGTCGTGAACGTGATCTTGAAGAAGGAATTCAAAGGCCTGACCTTGAGCGGCGAAACCGGAGTTTCCTCCAAGGGCGACGGCAACACCCATCACTTCTCGATCACCGGCGGCGTGGGCGATCTAGGCAACGATGGCTACAACGCCTATGCGTCCCTGGAGTACCGCCAACAAGAAGCCGTGCTGCTGAAAAACCGCAGCTATCTGGCGATCACCGATTGGTCCAAGTACGGCGGCACCGCCAATATCTTCGACAGCAACCAAACGCCCAATCTGGCCGGTAACGATCAATTGCAGTTGCAGCCCAAGACGCAGAATCTCAACGTCATGAGCCGCTTCACCAAGGTTCTGGCTGACGGTTGGCAAGCCAATCTGCAGGCCTCGATGCTGAACAGCCGGGCCACTCAGATCGGCGTGTTCAATGACGTGAGCGCTGGGCAGCAAAGCTTCGCATTCGGGCCCAGCAACTCGCAAAACCCAACGCCCAATCCGCTGGGCAACCCCTACACCTTCATGCAAGCGGATGGCGTCACGCCCTTCACCAGTGCGTTGAACGCCTTGGGCCCGCAGACGCAGCACAGCGACACCACCTCCTACCGCTTTGTAGCGGAGCTTTCTGGCGAGCTTGCAGGTTGGTCGGTTGACCTTTCCATGGGCCACACACGCGTTGAAACCAAACTCGAAAGCAGCAACTTCTTGAGTGTCAGCGGCTTCCAATCGGCCTTGAGCGATGGCAGTTTTGTGCCAGGTCAGAGCACCATCAGTTCAGCCCTGCGCAGCCGCATTGCACCCACGGGCAACTCGACGTCCACCAACGAGCTCAACTTCATCAGCGTGCGCGGCTCGCGTGATCTGATGACGCTGGCTGGTGGCCCGCTGTCTCTGGGCACCGGCCTGGACTTGACGCGCCGCAAGCTGTCGGAGAGTTTCCCTGCGGGGTTCGTCTCGGGTGACCAGTACAGCCCCATCTATTCCTTCGCCCAGGGCGAGCAGACCATCACTGCCGCATACGCCGAGCTGGCTGCCCCCATCACCAAAGAGCTGGAACTGGACGCCGCCGCCCGCGTTGACCACTACGACACCTATGGCAACTCGGTCACGCCCAAGTTCGGCGTCAAGTACACACCCAGCAAGCAATTGACCTTGCGCGGTACCTACTCACAAGGGTTCCGCGCCCCCAACCCAGCGGAGATTGGCAAAGCCGGTTCCACCTCCGGCGTGCTGAACCCGCTGTATGACCCGGTGCTGTGCACCAACGGCAACCCGGCCACCGCCATCGACCCGAACCAGTGCAGCATCTTCATCACCGAGTTGCAACTCTCCAACCCCAAACTCAAACCCGAGCATTCAGACTCCTACACCCTGGGCCTGATTTTCGAGCCGACCGACTGGTTCAACATGTCGCTCGACTACTACGACATCACGATCAAGGATCAGATCATCGCCGTCGGCCTGCTGGGACAAACACAGCTCAACAACCCTGCCACCTACAGCGCGAATATCTTCCGGGCTGCGCCTGATCCGACCATTCCGGGCGCCACAGTGGGCCCGATTACTTACGAAACTTATCCCTTCCTGAATGCCAGCCGCACGCACACCACCGGGGTAGACATTGACCTGCGCACCCGGTTTGACCTGGGTGAATCGGGCAAGCTCCATGCCGAGTTCAACTTCACCCGCATGCTGTCCTACGACATGACTTACGGTGGCACCACCTACAACTTCGTCGGCACGCACGGCCCGAGCTTTGTGTCAGGCGACACTGGCACCGCGCAAGACCGTGCGCAGTTCACCCTCACTTGGTTGCGCGGCCCAATGACGTTGACCGGCACCGTGAACTACATCAGCGGCATGACCGTGCTGGACCCAACGGCCTCGCCCAACACCTGCGACTTCGCACTGTCGGGCACTTTCCCGAACGGCGTGCCAGCGCAGGCGCAAAACTTCTGCCACGTGCCCTCGTTCACCACGTTCAACCTGACGGGCAAATACGACGTCAGCAAGAACTTCTCGGTGCACGCCTCTGTCACCAACCTGTTTGACCGTCATGCGCCGTATGACCTGCAAACCTTCGGCTCCACCGGCAACGGTGCACAGGCCGGCGGCGCCGCCTACAACCCGGCCTTGCATCAAGAGGGTGCCATCGGGCGCTTCTTCAACGTAGGCGCAAGTTACCGGTTCTGAACTTCAATTACAGCACCACCGCCAAGCTCACCATGTCACGAAATCGATTCAAATCCGGGGCCTGGCTGAGCTTGTTGGCCGCGCTGGCACTCTTGCCCTTTAGTGTCAGCGCGGTGCATGCCGCAGCACCCGCCACGACACCTGCCGCTGAAGATAAGGTGCTCAACGTCTACAACTGGTCTGACTACATCGCAGAGGACACGATCCGGAATTTCGAAAAAGAAACCGGCATCAAGGTCCGCTACGACAGCTTTGACAACAACGAGATCGTCCACGCCAAGCTCGTCGCCGGCCACACAGGCTACGACGTGGTCGTGCCCACCGCCTATTGGGCCAAATTGCAAGCCGAGGGTGGGTTGCTGCGCAAGCTCGACAAAAGCCTACTGCCCAACTTGGCCAATCTGGACCCGGCTTTGCAGGCCCAACTCGCCGTTCTTGACCCCGGTAATCAATTCATGGTGACCTGGCTCTGGGGCTTCAGCACCATTGGCATCAACGTCGACAAGGTGCGTGCTGCCCTGGGCCCATTGCCCATGCCCGCCAATGCCTGGGACTTGTTGTTCAAACCCGCCTATGTGTCGCGCCTGACCGCGTGCGGCGTCAGCGTGATGGACTCTGCAACCGAAGTGGTGCCCGCCGCCTTGCACTATCTGGGCAAGCCGGCGTTCAGCCGCGTTTTGGGTGACTACAAAGATGTGCCGGCGCTGCTGCAATCCATTCGGCCTTCGATCACCTTGTTCAGCAGCTCAGGCTACATCAATGACCTCGCCAATGGCTCGCTGTGCATGGTGCTGGGTTGGTCGGGCGACATCAATATCGCGCGCCAACGGGCCATCGACGGCAAGACTGGCCAGCACATCGAGGCCCTGATCCCGCCGACGGGTGGCCTGCTGTTCATGGACACCATGGTGATCCCGAGCGATGCGCCCCACCCGCTCAATGCCCATCGTTTCATCAACTACATCCTGCGCCCCGAGGTTCACGCAGCGATCACCAACAAGGTGTTCTACGCCAACCCCAATCTCAGTTCACGCCCATTCATCAAGCCCGAGATCCGCAGCAACCCCAGCGTTTTCCCGGCCCCGGCTGATATGGCGCGCATGGTGGTGTCTCAACCGCTCAACAACGACGCGCGCCGCAAGATGAACCGCATCTTCACGAGCTTCAAGACCGAACAGTGATGCCAATCTCTACCTCAGCTTCTCAGCCCGCTGCACCTTATCTGCGCCTTGAAAATGTCGTCAAGGACTTCGGCGGCGGGGCCAAGGCGGTTGCCGGCGTCAGCCTGGACATCCAACAAGGTGAAATCTTCGCCTTGCTCGGTTCTTCAGGCTGCGGCAAAACCACGCTGCTACGTATTCTGGCGGGCTTCGAAACCCCCACCAGCGGCCGCATTTTGTTGAATGGCTGCGACCTTGCCGGCTTGCCACCCTATGCCCGGCCCATCAACATGATGTTCCAGAGCTACGCGCTGTTTCCGCATCTCAGCGTCTGGGACAACATCGCATTCGGCCTGCGGCGTGAGCAATGCACCCGCGCAGAGATCAGCGCAAGAGTCGACGCCATCTTGAAGTTGGTACAACTCGGCCACCTCGCCAAGCGCAAACCCCACCAACTCTCGGGTGGGCAGCAACAGCGGGTCGCGCTGGCGCGCAGTCTCGTCAAGGCGCCCAAATTGCTGCTGCTTGACGAGCCCCTTGGCGCGTTGGACAAAAAACTGCGCGAAGAGACCCAGATCGAGTTGGTCAACATCATTCGCCAAGTGGGCGTGACCTGCGTCATGGTCACCCACGACCAGGAAGAGGCCATGACCATGGCCACGCGCATCGGCATCATGAGCGAGGGCCTGCTTCAGCAAGTGGCGCCGCCCGCACAAATTTATGAAACACCCGCCAACCGCTTCGTGGCGGACTTCATCGGCAACGTCAACATGATGGAAGGCACGTTGGTCTGCGACAACCCAGACCACGTACTGATCCGCTGCGCTGATTGCCAGCACCTCATCGGGCACGGCATCTCCGGCAGTGAAGGCATGGCCGTCGCTGTCGCGCTGCGTCCCGAGAAGATCACCCTGAGCCGCCAGCCACCGGCCGCCGACGCGTCGGCGCCGGAAGCGGTCAACTGCGTCAGCGGTCGTCTGGAGGATTTGGCCTACTTCGGCGCCTACACCGTCTACCGCCTGCGCCTGCCCAGTGGCGGGCTGCTGAAAGTGTCCATGGCCAATACCGAACGCCATCCTGACGAGCAAGCCGCCGTGGGCGAAACCTGCTGGGCCCGGTGGAGCGACTCCGCTGCCGTTGTGCTGACCCACTGAGGCCCAAGTGATGAGCGCTTCCGCCACCACACCCGCAACGTCACCTGCAACATCACCGCAAGCGCCGCTGCATCCCTTGTGGAAAATTGCGGGCTTGGGCCGGCGCCTCGTGATCGGCGTGCCGCTGGCGTGGCTGTTGGTGTGCTTCGCTGTGCCCTTTTTGATCGTGCTGAAAATCAGCGTCTCCGACATGGATGCAGTCCGGGTCATGGACCTCAGCAGTTATGTCGACGGCGTGTTGCGCATTGACCTGCACCTCAGCGGCTACGGCGCCTTGTTTGAAGACGCCCATTACATCCGAGCCTATTTACTGAGTCTGCGTTACGCGGCGCTCACCACAGCAGGCTGCCTTTTCATCGCTTATCCGTTTGCCTACTTCATGGCGCGCAGCAAACCGCATGTGCAGCCAGTGTTGGTGATGCTGGTCATGCTGCCCTTCTGGACCTCCTTCCTGCTGCGCATTTACGCCTGGAAGGGCTTGTTGAGCGAGCATGGATGGGTGGCGCAAGCCATCGCCATGCTGGGCCTTGATCGCCTGCTGGCGGCACTGGGCCTGATTGCCGTACCGGGGCAGTTGATGAACACCCCTTTCTCGCTGCTGGTGGGCATGGTGTATTGCTACGTGCCGTTCATGGTTCTGCCGCTTTATGCGCATCTGGCCAAGATGGATCTGCGCCTGCTCGAAGCAGCGGCCGATCTGGGCGCCCGCCCCTGGACGGCCTTCTGGCGCATCACCGTGCCTTTATCCAAAACCGGCATCATCGCCGGCTGCCTGCTGGTCTTCATTCCTTGCGTGGGTGAATTCGTCATTCCTGAATTGTTGGGCGGCCCCAAGACACAAATGATCGGCCGGGTGTTGTGGGATGAATTTTTTGGCAACAACGACTGGCCCCTGGCCTGCGGCGTGGCGGTATTGCTGATCCTGCTGGTCATGCTGCCCTTGAATTGGTTCAACCGCATTCAGGCCCAGGAGGCACGCGCATGAACACCGGTCGCTGGATTTCCCGCCTGTGGCTGTTTGGCGGCTACACCTTTCTGTATCTGCCGATTTTTGCCTTACTGGTCTACGCCTTCAATGACTCGCCCATCCCCTCCGTCTGGGGCGGGCTAACCCTCAAATGGTTCGCCAAACTGGCTGACGACCCAGAGATGCTGGAGGGCTTGCGCCTGTCCATGCTGATCGCCTTTTTGAGTGCCAGTGCTGCGGTGGTGCTGGGTTTGCTGTCTGCGTTTGCACTCGTCAAATTTCAGCGATTTCGCGGGCGCGGCTTGCTGGAGGGCATGGTCAACGCCCCACTGGTGATGCCGGAGGTCATCATCGGCCTCTCCCTGCTGCTGATGCTGGTGAGCCTGCAACGCAGTTTGGGCGTGCCTGCGCGGGGCGCCTTCACCATCTGGATCGGGCATGTCTTGCTGTGCATGGCCTACGCCAATGTGGTGGTGCAAGCCCGCCTCAAGGAACTGCCTCAACAGCTTGAAGAGGCGGCCATGGACCTCGGCGCGCGCGAGCACCAGGTGTTCTTTCTGGTCACGCTGCCGATGATTCTGCCCTCGCTGGCGTCGGCCTGGCTGCTGTGCTTCACCTTGTCGCTGGACGATGTGGTCTTGTCAGAATTTCTCTCCGGCCCCGGTGCAACCACCATGCCGATGATTATTTTTTCACGCGCACGCCTGGGGCTCAGCCCCAGCGTCAACGCCGTCGCTGCCGTCATCATTGGCGCCGTGTCCCTGGGTGTGATTGCGGCCAGCCTCTGGGTGGCCCGCCAAGAACGCAAGCGCCAACGCGACATGCTGCTGGCGAGCGGTTGATGATTGGCACCGGATACGCCGCCGCAGAGGCACTCCCCCTTACGTTTTTGCCTATAGAAAGACTTTTCATGAAACCCACCATCGACTGGCATGCCCGCGCCGCCGCGCTCAAAATTGACGGCCGCCCCTTCATCGGTGGCCGCCGTGTCGACAGCGTCGACGGCCAGACCATTTCCAACATCTCCCCCGTTAATGGCAAATCCTTGGGCGATGTGAGTCGGGGCCAGGCGGCCGACATCGATGCCGCCGTGCGCTCCGCACGCGCCGCCTTCGACGACGCACGCTGGGCCGGCCAAGCGCCCGCCGCCCGCAAGCGCGTGTTGCAACGCTTTGCAGAAAATATTCTGGCGGCCAGAGAAGAACTGGCCCTGCTTGAAACCCTGGACATGGGCAAACCGATTCAGTACTCGCTGAGCGTGGACGTGCCCGCCACGGCGAGATGCATCGCCTGGTACGCCGAAGCGGTCGACAAGATCTACGACGAAATTGCCCCGACAGGGCCCAACGCCCTGGCCCTGATTCAACGCGAACCCATGGGCGTGATCGGCGCCATCGTGCCTTGGAACTACCCCATGATCATGTCCGCATGGAAGCTGGGGCCCGCGCTGGCCGCCGGCAACTCTGTGGTTCTCAAACCCAGCGAAAAATCGCCCCTGACCGCGCTGCGTCTGGCTGAACTGGCCGTTGAATCCGGTTTGCCCGAAGGCGTCTTCAACGTGGTACCCGGCTTTGGCCACGAAGCGGGTGAGGCGCTGGCCTTGCACATGGATGTCGACGCCGTCGGCTTCACAGGCTCGACCCGCGTCGGCCGCAAAATGCTCGAATACGCGGGCCGGTCCAACCTCAAGCGCGTGTACAACGAGCTGGGCGGTAAATCGGCGTTCCTGGTCTTCCCAGATTTTGACGACTTGAAGCGCGCCGCCAGCACGGTTGCCGGCGCCATGTTCTTCAACCAGGGCGAAAGCTGCAACGCCCCCTCGCGCGTGTTGGTGCACGAGAGCGTTGCCGATGAGTTTGTGCGTTTGGTTGCCGCTGAGGCGCCCAGTTATCAAGCCGCCGATCCTTTGAACCCCACGACCGTAATGGGCGCCTTGGTGGACGAAGGGCAACTGCGCACCGTGATGAGCTACATCGACAGCGGTAAGAACGAAGGCGCGCACGCCGTGGCAGGCGGTGTCCAGGCACTCAGCGAGACAGGCGGCTTCTATGTGCAACCCACCATCTTCGACGGCGTAACGTCGGCGATGAAGATTGCACGGGAAGAAATCTTTGGCCCGGTGCTGAGTGTGCTGCGCTTCAAAGACGAAGCCCAAGCCGTTGCCATGGCCAATGACAGCAACTTTGGCTTGCAGGCGAGCGTGTGGAGCAACCATATTGACCGCGCACACCGGGTGGCTCGCGCCCTGCGCGCCGGTACGGTGCACGTCAACCAATACGACGAAGACGACTTGACCGTGCCCTTTGGCGGCTACAAGCAAAGCGGCAATGGGCGCGACAAATCCTTGCACGCCTTCGACAAATACACCGAGCTAAAAACCACCTGGCTGCGTATCAACCCTTGATCAGCGCAGCTGTTCCCGGCTCACCCGCCACGGGCCGACTTCAGAGAGCGCCGGCCTCCACCGGCAAACCTTCTGCCCGCCAGCGCAACATGCCGCCGTGCAGATTGGCTACCCGCTGAAAGCCGGCTTTTTGAAGCAGCACGGTCGCCTGGGCCGACCGGGCGCCGGAGCGGCAAATGGTGACCGCCGGGCGGCTTGCATCGAGCTCTGCAGCACGCGAGGCCAGCTCCGACAAGGGCAACAGCCGGGCACCATGAAGATGCCCCAGCACGTCACTGAACTCCTCCGGCTCACGCACGTCAAGGAGTTGAATGTCGGCCCCATCCTTGGCGGCAAGCCGCTCGTACAACAGTGGCGCCTGAATCTCCCAGATACCGCCGAAATTGCAAGTCAGTGGCGCCCAGTCCACATTGCCTGAATGATGGCCTGCCGAACTCATTGGATTTAACGGACTTTGCGGCTCGCCACAGCGCAAATTAGCGGGCACAGCCACATCCATCAACTTGGGGTGCGGCAGACCCAAATTGTTCATGTAACCGGTGAAGTCCTGCTCATTGACAGCACCGCCCAGGCGCGGGTTGTACCGCCGTTCTTCGTCAACGCTGGTGACCGTCAAACCCCGGTAATCGTGCCCTGGATACAGCAGGCAGGCGCCCGGCAAAGACAAAATTTGCTCGTGCACCGAGTGGTACAAACGCGCTGCGCTGCCTTGCTGAAAGTCGGTTCGGCCGCAACCCCGAATCAACAGGCAATCCCCCGTGAACGCCTTGCTCTGATCGTCCAGCACATAACTCAAACAACTGTTGGTGTGCCCCGGCGTGGCGCGCGCCTCCACAAAACGCTGGCCAAACATCACCCGATCGCCGTGCTGCAACAAACGGTCTGCGTTCTGCACGCCCGAGGCTTGCGCCAACATGATCTGGCTGCCACAACGCTGCTTCAGCAACCACGCGCCGGTCACATGGTCAGCGTGAACATGCGTATCCAAAGTGGCGACCAAGCGCAGGCCCAGTTCGTGGACCAGGGCAGCATCACGCCGTTCATTTTCAAACACGGGGTCAATCAAGACCGCATCGCTGGAGGCGGAGTCGCCCAGCAAATAGGTATAGGTGGACGAGGTGGGGTCGAACAACTGGCGAAAAATTAGCATGACTCAGCTCCTTTCTTGCAATTCGACGGGATCATTTGACCGCATCAGCGGCGTTTCAACAGCAAGTCGAACGCCACCATGCCGAGCAACATGGCTGGCACGAAAATCCAAGCGGCAGCCAAACCGCTGCCCAGCGCCACCAAGGCTGGCCCCGGGCAAAAACCGGCCATGCCCCAACCCAGGCCGAACAGCAGACCACCACCGATCAACGCCTTGTCAATCACCGTGGTGGTCGGAATCTCCATGCGCTCACCGCACCACGCCTGCGTGCGGCGCCTGGCCAGCGCAAAAGCCACCACGCCGACAGAGATGGCACCGCCCATCACCAGCCCCAGGCTGGGATCCCAGGCGCCGGTCACATCCAAAAAACCTTTGACCTTGGCGGGATTGGTCATGCCGCTCAGCAGCAAACCCAATCCAAACACCAAGCCACTCACCCAAGCCAGCAAAAAACGCATAGGCCCCCTCGCCTCACAGCCAATGCCGAACAACCCACACACTGAATGCACCGCCCAGCATGAAACACAACACATTGACCAGCGAGCGCAAAGAGAATCGGCTCAAACCACACACGCCGTGTCCGCTGGTGCAACCATTGCCCATGCGCACGCCAACACCGACCAACAAGCCCGCCACGATCAGCAGGCCCGGCCCGACATCCACCGAGGCGACGGGCAACGGGGCAAACAGCGCCCACAACCAGGGCGCCGTCAGCAGCCCCAACAAAAATGTCAGCCGTGTCATTTCTGGCTGCAGCCCCGTGCGGCGAATCACGGCCAACAAAGGACTGGCAACGATGCCGGTGATACCCGCCACACGTCCATTGCCCAGCAGATACAGCGCCGTCGCCAAGCCGATCAGCAGGCCTCCGAACAAAGCGCTCCAGGGGGTGAAGGTATTCCAGTCAATGCTCATCACTCTTGCTTCTACTTCCACCAAGACTTGTGGCTCATTTGTTGCTAACGAACAAGTTTAGCGGTACAACCCCACCCTGCCTGCAGCTTGAAAAGAGTTTCCTTAACGCAGACTTGGCTCAGCTACCACAACGGCCCCAATAGACCCTGAGCTGCTGTGCCTATTCAAGCGACGCAGCAAGCACTCTCGTGCTGGGCTAGAGTCAGGGCATGAGAATTGACTTCGTATCCGATGTTTCTTGCCCCTGGTGCGCCATTGGACTCAAATCACTGGAGCAAGCGCTGGAAAAGCTCCCTGGGCTCGCCGTCGACTTGCATTTCCAACCCTTTGAGCTGAACCCGCAAATGGCGGCCGAAGGCGAGGAGATCAACGCGCATCTGGCGCGCAAATACGGCGCCGCGCCGGCGCAGCTGGAGCAAACCCGTGAAGCAATCCGCCAACGTGGGCAGGCTTTGGGCTTCACCTTCACCAAGGGCGCCCGCGATCGCATCTACAACACCTTTGATGCACACCGCTTGCTGCACTGGGCGGGCGAGCAAGGCGGTCAGGTTCAACGTGATTTGAAGCTGGCGCTTCTGCAGGCCTACTTCACCGATGGCCAAGATCCAAGTGATCATCAAGTACTGGCAAATGCGGCCTCCCAAGTGGGCCTGGACCGTGCGCAAGCCTTGGTGCTGCTGGCAAGCCGCCGCTTTGCGGAGGAAGTGCGTGAGGCCGAGTCTTACTGGCAAGGGCTGGGCATCCACTCGGTACCTGCGATCATCATCGACAACAAGCATCTGATCCAAGGCGGACAGCCCCCGGAGGTGTTTGAGCAAACCTTGCGGCAAATCGCGGCGTCCGGCGGCTAAAGCGCAGACGACTCAAAACTTAACAGTGCGCGGCATTTTTCAGCCGCGCTTTTTAACGCGATTTTTAGCCGCGTGAAACGGCAGCCGCTTCAACGGCCAAGCGGGTGATGCGCGCCCAGTCGCCAGCGTCAATGGCGTCTTGGGGCGTCAGCCAGGAGCCGCCGCAAACCTTCACATTGGGCAACTTCAAGAACTGAGGCGCTGTTTCAAGCGTGATGCCGCCGGTTGGGCAAAACACGACATCCGGAAATGGCCCCGACAGAGCCTTCAGCAAATTGATACCGCCCACAGCAACGGCCGGAAACAGTTTCAAAAAGCTGTAGCCCGCAGCATTGGCCTGCATGACTTCGCTGGCGGTCGAGACGCCCGGCAACAGCGGCAAACCCTTATCAAGGCAGGCTTGCCCGATGGCGTCGGTGTACCCAGGGCTCACGCCGAACTGGCAGCCAGCGTCCCGTGCCGCTTGCACATCTGCCACGCTGCGCAAAGTGCCTGCGCCAACAATGGCTTCAGGCACGGCACGAGCCATCGCCTCCATCGCCTTCAAGGCCACCGGCGTGCGCAGCGTCACTTCCAGCACCTTGACGCCACCGGCCACGAGGGCCTGCGCCAGGGGCACCGCGTCTTCAAGACGCTGGATCACAATGACGGGGATGACCGGCCCATGGCTGGCCAGGCTGAGTGTGTTCTTGCTCATCGTAGTTGCTCTTCGTTGGACGATTCAGGATCCGAATCGTCATTTGAATGATTGCGGGCGGCCTGCCTGGATGTCAAAGCCAGGTGATGGCGCCCTCTTCCGCTGCGCGCACATTGCGGCGCAAGCCGGCAAACAGCTCACGGCCCAGGCCGTGGCCATTTTCAAGCGCTTGCTCTGGCGCGATTTGCGCCTGCTCGCGGGCGGCCCATTCAGCCTCCGGCACCAAAGCCTGCAGGGCCCCGGTGACAGCGTCCATCCGAACCACATCGCCATCGCGCAGCTTGCCCAAGGGGCCGCCAGCCAAGGCCTCGGGGCTCACGTGGATGGCGGCAGGCACCTTTCCCGAGGCGCCACTCATGCGCCCGTCTGTCACCAAGGCCACCTTGAAGCCCTTGCCCTGCAGCACCGCCAGCGGCGGAGTCAGCTTGTGCAGCTCAGGCATGCCGTTAGCCTGCGGCCCCTGGAACCGGACCACCACCACCACGTCACGCTCCAACTCTCCCGCCTTGAAGGCCGCCAACATAGCCTCCTGCGTCGTAAAAATCCGAGCCGGTGCTTCAACGGTATGACGATCATCAGGTACGGCAGACACCTTGATCACCGCGCGCCCCAGATTGCCTTCCAGCAACTTCAGACCGCCGGTGGCACTGAAGGGCTGATCGGCCTGACGCACCACGCTCTCGTCGCCACTCTCAGGGGCCAGGTCTTGCCATGCGACTTGCCCGGTCGCGTCGTCCAAGCTGGGGCATCGGGTGTAGGGCCGCAAAGAATCTCCGGCCACGCTCAGCACATCTTCATGCATCAAGCCGGCGTCCAGCAACTCACGGATCACAAAACTCGGCCCACCCGCCGCCTGGAACTGATTCACATCAGCCGCGCCGTTAGGGTACACACGCGACAACAGCGGCACCACGGCGGACAAGGCTGAGAAGTCGCTCCAATCGATCAAAATTCCTGCAGAACGAGCCACCGCCACCCAGTGAATCAGGTGATTCGTGGACCCGCCAGTGGCCAACAAGGCCACCATGGCGTTGACGATGCAACGCTCGTCCACCAAACGCCCAATGGGGGTGTAGCGGGCCTTTGCCGTAATGGCCAGGGCGTGGCGAACGGCCTCGCGGGTCAAGGCCTCGCGCAGCGGTTCTTGGGGATGCACAAAGGCCGCGCCCGGTACGTGCAGGCCCATGGCTTCCAGCAGCATCTGATTGCTGTTGGCCGTGCCGTAGAAGGTACATGTGCCTGCGCTGTGGTAGGCCGCAGACTCGGCCTTGAGCAACTCATCTCGCCCCACCTTGCCCTGGGCATACAACTCACGTACTTTGCCCTTCTCGCTGTTGGACAAGCCCGTCCCCATCGGCCCTGCGGGCACGAAGACACAAGGCAAATGCCCAAAGTGCAAAGCGCCAATCAACAAGCCCGGAACAATCTTGTCGCAGATGCCCAGCAGCAACGCCGCATCAAACACATCATGACTCAAGCCAATCGCCGTACTCATCGCAATGTTGTCGCGCGAGAACAAGCTCAACTCCATGCCGGGGAGGCCCTGCGTCACCCCGTCGCACATGGCCGGCACGCCGCTGGCCACCTGCACGGTCGCGCCCTGGGCATGCGCCTCCTGACGAATCAAGGCCGGATAGCCCTCATATGGTTGATGGGCCGACAACATGTCGTTGTACGCCGTGACAATCGCCAGATTCGGCGCTTTTTCTTCAACGATCCGCAACTTGTCGTTGGCAGGCATGGCCGCCACGGCATGGGCCACATTGGCACAGCCCATGCGTTCAATACCACGCTTGCGCCCGGCAAGTTGTTCAATACCGTCCAAATAACGGCGGCGGGTTGCGGCGCTGCGTTGGCGGATGCGCTCGGTAACAGCGATCAAGGTCTTGTTCATAGACAAACCAATGTAACTTGGTCGTTTGGATACTTGTAACCATATTACACGTTCCCCAGTAAAACGGGTTACAAGCCGGGTACATGACGAGGCAATTCCGAGCCAGGCATGGCTGCAGCAATCAACACTGCGCGCTCGGTCAATCCAAAGCAACAAAGGCGACCCTCGGGCCGCCTTTGTGTTTATGCATCAGTAGCCCCGAAGAGCCGACCCGTCACTCCCCCAGATAAGCCGCCCTGACCTTGGGGTCGTTGAGCAGTGATTGGCCGTCGCCGGTCATGGTCACTTCGCCGGACTCCATCACGTAGCCGCGGTTGGCCAGGCTCA
>NZ_JAQQXS010000016.1 GCF_028595305.1 Roseateles koreensis | reverse complement strand
GCTTATCGGCTGTGAATTATTAAAGAACTCAAATCAACCAAACCCTAGAGTTCAATCAATTCGTTGCAAGCAGACCCTGAAGTCTTGCTTGCTGCTATCAACTTGTCGTCAACAGCACAGAAGCGAGATTATGACTTGTTTTTACTAAACTCGTCAAGTGTTTTAAACAATTTATTCAACAACTTGTTTAAAACGCTTTCAATCAACACCCCCCTTCGCCACCCCTGACTTTCATCAGTCCGCCGCTTCGAAAGAAGCAACTTGTCAGCAGCGAAGCCCTCTACTGTAGCACGGTATTCCTGGTCTTGGCGAACACTTCACCAAAAATTTGATGAAGGCTTGCCGAACGGCTTGAACAGCCCCAGCGATGACATCGCTACCGGGCCGCAAAAGACGCTGCAGTCAGGTTGAACGGAATGCCAAAGTCAATGATTTCGTCGCACGGCGCTGAACGCGGCTTCCACGGCGGCCTGCGGGTCTTCGCTGGCCGCTAGGTCGGGCAACAGGCGAGCCAAACGGGAGGCGTCCGCCCGAAGTACCCGCTGCTTCACCGAGGGTATTTGAGACGGATGCATCGAGAAACTGCGCAAGCCCATCGCTAACAGTAAGTCAGTGAACAAGGGGTCACCAGCCATCTCACCGCAAACGCTCACGGATTTATCCGCGGCGCGCGCCTGTGCAATGGTTGTCGCCAGCAGATGCAGCACCGCCGGATGCCAGGGGTCATACAGATGCGCCACCGCCTCATCGGCGCGATCAATCGCCAGGGTGTACTGAATCAGGTCGTTGGTGCCAATTGATACAAAGTCGACATAGGGCAGCAGCAAGGGAAGCATCAGGGCTGCAGCGGGGATTTCAATCATGACGCCCAAGTCGACCTTGGTGAAGGCCCGCCCTGCGTCGGTCAGTTGCTGTTGAACTTTTTTCAACGACTCCTGAATCTGCCGCATCTCACCCAGGTGTGCGACCATGGGGATCAAGACCCGCACTTTGCCGAACGCGCTAGCTCGATAGATTGCGCGCAATTGCTGGCGGAACATGCTGGGCTCGGAGAGGCTCCAACGAATGGCCCGCAACCCCATGGCGGGATTCAAGACGTGTTCATGGCGCAATTCGCTGGCACTCATGCGGTCCAGCGGCTTGTCTGCGCCCACATCGACCGTGCGAATGGTGACGGGCAGGCCGCGCATCGCCTCGACGGCCGCCCGATAGGCCAGGAACTGCTCCTCCTCGTCGGGCAATTCGCCCTCCCGATTCATGAACAGGAATTCGCTACGAAACAAGCCAACGCCGGTGGCGCCGGCATCGATGGCGGCCGTTGCATCTGCTGGCAGTTCAATATTGGCGTGCAGAGCGACTTTTTCGCCATCCAGCGTGACGGCGGGCGTATGGCGCAGCCGTGCCAGGCGGGCACGCTCCAACTCGCTTTGACGCTGACGGAAGCGATATTCCTCCAACATGATGGGCGAAGGATTGACGATCACCGCGCCGGCATCACCGTCGATGATGACCCAATCGTCTTGGCGGATCAGGCGCGAGGCTTCTCTTGTGCCGACCACGGCCGGAATATCCATGCTGCGCGCGACGATAGCCGTGTGCGAGGTTTTGCCGCCAATGTCGGTGATGAATCCATGAAACACACTCCGCTTGAACTGCATCATGTCGGCGGGCGCGATGTCTGCAGCCACCAGCAGCAGCGGGTCTTCGCCCGCGAAGTCGCGCTGCACCACACTGGCGGCATCACTGGGTGTGCGCCCTTGCTCGCGGGCCAAGGCACTCAAGATGCGTTCAACCACCTGCTCAAGGTCCGCCTTGCGTTCGCGCAGGTAGTCGTCTTCCATCTCGTCGAACTGGCGCGCCAGAACTTCCAACTGCGCAGACAAGGCCCATTCGGCGTTGTAGTGCCGCTCAACAATCCACTGCCGGGTGGCGCCCACCAAGGCCTCATCGTGCAGAAGCATCAAATGCACGTCCAGCAAGGCCGCCAACTCATGCGGGGCGTCGTGCGGCAGGTCCTGCTTGAGTGCTTCAAGCTCCTGCGCTACCTCATCACGCGCCTGAGTGGCTCGCTGAATTTCGGCGATGACCTGCTCGTCAGTAATGAAATAGTGCGCCACGTCGACGCGGCTGGACGTCACCAAGACGGCGCGGCCAATAGCCACGCCACGCGATACCGGGATGCCAAAGACCTGGAAGCTCATGCCTTGACTTTAGCAGCCGGCGGGGCTGTCGGGTGTCGTCATTGAATCGTCATTCGCGCGTCACGGCTGCGTCACCCGCAAGACCGAGCATGGCAAGGCTTTCAACGATTTGAACTGAGGCTGCCCATGAGGGATCTACCCCTGCCGACGCTCCCCTTCTCCGATCTGCGCCCTGTGGCCAGCGACCGGAGGTCACTTCATCCCCCCAAGGCGGACGAAAAGGCTGCTGCACGCCCGACTGCAGCACGGCTGGACGTGGCTTGGGCGCGCAGCGATGCAGACATTCGGCAAGCCCAGGCGCTGAGATACCAGGTTTTTGCTGAAGAAATGGGGGCACGCTTGTGCACCCCGAAGGGCACTCCACCCGGCCTGGATGTGGACGCGTTCGACGCGTTCTGCGAACACCTGCTGGTGCGTGAAGTCCGCAAGGACGGGGATCTTGGCAAGGTGATCGGCACCTACCGGGTGCTCACCCCTGCGGCCGCCAAGCGGGCGGGCGGGCTCTACAGCGAGACGGAATTCGATCTGACTCGCCTGCGGAGCTTGCGCGATCGCATGGTGGAGTTGGGCCGCTCCTGCATTCACCCCGATCATCGCTCCGGGGGTGCCATCATGGTGCTTTGGGGCGCCTTGGCGGAGTTCATGCTCCGCAATGAGCTCGACACCATGATTGGCTGCGCCAGTGTGAGCATGCGCGACGGCGGGCATTTCGCCGCCAGCCTGTGGAAACAACTGGAAAAAACCCACCTCGCTAGCATCGAGTGGCAGGTACGCCCCCGGTTGCCATTGCCCGTCGAGGAATTGCGTCACGATCTCCCCGCAGAAGCGCCGCCGTTGATCAAAGGATATCTGCGTTGCGGCGCACGCATTCTGGGCGCGCCGGCGTGGGACCCGGACTTCAACACGGCCGATCTGCCAATGATGATGCGCATTGCCGACCTGCCCGCACGCTATCGTCGGCACTTCATCGAGTGAAGGAACACTGACCGGCCGTCAAGCTCATGCCGGTCAGTGGAAGTTCGAGCTTACTGGCCTTCGCCGAACTTGTCGTTCACCAGGGCGGTCAAGGCGTCGTGCGCGGCCTGTTCATCGGGCCCCTCGGTTTCTAGCTCAACCTGCGAGCCCAGTCCGGCTGCCAGCATCATCACCCCCATGATGCTCTTGGCATTGACACGCCGGCTGTTGCGGCTCATGAAGACCTCACATTGGAAAGAGCCGGCCAACTTGGTCAACTTGGCCGATGCGCGGGCATGCAAGCCCAGCTTGTTGCTGATGGTCAAAGTGGATTTGATCATTGAGGTTAGGGCTTAGAAGAAAAATTCGAAGACGACTCATTGCAAAGCATGATGCCTGCGGTGCCCCCCTCCAGCGCGCGCTGGGCGAGCACAGCCAAAGGCTCACACGCATAGCAAAGCGAGCGCCACAACATGGGCGCATTGACGCCGCACAACACCTGCACCGTATCGCTGCGCAAACGCAGGGCGGCATTGTGGGGAGAAGCGCCAAAGACGTCGGTCAGCACAAGACACTCGGCATGACCCGCAGCCACCAAGAGCGCCCGAGCCTGCGCCTCAATCATGTCCTGAGACATGTCGGGCATCACGTCGAGTACCGACAGCTGTGCCGCGCATTGCGGAAACGTATGCTCTGCCACTGCCTTGAGGGCAGAGGCCAGAGGCGCATGGGCGATCACGAGAAGTCCGGGCATGGCGACATTATCAATGCTGAAATAAACGGGGCAGAATCAAGATCGAAGAGTTCAATCAAGACTTCACGAGCCCAAGCGCACGCCGTCCAGAAAAGTTTGCCAAGTACCCGCGTCTGGCTTGGGGCTCAACATCACGGCCTGGTAAACCCGCCGCCCCCGGGTGAACACCGCAAGCTGCGCCGCCTGCGAACCTGACAGCATCAACTGCTGCATTGCCGCGGGATTGGGTGTCATCCCCGCAATCTGCACCGCCTGTGCCTCTGCGCCGCTGGCCGCCAGTTTAGTGGTCAGGCTTGCCCGCATCTGCGTCAAAGCCGGTGTGACCATCGGCAAGTCTGGTACCTCCGCCCATGACAAAGAAAAGCTCATGCCGCCCGACTTGCACTGCGCAAGCCCCATGACGCCACTGGCGTTGCTTACGCTCTGTGCACCAGATGCACCCGGCGCTGGCGCCATGTTCGGTCGGCTCAGCACCTCAGGCTTGCAGGGAAATAAAGCCAGCAAGTCAGCCCCCTCCGGGCGCACCTCGCGCCAGTCCAGGGCGAGCGAACAAGCGCCCAGCAGAACAACCAAGGCCGGCGCCCAGCCCCAAATCTGTCGTTGATACAGCATCGTCATGCGGGGATTATCGGAGGCGCCGCGCACAACGCGTGGCGGACAATCCCACAATGCAACAAACGGCCTCACTCATCGACTCGATTCCCGCCATGGCGCTTGCCGGTGTGCGGGTGCTGGACCTCTCGCGCGTGCTCGCCGGCCCCTGGTGTACCCAAACGCTGGCCGACCTGGGTGCCGACGTGATCAAGGTGGAGCGCCCTGGCTCGGGCGACGACACCCGCGCATGGGGCCCGCCCTACTTGAAGGACGACGCCGGCGCCGACACCAGCGAGGCCGCCTACTACCTGGGGGCCAACCGCAACAAGCGCTCCATTGCCATCGACATTGCCACGCCGCAAGGGCAAGGCTTGATTCGCCACCTAGCGGCCAGCGTCGACGTACTGGTCGAGAACTTCAAGGTGGGCGACCTGGCTCGCTACGGACTGGACGCACAAAGCCTGCAGGCGGAAAACCCCGGGCTGATCGTGTGCTCCATCACCGGCTTCGGCCAATCAGGACCCTACAAAGACCGGGCCGGCTACGACTACGCCGTGCAAGGCATGGGTGGCCTGATGAGCGTCACGGGTGAACGTGACGACTTGCCCGGGGGTGGTCCACAAAAAGTGGGGGTCGCCGTCGCCGACCTCTTCACCGGGCTGTATGCCACAGTCGCTATCCTCGCCGCGCTGCGCCACCGCGATGCGACCGGCCAGGGCCAGACCATCGACATGGCCTTGCTGGACACCCAGTTGGCTATGCTGGCCAATCTGGGAGCCAATTTCCTCTGCACCGACAAGGCGCCGGGGCGCATGGGCAATGCACACCAGAACATCGTGCCTTACCAGGTGTTCGAGGCAAGCGACGGCCATCTGATCGTTGCCGTGGGCAATGACACGCAATTCACCAAGTTCAGCGCCATCCTCGGCCATCCAGAATGGGCAGTCGACCCAAGATTCAGCCATAACTCGCAACGTGTACGTCACCGGGAAATTCTGGTACCGCTTATCTCTGGCGTTATCAAAACGAACTCCCGGCAACACTGGCTGTCCGCCATGGAGGCCGCGAAAGTCCCGTGCGGAGCCATCAACAATCTGGCCGAGGCCTTTGCGGACCCCCATATCCAGGCGCGTGAGATGACGGTACCCATGGCGCATCCCTTGACCGAGCGTCTTCGGCTGGTTGCCAGCCCGATCAAAATGTCCGTCACGCCTGTGCGTTATCGGCAGCCGCCGCCCCTGCTGGGGCAGCACACCGAAGACCTGCTGCGCGAAGCGGGGCTGAGCGATGCCGAAATTGAATCCCTGATTCAAGCAAAGGTCGTCGCTAAAACACCATGAATATGTGAAAACTTGCGCCATTACCGGCCGACGATTCCGCATTACTTCGAATTCCCCCGGATTGGGGGATAGACGTTGCATGCCATCCCCGATGACGATGGCGACCGCTGCGTGCCCTGTGCCAAAGCGCCAAACAGGTACTCAGGACGATACGCAGATTGCAAATCCGCATGACCACGACAACGCCGCCCCCCAACAATGCGCTTTCAGCCAATGCCGCCGCCAACGACGTCGCCATTGGGCCGAACCACGCGCAATGGGGCGAGATTGTTCAGCTGCTGGGTGCTGAAATCGCTGGGCCCTTAAGTTCCGCGCTAGAGCGCATTCACAACTTGGTCAGCACGGGACAGATCGACCGGCAAAGCCTGAGAGCACTGCGCGAGAGCGTCTCACAAGCCCGCGAGGCCGGCATGATCGGGCAGCAGTTGGCACGCCTAGCCTCTGGGCGTTTGCGCATCTCGCGGGAGCGTCTCCATCTCACGCAAATCCTGCGCAGCGTGCTGACACAACGCAGCCGCGAAACCCAGGCCCGCGGTATCCAGATCCGCCAAGTGCTCAAACCCATCGAGGTGCTGGCCGATGGTTCCTTGCTGTTCTCCCTGCTGAATGCGGTGATGGACTGGGCCATTGCCAATACCCATTCATCCATTGACCTTCGCCTGGACTTGACCTCTTGGCCTGCCAAGGCACGGCTGGTCTGCCGATTTGCACACCGCTCACTTGATTTGTTAGACGATCCGCGCAGCCAGGAGTTGCCGCAGGCCATGAACTCACTGGGCTGGCGCCTGATTGAACAAACGGCCATCACCATGGGCGTGCTGCCCCTGCGAGAAGACGAGGCCGGCATCACCGTGCTGACACTGGAGTTTCCGCATACCGTGGGTGAAGAGCCCGGGCTCTCCGGCGACGGCACCGCCCGCGAAGCCTCAAGCGCACCTGAGCAAACTGCCGCCAAAGCCAACAAGCGCCTGACGGACTACCAACCCTCCAGCAACTCCAAGCCCCTGGCCGGTAGCCACGTGCTGATCATTGCCGAAACGCGTGATTTGCGAAACCAGATTCAAGCCGCCATCCAACACATGGGCCTGATCGTCGACGTGGTGGGCAGCATGGACGAAGCCACCCTGTTCTGCGCCGAAGGCCTGCCGCACGGCATCGTGTTTGAAGGTGCGCTGCGCGGCCCCGACTTCGACATGCTGTTCGAAGACATCATGCGCGAGGTGCCCTTGTTCACCTTCATCGAGGTGATGGCCACGGCGCACACCACCCAACTCTCCACCGCCACCGCCGACGGTCTGGCTCGAATTTCGCGCCAGCACCTCGCCGACGCCCTGCCTTCGATACTGCTGTTCGAGCTGTCCAAAGAGTTCTGACCCTTTTCATGGGCAGCGGACGGGTGGCCGGGTAAACTTCCCCCATGAAGTCAATTCGATGGATCGCCCCTGCCCTGCTACTGGCCGCCTTGGTTATTGGGGGCTATTGGGCCTCCCAACACCTGGGCAAGAACGAGACGGCACCGCCTGTCCGCTATGTGCTGCTGGATGGCACCCAGGCAGATGCCAGTCAGTGGGCCGGCAAAGTCATGCTTGTGAACTTCTGGGCGACCAGTTGCACGACCTGCGTAAAGGAAATGCCCGAAATCATCGCCACCCACGAAAAATTCAAGGGGCGCGCCTTCGACACACTGGCCGTGGCCATGAGCTACGACCCACCAGCCTTTGTCGCCAATTTCGCCGAAAGCCGGCGCCTGCCCTTTGGCGTGGCCATCGACAACACGGGTGAAATCGCCAAGCAATTTGGTCGGGTCCAACTCACGCCCACCACCTTCTTGATCAACAAGCGCGGTGAAATCGTCAAACGCTACGTCGGCGAGCCTGATTTTGCGGCGCTGCACAGCCTGGTCGAAAAGCTGCTGGCTGAAGGCTAAATCCTCCTACGCCGGCCCAACCAGCCGTCGCCGATTCAAATAAAAAGCCGCTGAAGGCATGAAACCTCAGCGGCTTTTCACTGGGTGCCAGCTGACGCTCAGTCAGCGAGCCTGACGCCTTACTTGCTCGGAGTGCCTTGCGCCGCACCAATCGCGGTTGTCGCGTGCTCGGCCTGCTGGTCGGCGTGATAGCTGGAGCGCACCATGGCTCCCACGGCGGCGTGGCTGAAGCCCATCTTGTAGGCCTCGGCCTCGAACATCTTGAAGGTGTCCGGGTGCACATAGCGGCGCACCGGCAAATGGTGGCCACTCGGCGCCAAGTACTGGCCCAAGGTCAGCATGTCGACATTGTGGGCACGCATATCGCGCATGACCTGCAGGATTTCTTCATCGGTCTCGCCAAGGCCCACCATGATGCCGCTCTTGGTGGGCACATTTGGCACTTCGTCCTTGAAGCGCTTGAGCAGGTTCAGGCTGAACTGATAGTCGGAACCCGGCCGCG
The DNA here is from genome assembly GCF_028595305.1 of Roseateles koreensis. Lineage (GTDB taxonomy): Bacteria > Pseudomonadota > Gammaproteobacteria > Burkholderiales > Burkholderiaceae_C > Paucibacter_A > Paucibacter_A koreensis. The sequence continues at coordinate 94,445 of NZ_JAQQXS010000016.1, read as the reverse complement.
CTTCCTTGTACAGACGCGGTGCAGTTTCGAGGTTATGGTTCATAACATCGGGCGGCGCGGCGCGCAGAATATCAAGCGCGCGGTCGGCACGGCCGCGGAAGTCAGGCGTCAGGATTTCGATCTGGGTGGCCGGGCTCAACTCACGCACCTTCTGGATGCACTCGGCAAAGTGGCCGGCGCCACCATCGCGCAAATCATCGCGATCCACGCTGGTGATCACCACGTACTTGAGCTTCAACGCGGCGATGGTCTTGGCCAGATTGAGCGGCTCATCCGCATCCAGCGGATCTGGGCGGCCGTGGCCCACGTCGCAAAACGGGCAGCGCCGCGTGCATTTATCCCCCATGATCATGAAGGTGGCCGTGCCTTTGCCGAAGCACTCGCCGATGTTCGGGCAGGACGCCTCTTCGCAAACCGTATGGAGTTTGTGCTCGCGCAGGATTTGCTTGATTTCGTAGAAACGGGTGGAGGGTGAACCCGCCTTTACTCGAATCCAGTCGGGCTTTTTCAGCATTTCCGCCGGCACGATCTTGATCGGGATGCGCGCCGTCTTGGCTTGCGCCTTTTGCTTGGCGCTGGCGTCGTAGGCCTCGCCAGTTTTCAATTCGTGGGTGGTGTTATCGCTCGCCATTGCCGCCTTCTTTACCGTCGTCTTTGCCGGCTCTTTTGAAGCCCGTTGGGTTCAGCGCTCCAGTTGCGCGCTGAGGCGCTCACCGAACCGCTCGGCCACCGTGGGCCAGTCCGCACAAACCCCAAGTGTAACGAGGTCCACCGTGGCGAGCCCGGCGTAACCACAGGGGTTGATCCCGTCGTAGGGCTTCAAATCCATCGCCACATTGAGCGCCACGCCGTGGTAAGTGCAGTGACGACTCACCTTGATGCCCAGCGCGGCCACCTTGCCCAGGCCTTGAAAAGGATGAAGCGGGTCGACCGGGCCGGTCAGCGCCGCATGGGCGCCCGGGTCGCTCAAGCGCACATAAATGCCCGGCGCGCCAGCCACCCGGTGGCCGGTCACCCCGAACTGCGCCAGCGTTTGAATAACGGCCGCTTCCAGGCGAAACACATACTCCCGCACAAAATAACCGGCGCGTTGCAGATCGATCAGCGGGTAAGCCACCACCTGCCCGGGGCCGTGATAAGTCACCTGCCCGCCGCGGTTGGTTTGCACCACCGGTATGCCAGCTGCATTCAGCACGTGGTCAGCCTTGCCCGCCAAGCCTTGGGTGTAGGTGGGCGGATGCTCGCAGAGCCAGATTTCATCCGGCGTGTCGGGGCCGCGCGTTTCGGTGAACTCACGCATGGCGGCCACGGTGGCTTCGTAGTCCACGCGCCCCAGGTTTTTCACAACAATCATGCCGTCCAGCCTCGCCTGCGCGGCCTACAGCACGACCTTGACCATCGGGTGAGTGGTCAGGGTTCGATAAAGCTCGTCGAGCTGCTCCCGGCTGGTGGCTGTCACGGTGAGGGTCAGACCCAGGTAATTGCCGCCCTTGCTGGGACGCTGCTCAACAGTGGCAGCGTCGAAGCCGGGATCAAAACTCTTCGCCACCATCACCATGGCCTCCACAAACCCCTCCACCTGAGCCCCCATCACCTTGATGGGAAACTGCGAGGGGTACTCAATCAACGACTGTTCGGGCGGAATCGGATTCATGGCCATGGGATTCAAGTTTCAAATGGATTGGACACGCTTGACCTCTTGGTAGGCCTCGTACAACCGGGCGTAGACCGGGCCGGGTTTGCCGTGCAAAGCCCCGTGGCCGACGGGTGCGTGGTCCAGGCGGGTGACGGGCAGGACTTCTTTGAGGGCGCTGCTCAAGATGATTTCATCGGCGGCAAACACCTCGGCCTCAGTGATCGGCCGCAAGTTGTAGCCCACTCCGGTCTCAGCGCACAGTTCACGCAGCAACTCTACGCGAACGCCTTCCAGCACATGCTCGCTCTTGGGTGGGCCCAAGAGCGCCCCTTCCTTGACGATCCACACATTGGACGACGAAGCTTCGGTCAGGAAACCATCACGGAACAGAATGGTCTCTGCCGCCCCCTGATCCGCCGAAATCTGGCGGGCCAGCACATTGCCCAGCAACGAAATGCTCTTGATGTCGCCCCGCTCCCAGCGGAAATCACGTGCCGTCAGGCAAGCCACGCCCTGGTGGCGCTCCTCGGCCGTCGCGCCTTGCGCAACTGTGCTGTAGGCAAAGACAGTCGGCTGAATATGGGTGGGCATGACGTGATTGCGGGGTGCCACGCCCCGGGTGACCTGCAGGTACACGGCTTGCACGGGAGCGTCGACCTTGTCGATCAAACGCCGGGCCAGCGCCAGCCAATCATCACGCATCAAGGGGCAACTCAGGCGCAGCTTGGCCAAATTGCGCTCCAGCCGGTCCATATGGGCTTCGAAGCGAAAAATTCGCCCCTCATACACCGGCAACAACTCATACACACCGTCGCCGAAGATAAAGCCACGGTCCATCACCGAAACCTTGGCTTCACCCAAGGGGGTGTACTCACCGTTCAGGTAACACATCACTTCGGGCAACAAGTTCGTGTGCATGCCAAAGTCCTCCGAAGCCTTGAGCTTACGCCCAAGTGGTGACGAGTTACTTGATCCAGAGCCGCAAAGAGTCCCAGGCGCGGCCCAGCAGACCGGATTGAGGAACGGCCTCCTGAACAACCAGCGGCACCTCAGACACTGGCGCACCCGCTGCCGTCAACACCTTGATGGTACCCACACGCTGGCCCTTGGCCAAAGGTGCCACCAGCGGATCGGTGCGTTCGATCTTGGTTTGCAGCTTGGCGCCATCCCCCCGGGGAACAGCGACAAACACGGCCCCCGCAGCGCCCAGCTTGGCCTGAGGCGCGGTGCCCTTCCAGACAGGCACGGTGGCGATGGCCTGGTCCTTTTCAAACAAGCGCACCGCGTCGAAGCTGGCATAACCCCAGTTCAGCAGTTTCTGGCTTTCGCTGGCACGAGCCTCTTTGGAGGCGGTGCCCATCACCACGCTGAGCAGTCGACGTTTGCCGTTAGGAAAATCGCGCTGTGCGCTTGCAATCAGGCAATAACCGGCGGCGTCCGTGAAGCCGGTTTTCATGCCGTCCACGGTGGGATCCCGGCGCAAAAGCAAATTGCGGTTGTCCTGGCGGATCTTGTTGAAGGTGAAGTCCTTCTGCGAGTAGTAAACGTAGTACTCGGGGAAATCTTGAATCAGGTGCGAGGCGATCACCGACAGATCGCGCGCGCTGCTCTTGTGACCCGGTTCGGTCATGCCGGTGGGGTTCTTGAACTCGGTGTTCTTCAGGCCCCAGGCCTGCGCCTGGCGGTTCATCATGGCAACGAACTGCTCGACCGTTCCGGCCACGCCTTCCGCCAAGGCCACCGAGGCGTCGTTGCCTGACTGGATGATCATGCCCTTGACCAACTCTTCAACCTTGGGCGTCATCGTGGTGTCGATAAACATCAGGGAAGGGTCCCCCTTGCGCTCATCCCACGCACGCTTGGACACCGTCAAGGTCTGGTCCAGCGTGAGCTTCTTGTCGTGCAGCGCACCGAAGACGAGGTAGGCCGTCATCAGCTTGGTCAGCGAGGCGGGGTCATTGGGCCGGTCGGCGTCGTACTCGGTCAGCACGCGGTTGGCGGTCATGTCCAGCAGCAGGTAGCTGCGCGCGGCCAATTCGGGTCCTTGCGGCACCTGAGCCACAGCCGTCATGGAAGTGAATGCGCTGGCGGCGGCCAGTGCGAAGGCAATCAGTCGTTTCATCGGAAAAGGTCTCGAAGGCAGTGAAGCAGGGGCCGCTCAATGGGCAAGTTATTGACGCAGTTTATGGAGTCAACTCAACCAAGCGCGCAGCACGATGCTCTTGAGCAGCGGCAGCTGCCCATGGAAAAAATGGCCCACACCAGGCACCACGGTGATGGGGAGAGATTGCGGGCGCGCCCAGTCGAGCACAGCGCTGAGCGGCACCACGTCGTCTTGCTCGCCGTGGATCACCAGGGTGTCGGCGGGCACAGGCGCGGTATCAAAGCGGCTGGTCGCAGGCCCCACCAGCACCAGGCGCTGGGCGCGCTCGGCCTCGGGCAGGCGCAGCGCTGCTTGCGAAGCCACAAACCCACCGAAAGAAAACCCGGCCAGCACCACGGGCTCGCCCGGCTCACGCACGGCTTGCAGCACGGCCAGGGCATCGTCAATCTCGCCTCGGCCTTCGTCCCATACGCCTTCGGATTTGCCAATACCGCGGAAATTGAAGCGCACGGTGCGCAACCCCAACTCCACAAAGGCGCGCGCCAGGGTCTGCACCACCTTGTTGTCCATCGTGCCGCCCTGCGTGGGATTGGGGTGGCAGATCAGCGCCAAGCCTTTGGGCGTGACGTGGCCAACAGGCCGGTCAATCGCACACTCGATGGCGCCGGCCGGCCCGGCGATCACCTGTTTCTGAGTACGAGGGTTCACAGGAGAGGCCCCTCTCAACGGCCGACGTTGTTGGGCAACACAAGGCGCTCAACCACTTGGCCGTGCTTCAGGTGTTTGTCGACGATTTCGTCGATGTCGGCGTTGTCGACATAGCTGTACCAAACCGCCTCGGGATAAACCACCGCCACCGGGCCGCCCGCGCATCGGTCCAGGCAACCCGCCTTGTTGACGCGCACAGCGCCCGGCCCGCCCAGGCCCAGGTCGCGCACGCGCGCCTTGCAATGATCAAAGCCCTGCTGCGCGCCGTGTTGGGCGCAACTGTTCTCGCCGCTCTCGCGCTCGTTCAGGCAAAAGAAGATGTGGCGTTCAAAATAACTCATGCCGCTATTGTAGGCAGGCCCCTCGGGCGTCGCCGTTCGATCAAACCGTACGCCGCCCGATCAAAGTCAAAAGCCAGCCGATGGCCGCAAAGGGCCAGACCCAGCCGACCCATTGCGCTAAGCCGTACAGATTGATGAAGCGCCCCTGCGTCCAAGCCTGCAGGCTCAGGTGCATGTAAGGGCTGGTTGGCGCCTGACTGACCAGCGCGATCAAGCTGCACAGCGTGACCAGGGCCAAGGCCGCGCAGAGGCGGCGCGGCAGCAGCATCGACAGGCCGGCCAGCAACACACCCGCCGCAAGACCAGGCCAAGTCGCCAAGGTCAACCAGGCCCAGGCGTGCTGCGGGCCGAAGTTCAGCGCCGTCGACAAAGCCGTGGTCAGCATGCCCAACGCCAGGGCACCGGGAATCAAAGCCCAGCGTCGCCACCCTGGGCGGGCCACGGCCAGCGCCAGCAATATGGGCGCAAGCAAGCCCAGCGCGATGACGATGGCCTCCAGGCCCGGCGGCAGCGCGCGGGCCATGTCCAAGGCAACGTCGCTGTCGTCCGCCCACTGCAGCGCCCAGGGCGTATCGGCCAGCAGACTCACAACCAGGGTCTGTAAATGCGGCAACCACTGTCCCAGGCCCAGAGGCACGGGCGTCGGGAACAACAAACCCACGGGCCACAGCGCCAGCAAGGCCAACGCACCCGCGCAATGTGGCTGAAACCAATAGTCGCGCACATCCTGCCAGCGCCGCAGCCCACCGAAAGCGTTCAAGAGCACGCCCGCCCCCACGCCCAGCCAGGCGCCACTCACATTGAGCGTCCAATCCAGCAAAGAGGGCACGCGGCCCGGCAGAAAGTACTGCAGGGTTTCCATCCCAAACGACAGCGCCGGCGCCGGCAACAACCCCCAGGCCAAACCGGTTTTCAGGCCGCGCCCGGTTCGCAACGCTGCGGCAAATCCCAACAAACCCAGCGGCAGATAGCCCAGCACATTGGCCCACATGTCAAAGGCGCCGAAGTAGCGTGGCCAAGGCAGGCCGATCAGGTCAAACAGCGCCATGCCCGGCGGCCAAGTCCAGGGCCAAAATGGGTACAGGCTGGCATAGAGCAGCAGCGCCAGATAGGCCAGCAACAGCCAGGTGGCGGAGCTCTGCCGACGCACCCCCAACACGCCAGCCGGGCTCAGAAAGGTTTAACCACAACCAAAATCACGATGGCGGCGAACAGCAGCACCGTGACCTCGTTGAACACCCGGAACCAGCGGTCGCTGCGCCGGTTGCTCAGCGTCTCAAAGCGCCGCAGGATTCGGCCGCAGGCATGGTGATAGCCGCAAACCCCCACGACCAGAGCCAGCTTGGCATGCAGCCAATAATTGCCCGTCCCGCGTCCCACGCCGTAGTGCAGCCACAGCGTCAGGCCGAACACCAGCGCCGGCAACATCAACACCGTGGAGAAGCGGTACAGCTTGTGCGCCATCAACAACAGTCGCTCCCGCTCGGCATGGCTGTCGGCAGGCACCATGGCCAGATTCACGAACAGACGCGGCAGGTAGAACAAGCCAGCAAACCAGCTGGCGACAAAAATCACATGAAGGGCTTTAATCCAGAGCATGGAGCCATTATGCGGGCGGCCCGCCGGCTTGCCTTGATCGGTTGGGCACTGAGCGCCACAACCAAAAAAAACCCCGGCACACGGCCGGGGTGGGAAAGCCTTGTCGCTGTCATCACGTCAAAGCTCCTGCTCAGGGAGGAAAAGCAGGGAACGATCACCTTGCGGCTATCATTCAGGTTGAATAATAACAGAAATGATACATACGATCAAATAGGTGATTTTGCGTAACCCAAGCCGGAGTGAAAAAGCGCGTCGCTTGCGCCTGCTTTTCGCCTGGTTTTTGCCTGTTTTTCAACCTACTTTTCTTGCAGAACCCTCATGACTGCTGCCATCCCTGCTCCTTTTCCTGCCAGCCGCCCACGCCGCCTGCGCCGTGATGCCTTCACCCGCGCCCTGGTGCGAGAGCATGCATTGAGCAGCAGCGATCTGATACTTCCTGTCTTTGTCCATGAAGGCGAAAACCGGGTTGAACCCGTGTTGTCCATGCCCGGTGTGGCACGCATGAGCCTGGACCGACTGACCGAAGTCGCTGAAGAATGTGTTCGCCTCGGGATTCCGGTGCTGGCCCTGTTCCCGGTGATCGACGCCAAACTCAAGACGCCGGACGGCATCGAAGCCACCAATCCCGACGGCCTGGTGCCGCGCGTGGTGCGCGCACTCAAAGCCCGCGTGCCCGAGTTGGGCCTGCTCACCGACGTGGCGCTGGACCCCTTCACAAGCCACGGCCAGGACGGCGTGCTGGACGAGACCGGCTACATCCTGAACGACCGCACTGTGGAGATGTTGACTGCGCAAGCGCTGGTGCAGGCCGAGGCCGGCGTTGACATCGTCGCCCCCAGCGACATGATGGACGGCCGCATCGGCGCGATCCGCCAGGCGCTGGAGGCCAAGGGCCACATCCACACCCGCATCATGGCCTATAGCGCCAAGTACGCCAGCGCCTTCTACGGCCCCTTCCGCGACGCGGTCGGGTCTGCAGGCAATCTCGGCAAGGCCGACAAAAAGACCTACCAGATGGACCCGGGCAACAGCGATGAAGCGCTGCGCGAGGTGGCGCTGGACCTGGCCGAAGGTGCCGACATGGTGATGGTCAAACCCGGCATGCCCTACCTGGACATCGTGCGGCGCGTCAAGGACGAATTCCGCGTGCCCACTTTCGCTTACCAGGTCAGCGGCGAGTACGCCATGCTCAAGGCCGCCGCCGCCAACGGTTGGCTCGACCACGACGCCGTCATGATGGAGTCGTTGCTCGCCTTCAAACGCGCCGGTGCCGACGGCATCTTGACCTACTTCGCCCTGGAAGCAGCCCGGCTGCTCAAATCCAGGGTTTGACCCATCTGCCGGCACACCGTCTCGCCCCATGCGCTTTTTCCACATTCAAGGTGAACGTTTCATCGAGTTGGCCCAGTTGCCGGCCGACTTGCCGGCGGCTGGCTTTCTCTGGGCCAGCTACGAGCGCGGTGAATTCGATCAGCATTACGGCGAATTCCAGCAGCATCTGCAGCGCTGGGACTGCGGCCAGTTGGTGGACCTGCACACCGCAGACCTGCTGAACAAGCAACTGCCGTCCAACTTCGACTACACCTCGTGGTACGACCTGCTGATTTTCACGCGCCTCGCGGCACTGCCCGGCTTGGAAGAGCGCCCCGCCGATGACGAAGCGGGTCGGCTGGCCGCAGCGCAGGCTGCGTTTGCCGCCATCGAAACCAGCCCGCTGGGCTTCGCGGTGTTTGACCATGTGCTGCTCACGGTTCATCCTGAAGGCTGCCCGGTGCGCGAGTTTTTCGCGGGCAAGCTGGGGCAACTGACCGAAGGACGCGATCTGCGCGGCAGCGCGCGCCTGCCCACCAGCCCGGCCGAGTTGATGCTGCGCATGGTCAACCACTTGGTGGACAGCTACCTCGAACTGCGCCGCCTGCTGACCCGCCATCTGGGCACGCTGCAACGTGCCTTGATGGAAGGCAACAGCCATTTCGACAACTGGCCCCTGCTACTGACCGCCCGCGACACCCTGCACCGGCTGGAAGAAATCAGCGAAGACCAGCGCAGTGCCGTTCAAGAATGGATCGACGCGCTGGACGAATGGCCGGTCAGCATCGACCCCGCCGTGCAACGCGACCGGGAACTGCTGCGGGTGCGCTCACGTGACGTGCTGGAGCACATCGAGCGGGTGTTGACCCATGTGCGCCGGCTCGAATCCTCCAGCGAAGCGGCGGTGCAGATGCACTTCTCGGCGCTGGGGCACCGTACCAACGCCATCATGCGCACGCTGACCGTGCTCACCGCCATCTTCTTGCCGCTCAACCTGATCACCGGCATTTTTGGCATGAACTTCGACGGCTTGCCGCTGATTCACAAAGCCGCAGGGTTCTGGATCGCCTTCGGGCTGATGCTGACACTCGGCCTGGGCCTGGGCCTGTACTTCTGGCGCAAACGCTACCTCGGCACGCGGCACTGAACCGGGGCTGCGCACCTCGCAACGCCTCGCTCAGGCCTGGGCGTAGGGATCGGCGAAGCCCAGCGCCAGCATGATCTCGCTTTCACGCGCTTCCATGCATTCGGCCTCGTCTTCTTCTTCGTGGTCATAACCCTGCGCATGCAGGGTGCCGTGCACCAGCATGTGGGCGTAATGGGCAACGATATCGCGCTGCTCCTCGGCGGCCTCACGCGCCACCACTTCAGCGCAAATCACCAGATCGGCCATCACCACCGGCTCATGGCTGTAGTCGAAGGTCAGCACATTGGTGGCGTAATCCTTGCTGCGAAACTCCCCGTTGAGGCGTTGCCCCTCCTCGGCATCCACGATGCGCACGGTGATCTCGCCCGGTAACTCCAAAGCTGAGCGGATCCAGCGAGCCACCTTGTGGCGAGGCAGCAGTGCACGGTGCCGGGGGTCGGCAAACTGCAGCGACAAGCTCAATTCGGGCAAGCTCATGACTCGCGCCCTCCATTCAATTTGGCCTGCAGGGCGGTACGCGCCTCGTAGGCTTCCACAATCCGCGCCACCAGGGGATGGCGCACCACATCAGCGCTGGTAAAGTGCGTCATCGCAATGCCCTTGACCTTGGCCAATACCCGCTCGGCATCGACCAAACCACTGGTGCTGCCCTTAGGCAGGTCGACTTGGCTGGTATCACCGGTCACCACGCACTTGCTGCCAAAGCCGATGCGAGTGAGAAACATCTTCATCTGCTCGGGCGTGGTGTTCTGCGCCTCATCCAGAATCACAAACGCGTGGTTGAGCGTGCGGCCCCGCATAAAGGCCAGGGGCGCCACTTCGAGCAGGCCTTTTTCGAAAGCCTTGGTGACACGGTCAAAACCAATCAAATCATACAAAGCGTCGTACAGCGGGCGCAGGTAGGGGTCGACTTTCTGCGTCAAGTCGCCAGGCAGAAAACCCAACCGCTCGCCTGCCTCCACCGCTGGGCGGGTGAGGATGATGCGCTGCACGCTGCTGCGCTCTAGCGCATCCACCGCACAAGCCACCGCGAGATAGGTCTTGCCCGTGCCAGCAGGGCCCAGGCCAAAGGTGATGTCGTGCGCCATGATGTGGCGCAGGTATTCGTGCTGGCGCGGCGTGCGGCCGGCCAAATCGGTACGGCGCGTGCGCAGCACCAGGGGCTCGGCATCAGCGCCCGCGGCCGGCGCCGGGGCGGACTCCTTCACGCCGGGCTTCTTGCGGATTTTGGCCGCCGCTTGCAGTTCACCCATCGCCTCAGCCAGGGCCAACTGCACAGTCTCTCCGGGCAGGGCGCGGCGGGCGCGCTCATACAAGGTCTGCAAGAGCAGCAGACTGCGCTCGGCAGCGGCCTTGGGGCCGTCGATGCGCAAACGCTCGTGCTGGCGGCTGATGCGCACACCCAAGGCAGCTTCGATCTGGCGCAAATGCTCGTCCAGGCTGCCGCAGAGGTGGGCCAGTCGTTTGTTATCAACCGGCACAAAGTCGTGGCGAAGAATCACGGGGCTGCTTTCGTCAAGTTCATGCCAAGCTTGTCCATCAACGGGCTCAAGGGACTCTTGGCAATTGGATTGGGCACTATTGTCGCCGCCGTACCCCATGAAGCGCTAAAACGCTGAAATCTCGCCCGCGCCACGTCCCCGCCATCCAGCCATGCCCAACGCTGGCGTGGAAAACCCGCAGACTTGGGGCGATCAATCGCCACGGCCCTCCTGCACAATCGCGCCTCATGCACAGAATGAAACAAAATGTTCGAAACCTCGCCGCTTTAACGGGAGGAGCCCGGCTCCTAGCCGCACTCGCCTGGGCCGCATCCGGGGCGTGCCTCGCCCAGGCAGGCGGTCCGGCCGATGCTGTTGGCGCTGTTGGCGCTGTTGGCGAGATCAACTTCAACTGGCCTTCCTACGCCGCCGTGGCCGAGCAATGGATGCTTGGGATGCTGCTGATTTTGAGCGTCATGGCCGCGCTGACCGCCCATCTGTATCCGCGTGAGAGCCAAGTGAGTTGCCTGGGCTACATGCTGTCGGCCGGGGTGGCTTGCAAAGTTCTGCCGCATGTCACGCCACTCGCCTCTACGTGGTTGCCGGCCGCCGGCCTTCTCAGCCTGGCCCTGCTGCTGCTGTGGGGCTTTCAATATCTATCTCGCCAGGTGGGCGCGCCGCGGCCCAAGGTCGATCAACTGCTGTGGCTGCAAGCCCTGCTGCTACCCGCCGCCGCCCTGCTGATCGGCTCGCTGGTTTGGCCCCGTTGGGCCGAGTTCGGTCAAACCGTGCTGATGCTGGAGTTCATCGGCCTGCTGGCCTGGTACTTGCGGCAATGCTGGCAGCACCACCGCGCAAGCCTGCCCGATGGCACCGCCAATCCGCCCCTCCTGCCCCTTCTGCCACTAACCGGCGCGCTGGGTGTGGCGGGGGCCGCCTTGTTGATTGACCAAGCCGTGGCCTGGGTGCTGCCTGCATCCGGTGCCACCATGCGCCAAGCCCTGGGCCTGGGTTTGCCGCTCGCCCTGGTGAGCCTCAGCCTGTTTTTTTTCGCCGACTTCGTGCGGGGACGCCGCGCCGCCGACCTCCAGCAAGTGCAGTTGGAGCAGCAAATGGGCGAACGCATCAACGCCATGGAGCGTGACTTCGCCAACTCGGTTGAACAAAAGCTCGAGCAAGTCACCGAGCGTGAACGCAAGCGCATTGCCGCCGACCTGCATGACGACCTAGGCGCCAAGCTGCTGACCATCGTGCACACCAGCGAGTCCGACCGCATCTCCACCCTCGCCCGCGAGGCGCTGGAAGAAATGCGCCTGTCTGTCCGCGGCCTGACCGGCCGCCCCGTGCAATTGATCGACGCCTTGGGCGACTGGCGTGCCGAAGTCATCTCCCGGCTGGGCCAAGCCAATATCCTGGCAGAGTGGAAGGCCCCGGCCGAAGACATCGAGCACACCTTGCCCGCGCGGGCCTATGTGCAAACCACGCGAATCTTCCGCGAGGCCGTCAGCAACATCATCAAGCACAGCGCCTGCACCCACTGCACCATCAACTGCAATGTGCACGGAGGCGACTTCATGGTCATCATCCAGGACAACGGCCAAGGCATTCCCGCCGAGTTGGACGGCCGCCTCGACCGTGGCCACGGCATGGCCAGCATGAAATCGCGCGCCAAACAAATGCACGGCCAATGCCTGGTGGAATCGGGCCCGGGCTGGGGAACCGTGATCCGTCTCACGATTCCGCTCTGATTGCAAGCCTTTGGCGCCTTCGGCACTACAGCCTGCTTGGCAGCCAGCCGATAACAGCTTACCGTTGCCACGCCCGCCGCAAGGCGAGCCCCTGACCCTTCACCTTCGGGCAAAAAAAAAGACCATGGACCACATCCTTCTGCTGGAAGACATTCCTGAAATTCGTGCTTGGCTGAAAGCCCTGGTCAAGCAAGTATTCGCCAATGCCCAGATCACCGAATGCTCGCGGGTGCAAGACGCCCTGGCCCTGGTGAACAGCCAGCGCTTCAACCTGGCCCTGCTCGACCTCGGCCTGCCCGACGGCTCCGGCGTTGACGTGATCGCCGCCCTGCGGGAGCGCCAGCCCGAGGCGCAATCAGTCATCGTCACCATCCACGACGACGACGAGCATCTGTTCCCCGCCTTACAGGCCGGCGCTTTCGGCTACCTGCTGAAAGAGCAATCGCGCGAGTTGCTGTTCGAACAACTACAGCGCATGAGCCAGGGCGAGCCGCCGCTGTCGCCCTCGATTGCGCGCAAGGTCATTGCCCACTTCGCCAACCAAAGGCGCCCGCAAGTCGCCGCCGTGCTGCACGAAGTCTCCCTGACCGACCGCGAAACCGAAGTGCTGCTGCGCGTGGCCAAGGGCTACACGCTGCCCGAGATTGGCGTGCAACTGGGCTTGTCGCGCCACACCATTGCCGACTACGTGAAGCAGATCTACCGCAAGCTCAACGTATCTTCCCGGGCCGAAGCCGCACTGGAGGCACAACGCCTGGGCCTGTTCGGCAGGAATTAACCAACATATTGCCAACATCGGGCCGGCACCTTACCGGCCTGATAATGCCGGCATGATCGGCAGACTCACAGGCGTCATCGCGGAAAAATCGCCCCCGCAGCTCCTCATTGATGTGCAAGGCGTTGGCTATGAAGTCGACGTCCCGATGAGCACCTTCTACAACCTGCCGGGCCTGGGCGAAAAAGTCACCCTGCTGACTCACTTCGTGGTGCGAGAAGACGCGCAGATCCTCTTCGGCTTTCTCTCCGGTGAAGAGCGCAGCACCTTCCGCCAACTCATCAAGATCAGCGGCGTCGGGCCCAAGATGGCACTGAGCCTGCTGTCGGGTTTGTCAGTCGCAGAGCTGGCGCAAGCGGTGTCGCAACAAGAAGTGGCCCGCCTGGTCAAGGTGCCCGGCATCGGCAAAAAAACCGCTGAGCGTCTGCTGCTGGAGCTCAAAGGCAAATTGGGCGCTGACCTGGGCGCGCCCGTCAGCGTGGGCACCGACAACCAGACCGACATTCTGCAAGCCCTGATCGCCCTCGGCTACAGCGAGAAAGAAGCCGGCTTGGCGCTGAAAGCTCTGCCATCGGACGTGGGCGTTAGCGACGGCATCAAGCTGGCCCTGAAGTCCCTGTCCCGCTGAACCACTGAACCGCGCCCATCCTCGCCCGAGCCTTTGACCCATGAGCATCCAGACCGACGACTTTGCCAGCGCCGCACCCGCTCAACGTGTGATCAGCGCAGCCCCCACCTCCCCCCGGGAAGAGGCGATTGAGCGCGCCCTGCGGCCCAAGCTGCTGGACGAATACGTCGGCCAAAGCAAAGCCCGCGAGCAACTTGAAATCTTCATCGGCGCCGCTCGCAAACGCGACGAGGCCATGGACCACGTTTTGCTATTCGGCCCGCCCGGCCTGGGCAAGACCACGCTGAGCCACATCATTGCCGCCGAGCTGGGCGTGAACCTGCGGCAAACCTCCGGCCCGGTGCTGGAAAAGCCCAAAGACCTCGCCGCCATCCTCACCAATCTCGAGAAGAACGATGTGCTCTTCATCGACGAGATTCACCGGCTGTCGCCCGTGGTCGAAGAAATCCTCTACCCGGCGCTGGAGGACTACCAAATCGACATCATGATCGGCGAGGGCCCAGCGGCCCGCTCCATCAAGCTCGATCTGCAGCCCTTTACCCTGGTCGGTGCCACCACGCGTGCCGGCATGCTGACCAACCCGCTGCGCGACCGTTTCGGCATCGTGGCCCGGTTGGAGTTCTACACGGCGGCCGAGTTGCAGCGCATCGTCACCCGCTCCGCCGCTTTGCTGAACACGCCCATCGACCCTGACGGCGCACTTGAAATCGCCCGCCGCTCACGCGGCACACCGCGCATTGCTAACCGCTTGCTCAGACGGGTACGCGACTACGCCGAGGTCAAAGGCAATGGCCACATTGGCAAGGAAGTGGCCGACAAAGCCCTGGCCATGCTGGATGTGGACCCGCAGGGCTTTGATCTGATGGACCGCAAACTGCTGGAAGCGATTGTTCACCGCTTCGACGGTGGCCCGGTCGGGCTGGAGAACGTAGCCGCCGCCATTGGCGAAGAAGCCGGCACCATCGAAGACGTGATCGAGCCCTACCTCATTCAGCAAGGCTATCTACAACGCACGCCGCGCGGCCGCATTGCCACGCTGGCGGCATTCCGTCACCTCGGGGTCGCGCCGCCCAAATCGGCGGGCGCCCTGTTTGACGAAGTGCTCTGAAAGCCACTGAAGATCTTTCGGGGGAAGGGCCCCGCGGCCCGCGCGCTCAGGGCAACTTGCCGAGAATCTTGTCCATCTCACTGGCGTTATAAGCACGCAGCGAGCGGGTGCGCACATTGCCCTGCACCGCCACCGCAAGATTGAAGGCCGAGAGCGAGGTCTCGTCTTCGGCCTCCAGCACACAGACCATGTCACAGTCGCCCATGGTCCAAAAAATCTCTCGCATATTGACGCCAAATTTCTTGGCCACCTCCTTCGCCGCCGCCGCCCGCTTGGTGGTGTCTTTGATGCTCTGAATGCCCTTTTCGGTGAAATTCAGCAAACCGATGTAGGTGATCATGGATGTCTCCCGTCAACACGTGAAGGGGCGCTCAAACTCACTCGGCACGCCGCCCCTGGGTCACATTGCCGGCAACTGATAGCGATCCTCCGGCCCGCGCGAGGCCGCTCAGATAACGGACCATGCCAACGTCATCAATCAAACCGCCGCGCAGGCTGCCATCACCCATTGATACTAGGCTTTGGCCTCCCGCACAACAAGGGATTAAATACAGCCGAATGGCCTTGAATTCAGCGCCGGAATCGACATCACCCAACGCCGCAAGGGCTTTGGCCAGCCGGGCACGCCGCGTCGGGCGGCTGCGTACACTTGGATGAGTCAACCCATCGCCTCTTGCCTGGAGCCCAATGCATGAGCACCTCTGAAGCACCTGCGTCACCCAACATTCCACCCACCAGCCCACCCTACGCCCCGCCGGCGATCTGGACTTGGCATCAGGACAACGGCGGCCGCTTCGCCAGCATCAATCGACCCGTGGCCGGCGCCACGCATGAGCAAGCGCTGCCGGTGGGTCGCCACCCGCTGCAGCTGTATTCGCTGGCCACGCCCAATGGCGTCAAAGTCACGGTGATGCTTGAAGAATTGCTGGAGTTGGGGCACGCCGGCGCGGAGTACGACGCCTGGATCATCCCCATCAATGACGGCGCGCAATTTGGCAGCGGCTTCGTGGCGGTGAACCCCAACTCCAAGATTCCGGCACTGATGGATCACAGCGGGGACCACGACGGCGGCACGCCGGTGCGGGTGTTCGAGTCGGGCGCCATCCTGCTGTACCTGGCCGAGAAGTTCGGCGCCTTCTTGCCCACCGACATGCCGGCGCGCGCCGAATGCCTGTCGTGGCTGTTCTGGCAGATGGGCAGCGCGCCCTTTCTGGGCGGTGGCTTCGGGCACTTTTTTGCCTATGCCCCCACCAAGATCGAATACGCCATTGACCGCTACGCCATGGAAGTCAAGCGTCAGCTCGACGTGCTCGACCGCCGGTTGGCCGACAGCCCCTACCTCGCCGGCGCCGAGTACACCATTGCCGACATGGCAGTGTGGCCCTGGTACGGCGCGCTGGTCAAAGGGCATTTGTACGAGGCCGGTGAATTTTTGCAGGTGCACACCTACACCCATGTGATACGTTGGGCCGAGCAGATCGCCGCGCGGCCGGCCGCCCAGCGCGGCCGCAAGGTCAACCGCGCCTGGGGCGATCCGGCCAGCCAGCTGCACGAACGCCATGCGGCCAGCGACTTCGAGACGCGAACACAAGACAAGCTGGCAGCCACCGGCTGAGTTTCTCTGCACGGTGCTTCCCCCTAACTCGCACTTTCATCTCACCAACGCAAAGACGCGCCGCCATGACCGTCATCCTCTACGACTGCGCCACGGCGCCCAGCCCCCGCCGCGCCCGCATCTTGCTGGCCGAAAAGCAGGTGCAGCACGACACCGTGCAAATCGATTTGCGCAGTGGCGAGCAAATGGGCGAGGCCTACCGGCAGATCAACCCGCAATGCACAGTGCCCGCACTGCGCACGGAAGACGGCGCGCTGCTGACCGACAACGCCGCCATTGCGACCTACCTGGAGGCACGCTACCCCGCGCCGCCACTCATGGGCACCACGCCGCTTGAAAAGGCGGAGATCGCCAGTTGGCAGTGGCGCATTGAATTCGAAGGGCTGATGGCCATTGCCGAAGCCCTGCGCAACAGCGCGCCCGCCATGGCCAACCGCGCCCTGCCCGGCCCCACCGACTACCCGCAAATCCCAGCCCTGGCCGCCCGGGGCCAGCAGCGTGTGCAGCATTTTTTCGACACGCTCAACGCGCATTTGGCCGGGCGCAGCTACATCGCCGGCGGGCGTTTCAGCATCGCCGACATCACTGCCGTCGTGACGGTGGACTTTGCCAGGGTGATCAAGCTCAAGCCTGACGCCTCGCACCCGCACCTGCTGCGCTGGCGTGCAGCCATGGCGGAGCGCCCCGCCATGGCGCTGTGAAGTGGCGGGGCCGTTATCCCAAAATCACATAGCTGAATCGGAAAAAACGATACTTTCAATCTAGCTTGGAGACTTAAGCTGAAGGTCGTTTCTTGACAGATCACGGCCCCATGAAGATTACCAAGCTCACGACCTACCGCGTGCCTCCGCGCTGGATGCTTCTCAAGATTGAAACTGACGAAGGCATCGTCGGCTGGGGTGAACCCGTCATCGAAGGGCGCGCCCGCACGGTGGAGACCGCGGTCGAAGAATTCGCGCCCCTGCTGATCGGCCAAGACCCGGCCCGCATCAACGACCTGTGGCAAGCCATGTACCGCGGCAGCTTCTACCGCGGCGGCCCCATCCTGATGAGCGCCATCGCCGGCATCGACCAGGCCCTGTGGGACATCAAGGGCAAAACCCTGGGCGTGCCCGTCTACGAGTTGCTAGGCGGCCTGGTGCGCGACCGCATGAAGACCTACTCCTGGGTCGGCGGCGACCGCCCGGCCGATGTCATCAAGGACATCCGCCGCCTGCGTGAAGCGGGCTTCGACACCTTCAAGATGAACGGCACCGAAGAGCTGGGCATCATCGACAGCGCCGCCGCCGTCGATGCCGCTGTGGGCCGCATCGCCGAGATTCGCGCCGCTTTTGGCCAAGAAATCGAGTTCGGCATCGACTTCCACGGTCGCGTCGCGGCCCCCATGGCCAAGGTACTGCTGCGCGCCCTGGAGCCCTACCGGCCTCTGTTTGTCGAAGAACCCGTGCTGGCCGAACAAGCCGAGTACTACGCCAGGTTGGCCGAGCACACCTCCATTCCGCTGGCGGCGGGCGAGCGCATGTTCTCGCGCTTTGATTTCAAACGCGTGTTCCGCGACGGCGGCATTGCCATCGTGCAGCCCGACCTGTCGCATGCCGGCGGCATCACCGAGTGTGTGAAGATCGCCGCCATGGCTGAAGCCCATGACGTGGCCCTCGCCCCCCATTGCCCGCTGGGCCCGGTGGCACTGGCAGCCTGCTTGCAGGTTGACTTCGTGTCGCACAACGCCGTGCTGCAAGAGCAAAGCATGGGCATCCACTACAACCGGGACGCCGAACTGCTGGACTACGTGAGCAACCGCGAAGACTTCCACATCGAAGGCGGCTACATCAAACCCCTGCCCAAGCCCGGCCTAGGCGTGGTGGTGGATGAAGAGCGCGTGATCGAAGCCAGCCTGCGAGCCACCGACTGGCGCAACCCGCTGTGGCGCCACGCTGATGGCAGCATTGCCGAATGGTGACGAACGTGGCCTTGAGCAGCGCCACGGCGACCGAACCCGCACTGCTGGCCCTGGACTGGGGCAGCACGGGCCTGCGGGCCTTTTTGCTGGACGCTCGCGGCCATCAACGCGCCAGCCGCAGCGCCTCGCTCGGCGCCAGCGCAATGAACGGCCAGGCTGACAGTTATGTGGCCGCCCTGACGCAGGTGGCCGGCGACTGGCTGCAAACTTGGCCCACCCTGCCCGTGGTCGCCTGCGGCATGGTGGGCGCCAAGCACGGCTGGCGTGAAGCGCCCTACGTACCTTGCCCCGCCGACGCACACGCCCTGGCCGCACAGGCCATCGCACTGCAACTGGACGGCGGCCAAACGCTGCACATCATTCCCGGCTTGCGGCATCAGGCCCCGGCTTGCACGCCCGACGTGATGCGAGGCGAAGAAACCCAGTTGGTCGGCGCCATGCAGCTGCACCCCCAACTGGCCGACGCAGCTTGCGTGATCATGCCGGGCACCCATTCCAAATGGGCACAACTCGGCGCGGGCCAGGTGCGCGATTTCCATACCCAGATGACCGGCGAGCTCTTCGCCTTGCTGCGTCAACACTCGGTGTTAGGCCGATTGATGCCGCCAACGCGGGTCGACACCCCAAGCGCGGCTGACGAGGCGGGCTTTCTGGCCGGAGTGGCCGCTGCGCAGGCGCAAGGTGAGCAAGGCTTGCCCCGGCAACTCTTCGCGGTGCGCACCCTGGGCTTGATGGAACAACTGCCGCTGGACAGCCTGGAAGACTACCTCTCCGGTCTGCTGATCGGCCACGAATTGCGCGCCGGCCTGGCCTGGCGCGATGCAGGCGGATGCACCCACGCGCCGCTGGCCTTGATTGGCGAACCCGCCCTGTGCCAGCGCTACCGCCTGGCGCTCGAACAATTCAAGGTCACGGCCCCTTTGCTGCTGGGCAACACCGCTCCCGAGGGCCTGTGGAGCTTGGCGCTTACCGCCGGTTGGGCCGCTGCACCGGCCTGAAGCAAGCGCCCTGCCCGCCCCATCACGCAGATGCCGTCAATGCCGCAGCGGCACTGCACTACTTTGAGAGCCCTGACATGACACAAGAACTGTTCCAACGCGCTTTTGCCGCCCTGCCGCTGGTAGCCATTCTCCGCGGCGTGCGCCCCGAAGAAGTTGAGGCCATCGCACTGGGCCTGTATGCCGAAGGCTTTCGCCTGATCGAGGTCCCCATGAACTCACCGCAGGCGTTGGACTCTATCGCCCGCTTGGCGCGTGTTCTGCCGGCTGATGCCTTGATGGGCGCCGGCACCGTGTTGAGCGTCGGGGCCGCCGAACAAGTGGCCGCCGCCGGTGGCAAGCTGATCGTGATGCCGCACGCCGATGTTGAGGTGATCCGCGCGGTCAAGGCCGCCGGCCTCATCTGCGTGCCCGGTGCCGCCACCCCCACCGAGGCCTTTGCCTGCGCGCATGCCGGCGCGGACGCCGTCAAGCTATTCCCCGCCGAGATGGTTACGCCGCCCATCTTGAAAGCCATTCGCGCCGTGCTGCCGCCGGCGCTGCCCTTGCTCCCCGTGGGCGGCGTCAGCCCGCAGACCATGGGGCCATTCCTGCAAGCCGGGGCTTCGGGCTTCGGCCTGGGCTCAGCACTCTACGCGCCGAGCATGACGGCCGTTGAGGTGGCCGAACGCGGTCGCGCCTTCGTCAAAGCGTGGCGCGAACGTTGAATCCACACTGACACGACGCAGATAAAAACAGACAAGTCGGAGACAGCCATGAACACCCCCAAAACGGCATATCGCCCCCTGCGCTTCAACGCCGTTGTGGCGGGACTCAGCGCCGGGCTGACGCTCAGCCTGAGCGGCGCTGCCCACGCGCAAAACTGGCTCGAGGTGGACGCCAGCGCCCCGGCGCCCGCGCCCACCAGCGGCCACCTGCACATGGGCACGGCCACCTCGCCCAAGGGTGAAACCCTGCTGGCCAACAGCCAGTACCTCAGCCGCAATGGCCAAGCCTGGCTGCCGGTGATGGGCGAGTTCCATTACAGCCGCTGCCCGGCCGAACGCTGGGAGGCGGAGTTGCGCAAGATGAAGGCCGCCGGGGTCGACATCGTTGCCAGCTATGTGATTTGGAACCACCATGAAGAAGAGGCCGGCCAATTCAACTGGCAAGGCCAGCGCGACCTGGGGCGCTTCGTGCGGCTGGCCGCCAAGGCCGGCCTGAAAGTGGTTGTCCGCGTGGGGCCCTGGGCGCATGCCGAAGCCCGCTTCGGCGGCGTGCCGGATTGGGTGGTGAACAGCATGCCCACCCGCAGCAGCGACCCACAGTACCTGAAGGTCGTAGCGCGGCTCTACGAACAAATTGGCCTGCAACTCAAAGGCCAGATGTGGAAGGACGGCGGCCCCATCATCGGCATCCAGCTGGAGAACGAGTACAACCTCACCGGCCCGGGCCAGGGCGAAGCCCACATCCGCACACTCAAGCAGTTAGCACGGAAGGCCGGCCTGGACGCACCGCTCTACACCGTCACCGGCTGGGACGGCACGGTGTATCCCAGCGGCGAAGTCACCCCTGTTTTCGGCGGCTACCCCGATGAACCCTGGGGTGTTTCAACCACCGAACTACCGCCCAAAGAGACCTACGCCTTTCGCTTCGACAGCCGGGTGAGCGGCGACCTGGGCGCGCAAACCGCGGCCTCCGCCCCCGGCACGGCTGAAACCGACATCGCGCTGACGCCCTTCCTCGGGGCGGAATATGGCGCCGGTCTGCCGGCCATGTACCGCCGCCGCACCTTGGTTTCGCCCGATGACATTGCCTCGATGCTGCCTGTGCAACTGGGCTCGGGCGTCAATCTGATGGGCTACTACATGTTCCACGGCGGGCGCAATCCCGGCGGGCGCATGGGCCGGGTCAGCCAGGAAGAAAGCACCCTGAGCGGCGGCTACAACGACACGCCCATGGTCAGCTACGACTTCAACGCGCCGCTGGGCCCGGACGGTCAGCAACGCCCAGTGTTGAACAAGCTGCGGCCTTTCCACTATTTCTTGCACGACTTCGGCGCCGAACTGGCCGCCATGACGGTGCGCAAACCCGCCCTCA
The DNA here is from genome assembly GCF_028595305.1 of Roseateles koreensis. Lineage (GTDB taxonomy): Bacteria > Pseudomonadota > Gammaproteobacteria > Burkholderiales > Burkholderiaceae_C > Paucibacter_A > Paucibacter_A koreensis. Next base: position 73,207 of record NZ_JAQQXS010000016.1, on the reverse strand, counting down.
CCCCCGCCCTGGCCACGGATCTGAAGACGCCGCGCTGGTCGGTTCGCGCCAAGGGCGACAGCGGCTTTTTGTTCTTCAACAACCATGTGCGCCAGTACGCCATGCCGGCGCAGCAGCAGATTCGCTTCTCGGTCAAGCTGGCGACACAGACCGTGCAGTTTCCGCGTCAGCCCATCGACGTGGCCAATGGCGCCTACTTCATCTGGCCGATCAACTTCGACCTGGGCGGCACCCGCCTCAGCTATGCCACCGCACAACCGGTGGCGCGGCTGAACCGGGGGCGCGAGGGCCTCGTCTATGTGTTCGCCGCGCAGGCGGGCATTCCGGTGGAGCTGGCCTTTGCCGACCCCGCCGTGGGTGCGCACCTGCAGGCTCCTGGCGCACGGGTGAGCGCGGCCGAAGGGCGCCTGGTCATCGATCACATCGAGCCCGGCACCCAGGCGCAACTCACGCTGCAGCGCCCCGGAGCGCCCAAGGTGACGGTGCTGGTGCTGAGCCCGCAGCAAGTAGATCAACTCAATATCGTGGACTGGGCAGGCGAGCGCCGGCTGCTGCTGAGCGAGCAAGCCGGCTCGGTGGCGGGCAAAACGCTGACCCTGCTGTCCACCCTCCAGCCCAAGGTGCGCGTGGCGGTCTACCCGCCCATCCAGGCGGTGCCCCACTCGAACCTGCCTTTGCAAACCGCCACGCAAGATGGGGTGTTTCAAGTCTTGGAGGCCCAGCACCCGGCCGTCACCGTGGAAGCGCGCTGGAACGCCCTGCGCCCGGCAGGTGAAGCACCGCCCGTGATGAAGGGCGGCCTGGCCGGCGCAGCGCTGCAACCCATTCCGGAAGCCTTCAGCAAGGCCGCTGCATGGCAGATCGAGTGGCCTCAGCTACCCGCCAATGCAGGCCAGACGCTGGAAGACATGCTGCTGCAAGTCGACTTCGTCGGTGACATCGGCCGCCTGTTTGCCGGCGCCCAGTTGATGGACGACTGGTATTACAACGGGCAGTTGTGGCAAATGAGCCTCAAGCACCTCGCCGGAATGAACCCGCCGCAAGGGGCACAAAAGTCGGCCGCTCAGGCCCTACCGCTGCAACTCAGCGTACTGCCCTTGCGCGCCGACGCGCCGATCTACCTGCCCGCCGAGCACCGCCCCGACTTCGGCAGCGCCACCCAGCTGGCCCGTGTGCGCGAGCTCAAGTGGCTGCCGGTCTACCGCTGGACCTTGCAGCCCTGAGCCCTCATGATCTATAGCGATTTGAGATAGTTCGCCGCAAACAAGACATTTGTCTGGCATGTGATCAAGCGGTAACTTTGAAGCTTGGGCATCCAGCCTTCAACAAAAATACAAAACTCCGGACACCATGATCTCTGCACCTCACGCTCGCCCGGCGGCCCGCCCAAGCCAGCCGGCCAAACTCTGAGATTCAGCGGCATTCCATCATGACAACAGACATTGGCGTGGCGAACCGCAGTACCGGTGAACGAGGCGAGGAGGCCTTGCTGGCCCTCGCCCAGGGCGCAATCCTGGGCGAGGGGCTTCAATGGCACGAGGCCAGCCAACGCTGGTGGTGGACTGACATCCAAGCCGCCACCCTGCACGCCTGGACACCAGGTTCAGCCCAGGTATTGACGGCCCGCCTGCCGGACCGCCTGGGCAGTTTTGCTCATTGCCGCTCGGGCCGGCTGCTGCTGGGCCTGGCCAAGCGCCTGGTGATGGCCAGCCTGCCCGACCTGCAAGCCAGCGGCAGTGTCACGCCGGGCATCCAGTCCCTCGTGCCCGTGGACCCCGCCGAGCCGCGTACCCGCATCAACGACGGGCGCACCGATCGACGCGGCTTCTTCGTGTTCGGCACCATGAATGAAACTGCGGCCGAGCGCCGCCCGATTGGCAGCTTCTACCAGTACTCACGCCAATACGGCCTGCGCCGGTTGGCCTTGCCGGCGGTGGCGATTGCCAACAGCATCTGCTTCAGCCCCGATGGGCGCCGCATGTACTTCTGCGACACGCTGACGCAGCGCATCATGCAATGCAGCTACGACGCGGAGACCGCCCAAGTCGCTGACCTGCGCGTGTTCGTCCAACTCGACGACCCCAAAGCCTGGCCTGACGGCTCCGTCATCGATGCCGACGGCTGCCTGTGGAACGCCCAGTGGGGCGCTGGCCAAGTCTTGCAATACTCCCCCGAGGGCGAGCGGATGCGCACGGTGGCGATGGCGGCCTCTCAGGTGACCTGCCCCGCCTTTGGTGGCGACCAGATGGGCACGCTGATGGTGAGCAGCGCCCGCGAAAATCTGAGCCGCGAACACCTGGAGCAAGAGCCACTCGCTGGCAGCCTGTTTGCCTGCCAAGTGCCGGGCCTGCGCGGCCTGGCCGACTGCTTGTTTGATGATCTAGATGAAAGCACCGCGCCCTGAGCGCCGGACCATTTCACATTTTTTGGAGACGCCAACATGAACAACATCCTTCGCCACTGGGCCAAGCCGCTGCTGGCCGCTGCCGTCGCGCTGAGCTGCGCTGCATACGCCAGGGCTGCTGATCCGATCAAGATCGGTTTTCTGGTCAAGCAGGCTGAAGAGCCCTGGTTCCAGGACGAATGGCGTTATGCCGAACAAGCGGCCAAGGAAAAAGGCTTCGCGCTGGTCAAGATCGGCGTGCCGAACGGCGAAAAGATGATTGCCGCCATCGACAACCTGGCTGCGCAAAAGGCCCAGGGCTTTGTGATCTGCGCGCCCGACGTCAAGCTGGGTGTGGCGGTGGAGCGCGCAGCCAAGCGCAACAATTTGAGGGTGATGTCGGTGGACGACCAGTTGGTGGACGGCGCCGGCAAGCCAATTGCATCGATCCCGCACATGGGCATTTCGGCCTACGAGATTGGCAAACAAGTGGGCAACGGCCTGGCGGAAGAAATCAAGCAACGCGGCTGGAACATGGCCGAAGTCGGCGCGCTGCGCATGGCCTTCGACCAACTGCCCACCGCGCGTGAGCGCACCCAGGGCGCGGTGGATGCCTTGAAGGCGGCCGGCTTTCCGGCCGCCAACCTCGTCGACGCGCCGCAAGCCAAGACCGACACCGAAAGCGCCTTCAACGCCGCCAACATCGCCTTCACCAAGCAAGCCAAGTTCAAGCACTGGGTGGCCTTTGGCATGAATGACGAAGCCGTGCTGGGCGCCGTGCGGGCGGCCGAGGGCCGGGCGCTGCGCGAAGACGCGGTGGTGGGCATCGGTATCGGCGGCAGCCAAACCGCGTTGAACGAATTCGCCAAGCCCAAACCCACCGCCTTCTACGGCACCGTGTTGATCAGCCCCAAGCGCCATGGCTATGAAACCGTGCTCATGATGCAGCAATGGATTGCCAGCGGCCAGGCACCCGCCGCCGTCACCCTGACCACCGGCACCTTGATGACCCGACGCAATCAAGACGCGGTGCGCAAGCAGATGGGTCTCTGACCGCGCGGGCGGTCGGGGTGGAAGCAGCGCTGCCGCCCAACCACCCCGCACGGCCCTTCGTCTTTTCAGCGCTAACGCGTTCTCGCACGGACCCGCTCCGTAGGCCGCTCAGCTGCAGCACGCAGCAAGCAGCATCCTCGCGCGCCAACCCTTTGATGGTTTTCCATGTCATCCGCCTACCTTCAGTTTGACCAGGTCTCCAAGATCTTTCCCGGCGTCAAGGCGCTCAACGGCGTGTCCTTTGAAGCCCGTGCCGGCCAGGTGCATGGCCTGCTGGGCGAGAACGGCGCCGGCAAATCCACCTTGCTGAAAATCCTCGGCGGCCAATACCGCCCTGACGGCGGGCGCCTCGTGGTCGGCGGCCAGGAGCGCCACTTCAGCAGCGCGGCCGACGCCATTGCCGCCGGCATCGCCGTGATCCATCAGGAACTGCAGTACGTGCCCGAGCTGACCGTGGCCGAGAACGTGTTGCTGGGCCGCCTGCCGCAGAGGTTCGGCTTCGTGAACAAGGCCGCCGCCCGCCAATTGGTACGCACCCGGCTGGCCGAGATCGGCGTGGACCTGGACCCCGACGCGCGCCTGATGGATTTGTCCATCGCCCAGCGGCAGATGGTGGAGATCTGCAAGGCGGTGCTGCAAGACGCGCAAGTCATTGCCTTCGACGAGCCCACCAGCAGCCTCTCGCACCGCGAAACCGAAGTGCTGTTCAAGCTCGTGGCTGACCTGCGCGCGCAAGGCCGCACCCTCATCTACATCTCGCACCGGCTCGAAGAGCTCTACACCCTGTGTGACGCCTGCACCATCTTCCGCGATGGCCGCAAGGTGGCCACGCACCCAGTGATGGCCGAGGTGCCGCGTGAAACCCTCATCAGCGACATGGTGGGGCGCGAGCTGAACGATATCTACGGCTACCGTGCCCGCCCGCTGGGCGACGAGCGGCTGAAGGTCACGGGCCTGCATGGCGCCGCGCTGCGCGAACCGCTGAGTTTCAGCGTTCGCAGCGGCGAGGTGCTGGGATTTTTCGGCCTGGTCGGGGCGGGGCGTAGCGAGCTGATGCGCCTGCTCTACGGCGCAGACCCGCGCAGCCAGGGCCAAGTCGCGCTCGACGGCCAGGTGGTGAGCCCGCGTGGCCCGTCTGCCGCGATCGATGCCGGCATCGTGCTGTGCCCGGAGGACCGCAAGGAGCAAGGCATTCTGGCGGAGTCCTCGGTGGCCGAAAACATCAACATCAGTTGCCGTCGGCATGAGTTGTTAGGTGGGCTGTTTCTGCGTCATCGCAAGGAGGCGGCCCGGGCCGATGCCTTCATCCGCCGCCTGCGCGTGAAGACGCCCAACCGCGAGCAGGAAATTCGCCTGCTCTCGGGCGGCAACCAGCAAAAGGTGATTCTGGCGCGCTGGCTGGCCGAACCCGGGCTGAAGGTGTTAATCCTCGATGAACCGACGCGCGGCATCGACGTGGGCGCCAAGAACGAGATCTACCAAATCATCCACGAAGTGGCCGAAAGCGGCTGCTGCGTGATCGTGATTTCCAGCGAATTGCCTGAGGTACTGGGCATCTCTGACCGCGTGATCGTCATGCGCGAAGGCCGCATCAGCGGTGAACTGTCCCGCGCCGCTGCCAGCGAAACCGCCGTCCTGAGCCTTGCTTTGCCCGACATGCAAACCCAAGCCACCGCGCAAGCCATCACAGCATGAACACACTGACCACGCCATCTTCCTCGTCGACCTCCCCTTCGACCTCAACTGCGAGCGACCGCCCCGCCATGAACTCCAAGCACCGTGCCTGGCTGAACGAACACAGCATGACCCTGGGCTACGCCCTTTTGTTCGTGGTGCTCGCCTTCAGCGTCGAGAACTTTTTTTCCGCCGCCAATATCGTCGGCCTGATGTTGTCGGTGGCGCAGATCGGCATGGTGGCCTGCACCATGATGCTGTGCCTGGCCTCGCGCGATTTTGACCTGTCGGTGGGGTCCACCATCGCCTTCTCCGGCGTGCTGGGTGCCATCATCCTGGAGCGCACACAAAGTGTCGGCCTCGCCATTGGCGGCGGCTTGTTGGCCGGGGCGCTGATCGGCGCGGGCAACGGGGTGCTGATCGCCTACCTGCGCGTCAACGCCCTGATCGCCACGCTGGCCACCATGTTGATGGTGCGCGGCCTGGCCTTCATCGTGTCCAAGGGGCAGGCCGTGGGCATTGCAGACGAGTCCTTTATCAGCTTTGGCGACACTCGCTTGTTCGGTCTGCCACTGCCGGTGCTGGTGGCTGCAGCCTGCTTTGTGGTCTTCGGCGTGCTGTTGAACCACACCGTGTTTGGCCGCAACACGCTGGCCATCGGCGGCAACCCGGAAGCAGCGCGCTTGGCCGGCGTCAAGGTCGAGAAGTTGCGCGTCTGGATCTTTCTGCTGCAAGGTGTGGTCACGGCCATGGCCGGCCTGATCCTGGCCTCCCGCATCACCAGCGGCCAACCCAACTCGGCACAGGGCTTTGAGTTGGACGTGATCTCCGCCTGCGTGCTGGGTGGCGTGTCGCTGTTGGGCGGCCGGGCCCGCATCTTCGGCGTCTTGATCGGCGTGCTGATCATGGGCACGGTCGAGAACGTAATGAACCTACTCGACGTGGACGCCTTCTACCAGTACCTGATGCGCGGCCTGATTTTGCTGGCCGCCGTGCTGCTGGACCAGTTGAAGACGCGCGGCGCAGCACGACGCTAACGCCTCGTTTACTCGCAGTGCCCCACGGGGCCTGCGCTGACGACACGACAAGAACATGCGAAGAGGTGACATGGTGACTCCGCTTGCGCGATCTCATCGTTGGGTTCATGCGATTCATGCAATCAGCCTGAGCTTGATACTGCTCCTCTGCACCACACCCAGCGTGCACGCAGAGGTCAGCGCGGGTAACTGGTTAGTCCAGGGCGACGGCACCGCCGTCAATGCAGCAGCTTTAGCGGCAGACCCCACCACCACAGTGCACCACAGCGCAGCGCAAGACTACAAGGTCACCAGCATGCGCGTGCTTGAAGGGCTCACGCCGGGCAGCTACAGCCTGCGCGCCAAAGCACGCAGCAGCGGCGGTCAGCCTTCAGTCTTTGTCTTTGCTGGGGCGGAGGGCTTCACCCTGGCGCGTACCAGCCTGCCCGCAGCGAATGACAAAAACAGGGGCGCGCAGGAGGTGGTGATCCCCGGAATTCCCGTGCCCCAAGGCCGTTTGAAAATCGGCCTGTACTCCAACGCGAAGGGCGGGCAATGGGCAGAGCTGAGCGACATCCAGCTCCAACGCGAAGCGCAGCCCCGGCCTTTTTTGGCGGGTGGCGATGTGTCGGTACTGCCCTTGATGGAGCGCATGGGCGCCCGCTACTTTGATGCCCAGGGGCATGCCGGCGATGCTCTGCAGATTTTGCGCGCCAACGGCCACAGCATCGCCCGCCTGCGCCTGTACGAGCACACCGGCCCCGGCACAGGGGTGGATGGTTACTACTGGCCCGCCGGCTCCATGGACTTGCCCGATTTGCTGCGCCTGGCGCGGCGCGTCAAAGCCCAGGGCATGCAGATTGAGCTGACCCTGCACTACAGCGACTTCTGGACAAACTCCAAGACTCAGCGCATTCCCGGCGCCTGGCAAAAAGAGCTGGACCCACTGCCCGACGAGGCCGCCCGCTTGGCCCGCCTTCGCGAGTTGGTGGCCGCGCGCACCCGCGAGGTCATACTGGCCCTTCAAGCGCAGGGCACAACGCCCGAGTTCGTGTCACTGGGCAATGAAATCGAAGCTGGCATGCTCTACCCCTACGGTGCGGCCACACCCGCCAATTGGCCCCGCTTGGCCGAGCTGCTCAAGGCCGGCTACGCGGCAGTCAAGGCCGTGAACCCCAGCAGCCGCGTCGTCCTGCATCTGGACGACGGCGGCAACCTCGCCAAGTACCGCGACTGGTTTGACCACGCCCGCGCCAACGGTGTGCAGTGGGACGTGATTGGCGCCTCGTACTACCCGTTTTGGACGAAGAAGACCGTCGCCCAGTTGGCTGAATTCAGCCGCACCGTGACCACCTTTTACGACTGCGACATGCTGGTGATGGAGGTGGGGTTCAACTTCCACCCCACGCTGGCTAACGGTTATGCCGGACAGCTGGAGAACAATGGCCCCTACCCCGCCAGCATGAGTTCACCCGCCGGCCAACGGGCCTTCATGGACGAGATGCTGAACACACTCAAACGCAACGACCGGGTCTTGGGCTTGCTGTACTGGGACCCCGTCATGATTGCCACGCCGGGCGTGGGCTGGGCGCTGCATGAGGGCGATGCCGCGCCCGGGCCCAATGTGGTGGCCAACACCACGCTGTTCGATTTCAGGGGCCGTGCGCTGCCGGTGTTGTCCTTGTGGCGCGACCATGCTGCGGCGATGCCACTGCCCACGTCTACGCCGGTCAGTGCGCTGGCCACACCCTGATTTTCATCCCCCATTTTTTGTTCTCCACGAGTCCTCACCATGCCCCAACGCCTGCAAGACAAAGTCGCCATCGTCACCGGTTCCACCCTGGGCATCGGCCGTGCTGTCGCCCGCCTGTTTTTGGCGGAGGGGGCTTATGTGGTCATCAACAGCCACCGCGACGACGCCGCTGCCGCCGCGCTGAGGGACGAGTTGGGCAGCGAGCGCTGCTTGTTCGTGCAGGCGGATGTGGCCGATGCCGACGCGGTCAACGTCCTGGTGACCCAGACAATGGCGCGCTTTGGCCGCGTGGATGTGTTGATCAACAACGCGGGCATGAATGTGTTTGCCGACCCTTTGACAATGACGCCAGAGCAGTGGCAACGCTGCTTCGCGGTCGACCTGGAAGGCGCTTGGAACATGGCACGCGCGGTGCTGCCCGGCATGGTGGCGCGCGGCAGCGGCAGCATCGTCAACATCGCCTCGGTGCACGGGCACAAGATCATCCCCGGCTGCTTCCCCTACCCGGTGGCCAAGCACGCGTTGCTGGGCCTGACCAAATCGCTGGGCATCGAATATGCGGGGCGCGGTGTGCGGGTCAACTCGATTTCTCCGGGCTTCATCATGACGGAGTCCAACGAGCAATGGCTGTCCACCTTCGACGATCCTGCGGCTGAAAAACTACGCCAGGCCGAGTTGCTGCCCGTCAAGCGCCTGGGCGAGCCGGTCGAGGTGGCTTACACCGCCCTCTTCTTGGCCAGCGACGAGGCCCGGTTCATCACCGCGACCGACATCTTGATCGACGGCGGGCGCACCCAGCTGTATCACGAGTAATGCCCAGACTACACTGATTCGACTTGAACACCGCATGCCATGGCGGCAAACGCAGGCCCGCCGCAAACCGCGCCCGCTGAATCATCCCTGATCCATGTCTGACCCACGCTCTGATCGTTTTGTCCGTTCGCACCTGAAAGTGCGGCAAATGGTGCTGCTGCTTGAACTGGGCCGGCACGGCTCGGTGCTGCATGCGGCACAGGCCGCCAACCTGACACAGCCAGCTGCGTCCAAGCTGCTGTCAGAACTGGAGCATGCGCTGGGCGTGCAATTGTTTGAGCGCTTGCCCCGTGGCGTGGCGCCCACCGTCTACGGCGAGGTCATGATTCGCCGCGCTGGTGCTGCACTGGCGGAAATGGATGCCGCCCATCAGGAGGTGATGGCCTTGCTGTCGGGCATGAGCGGCAGTGTGGCCATCGGTACCGTCATGACCCCCTCGACGGGTCTGCTGCCCGAGGCCGTCAAACGGCTAAAAGGCCAGCACGCGCGCGTGCACGTGTCGATCTCGGTGGACACCAGCAAGCTGTTGATCCAGCGCTTGCGGGCCGGTGAGCTGGACTTGGTGATCGGGCGGATTTTGGACACCGAATCCGCCTCGGTGCTGAACTTTGAGCCCCTGACCGACGAGCCGCACATGGTGATCGCCCGTGCGGGCCACCCGCTGGCGCAGGGCGAGCCCCTGCAATTGGCCGACCTGGCGCGAGAGGGCTGGATCTTGCCCCCCAGCGGCAGCATTTTGCGGGATCGCCTGACCGCGCTATTTCTCTCGCACGGTCTGGATCAACCCGCCGAGGTGGTTGAAACCCTGGCCCTGCCCGTCATCACTCAGCTGCTGATGGGCAGCAATATGGTGGTGGCCTTGCCCACCGAACTGGTGCAATCGCACTTGGACGCCGGCTTGCTGACGGTGCTGCCCTTTGAGCTGGGCGTGCGCATGGATATGTACGGCATCGTCACCCGTAAAAACCACCGCCTCTCGCCCGGCGCCAGCGCCATGCTGGAGATCTTGCGCGAACTCGGCATGCGCCGCAGCAGTTTCAGTGCGTGATCAAGCCCGCTTTTGCGAGCGCCGGCGTGCGGTAAATGCCACGGCGGCCAGAGAGCCAACGTAAAGACCTGAAAGGAGCTGTTGCCAACGCTGTCGGCCGTGGAGCCATGGGCTGCACACCAGCGGCCGACCCGTCCCAGGTGCTGTAGCCAGCGCTGACGCCGTACTTCACGCCGATCGTGCCACCCAGGCCGTCCGACACGTACTTCCATTGATTCCAGTCCGTGGCACTGTTGAAGGCGTAGCTGCCCGGATCCCAAAAAGGTGACGGAACCAGTGGCGGCGGTGGCGGCACGGCGTCGTGCGACAAAGCCCATGACACCCAGACCCGCCAGCATCAAGCCGTAGCTGGCCGACTCGGGCACTGCTGCGGCAAGAGAGTCCACGTACAGGGCCAACTAAATGACAAAAATGACCATCACCTCGATTAAAGGTTTGCGTCAAAACCGATAACAACATCACGACAACTCGCAGCCGTGCCGATTTGTGCCGCACGCCCCCTGGGCGCTGGGCGGGTGTCTTTCGTGCGGTCGCACCGCAAGGCCGAGGGCATTTGCACGGCAACAGCGTTCGACAAAGGTCTGTCGATGCGGTGAATTCGGCGCCAATCCTGGGTTAGCAAAAAAATAGGGGCGCAATGCGTGGGAGGCGCCGTCAAGGCGGCAACTATTTTTCGGGCATCAACATGCTCGAGAAACTTCAGCGCTGTTTTCACGCCCATTGACGGTATGAAGTTCTGACAAATCAAACTCAGCGCGCTGACCTATTCGCCCGTCGGGTTAATCGGGTAACTACTATGGTTTGAGCGCAACACTTTGCCGCGCCACCGTGTGTTCATGCGGCCTGCAGGCCCTCGCCGCCCGGGCGTCACCCCCCAGCCCTTCAAGCTATCCGAATTGCACATATATCCGACTAATAAAGTGATACACGCGGCATGTGAGCCTTCCTTAGTATTCCGCCAAGCACTGCACCGACAGTGCGGTATTGCACCCTTCAATATCCAGGCACGGCGCGCCCTGCCTCCTAAAAGAACGGAAGAGACATCATGCAGATGAAACAAAAGAAACTCGCTTGGCTGATTCACGCCCTGTTTCTGGCGCCAGCCGCCCTGAGCGTCCAGGCTCAGGCACAAGCCCAGCAAGCGCCCGACAAACAGGCCCTTGAAACCGTCACGGTGACCGGTATCCGCGCTTCGGTGCGCAGCGCCCTGGAAGCCAAGGAAGCGAGCAACGGCATGGTGGAGGTGATCTCCTCCGAAGACATCGGCAAGCTGCCTGACACCACGATCGCCGAATCGCTGGCTCGCCTGCCCGGCTTGTCTGCCGGCATTGACCGCGGCAACGCCAGCCAGATCGTGGCACGGGGTCTAGGCCCGCGCTTTGTCGGCGCCACGCTGAACGGCCGCGAGTTTGCGTCCTCCGAACCTGACCGCGCTGTGCGCTTTGAGATGTTCCCGTCGGAGTCGGTGTCGGGTGCCACGGTCTACAAGACCCAGTCTGCGGAGTTGGTGGAAGGCGGCATCGCCACCACCATCGACCTGCAGACCGTGCAACCCCTGGCCTACAAGACGCGCCAGCTCTCGCTGAAGGCCGACGCGCTGTACTACCAACTGGCCAGCGACATCGACGGCGCAAAGAAGTACGCCCCGCGTTTGGGCGGCGTGTACATCGACCAATTCGCCGACAACAAGTTGGGCGTGGCCCTGGCCTTCAGCTACTACGACCAGCCCTCGCTGGAAGACCGCACGAACAACTGGGGCTTCAACGAGAACAACTCCGGCGTGCTGCCCGGCACCACGGTGAGCAAGACGCCCTGGGGCTTCCAGAACAGTGTCAAGAAGGGCACCGACAAGCGCTCCAGCGTGCTCGGCAAGCTGGAGTACAAGCCCAGCGCCGACCTGGCCCTGACCGGTGATGTGTACTACGCCCGCTCCAACATCCTGGAGCCGCAGATCATCCACGTCCAGAGCAATGTGGGCAACTGGAATGGCTGGCAGAGCGGCGCCTACAGCAACTACACGGTGGACGGTGGCTATGTGACGGGCGCCACCGTGTCTGGCGTCAATATGGACACCATCAACGCCCAGTGGAAGCAGGACATGACCAACTTCGCCGGCGGTGTCAACGGCAAGTTCAAGACCGGCGACTGGCAGTTCGAGGGCGATATCGCCGGCTCGACCGCCACCCGCGACACAATGTGGAGCGCGGTGAACATGACCATGCTGCAGTCCGGCTCGGTCAACTGGAACTTCCCGAAAGACGGCTGGATGACCTATGGCTTCAGCCAGGACACCGGCAACCCGGCCAACTACGCCAACTCGGTCAGCGAGACCTGGGGCCCCACCTACGCCGGAAAGCTGCATGACTCGCTCAACTCGCAATCGCTGAGCGCCAGCCGCTTTGTCGACTGGGGCGATATGGTCAAGCTGAAGTTCGGCCTGCGCGCAACCCAGCGTGAAAAGTCCTACAACCAGGTCTCCTGGGACTACGGCACGGCCACGATCCCAACCTCAGAGTTCCAGCGCGTCAGCGTGGCTGGCCGGCCCGACTTCATCGAGTTCAAGGGCGGTTTTGCCGACACCGTGGGCAAGTACTTCGGCAGCAGCGCCTTGAGCGCCGATGGCCGCACCGCCACCACCAGCGATCTGGTGCAGCAAGACTGGCGTGCCAAGGAGAGCAATACCGCCGTGTTCGTGCAGGGCGACCTGGCCGGTACCGCTTTTGGTGGCCTGAGCTACCGCGGCAATGTGGGCGCCCGCCTGGTCCACACCACGCAGACCGGTTATGGCAATGAGCAAGTCAATGGCGGCGCGCCCACGCCGGTGTCAGACGGCACCAGCTACACCCGCTTCCTGCCCAGCCTGAATCTGATCCTGAACCTGGACGACAACGATGTGAACCAGGTCCGCTTCGGCGTGGCCCGCGCCATGTCGCGTGCGCCGCTGGACGTGATGAACGACGCCCATGTTGTCAACATCGACAAGAACGGCGTCAACCCGACCACCATCTCCGGCGGCAACCCGCAGCTCAAGCCCATGATGGCCAACCAGGTGGATCTGGCCTTCCAGCACTACTTCGGCAAGGGCAATCTGGTCTCGGTGGGCGTGTTCTACAAGGACATCAGCGACTACATCGGCATCGCCTCGGTGGCGGGCACCTACAACGGCCAGAAGGCCTACTTTACCCAGCAGGTGAACCGCGACGGCGGCCATGTGGACGGCATCGAGCTGATCTACCAACAGGCCTTCACCACCCTGCCCGAGCCCTTCAATGGCCTGGGTCTGGCGGCGAACTACACCTATACCGACAGCAACATCCAGGAGAACGGCGACAAGAGTGGCTCGACCTTCACGCCCATCGCCACCAACGGCCTGATGAAGCACAACGGCGGCCTGACGCTGTGGTACGAGCGCAATGGCTTCGAAGCCCGCCTGGCAGTCAACGCACACAGCGCCTACAACCGCGCACCGACCTGGGACTCCACCGCGTTCCAGATCAACGGGGCTGAAACCTGGGCCTCGCTGAACCTGTCGCAACAGCTGAACTCGCATGTACAACTGCGCTTCGGGGTCGAGAACCTGACCAACCAGAAGGTCACCTACACCGACCCGGTCAACCCCTACTACCAGAACGACTTCCAGTTCGGCCGTCGCTTCAACGTGGGTTTGTCTTACAAGCTCTGATGACCCAAGGCCCGTTCGGGCCTGTTCATAGCGAACCTTTGACAGGCGGTGCGGCCAAAAACGCACCGCCTTTTTTCATGGGCTGCGCGCCGCCATGACCGCCTCAGACGCGGCCAGGCGTCGGCGCCGGTATTCCCCGGGTTGCACACCGTTCCAGCGACTGAAGGCCCGATGAAAGGCGCTGGCGTCGTGAAAACCCAGATGGGCAGCCATCTCGTCCAAACTCATTGTGCTGGTGCTCAGGCGCTCAATCGCCCATTCGTTGCGCAGTTGGTCCTTGATGCCTTGATAGCGGCTGCCCTCGGCCTCCAAGCGGCGGCGAAAGGTGGTGGGCGGCTGGCCCATCTCCTGCGCCATCGCCTCAAAACGCGGCCAGTCGCCCAAGGACTCGGCGGTCTGGCAGGCCCGCAGCCGCCGCCGCACCCGCGCGGTCCAGCTGTCTTCATTCTTGTACTTCAGCACCACCGACTGTGGCGCGGTCTGCAAAAAGCGCTGCAAGCCCTGGCTGTTCTGCACCACCGGCGCGACCAGCAATTGAGCGTCAAAACCCATCACCGTGTGCGCGGCGTCGAAGCTCAGATTTTTGGAAAACATCGCCGTGTACTCCGCCACATGCGCGGGCCGGGCGTGGGCAAAGTCCACCCGCAGCAGCTCGATGCGGCGCCCGGCCAGCCAGCACATCAGGCCGTGGATCAGCACCAGCAGGGTTTCATCGGCAAAGCGCCGGTCGGCCTCATCGGCGATGCCGTTGCGCAGATGCACCCGCGCCTCATCCCCCTCTTGCGTCAGGCTCAGCTGCAAATCGTCCAAAAATACGCTGAAGCCGCGCAGCATGCGCTTGATGGCGCGCTCCAGGTTCTCGCAATGCAACACCGCCTGGCACAGCAGGGCAAAGCTGCCCACCTTCATGGCACGGCGGCCGAGGCCGAAGAATTCGTCGTCCAACTCCCGCGCCACCGCCAGCCATAAGGCGGAAAAGGTCGCCGCCTGCATGCGCGCGTGCGGCACGCCGAGCCAGGACTCAGGAATGTCCAATTCGCCCAAAACCCGCTCGCGCGCAACCGGCGTCAAATGACGCAGTGCCGCATTGGCGAAATACATCGAAACGGTGTCTCTTTCAACGGTGACTTTTTCGGCAGTAGCGCGCACGTGGTTCATTTGGAACAGGGGTTCTGAAGGCAGGCAAGCGTATCAGCACCGCGTCAACCAAATTGACAAAAAACACCAAAGCACTGACCGGCCCAGCCATTTCCAAGCCAGGCAAAGCTGCCTATATTGTGGGGATCAGGAGACCGACCATGACCGACCTTTCCGCCGAATTCAAAGCCCTGGCCAGCTACAAGCCCCGCCACAAAGTGCGCTTCGTCACCGCGGCCGCCTTGTTCGACGGGCACGACGCGGCCATCAACATCATGCGGCGGATCCTGCAAGGCATGGGGGCCGAGGTGATTCACCTGGGCCACAACCGCTCGGTGGAAGAGGTGGTTACCGCCGCGCTGCAAGAAGACGTGCAAGGCATCGCCATCAGCTCCTACCAGGGCGGCCATGTCGAATACTTCAAATACATCGTCGACCTGCTGAAGGAGCGCGGCGGCGCCCACATCCAGGTGTTCGGCGGCGGCGGCGGCGTGATCGTGCCGGAAGAAATCAGCGAACTGCAGCGCTACGGCGTGAGCCGCATCTACAGCCCCGAAGACGGCCAACGCATGGGCCTGGCCGGCATGATCGGCGAGATGGTGATGCGCGCCGACGTCGACTTGGCGGTGCATGCACCGGCCCAGTTGGCGGCCGTGCGAGGCCACAGCCCCGCCGCCTGGCGCCAACTGGCCCAACTCATCACCGCACTCGAGGCCGGCCGCATCAGTGAGCCGCTATTGGGTGAATTGCGCCAGCAAGCCGCTGCGGTGAAAACGCCCGTGCTGGGCATCACCGGCACCGGCGGCGCGGGCAAGAGCAGCCTGACCGATGAGTTGATCCGCCGCCTGCGCCTCGATCAGGACGATGCGCTGAAGATCGCCGTGATCAGCATCGACCCTTCGCGCCGCAAGAGCGGGGGCGCACTGCTGGGCGACCGCATCCGCATGAACGCGATTTCTCCGTGGAACGACGGCCCCAAGGTCTATATGCGCTCACTGGCCACACGCGACACCGGCAGCGAGATCAGCGCCGCGCTGCCCGATGTGCTGGCCGCCACCCAGTTGGCAGGCTTCGATCTGATCATTGTCGAGACCTCCGGCATCGGCCAGGGCGACGCCGCCATTGTGCCGCTGGTGGATGTGCCGATGTATGTGATGACGCCCGAGTTCGGCGCCGCCAGCCAGCTCGAAAAAATCGACATGCTGGACTTTGCCGAATTCGTGGCCATCAACAAGTTCGACCGCAAGGGCGCCCTGGACGCCCTGCGCGACGTGGCCAAACAAGTGCAGCGCAACCGCGAAGCCTTTGGTGTGATGCCCGAGGCCATGCCGGTGTTCGGCACCATGGCCAGCCGATTCAACGACGACGGCGTGACCGCCCTCTACCAGGCCGTCAAGCAGCGCCTGCAGTCGCTCGGCCTGCCCTTGCACGCTGGGCGCCTGCCCCTGGCAGCCACCCGCCACAGCACCCACCAAACACCGGTGGTGCCCGGCGCCCGAGTGCGTTACCTGGCAGAAATTGCCGACACGGTGCGCGCCTACAAAAAGCAGGCGCGCCAGCAAGCCAAGCTCGCCCGCGAACTGCAACAACTGCGCGCCAGCCAGGCAATGCTTGCGGCCGGGCAGGCCGAGGCCAAGCGCGACGCGCTGGGCGACTCGGTCGCCCATCAGCTGGACGCATTGGCCGCACAACGCGAAGCCCATCTGACCCTGGACAGCCGGCAGTTGCTGCAGCAGTGGCCTGCTTTGGTAGAGAGTTATGCGGGCGACGAACTGGTCGTCAAGGTGCGTGACAAAGAGCTGCGCACCCGCCTGACGCACACCTCGCTCAGCGGCAACAAGATCCGCAAGGTGGCCTTGCCTAAATACGCCTGCCACGGCGAATTGCTGCAGTGGCTGATGCTGGAAAACGTGCCTGGCAGCTACCCCTACACCGCCGGCACTTTTGCCTTCAAGCGCGAGGGCGAAGACCCGACCCGCATGTTCGCCGGCGAGGGCGATGCCTTTCGCACCAACCGGCGCTTCAAGCTGGTATCGGCTGGCATGCCGGCCAAGCGCCTGTCCACCGCCTTTGACTCGGTCACGCTGTACGGCAACGACCCCGACCTGCGGCCCGACATCTACGGCAAGGTGGGTAACTCGGGCGTCAGCATCGCAACGCTGGACGACATGAAAGTGTTGTACGACGGTTTTGACCTGTGCAACCCCGGCACTTCCGTCTCAATGACCATCAACGGCCCCGCACCCAGCATTCTGGCGATGTTCATGAACACTGCCATCGACCAGAATCTTGAGAAATTCGAGGCCGAGAATGGCCGCGCCCCCGATGCCGCCGAGGCCGCCAAAATCCGCGCCTGGGTGCTGGCCAATGTGCGCGGCACCGTGCAGGCCGACATCCTGAAAGAAGACCAGGGCCAGAACACCTGCATCTTCTCGACCGAGTTCTCGCTCAAGGTCATGGGCGATGTGGCGAGCTATTTCGTCGCCCACGACGTGCGCAACTTCTACTCCGTCTCGATCAGCGGTTATCACATTGCCGAGGCGGGCGCCAACCCGATCAGCCAGCTGGCGTTCACGCTGTCCAACGGCTTCACTTTTGTTGAAGCGTATCTGGCGCGTGGCATGCACATTGACGACTTCGCGCCAAACCTGAGCTTCTTCTTCAGCAACGGCATGGACCCCGAATACACGGTGCTGGGCCGCGTGGCGCGCCGCATCTGGGCGGTGGCGATGCGCGAGAAGTACGGCGCCAACGAGCGCTCGCAAAAGCTGAAATACCACATTCAAACCTCGGGCCGCAGCCTGCATGCCCAGGAGATCCAGTTCAACGACATCCGCACCACGCTGCAGGCGCTGATCGCCATTTACGACAACTGCAACAGCCTGCACACCAACGCCTTCGACGAGGCCATCACCACGCCCACCGAAGAGAGCGTGCGGCGTGCCATGGCAATCCAGATGATCATCAACCGCGAATGGGGCCTGGCCAAGAACGAGAACCCCAGCCAAGGCGCGTTCATCATTGACGAGCTGACCGAGTTGGTGGAAGAAATGGTGCTGCAGGAGTTCGAGAAAATCACCGAACGCGGCGGCGTACTGGGCGCCATGGAAACCGGCTACCAGCGCAGCAAGATCCAGGAAGAGAGCATGCACTACGAGATGCTCAAGCACACTGGCGAATATCCCATCATCGGCGTCAACACCTTCCGCAACCCCAAGGGCGACGCGGACACCGGCCCCATCGAACTGGCCCGCTCGACCGAGGCTGAAAAACAAAGCCAGTTGCAGCGCCTGGGCGACTTCCACACCCGCCACGCGCAGGCCTGCCCGGCCATGCTGGCGCGGCTTCAGCAAGCCGTCATCGACAACGCCAATGTGTTCGAGGTGCTGATGGACGCCGTGCGCGTGTGTTCGCTGGGCCAGATCACCGACGCCTTGTTCGCCGTGGGCGGGCAATACCGGCGCAGTATGTGATGCCATGAATCAAGGCGGCCCGGGCGTAGAATCGCGGTCGTGTCTACCCACCCGTGCCGTCCTAGCCTGTTGATTCGCTACGGGGTCATCCTGACCTTGTGGCTGGCTGCGGTCATGCCCGCTTTTTCGCAAGGCCTGGCCGCGCTGCGCGGTGATGTGGCGCCCTGGAGCCAACTGTGCAGTAGCAGCATGGTTTCACCCAGCGCCCGCAAGGGCGCGGGCGCTGCTGACGACAACGCGGATGTTCACGGCATCTTCAAACTGCACTGCGGCGCTGTCGGCACTTGCGCCCACCCTGCCGCCGACTCGATGCCGCCGCCGCAGGATTTGAGCCTGCATTCACGCACTGCCGCCCACGCCCGCCCCATGCCGATGCGCTATTACAGCGCCAGCCAAGGCAGCCATGTCTGGCGCAGCAGTGAGGCGCGCGGCCCGCCGTCAGCGGCCTGAGCGTCAAGCCCGGCCCTTGCGCAGCAGCCTTCAAACTGCGCGGGCCGCCCGCTTCCATACTGCCGGCGCCCGGAAGCTTCCTGAAGCTTCCATCAGCGCCCGGCACTTTGAACTCACCCGGCGGACAAGCCGTTTGCATCATTGCCACCCTGCCCTGCGCGCCTCGCGCCGCGGCCATCGTCGCCCACGCTTGTACGCCCCCCGCTGATCGGCATTGCCATGAACATCACCTCCTTTCCCGCTTGGGCGCTCAGCGCCGTGGCCGCGAGCCTGCTCGCATCCGGCGCCGCCCAAGCCTGCTCCTCCTGCGGCTGCCTGCTCAATTCAGACTGGGCCAGCCAAGGCTTCAAGGCCGACGCCGGCCTGACGCTGGATTTGCGCCACGACTACTTCGACCAAGACCAACTGCGCAGCGGCACCGGCACGATGAATCGCAGCAGTCTCACCTTCCCCAATGAGCAGGAAATTCAGCAGCGCACCACCAACCACGTCACCACACTCACGGCCGACTACGGGATCAACGCCGATTGGGGCGTGAGCCTGCAACTGCCCTACATCAGCCGTTCACACACGACCATTGCCGCGGGCGACACCGACCTGTCGAGCTCCCGCTCATCAAGCTTTGGCGATGCGCGTGTGCTGGGCCGCTATCGCGGCTTCAACGCCGAGCGCTCCTGGGGCCTGCTGTTCGGCCTGAAACTGCCCACGGGCGCCATCGACGTGAACTTCAACGGCGGCCCGCAAGCCGACCAGCCACTGGACCGCGGCCTGCAAGCCGGCACGGGCTCCACCGACTTGCTTGTCGGCGCCTACCACTTCGGCAGCATCGGCGCCGGGCTGGACTACTTCGGCCAAGTGCTGGTTCAAGCACCCTTGAGCACCAAGGACCAATTCAAACCCGGCGTGACCACCACCCTGACGGCCGGCCTGCGCTACGTGAGCGAGAGCGGCATCGTGCCGCAGCTGCAATTGAACCTTCGGCATGAAGGCAGGGAGTCGGGCGACAACGCCGACGCCCCCAACTCCGGCTCCACCCTGGTGTACTTAAGCCCAGGCGCCACCGTGGCCTTGACCGAGCAACTCCAGGGTTATGGCTTCGTGCAAGTACCGATCTACCAGCACGTCACCGGGCTTCAACTGGAACCCAAAGTGACTTTCTCGCTGGGCTTGCGCTACGGGTTTTGAGCCTGGCTGAAGGGTAGCGTGAAGGGCTGAGTGAAGGGCGAGTGAAAGCCCAGGCGAGGCCAGCCGGGCCGGCCCTTTCAATGTTGCCGCCCGCATGGGGGTTTTGGGGAATATTAAAGTCATACATTTTATAAATCTCACACAAACGAGCAACATAGACTGGGTAAGCTAGGGCCGATCAACTCGCTAGCCTTTTCAGCCTTTTGCTGAGGACAAGATTTCATGAATTTCGCATGACCGTCCCCTCCCGTTTGATTTGGGCCTTGCCCTTCGCCGCGGCGCTCAGTGCGTGTGCCGATCTGGCGCCCACTTATGTGCGGCCTGAGCCTGCCGTCGCCTCGGCCAAAGATTCAGGCGCCACCTCGACCCGCGCTGGGGCTGCGCGGGACGCTGCCGACTTGGGCTGGCGTGAGTTCTTCACCGAGCCTCGACTGGGCGGCACGATCGAACTGGCGCTCGCGAACAACCGCGATCTGCGCGTGGCCTTGTTGAATGTGCAGAGCGCCCGCGCCCAGTACCGCATCCAAGACGCGGCGACGGGGCCCACCATGACGGCAGGTGCTGCGGCCACGCGCTCGGGTGGCACGGGCTTCGCGAGCAACAATTTTTCCGCCAGTGCCAATCTTTCAGCTTACGAGTTGGACCTGTTCGGCCGCGTCAAGAATCTCAATGCCGCAGCGCTGCAAAGTTATCTGGCCAGCGACGAAGCCCGACGCAGTGTGCAGATCAGCCTGGTCGCCGCGACGGCCAACGCCTGGCTCAATTTGGCCGCCGATCTGGAGCGCGAGCAGCTCACGCGGCAAACGCTGGCCAGCCGCAGGCAAAGCCTGACCCTCGACACCCGCCGCCACGACCTGGGCGCCATCACCGGCCTGGCGATGGCGCAGTCGCAGTCCAGCGTTGACAGTGCGCGCGTTGACTTGGCAGCGCTCGCCACGCAAGTCGCACAAGATCGTCATGCGCTTGAACTGTTGCTCGGCGCTGCCTTGCCCGATGCCTTGACGCCCGCCAGCCAAGAGAGCCTGAGCGCGGTGAGCCTGCTGCCAGAACTGCCGGCCGGCGTGCCTTCTAGCGTTTTGCAGCGCCGCCCCGACGTGCTGCAAGCAGAGCATCAGCTGCAAGCCAGCACGGCCAATATCGGTGCGGCACGTGCCGCGCTGTTCCCTCGCATTGCGCTGACAGCTTCCGCAGGGACGGCCAGCACGGAGCTCTCGGGGCTGTTCAAGTCCAGCAACGGCAACTGGAGCTTTGGCCCCGGCTTGTCGGTGCCGATCTTTGATGGGGGCGGCAATCGCGCCAATGTCGAGATCGCAGAGGTGAATCGCGACATTGCCGTGGCGCAGTACGACAAGGCCGTGCAGACCGCGTTCAAAGAGGTGCGCGACGCCTTGATCGAGCGCACCATGCTGACGGAGCGCCTGGCGGCGCAAGCGGCGCTGCTGGCCAGCTCAGAGCGTCAATTGAGCCTGGCGCGCGCGCAATTTCAGAGTGGCCGGACCGGCATGCTGGAAGTGCTGGACGCAGAACGCTCGTCTTATGCGGCGCAACAGGCCTTGATCGCGCTGCGGCTCACCGAGCAGAACAACCGGATCGCCCTCTACAAAGTGCTGGGCGGGGGATGGAAAGAACAATGACAAGTAGCGAAGCTGTGCATCAAACCGCCAAGCCGCGCAGTGGACTGCGTCACTGGTTCAGCCCATGGCGCTTGGTCATGCTAACGCTGTTGCTGCTCGGGTTGGGATGGATCGCCAAGCGCATGTGGTTCACCCCGCCGCCGGCCCCACAGGTGGCGACCTCGCCGGTTGAGCAAGGTGACATCGAGGAGGCCGTGCTGGCCACGGGCACCATCGGCGCGGCCAAGCTGGTCAGCGTTGGCGCGCAAGTCACCGGTGAAGTCAAACGCCTGACCGTGGCGTTGGGCGATACCGTGAAGCAGGGCCAGTTAATTGCTGAGATCGAGGCACTGACGCAGCAGAACACCGTGCGCAACGCGGCCGCCGCGCTGGACATTGCCGAGGCGCAATTGCGCTCCAAACAAGCAGCGTTGAAACAGGCACAACTGGCCGCCGCCCGCCTGCGTGAGTTGGTTGCGGTTGACGCCGGCGCCCGCGCCGACCTGGAAGCCGCCGAAGCCACGCTGGACACCAGCAAGGCCGACATCGCCGTGCTGCAAGCGCAGATCGTGCAAGCCCGGCTGGCGGCCGATACCGCCAAGGTCAACCTTGGCTACACACGAGTAACGGCGCCGATGGACGGTACGGTGGTGGCCGTGGTGACCGAGCAAGGGCAGACCGTCAACGCCAACCAGTCTGCGCCAACCATCATCAAGCTGGCAAGGCTGGACACCATGACCGTCAAGGCGCAAATCTCTGAAGCCGATGTGCCACGGGTCAAGCCCGGCATGCCGGTCTACTTCAGCCTGCTCGGCGAGCCGGACAAACGCATCGAGGTCAAGCTGCGCGCGGTCGAACCCGGGCCAACGACCCTGGCGACCGACACGACCACCAGCACCGCGAGCACCGGCACCACCAGCGCGATTTACTACAACGGCATCTTCGACGTGCCCAATCCGCAGGGCAAACTGCGCATCAACATGACGGCGCAAACCACCATCGTACTGGCGCAGGTGAAAAACGTGCTGATGGTGCC
Source organism: Roseateles koreensis (assembly GCF_028595305.1). Lineage (GTDB taxonomy): Bacteria > Pseudomonadota > Gammaproteobacteria > Burkholderiales > Burkholderiaceae_C > Paucibacter_A > Paucibacter_A koreensis. The sequence goes on along the minus strand of NZ_JAQQXS010000016.1, from coordinate 50,891 downwards.
AAGCGCCGCGTTGGGCAGCAAAGGCAAGGATGGCCGCTACACCGTGCGCGTGCTGGAAGGCCCGCGCATCGTTGACAAGCCCGTGCGCATCGGCCTGGACAACCGGGTCAAGGCCCAGGTGCTGGAGGGGCTGGCGCTGGGCGACCGGGTGGTCACCAGTGAGGCCGCTGCGCCAGGCGGCGCGCCTGCACAGTCCTCCGGCCCACCGCCACGGATGTGAGCGGCATGGCAGCCTTGTTGGAACTGCGTGGCCTGACGCGCGAATTCCCGGCCGGGGACGGCGTGGTGGCCGTGCTGCGCAATATCGACCTGCGCATCGAAGCGGGCGAGATGGTCGCGATCATGGGGCCGTCGGGCTCGGGCAAGTCAACCTTGATGAACATTCTCGGCTGCCTCGACCGGCCCACGCGCGGCAGCTACTGCGTCGCCGGCCAGGAGACCGGCGAGATGGCGCCGGATGAGCGCGCCCGGCTACGCCGCGAGCACTTCGGCTTTATCTTCCAGCGCTACCAATTGCTGGGCGACCTCTCGGCGCTCGGCAACGTCGAGATCCCGGCCATCTACGCCGGCACCGCCGCCGCCTCGCGCCACACGCGGGCCCGCGACTTGCTCACACGGCTGGGGCTCAACGAACGCCTGACGCACCGACCCGGTCAGCTCTCGGGGGGTCAGCAGCAGCGTGTCTCGATCGCGCGTGCATTGATGAACGGTGGCGACGTGATCCTGGCCGACGAGCCCACCGGCGCGCTGGACCAAGCCAGCGGCCGCGAGGTGATGAAGATCCTCGCGGAGCTCAACGCCGAAGGCCACACCATCATCCTGGTCACCCATGACGCGCAAGTCGCCGCCCATGCGCAGCGGGTGATCGAGATCAGCGACGGCGAGATCGTCGCGGACCGACGCAACAACAACAACAACAGCAGCCACAGCAGCACGGCCGCAGCCCAGCCGCACCATCGCAGCGGCAACCCCAAAGAAAAGAGCAGGCCGGCGCGCTCCGCGGTAGGCGCCCTGTTCGGCCGCATTGCCGAGGCGGCCCGCATGGCCATACGGGCCATGCTGAGCCACCGCATGCGCACCTTGCTGACGATGCTGGGCATCATCATCGGCATCGCCTCGGTGGTGTCCGTCGTTGCATTGGGAGATGGCTCTCGGCAACGCATCCTGGCCGACATCAGCTCGATGGGTACCAACACCATCCAGGTCATGCCCGGCAAGGGCTTTGGCGACCGGCGTGCCGCTGCCGTGCGCACCCTGCGCATCGCCGACATGCGGGCCTTGGCCGAGTTGCCCTTTGTGGACAGCGCCACGCCTTCGGTGGTGGTCAGCGCCGGCCTGCGCTACCGCAACGTCGACGTCAGCAGCAGCGTGAGCGGCGTCGGCGAGCAGTACTTTCGCGTCAACGGCTACACGCTGGCGAGCGGGCAGGCCTTTGGCGCGCAAGCCGTGCTGCAGCGTGCGCAAGAAGCGGTGATCGACGAGAACACGCGCAAGCGCCTGTTCCCTAACGGTGAAACCGCACTGGGTGAAGTAATCCTGATCGGCACGGTGCCGGTACGCATCGTCGGCGTAACGGCCAAAAAGACACGCGCTTTCGGCAACGACGATTCACTCAACATCTGGATCCCGTACACCACGGCCATGAATCGCATCAACGGCCAAGACTATCTGCAAACCATCTCGGTGCGCGTCAACGACAGCGTGCCCAGCAGCGTGGCCGAACAAGCCGTGCGCAAGCTGCTAACGCAGCGCCACGGCAAGGAAGATTTTTTCCTGATGAACACCGACAGCATCCGCCAGACGGTTGAACAGACGACGGCGACGATCACCTTGCTGATCTCGTCCATCGCGCTGATCTCGCTGCTGGTGGGCGGCATCGGCGTGATGAACATCATGTTGGTGTCGGTCACTGAGCGCACCCAGGAGATTGGCGTGCGCATGGCGGTGGGCGCACGGCAGAACGACATCCTGCGGCAGTTCCTGATCGAGGCGATTCTGGTCTGCCTGATCGGCGGGGGGCTGGGCATCAGCCTGGCCCTGGCTTGCGGCGCGGTGTTTGATCAATTCGCCGGTGACTTCCGCATGACTTTTTCCAGCACGGCGATCCTGGGCGCCTTCGGCGTGTCCACCCTGATCGGCGTGGTCTTCGGCTTCATGCCCGCCCGCAGCGCGGCAAAGCTTGATCCGGTCGAGGCGCTGGCGCGGGCGTAATCAAGCGCTACGGCTCCCATGCAGGTGGCGAGTTAGTCGTCGCCCGCATGGGCACATCCATTGGGCCTTGAACGCCAGGATCCGGCTCAGAACTGTGCCTTCAGCGTCAAGCGCAAGGTGCGTGGCTCACCGGGGTGGATGACCTTGCCGTTCACCGGCGCGGGCTCACCCTTGAGCTGGGTGGCATAAAAGTACTCGATGTCGTTGTAGCGGCGATCGAAAAGATTGAGCACGTCCAGATTCAGCTGCATCTTGGGTCCCAGACTGCGGCCAAGGCGCAGATTGCTGATCAGCGATGACTCGGAACGCACGCTGTTGTCAGCGCTCAAGGGGCCGCTGCCGATATAGCGCTCGGTCAGGCTCATGGACCAGGGGCCGAGATCATTCAGCGTGACCGTGCCGGTGACGACTTGGTCCACCGAGTTGGGGATGTAACGACCGACAGTGATGTCATCGCTCGCATCAAATTTGAATCGCGCATGCGTCCAGGCCATGTCCAGATCGATCTGCAGCCCGGGCGTGGGCAGCCAGTGGTTGTTCCACTCCACGCCGTAGCGGCGACTGGGCCCTTGTGCGGAAGTGGTGCCCGAGTCGCCGGAGTAAATCAGCTCTGAATCAAAGTTCAACTGCCACAAGGACAGCGAGCTTTGCAGGCCGGGCAACCACTCCGTGCGCGTGCCAATCTCGGCGCCCCTGGCCCTGACCAGGCCGGGTACACGCTCCTGCGCTTCGCCCGATTTAGGGTCGACAGCCGCCGTCATGCCACGTGCATCATTGCTGTGGAAACCGCTGCCCGCGTTGAAGAAGAACTCAGTCTTGTTCCAGGGCCCCATCACCAGCGAAAGCTTGGGCGACAGCAAGGTCTGCCCGGCCGTGCCGGAGTTGAGCGGCTGCAGCAAACTGTTCACCCGGGCGTCCAGGCGGTCTAGGCGCAAGCCCAGCACCGATCGAAACTTGGGCGACCATTCAACACCGGTTTGCGCATAGACGCTGGCCAAGCTTTGACGCACTTCATCATCACGCGTTGTCGCACTCAACACGCGTGCCTGGCTGTCATACAAGCCGACGCGGATGTTGTCGTGGCGCAGTTGGAGGCCGAGCTCGCTGCTCGCCTCGAACCCGCCCAACTTGTGTTGGATGACGCGTTTGGCTGAAAGCCCATAAACATGGCGCTGGTCCTGCTGCGAGAACTGGTCACCCATCCCCGGCCGGTCCATGGCGTAGGTGAAATTGGAGAACAGCTTGAGGCGATAGTCCAAGGCATAGGCCGCCCAGTGGGTGCTGCCATGCGCATCGGCATCGTGCCATTCAAAAGACAGGCTGCTGCGCGAGGTTTCGCCGCCATCTGTGGGGTCCACCGCGTCGAATCGGCCAAATGGCTTGCCGTCGTAGCGGCCGGCTTGCACCAGACGTTGCGGCACTTGGTCGGTGGAATTCCAACGGGCGTCATACGCCATCAAGCTGGCTGACCAGCCTGCTTGCGCATTCCCCTTGCTCAGACTCAGCACGGCATTGTTGCGGTGCAGCCCTTCTTTCAAGGTCCAGGGCCCGTCGTTGCGCATCACTTCGACGGCACCCAGCAGATGCAGGCCAGCATTCAAGTCGGAGGAGCCCGCCAACAAGCCACGGCGATAGCCTCCTCCCCCCAAGGTCAGCTGCACAAAAGGCGCTCTCAGGCGGCGCTGCAGCAGCATATCGGCCGAACCGGCGGCCGCAAAATCGCCATTGCCCGCGAAGTAAGGCCCTTTACGGTACTCAATGCGATCGACCAACTCGGGCATCAAAAAATTCAAGTCCGAATAGCCCTGGCCATGGCCATGACTGGGCATATTGACCGGCAGTCCATCGACCGTGGTGGCGAAGTCGGTGCCATGGTCTAAATTGAAACCGCGCAAAAAATACTGATTGGCCTTGCCATCGCCCGAGTGCTGAGTGACGACGAGACCTGGCACCGTTTCCAGCACCTCACCGGGCCTCAACAAAGGCCGGCTCTTCAGCAACTCGGCTCGCACCACGCCTTGCGAGGCTGCATCGCTGCTGCCCACGGCATTGTCGTAATGCCGGCCACTGACTTCCACCGTTTCCAGCACATTGGCCATAGCCAGTTGCTGCGGCTTGTCGTCTTCTTTCGCGGGGCGCTCCTGTGCATGCGCCAAGAAAGAGCTGCAGATCAAGGCCGCGGCCAAAGAAATCTGCGAAGGAGATCGACAAGAACGGGAGATCGGCGGGGAATAGCTCATAGGGCGCCTCGTTGCGGTCAGTCTTTGTAACCGCAACACATGACGGTATGAAGAAATATTATTTCATCATACGGCGCTTCTCAAGCTGAAATCCTCCGGCAACATGGGACTGCCGACGCGCCACGATGCGGGCAACTCGTGGTCCCGGGGGATTCATTCGTCCTGCGTTCGCGCAGGTGACTGGAAAGCACCTCGCTTCGCCAGGCTGGCTTCACTTAGCGCCTTTTTTCTTGGGCAACACGGCCTTCACAGGCGTCGTGAAATCAGCCGGAGCCAGATGCTCATGCCCATGAGCCAAGCGGGTCGCCACAGGCACTAAATGCAGATGGCCATGGCTGACTCCGGGCTGCGCCATCACCGTCTGGGCGAAGGCCTGCACTTGGTCACTGCGCCCTCGCAAAATGACGGTCTCAATGCAATGATCGTGATCGAGATGCGCGTGAGTGGTGGAGACGGTCAGCTCATGATGCTCATGCTGCATCTCTGTCAAACGCAGGGCCAATTGGCGCTGATGGTGGTCATAGAGATAACTCAACACAGCCACGCAAGGTCCATGCGGACGCCGCGCCAAATGCCGCTCGCCCAAGTCCTGGCGCAAAAGATCGCGGAAGGCCTCTGAACGGTTCTCATAGCCGTGTTCCTGCACCCAATGCTCGAAAGCATCGGCCAATTCATCATCCAGCGACATGGTCAGGCGTTTCATCACGATCCTCAAATTTTGCCGACGGCTCACCGTCATCCTATACGGCTCGGATGACGCAAGTTCATCTAGCGTTGGGCAACCGAAATTCAAGCCCCAGGAGGGCAGTACCCGGGATCAACGGCATGGCGTGCGCTCATCAAAAAACCAAACACCGCATAAGCATCTGCAATCTTCGTTCTTCACGAATCGAACTGCACACAGCAAACTGAGCCTGGACATGCCGCCTCTTTCAAGTTTTCCAGGCATTGGCACCGATAACTCAACTCGGATTCATGACTTCTATGCTGCCCAAGAAATTCTTCCGCAACACCGTCCTCGCTGCCGTTCTGGGCGCCAGCTCGGTCCTGGCCTTTGCCAGGGACATCACCCTGCTCAACGTCTCCTATGACCCAACCCGCGAGCTCTATCAGGAATACAACGCCGCCTTCTCCAAATACTGGAAAGCCAAAACCGGCGACAACGTCATCGTCAAAGCTTCGCATGGCGGCTCGGGCAAACAAGCCCGCTCGGTGATCGACGGCCTGGAGGCCGACGTCGTGACCCTGGCCCTGGCCTATGACATCGACGCCATCGCCACCGAAGGGGGCAAGTTGGTAAACGCAGATTGGCAAAAGAAGTTCAAAAATAACAGCACGCCCTACTCGTCCACCATCATCTTCCTGGTGCGCAAAGGCAACCCCAAGGGCATCCATGCCTGGACCGATTTGGTCAAACCAGGCGTGGGTGTGATCACCTCCAACCCGAAGACCTCCGGGGGCGCACGCTGGGCCTATCTGGCCGCCTACGGCGACGCACTGCTGCAACCCGGTGGGAGTGAGGCCAAGGCCAAGGACTACATTCGCAAGGTCTACACCAATGTGCCGGTGCTGGATTCCGGCGCTCGCGGTGCCACGGTCACCTTTGCTGAGCGCGGCATCGGTGATGTGCTGCTGGCCTGGGAGAACGAGGCCGGCCTGGTGCTGAAGGAGTTCGGTGCCGGGAAGTTCGATGTGGTGTACCCACCTTCCAGCATCTTGGCTGAACCGCCGGTGGCTGTGGTGGACAAGGTGGTCGACAAGCGCGGCACCCGCGAAATCGCTCAGGCTTATCTGGAGTATCTGTACTCACCCGAAGGTCAGGACATCGCCGGCAAAAACTTCTACCGCCCGGCCGACCCCAAGACTCAGGCCAAGTACGCCAAGCAATTTCCAAGTCTCAAGCTGTTCAACATCAACGACGTGTTCGGCGGCTGGACCAAGGCGCAGAAAACCCACTTCGCCGACGGTGGCGTGTTTGACCAAATCTACAGCAAGAAGTGAGCACCGCCCGGCAATGGCAATGGCTGACTGATTCAGGAGGATCAGCATGCGCATCCTGCGACCCAGCACGCGCGGGTTCGCAAGGGATGGTCATGGCGGGCGTTTGCTAGGTTTGGGGATCGGCTGCCGAAAACAGCTGATTCACGCCCACGGCAACGGCGGCGCCCAGCAGTTGGGCGACAACAAAGCCCGGGGCGCTCGACGGCGCAATCCCGGCAAAGCTGTCGCTGAGCATGCGGCCGAACACGGCAGCGGGGTTGGCAAACGAGGTAGACGCCGTGAACCAGTACGCCGCACCGATGTAGGCCGCGACCATGGCTGCCACGCGGGAGCTGGGTGCGCGCAGGATCACCAGCAAGAGCCCGAACGTGGCGACGGCCTCCGCGATCCACTGCCCGCGGCCCCCACGCAGCTTGGTGGAGAACTGCAGAATACTCATATCGAACATTGCATGCGCCAACCAAGCGCCCAGCATGGCACCGAGCAACTGCGCGCCAATATAGGGCAGCAAAGCGGCCGCCGGCAACTCGCCACGCCAGGCCATGACAGCGCTGACCGCCGGGTTGAAATGCGCGCCGCTGATAGGCCCAAAGACCTCGATCAAGATGTACAGGCCACCAACGGTCGCCAAGGTGTTGGCGAGCAGCGCGATGGCGACATTGCCGCCAGACAGGCGCTCGGCCATGACGCCGGAGCCGATCACGACGGCCAGCAACAGCGCAGTGCCCAGCGTCTCAGCCAGGAGCTTTTGAGAGGTACTCGTTTTCATGATCAAAGGCGGCGTCTCAAGTCTTTGCGATGGCATTCAGGGCGGCCAGCAGCTCCGCTTTACTCAGTTGCTCCAAGGGCAGTTGCAGCAATTGGAGCATTCGGTAGCCCAGAGCCTGGCGTGTGAGCTCAAAAGCGCGGCGCTTGCCTTCATCGCCCCCCTCTGCGTTGGACGGGTCCGGATAGCCCCAGTGCACTTTTACCGGCGGGCCATCATCAGAGCTTGCGCCGAAGAAGACAGGGCACTGCTCTGCGGCAGCGCTGTCGCACACGGTAATGACGATAGACAGCGGAGGCGCTTCCGGTGTGGTGAATTCATCCCAACTCTTGCTGCGGTAGCCACTGATGTCGACACCGGCATTGGTCAAAGCTTCGAGCGCGAAGGGGTTCAGGCGACCACTGGGCGCGCTGCCGGCGCTGTGGGCCTTCACGTCCTTACCTAGCTTTGCAGCGAGGTGATTCAACATACCCTCAGAGAGCACGCTACGTGCGGAATTGTGGGTGCAGAGGATGAGTACGTGGGTCGTCATGGTGACAGGCAGGATGGATGTCGAAAAACTCTCAGGATTGCTTCAGGGCGGGCTTGGGTATCAGCAGGCGCAGGCCGTGGACGGCGTGGACGGCGTGGACAGGCAGGCCTCGCCCTTGCAGCAGTTTTCCGTGAGATAAGCCAGCAATTCGTTCATGTGATCGAAGGATGCGCGGTACACCACGTTACGGCTGATGCGCTCCTGCGTCACAAGGCCGGCGTTGCTCAGCTCCTTCAGATGGAAGGAAAGGGTCGCTGCCGGCAACTCCAGCGCTTCCCCGATTGCGCCTGGCGTCAGGCCTTGTTGGCCAGCAACGACCAGCAGACGAAACACCTTGAGCCGGTGCGCTTGCGCCAGGGCTGCGAGGGAACGGACAATTTGCTTAACTTCCATAATTCAATGATTCTATGATTCTATGAAATTGGAATTATGGATGCAACACAAAAATCTGCTCACATTTTGATCCCGCCCTTTTCTGAAGCTCCGTACCGCAAAGGACCTGCCGTGCCCGACGCTACGGCAACAAAGAAAGTACGCAATAAGGGCTGGACACGGGCCCGGTGCCGGCGGCAAGCTTCCAAGTGGAGAAGTTACCCGTTGGATCTGCTCGCGCCCAGTGGCATTGAACAGCCGAATCGATAGAATCAAACCGCGCCCAACCTGGGCCAATTCAAAGGACTGAGGCGTGACCACATTGTTGAATGCCTTGAAGGTGCTTACCCTGTGCGGCACGCTGGCGCTGCCCGCAGTTGCGGCCGCAACTGCCGTGGTGACCGGGTTTGAGCCCATCGTCACCTACTCTATCTTTCCGCCATTGAAGGCAAACGGGACTGCCGACGACGCGCTGGCGACCGGCCAAGTGAAACGGGGCTATTTCCCCATGGCAGAGCGGGCCAGCAAGCCCTGGCGTATTGCCTTTTTGTTCCCCCATATCAAGGACCCGTACTGGGTAGGCTGCAATTACGGCGTCATCACCGAGGCGAAACGCCTTGGCGTAGCGGCCACGATTTTTGTGGCTGACGGCTATGACGATGTCAAAGGCCAATTGCGCAAAATGGCGGCAATTACTGGCGACAAGTTTGATGCCATCGTCCTGTCGCCCATCGATTTGACGGCCAACAATCCGTCCATTGCATGGGCGCGATCACAGGGCATCCCGGTATTTGAACTGGCGAACGACAGCACCAGCGACGATTTGACCGTCAAAGTCACCACCTCGCTGAAAGGAATGGGCGAAGAGGCCGCACGTTGGATGATTCACGACGCGCTACGGCGCGGACTGAAAACGGTCAATGTTGCCCTGCTACCAGGTCCGCGAGGTGCTGGCTGGGTCAGTGGCGAGGTAAACGGCACCCGAGAAGTGGTCAGCAAGGCGCCGCTCACCATCAATATCGTTGATGTGAAATATGGCGACAGTGACCGCCATGTACAGGGGCAACTTGCCAGGCAAGTATTGCGCGAGCATGGGAAATCGCTCGACTACATCATTGGTTGTACCGGTTGCGCCCCGCCTGCCAGCGCCGAAATCAGGGAGGCCAAGCTTCAAAAACAGGTCAAGGTCATTGCCTATGACCTGACTCGCGAAATTGCTGGACTGATCCAGCAGGGGCATATTGCTGCGTCGGTCGACACAAAGGCGGTCAGCCAGGCCAGAGTGGTGACCGATTCAGTGGTCAATTACTTGGAAGGACGCACCGCAAACGCGCCCCACACCATTTTGATCAAGCTGGGGCTGGTCGATGAAAGCAACTACGCCACTTACAAGTTCGACACCTCCATCGCACCGGATGACTTTGTGCCGGTGTTCTCCCAACCCCCGGTCGAAGAAAAATAGGCGCACGAGAAGGGTGCCGTTAAGCAGCGGCACCTGCATTCGATGCACTTGGCGCTGAAACAGTGCAGCCCCCACACTCGTGATCAGGCTATTCGCTGCCCGCCACAGCCCGCCACAGCCCACAATCGCTCGCAACAATCCGCTCAAACGTCTTGCCCAAGGTGTTCCCCAAGGCCACGCTCATGCCAGTCTACAAAGTCAACGAAGCTTCCGCCGAGCGCTCAGAGTACTACCTGTCACCGGAGAAGCTGCTGTCAGGCAATCCGAAACAGACTCTCTGGATGCAATACACGGATCCCACGAAAAAGTTCGTCACCGGCGTCTGGCACAGCGAGGTCGGCAAGTGGAAAATCCAGTACACGGAAGAGGAGTACTGCCATATGCTTGATGGGATAAGCATCATCACGGACGCCTCGGGCTGCGCAATCACCGTCTCAGCCGGCGAGAGCTTTGTGGTGCCGCGCGGCTTTGTGGGCACTTGGGAAGTCATCACACCCAGCAAGAAGACCTTCGTGATCTATGAGCCTGGAAACTGAGTTTGCTGTCGCGCAGAGTTGGGTGTGAGGCAGGCGCCCATGCGGCGAGCGATCTCTTCAACTCATTGATGATGCCCCATGCATCAGATGGCGGTGGATACGACACCCAAGGATGAATTCAATGAAGATCACCGTGGAAACCACAGTCAATGCGCCCATCGCCAAGGTTTGGAGCGCATACACAAGCCCGGAAGACATCGTGCAGTGGAACTCTGCGTCAGAGGACTGGCACACAACCCTGTCCACGGTCGACTTACGTGTTGGCGGGGCATTTACCTCGCGCATGGAGGCCAAAGACGGGAGCTTTGGCTTTGATTTTTCTGGAACGTATACAAAGGTCGTTCCGAACGCGCTCATTGAGTACTCGTTTGGCGATCGCACGGGTGTGGTGGAGTTCAATCCGGCAGCCGGCGGTGTCACGGTTCGCGTCACGTTTGACGCCGAGCACGAGCATCCTGTTGCGCACCAGCGCAATGGCTGGCAAGCCATTCTGAATAATTTTGCAAAACATGTTGAAGGGCAGCATTAGGCCTGAACAGAGCACGTGCTGCGCCCGTGCATCACGGTGCCGCTCAACTTCGGCCTTAGGTCACAAATAGGCCGACATCTGCGATGGGCCGTTTCATCGGCAATTCAACCTTGCACAGGACGGCCGGGCGGCACCGGTTCATCGCCCATGCTCTAATGAACCGATTGCCAGTGAGGTGTGCATGACGACCTTCAAAACCAGCCGCCATATTGCAGCAACCCCATCGGCTATTTTTGCCGCATTCAGGGATCCCGAGCGCTTGGCGAGGTGGTGGGGTCCGGATGGATTCACCAACCAATTCAAGGCCTTTGAGTTCCAGCCGGGCGGCAAGTGGGTCTTCGACATGGTCGGACCGGACGGAACGATTTATCCGAATGAATCGGTCTTCACGCGCATTGAGCCTGATCGTCAAGTCACGATTGAGCACCTCTGCCCGCCTCACTTCAGCCTCACGATTGGCCTTGAACCGGCACCTGAGGGCACCCTTCTGCAGTGGACGCAAACGTTCATCGACGCATCGGTGGCGAGCGCCATTCGCCACATTGTTGAGCCGGCCAATGAGCAGAATATCAATCGATTGAGCCAAGAGGTGGCGTAGCGCATGCCCGCCGCACCCAGCGCTTAGGTTAGGTCTTTTGAATTCAGACCGAAGAACTTATCAGTACACGGCGCCTATTAGAGCGAGAACAGTGTTGGCGCCGCCTCTGAATTAAGCCACCAAGCCGACTTTTAGCAAGGTCAGGACTTCTCGGCGCCTGGGCGTAAGGTCATCAAGCGCAGATTCAAGGAGCGCAAGTTCCTGTGTGGCGTTTACCAATTGTTCCGGCGTGAAGTCTGCTTGAGGCTGCTCTTCAAGTTCTTCCAGATCTGCAACGGTGTCAAAGGACACCACTTGTGCACGGCGTGCACGATCCACTAGAAGATTTCGAGCGCACTGAAATACGAAGGCAGGCGTCGACAGCGGAAGGCCATCTCGTTTTACCGCCTCGAACACGCGCACGTAGATTTCCTGCCTCATATCGGGCAGATCATCTGGGTGCCGCCAGTGGCGCTTCAGCAGGCGCATGAGCGCAGGCTCAAGAGGCATCACCTCGGCGCTAAACCACTCTCTAGTCACGACGGCTGCAAGAGGCCGGCAGGGCAACGCCGCTTGGCAGTCTGGGTCGGGAGTATTCAGAGGGTTCACACAAGGATATGACGAACGTCCGCATCAAAACCTGTATTTTGCTCTGATTCGCACCACTTCGGTGCAAGTCAACTAGGTTCGACGGCGCGTTGTTCGCTTGAAGCCTCCCAACCAGGCGAGGCTAGGTGCAAGAAAGCGGAAGTGCCGTAGTGAACTTGACCAGTCAAGCGGGGTTGAATGTCTGCTGCACGATGTACTGAACTCGCGCTATCGCTGCTCAATTGACTTTGAGGTCGGCTGCATTCAGGATCAAGTTCGCGCGAGCTTTCGCGCCTCGTCGTCCTGGGGGCAGATCACACGGGCTACGGATGGGCCATTTTGGGGCCACAAAGCAAGACGCCAACCTCATGGCTGGCGTCTTGACAAGGCAAGTAATTGATTTACTTGCGATTTTTTGGTTGCGGGGGCCGGATTTGAACCAACGACCTTCGGGTTATGAGCCCGACGAGCTACCAGACTGCTCCACCCCGCGACTGATCGGGTGTTCCGGTCGATTTCGTCACATCGAACTCGGAAGAAAAGAGGCCATCGAGAGGGATGACAACTTTTAAAAACTTTGGTTGCGGGGGCAGGATTTGAACCTACGACCTTTGGGTTATGAGCCCAACGAGCTACCAGACTGCTCCACCCCGCGACTGAAGCTAGCAGTATAGCGCACTTTCATGACTTTCGTTAGATACCGGCGGCTTTTAATGAAGATAGGAACTGTTCTGGACCTTGAAAGCCAATGACGCGCTGCGCCGGGAGCTCTTGGCCTTGTGCATCGAAGAACACGGTGCCGGGCGGGCCAAACAGTTTGAATCGTTTGAGCAGGGCGCGATCGGCAAGGCTGTTGTCGGTGACGTCAACCTTGAGCAGCAAGGCGCCGTGTAGGCGTTGGCGCACGGTGGGGTCGCTGAAGGTGAAACGCTCCATCTCTTTGCACGACACGCACCAATCTGCATAGAAGTCGAGCAGAACAGGCTTGCCGGCGGATGCGAGCGCGGCGTCCAGTTCGGCCAGGTTGTGCACCCGCTGAAACTGCAAGGCGCCGTCATCAGCCTTGCCGGCATTGCCTTCAGCGGACAAAGTCTTGGCTTGGGCATGGGCAAGGCCTGCCAAAGGTTTGAGTGGATCAGTGCCCCCGCTGGCCGCGCCCACCAATTGAAGCAAGCCAAAGACAAAAGACACCACGGCCGCAGTCTTGCGCAGCCAGGTGCGGGGCCGGTGAATGGCATGGGCCGGCTGAAACAGGCCAAGCATCGCAGAAGCACCGATCAACAGCGCACCCCACAAGGCCTGGGCGACACCTTCCGGCAAGATGGGTTGTACGGTCCACAGGGCAACGGCGAGCAACAACATGCCGAAGAAGTGCTTGACCTCGTCCATCCAGGCACCGGCCCGCGGCAACAAGCTACCGGCCGAGGCGCCGAGCAACAAGAGAGGCACACTCATGCCGCAAGCCAAGGCAAAGAGCGCGCTGCCCCCCAACATCACGTCGCGGGTTTGGCTCAGGTAGAGCAAGGCACCTGCCAACGGCGCTGCAACGCAGGGGCTGACGATCAAGGCCGAAACACCGCCCATGGCGAAAACACCCACAAAACGCCCGGCTGGCAGACGCTGGGAGGCTTGCGACAAGCCCCCCGACAACCCACTGGGGAGTTGCAACTCATACGCGCCAAACATCGACAACGAAAAGGCCACCAAGGCCAAGGCGAAGGCACTCAGCACCCAAGGCTTTTGCAAGGTTGCCGCCAAACCTTCACCGGCCAAACCGGCTGCAACGCCCAAGGCGGTGTAGATCAGCGCCATGCCGAGGGAGTAGCTCACAGCAAGCAAGAGACCCCGGCGACGGCTGCTCTTGCCCTCGGCGCTGCCGACGATGATCGACGACAAGATGGGCAGCATGGGCAGCACACAAGGCGTCAGAGACAGCAGCAGGCCTGCGACAAAAAATACGCCCACTACGCTCCAGAAGTGCCCCGATTGCAAGGCTGCGTCCAAGCGCCCTGTCTCTGTGACCGGTGAAGCCGCCAGAATCGACCCAGCGGGCAAAGTGGAGAGCGACTTCTCAGCGGGCGTTGCAGCAAGAGGGTCCAGCGCGTCGATGCGTTGGATCTGTCCGTCGCCACCAAAATCAGCCAGGCTCAGCTCGAAATTGGCTGTCATCGGCGGATAGCACAAGCCTTTGTCCGCGCAGCCCTGGCCGCTGACAGTCAATTTGAACTTGCCATCGGCTTGGCTCACCACGATGGGCACCCGAAGCGCGTCGCGGTAGATTTCTACAGTTTTCTGAAAAGTTTCGTCGAACTTGGACTTGCCAGCGGGGATTTGAATCTCGCCCAGCGTGGCGCCGCTCGCCTGCGCCTTGAATTGCTCCCGGTACATGTAGTAGCCGGGCGCAATGTCAAAGGTGACCAGAACCTGGTGTCCATCCAGCGCCTGAACGTGGAGCTTGAAGGCTTGCTCCGGCTCAAGAAAGTCGTCTGCCCGGGCCCCAGAGAAATAGCCCAATACGCCGACCAAGCCCAGCACGATCCAGAAAACTAGGCGGTTGAATGTAGGTGTACGAGTCATGAATTCAGGAGAGAAATGGGGCCGATATAGGCGCGCGTCAACTCGAAAAGCAGGCGGGCGCGGTTGTCGTTCGGCCAGGATAGCGCAGCGTCAACACAGGGTGCATCTTCCACCACCGAGATGACCTTGTCTGTTGCAAGACCGGGGCAGACCTGCCATCAAACAAAATACAAACAAAAAAAGGCCAGCTGAGCAGCTGGCCTTTTCAAATCAGTACCCCTGCAAGTCCTTGCGCACGTGGCTGCAAGAATTTGCGGGAGACCCCAAACAAATTATTCTGCGGCTTCGCCAGCAGTTTCGCCTTCAGCGCGATCCACCAGCTCAACATAGGCCATCGGTGCATTGTCGCCAACGCGGAAGCCCATCTTCAAGATACGGGTATAGCCGCCCGGACGGGCAGCGAAACGCGGGCCCAGTTCGTTGAACAGCTTGGTGACCATATCGCGATCACGCAGGCGGTCAAAAGCCAGACGGCGATTGGCCAGTGTGGGCACTTTGGCCAAGGTGATCAGAGGCTCAACCACGCGGCGCAGTTCCTTGGCCTTGGGGACCGTGGTCTTGATGGCTTCGTGCTGCAGCAGCGAGTTGCACATATTGCGCAACATGGCTTTGCGGTGTTCGCTGGTGCGGTTGAGTTTACGGAGGCCGTTACGATGACGCATGGTGCTAGTCCTTTCTAGATTAATCCCAGCAGCCGTATCAGGTACTGCCCGGGGGCACCGGGTGGTTTGACCCACCCACTTTCAAAAATTTTGTCTTCTCCCGCATCGCCCGTGAACCCGGCATTGCCGGGCGACTGAGTGCAACCCTTTAAAGGGTCGGCGCACAGCGCCTACGGAGGTGAAGTCAATCAGCGCTTGTCCAGACCTTGCGGGGGCCAGTTTTCCAGGCGGGCGCCCAGAGTCAGGCCGCGCGAAGCCAGCACTTCCTTGATTTCGTTGAGCGACTTGCGACCCAGATTGGGGGTCTTCAGCAGCTCGGTCTCGGTGCGCTGGATCAGATCGCCGATGTAGTAGATGTTCTCGGCCTTCAGGCAGTTGGCCGAACGAACGGTCAACTCGAGCTCGTCCACAGGGCGCAGCAAGATCGGATCGAAGCTGCTGGAACGCTGGGCCGGCTGGTCGAAGATGTCGCCCACGTCGGTGCCTTGCAGCTGCGCGAAGACGGCGAGTTGTTCAACCAAGATCTTGGCCGAAGCACGGATCGCTTCCTCGGGCGAGATGGCACCGTTGGTTTCGATTTCCATGACCAGCTTGTCCAGGTCGGTACGCTGCTCAACGCGGGCGTTCTCGACGGCATAGCTGACGCGGCGCACGGGCGAGAAAGACGCGTCCAGAACGATGCGGCCGATCGACTTGGTCGGCTCATCGCCATAGCGGCGCATCGTGCCGGGCACATAGCCACGACCCTTTTCAACCTTGATTTGCATGTCAAGCTTGCCGCCTTGCGACAGATGGGCGATGACGTGCTCAGGGTTGATGATCTCGACGTCATGCGGCGTCTGGATATCGGCTGCCGTCACCGGGCCTTCACCTTCCTTGCGCAGAACCAGGGTCACTTCTTCACGGTTGTGCAGACGGAACACCACGCCCTTGAGGTTCAACATGATGTGAACCACGTCTTCTTGCACGCCGTCGATAGCCGAGTACTCGTGCAGAACGCCAGCGATGGTCACTTCCGTCGGCGCATAACCCACCATCGAAGACAGCAGCACACGGCGCAGAGCATTGCCCAGCGTGTGGCCATAGCCGCGTTCGAACGGTTCCAGCGTGACCTTCGCGCGATGACCGCCGAGGGGCTCCACATTGATGGATTTGGGTTTGAGCAGATTTGTTTGCATGAGGTCTTTCTTTCAATACCCTCGGTTCGTTACACCGATAAGGCTGAGGGACCAACCGGGCAAAGCCAAGGTAGGCCCAGCCCAGACGAGGGAACGCCGACAGGCCCTTGGCGGGCGCTGCCGGCAACAGCGAAACGATTAACGCGAGTACAACTCAACGATCAGCGATTCGTTGATCTCAGCGCCGAACTCATCACGGTCAGGCGCCTTCTTGAACACACCTTCCAGCTTGGTGGCGTCAACCGTCACCCAGGCAGGCAGGCCGATGGACTCGGCCAACTTCAGCGCGTCGATGATGCGCAGCTGCTTCTTGGCCTTTTCGCGCACAGCGACGATGTCGCCGGCTTTGACCAGGTAAGAAGCGATGTTCACGACTTCACCGTTCACGGTGATGCCCTTGTGCGAAACCAGTTGACGTGCTTCGGCGCGTGTCGAGCCAAAGCCCATGCGATACACGACGTTGTCGAGGCGCGACTCCAGCAGGGTCAGCAGGTTGGTGCCGGTCGAACCCTTGCGGCGCTCGGCTTCGGCGAAATAGCGGCGGAACTGACGCTCCAGCACACCGTACATGCGCTTGACCTTCTGCTTTTCACGCAGTTGCAGGCCGAAGTCGGAGGTGCGCTGGCCCGAAGTGCGGCCATGTTGGCCAGGCTTGGAGTCGAACTTGGCCTTGTCGCTGATGGGGCGGCGTGCGCTCTTCAGGAACAGGTCGGTGCCTTCACGGCGGGAAAGTTTGGCCTTGGGGCCGAGGTAACGTGCCACTTTGCGTGTCCTTAATCAATCTGACGTGCATCACGCCGGCCACGAAGCCAGGCAACACACGCGAGTCTGGCCAGTGTTTTTATCGGCTCAGACGGTGGTCTTCAAAATACTTGGTTTGCCCCATCAAGACTTTGCCAAGGCAAGGTCTTGGGCAAAAACCAATACGACAAACTTACGGAAAAACTTCAACGAAACGGCCGGCGTGGCACTTGCGTGCCCGCCGGCGCGGGGAAACGTCGATTATCGCATCTTCCGCATCAAAGGGGAATACCCTTAGATACGACGACGCTTTTGCGGACGGCAGCCGTTGTGCGGCACGGGCGTCACGTCAGAGATCGAATTGATCCGAATACCCAGGGCGCCCAAAGCGCGCACTGAGGACTCACGACCAGGACCTGGGCCCTTGATCTTGACATCCAGATTCTTGATGCCTTGATCTTGAGCCGCACGGCCAGCGACCTCAGCAGCGACTTGGGCTGCGAAAGGCGTCGACTTGCGCGAGCCCTTGAAGCCTTGTCCACCGCTGGAAGCCCAGGACAGTGCGCCGCCTTGGCGGTCGGTGATCGTGATGATCGTGTTATTGAACGACGCGTGAACGTGTGCAATGCCATCGGCGACGTTCTTGCGAACCTTCTTGCGAACGCGCTGCGCAGCCGAGTTATTGGGTGCTTTTGCCATCTTGACCTTCTTTCAATGCTTAGCGCAGATCACTTCTTGCCCGTAGCGGCCGACTTGCGAGGGCCCTTACGAGTGCGAGCGTTCGTGCGGGTGCGCTGACCGCGCATCGGCAGACCGCGGCGATGACGGAAACCGCGGTAGCAACCGAGGTCCATCAAACGCTTGATGTTGATCGACATTTCGCGGCGAAGATCGCCCTCGATGGTCATGCGGCCCACTTCGTCACGGATCTTTTCCAGATCAGCGTCGGTGAGGTCTTTGACCTTCTTGTCGAAAGGAATGCCGCAAGTCGTGCAGATCTTCTGAGCGGTCGTACGGCCGATGCCGTAGATCGAAGTCAGACCAATCTCAGTGTGCTTTTGCGGCGGAATATTAATACCAGCAATACGTGCCATTTGCGTCCTCTAATTCGCTCGTTAATGCAGCAATCAGCCCTGACGCTGTTTGTGGCGCGGATCGGTACAGATCACACGCACCACGCCCTTGCGACGGATGACTTTGCAATTGCGGCACATCGGCTTGACGGATGCCGAAACTTTCATAGTCTGCTCCTTGACCTACTCAAAAGCGCTCTCAGCGCGAAACCCGGGGAAAAGAAAAGCTCACTTCGCCCGGAACACGATGCGAGCACGACTTAAATCGTACGGGGTTAATTCCACGGTGACTTTGTCACCAGGCAGAATGCGGATGTAGTGCATACGCATCTTGCCCGAGATGTGACCGAGAACCACGTGCCCGTTCTCCAGCTTCACACGAAACGTGGCATTAGGAAGATTCTCAAGAATCTCGCCTTGCATCTGAATGACGTCGTCTTTCGCCATGCCTTCGTTTCTGTTCTGATGGAAATTGGTTAAACGTTGACTCAGCTTTTCAGCTGGCCTTGAAATTCGACTTTTTCAGCAGCGACTCGTACTGCTGGCTCATCACGTAAGACTGCACTTGAGCCCAGAAGTCCATGGTGACCACAACAATGATCAACAAGGAGGTGCCGCCAAAATAGAAGGGCACGTTGTACTTCAAGGTCAAGAACTCTGGCAACAAGCACACACCGGTGATGTAGATGGCGCCAGCCAAGGTCAAACGGGACAAGATCTTGTCAATATGCTTTGCGGTCTGCTCACCCGGGCGAATGCCCGGAATGAACGCACCACTCTTCTTCAGGTTGTCTGCGGTCTCGCGGCTATTGAAAACAAGCGCCGTGTAGAAGAAGCAGAAGAACACAATGGCTGATGCATACAGCAGCACATAAATGGGCTGACCGGGATGCAACATATCCGCAATATTCTTCAACCAGCGCATGCTGTCACCGGTTGCAAACCAACTCACCATGGTGGTTGGCAGCAAGATGATAGACGACGCGAAGATCGGTGGAATCACGCCCGACATATTGAGCTTGAGCGGCAGGTGCGAGCTTTGACCCCCATAGACCTTGTTTCCCACCTGGCGCTTGGCATAGTTCACCAAGATCTTGCGCTGACCGCGCTCGACGAACACCACCAGATACGTCACCGCCACCACAATGGCCACGATGAACAGTGAAGAAACAGGACCCATGGCGCCGGTTTGCACCAGACCCAGCAAACCACCAATCGCACCGGGCAAACCTGCAGCGATACCGCCGAAGATCAGGATCGAGATCCCGTTGCCCAAGCCACGCTCAGTAATTTGCTCGCCCAACCACATCAGGAACATGGTGCCAGCGACCAAGCTGGACACTGCCGTAAGGCGGAATCCAAACCCGGGGTTGATCACCAAACCTGCCGAACTCTCCAGCGCCAGAGCAATGCTCAGCGACTGAAAAATAGCCAGGCCCAATGTGCCGTAACGCGTGTACTGCGTGATCTTGCGACGCCCTGCTTCGCCTTCCTTCTTCAGCGCTTCCAAGGCCGGCACCACATACGTCATCAGCTGGATGACGATGGAGGCCGAAATGTAGGGCGTAATGCCCAGCGCGAAGACGGTAAAGCGCGACAACGCACCGCCCGAAAACATATTGAACAGGGACAGGATGCCACCTTCCTGACCCTTGAAGAACTGCTTCAGCTGGCCAGGATCGATACCGGGCACGGGGATATGAGCCCCGATGCGGTACACGACGAGCGCCAACAAAAGAAACACCAGGCGGCGACGCAAGTCGCCGAACTTGCCGCTCTTGGCCAGTTGGTTTGCGTTGGTAGCCACAGTTCCCTTGCCGTTCTATTTAGGCAACCGAGCCGCCAGCGGCTTCGATCGCAGCCTTGGCACCGGCCGTCGCAGACACGCCCTTCAGCGTGACCTTGCGGCTGATGGAGCCAGACAGAATGACCTTGGCATTGCGAGCCAGCTCGGGCACCAGGCCGACAGCCTTCAGTGTCAACAGATCGATCTCGTCGCCGGCCAAAGCCTGCAGGTCGTCGAGGTTGATCTCAGCGTTGAACTTCAGAGTCGTCGACTTGAAACCGCGCTTGGGCAGGCGACGCTGCAAAGGCATTTGACCGCCTTCAAAGCCCACCTTGTGGTAGCCGCCAGCACGCGACTTTTGGCCCTTGTGACCACGGCCGGCGGTTTTACCCAAGCCGGAGCCGATGCCACGTCCAACACGACGCTTGCTGTGCTTGGCACCAGCTGCGGGCTGAATGGTATTGAGTTGCATCTTCTTGTCCTCTTTTCGTGATGGCGCTTACAGCACCTGCACGAGGTAGGCGATCTTGTTGATCATGCCGCGAACCGCAGGCGTGTCTTCCAACACGCTGGTGCTGTTCAGCTTGCGCAAGCCGAGGCCAACCACCGTGGCACGGTGCGAAGCACGGGTGCCGATGGGGCTGCGAACCAGCTTGACGGTTACAGTTTTCTTGTCAGACATGTGTCTCTCCAGTACAGCCGGATCAGCCGAGAATTTCTTCGACCGACTTGCCGCGCTTGGCAGCAACTTCCGAAGCCGTCGTGGAACGCTTCAGAGCGTCCAGTGTGGCACGCACCAAGTTGTAAGGGTTGGTCGAACCGTGGCTCTTGGTCACGATGTCGGTCACGCCCATGACTTCGAAGACTGCGCGCATTGGGCCACCGGCGATGACGCCAGTACCAGCCGAAGCGGGCACCATCATCACGTGGGAAGCACCGTGCTCGCCCACCACGTTGTGGTGGATCGAACCATTGCGCAGATCAACTTTGATCATGTTGCGACGAGCCGATTCCATGGCCTTTTGCACGGCGACAGGAACTTCCTTCGCCTTGCCTTTGCCCATGCCGATACGACCTGCGCCATCACCGACCACCGTCAGCGCTGCGAAAGACAGCGTGCGGCCGCCCTTCACAACTTTGGTGACGCGGTTGATCGCGATCATCTTTTCCTTCAGGCCGTCGTCATTGCCTTCGGTCTGAACGCGGGGTTGAAACTTTGCCATTTCGAATTCCTTTGTGCGTCAGAACTGCAGACCGGCTTCGCGGGCTGCTTCGGCCAGGGCCTTGATACGGCCGTGGTAGGCGAAGCCTGCGCGGTCGAAAGCAACCTTCTCGACGCCAGCAGCCTTCGCCTTTTCGGCGATGCGCTTGCCAATCAGTGTCGCAGCAGCGACGTTGCCGCCCTTGCCGGAACCACCGAGTTGCTCGCGGACAGCCTTTTCGGCCGTCGATGCGCTGGCCAACACACGGGTGCCATCGTCGGAAATGACGGCAGCATAGATGTGCAGGTTGGAGCGGAACACCGTCAAGCGCACAGCGCGCTGAACGGCGATACGAGCCCGGGTCTGACGTGAGCGACGGATGCGCTGTTCTTTTTTGGTCAACATTGCGCTGCTCCTTACTTCTTCTTGGTCTCTTTGAGAGAGACCTTTTCGTCAGAATAGCGGATGCCCTTGCCCTTGTAGGGCTCTGGCGGACGGAAGGCGCGCACTTCGGCGGCGATCTGACCGACCACTTGAGCGTCCGAGCCCTTGATCAGGATTTCGGTCTGGGTCGGGCACTCAACCTTGATGCCAGCCGGCATGTCTTTCACCACAGGGTGAGAGAAACCGATTTGCAGGTTCAGCTTCTGGCCTTGAGCCTGGGCACGAAAGCCCACGCCAACCAGGTTCAGCTTGCGCTCGAAACCCTTGCTCACGCCGACGACCATATTGGCCACCAGTGCGCGCACCGTGCCGCTCATAGCATCAGCAGCGGTCGAATCATTCGTAGGGGCAAAGCTCAGCTTGCCGCCTTCGTTCTTGATCGACACCAGGCTGTTGGCTGGGCGAACCAGCGTGCCGAGCGAACCTTTGATGCTGATTTGCTCAGCAGTCACCGTAACGTCCACACCTTGCGGGATGGCGACCGGCATTTTTCCAACGCGGGACATTGTTATATCTCCTTGCGCTTAGGCGACGTAGCAGAGCACTTCGCCGCCGATGCCGGCTTGACGTGCTTTGCGGTCCGTCATCACACCTTGCGGCGTGGTGACAATCGCCACACCCAGGCCATTCATGACCTGAGGAATGTCGTGACGGCCCTTGTAGATGCGCAGGCCGGGACGGCTCACGCGCTCAATGCGCTCAATCACGGGCTTACCGCCGTAATACTTCAGCGAAATCTCCAGCTCTGGGCGAGCGGCTTCACCGCGCACTGCAAAGCTGTCGATGTAGCCTTCGTCCTTCAGGACTTTGGCGATCGCCACTTTCAACTTCGAGGACGGCATCACGACGCTGACCTTCTCAACGCTTTGGGCGTTGCGAATGCGGGTCAGCATGTCGGCGATAGGATCACTCATGCTCATTTGCGATTTCTCCTAATCGTGCCGATTACCAGCTGGCCTTGACGACACCAGGGATGTCGCCTTTGAAGGCCAGCTCACGAATCTTGTTACGGCCCAGGCCGAACTTGCGGAAGGTACCGCGGGGACGCCCAGTCAACGCGCAGCGGTTACGCTGACGAGTTGGGTAGGCATTGCGGGGCAGCTGTTGCAGCTCCAGACGAGCGGCATAACGCTCTTCGTCCGTCTTCTTGGCATCATTGGCGATGCCCTTCAGTTCCGCATACTTCTTTGCATACTTGGCCACCAGCGCGTCGCGCTTCAGCTCACGTTGCTTCAGGGATGTTTTTGCCACGGGTCACCTCAGTTCTTGAACGGGAACTTGAATGCTGCCAACAGGGCTTTGCACTCGTCGTCCGTCTTGGCGCTTGTGGTGATGCTGATATTCAGCCCACGCAACGCATCCACCTTGTCATAGTCGATCTCAGGGAAGATGATCTGTTCTTTGACGCCGATGTTGTAGTTGCCACGGCCATCGAACGAACGACCCGAGATACCGCGGAAGTCACGCACACGCGGCAAAGCGATGGTGACAAAACGATCCAGGAATTCGTACATCTGCACGCCGCGCAGAGTCACCATGCAGCCGATTGGCACGCCGTCACGAATCTTGAAGCCGGCAATTGCCTTCTTCGACTTCGTCACGACAGGCTTCTGGCCTGCGATCTTGGTCAGGTCGCTGACAGCGTGGTCCATGACCTTCTTGTCGGCGACGGCTTCGCTCACACCCATGTTCAGAGTGATCTTGGTGATGCGAGGCACTTCCATGACCGACGAGTAACCAAACTTCTCAGAGAGGCTTGGCACAACTTTTTCGCGATAAAACGCTTGCAAACGAGTCATGTCGAACCCCTTAAGCCTTGATCTCTTCGCCGGTCGACTTGAAAACGCGCACCTTCTTGCCATCGGCTGCGAGCTTGATGCCCACGCGATCGGCCTTGCCGGATGCAGCGTTAAAAATCGCCACGTTGGATTGATGGATAGGCATCGTCTTGTCAACAACACCGCCAGTCGTACCCTTCATGGGGTTCGGCTTGACATGCTTCTTGACGACATTCACGCCTTCCACAACGATGTGATCGGCATCAATGCGCTGCGCCACAGCGCCGCGCTTGCCCTTGTCGCGACCGGTCAAAACAATGACTTGGTCGCCTGTACGAATCTTGTTCATGGCTTACCTTTTACTGTGACCGAGCTCAGAGAACCTCAGGCGCCAGCGACACGATCTTCATGAAGCGCTCGGTACGCAGTTCACGCGTCACGGGGCCGAAGATGCGGGTGCCGATCGGCTCCAGCTTGGCATTCAGCAGCACGGCGGCATTGCCGTCGAACTTCACCAGCGAGCCGTCTTGACGACGAACACCCTTGGCGGTGCGAACGACCACAGCGCTGTAGACCTCACCCTTTTTCACTCGGGCACGAGGCGCAGCTTCTTTGATGCTGACCTTGATGATGTCGCCAATGCCAGCGTACCGACGCTTGGAACCACCAAGCACCTTGATACACATGACGGACTTGGCGCCAGTGTTGTCCGCGACGTCGAGTCGCGATTGCATTTGAATCATGTTATCCCCAACTTTTCCCAAATCATCTCTAGCCCCTGGTCATTCCGGGCGCTGCGGACTCATCGGTCAGTCTTGGGCCCGTTGACCAAACACAAGACTTGATTCACTTCCGTGAGAGTCCTGCGCTCAGCAGTTGAGGGCGGATCCGAGGCCATAACGCACCACCAGGTGCGCATTGCGTTCGGCGAAGCTTTAGATTGTGCACTGAACGCGCATGCGGCGTCAAGCACTTTCTGCAAATGTCTTTGAAGACTGCGGCGCGGGCGTTTCCCCGCCGCAGTCTTCTTGCGCGGTCACAGCATGACCGCAGCAGTTCAGAGTGCCTGCGCTTGAGCCAGCATCGTGGTCGCGTCACTCACCTCGAACTTGCCCGGCGCCTCGATATTCAGCGTCTTCACCTGGCCATTCACCAGAAGCATCGAGTAGCGCTGCGAACGCAGGCCCATGCCACGCGACAGCAAATCGAGCGTCAGGCCGGTCGCCTTGGTGAAGTCGGCGCTGCCGTCTGCCAACATGCGAACCTTGTCGGCCGTCTTTTGCTCGCGGGCCCAGGCCCCCATCACAAAGGCATCATTGACGGACACGCACCAGATTTCGTCCACGCCAGCGGCCTTCAGGGCATCTGCCTGGGCAATGTAGCCCGGCACATGCTGAGCGGAGCAGGTCGGCGTGAAGGCACCGGGCAGCGCAAACACGGCAATCGTTTTGCCAGCCACAGCGCCGGCAATGTCGACCGCATTCGGCCCCAGGCTGCAGCCATTGCCTTCGACTTCGATGAACTCCTGCAGCGTACCCGTGGGCACTTGATCGCCAATTTTCAACATGGTGTTTACTTTCCTTTGAGAGCCGGTAGTCACAACAACCCACGAGCGGGTTGCGCAAGAATTTCTGGCCAAAAAAAACGGCCGGGCGCCAGTATTCCAGCGTTCCGACCGTTTTGTGCCAAGTACGGTACAAGACCGTACAAGGTTCAGGACTTCAGCAATGCAATGATCAGACGATCTCAGCCTTCTCGACCAAGCGGGTCACAACCCAGCTCTTGGTCTTGGACAGCGGACGGCCTTCGGCGATCTCGACCACATCACCCATCTTGTACTCGCCCTTTTCGTCATGGGCGTGGTACTTGCGGGAACGGGCCACGATCTTGCCGTAGAGCTCGTGCTTGGCACGGCGCTCAATCAGCACGGTCACGGTCTTGGCGCGCTTGTCGCTGACCACACGACCGATCAAGGTACGCGTGTTCTTTTCTTGAGCTTGCGTCATTTGGCGGCTCCCTTCTTCTTCTCGTTCAAGATGGTCTTGACGCGAGCGATATCACGGCGCGTGTTGCCCAGAACAGTGTGATTGCTCAACTGTTGAGTGGCTTTTTGCATGCGCAGGCCGAAATGGGCCTTGAGCAGGTCGGTCACTTCCTTTTCCAAGGCGGCGACATCCTTGCCACGCAGTTCAGATGCTTTCATGGTGTCTTTCCCTTCAGGTGCCGACTTGGCGCGTCACGAAGGTGCAGCTCAGGGGCAGCTTTGCAGCAGCCAGAGTGAACGCTTCGCGAGCCAGAGCTTCCGGCACACCGTTGATCTCGTAGAGCACCTTGCCAGGCTGAATCTCAGCGACGTAGTACTCCGGGTTGCCCTTACCGTTACCCATACGGACTTCGGCAGGCTTCTGGGAGATCGGCTTGTCGGGGAAGATGCGGATGAAGATACGACCACCGCGCTTGATATGGCGCGAGATTGCACGACGTGCAGCTTCGATCTGACGAGCCGTCAAACGGCCGCGCTCGGTTGCCTTCAGGCCGAAATCGCCAAAAGACACCGCAGCACCACGGGTAGCAACACCCGTGTTACGACCCTTTTGCTCCTTGCGATATTTGCGACGAGCTGGTTGCAGCATTGTTATTCTCCTTTGGCTTCGCCAGCCACGGGTGCGGCCTTGCGGACCACACGCTTAGCAGCGGGCTGAGCGGCGTCGCCGGCAGGCTTATCGCCACCGCCGTCACCACGCGGGCCACGGTCACCACCAGGGCGGCCACGGCCGCTCGGTGCACCAGGACGGGTGTTGCGACGTGGGCGACGATCCTCTTCGCCTGCTTCGCTCTTGATCACGGGCGCATCGCCATTGGCGAGACGGTCACCGCGATAGACCCAGACCTTGACACCGATGATGCCGTAGGTCGTGCTGGCTTCAGAGAAACCGTAGTCAATGTCAGCCTTCAGGGTGTGCAATGGCACACGGCCTTCACGGTACCACTCGCAACGAGCGATTTCGATACCGTTCAGACGGCCCGACGACATGATCTTGATGCCCTGGGCGCCCAGACGCATCGCGTTCTGCATCGCACGCTTCATGGCGCGACGGAACATGATGCGCTTTTCCAGCTGCTGGGTGATCGAGTCGGCGATCAGCTGAGCATCGATTTCGGGCTTGCGCACTTCTTCGATGTTCACGGCCACCGGCACGCCCAGACGCTTGGTCAGTTCGGCCTTCAGGTTTTCGATGTCTTCGCCCTTCTTGCCGATCACCACACCCGGACGAGCCGAGTAAATGGTGATGCGGGCGTTCTTGGCAGGACGCTCGATCAGAATGCGCGAAACCGCAGCATTCTTCAGCTTGGTCTTCAGGTATTCGCGAACTTGCAGATCTTCAGCCAGCATGGTGGCGAAGTTCTTGTTCGACGCGTACCAACGCGAAGCCCAGTTACGGGTGACTGGCAGGCGAAAGCCAGTCGGATGGATTTTCTGTCCCATAGTCTTCCTTCAGCCTTCAGTTGCCGACCGACACGAAGATGTGGCAAGTGGGCTTGCTGATGCGATTGCCACGGCCTTTGGCACGGGCAGAGAAGCGCTTCAGCGTTGCACCTTGTTCCACATAGATGGTGGTGACTTTCAGTTCATCGATATCAGCGCCGTCGTTATGCTCGGCGTTGGCGATGGCGCTTTCCAGCGCCTTCTTGATGATGACTGCAGCCTTCTTCTGGGTGAATTCCAGGATGTTCAGGGCGTGATCCACCTTCTTGCCGCGGATCAGGTCCGCCACCAGGCGGCCCTTGTCACACGAAAGGCGGACACCGCGAACGATTGCTTTGGTTTCCATCGTTGGCATCCTTACTTCTTCCCAGCCTTCTTGTCGGCCGGGTGGCCTTTGAAGGTGCGGGTCAGTGCGAATTCACCCAGCTTGTGGCCGACCATCTGGTCAGACACATAAACTGGCACGTGTTGCTTGCCGTTGTGCACGGCGATCGTCAGACCGATGAATTCGGGCAGGATCGTCGAGCGGCGCGACCAAGTCTTGATAGGCTTCTTGTCCTTGTTGGCCACTGCCTTCTCGACCTTAGCCAAGAGGTGATGGTCAATGAACGGGCCCTTCTTCAGTGAACGAGTCATGGCCTACCCTTTACTTCTTGCGACGCGAAACGATGAACGTCTGCGTGCGCTTGTTGTTACGAGTGCGGTAGCCCTTCGTGAGGGTGTTCCACGGCGACACAGGCGCCTGGCCCTCACCGGTACGACCTTCACCACCACCGTGCGGGTGATCCACCGGGTTCATCGCAGTACCGCGAACGGTCGGGCGAATACCCTTCCAACGGATCGCGCCGGCCTTGCCGTACTGGCGCAGCTGATGCTCTTCGTTGCTGACCTCGCCAATTGTGGCGCGGCAGTCGATGTGGATGCGACGGACTTCGCCCGAGCGCAGACGCAACTGAGCGTAAACGCCTTCGCGAGCCATCAGCACCACGGACACACCAGCGGAGCGGGCGATCTGAGCACCCTTGCCCGGCAGCATTTCCACGCAGTGGATCGTTGAACCCACGGGAATGTTGCGGATAGGCAGCGTGTTACCAGCCTTGATCGGAGCCTCAGCGCCGCTCAGGATGGTCGAACCGACTTCCAGACCACGCGGAGCGATGATGTAACGACGCTCGCCGTCGGCATAGCACACCAGAGCGATGTGAGCCGTACGGTTCGGGTCATATTCAATCGTCTCAACCTTGGCCGGGATTCCGTCCTTGTTGCGCTTGAAGTCGACCACACGGTAGTGGTGCTTGTGACCACCGCCCTTGTGGCGAATCGTGATGTGACCGTTGTTATTACGGCCGGAATTTTGGATTTGCGGCTCAAGCAAAGCTGCATGGGGCGCGCCCTTGTGCAAATGCTTGTGCACCACCTTCACGACGGCACGACGGCCGGGTGACGTTGGTTTGACTTTAACGACAGCCATTACGCAGCCTCCCCGGAGAAGTTGAGCTCTTGGCCCGGCTTCAGCGACACATACGCCTTCTTGACGTGATCGCGGCGACCGATGGAGCGGCCAAATTTCTTGACCTTGCCCTTGACCTGAACCACGTTCACTGCAGAAACCTCGACCTTGAACATCAGTTCAACAGCGGCCTTGATTTCAGGCTTGGTGGCGTCACGCAAGACCTTGAACAACACTTGGTTGTGCGTCTCGCCAACAGCCGTTGCCTTTTCGGAAACGATCGGAGCCAGCAGCACCGAGGCCAGACGGCCTTCAGAATATTTTTGAACGCTCATGCCAGCATCTCCTGGAGTTGCTCCATTGCGGCCTTGGTCACCAGGATCTTCTTGTAGAAGACCAGCGACAGCGGATCAGCGTAACGCGGCTCGCAAACCAGCACGTTGGCCAGATTGCGCGATGCCAGCGCCAGGTTGTCATCCACTTGGTCGGCGATCAACATCACCGACTCCAGACCCATGGCCTTGAACTTGGCAGCCAGCAGCTTGGTCTTGGGGGCTTCGATCGAGATCGAATCCACCACGGCCAGGCGGCCTTCGCGAGCCAGCTGCGAGAGGATGGCGGCCATACCGGCGCGATACATCTTCTTGTTCAGCTTGTGCGTGAAGTTTTCGTCAGGCATGTTCGGGAAAATCCGACCACCGCCACGCCACAGAGGCGAAGACGTCATACCAGCACGTGCGCGGCCAGTACCCTTCTGACGGAAAGGCTTCTTGGTCGAGTGCTTGACTTGTTCGCGGTCCTTCTGGGCGCGAGTGCCTTGGCGGGCGTTGGCCTGGAAGGCCACGACCACCTGGTGCACCAGGGCTTCGTTGTAATCGCGAGCAAACAGCGTATCAGGAGCATCCACCTTGGAGGTGGCCTGACCTTGCTCATTCAGGAGCTCGAGCTGCATCAGTTGGCTCCCTTCTTGACCTTGACCTTGACGGCAGGGCGCACGACCACATGGCCGTTCTTGGCACCCGGCACAGCACCGCGGACCAGCAGCAGTTGACGAGCTTCGTCAACGCGCACGATGTCCAGGTTCTGCACGCTTACAGTCACGTCACCCAGGTGGCCCGACATCTTCTTGCCAGGGAACACACGACCGGGATCCTGGGCCATCGAGATGGAGCCAGGAACATTGTGCGAACGGCTGTTACCGTGGGACGCACGCTGCGAATGGAAGTTGTGACGCTTGATGGTGCCTTCGAAGCCCTTACCGATGGAAGTGCCTTGCACATCCACCAGCTGACCCGCTGCGAACAGCGAGACCGGCACTTGCGCACCCAGCTTGTATTCGGCAGCGACTTCTGCGGCAACGCGGAATTCGCTCATCACACGACCGGCTTCAACACCTGCCTTGGCAAGGTGGCCGGCTTCCGGCTTGGTCACGCGCGATGCTTTGCGCGAACCGAACACCACTTGAATAGCGGTGTAGCCGTCGTTTTCTACGGTCTTGATCTGGGACACGCGGTTGTCGGACACATCAAGCACCGTCACAGGCACGGCATCGCCGTCGTCCGTGAAGATGCGCATCATGCCCACCTTGCGGCCCAGCAATCCGAGACGATTGCTTAGACTCATGGTTTTCTCCAGCCCCACAGGATTGACCCTGGAAGCCATTTACAAACACCCGACAACGATTGGCCGGGGCGACCTCGAACCGCTAATTCACCACAAAATACTGGCAAAAACCAGAAAACTGCAACTTTCAGCGGTGCGAAAAATCCCGCCCTGGCAATAACCAGCGCGGGAAAGCTTGCGAGTATAACGCGGCGAAGGGCAAGGACGCAAGCGCTTCTTCGCGCTGCAACAAAAAAGGGCAGCCTTTGCAGGCCACCCTTTTCTTCCTCCACCCTCAGGCGTTGGACTCTGGCGGGTGCTGGCAAAAACTCGTACGCCAGCAAGCGCCGGGTTGCAATTACTGCAACTTGATTTCGACGTCCACGCCAGCTGGCAGGTCCAGCTTCATCAACGCGTCAACGGTCTTGTCCGTCGGGTCGACAATGTCCATCAAACGCTGGTGCGTGCGGATTTCGAACTGGTCGCGCGACGACTTGTTGACGTGAGGCGAACGCAGGATGTCGAAACGCTGCATGCGGGTCGGCAGGGGCACGGGGCCCTTGACGATCGCGCCAGTGCGTTTGGCGGTTTCCACGATTTCTGCGGCGGACTGGTCGATCAACTTGTAGTCAAACGCCTTCAGACGGATCCGGATCTTTTGCTTTTGCATGATTATTCCTTCAAAGAACGAGCGGTTTGGCATGCCGCCAAGACCCGCGAAGTAGGTGAAGCCCGAGCCCCGCATCAAGCGGCGCCCGGACGGTCACGCAAAAGACTTAGGCCAGGATGGTGGCAACCACACCCGAACCCACGGTACGGCCACCTTCGCGGATAGCGAAGCGCAGACCGGTTTCCATAGCGATCGGAGCGATCAGCTTCACGGTGATGCCGACGTTGTCGCCGGGCATGACCATTTCCTTGTCCTTGGGCAACTCAACGGCACCGGTCACGTCCGTGGTACGAAAGTAGAACTGGGGACGGTAGTTGTTGAAGAACGGGGTGTGACGGCCGCCTTCTTCCTTGCTCAGAACATAGATCTCAGCAGTGAAGTGGGTGTGCGGCTTGATCGAACCGGGCTTGGCCAGCACTTGGCCGCGCTCGACGTCTTCACGCTTGGTGCCGCGCAGCAAGATGCCGACGTTGTCGCCTGCTTGACCTTGGTCCAGCAGCTTACGGAACATTTCCACGCCAGTGACGGTGGTCTTTTGCACGTCGCGAATGCCGACGATTTCGATTTCTTCGCCGACCTTGATGATGCCGCGCTCAACGCGACCGGTCACCACGGTGCCGCGACCGGAGATCGAGAACACGTCTTCCACGGGCAGCAAGAAGGCGCCGTCCACGGCACGGTCAGGCTGGGGGATGTAGGTGTCCAGCGCATCGGCCAAACGCATGATGGCTTGCTCGCCCAGGTCGCCCTTGTCGCCTTCCAGCGCCAACTTGGCCGAGCCCTTGATGATGGGGGTGTCGTCGCCGGGGAAGTCGTACTTGGACAGCAGCTCGCGCACTTCCATTTCGACCAGTTCCAGCAACTCAGCGTCGTCCACCATGTCGCACTTGTTCAAGAAGACGATGATGTACTTCACGCCCACTTGGCGAGCCAGCAGGATGTGCTCGCGGGTCTGGGGCATTGGGCCGTCAGCAGCCGAGCACACCAGGATCGCGCCGTCCATCTGAGCGGCGCCGGTGATCATGTTCTTCACATAGTCAGCGTGGCCGGGGCAGTCAACGTGAGCGTAGTGGCGGTTGGCCGTTTCGTACTCAACGTGAGCGGTATTGATCGTGATGCCGCGCGCCTTTTCTTCAGGGGCTGCGTCGATCTGGTCGTAGGCCTTGGCCTCGCCGCCGAACTTGGCCGACAACACGGTGGCGATTGCAGCCGTCAGCGTGGTCTTGCCGTGGTCAACGTGACCAATCGTGCCGACGTTGACGTGCGGCTTGGTGCGTTCAAATTTACTCTTTGCCATTGCTATTGCTCCAAAAAGAACATTGCGCCAGTCTGTTGGTTTAGCGTTTCCGTCAGGCTTTTGAATTCCGGCGACTGGCAACCGGGAAAGACATGACGAAGACGATTCTTGAAATACGGCAAAACGGGATGAAGGTGCGAACCCTCAACGCGAGGGTTCGACGCCTTCAAACGTCACTTGGCAGCGCGTGCGGTGATGATGGCCTCAGCCACGTTCTTCGGAGCTTCGCTGTAGTGCTTGAACTCCATCGTGTACGTAGCGCGGCCTTGCGTTGCGGAGCGCAGGGTCGTCGAGTAGCCGAACATTTCCGACAACGGAACTTCAGCTTTGATGACCTTGCCGCCGCCGACCATGTCGTCCATGCCTTGCACCATACCGCGGCGGCTGGACAGATCGCCCATCACGTTGCCGGCGTAGTCTTCAGGCGTTTCGACTTCCACAGCCATCATCGGCTCCAGGATCACCGGCGAAGCCTTGCGGCAGCCGTCCTTGAAGCCCATCGAAGCGGCCATCTTGAAGGCGTTTTCGTTCGAGTCCACTTCGTGGTAGGAACCGAAAGTCAGCGTGACCTTCACGTCCACCACCGGGAAGCCAGCCAGCACGCCGTTAGGCAGGCTGTCGATCACGCCCTTTTCAACAGCGGGGATGAATTCGCGAGGAACCACACCGCCCTTGATGGCGTCAACAAACTCGAAGCCCTTGCCCGGCTCTTGCGGCTCAACCGTCAACACCACGTGGCCGTATTGACCCTTACCACCGGACTGGCGAACGAACTTGCCTTCGACGTCAGTAGCGGTCTTGCGGATGGTTTCGCGGTAAGCCACTTGCGGCTTGCCGACGTTGGCTTCCACACCGAACTCACGCTTCATGCGGTCGACAATAATTTCCAGGTGCAACTCGCCCATGCCGGAAATGATGGTCTGGCCCGATTCTTCGTCGGTACGCAGGCGGAAAGAAGGATCTTCCTTGGCCAGACGGCCCAGGGCGATACCCATCTTTTCCTGGTCAGCCTTGGTCTTGGGTTCCACAGCTTGCGAGATCACAGGCTCAGGGAAGACCATCTTTTCCAGCGTGATGATGGAATCGGGATCGCACAGCGTTTCGCCGGTCGTCACGTCCTTCAAGCCCACGCAGGCGGCGATGTCGCCAGCCAGAATTTCCGAGATTTCTTCGCGCTGGTTGGCGTGCATCTGCAAGATACGGCCGATACGCTCTTTCTTGCCACGAATCGGGTTGAACACCGAGTCGCCCGACTTCAGCACGCCGGAATAAACGCGCACGAAAGTCAGCTGGCCAACGTAGGGATCGGTCATCAGCTTGAAAGCCAGGGCCGAGAACTTGGCCGCGTCAGAAGCGTCACGCGTCGTCGGCTGGTCATCTTCGTCGGTGCCAGGCACGGGAGGAACGTCGATCGGCGAAGGCATGAAATCCAACACGCCATCCAGCATGCGCTGCACGCCCTTGTTCTTGAACGCGGTACCGCAGAACATCGGCTGAATTTCGGCAGCCAAAGTACGCGTGCGGATGCCCTGCATGATTTCAGCTTCGCTGAGCTCACCGGTTTCCAGGTACTTGTTCATCATGTCTTCGTTGGCTTCGGCGGCAGCCTCAACCAAGTTGTCACGCCACTTTTGAGCGTCGGCCTGCAGTTCAGCCGGGATCTCGCGGTAGTCGAACTTCATACCCTGGGAAGCTTCATCCCAGTAGATGGCCTTCATGACGATCAGGTCGATCACGCCCTTGAAGTTTTCTTCGGCGCCGATCGGCAGCACGACCGGAACCGGGTTCGCCTTCAGGCGAGCCTTCATCTGGTCCACGACCTTGTAGAAGTTAGCGCCAGTGCGGTCCATCTTGTTGACAAAGGCCAGACGCGGCACTTTGTACTTGTTGGCTTGACGCCAGACGGTTTCCGACTGCGGCTGCACGCCACCCACAGCACAGTAAACCATGCAAGCGCCGTCCAGAACGCGCATGGAACGCTCCACCTCAATGGTGAAGTCCACGTGTCCGGGGGTGTCGATGATGTTGATGCGGTGCTCGGGGCGGCTCGCGTCCATGCCCTTCCAGAAGCAAGTCGTTGCTGCGGAAGTGATGGTGATGCCGCGCTCTTGCTCCTGCTCCATCCAGTCCATGGTGGCAGCGCCATCATGCACTTCACCGATCTTGTGGTTCACACCGGTGTAGAAGAGGATCCGCTCGGTCGTCGTGGTCTTGCCAGCGTCGATGTGCGCCGAGATACCGATATTGCGGTAGCGCTCGATGGGGGTCTTGCGTGCCATGATGTCACTCCAAAAAGGCAGGAGCCGCCAACGGGTCAGTAGTAACCCGAGGCGGCTGAATCGAACTAGTTTAGAAGCGGAAGTGCGAGAACGCCTTGTTGGCTTCTGCCATGCGGTGAACTTCGTCACGCTTCTTCATGGCGCCGCCGCGGCCTTCAGCAGCCTCGAGCAACTCATTGGCCAGACGCTGAGACATGGATTTTTCACCACGCTTGCGGGCCGATTCTTTCAACCAACGCATGGCCAAAGCCATACGGCGGACAGGGCGAACTTCCACGGGAACTTGGTAGTTCGCACCGCCAACGCGGCGTGACTTCACTTCGACCATTGGCTTGACGTTGTTCAAGGCAACCAAGAACACTTCCAGGGGGTCCTTGCCGGCCTTCTTCTCGACTTGTTCCAGGGCGCCATAAATGATGCGCTCTGCAACCGCCTTCTTGCCCGACTCCATGATGACGTTCATGAACTTGGACAGATCGACGTTGCCGAATTTAGGATCGGGCAGGATCTCGCGCTTGGGTACTTCGCGACGACGTGGCATGGGATTCTTCCTTCTGCTTCAGTTGGTGCGGGGCTCAACACCCTTTACCGCTGGACAACCACCGAAAGCGCTTTGCTTTGTATGGGGCCATCCACTTACTCGGCTGCTGCCTGACCCTCGGGTCGGCACAAACCGCAAAATATCGGGCACAGCGTAACGCTGAACCGTGACAACTCTTACTTGTTCTTCGGGCGCTTCGCACCGTACTTGGAACGCGACTGCTTGCGGTCTTTCACGCCTTGCAAGTCCAGCGAGCCACGAACGATGTGGTAACGCACACCTGGCAAGTCCTTCACCCGGCCGCCGCGAACCAGCACAACGCTGTGTTCCTGCAGATTGTGGCCTTCGCCGCCGATGTAGGAAATGACCTCGAAACCGTTCGTCAGACGAACCTTGGCAACCTTACGGAGCGCCGAGTTAGGCTTCTTAGGAGTGGTGGTGTACACGCGGGTGCACACGCCACGACGCTGGGGGCAACCCTGCATCGCTGGCGATTTGGATTTCGTGACCTCGGTCTCACGACCGTGGCGCACGAGCTGATTGATGGTTGGCATAAGTAACTTGTTCCCGTTTGAAGTCACACGCTTCGGCGGCGAGACTCAGGATGAGCTGACCTTGAAATTTCACCGCAACACAAATGAGCCCGACAACCTGTGTCGGTGCGCCTTTGGCGCTGCGGCAGCTGAACCCACTCAGGCATGAACCCGAATCGTGGAGCCCCATGGAATCCCGCAAGGAAACCCCATAGAAAACTACAGCCGCGCAAATACCGCGCAGCCAAGGTCCGCCGAAGAGCCTGCGATTGTAGATCAGATTGCCCGCCACATACAAGCCCACTTCTTGGCGGCGGGGTCAATGGGGGTATTCTTGGCACACAGCCCGCGCTTTTTTCCAACGGCGGCTGTTTTGCGGTGCTCAATGCGCCCTTACCAGACCCCAGCTTTTGACCGGCAAATCCATGTGTGACTCTCTCCCAGCTCGCGCGACAGCGCCTGCCGCTACAACCGCAGACATTCCCACCCTCGTGATCGACACCCAGGTCGTCATGGATTGGCTGGTCTTCAACGACGCCCGGGTGCAGACGCTGGTGCAGGCGCTCACTGAAAAAAAGGTCCGCTGGCTGGGGCAAGCGGCCATGTTGGATGAAATTTTGCACGTGCTGGGACGCGGCGTAGCCGCCAGCTATGGGCCCGACCCCCTTCTTGTCACGCAGGGATTTGCTCAATATTGCGAAATGACCACCGTCGCCCCCCCGCGCGCCGAACGCTTGATCTGCCGTGATCGCGACGATCAAATGTTCATTGACCTGGCCGTCGCTGTCCGCGCACGTTGGCTGGTCTCACGGGA
Source organism: Roseateles koreensis (assembly GCF_028595305.1). Lineage (GTDB taxonomy): Bacteria > Pseudomonadota > Gammaproteobacteria > Burkholderiales > Burkholderiaceae_C > Paucibacter_A > Paucibacter_A koreensis. The sequence goes on along the minus strand of NZ_JAQQXS010000016.1, from coordinate 14,963 downwards.
CCGTGCAGTACTGGCATTGGCCAAACGGGCGCGTGCATTTGGCGTTGACATCCTCACCCCCGAGCGATGGACAGCAGAGTTTGGGACCACATTGATCGCGCCCGCAACATGCGATCGAGTAGGGTGAGGGATTGCTCCCTCAGCCCTCTCACACCACCGTACGTGCGGTTCCGCATACGGCGGTTCAAGCGGAACGCTGGAGATGCTGGTGGGTAGCCACCAGCGAGACAAGCCCCAGCCTTGTGAAGTATTTGGGCGGCAACGCAGCCACCATGTGCTTGGCCCCGGCATTCCACCAGGGGCCGTACCCATTGACACTGGAGCGCCATGCACGCTGGGCATCGAGCCCGCAGCTGCGCATTTTGCTTTCCCGCGTCTTTGGTGTCTTCCACTGCCGCCACACCATGCACCGCAAGCGCCGCCTCACCCACGCATCCAGCTCTTCAATCGGCTTTCGACTCTGCGTGAGGCTGAAGTAGTTCATCCAGCCGCGCAATATCGGGTTGAGCCTTTCGATGGTGTCGGACAGTGCCCGACCCCGGCCTTGTGCGCATGTCCGCCTGACGGTGAGCCGCAGGCGTTCAATGCTGGGTTTGGCGATGCGGATCTTCTTGTCGCGCAGTGTGGTGCTGTACCCCAGGAACTTGCGCTCCCAGGGCCTGGCCACCGCGCTTTTGGCTGCGTTCACTGTCAGCTTCAAACGCTCTGCAAGGAACGTCGTCACGCTGTCCATGATGCGCTGGCCCGCCCGTTGACTGCCCACATAGATGTTGCAGTCGTCCGCATACCGGCAAAACGACAGGTTTCGTTTCTCCAGATGCCGGTCCAGATCGGTCAGCAGGATGTTGGACAGCAAAGGCGAGAGGGGGCCGCCTTGTGGCGTCCCCTCCTGCCTGGCTGTCTCCACCCCATCGACCATCATTCCCGCCTGAAGGTAGCGCCTGATCAGGCGCAGCACTTGCGTGTCGCTGACCTGTCTGGCGACCCTGGCCATCAACACGTCATGGTTGACCCGATCAAAGAATTTCTCCAGATCCATGTCCACCACCCAGTGTTTGCCGGCCCGGATGAATTCTGCCGCCTTCTCTACCGCTTGCTGAGCGCTGCGCCCCGGACGGAAGCCGTAGCTGCCGTCCGAGAACGTTGGCTCAAAGATCGGTTGCAGTGCCTGGTGCAAGGCTTGCTGGATCAGCCGATCCACCACCGTCGGCACGCCCAGTGTGCGCACCCCGCCTTGCGGCTTGGGTATGTCCACCCTGCGTACCGCCTGAGGCCGGTACCGGCCCTCCAGCAGCGCCTTCTTCGTGTGCGCCCAATTCACCAGCAACCAGGCTTTGAGGTCTTCGCAGCGCATCCCGTCAACGCCGGGAGCTCCGCGATTACGCATCACTCGGCTGAAGGCCAGCTGCATGTTTGCACGCGATACCACTTGGGCCATCACTGGGGTTCTGGGCCCGTCTCTCTCCGATTTCGGTTGTGCGCTGTCCGCCGTGTCCGCCTCAGCTCCCGCGTGCGCCATCCCCGGATTCCGTCCGGTTCTCTCGCCGCTGGCCCCTCCTGCGAGGGCTTCTGCTTCATCGATAGACATCGAGAACTTCGTTCCTACTCTCGTTTCCTCTCGTTCGGGCCTTGGGTGCCGGTTCTTCGTGGCTCAGCGCCTTGACCTGCACCTACTACGCCCTCTGCTGACTTCTGGCCAGGCATCCCGCCACCTCTTGGTGCCGGTAGCCCTCTCGGGCACCACAGCCAGATCTCCCCGGGTATGACACACCCACCTTCACGCTTATGCCTGTCGGATCTACGCCATGCCGTTCCGTGCAAGTTTTGGGCTTTGAAGATTACGGCCTTCTCACCCCAGCACGACGCCTCGTATCCGCTTCCTGTTCGTCAGGCCAGCGCTTTGCCCTCCGGCTTCCTTCAGACTCGCAGTCACCCGCGAAACCCTTGCCTTTGGCTAACTCTTCCCCTTGCCGGGCGAGTAGAGGACTTTCACCTCCGAGTGGGTGCGCCCTGCCGGGCGCACCATAAAAAAGGGCCCCCCGAAGGTGGCCCTTTTGAGCGCCCCGACGGATCGGGGCGGACTGAAGTGAATTGCGGATTATTCGGCCGCGTCTTCTGGGTGCGCCGAAGCGTCCACGCTGGCCATCTGTGCAGAAGCCAATTCCTCGGCCTCTTGCTGAGCAATGGCGCGGCGCTCGGCATCGTCCATCTTCTCCTTGGCATAGCGGGCACGGTGGAAGGCCATGCCAGTACCGGCGGGGATCAAGCGACCCACGATGACGTTTTCCTTCAAGCCGCGGAGCTCGTCGCGCTTGCCCATGATGGCAGCCTCGGTCAGCACGCGGGTGGTTTCCTGGAAGGAAGCCGCTGAAATGAAGGAGTCGGTCGACAGCGAAGCCTTGGTAATACCCATCAGCACGTCCGAGTGGGTGGCAATCAGCTTGCCTTCCTTGCGCAGACGGTCGTTGGTGTCCAACAACTCCGAGCGCTCGACCTGCTCGTTGATGATGTAGCTCGAGTCGCCCGGGTTGGTGATCTGCACGCGACGCAGCATCTGGCGAACGATCACCTCGATGTGCTTGTCGTTGATCTTCACACCTTGCAAGCGATACACGTCTTGCACTTCGTCCACGATGTAGCGGGCCAGCTCTTCGATACCCAGCAGACGCAGGATGTCTTGCGGGTCGGCAGCACCGTCCACAATCAATTCGCCGCGGTTGACCACTTGGCCTTCGTGCACCAGGATGTTCTTTTCCTTGGGCACTAGCTCTTCGTGCTTCTTGCCATCGGGATCGGTGATTTCCAGGCGAATCTTGCCCTTGGTCTCCTTGCCGAACGACACCGTACCGGTTTGCTCGGCCAGCACGCCCACATCCTTGGGTGAACGGGCTTCGAACAACTCGGCCACACGCGGCAGACCGCCGGTAATGTCTCGGGTCTTCTGACCTTCCATCGGGATACGTGCCAGCACTTCGCCCGGAGCCAGTTCTTGACCGTCACGCACCTGGATCAGTGCGCCGACCTGGAAGCCGATCGTCACCGAGTGGTCGGTACCGGGGATCTTGACCTCATTGCCATTGGCATCCAGCAGCTTGACCTGCGGACGGATGACCTTGGCAGCACCGCGGCGCTTGGGGTCGATCACAACCAGGGTCGACAAGCCGGTGACTTCGTCCACCTGCTTGGCCACGGTCACGCCCTCTTCCACATTCTCGAACTTCGCGGTACCCGCAAATTCAGTAATGATGGGGCGAGTCAGCGGATCCCAATTGGCCAAGATCGTGCCAGCCTTGATGGCCTGGTCCGGCTTGATGCTCAGGATGGCGCCGTAAGGCACCTTATGGCGCTCGCGCTCACGGCCGTGCTGGTCAGCAATGATGATTTCGCCCGAACGGCTGATCACCACCAACTCGCCCTTGCCATTCGTCACATAACGCATGGTGGCGTTGAAGCCGATCAAGCCTTCCGACTTGGCATCGACGCTCGAAGCGACAGCCGCACGCGAAGCCGCACCACCGATGTGGAACGTACGCATGGTCAACTGGGTACCCGGCTCACCGATGGACTGAGCGGCAATCACGCCGACCGCTTCACCTGCGTTGACCAAGCCACCACGACCCAGATCGCGACCATAGCAATGGGCGCACAGGCCGAAGCGTGTGGCGCAAGTCAGCGGGGTACGGACCTTGACCTCGTCCACGCCAGCAGCTTCCAGCATGTCCAGGACGTCTTCGTCCAGCATGGTCTTGGGCGGCAACAGAATGGCCTGCGTCTCGGGGTGCAGCACCTCGATGGCAGTGACACGGCCCAGCACGCGGTCGCGCAGGGATTCGATCACTTCACCGCCTTCAACCAGGGCACGCATGGCCAGGCCGTTGTCGGTGCCGCAATCGTCCTCGATCACCACCAAGTCTTGCGTCACGTCGACCAGACGGCGTGTCAGGTAACCCGAGTTCGCCGTCTTCAAAGCCGTATCCGCCAGGCCCTTACGAGCACCGTGGGTGGAAATGAAGTACTGCAGAACGTTCAGACCTTCGCGGAAGTTCGCCGTAATAGGCGTCTCGATGATGGAGCCGTCAGGCTTGGCCATCAAACCCCGCATACCGGACAGCTGACGAATCTGGGCCGCGGAGCCGCGGGCGCCGGAGTCGGCCATCATGTAGATGGAGTTGAAGGACTCCTGATCCACTTCCTTGCCGTGACGGTCGGTGGTCTTTTGCTTGGACAGCTGGGTCATCATGACCTTGCCGACTTCGTCGCCGGTCTTGCCCCAGATGTCCACCACCTTGTTGTAGCGCTCGCCAGCGGTCACCAGACCGGAGATGTACTGCTGCTCGATTTCCTTGACTTCTTGCTCGGCACGAGCGATCAGCACGGGCTTCTCGGGCGGCACCAACATGTCGTCGATGGCGATCGAGATACCGGCGCGGGTCGCCAGACGGAAACCGCTTTGCAGCAGCTTGTCGGCCAGCACCACGGTTTCCTTCAGACCGCACTTGCGGAAGGAGGTATTGATCAGGCGCGAGATTTCTTTCTTCTTCAACGCCTTGTCAATGTTCGCGAAGGGCAGGCCCTTGGGCAGGATTTCGCTCAGCAGGGCGCGACCGACGGTCGTGCTGGTCAGCTTGAGCTCAGGGATCCATTCGCCGGCTTCGGCACCCTTGGTGTAATGCACCATGCGGACGTTGACGCGGGCGGTAATTTCCACCACGCCGTTTTCCAGCGCACGGATCAACTCGGGAATGTCCGAGAACACCATGCCCTCGCCCTTGCCGTTGATGCGCTCGCGGGTGGCGTAGTACAGGCCCAGCACCACGTCTTGCGAGGGCACGATCGAGGGTTCGCCGGAGGCCGGGAACAGCACATTGTTGGAGGCCAGCATCAGCGTGCGGGCTTCCATCTGCGCTTCGATCGACAGCGGGATGTGGACGGCCATCTGGTCACCGTCGAAGTCGGCGTTGAACGCCGAGCAAACGAGCGGGTGCAGTTGGATGGCCTTGCCTTCAATCAGCACGGGCTCGAAAGCCTGGATGCCCAGACGGTGCAGCGTAGGCGCACGGTTCAAGAGAACCGGGTGCTCCTTGATGACCTCTTCCAGAATGTCCCAGACCACGGGGGTGCCGGATTCGACTTCCTTCTTGGCGGCCTTGATCGTCGTCGCGATGCCCATGGCTTCGAGGCGCGAGAAGATGAAAGGCTTGAACAACTCCAGCGCCATCAGCTTGGGCAAACCGCACTGGTGCAGCTTGAGCGTCGGGCCCACGGTAATCACGGAACGGCCGGAATAGTCGACGCGCTTACCCAGCAAGTTCTGACGGAAACGACCGCTCTTGCCCTTGATCATGTCGGCCAGGGACTTGAGGGCGCGCTTGTTGGCACCCGTCATGGCCTTGCCACGGCGGCCGTTGTCCAGCAGCGAATCGACGGCTTCCTGCAACATGCGCTTTTCGTTGCGCACGATGATTTCAGGGGCCTTCAACTCCAGCAGACGAGCCAGGCGGTTGTTGCGGTTGATGACGCGACGATACAGATCGTTCAGGTCGGAGGTGGCGAAGCGGCCACCGTCCAACGGCACCAGCGGACGCAGGTCCGGCGGCAACACGGGCAGCACTTCCAGCACCATCCAGTTCGGCTTGATGCCCGAACGCTTGAAGGCCTCCATCACCTTGAGGCGCTTGGAATTCTTCTTGACCTTCAACTCGGAGCCGGTCATGTCGTTGCGCAGGCGATCGATCTCGACGTCGAGATCCATCTCTTCCAGCAACTTCTTGATGCCCTCGGCGCCCATCAGCGCGATGAATTCGTCACCGAATTCCAGGCGCTTGGCGTCGTAGTCGTCCTCGGTCATGATGCCGAATTTCTTCAGCGGGGTCATGCCCGGATCAACGATCACATACGCTTCAAAGTACAGCACGCGCTCGATATCACGCAGCGTCATGTCCAGCACCAGGCCCAAGCGCGAAGGCAGGGACTTCAGGAACCAGATGTGGGCGCACGGTGCAGCCAGATCGATGTGACCCATGCGGTCACGGCGAACCTTGGTCTGGGTGACTTCAACGCCGCACTTCTCGCAGATCACGCCGCGATGCTTCAGGCGCTTGTACTTGCCGCACAAGCACTCATAGTCCTTGATGGGGCCAAAGATCTTGGCGCAGAACAGGCCGTCACGCTCGGGCTTGAAGGTGCGGTAGTTGATGGTTTCAGGCTTCTTCACCTCACCGAAAGACCACGAGCGAATCTTCTCGGGCGAGGCCAGCCCGATCTTGATCGCGTCGAAGTGTTCATCCGGGGTGAACTGCTTGAACAGGTCCAGTAAGCCTTTCATGGCTTCTCCTAATTTGGTGGTTGGGTGCGAAGAACGTCTAGTCAGTTGGGGACAGAGCTACTCGCGGGTACGCGAGGGCGGTCTGTCCCGCAAAGCCATTAGTTCCTCTCCAACTCGATATCAATACCCAGCGACCGGATTTCCTTGACCAACACGTTGAACGATTCCGGCATGCCGGCTTCGATCGTGTGCTCGCCCTTGACGATGGACTCATACACCTTGGTACGGCCATTCACGTCGTCGGACTTGACAGTCAGCATTTCCTGCAGGATGTAGGAGGCGCCATAAGCTTCCAGCGCCCACACTTCCATCTCACCGAAACGCTGGCCACCGAACTGGGCCTTACCACCCAGCGGCTGCTGGGTGACCAAGCTGTACGGGCCGGTCGAGCGGGCGTGCATCTTGTCGTCCACCAAGTGGTGCAACTTCAGCACGTGCATGTAGCCGATCGTGGTCGGGCGCTCAAAGCGCTCGCCGGTACGGCCATCCGACAGATAAGCCTGGGTGCGCGTGGCGGTCAGGCCCTTCTTGGCGGCGATGTCGTCCGGGTAAGCCAGCTTCAGCATGGCGCGGATTTCTTCTTCCTTGGCACCATCGAACACCGGGGTCGCGAAAGGCACGCCGTTGCGCAGGTTGTGCGCCATCTCGACGATTTCGTCGTCGGTCAGGTCTTCCAGATGCTCGGTCTTGCCGCCGGACTGGTTGTACAGCTCGTCGAAGAACTTGCGCAGTTCGGCCACGCGGGCCTGTTCCTGCAGCATGTCGCCGATGCGCTGGCCAATGCCCTTGCCGGCCCAGCCCAGGTGAACTTCCAGCACCTGACCCACGTTCATCCGCGAAGGCACGCCCAGCGGGTTCAGCACGATGTCAGCAGGGGTGCCATCAGCCATGTAAGGCATGTCTTCGATCGGAGCGATCTTGGACACCACACCCTTGTTACCGTGACGGCCGGCCATCTTGTCGCCAGGCTGCAAGCGACGCTTGACAGCCAGGTAGACCTTGACCATCTTCAGCACACCTGCAGGCAGCTCGTCGCCTTGCGTCAGCTTCTTGCGCTTTTCTTCAAAAGCCAGGTCGAAGCTGTGGCGGGTTTGCTCCAGCGAGTTCTTGATCGATTCCAGCTGGTTGGCGACTTCGTCTTCAGCGGGACGGATGTCGAACCAATGGAACTTCTCGACGCCAGCCAGATAGGCCTTGTCGATGACCGTGCCCTTGGCAATCTTCTGCGGGCCGCCGTTGGCCACGCGGCCATTCAGCAGCTTTTCGATACGGTCGAAGGCGTCAGCCTCAACAATACGCAGCTGGTCGTTCAGGTCCAGGCGGAAGCGCTTCAGCTCATCGTCAATGATCTGCTGAGCGCGCTTGTCACGCTGGATGCCTTCACGGGTGAAGACCTGCACGTCAATGACGGTGCCCGAGGTGCCTTGGTCGACACGCAGGGACGTGTCCTTCACGTCAGAAGCCTTCTCGCCGAAGATGGCGCGCAGCAGCTTCTCTTCAGGCGTCAGCGTGGTCTCGCCCTTGGGCGTAACCTTGCCGACCAGCACGTCGCCGGGGTTGACTTCAGCGCCGACATAGACAATGCCAGACTCGTCCAGGCGGCCCAGTTGCTGCTCGGACAGGTTGGGGATGTCGCGGGTGATTTCTTCGCTGCCCAGCTTGGTGTCACGCGCATTGACCACCAACTCCTCGATGTGGATCGAGGTGTAGCGGTCGTCGGCGATCACACGCTCCGAGATCAGGATCGAGTCCTCGAAGTTGTAGCCGTTCCAGGGCATGAAGGCGACCAGCATGTTCTGGCCCAGGGCCAGTTCGCCGATGTCCGTCGATGCACCGTCAGCAATGATGTCCTCAGAAGCCACCTTGTCGCCACGGCGCACGATGGGGCGCTGATGGATGTTGGTGTTCTGGTTGCTACGCTGATACTTGATCAGGTTGTAGATGTCGACACCGACTTCGCCAGCCACGGTTTCTTCGTCGTTGACGCGAATCACGATGCGATTCGTGTCCACGTAGTCGACGATACCGCCGCGACGAGCCGCCACGACCGTGCCCGAGTCCTTGGCCGCCACGCGCTCCACGCCAGTACCGACCATGGCCTTTTCAGGACGCAGGATAGGCACAGCCTGACGCTGCATGTTGGCGCCCATCAACGCGCGGTTCGCGTCGTCGTGCTCCAGGAAGGGCACGAGCGAGGCCGCAACCGACACGATCTGCGTCGGCGCCACGTCCATGTACTGGATGCGCTCGGGCGAGGTCAGCACCGACTCACCGTTTTCACGGGCCGACACCAACTCGTCGATCAGCGCGCCGTCTTTGCTCAGCGTGGCATTCGCCTGGGCGATGACGTACTTGCCTTCTTCGATGGCCGACAGATAGTCGATCTGGCTCGTCACCTTGCCATCGACGACGCGACGGTAAGGCGTTTCCAGGAAGCCGTACTCGTTCAGCTGTGCGTACAAAGCCAAGGAGTTGATCAGGCCGATGTTCGGGCCTTCAGGCGTTTCGATAGGGCAGACACGACCGTAGTGAGTCGGGTGCACGTCGCGGACTTCAAAGCCTGCGCGCTCACGCGTCAAACCACCCGGGCCCAGGGCGGAAACACGACGCTTGTGCGTGATTTCCGACAGGGGGTTGGTCTGGTCCATGAACTGCGACAGCTGCGAGGCGCCGAAGAACTCCTTCAAAGCCGCAGAGATGGGCTTGGAGTTGATCAGGTCATGCGGCATCAGGGCTTCGGTCTCGGCCTGGCCCAGACGTTCCTTGACGGCCTTCTCGATACGCGCCAGACCCGAGCGGTACTGGTTCTCGGCCAGCTCGCCCACGCAGCGCACGCGGCGATTGCCCAAGTGGTCGATGTCATCGACTTCGCCACGGCCATTGCGCAACTCGACCAGGATCTTGACGACGTCGAGGATGTCCTCGTTCGACAAGGTCATGGCGCCTTCGGGCGTGTCGCGGCCCGCACGGGCGTTGAACTTCATGCGGCCCACGCGCGACAGATCGTAGGTGTCGGCGCTGTAGAACAGGCGGTTGAACAAGGCCTCGACGGCATCTTCCGTCGGCGGCTCGCCGGGGCGCATCATGCGGTAGATGGCCACACGCGCAGCCAGCTGGTCGGCCGTTTCGTCGGCGCCCAGGGTCTGGCTGATGTAAGCGCCTTCATCCAGCTCGTTGGTGAACAAGCACTGGATGTCTTTGATGCCGGCCTGGCGCAGCTTTTTCAGCAGTGCGTCGGTCAGCTCTTCATTGGCCTTGGCGATGATCTCGCCGGTGTCGCCGTCCACCATATTCTTGGCCAGGACACGGCCCAGCAAGAAGTCTTCGGGCACGGTGACGTGCTGGGTGCCGGACTGCTCCATCTGGCGCACATGGCGGGCCGTGATGCGCTTGTCTTTCTCGACGATGACGGTGCCGCTCTTGTCGGTCAGGTCAAAGCGAGCAACTTCACCCTTCAGGCGGTCGGCCACAAACTCCATCTGCGCACCTGCGTCCATCAGACGGAAGTTGTCGAAGACGAAGAAGTGCGCCAGGATCTGCTCGGGGTTCAGGCCGATGGCCTTGAGCAAGATCGTGACCGGCATCTTGCGGCGGCGGTCCACGCGGAAGAACAAGATGTCTTTCGCGTCAAACTCGAAGTCCAACCACGAACCGCGGTAAGGAATGATGCGGGCCGAGAACAGCAGCTTGCCCGACGAGTGGGTCTTGCCCTTGTCGTGTTCAAAGAACACGCCAGGCGAGCGGTGCAACTGGGAGACGATGACACGCTCGGTGCCATTGACGATGAAGGAGCCGTAGTCGGTCATCAAGGGCACTTCGCCCATGTAGACCTCCTGCTCCTTGATCTCCTTGACGGTCTTCGCCTGCGGCGATTCACGGTCATAGATGATCATCTGCAGGCGCGCGCGCACGGCGGCTGCATAGGTCAAGCCCCGTTGCTGGCACTCGCGAGTGTCAAACGGGGGCTTGGCGATGTTGTATTCGAGGAATTTCATTTCCACGAACCCGTTGTGCGAAACGATCGGGAACGCGGACAGGAATGCCGCCTGCAGGCCTTCGGCCTTGCGTTTGGCAGGGGGGACATCCTTTTGCAGGAAGGCGACATAAGCCTCCTTCTGCATGGTCAGCAAATAGGGAACGTTGAGAACGCTCTCGCGCTTGCCGAAGCTCTTGCGAATTCGCTTGCGCTCGGTATAGCTATAGGGGGTTGTTTGCGCCATAAACACTCCGTGTCGAGAGCCCACCCCTGGCCGTGGGACGGGCTTCGTCGGCGACTGGCTTCTCGAACACACTCCAGGACGGAGGGTTCGACGCTTGGTGATTGGCCACTACCAATCGCTGGCGGACAACCCTGGCATTGCACCTGGGTCCGACCAAACCGGCTCTCTGCAGTCGGATCAGAGAACACTTGAAAGAACCGCGCATGATACACCGCGCGAGGCTTTCAACTATCCTCAGAACAATTTGACCTTAAAACGCTAAAAGGGGAGGTCCAAAAGACCACCCCTTTCAAGTCATTCACAAGCGGTGTGATTCTGAACTTCTCTGCCACCGCCTCGTCAGGCATGTGGCACAGAAAGAATCGACCGTTCGTGTGACTCCGTCTGCCCGTGCAGACCGCCGAAGCAAGCCCGCACGTGGCAACGTCATTACTTGACGTCGACCTTGGCGCCGGCTTCTTCCAGCTTCTTCTTGGCGGCTTCGGCATCAGCCTTGGACACGCCTTCCTTGACAGCCTTGGGAGCGCCGTCAACCAGATCCTTGGCTTCTTTCAAGCCCAGGCCGGTGATTTCGCGCACGGCCTTGATGACGGACACTTTTTGTGCGCCGCAGTCAGTCAAGATCACGTTGAACTCGGTTTGCTCTTCAGCTGCGGCAGCGCCGCCGCCAGCAGCGCCACCAGCTGCGGGAGCAGCCATAGCAGCGGCGGACACGCCAAACTTCTCTTCGATGGCCTTGACCAGGTCGTTGAGTTCGAGCACGGACATAGCGTCCAGAGCGGTGATGAATGCGTCTTTATCGAATGCCATTTTGAGGCTCCTAGATAGATTGGTTTGTTACTGATCGATCAAGCTGCAGGAGCAGCTTCTTCGGCAACCACGGCCTCAGCCGGGGTGCCACGCTGCTCGGCGACAGCGGCCAGGACACGCGCGAAGCGCGAGACCGGCGACTGCATGAGACCCAACAACTGAGCCAGCAGAACTTCCTTGCTGGGCACAGATGCCAAGGCCTTGATGCCGTTAGCGTCCAGGGCCTTGCCGCCATAGGCGCCGCCCTTGATGATCAGTTTGTCGTTACCTTTGGCAAAGTCAGCAATGACTTTGGCCGCGGCAACAGCGTCTTCAGAAAAGCCATAGATCAGCGGGCCGACCATGCTCTCTGCGGCGACCTCGAACGGCGTGCCAGCAACGGCGCGACGTGCCAGGGTGTTCTTCAGCACGTGAAGATAAACACCCTTGGAACGTGCGTCGACGCGCAGCTTGTTCAAGGCTTCCACAGTGAGGCCACGGTATTCGGCCAACGCCAGGGTCTGCGACTTCGCCGCTTGGGCTGCCACATCCGTAACGACGGCTGCTTTCTCGTTGCGATTGAGACTCAAGGTCTACTCCTCACAAAAACGTGTTCTTTGCCCTGTGCATTTTTGCTTCAGGCTCCAAACACACCCGGGTTCAGCGACCTTCTGTCCAGGAAAACCATTCCCAGCCTTTCGCAAAGCCGGGAACAAATCAAACCTTTACAGCGGGACCGCCATCTGCGTTGGTTTCCAAATCAACTTGCGCCGACTCTTCGATTAAGCGAAGCCCCTGAAAAGAGACCCCACACCAACGGTCTTGGATGACGCGAACAAGACCGAAATCTTGCCCGCCCCACCAATTCAACAGCGTGACGCCAGACCAGCGTCACGCCTCGTTTTCAAACTCAGGCCGAAGCTTGAGCGTTGATGCTGGCCACTTCCACACGGGCGCCGACGCCCATGGTGGAGGAGATAGCCACCTTGCGCAGGTACACGCCCTTGCTCGTTGCCGGCTTGGACTTGTTCAGCGCTTCGATCAGCGCGCGCAGGTTGCCTTCCAGCTTGTCGGTGTCGAACGAGCGACGGCCGAGGGTGCCGTGAATGATGCCGCCCTTGTCAACGCGGAACTGGACTTGACCAGCCTTGGCGTTTTTGACAGCGGTTGCGACGTCAGGCGTCACGGTGCCGACCTTGGGGTTAGGCATCAGGCCGCGGGGACCCAGCACTTGACCCAGGGTACCGACGATACGCATCGTGTCAGGCGAGGCGATGACCACATCGAAAGGCATGTCGCCAGCCTTGATGCGCTCTGCCAGGTCTTCCATGCCCACCACGTCAGCGCCGGCAGCCTTGGCTTCTTCAGCCTTGGCGCCTTGTGCGAACACAGCGACGCGCTTGTTCTTGCCAATGCCGTTGGGCATCACGACCGCGCCGCGAACGACTTGGTCAGACTTCTTGGCATCCACGCCCAGTTGCACGGCGACGTCGATGGACTCGTCGAACTTGGCAGTTGCCAGGCTCTTGACCAGTTCCAGCGCTTCAGTCAGCGAGTACAGCTTGGTGGTTTCGACCTTGCCTTGCAGGGCCTTTTGGCGTTTAGTCAGCTTTGCCATTTCAGACACCCTCCACCAGCACGCCCATCGAGCGAGCGGAACCAGCAATCGTACGAACAGCAGCGTCCAGATCAGCAGCGGTCAAATCCTTGACCTTGATCTTGGCGATTTCTTCCAACTGGGCACGGGTCAGCTTGCCGACCTTGTCCAGATGGGCGCGTGGCGAACCCTTGTCGATCTTGGCCAGCTTCTTGATCAAAGCCGTGGCCGGAGCCGACTTGATGACGAAGGTGAAGCTCTTGTCTGCGTAGGCGGTGATGACCACCGGCAACTTCATACCCGGCTCATGGCCTTGGGTCTGAGCGTTGAACGCCTTGCAGAATTCCATGATGTTCAGACCGCGCTGACCCAGCGCCGGACCGACTGGCGGCGAGGGGTTAGCCTTGCCTGCCGCAACTTGCAGCTTGATAAAGCCGACAATTTTCTTGGCCATATTTTCTCCTTGCAGAGTCGCGGCGGCCCCGCCACAACCCCTGAGTGCTAGCGCAAGGGGCTGGCAGCTTGCGCCGCGTACCCTTGCTCCTCTTGTTCACGTCTCGTCGTGAACTGACTACGGACAGGAGACCCGCATCTTGCGACACGGGCGAGCCCTGTCAGACTCTTATTTCATGCAAAAAGTTTGAAGCGCCTAGCGCATCAAACCTTCTCGACCTGCGAAAAGTCCAGCTCAACCGGCGTGGCACGGCCGAAAATGGTGACCGACACGCGAACCTTTGACTTGTCGTAGTTGACGTCTTCGATGGCGCCATTGAAGTCCGTGAACGGGCCTTCCTTGACGCGAACGATTTCGCCCACCATCCACTCGACCTTGGGCCGGGGCTTCTCGACACCCTCTTGCATCTGGCTGACGATTTTCATCACTTCAGCTTCAGAGATAGGAGCCGGGCGGTTCTTGGCGCCGCCGACGAAACCCGTCACCTTAGAGGTGTGCTTCACCAAGTGCCAGGTGTCGTCATCCATGACCATCTCAACCAGCACATAGCCAGGGAAGAAGCGGCGCTCGGTCACGGCCTTCTTGCCGTTCTTCAGTTCAACCACTTCTTCAGTCGGCACCAAAATGCGGCCAAACTTTTCCTGCATCTCGGCGCGATCGATCCGCTCGCGCAGATTGCGTTCAACAGCCTTCTCCATGCCCGAATAGGCATGCACCACATACCAACGCTTGGGCAGCCCCACGGGCGCAGCGGGGGTATCGAGTGCAGCAGTCACGCCAATTTGCTCTTCAGTCATTGCAATCCTTCAATGCGAAACAAGCCCCTTGCGGGCCTCAGCGCTTCCAGCCCAGGATCAGGTCGTACAGCACCCATTCCAGCGTCTTGTCAGTCAGCCACAGAAACAGCGCCATCACAACAACAAAGGCAAAAACATAACCCGTCATCTGCCGAGCTTCTTTAGGCGTAGGCCAGACCACCTTGCGCACTTCTCGCAAGGAATCGCGGCCGTAGGCGATCAAAGACTTGCCCGACTCGGACGTAAAGAATGCAGCCACAGCGCCCGCCAGCAACACCAGCAAAGCAGCCCACTGAGCCACAGGACCCTGTGCTGCCAGCGCATAAAACGCCACCAGTGCGCCGACCAACAACAGCACAGCACCACCCAGCTTGGCCTTGTCGGCGCTGGTCGTTACTGTTTCGACATGAGGATTCGACATTGATTGATTCATTTCCATGCGCGACAGAGCCGCAGCATTCACAGAAAACTTCGAATTCGGGGAAGACCCATCAGCAGCAAAGCCCGCCGGGATTAACTCCCGCGGGCCGATGCTTTCACCAACAAACCAACTACCGTGATCAGCGGCGGCTGGCAGGGGCGGAGGGTCTCGAACCCCCGACCTTCGGTTTTGGAGACCGACGCTCTGCCAATTGAGCTACGCCCCTGTGGCGTTAAATATTAGGCCAGGATGGTGGCAACCACACCCGAACCCACGGTACGGCCACCTTCGCGGATAGCGAAGCGCAGACCGGTTTCCATAGCGATCGGAGCGATCAGCTTCACGGTGATGCCGACGTTG
>NZ_JAQQXS010000015.1 GCF_028595305.1 Roseateles koreensis | reverse complement strand
GCGGGGATCTGGAATTGCGGCTGCGCCGCCTGGTCCGCCGTAGCGGTGGGTTTTGTCTTGCGTGGCATTCATGCTCCTTGTCGACATGCTATGCCTCACACACAAAATTTCTGACAGGCTCGCTTTAGGGGACGGGCTAAATCGATGTTTGGCGCGACTCAGCTCAGGCCACTCATGCATCCAACTTCAACGGCGGGGTGAGCTTGAATTGTGCGATTCTTGCGATGGCACTGCGCATGCGATGCCTGTACAAAATATACCTACACTTTTGTAACGTTTTGACTCCACCCTGAATATGCCCATCTCCTGGTCCTTTGATATTGAATCCATCGATTGGCAGGTACTTGAAGATTTGTATCGGGTGGCGCCACTCGGCAACAAGAGCGCAGCCCAACTCCAGACGGTCTTCACGAACAGCCGGTTCAAATGCTTCGCCTACAACGGCACCGAGCTTGTTGGCGCGGGCCGAGCCCTGGCAGATGGCGCCGACTGCTCGTACATCTGTGACGTTGCCGTTTTGCCGACCTGGCAGGGTACCGGATTGGGGAAAGGAATTGTGAATCGCTTGGTCGAAGCATCATCCGACCATAAGAAGATCATCCTGTACGCGGTCCCAGGCAAGGAGTTGTTCTACAAGAAATTGGGTTTCCTCAGAATGCTCACCGCCATGGCGATCTTCAAAGACAGTGACGCTGCCATTGCGCGCGGGCATTTGAGCAAGACCTGAGAATTTATACGCAAATAAGCAAGGTCGGCTGGCGATTGCTTTGGACGCACGACTGGGTTGCGAATCTTCGCGATACCTTGGCTATCGTTGTGGGTTGCCCCCGTCCTGCATCCAAACCTCATAGCCACCTTCAATTTTCTAATTCACTGACAAGTTCTCAGTTCGGGGGCAGGCCGTGCGGCGCTCAACGCAAAGGGCCGGGCTTTTTCGCCAGCATCACATAGGCCAACGCCAGGACGATGAAGGCGATGCCACCGCCTTGCCAAAGGGTGATGTGTTCGCCCAGTATCACTACACCAGCAAGCAGGCCCACCACGGGTACGCCCAAGCTGAAAGGCGCCACGCGATTGGCCGCATGGCGTTTGAGCAAACCGGTCCACAGCCCATAGGCCAGGATGGTGGCCATCCAGCCGAGGTACATCGCACCCAGCCACGCAGTGGGGGAGGCGTGCAACCATCGCCAGCGAAGTTCTGGCACGTCAAGCCAGAGGCTTAGCAGCACAAAGGGAAGAATGGGGGGAATCGCCGACCAGACCACGAACTGGATGGGGTCGTACGTGGGCACGGCACGCTGCAATTGTCGGGCCAGGATATTGGAGCAGGCCCACATTGCCGCAGCAGCCAGGTTCAAGGCAAAGCCTGCGAGGGTGACACCTCCGGCAGCTTGGCCACCTGCCAGACTCATCAAAAAGCAAGCCAGGCCCGCCAGCGCAAACAGCAGCCCACCCACTAGGGGGCGACTCAGCCGTTCGTGCAGCAAGAAGAAAGCCATCAAGGCGGTGAAGAAGACCTGCGTTTGCATCAGCACCGAAGCCAGGGCGGCCGTCATGCCCAAACGTAGCGCCAGGAAAAGCAGGCCGAACTGCCCCACGCCCTGCACCAGACCATAGGCGAGAACCCAGCGCCAGCCCACGGCCGGGCGCTTCACGAAAAGGATCAGGGGCAGCGCGGCGAAGACGTAGCGCACTGCGCCCAACTGCATGGGCGTGAAGTCATGCAGAGCCAACTTCATGGCGACGAAGTTGAGCCCCCAGATCAGCACCACGGCCAGAGCGGCGGCGAGGTCATGCGGGGTTAGGACACTGGGTCTCATTGCGCTGGCCTGTCCTTGCGGAAGGCATTCTTGACGGCGATCTTGCCGTCCCGGAATGTGAACA
This sequence comes from Roseateles koreensis, assembly GCF_028595305.1. Taxonomy (GTDB): domain Bacteria; phylum Pseudomonadota; class Gammaproteobacteria; order Burkholderiales; family Burkholderiaceae_C; genus Paucibacter_A; species Paucibacter_A koreensis. The sequence goes on along the minus strand of NZ_JAQQXS010000015.1, from coordinate 115,032 downwards.
CATCTACCATCCGGGCCTCGATGCGCGAGCCGTCCGCGCGGGTTCCGCAGAAGGTGGATTCCGAGACGCCGCGGTCTCCGGCAACGAAGTGTTCGGCGTTCAGCCAGGCCGCGTCAGGGAAGGTTTGCCACGCCAGTTGGAAGCCCGCCCGAACCGCGTCATGGCCGTGGAAGCTGCGGCCCATGAGGTCCGGGCCGGCTACGGCGTGGAAGGCGCAGTCCTCGCTCATGAATGACATCAGTGCCTCGATGTCGTGTCTGTTCCAGGCGGCGGCAAAGTCTTGCAAGAAATGAAGATCCACGGAGGAGGATGTGCTCATGGGTAGATAGGGGCAGAGATAAATAGGGAGGAGCGGCACGGCGCGCGGGCATTCCGGCGTTCCATCAGGCGTAGCGCCATCCTAGGAGAATGCGGGCGTCAAAGTGGCGCCAGATGGCTGAAGGTATGGGTCCAGTGATGTGGGAAAACCGACGCAATCGGGGCCTGGCACCAAGGATGGTCATGACTGGTCCTACCCTGGCATGGCGGCAGGCTTCACCATCGCCGCAGTGCAACAGGAATGCGATCATGCGCCCCAATCTCGACACAGAGCCTGCTCCCCTCACTTCCGCCACCGTGGCTTCTTCACATTTGCAAGGCTACGTGCCGAGCTATGACCCGCTCGTGGCCCCGCATCCCGGCCACGGCACGGGCTATGCGCCGACGTACTGGGTCGCTACGGCCGGTGCTCCGCCGCAGGATGACGGCCCCATCACAGGTGATACAGATGCCGACGTGGTCATCGTCGGCGCGGGGTTTACTGGCCTTGCTACCGCCCTGTTCCTGGCGAGAGAGCATGGCATTCGTGCCACGGTGCTCGAGGCCAATCAGACTGCCTGGGGTTGCACCAGCCGCAATGGGGGGCAAGGCCAGAATGCGAGCGGCCGCCTCTACCGCTCGCAGTGGATCCAGCGCTGGGGCAAGGAGGTGGCGCTGAAGCTCGATGATGAAATTCGTGAAGGCTTCGATACGTTCAAAAACCTGGTGGCCGAGGTGCCCTGTGACCCGCAACCGGGCGGACATCTCTATATTGCGCACCGCGAACGGAAAATGGCCTTTCTGCGCAAGGAGGCCCAAGTCATGCGGGAGATCTTCGGTTACGACACGCGCATGCTGTCGCGTGAGGAGTTGGCTGAGGAATACGTCAAGGATGCGGAAGCCTTTGGCGCGCTCCATGAGCCTGATGGCATCGGCGTGCATCCCCTCAAGTTGGCGTTTGGCTACTTGCGCATGGCGCGGGCTCTAGGGGTAAAAGTACATCCCGCCAGCCCAGTGATCGGCTTTGAAACCCGAAATGGGGTACACCATTTGCGCACGCCAGGTGGCACCGTGCGTGCCCGGGCGGTGGGCTTTGCCACGGGGGGCTACACCAGCAACGGTCTACACCCGCAGTTGAAGTCGAAGATCATGCCAATTTTGTCAAACTCGCTGGTGACGCGACCGCTCACCCCGGACGAACTGGCCGCCACCAACTTCCTCACCAAGGAGGTGATCACCGACACCCGTACTTTGCGTTTTTACTACCGCCAATTACCGGACAACCGGGTCCAGATCGGCAGCCGCAGTGCCATTACCGGCGCCGATGCGGCGAACCCCCGGCACCTGGCTGTTTTGGTTGAGGGGCTGCACCGAAAATTTCCGGCGTTGCGTGGCATACAGATCGACCACAGTTGGTGGGGCTGGGTGGATGTGAGTCACGACATGATGCCGCGCGTCACCCAGCCGGATCCGATGCAAAACATCTTTTATGCGCTGGGTTATGGCGGCAACGGGGTGGCGTTCTCAGCCCATGCTGGCAAGCGTCTGGCTCAACGCATTGCGGGTCAGGCCGGCAAGGTGTTCGAGCTGCCAATCTACAACACGCCACTGGAATATCCGAATGTGGCCAACTGGGTCCGGGCCCGCTATTTCGCGCCCTTCAGGCGGCTGGGGCAGCGTGCCTTGTACCACTGGTACCACCTGCGCGACGAGGCGCCTTGAATGCCTTAAATATCTCGCCAAGTTGCAGACAGGCCATCAGGCAGCGTCCGCCAGCGACCTGCCGGGTGCCATTGCCCGCCAAGCTTGCGCCAGTGCCGCAATGCCCGGGTTGATGCGCTCATCGGCAATCGCACTGAAACCTAGGCGAAAGTAATCCTTGGGGGCTTCCTGCCCGATGAAATGGATATCGCCGGGCTCGATCAGGGCACCCCGTTGTGCCGCGCGCCGTTGAAAGTCCCAGGCGTCGAACCCCAGAGGCCCATGCACCCAGATGCTTGATCCGCCCGGCATGCCCGAGTACTCGAACTCCGGCAGGTGCTGGTGCATGGCTTGCGTCACCAAGCGCCATTTGCGGCCCAACATCTCCTGGTGCCGGCGCGCGTGCTCGTCGTGGTACCCCATCGACAGAAACAACGCCATGGTGCGTTGGTTGTTTTGCGGCGGGTGACGGTACATATAGCGCCGCAGTGCACGCAGCTCATGAATCAGCTCTTCATCGGCGACGATGTAGCCCAGGCGCACGCCGGGCAACAGGTTCTTGGTCAGGCTGCCGAGATAGATCACGCGTCCGCTGTGGTCAAAGCTTTTGAGCGCGGGGTGGTTGCCGCCCAATGCGTTGTGCTCGGTGTCGTAGTCATCCTCGATCACCAAAAAATCTTGCTCACGCGCCTTTTCAAGCAAGGCCATGCGCCGGTAGATGGGCAGGGTCACGCCGGTGGGTGACTGGTGGCTCGGGGTACAGAACACGAGGTCGCAAGGATTCAATTGCTCGTTGATCACCAGGCCCTGGGCGTCGACCCGCAGGGGCCGGAGTTGCGTCCCCGAGAGCTCAAAAATGTGGCGTGCATCCACATAGCCCGGGTTCTCCAAGCCGAGAACCGTTCCTCCCCCCCCTAGCAGTTGGGCCACCAAATACAGGGAGTTTTGCGTGCCGATGGTGACCATGATTTCTTCGGGGCGCGCCGTGATGGCCCGCTTGGGCAGGATGCGCTGCATGATCTGCTCGACCAAGATCGGGTCGTCCAGAGTCACATGGTCGTCGATCCAGCTGCGCATATGCGCACGCAAGCTGGCCAGCCGGGTGCAGTTGCGCCAACGCGTGGTGGTGACTTCGTCGTATTCGACTTGCCCATAAATGAAGGGGTAGTCGTAGTCGCGCCAGTTGCGCGGTTTGACAATGGCGCTGAATTGCGAGGGGTGGCATTTGATCCGCTGGCCCCAGTTCGGTGCGTCGTCCGGCCGCTCGCCCAATGCGGGTGCGGCTGGCTTGAAGCGCACGCGCAGCTGCTGGCTCACGAACTTCTCGTTGATGAAGTAGCCCCGCCGTTTTGCGGACGTGAGAAATCCGTCCTGCACCAATTGCTCGTAGACCAGCACGACGGTGTTGCGCGACACCTTCAAGAGCTGGCTCAGGTGGCGTGACGAAGGCATGGGCTCGCCAGGTGAGAGGGCGCCGTCTAGCAAGGCGTCCAGTAGGTTCTCTCGCAATTGGGCCTGCAGGCCTCGGCCGGCTTCAAAAGGCCGTAGATATCGTTCCAGCATCGTGTCATGTCCTTTGGGTTCCTGCGGCCTGGCCTGCACCTTGCATGGTTGGCACCAAATCGCTTGCCTGGTGGATCTAAAGCAAATCACGCGCCATCCCTACGATGCAAAGCACACGAACACTTCTTTTCCTTGTATTTCAATTTGGAGCTGTTGCCATGACATCGATCTCTCTCATTCGCCGTGCACTCCTGATGGCCGCTGCGGTCAGCTGCTTGGGGGGCACCGCCGCTGCTCAGGCCGAAACCGTGACCGTCGGCATCCAGTCCATGTTCGCCCCCTGGAAGGCCGCAATTGCGGCCAAGGAGTTCGAGAAGGTCACAGGATGGACCATCAAATGGCGCAACTTCGACAGCGGTGGCGATGTGATGACAGCCATGGCCTCAGGAGACGTGCAGATCGGTGTGGCAGGCAGCAGCCCAGTGGCAGCCGCAGTCAGCCGTGGCATGCCCATTGAGGTGTTCTGGGTGTTGGACAACATTGCCGATGCCGAAGCTTTGGTCGTTCGCAACGGCAGCGGCATTCAGTCGCCGCAAGATCTGGCTGGCAAACGACTCGCTGTGCCTTTTGTGTCGACCACGCACTTTCACGCCTTGTTCGCGTTGGAACAATTTGGCCTGCAAAACAAGGTCAAGGTCTTGAACCTGGCGCCTTCTGACATGACTGCGGCTTGGGAGCGCGGTGATATCGATGCGGCCTTCGTGTGGGATCCGGCCTTGGGCCACCTCAAGCAAAGCGGCAAGGTGTTGCTGACCTCCGGCTTGCTCACCAGTTGGGGTAAGGCGACGTTCGATGCCCTGGTCGTGGACAAAACCTTCGCCGCCAAGAACACAGCGGCCATGACCGCCTTCACCAAAGTGTTGCAAACCACAACGGCCGACTATGTCGAGGCCCCGCAGAACTGGACCGCCAAATCGCCCAAGGTAGCGAAGGTAGCGCAACTCTCCGGCGCCAAGCCCGAAGAAGTGCCCGAGGTCATGGGCTTGTACAAGTTTCCATTGGCTGCAGAGCAGGCCGGCCCGGTCTGGTTGGGCGGCGGCAAGACCAGCGGTGTTGCCAAAGCACTTGCCGCTACTGCCGCGTTCTTGAAAGAAAGCAAGAAGATCAGTGCGTTGCTGCCCGACTACAGCCTCGCCGTGAATCCCGCCTTTGTGAGTGCTGTCTCAAAGTGACTCTGACGGCGCACAAGGTCTGCAACGCATAGACGCGGATTGCATCGCGATGACCCCCAAGGAGAGGCCATGAGCCTGAGTTTGAAAATACATGATGTGTCTGTGGTCTATCCTGGCCGCATTCCGGGCCAGGACGTGGTGGCCTTGTCCGGGGTCAATCTGGAAGTTGTCGAAGGTGATTTCGTCGTGGCGCTGGGTGCTTCAGGCTGTGGCAAAACCACGCTTTTGAACCTGATGTCCGGCTTCATTCAGCCGACCACGGGGTTGATCACCCTTGGGCACTATCCGGGCGAGCCCCCTGAGCAACAAGACGCTTCCAGCTTGCTGCGCGACCAGGTGACGGGCCCAGGTGCCGACCGTGGCGTGGTGTTTCAGAAGCATGCGTTGATGCCTTGGCTCAATGTGCTGGACAACGTGTGCCTGGGGTTGAAGTTGAAGGGTCTTGCCAAGGCCGAACGGGAAGAGCGTGCCATGCATTTTCTGACGCTGACGGGGTTGGCCGACTTCAAGCACCACGCGATCTACCAACTATCAGGCGGCATGCAGCAGCGCGTGGGCATTGCGCGCGCGCTGACCAATGACCCGCACATGCTGCTGTTGGACGAGCCTTTGGGTGCTCTGGATGCGCTGACACGTGAGCGGGTTCAAGAGCTGATCCTCGACATCTGGCAGCGTACCCGCAAGATGATGTTCTTCATTACCCACGATGTGGAAGAGGCTTTGTTCATGGGCACAAGGCTGATCATCATGTCGCCACGACCGGGGCGCATCACCCGCGAGTTTTCGCTGGAATTCGGGCGCCGTTTCCTGGCTTCGCGTGACGCACGGGCCATCAAATCCAGCTCAGAGTTCATTGCCCTGCGGGAGCAGGTGCTCAGCATCATCCATGGCGACGAGGAGGTCACCGCATGAACACCGCTAACCTCACTCTGCCAACTGCAGAGCCGATGAGCACGGCAACCCGCCGCCGTAGCCTGATTCAACGGATCCGCCAAGCCAGGCCTGTCAAGCCGGGTGAACAGTACGGCGCGCCCGGCAATGGCAGTAGCTTGGTGCTGAGTCTTGTCACCAGCGCATTGCTGATCGCCCTATGGGCCTGGGTCACCCATATGGCCTGGATCAAACCGCTCTTTTTGCCCTCGCCGCAGGCCGTGTGGGAGCAGTTCACGCTGGTCGCTACCGAGGGGTTTGCCGATGCCACCTTGCTGACGCACATCGCCTGGAGTTCGATGCGGGTTTTCGGCGCCTTTGCTGCGGCCACACTCACGGCCGTGCCCATCGGCATTCTCATGGGCGTGAATCGCATCGCCCGCGGTGTGTTCGACCCTATCGTCGAGTTCTACCGGCCTCTGCCGCCACTGGCCTACCTGCCGTTGGTGGTGATCTGGATGGGCATCGGTGAAGCCTCAAAAATGCTGTTGATCTACTTGGCCATGTTCGCTCCCTTGGCGATGAGTGCTCGGGCCGGTGTTCGTTCCGTGGCCATTGAGCAGATCCACGCGGCATATTCGATGGGTGCAACACGGGGTCAGGTGTTGCGGCATGTGATCCTGCCCGCAGCGCTGCCCGAGATATTGACCGGCATGCGCATCGCCATCGGCTTTGGCTGGACAACGTTGGTGGCTGCTGAAATGGTGGCCGCCACCGCCGGCTTGGGCTTCATGGTGCTGAGCGCCTCGAAGTTCCTGGTCACCGAAGTCGTGATCATGGGCATCCTGGTCATCGGCGCGCTGGCGCTGATGTTCGACCTGACCATGCGCTGGCTGGAGCGTCGCCTGGTGCCCTGGAAGGGTCGGGCATGAGCCATCGCGCGCACTGAGCCGACACAAAACATCCACTGCTTCGCATCCTCGTAGCCCAGTTTGTCCTCGCGCACGAGTGCAGGGCGGGCCGCCGCATGCCTGACGGCGTCGCTTTTATTGTTCTCACGTCTCGCATTTATTCAATGGAGTATTGACATGCATTGCAAAAAAATTCCTCTGGTCCTCTCGATTCTGCTGGCTCCTCTGGCAAGCTTTGCGGACTCATCCGTCGCTGTTTACGGCATGGTTGACCTCTTTGGCCAGTACGGGCATGGCGGAGGGGGCAACCAGTTTGCCCTGCAATCTGGCGGCCTCAACGGGTCGCGCCTGGGCTTCAAGGGGGCTGAAGACCTGGGGCAAGGGTTGAAAACGGTGTTCCAACTGGAAATGGGCATCAATGCCGACACAGGCACGCAGGGCCAAGGCGGGCTGGCATTCGGGCGTCAGGCCTATGCGGGCCTGGCCAGCAGCACGGCGGGTACCCTGACCCTGGGGCGGCAACACACGCCGACTTACCTGCTGGTTGACAACTTCGATGCCCTGGGGACGGCCGCTGGCTCGCCTTTCGCCAGTGGCGTGGCGTCGGTAAATCTGCGCAAGAACAATGCCGTGGTCTACGCCACGCCGACTTGGGGGGGCTTCTCGGCTTCGGCCATGCTGGCTCTGGGCGAAAAAGGCGCCACGAGCCAAGGCAATCACTATGCCTTGAGCGCCCAGTATGTGGGCGGAGCCTTTAGCGTCGGCGTCTCAGGGAGCCAGACGCGCCGTGACTCGGCGGATCAGCGGGATGAAACCTTCGCGGTCATGGTGGCGGCCTATGACTTTGGCGTCGTTCGCCTGTCAGGCGGGATGCAGGCCATTCAAAACTTTGGTGGATTGGATGCGGTGGACCGAACCGAGGCATTTCTGGGCGCCAATATTCCCCTGTCAAGCAGAGACACTCTGAGTGCCGGTGTGGCGAGCAGTCGAACTCGCCATCTGGAAGGCAGTCGCGCAAGCCAATGGAGCTTGGTCTACAGTCACGATTTGAGTCAACGCACGCGCGTTTACGCGGTGGTTTCCAGCATCCAAAACGGCAGCCTGACAGGCTATTCCACCGACGGTGCCACCGGCGCCGGGCCCCACACCGGTTTGGGCCAAGACGTGACGGCCTTGCAGCTTGGTGTTCGCCATAGCTTTTGACTTTGGAAAACTCAGACTCAGCAGCCCGGTGACGGGCCATTGAGTGGCTTGCTTCGAGGGGTTGTCTGCTTTGCTCAGACGACCCTTCATCAACAGATCAAGCGTAATCCAGCACCGGCCGCAACTGATCGTCCCACTGTTCGATGTCGGCTGGCGTGACGTGCAGCCAGTCCATGGCTGCGCCGTGGTGGGTGGCCCAGTCGGTGTCGTCGTTCAGCCCTTCGTGCTGGCGCATCAGGTGTTCAGCGATCAGGCCGGCGGCCACCAGGGTGTGCACTTCGGGCTCGATGTCGGAGCTGCCGAGAGAGGCGTAGTCGTGGTGCAGGCGGATTGCCGCCATCAATTCGGGGGCCATGTTCCAGGCGCGGGCCAGCAAGGCGCCGGCCACCGCGTGATCGGTACGGTGATTGGCGTTTTCGGTGGCGATATAGGGACGGTCGATGCGCGCGGCGGCTTCAACCATGGTGGAGCCATAGCCCCGCAAACTCTGCAGCAGCACGGGCATGCCGACATGGCAGAACAAGCCGAAGGTGTGCGCCAAGTCTGGCGACAAGCCGGGCAGTTGGCGCGCCACAAAGGCCATGGCGATGGCGCGCTTGGTTGAGCGCTCCCAAAAGCGGGTCAGGTGGGGGTTGTTGACCGGGATGGCATTGCGCAGCAGAAAGCCGGTCATCACCTGGCTGGTTTCGTTCAAGCCGATGCGGGTCATGGCCTGGCCTACGGTGTTGCAAGGCATGCCGTCCGACAGATGGATGGGGCTGTTGGCCAAACGCAGCAAGGTGGCCGACATGGCCACGTCGCTGGCCGCAATGCGGGCCACTTCAGTCAGGTCAGGTTGGCTGCTGCTCATGGCTTGTTGCAAGCGAGCCAACAGCTCAGGGCATGGGGGAATAACGATTTGCTTGAGCGGCCCCGTCTGGCGGGCTTTGTCAATTTCTTGGCGGATCGTGAGGGTGCTCATGGGGCGAGAGTGAATTTGGCTGGTGGTAAGGCGCATTAACCAGAATCAGCCTGTAAAGTGCAACGGATTATGTCCCGGGTAACAGCTTCTTGCCCCGGAGTTTGATAACTTTAAACCTGCACTGAATGCCACTTAATGCTCATCGCATTGCACTATTCAGACCCGCCCGGCTGGCGCGTCTGAATTCACGCACCTGCGCGGCGGCGGTGATGACGATGGTGTGTTTGCTGGCTATGTTCAGCGGGTCGGTCAGTCAGGCGCTTGACACGGCGCGGGTGTTGGAAGCCGCGGCAAAGCATTCGCCCAAAACGGTGTCAGAAGCCAAGCTGATGTTGGCCATGATCGAGCATGTTGCCAGCCTGGACGAAGTGCAGCGCCTGACGGAGGTGAATGCGTTCTTCAACAAGCACATCGAATTTCATGAAGACATCGAGGTGTGGGGGAAGATCGACTACTGGGCCAGTCCGCTTGAAGCCTTGAGCAAAGGCGAAGGCGATTGCGAAGACTACGCCATCGCCAAATACTACGGTCTGCTGTCGGCGGGCACTCCCGTTGCCAAGCTGCGCATGGTGTATGTGCGTGCTTCGCAGGCAGGGCGCTCGGTGGCCCATATGGTGCTGGCCTACTATGCACAGCCTGGGGCCGAGCCTTTGATTTTGGACAATCTGATTGCCGATGTGCGTCCCGCGTCTCAGCGCCCCGATTTGCAGCCGGTGTTCAGCTTCAATGGCGAGGGCTTGTGGCAGGGGGTGGGTTCTACGTCAGCGGGCGACCCTTTGCAGCGCTTGTCGATGTGGCGCGATTTGTTGGCCAAGGCGCGGGCTGAAGGTTTCTGAGGAACGAAAAAATGATTTCTGCTGGGGGTTGTTCATGTCCTTGATGCGTCAGATTGGTTTGTTGGTGATTGGCTTGGTGTTGGCCTCTTTGCTGGGCAGCGTGGCGGTGTCCACGGCCTCGGTGCGCTTGTTGCTGCAAACCGAGCTGCAAATGAAAAACAGTGACAACGCGCAGGCGCTGGCACTGGTGTTGTCGCAGCAACAAGGCGACCCGGTGCTGATGGACCTGCAGATGTCGGCCTTGTTCGATACCGGTTACTACCAGAGCGTGACCTTGCGCGGGGCCGATGGCAAACCGAAGGTGGAGCGCCATGGCCCGCCCGCGCTGAGCCACGCGCCGGCCTGGTTTGTTGCGCTGACGCCCATCGTGGTGCAGCCCGGCGTGGCGCAGGTGTCGAATGGCTGGAATGCCATTGGTTCCGTCGAAGTCAGCAGCCAGTCTGCCTATGCACATGACGAGCTGTGGCGCTGCGTGACCCGTATTGCACTGATCCTGGCCTGCGTGGGCGGCTTGGCTGGCCTGGCGGCGTTTTCGGTGTTGCGGCGAATTCGCCGTCCCTTGGACGATGTGGTTGCGCAGGCCCATGCCGTGGTGGAGGGAAATTTCAAGGTGGTGCCGGAGTCCGAGGTACCTGAGTTGCGTGGCCTGACGCAGGCCATGAACGCGATGGTGCAGCGCCTGGGCGGCATGTTTGAGGCCCAGGCGGAGCAGCTGCATGTGCTACGCATCCAAGCCCATTGCGATCCGCTCACCGGCATGAGTACGCGCAAACACTTCATGGCTGAATTGAGTTCAGCGCTGGGCCGAGATGAGGGGCCGGCGCGTGCTGGCTTGGTGCTGTTGAGACTGCGGGATCTGGTCGGGCTCAACCAACGCCTGGGCCGGCCGGCGGTGGACGAAATTCTGCTGACCATTGCTAAAGCGGTGAAAGCCTACCCGGACCGCGTGCGAGGATGTTTAGCCGGGCGTTTGAATGGCGCTGACTTTGCGCTGTGGCTGCCCGCACCCGATGTGGCGGGTGAGACAGCGCATGCCTTGAATGAAGCCTTGCGTGCCAGCTTGCCGGCTATTGGCAATGGCATTCAATTGGCCTTGAGCGCTGTGGATCTGCCGCGCCACCAAGCCGTGGGCCAATGGTTTGGCGCGGCCGACGCGGCCTTGGCGCAGGCTGAAAGCCTGGCCGGCTTCGCGGTGGTGGTGAGTCCCCCGGTCATCAGTGCGGCGGAGTCTGGCCCGGCGGGGCTGGCAGGGCCCGCAGGGATGGCACAGGGCGAGCAAGCGTGGCGGGCGCAAATTTTGGCTGCGTTGAAAGACCGCCGCGGGCGTTTGGTGGCCTATCCGGTGCTGGACAAAGCCGGCCACCTGGCGCATCAGGAATGCCCGCTCCAGTTGCAACTGGAGCAAGGCGGAGCCTTTGAGCCCGCCGCGCGCTGGTTGCCCCTGGCCCAGCGCAGCCGTTTGACTGCTGAGGTTGATTTGTTGGCGGTCGCCCTCGCATTGGAGGCCATTGCGGCCGATGACTTGCCTCGTTGCGTCAATATTGCGCCCGCCTCCCTGCTGGACGGAGGTTTTGTAGCCCGGCTGCGGGAGTCGGTGTTCCAGTCGCCGCAGGCGGCGCGGAAATTGGGTCTTGAGCTGGCGGAAGGGGCCGCGGTCGCACATTTCGATCTGCTGCTGGAGATGGGCCGCCAACTTCGCCCGCTGGGCGTCAAGCTGGGGCTGGAGCATGTGGGCGCCGGTCTGGCCGAGGTGGATCGCCTCTACCAAGCGGGCTTGGACTACGTGAAGCTCGACGTCGCCGTGGTCAGCGGTGTTTCTGGCGACGCCGCACGCGCCGCCTTTGTGCGCGGCATGGTGGTGATGTTGCGCAGCTTGGCGCTGAAGGTCTATGCCGAGGGGGTCAGCGACGCCATGGATGTACAGGCGCTTTGGGATTGCGAGCTTGACGGCGTGACCGGGCCTTGGGCCACGGGCCGCGCTGCGGCGCGCTGAGGGTGGCCAGACGGGCCGAGCGAATCACTAACGCCGGCCTTCAGCGGCTATTCGATGTTCGCGCAGTACAGCTCGAACGGGCGCCCCAGCCGGCGGTCTTCGAAGAAGCGTTGCAGGGTTTCGCGCACCGTGCGGAACGCCAGTTCCTCCCACGGCACCTCGTGCTCATGAAAGAGCCGCGCTTCCAGCGTCTCTGGGCCGGGGTTGAAGGTGGGTGACAGCAGCCGGGCGCGGTAGTACAGGTGAATTTGCCCCACGCGCAGCACATTCATCAAGGTGTAGAGCGGCTGTAATTCGATCTGCGCACCGGCCTCTTCGTCGGTTTCACGCAGGGCGCCATCGGCGCAGCTTTCGCCCAGTTCCAGAAAACCAGCGGGCAGCGTCCAGAAGCCGTGACGCGGCTCGATAGCGCGCCGGCACAGCAGCACCTGCTCGCCCCAAACGGGCAGGGTCCCGACGACATTGATCGGGTTTTCATAGTGAATGCTGCTACAGGCGTCGCAGGTGGCGCGGGCCCGGTTGTCATCAGCCGGTACCCGGTAATCGACGGCGGCGCCGCAGTTGGGGCAGAACTTGAAGCGTCGGTGCGTGAACATGGGATTCAGTGTAGCTGGGTGTTCGATTCGGGAGCCGCAACAGGCTGCAGAATCAGGTGCCAGAGGGGCATGACCATGGCATGATTCCCCTCCATGGAACTCTTCAATTATTTCCGCTCGTCAGCCTCGTACCGGGTGCGAATTGCTTTGGCACTCAAGGGGCTGGATTACGACTATCGCTCGGTACATCTCGCACGCAACGAGCAGTTTGACCCGGCGTATGCCAGCGCCTCGGTGTCGCGGCTGGTGCCGCTGCTGCGCGACGGCGATGCCTTGGTCAGCCAGTCCATGGCGATCATCGAGTACCTGGATGAAACCCATCCGGAGCCCGCGTTGTTGCCGCCTGATGCCTTGGGCCGCGCGCGGGTGCGTGCCTTGGCGCAAGACATTGCTTGTGAAATCCATCCCCTCAATAATCTGCGGGTCTTGCGCTACCTCAGCAAAGAGTTGGGCATGGACGAAGACAACAAAAACCGCTGGTACCGCCATTGGGTGGAGTCGGGTCTGGCGGTTGTTGAGCAGCGCCTGGCCGGCATGAGTGGCGCCTTTTGCCACGGCGACACGCCGGGTTTGGCCGACTGTTTGCTGGTACCGCAGATTTTCAATGCGCAGCGCTTCGACTGCCGGCTGGATCATGTGCCCACCGTGATGCGAGTGTTTGAGCACTGCATGACGCTGGACGCTTTTGCCAAGACGCAGCCGAGCGCTTGCCCTGATGCTGAATGAAATCAGGCTGAATGAAGTCAGCCCGTTGATCCACCCCGACTGGCTGCGGCCAGCGTTTGAGGGTTTGCCCGTGCGGGCCTTTATGACCACCCGTGCGGGCGGCGTGAGCGCAGGCATGTTTGCCAGTTTGAATGTGGGCTCTGCCGTGGGGGATGCGCCTGAAGCGGTTGCGCAAAACCGGGCGCGAGTAAGCCAAGCCCTGGGGGCTGAGGCGGTATTTTTGCAGCAAGTCCACGGCGTTGACGTGGCCGTGTTGTGCGCGGCCCATGAGACACAGGCAGTCCAGAGTGCGCCCGGCCACTTGTGGGTGGCTGATGCAGGCGTCAGTACGCAAGCCGGCGTGGGCGTGGCCATTCAGGTGGCGGATTGCTTGCCGGTGTTGTTCGCTGCGCCTGGCGGGGTCGCGGGGGCCCATGCGGGTTGGCGCGGTTTGGCCGGCGGCGTGTTGGAGAACACAGTGGCCGCCTTGTGCACCGCCGCAGGGTGCCGCCCCGAAAAGGTGCAGGCCTGGTTGGGCGCTTGCATCGGCCCGGATGCCTTTGAAGTGGGGGCCGACGTTTTGCAGGCTTTTGGCCAAGCTCCGGTGTTGGCGGACACCGCCTTTTTTCGCTACCGCCCCAAGGCGTCCGGCGAGGCGCGCTGGCATGCCGACTTGGCGGGTTTGGCGCGCCTGCGTCTTCAGGCACTGGGGGTGGGGCGCGTCAGCGGCGGTGAGTGGTGTACGTTCAGTGAACGCTCACGGTTCTTTTCCTTCCGCCGGGAGCCGCCCGGTGGGCGCATGGTCGCCGCCATTGCCTTGTGTTGAAGTGGGCACGGGGGCTTGATCGCCCGTTTCTTCCAGCAAGGCACGCTTTTTGCTCAACGCTCGTCGACCGGGGCTGCCAAGGATGTAGTGCAGGATGGCGATCGGAAGCACTCCGTACAGCAAGAAGGTGATCACCGCGCCAAGAATGCTGCCCTGCGTACTGGTGGCCTCGGCCAAGGCCATCATCAACGCCACATAGCCCCAGGTGATTGCAATCAAATTCATGTTGTGTCATGGCAAGGTAAGGGATGGAGGTTACAACATCGATTGACGAGAATGAGCCGAACAGGCCATGGCAAGCGGGCCGGGCAGCGCCGCAATCCTGAACCCGCTCTTGCCGTGGCACATTCAAGTTTTTGGTCTGAGACCGTTGGGAGGAGACCCATGGCACGTAAATCGAAAGCCGCCACAGCGGCGTCTGAAAGTTCCGTTGAAAAAGATGCCGCAGCGGCATCTGCCAGTGCCCCTGGGGGTGAGAGCGCGGCGGGCAAGGCGGCCGGGCTGGGTGATCTGTGGAACGCCATGTTGAGTCTGCAAATTCCGCCGACTGCGTTGAGCGACTTGCAGTCAAACTACATCAAGCAGGCCACCGATATATGGAACAGCGCCTTGCATTTGGGCTCGTTACAAGCGCCGGCACCCAAGCCGCTGGCCGACCGCCGATTTGCCGACGAGGCCTGGCAGGCCAATCCGGCGGCTTCATTCATGGCGCAGCTGTACTTGCTCAACGCCAAGACGCTGCAGCAGATGGCCGATCAGGTGCAGGGGGAAGAAAAGACCCGTCAGCGCATCCGTTTCGCCGTGCAGCAGTTTGTGGACGCGGCCTCGCCCAGTAATTTTCTGGCGCTGAACCCTGAAGCCCAAAAGCTGGCCCTGCAGACGCAAGGCGAAAGCATTGCCAAGGGCATGCAACAGCTGTGGGCCGATGTGCAACGCGGCCATGTGTCCCAAACCGATGAAAGCGCGTTTGAAGTGGGCCGCAACGTGGCCAGCACGCCGGGCGACATCGTGTTCGAGAACGACTTTTTTCAGTTGATCGAATACAAGCCCTTGACGGACAAGGTGCATGAGCGGCCCTTCTTATTGATCCCGCCTTGCATCAACAAGTTCTACATCCTTGACCTGCAGCCCGAGAACTCCCTGATCCGTTATGCGGTGGCACAGGGCCACCGGGTGTTCGTGGTGAGTTGGCGCAATCCGGATGCCAGCTGTGCCGCCTGGACTTGGGACGACTACATCGAGCAGGCCGCCATCAAGGCCATTACCGTTACACAGGAAATTGCGGGCACCAAGACCATCAACACCTTGGGCTTTTGCGTAGGCGGCACCATTTTGGCCACGGCCTTGGCGGTGCTGGCGGCGCGCGGCCAGCAACCGGCTGCCAGTGTTACCTTGTTGACCTCGCTGATTGACTTCTCGGCCAATGGCATCTTGGACATTTTTGTCGATGAGGCCTTGGTGCAGATGCGCGAGAAATCCATCGGCCCCGATGCACCCAAAGGCCCCGGCCTGCTTAAAGGCCAGGAACTGGCGACCACCTTCAGCTTTTTGCGGCCCAACGACCTGGTCTGGAACTATGTGGTGGGCAACTACCTCAAGGGCGAAGCGCCACCAGCCTTTGACTTGCTCTACTGGAACGGCGACGCCACGAATATGGCTGGCCCCATGTACTGCTGGTATCTGCGCCACACCTATTTGCAGAATGAGCTGCGCATTCCTGGGCGCCTGACCGTCTGCGGCGAGTCGATTGACCTGGGGCGTATTGAATCACCGGTCTACATTTACGGCTCGCGTGAAGACCACATCGTGCCTTGGGATGCCGCCTACCGGAGCACGCAGATCTTCAAGGGTGACAAACGATTTGTGCTGGGGGCGTCCGGCCATATCGCCGGGGTGATCAACCCGCCCGCCAAGAACAAGCGCAGCCATTGGATCGCCCCGAGTGCAGCCTTGCCTGCAACCGCCGAGCAATGGCAGGCCACCGCGGTGGAGCATCCCGGCAGCTGGTGGACGGATTGGTCGAACTGGCTGGCGACCCACGCCGGCGCGCAGGTGCCGGCACCCAAAACGCCGGGCAATCGTAAATACAAAGCTATCGAGGCGGCGCCCGGCCGCTACGTCAAGCAAAAAGCCTGAGAAGTTGCGGACAAGTTCTAAATTTCACCGCGCAGCGACCCGGCAGCCGATCGGGTCTTGCGAAAACATAACCTTTTAATTGAACGGATTGGAGACAGACATGACGACAGACATCGTGATTGTGGCCGCAGCGCGTACCGCCATTGGCAAGTTTGGCGGCACCTTGGCCAAGACATCCGCCGTTGAGCTCGGTGCGACCGTGGTGAAAGACCTGCTGCGTCGCTCGGGCCTGGAGGGCGGGCAGATCAATGAAGTGATCCTGGGCCAAGTGTTGACCGCCGGCGCCGGCCAAAACCCTGCGCGCCAAACCGTGATCAAGTCGGGCTTGCCGCAGTCGGTGCCGGGCTTCACGATCAACAAGGTGTGCGGCTCCGGCTTGAAGGCTGTGATGCTGGCCGCGCAGGCCATTCGCGACGGTGACAGCGACATCGTCATCGCTGGTGGCCAGGAAAATATGAGCCTCGCCCCCCACGTGCTGCCCGGCTCGCGTGACGGTCAACGCATGGGCGACTGGAAGTTGATTGACACCATGATCACCGACGGCCTGTGGGATGTGTACAACCAATACCACATGGGCATCACCGCTGAAAATGTGGCTAAGCAATACGGCATCAGTCGGGAGGCGCAAGACGCGCTGGCCCTCGGTTCTCAGCAAAAGGCTGCCGCTGCTCAGGATGCCGGCCGGTTCAAGGATGAGATTGCCGCTGTGTCGATCGCCCAGAAGAAGGGCGACCCCATCGTCTTTGATGCCGATGAATTCATCAACCGCAAATCCAATGCCGACGTGCTGGCGGGTTTGCGCCCTGCCTTCGACAAGGCCGGCAGCGTGACGGCGGGCAATGCCTCCGGCTTGAACGACGGCGCGGCGGGCCTGCTGCTCATGACGGCTACCAAGGCGGCTCAATTGGGTCTGACGCCCTTGGCGCGCATTGCTTCTTATGCATCGGCAGGCCTCGATCCCGCCATCATGGGCATGGGGCCTGTGCCTGCGGCTCGCAAGGCGTTGGAGCGTGCGGGTTGGAAGGCGCAAGACCTCGACCTGCTTGAAATCAATGAAGCCTTTGCCGCACAGGCCTGTGCCGTTCACCAGGAAATGGGCTGGGACATGAGCAAGGTCAATGTCAATGGCGGCGCGATTGCCCTGGGTCATCCCATCGGTGCTTCCGGCGCCCGCATCTTGGTCACGCTGCTGCATGAAATGCAGCGACGCAACGCCAAGAAGGGCATCGCCTCGCTGTGTATCGGTGGCGGCATGGGTGTGGCACTGACGGTGGAACGTTGAGTTTTGATGTGAATCAAGACTTGGTGGATGTGGATTTGCACCAATAGGGTCAACCCGCTTGACCACCTGTAGGGCATGCGGGAGCCTTGACTGGCACTGTAGATTACCTGCGTCTTCTTCGATGAATAGAGACAAGTCGCAAGCAGCGTTTTGGACGCGACGTTGCGAGCGACCCTGAACAGCGAGCCCTGGAGGCGAAGGAGATTCAAATGAGTCAGAAAATTGCATATGTCACCGGCGGCATGGGCGGCATTGGCACCGCGATGTGCCAGCGCTTGCACAAAGAGGGCTTCAAGGTCATCGCCGGTTGCGGCCCGAGCCGCGACTTCACCAAGTGGCTCCATGAACAAGCCGCACTGGGCTATACCTTTTATGCGTCCGTGGGCAATGTGGCCGAGTGGGACTCCACCGTAGAAGCTTTTGCCAAGGTGCGCGCGGAGCACGGCCCCGTGGACGTGTTGGTCAACAACGCCGGCATCACCCGGGACGGCATGTTCCGCAAGATGAGCCGTGCGGACTGGGACGCGGTGATTGGCACCAACCTGAACTCCATGTTCAACGTGACCAAGCAGGTGATTGAAGACATGATGGAGCGGGGCTGGGGCCGCATCATCAACATCTCGTCGGTGAACGGTGAGAAGGGCCAGTTTGGGCAAACCAACTACTCGGCCGCCAAGGCCGGTATGCATGGCTTCACCATGGCCTTGGCGCAAGAAGTTGCCGCCAAGGGCGTCACGGTCAACACGGTGAGCCCGGGTTATATCGGCACCGATATGGTCAAGGCGATCCGGCCTGAGGTGCTGGAGAAAATCGTCGCGACCATCCCCATCAAACGCCTTGGTACGCCTGAAGAAATTGCGGCGATCGTGGCGTGGCTGGCGGGCGAGGATTCGGGCTTCACCACCGGGGCTGATTTCAGCTGCAACGGCGGTTTGCACATGGGTTGATGCGGTTACAGGCGCCGGGTCATGGCGCCTGAGTCCTGAGTTCATCAAGCTCAGCAGTCGGCGGTGAGGGAGGCGCCTTCACCGCCGATCTTCGTTGGAGAGGGCCTCGCGACGTGGTGGCAAGCCCGTCGTGGTTTGAATCAGCCCTTGGTTTGCAACAGGGCGGAGATTCGCCGGGCGGCTTCCGTCAGTTTGGGCAGGCAGTTTTCCAACAAGGCTTCTGGCGGCGTTCGATTGACTTGCGCGCCAATATTGAGCGCGGCCAGCGTGTGGCCATTGCGGTCCACGATGGGGGCGGCGAGCGACACCAAGCCTTCTTCCAATTCCTGGTTCAGCAGGCACCAGCCTTGTTCGCGAACCTGTGCGATCCGCTGCCGCAGTTCCTCTTCATTGGTAACCGTGCGCACGGTGTGGCGGGCCATGGGCCCGTCGGCCAGGCCTTGCAGATAGCGGTCAAGGGCGTCTTGGCTCAGGCCAGCCAGCAAGACGCGGCCCATCGAGGTGCACCAAGCGGGCAGGCGGCTACCGGGCCCCAGATTGACGCTCATGATCTTGCGGGCCGGGACGCGCAGGATGTAGACGATGTCGCTGCTTTCCAGGACAGCAGCGGACACGCTTTCCCCCAGCTCGCTGGCCAGGGTCTGCATCACTGGCTCGGCAAAGTGCCACAGGGGTTGGCTGGAGAGGTAGGCAAAGCCGAGGTCCAGAATTTTCGGCGTGAGGGCGAATTGACGCCCGTCGCAGCTGACATAACCCAGCGTTTCAAGCGTCAGCAGAATTCGGCGCGCACCGGCGCGGCTGAGTTGGCAGCGTTTGGCCACTTCACTCAAAGTTTGCTGCGGTGCGTCCGCATTGAAAGCGCGAATGACTGACAAACCCCGGGCGAAGGACTGTACATAACTGTCGCCGGGTTTGAGCACAGCGTTGGGGCCGGCTGCGGTCTGCTCAGGGGTGTGTTCAGTCATGCGGGCAGTATAGGCAGCGGGGCTGATGGACTTGTGTTGCTGCGCGCACATTCAGGCGGCCAACCGGCAGGTGCATTGACCCTGGGCAAGACCCGCTGGCGCCTGCCTACTACACTGGCGCTTGGTGCCGCTCGGTGGGTGGCCCTCCATTTTCTTTCTGCCTGAGGTTGCATTGATGTTGTTTTTGTTCCGGCCGCGCGTTCTTGCCTCTTGGGTTCTTGCTGGTTCCGCCTTGTCGGCATTGGCGGCACCGCCTGCAGTTGGTGCAGCGCTGGCGCGCGCGGCCAAGCCGATTTTTGTCTTGAATTCACTGGATGCCAACATCAGCGTGATCGACCCGGTCACCTTCACTGAAATCAAACGGATCCCCACGGGCAAAGAGCCGCATCACCTCTATCTCACCCCGGACGACAAGTCCTTGGTCGTGGCCAATGCGCTGGGGGACTCGCTGACCTTTGTCAACCCGGTAACGGCCGAGGTGCAGCGGGTGATTAACGGGATTTCCGACCCCTACCATCTGCGTTTTTCGCCCGATATGAAGTGGTTTGTGACGGCAGCCAACCGGCTCGACCACGTGAGCATTTATCGCTGGGTGCCGGCGGACGCCAACAATCCTTTCCAACTGGTCAAGCGCATTGCTGCGCCCAAGACGCCCAGCCATCTCTACATCGACACCAAGAGCACGGTGCTGTACGTGAGCCTGCAAGACAGCGATGAGTTGCTGGCGGTGGACCTGGCCACCCAGACACCGCGTTGGAAGGTCAAGGTTGGGCCCATGCCCGCAGATATTTTTCTGGCGCCCGATGACAAACACATCCTGGTGGCTTTGACGGGTGCCAAGGAGGTGGAGGTCTACGACGTCAGCAACCCGGCGGTACCTGCCAAGTTGGTCAAACGCATCGCTTCAGGCAAAGGCGCGCACTCCTTCCGCAATTGGGGCGACGGGCGCCATGTGTTGGTCAGCAACCGTGCTGGCAACACCATCAGCAAGATCGATTTGCAGACCTTTGCGGTGGTTGACGAGTTTCCCGGCCCGAACGGCCCGGATGACATGGAAGTGCTGGCCGACGGCAAGACGATTCTCGTGACCTCTCGTTGGGCGGGCAAGCTGACCAAGATCGACACAGTGAGCCGCAAGGTGATTCAGCAAGTCAGCGTGGGTAAATCGCCGCACGGCGTGTGGACCTTGGATCACATGCCGCGTCAGTGATGGGCTTTTTGCATTTGGCTCGCCCGTGGGTTGGGGGGATCGTGGGATGGGCGCTGGCTTGGGGTGTGCAGGCCGCTCCGGTTTGCGACAAGCCGGTCTACCTCACTTTCGACACCGGTCATATGGGCGTGGCGCCGCTGATTGTTGAGACGCTCAAACGCTTTGACGCCAAGGCCACATTTTTCCTGGCCAATGAGCCGACCCAAACCGGCGGGCAGACGCTGGACGAGAAGTGGGCTCCTTGGTGGAAGGCCTTGGCCGCGCAGGGCCATGACTTTGGTGCGCACACCTGGGACCACGACGTTTGGCTGGAAGACCTGCCCGACGGGCGCTTCAAAGTTCGCACCGCTGCGGGCATGCAAAAACCTGTGGTGCGAGAAGTGACGGCGCAGCAGTACTGCGACAGCTTGGACAAAGTGGCCAAACGCTTCACCGAAATGACGGGCAAACCGCTGGGGCCTATCTTCCGTGCGCCGGCTGGCAAGGCCTCACCCGCGTTGCTCGCGGCGACCCAGCGCTGCGGCTACACCCATGTGGGATGGAGCGCCGCCGGCTTTTTGGGAGACGAGTTGTCCAGCAGCCGCTACCCCAACGCGATGCTGCTCGAGCGGGCTTTGAGCGACATCCGGCCCGGTGATATCTTGATGGCGCATTTGGGCATCTGGTCGCGCCAGGAGCCTTGGGCGCCCGCGGTGCTCGAGCCGCTGATGCAGGGGCTGAAAGACAAAGGCATGTGCTTTGCGCCGCTGCATGAGCATCCCCGTTTTGCGGGCCTGTTCAAGGCGGCTGCGGCGCATCCGGCGGCCAGTGCGGCTAGCCATGCCGCTAGCAATCCCATCAGCAAGCTAGAAGGCAAGCCTGACGCCAAACCCGAGAGCAAGCCGGGCGGACGAAAACCATGATCGAAGCCATCGTTGACGGATTCAACCAAGCGCAGCTGTACTTGTTCGAGGGGGTGGTTGAGCCCCTGGTCTTTGGCTTGGGCGGTGGCAATTTGCTGGAGGAGGCCTTTGCCGCGACCGGCTGGCTACTGGCCGGCCTGATCCAAATCTTGGTGATGTTGACCTTCATTCGTGCCTTGGAGCGCTGGCGGCCGGTGGAAGCAGTGACCGATCGCGCCGCCGTTCACGTTGACGTGGTCTACACGCTGATCCACCGCTTGGGCCTGTTCCGGTTGGTGATGTTTTTCAGCATCGATCCGGCGTGGGATTGGTTGGCCGGGCAGATGCGGCTGGCGGGTGTTCCCAGCTTTCAATTGGATGCCTTGTGGCCCGGCGTGACCGATTTGCCCCTGGTGAGTTTCGTGCTTTATTTGCTCGTGTTCGACGGGGTCAATTATTGGCTGCATCGCGCCCAGCATCAGTGGAATTGGTGGTGGGCACTGCATTCGCTGCACCACAGCCAGCGACAGATGACTCTGTGGAGCGACAACCGCAACCACTTGCTGGACGATGTGATCCGTGACGCGGTGTTTGTGCTGTTGGCCCGATTCATCGGCGTGGAGCCGGGGCAGTTCGTCGCGCTGGTGGCGGTGTCTCAGCTGATGGAGAACCTGCAACATGCCAATGTTCGCGTGTGGTTCGGGTCCGTGTTTGAGCGGCTGGTGGTGAGCCCCCGGTTTCATCGGCGCCATCACTCCATCGGCATCGGCCATGAGTCAGACGGCAAGGGTACCCTGGGTGGGCATAACTTTGCGGTGCTGTTTGCGTTCTGGGACGTGATCTTCGGTACCGCCGATTTCAAGCTGCAATGGGACGCCACCGGCGTGCGCGATCAACTGCCCGAGGAGGGCGGGCGTGACTACGGCCGTGGCTTCTGGGCGCAGCAGTGGCTGGGCGTGCTGCGACTGTTTCAACGGGCGTGATCGCTTGACATTGGCTTTGTTCGCCGCAAGATGGCGACCACTGTGAGTGAGTGAGGCGAACAAGATGATCAATTCTATGGGGCGGGTAGCCGATGCGTTTTGGCGGGCTGCGGCCTATTGCCTGCATCCGCGGGTCATTGCCATGTCGGTGCTGCCGCTATTGCTATCGGCCGGCTTGGCATTTGCGCTGGGCTATTTTTATTGGGAAGACACGGTTGCGGGCATGCGCGCCACCTTGGACTCCTGGCGGTTGATCGACACCCTGCTGGGTTGGCTGGATCATGTCGGCGCGAGCGGGTTCCGCAGCGTCATGGCGCCGCTGCTGGTTTTGGCTTTTGCCCTGCCGGTGATCGTGGTGCTGAGCTTGCTGCTGGTGGCGATGCTGATGTCGTCGTCGCTGGTGGCGCTGGTTGGCGAGCGGCGCTTTCCTCTGCTCGAAAAGAAGCAGGGCGGCGCCTGGTGGAAGTCGCTGGGCTACTCGCTCTGGTATTCGATACTGGCCTTGCTGGCCTTGTTGGTAAGCATGCCGTTTTGGCTGATTCCGCCGCTGGTGTTGTTTTTGCCGCCGCTGATTTGGGGGTGGCTGGGTTACAAGGTGTTCAGCTTTGATGCGTTGGCCCTGCATGCGTCAGTGCAGGAGCGGCGCCAACTGATGCGCCAGCATCGGTTTCCCTTGTTGATCCTGGGACTGGTGACGGGCTATCTCGGCGCTGCACCCGCGGCCATCTGGGCCTTGGGGGTGATGGCCGTGGCGATGGCGCCCCTGCTGGTTTTGCTGTCGATCTGGCTGTACACCTTGGTATTCGCTTTTTCGATGCTGTGGTTCACGCACTATGCGCTGGCTGCGTTGCAAGAGTTGCGCAATGCGCGCAGTGGGACGACCATCCCGCCTGTGCCGCCCAGCGTGCCGGCATTGGCCGAAGTGCTTGATCCGCCCGCACCCCCTACCATCTCTTTGCCGCCCGCGGCCACCGCCCCATGAACATCGGTTTGATCATCATTGGTGACGAAATCCTGTCCGGCAAGCGTCAGGATCGCCACCTGTCCAAGTTCATCGAACTGCTGTCGGAGCGGGGCATGCAGCTGGACTGGGCCCAGTACCTTGGCGACGACCCCGCGCGTATCACGGCGCAATTGCGCCAGGCCTTTGCCAGCGGCGATCTGGTGATCAGCTGTGGCGGCATCGGCGCCACGCCGGACGATCACACCCGGCAATCCGCCGCAGCGGCCCTGGGGCGTGAATTACAGCTTCACCCTGAGGCGCGTGAGTTGATTTGGGCCCGCATCCAGCACATGGCGCAAGAGCAGGGGCACGCCCCACCGGACCCGGCGGCGGGGGACAGCCTGCGCCGGTTTCAGATGGGTGTGTTTCCGACCGGGGCGGAGATCATTCCCAACCCCTTCAACGGCATTCCCGGATTTTTCGTGGGCAACGTGTATTTCGTGCCCGGCTTTCCGGTGATGGCTCACCCCATGATGACCTGGGTGCTCGACCAACGCCACGCCGAACTGCACCGTGCGCGCGGTGTGTTGGAGCGTTCCTTGATTGTTCTGGGCGCCATGGAGGCCAGCCTCACGCCCTTGATGGAATCCATTGAAGCCCACTTTACAGGGATCAAGGTGTTCAGCCTACCTAGCGTCGACCATCCTCAATGGGGCCGCCATATCGAACTGGGTGTCAAAGGAGACGCAGGGCAGTTGGCATCCGCTTATGAAGCGCTTAAAGCGGGCGTGCTCGAGTTTGGTGCGGTTGTAAGCACCGAATTGGTGCGGCAGTGAGTCATTCTGCGCACCAAGTCGGTGGCTGTCGATGAATTGTTTTTTGCCGATGGCTTGTGCTGCGCCGTGAAGCCCGCATAATTCCGCTGCGCCCGAATTTGGCGGCTTGCGCACTGTGCTGGCACATAAACTGCTTAAGTCAATGCACGGTGCATGTCAGTCGACTCAAAAACGTGCGTGTGCCGAATAAATATCAGTCCCCCCCAAGATTTTTCCGCTAGGAGCTATTGATGGCCAAGACCGTCGCCGACGTGATGAAGATGGTGAAGGAAAACGAAGTCAAGTTTGTTGACTTCCGCTTCACCGATACCCGTGGCAAGGAGCAGCACGTGTCTGTGCCCGTGTCGCATTTCGACGAAGACAAGTTCGTTTCCGGCCACGCTTTTGACGGCTCCTCGATTGCAGGTTGGAAGGGCATTGAGGCCTCCGACATGCTGTTGATGCCCGATCCGAACACCGCCAACATCGACCCTTTCTTCGAAGAGCCGACGCTGATCATGAGCTGCGACGTGGTCGAGCCCAGCGATGGCAAGGCTTATGAGCGTGATCCGCGTTCGCTGGCCAAGCGCGCTGAAGCCTACCTGAAGTCCTCCGGCCTGGGCGACACCGCCTTCTTCGGTCCGGAACCTGAATTCTTCGTGTTCGACAGCATCCGCTGGAACGTGGACATGTCGGGTTGCTTCGTGAAGATCGACTCCGAAGAAGCTGCTTGGAACTCGGGCAAGGACTACGAGCAAGGCAATAGCGGCTACCGTCCGACCGTCAAGGGCGGCTATTTCCCCACGCCTCCGGTGGATTCGGGCCAGGACATGCGCTCGGAAATGAGCTTGATCCTGGAACAACTGGGCATCCCGGTTGAAGTGCATCACCACGAAGTGGCTAATGCAGGCCAGATGGAAATCGGCACCCGCTTCAGCTCGCTGGTTGAGCGCGCCGACTGGACCCAACTGCAAAAGTACGTGATCCAGAACGTGGCCCATGCCTACGGCAAGACCGCCACTTTCATGCCTAAGCCCATCGTTGGCGACAACGGCAGCGGCATGCACGTGCACCAGTCGGTCTGGAAAGATGGCAAGAACCTGTTTGCCGGTGACGGCTACGGTGGCCTGAGCGAATTCGCCCTGTACTACATCGGCGGCATCATCAAACACGCTCGCGCGCTGAACGCCATCACCAACCCCGGTACCAATTCGTACAAGCGTCTGGTGCCTGGCTTTGAGGCGCCGGTCAAGCTGGCTTACTCGGCTCGCAACCGTTCAGCGTCGATCCGTATCCCCTTCGTGGCCAACCCCAAGGGGCGTCGCATTGAGGCACGTTTCCCCGATCCTCTGATGAACCCCTACCTGGGTTTCTCGGCCCTGCTGATGGCGGGTCTGGACGGCGTGGAAAACAAGATCCATCCGGGCGAAGCAGCCACCAAGGATCTGTACCATTTGCCGCCTGAAGAAGACGCATTGGTGCCGACCGTTTGCCACAGCCTCGAGCAGGCGCTGGAATATCTGGACAAGGACCGTGCCTTCCTGACCAAGGGTGGCGTGTTCACTGATGCCTATATCGACGCCTACATCGAACTGAAGATGCAAGAAGTCACGCGCATGCGCATGACCACGCATCCGGTCGAGTTCGACATGTATTACACGCTGTAATCGCTGATCGCGATCAAGGGCCGGCGTCAGCCCGTCCATGCAGCATGCAAAGGGGCAACTTCGGTTGCCCCTTTTTGTTTGCGGCGACAGTTTGGGCCTTTGTGCCTGCTATTTAACGCCTTGCCCCGGCAAGTCTTTGATTCACAATCGCGGCATGCTGATCCGAACCGTTTTATCGCTGAGTTGCCTGGTCTTGCTGGGTGGCGTGAGTGCTGTACAGGCCCAGTCGAATGCGTCGGCGCCGGTCTATCGCTGCCCCGGCCCGCCGGTGTTGTATACCGATGCACTGTCACCCAAAGAGGCGCAAGCCAAGGGGTGCCGCACGATCGAAGGCACGCCCATCACCGTCTTGCAGGCCCCCAAACCCCGGGCTGGCTCAGGCGGCGCAGCGGCGGCGTCAACCCCCGCGATGGCGGGTTCAGAGGCTGCGCGGGTTGATCCGGCTCAGCAGCGTGGCCGCGACAACGAGCGACGCCGTGTGCTGGAGACCGAACTGCGCGAGGCCGAGGAGCGCCTGGCCAATGCTCAGCGTGAACTCAGCAACGGCGCGGAGCGGCGCGGCGACGAGCACAACTACCAGCGTTATGTGGACCGCATGAATGAGCTCAAGGCCAATGTGGCCCGTCAGGAAAGTGATGTTCAGGCCATCAAACGCGAAATCAGCAAATTGCCCTGACGGCGACACCCCCCATCAGCGGCGGATCACCGAGCCGGGGCAACAGACTTTCATCATGAACCCAAGCCCCAAATTCGACGCTTTCGACACCTTGGCCACCATGGTGGCCATCATTCAACACGACGGCGAATGCCTGTTCGCCAACGCTGCGTTCGAGAACGCCATGCGGCTGTCTCGCCGTGCTGTCCAACGCAGCCATCTCTTTGATTGGTTTGTTGACGACAGCCGCCTGAGGGACACGGTGCAGGGCGTGGCACGCAATGCCTATTCCAGTAGCCGTTTCGATGCCGTGTTGCGGCGTGGTAGCCGCTCAAACGGGCCGGGCTTCGGCGCTGAAGACCTGCCAGTGCATGTGATCGTCTCCCAGACCGAGTTTGATGATTTGATTCTGGTCGAGTTGATTGAAAACGCGCAGCAAAACCGCCAGGAGCGGGAGGAGCGCAGCTTCGACCAAGTGCAGGCTACCAAAGAGTTGACGCGCAATCTGGCGCATGAAATCAAGAATCCTCTGGGCGGCATCCGGGGCGCGGCCCAACTGCTGGCCATGGAGCTGCAGCCTGAGTTGCTGGAGTACACGCAGGTCATCATCCATGAGGTGGATCGCCTGCAGTCCCTGGTTGACCGTTTGCTCGCGCCGCACCGCCATGCCCAGGTGGTGGGCGACGTGAACATCCACGAAGTGTGCGAGCGGGTGCGCTCGCTCATCCTGGTGGAGTACCCACGCGGGCTCAAGGTGCTGCGCGACTATGACACCTCGTTGCCCGATTTCCGTGGCGACCGCGAGCAGCTGATTCAGGCCGTGCTCAATATCGTGCAGAACGCAGCCCAGGCCCTGCAAACGCGCATTCAGGAAGGCGATGCCTGTATCTGCCTGCGCACGCGCGTGGCGCGCCAGGTGACGATTGGCAAGCAGCGCTGGCGCTTGGCATTGGAATTGCATGTGGAAGACAACGGCCCCGGAATACCGGCCGAAATCCGAGATCGCATCTTCTTCCCCTTGGTATCGGGGCGGGAGGGTGGTTCCGGCCTCGGCCTGACACTCTCACAGACCATTGCCCAGCAACACCAAGGCATGCTGGACTGCGAGAGTGAAGCGGGTCGGACCGATTTTCGAATGACCTTGCCCTTGCCCTGACACCACGAGTGATCAGTGCACGAAAGATGACGCATGAAATCCATCTGGGTTGTTGACGACGACCATTCCATCCGCTTCGTGCTGGAAAAGGCCTTGAGCCGTGAAGGCTTGCCCGTGCGCACCTTCAGCAATACCCGCGACCTACTGGCCGCACTAGAAACCGAGAGCCCGCAGGTTCTGGTGTCCGACATCCGCATGCCAGGGGGGTCAGGTCTTGATTTGCTGGCCAAGATCAAGGCCAAGTTGCCGCTGTTGCCGGTGATCATCATGACCGCATACTCCGATCTGGACAGCGCGGTGGCGGCATTTCAGGGCGGGGCGTTTGAGTACCTGCCCAAGCCTTTTGACCTGCCGCGCGCGGTGGAGCTGATCCGCCGCGCCCAAGAAGAAAGCCAGCGGGAAGCCGTGGCCGAAGAGGCCGCCGCCCAATTGCCTGAAATGCTGGGCCAAGCGCCCGCCATGCAGGACGTGTTCCGCGCCATCGGCCGGCTTAGTCAGAGTAACGTAACCGTTTTGATCACCGGTGAGTCCGGTTCGGGCAAAGAGCTGGTGGCGCGTGCGCTGCACAAGCACAGCCCCCGGGGTGATGCCGGCGCCAATGGCCCGTTTGTGGCGATCAACACCGCGGCGATTCCCAAGGATTTGCTGGAGTCTGAATTGTTCGGCCATGAGCGCGGCGCGTTCACCGGCGCACAAGCCAGCCGGCGCGGCCGCTTTGAGCAAGCCGACGGAGGCACCTTGTTTCTGGACGAAATCGGCGACATGCCGCTGGACCTGCAAACCCGCTTGTTGCGCGTCTTGTCCGACGGCCAGTTCTACCGCGTGGGCGGCCACAGCCCGCTGCGTTCCAACGTTCGGGTGATTGCGGCGACGCACCAGAATCTGGAAGAACGCGTGCGCCAGGGCGTCTTTCGTGAAGACTTGTTTCACCGCCTGAACGTGATCCGGCTGCGCCTGCCTGCGCTGCGTGAGCGCAGCGAAGACGTGCCGGTGTTGGCGCGATTCTTCCTGCAGCGCAGCGCCACTGAATTGGGGGTGGAGCCCAAGCGGCTGAGCGAAGCGGCGCTCGCCAAGCTGTGCGCGTTCGACTACCCCGGCAACGTGCGCCAGCTGGAAAACATCTGCCATTGGTTGAGCGTGATGGCGCCCAGCCAATTAATTGACGCCAAAGATCTGCCCCCGGAGCTGCTGAATGATGTGGCCGCGCGGCCCCCGTCTTTGTCTGCACCTTCTCCGGCATTGTTATCTTCTGTGGCTTCCCCCGCCTTTCCGGCAGAGTCATCGGAATCCGCTGCGGCACTCCGCTCGACCCCGGCGGTGCCCGGTGTAGTTCCTCAAATGTCTGCATTGGGTGCTGCGCCCGACGCCTGGGTGGCGGAGATGGCGCGCGAAGCCCGCCGTTTGCTCGCTGCCGGTGAGCCTGATGTATGGGACTCGCTGACACGGCGTTTCGAGGCCAGTTTGATCCTGACCGCGCTCGACGTAACCCGTGGACGGCGAATCGAGGCTGCACAGAAGTTGGGCATTGGTCGCAACACCATCACCCGCAAGATTCAGGAACTAGATCTCGACGTTTGAGCCTGGCGGGTTTCGCCGCGCCGGTGTGTGCGGCGCTTGACTACACTCCCACCACAGAATCGGGAGCCTGACCATGACTTATTTTCCTCGCTGGCGTGAAGTGTCGGCGCAAGACGGCCGCGCGGTCGCGCCGGATGAGCGTTTGCCGTGGGCGCAAACCTTGGCGATGGGCATTCAACATGTGATCGCTATGTTTGGCGCCACCGTGTTGGCGCCGTTGCTGATGGGTTTTGACCCCAATGTGGCGGTGTTGATGAGCGGGGTAGGAACGCTGATCTTCTTCGTGACCGTGGCCGGTCGGGTACCCAGTTATCTGGGCTCTAGTTTCGCCTTCATTGGCGTGGTGATTGCGGCCAGCGGGTACGGCGGGTCGGGGCCTAACTTGAATCTTGGTGTGGCGCTGGGCGGCATCATCGCCTGCGGCGCTGTGTACTTGGGTATCGGGGGGCTGGTCAGCCTGTTGGGCACCGCGTGGATCGAACGCATGATGCCGCCGGTCGTGACGGGCGCCGTAGTGGCCGTGATCGGTTTGAATCTTGCCGGCATTCCCATCAAGAACATGGCCCCCACCGCTTTTGATGCATGGATGCAGGCGGCGACGTTTTGCAGCGTCGCACTGGTGGCGGTCTACAGCCGGGGCATGGCCCAGCGTTTGCTGATTTTGATTGGCCTGTTGGTGGCCAGTGCCGTCTACGCGCTGTTGACCAACGGCCTGGGCTTGGGTAAACCCATCGATTTTTCAGGTGTGGCGCACGCCGCTTGGTGGGGCATGCCGCATTTTGCGACTGCTGTTTTCGATCCTGCGGCCATCTTGCTGATCGCGCCGGTCGTGGTGATTTTGGTGGCGGAAAATCTGGGCCACATCAAAGCGGTCGGCGCTATGACTGGGCAGAGCCTGGACCGCTATATGGGGCGTGCCTTCATGGGCGACGCGCTGGCCACCATGGTCAGCGGTGCCTGCGGCGGCACAGGCGTCACGACTTACGCCGAGAACATCGGCGTGATGGCCGCCACACGCATCTACTCTACCCTGGTGTTTGTGTTCGCGGCGTTGTTGGGCATCTTGATGGGTTTCAGCCCGAAGTTCGGGGCCTTGATCCAAGCCATTCCCCTGGCGGTGATGGGCGGCGTGAGCATCGTGGTGTTCGGTTTGATCACGGTGGCAGGCGCCAAGATTTGGGTCGATAACCGTGTTGATTTTTCGCAGGCCCGCAACCTGATGGTTGTCGCCATCACCCTGATTCTGGGAACCGGTGACTACACGCTCAAGCTCGGCGGTGTGGCCTTGGGGGGCATCGGCACGGCCACGTTTGGCGCCATCCTGTTGAATGCTTTGCTTTCACTGGGCAAAGCCGCCGAGAAAAGGCGTTAGGCCCCGTTCAAGCCGGGTTCGTTTTGATGCATCGGGCGCCCCAACCTGGTGCTTTGTTGCGTTCAAGCGTCCCTAAAATGCCGCAACAACAAGCGAAGGAACTCGAAATTTATGGCCGTGCATGAGATTCTGAAAATGGGCGATACCCGTTTGCTGCGCGTGGCCCAGCCTGTACTCGAATTTGGTACGCCGGCTTTGCGCACACTCATTGCCGACATGTTTGACACCATGCGGGCCGTACAAGGTGCCGGTTTGGCCGCGCCGCAGATTGGGGTAGACCTGCAGTTGGTGATTTTTGGCTATCAGACCAATGCCCGTTATCCCGATGCGCCGCCCGTACCGCCGACGGTGTTGATCAACCCGGTCGTGACGCCTTTGGGTGAGATGGCCGGAGAGGTGATGGAGGAGGGCTGGGAAGGTTGCCTCTCCGTGCCGGGTCTTCGCGGGATGGTGCCGCGCTATCGCGCCGTGCGCTACAGCGGTTTTGATGCCGAGGGCCAAGCCTTCGAGCGGGAGGTGGATGGCTTTCACGCCCGCGTGGTGCAGCATGAATGCGACCACCTGCAGGGTATTTTGTACCCCATGCGGGTGCGGGACTTCAGTCGTTTTGGCTACACCTCGGTGCTGTTTCCTGAGTTGGATCCTCAGTCGGACGACTGAATTTTTCTGGCCAACTCGATCTGCTCGTGGAGTGTGGAAATAGTTTGTAAGTGCGGTCGGCGGCATGAGTCGGCCGAGCGTTGAGTCTTCACTACAGGAGCAACGCATGAGTGCCGCCGCATTTCCTTTTGAATTTCATCGTACCTTTCAGCCGCGCCGCGTTCTGCAGTGGGCTGGCCTCCTCTGGGCGTTGGCGCGGCGCCTCGGCTTGGGCCTGTGCATCGGTTTTGCTTTGCTGTTGGGGCGGCCCGCATTGGCTGATCCTCCCACACGGGCTGCGCGCGTGTCCGAGGTCATCGGCACGGCCTGGATCTTTGACCTAGAAACCCGCGAATGGCTGCCGCTTGTCCGCAACCAGACGGTGGCTGAGGGAGACCGTTTGCGCACTGACGACCGTTCGCGCGTCAGCCTGCGGGTAGGTTCCACCAGTTTGTGGTTGGATGAACGAGCTGATCTGGCCTTCAACCAACTGGACGAAGGCCGGGTCTTGCTGCAGTTGGATCGGGGTGATTTGGGCCTACGCTTGCGCTCGCAAGAGGCGGTGAGCGAGTACAAGGTCCAAACGCACGACGGCCTGTTTTTTGCCGAGCGAGAAGGTTTGTATCGCTTGGCGCAGATGGACCGCGGCAGCCGTGCCGAGGCCTGGCAGGGCCGTCTTCGCTTTGAATCAACGCGCAGCGGCGATACGCCGCCAGTCTGGGTTGAATCCGGTGAGCAAATCGAGTTGTGGTGGGCCGCCGGTCCCCGTACTGAGCGCCAGCGCGTAGAGGGCGACATCTTCAGCGATTGGCTGCGTGCACAAAGCCGCAACGAGGGCGACTTCGTCGGCGGCGTGACGCCGCGCTACATCTCACCGGAAATGACCGGCGCTGAAGAGCTGGACCGCTACGGCCGTTGGGAGCAATCGCCCGATTACGGCAATGTGTGGATTCCCGCTGCCGTGGCGCTGGACTGGGCGCCCTACCGTTTCGGCCATTGGGTGTGGACACGTCATTGGGGCTGGACCTGGGTGGACGACGCGCCCTGGGGGTTTGCGCCCTTCCACTACGGGCGGTGGGTGCATTGGGGCAACCGCTGGTGCTGGGCACCTGGGCGTTATGTGGTGCGCCCGGTCTACGCCCCGGCCTTGGTGGCCTGGGTCGGTGGCCCGGCTGTGAGCGTCAGCGTGACCATCGGCGGTGGGCGCCCCCCGCCGCCGCGTTATGGCTGGTATCCCCTGGCACCCCGGGAGGTCTATGTGCCGCCCTATCACCACGGCGCAGGGTACGAGCAACGTTTGAATGGCGAGCGTGACCGCCATGACGTGCCCATCGGGCCGGCCGTGCGCAGCAATCGTGACGCGCGCGGTGCCATCAGCTATCTGCCCACGGCGGGTGGCTCGCCGCGCGGCAACTCTTCCATGGAGACCTCGCCCGTGCATGTGCTGCCCACCGCACCCGCACGCCATGACTTGCCGCAAACCCCGCTGCAAACTTCGACACAAGGGCAGGGCCAAGGCGGGCCAAGTTATCAAAATCAGGCGCCTGTTCCCGCAGCGGGACCGGGCCCGTCATCGAATCCTCAACAGCCCGCAATGGCCAATCAGCAATGGCACAGCGACAGCATGAGCCGGCGAGAGAGAGGGTTGGAGCGCGACCGTGAACGAGACCGTGAACCGTTCCAAGGGGGCGCCGCTCGGCCCGTGATTTCATCGCAGCAGCCAATGCAACAACCCCTGCCGCCCGTGGCCCAGCAACCCGCCACCGCACCTCGAGGCGTTGAGCGCATACCTGAGCGCAGCGCCCCGGGTGAAGCGGCTTTTGACCGTGGGGGCGCAGGGCGCTATCGGGATCGGTCTCTGGAGCAAGCTCAGCAACAGCAACAGCAACAGCAACAGCAACAGCAACAGCAACAGCAACAGCAACAGCAACAGCAACAGCAGGCGCAAGAGCGTGTGCGAGCTTGGGCCCAGCAACAGCAACAGCAACAGCAACAGCAACAGCAACAGCAACAGCAGCAGCAGCAGCAGCAAGAGCGGGCAAGAGCCGGTGCGCAAGCGCAGGTTCAGCAACAGCAACAGCAACAGCAACAGCAGCGTCAGCAGGAGCAACAAGCCGAGCGAGGCCGCCCGGCTGAATCGGTGCCTCGTCCAGCCCCTGAAGCAAGGCCGTCATCCCAGGCTACGCAGCCGGGTTCACCCAAGAGCGACGGTGGCGGCAATCGTCGCAATGACGCGGAGCGGCGCCGGGGTGAGCAGGAGCGCTGACGCAGGCGGCTGAACGCCCCGGGGAGGGGAGTATGGCCGAGCAATGAAAAAAGGCCTGCAGCGTATTCACTGCAAGCCTTTGAGTTCATCGCCAATTTTGGCTCCTCGACCTGGGCTCGAACCAGGGACCTACGGATTAACAGTCCGGCGCTCTACCAACTGAGCTATCGAGGAATTGATCGGTACACATTCACAAGAATTTCTTGTGAATCGGGCAACTGCTCCAGAAGAGCGGCTGCCTCAATTTTTAAAGCCGCACTGCTTGTTTCGCGGCACTTGTGGTGCGTCACGACTTCAGCATTGCGGCTTTCAAGCCCGAAGGCTTTCAGCAATCTTTGGCTCCTCGACCTGGGCTCGAACCAGGGACCTACGGATTAACAGTCCGGCGCTCTACCAACTGAGCTATCGAGGAACTAAGCCTTGCATTATAGACCAGAAATTTAGAGCTTTACAAGCTCATCTCAAAACTTGTTCGCCAAGTTCTGGGCGCCAAGGGATAAAGGTAGACGTGACCGTATTGGTAGGGCGACTCGCGCCAGGCTCGGCGGTCGCTGAGGTTGTCGACGCCAACGCGCCAGGTCGCCAGGTGCTGGCCGAAATTTTGGTCCAGCCGTATCCCTGCATCCAGGCGTGTCCAGCCGCCGATTTGCAGGCTGTTGTCGGGTAAGACTGCACGGGGGCCTTCGTAGATCAACCCCATTTGCAATTGCAACCCGGGCAGGGCTTCGATGTTTTGTCGCCCTTGCAGGCGCAGATTGTTCTCGGACACATTGACAGGGCGCAGGCCGTTTAAGGTGGGGTCTGCACTGCCTTCGCGGCGCGCTTTGAGCTTCATGGCGCTGGCCAGCAGGCCGCCGCCCGACCCAGCGTTCCATTTCAAATCAGCCTGGGCTTCAATACCCTGATGGTGGTCGGTGCCATCGGCTTGGTGAGCGCAGCTGCCGGGGGCGGTGTCGACGCAGGCGCCGATGTCGCGCCACACGGGCTGGCTGATGTCGAAATAGGCGACGGACCAGTCCACCGTGTTCGACCCCGCTTTCAGGCCGAGTTCAAACTGGCGGCTTTTTAGCGCTGCCAAAGCTTGGCCGGGCGCGGTATAGCGAGGCTTGTTGGGGGTGACGTCGGATTCCATGCCTTCACCCCAACTGCCATAGGCCAGCAACTGCGGGCTGAGGTTGACACTCAAGCCCAGCCAAGGGGTAGTGAGTGCCTGGGTGTAGTGGGTGGATTGGGAGCCATCGGTTTGCACGCTGTCGCGGCTGAGGCGGGTGTGGCGCAGGCCCGCCCAGGCTTGCCAATCGGTGCTCAGATGGACAGCATCACGTGCGTAAAACTCGGTGCTGTGCTCGTCACGGTTGGTGGTCTGGTTGGTCAGGCTGGAGTCGGCCGGCGTGCGGACGCTGCCGTCGATATTGCCGGTGCCCACCCAGTTGTAGGCCTGTACTTGGAAGCGGCTCTTGAAGCGGCTCGCCAGCACGCCGGTCTGCAACTCGTGCTTCATGCCGGCGGCGTAGAACTTGCCGGCCAGCGAGAGATTCAGCGCATCGGTGTCGCGGCGCTCGTTCTCGCTGCGGAAATCGTACATGTCGAATGTGCCGTCAGGGCAATAGCGGTCGCCGTAGTAGCTGCCATCGGCGGCTGTGCAGCCATAGGCATAGGCCAACCGGTCGTCTGATTTCAGGTGCTGTGTGGCCAGATGGGCCTCGGCTGTCCAGTCGGCGTTCAATCGTTGCTGGATGCGCAACGAGGCGTGTTGGTTGTCGAACACCACGGGCTGCGACCATGGCTGGTTGTTCAGGTTGATGCGCGGGTCAATGGCCTGCGCACTGGGCAGCTTGTCGCCCAGCAGGCTGAATCCCGGTTGACTGGGTTGGCTTTGGCGATTCCATTCAAATTCGGCTTCGATCAGGGTCTGAGGCGCCACACGCCAGTCGCCAGCAACGGCGAACAGCTGTCGATTCCCTTGGGCGTCGCGCAGGTCGGGCTTGAGCTGCGCGGCCTCCACGTTCACGCGCAGACCAAACTGCTCGCCTGCGCCCATGCGCCGACTCCAGTCCAGCGCTGCATCCACGGTGCCACGCTGGCTGACGCCGGCCGTGAGCGTCGTTAGATTGCTGGTTGGCCGTTTGACGATCAGATTCACGAGGCCGCCTGGCGCGCTGGTGCCAGCCTGAATGCCGCTGGTGCCTTTGAAGATTTCGACACTCGATTTGTTGGCGAGGTTCAAGGCGGTTTCCGCATTGATAGGCATGCCGTCGCGTCGATAGTTGAAGCGGTTGTCAAGGTCGTAGCCGCGAATCTTCAGGTACGACACATAGCCTGCAGCGTTGTAGGCATCGCTCACCGACGCATCTGCGTCGGTGAGGCCCGACAGCGCCGTGATGCCGGCATCCAGCAGGCGATCGGCGCTCAGCACGGCAGCTTGCAAGGGCAGCTTGGCAATTGGAGTCTCGCCAAAGCCGCCCACGTTGACGGGCGCGTCCGCAGCGCGGCCGGTGATGGTTACCAGGGGCAAGGTCTGCGCCTGTGCCAGGCTGGCACAAAGCAGGGCTGCCGCGCAGGCAGGCAGCGAGATGGGGGAGAAGGACGGGTGGTGTTTCATCGGCTTGCGCTTTGTAAAAAACGCAGGGAGTGGCCGAGCCGCAGGGGGAGCGGCGGCGCTGGACTGTCGAGCCCCACCCGCATGCGGATGAGCGCCGACGCCAGTGCCATGCTGGCTTGGCTTCCCTGCGCGAGCATTACCTCGATCAGGTTCAAAGGGACTGTCTCAGCCAGCTCACTGCGTGAGCCAGCACCCCTAGCGATGTTTGCTGCCCTGGATGGCAGCGACCCTTGCATTGTAACGGTCGCGTAAAAAATGCCTGCCTAAGCGGGCTACGGACGACGCGCGGCGGGCAGCGATACCGCTTACCGCTTACCGCGCGCTCTGCAGGTTCAGTCGAACACCGGTGATTCCACGCCCAGCACCTTGTGCAGTTTGGGGCTGGTGGTGGTGTATTGCAGGTGAATGCGCTTTTCCGGAAAGACGTAGGGCGCCGCGCCAAAAGCGGCCAACGCACACTCGTGAAAGCCCGACAGGATCAGCTTTTTCTTGCCGGGATAGGTGTTGACGTCGCCCACCGCGAAGATGCCGGGCACGCTGGTTTCAAATTTTTCGGTGTCGACCACGATTTGTTTGCGGTCCAGCGCGAGGCCCCATTCGGCAATCGGGCCCAATTTGGGCGACAGGCCGAAAAACACCAGCACTTGATCGCAGGGCACCGCACGGGTCACGCCATCGCCGCCGGTGACTTTGAGACCACTCAGCTGGCCATCGGCTTCGACGATGTCTGTCACCTGGCCGACAACGAATTGCATTTCGTAGGCCTCGCACAGCTCGCGCATCTTGGCTACATTGGCGGGCGCGGCGCGGAAGCCGTCCCGGCGGTGCAACAAAATGACGCTGTCCGCCTTGTGCGCACCGCCGTCCGCATTGCCTGCGCAGAAGTTCAGGGCCCAGTCGAGTGCCGAATCACCGCCGCCCACGATCACCAAGTTTTTGCCCGCAAATTGCGCCGGATCGCGAACCCGATAGTGCAGTTGCGTGCCTTCGTACTTCTCGATGCCTTCGACCTTCAGCAACCGGGGCTGGAAGGAGCCCACGCCGCCGGCAATGAACAAGGTCTTGGCCAGAAACTCTGTGCCCTTGGAGGTGGCCACGAAAAAGCGCCCATCCGCTTGCCTCAGCACCGTGGTCACTTCCTGGCCCAGGTGAAAGGTGGCGCCGAAGGGCTCAATCTGCTTGAGCAAGTTGTCGGTCAACTCTTTGCCCGTGCAGATGGGCACGGCAGGGATGTCGTAGATGGGCTTGTCCGGGTACAGCTCAATGCACTGGCCACCGGGGTAAGCCAGCGAGTCAATGATATGGGCCTTGATTTCGAGCAAGCCCAGCTCGAAGACCTGAAAGAGTCCAACCGGGCCTGCGCCGACGATGACGGCGTCAGTTTCAATCGCGTGGGGGCCGGGCTGGGGGAGGTCGGCGCTGTTCGCCACAAGTTCAGTATTCAATTGAGGTTCCATGCGCTTGTTCCCGGCCCGGTTTGCACCACGCCAGGCGGACTTAGCGGATCAACTCGGACAGCTTGTCCGTGCGGTCCTTCCATTCTTCGGCATCCGGCAGAGATGCCTTGCGCTTGGTGATGCTGGGCCAATTTTTGGCCAGATCGGCATTCAGCTTGATCATGTGCTGCATATTGCCCGGCACATCTTCCTCGGGGACGATGGCGTTCACTGGGCACTCGGGGATGCAGACGGCGCAGTCGATGCACTCATCGGGGTCGATCGTGAGGAAGTTCTGGCCTTCGCGGAAGCAGTCGACCGGGCAGACATCGACGCAGTCGGTGTACTTGCAGCGGATGCAGGATTCGAGGACGACGTGGGTCATAAATCAGCTCGTTGTTGAAGGCGTGTATTGAAAAGGTTCGACGTTGCTGAAGGCCAACAACGGAAACCCGGTATTTTAGTCGGTCAGACTCGTGTTTGCCGCTTGACGCGGCGCAAGTCCGGCCGTGTTATCGGAATTTGCCAATCCGGTGTGGACTTGGGACTGCACGGCGGCAGCGCCTACGCCCACAATGACAACGGTAGGCCGGCCCTTGTGCAGCAGCGAGGCAGCCGCCAGCGTGGCAATCTCGTGCTCGCTGGCCATGGCATCCAGGCAGCCGGCGCGAGACACCACGCTGACGGGCGTGTCCGGCGCCCAGCCCGCAGCCGCGAGCTTGCGGCCCAGGGCGGCCAGTTGCCGGCCCGCCATGTAAAACACTTCAGTGTCCGCGCTGGCTGGCGCTGCTTGCAGGGTGGCGTCTTGCGTCATCGCGGTGGTGAGGCTGACGCTGCGCCCCAGACCGCGACGTGTCAATGGGCGCTGGGTATGGGCTGCGGCGGCAAGGGCGGCCGTCACGCCGGGCACCACCTCGCAGGTGATGCCGGCTGCTTGCAGCGCCGCCAACTCTTCTTCAAGGCGGCCGAACACATTTGCATCGCCGCCCTTCAGGCGCACCACCCGCTCATGAGTCTGGGCCTGTTTCACCAGCGCCGCGTTGATGGCGCTTTGCCGGGTGGAGTCGCAAAAACCGCGCTTGCCCACATCGATCCAAGTGGCGCCCGGGGCCAAATCCTGCAAAGTTGGGTCGGTCAGCGCATCGAACAGCACCACCTGCGCCGCCTCCAGTGCACGCGCACCCCGCAGTGTGATCAGATCAGCGGCGCCAGGACCTGCGCTGACGAAAATGACTTTGCCCATGGTGTGCGAAATAGCTTGAGAAGGCTGCGGCCAATAACGCTGATGTTCAGCGTACCAACAAGGCGCCGCTGGTGCGATTGCTGGTCGGGTCCACCACGATCAGGCTGCCGCCTACGCGGTTGGCCGTGTAGGGCTCCACCGGCAGAGCGGTTTGCACCTCGATGCGCACGTGGCCGATCTCGTTCACGTTCAGTGACTCCGCGGCTTGCTCCTGCAGGCTGTGAATGTCCAGGCGATGCTCAATGGCGCTGATGCGGGCCTGCACCCAGCGGTTGCCATGGCGCAGCCAGTATTTGCGGCCCGGCACAGCGGGCTCGGTGTCCAGCCAA
This sequence comes from Roseateles koreensis, assembly GCF_028595305.1. Classification (GTDB taxonomy): domain Bacteria; phylum Pseudomonadota; class Gammaproteobacteria; order Burkholderiales; family Burkholderiaceae_C; genus Paucibacter_A; species Paucibacter_A koreensis. The sequence goes on along the minus strand of NZ_JAQQXS010000015.1, from coordinate 76,293 downwards.
GCGAGGGTGGCTTCAAAACTTTGCGTGGGTGTGGCCGAGCCAGGCGTGACGATCCAATCGCCGCGCGACACATCCAGTTGGCGGTCGAGCACCACGCCTGCGGATTCACCCGCCACGCAATGGGCCACCGTTTCGCCGGCGCGGCGAACCTCCGCCACGAGGGCGGTCTGGCCGCTAGGCAGAATCTGCACTTCATCGCCAGCCTTGATCTGACCATGGGCAATGCGGCCCCACAGCACGCGCGGTTGATGGCCTGTGCCTTCGCCTTGCTCGCCGGCGTCACGCGCCACATATTGCACGGGGATCAGCACCTGGCCTTCAACCTTTTCCTGCACGCTGGGCAGGCTCTCTAGAACCTGCAGCAGCGAGGGGCCGTTGTACCAGTCTGCATCCAGGGGCTGGGTGACGTTGTCGCCGCGCAAGGCCGACACGGGCACGATTGCCGTGACCTCGATGCCGGCTTGCTGTGCAAACGCGCGCAGCGCTTTGCTCACGGCTTCAAAAGCGGGGCCAGGCAATGCCACGGCATCCAGCTTGTTGACTGCGAACACGATGCTGGGCACGCGCAGCAGATGAGCTAACAAGCTATGCCGACGGGTCTGCGGCAGCAGCACCACCTCTTCCACCGAGGTGTCGAGCTTGGTGATGTCCACCAGCACGACGGCGGCGTCTGAGCCCGCCGCGGCGGTCACCATATTGCGGGTGTACTGCTCATGGCCGGGCGCGTCGGCAATGATGAACTTGCGCGTCTTGGTGGCGAAGTAGCGGTAGGCCACGTCGATGGTGATGCCTTGCTCGCGCTCGGCCTCCAGGCCGTCAGTCAGCAGACTCAGGTCGATGGGCTCGCCAGCGGCGCGCTTTTCCAGCGTGTCGAGTTGGTCGGCCAGGATCGCGCGGCTGTCATACAGCAGCCGGCCGATCAAGGTGCTCTTGCCGTCATCAACGCTGCCGGCGGTCAGGAAGCGCAGTGCGCGGTGGTGCGTATCCACGTCTTGCTCGTGGACCAGATTGTTCAAAACTGCGTTCATGATCAGAAATACCCTTCCTTTTTGCGGCGCTCCATCGAGGCCTCGGACGTGCGGTCATCCATGCGGGTGGCGCCGCGTTCGCTCACGGTGACGGTGAGCGTTTCAGCGACGATGTCGGCGGCGTTGGCGGCCTCGCTTTCAACCGGGCAGGTGCAGGTCATGTCTCCCACGGTGCGGAAGCGCACGGTGGCGGTTTCCACTTGCTCGCCGGCTTCAGGTGGCGTCACTTCCGTCAGCGGCACCAGCAGACCTTTGCGGCGAATCACCTGGCGCTGATGCGCGTAGTACAGATTGGGCAGAGGAATGTTTTCGCGCGCCAGGTAGAGCCACACGTCAAGCTCAGTCCAGTTGCTGATCGGGAAGGCGCGGAAGTGTTCGCCCGGGCGAATGCGGGTGTTGAACAAGTTCCACAGCTCGGGGCGCTGTTCTTTTGGCAGCCATTGGCCGAAGGCGTCACGGTGGCTGAAGATGCGCTCTTTGGCGCGAGCCTTTTCTTCGTCACGGCGGGCACCGCCAATCAGCACGTCGAAACGGTGTTCTTCAATCGCCTCAAGCAAGGTCACGGTTTGATGGCCGTTGCGCGACTCCAGCGGGTGGGCCAGGCGGACCGTGCCCTTCTTGATCGACTCATCCATGTGGGCCACGATCAGGCGTTCGCCCATTTCGGCGACGCGGCGGTCCCGGAACTCGATCACTTCAGGGAAGTTGTGGCCGGTGTCCACATGCACCAACGGGAAGGGCAGCTTGCCCTTGAACTCGTTGCCGGACATGCGCGTCTTGAAGGCCTTTTCGGCCAGGCGCAACACCACGCAGGAGTCTTTGCCGCTCGAGAACAGCAGCCCCGGACGCTCAAAAGCAGCGGCGACTTCGCGCAGGATGAAGATGGCCTCTTCTTCCAGATGGTCCAGATGGCGTTGGTCGACCGTGGCCGCCAGTTGTTGCAAATTCAGCGGGGCGTTCATGCCGGGGCTCCTGGGTTCTTTTTCAAATCTTCGTTCGAGTGGGCTTTGTGCAGGCCGCACTCCTTGGCATCTTCCGACTCCCACCACCAGCGGCCCGAGCGGAAGTCTTCTCCGACCGAGATGGCGCGGGTGCAGGGCGCGCAGCCGATGCTGGGCATGAATTGGTCATGCAGCGCGTTGTAGGGCACGTCGAAGGTTTGGATGTAATGCCATACATCGGCCCAACTCCAGGCTGCCAACGCATTCAACTTGACTCGCCCGACATGGTCGAACTCGACAAACGGCACCTCGGCACGGTTGGTCGATTGTTCCCGGCGCAAGCCGGTGATCCAGGCACTGCGCCCGTCCAGCATGCGCCCTAACGGTTCGAGTTTGCGGATTGCGCAGCATTCCTTGCGCAAGGCCAGGCTGTCGTACATGGCGTCTTCGCCCCGAACGCGGACAAAATTCACCACCGCATCGTGCACCGGGCTGAAGACCTGTACCTTCAAGTCGTAGCGTTGCTCGATTTGCGGCAGCAGCGCCAGGGTTTCGGCATGCAGGCGGCCTGTGTCGAGCGTGGCCACGGCCACGGGCAATTGGTGGCGGGAGATCAAGTCCGTGATCACCATGTCCTCGACACCCAAGCTGCTGGATTGCACCAGGCCTTTGCCATACTTGGCCGAGGCATTGCGCAGCAGCTCAACGGTTTCCGCCACGCGCTGGTCAAACCCCGGCGTTGCCCGGGCATACAACGAAATGGCAGAGGCCGAGGCGGCAGGGCTCGCCGAGGTGAAGGACAGGGACGAGCTCAGGCTGGATTGCTCCCCGCTCATGCCGGCACCTTGCGGGTAAAAATGGGCTGCGCCGCGTCGACATCGCCTTGGTAGTGGGCCGGGAAAAAGCGCAGTGCCCGCTGAGCCGCTTCAATGCTTTGGTCGCCGCGCAGCTGCACGGCATTGAAGCCGGTGCGCGCCAGCAAAGGCAGCATGTCCACCAGCACCTCACCCGTGGCACGTAACTCGCCATTGAAACGGTAACGCGAGCGCAGCAGGCGTGCCTGGCTGTAGGCGCGGCCATCCACCCATTTCGGGAATTGCAGAACAATCAGGGCGAAGCGGGGCAAGTCAGCGGCCAGGCCTTCAATGTCAAAGTCATTGGCCAGTTCAATGCCGGTGGCCAGGCCAGCAGGCCAGTGGTCGCGCACTGCGTGCCATTGCTCCAGGCTCAGCAGCAGATTTGGCGCTGGATCGGGATCGGGCTTGGGACCATCTTCACCGAGTACGTGGTGCCATTCAGGGCGGTGGGCGTCAACAAACTTCATGGTGTCAGAACTCGCTGAAATCAAAGGGCGGCGCCGGTCAGCGTGCGAACGGCGTTAGCTGGTGCTTTGAAGGGCTCGATGCCCACTCGGCGCACGGTGTCGATAAACCGTTCCGCGGCACTGCTGCGGAGCTGGCGGTAGCTTTGGATGACGGACTCGATCACGTCCGGTACTTCGTCTGCGGCGAATGAGGGGCCGATCACGCGGCCAGCTTGCGGTACCCCCGACAAAACGGCGCCGTCGGAGCCGCCCAGGGAGATCTGGTACCACTCCTTGCCGTCTTTGTCGACGCCGAGAATGCCGATGTGGCCGCTGTGGTGATGGCCGCAACTGTTGATGCAACCGCTGATGTGTAGATCGATGTCGCCAATGTCGTACTGCTCATCGAGGTCATCGAATCGCTCAGCAATGGCCGACGCAACCGGGATGGAGCGGGCATTTGCCAAGGCGCAGAAATCACCGCCGGGGCAGGCGATCAAGTCGGTCAGCAGGCCGATGTTCGGCGTGGCAAATCCTTTCGCCTTGGCCGCCTCGAAGACGGCCGGCAAGTCGCTCTCACGCACCCAGGTCAACACCAGGTTCTGATCGTGGCTGACGCGCAATTCACCCAGGCCGAAGCGCTCGCTGAGTTCGGCGGCATCGTCCATCTGCTCAGCTGTCACATCGCCGGGGGCGATACCCGTGCGCTTGAGTGACAAAGTCACGCAGCGGTAGCCGCTGACCCGATGAGCATGAACGTTACGTTCCAGCCAGCGCTTGTAGGCGCCAGCTTGCACATTGGCAAAAATGTCCGTGGCCGGCTTCGGCTGCACGCCCTTGGGTACGACGAAACAGGCCGCCACGCGGTCCAGTTCCGCCTGTGGAATCAGGTGCTCCCGGCCGCCTTCGTCGCGGTCGAGAATTTGCTGGAATTCATTGTTCACATCGTCGAAGAAGGCTTGCCCTTCGGCCTTTACCAGGATCTTGATGCGGGCCTTGTAGAGGTTGTCCCGGCGGCCGTAGCGGTTGTAGACGCGCACGATGGCTTCGATATAGACCAGAATTTGCTGCCAAGGCAAAAACTCATTGATGACCTGACCGATGATGGGCGTGCGGCCCATGCCGCCACCCACCAGCACTTGAAAACCGATTTCGCCTGCGGCGTTTTTTTTCAGTTGCAGGCCGATGTCGTGCCAGGCGATTGCGGCACGGTCTTCCGCGGCGCCGGAGATGGCGATCTTGAACTTGCGCGGCAAGAAGGCGAACTCCGGGTGCAGGGTGCTCCACTGGCGCAGCACTTCCGCATAGGGGCGTGGGTCGACGATTTCATCAGGTGCCACGCCCGCGAAGGCGCAACTGGTGATGTTGCGGATGCAGTTGCCGCTGGTCTGGATGCCGTGCATATCGACTTCCGCCAGCCGGTCCATCACGTCGGCAGATTTGTGCAGCGGAATCCAGTTGAATTGCAGATTCTGCCGCGTGGTGAAGTGGCCGTAGCCGCCAGCGCCTTCATGCGGGCCCGACTCAGCGCGGTCGTAGTCGCGGGCAATCATGGCGAGTTGGCGCAGTTGCGGGGCCGACAGCACGCCGTAAGGCACCGCCACGCGCAGCATGGGCGCATGGCGTTGCACGTACCAACCGTTTTGCAGGCGCAAGGGGCGAAACTCTTCATCTGACAAGGTGCCGGCGGTGTTGCGCTCTAACTGATCGCGAAATTGAGCGGCGCGGGCGTGGACAAATTGGCGGTCGAAATCGGTATAGACGTACATGGTTGTAATCAGTTATGTCTTGTGCAGTGCGAAAGGCGCATGCATCGAGTCGGTGCAGTTCGAACGGTGCGTTGCTTGCGCGACGCCTGAGAATTTTTCAGTGAATGACTTTCCATCCTGCCATCAGTAATGAGGCGCAGAGCAAACCGCGCACCACGCTCTCTGGCAGGCGCCGGGTGAGTTGCGCACCGAGCCAGATACCGGGGATGGAGCCCATCAGCAAGGGCACGAGCAAGGCCCAGTTCACATTGCCCAAAGTGGCGTGTCCGATGCCGGCGACCAGAGTCAGCGGCACCGCATGCGCGATGTCGCTGCCCACGATGTAGCGTGTTTCAAGACGAGGATAAATCAGCAGAATCAGCGTAGCGCCAATGGCCCCCGCGCCAATGGATGATAGCGACACCAGCACCCCCAACAGCACGCCGGACGCAATGGTCAGGGCTGGCTTACGGGATTCCGGGATGATTTTTTCAAGGCGAAGGCCGATGGCTTGCCATGATTTTTTGAAGGCCACGACCACGGCAGTGAGCAACAAAGCAATGCCCAGCGAGAAGGTGAGGGTGCTGGCCCCCCCTTTGCTGAGGCCAATGGTGTGCATCAGGATCACGGTCATGATGGACGCTGGCACACTGCCCGCCAAGAGCAGGCTGGTGATGCGCCATTTGACATGGCCATGGCGGGCATGTGCCGCTGAGCCTGAGAGTTTGGTGACGGCGGCAAACCACAAGTCGGTGCCGATAGCCACGGCCGGGCTGAGCCGGAAGACGGACAGCAACAGCGGCGTCATCAGCGAGCCGCCGCCCACGCCGGTCACCCCGACAATGGCACCTACTCCAAACCCACCAGCAATGGCCAATCCGTCCATTTGACGCCTTTTCTTTTGCCCTGTGGGCATGACAAGGTTCGCACTTTATGCACAATGTTTATATAAACAAACTACTTGTTGGTAGATTGCTTATCTTGTTTTGCGTATAAGGGGTTGCGAAGCGCTGCTTGTCTTGCTCCGCCTTCGCGTCCACCATGCGTTTTCAAAACGCAGCCGCGATCATCGACCTTCTCCCCCTTCTCTCTCCCCGCCCATGTCTAACTTCAATCTGCAGCGCACTGAGTCCACCAAGGTGGCGATTTACTGGGACTTTGAGAACTTGCACGCGGTGCTGGCCAATCTGGCCCATGGCGACGGCGCCTATCGAGAGAACCGCTTTCAGCCTCAGCCGGTGTTTGTGGATCTGAAGCCAATTCTTGAATATGCCGCCTCCCTGGGCGACATCATCATCAACCGTGCCTATGGCAACTGGCAGTTCTTCGCCAACTACCGGCACGCCTTGAACGAGGCGGGTGTGGATTTAATCCAGATGTTTCCGCGCGGCGCCAATATGAAGAACAGTGCCGACATTCGCATGGCCCTGGATGCGCTGAGCGACGTGCACAACCACCCGCACTTGAGCCACGTGCTGGTGATTTCGTCCGACAGCGACTTCATCAGCCTGGCGCAAAAGGTCAAGCAAGCCGGGCGATTCATTGCGGGCGTTGGGGTTGCGGGTTACAGCAATCGTTTCTGGACCGCCAGCTGCAATGAGTTCAAGTTCTACCAAAACTTGCTGGGGGCGGCGCCTGAGGGGGGGGGCTTGGGCGGGCCGCTCGCCGTGTCGGGTGGGGCTGACGGCAATGAATCGATGGCTGCGCCGGGCATTGCAGCCCAGGTGGGGAGCGTTGTCGCCATGGCCATGCCGGTGGATGCCGAGGCTGTCGGCGCGCCGTCTCTCGATGAGGCCCGGCAGGCTTTGCAACGGGCGCTCAAGCAGCTGGTGGACCGCAATGGTGAGAACTATGTGTCCCGCAGCGCCTTGAAGGTCTTCATCAAGCGCCTGTTGCCGTCATTTGACGAGCAGGCCTTGGGCTGTACCAATTTTTCGGAGTTCTTGCACCGCTTCCCGGACTTGGTGATCGAGGTGGACTTGATCAGCGGGGGGCATGTGGCCTTGGCAACGCAACCGGTGGGGGTGGCGGACGCCCCGTGACCTTGTTGAGAGCGTCAATGCGTTCTCAGGCAACGGGGCGATTTTTGAAATTTTCAGGCCTTCAGACGTCCGGGCCTCCAGGGTTTCAGTTCTTCTTTAGTTCTTCATCTCGCTTTCAGCTTTTTTCACTTCCTTGCTGATCGACGCATTGGCAGCGTCCTTCTTGCTGCTGAGTTCAGCCTTGACGGCTTGTTCGGCTTGTTTGTACTGGTCGTCAGCGGCCTTGACCTTTTCTTTGTAGGCCATGGAGCTTTGCGAGTCGAGTTCGCGCTTGACGATCAGCGGGTCTTTGCCTTCAGCAGCAGCGGCCTTCGCCTTGACCGCGTTGTCGGCCTTGGCGGCGCTCAGGTCTTTCTTGGCTGCAGCGCGGGCTTCGTTGCGTGTCTTCTTGGCCGCCTTCAGCTCGGCGTTCTTCTTTTTTTCCGCTTTCCGGATTTCGGCCCGACCCTGAACGACGGGGTCAGTGGAAGGGGCTGCCGTTGCCAGAAGGGGGCTGGCAACCAGGGCCAGGGCAGCGAGGGCGTTCAGAATTTTGCTCATCAAGGGGCTCCGAAAATGGACAGTTCAGTGAGTTAGGGTTTTGGGATTGGCCAACCGCCCATTCAGTGGGCCTGCAGATTTGCAAAAAGCAAGAAACTGCGTGCATTCCGCTTTAAACAGGCGATTCCGAGTGACGAATCGTAGGCGGCTCCCCATGTTCAAGCGCTTGCTGCCCCATTTATAAGTTAGGGGGGGGGCTGATCTAAAGGCTTGCCGTAAATCAGGTCAAGTCAGTGAAACGCTGGCGTTGCGCAATGAACTGTCAGAATGGCCGCTCACATCTCAACGGAGCCACCGCTCATGAATCAGCCCATGTACCAAGCCAGCGTGCCTGTTTTCAAACAACTCCTGGGCAGCATGTCGGCAGTGTTGGGTAAAGCCGACGCCCATGCCCTCGCTCGGGGCATTGAGCCAACCGTCTTTCTGCATGGCCGCTTGTCTCCCGACATGTTTCCGCTGCTGAAGCAGGTGCAAGTGGCGTGCGACTTTGCCAAGGGCGTCTGCGCTCGTTTGGCGGGGGTGGACGTCCCGCCAGCCGCTGACACCGAGACAAGTTTTGATGAACTGCAGGCCCGGATATCCAGCACGCTGATCTTCATTGAGGGCCTGGACGTCGCTTTGTTTTCCGCCGCCGCCGAGCGTGAAATCGTCGTGCGTCCCGGCACCCCCAAAGAGCGCCGGTTCCAGGGGCAAGACTACTTGCTGCACTACGGCCTGCCGCAGTTCTTCTTTCACGCCACAACGACCTATGCGATCTTGCGCCACATGGGCGTGGAGATTGGCAAGAAAGACTTCATGGGCAGCTATTGACCGAGGTAAATCGCAAGGGGCGATGTGTTGGGGCGGGGTGCTAAGGCATGGCACACTGAGCGTGCGTCAGCGTCATTGCTTGACAAGGCATTATTTTGAAGCCCACCCCAAACCCGCGTCATCGACACGCATTGCAAGGAGCCTAACGTGGCCAAAGGACAGCAAAAGAGCAACAAGGAAACGAAGAAGCCCAAGAAGGACTCTTCGCCACCGAAGCCCATCTCCAGCGGCGCTGTGATGCCCACCGTCACCACGGTGGTGCCCGATCGCAGCAAGAAGGCGAAATAAGCCTGCGGTCGGCTGGCCCATACGCCAGCCGACCGCACAAGGTGTGCTCGGCGCTACACTCAACGGCTGCATGCAGCCCACTTTCCGACACCCTGATCATGGCCGGTCTCAGCGCTTCCACCCCGACACCTACTGAAATTACCGTGCACCAGCAGTCCCGTATGTTGGAAGTGGCATTCAGCGACGGTGCGCGTTTTTGCATTCCGTTCGAACTGCTGCGCGTGTACAGCCCGTCGGCCGAGGTCAAAGGACACGGGCCAGGTCAGGAAACCCTTCAGACCGGCAAGCGCGATGTCAACATCACCGCGCTGAATTCGGTGGGCCACTACGCCATTCAACCCCAATTTTCAGACGGGCACGAAAGTGGCCTGTACTCGTGGGACTACCTGTACGACCTGGGTGCCCGACAAGATGCGCTGTGGCTCGACTATGAGGCGCGACTGCAGGCTGCAGGCATAAGCCGAGACGACCCCATGCTGGTGAAGTCGGCAGGCGCCTGCAGCAGCCATTGATTGAAGAAAAGACGGAGAGATTCCACGCCATGAGCAGTACCCACTTCGGCTTTCAAACCGTTGACGAGGGCGAGAAAGCCAGCCGCGTGCGCGGTGTTTTTGATTCGGTGGCTTCTCGTTACGACGTGATGAATGACCTCATGTCCATGGGCATGCATCGGGCCTGGAAGGCCTACACCGTCGCGGTTGCCAATTTGAAGGTGGGCGACCGGGTGCTCGACATCGCCGGCGGAACCGGCGACCTTTCACGTGCCTTTGCCCGCAAGGTCGGCAATAGCGGCATGGTGGTGCACACCGACATTAATGAGGCCATGCTGCGCCAGGGGCGCAACCGGTTGCTGGATGAAGGCCTGATCTTGCCCACGGGCTTGTGTGACGCTGAAAAACTGCCATTCAAGTCAGAAAGCTTTGATCTGGTGAGCGTTGCATTCGGCTTGCGCAACATGACGCACAAAGACCAGGCCTTGGCAGAAATGTGCCGCGTCCTGAAGCCTGGTGGGCGACTGCTGGTGCTGGAATTCTCCAAAGTTGCCGCGCCCCTGCAAAAGCCTTACGACTGGTATTCCTTCAAGATTTTGCCGCGCTTGGGGCAACTGATTGCCGGTGATGCGGACAGTTACCGCTATCTGGCTGAATCGATCCGCATGCATCCGGCTCAGCAAGAACTGAAGGCGATGATGAAAGCGGCCGGCTTCGGTCACGTGGATGTTCACAACCTCAGCGCAGGAGTCGTCGCGCTTCACGCAGGCATCAAGTGCTGATGTGTTGATGTCCGCGACGATGGGCGAGGGGCCTGCATCTATGTGCTCCCGCAGATAGACCCCCGCCAATGCGCGGGGGTTTTGCTATGTACGGCGTCGGGATGACGCCATGGATCGTGCAGCAGTCGCGCAAACCGTGCGCGCGCTGTCCATCAAAAGTCTCATTTTTACCAAATTTGTCATTTTTTTGGCATTTCGAGCCGCTCTCAATCGGCAGGTGAGCTGAAAACGCCGTATCGTTACGTCTTGGCCGGAGTTGACGCCATGTTCATCGCTCATCCTCAAGCGGGGCGGACGCTGTTCATTTGGATGCCGACCTGCCGATATCGAATACTTGTCATGAATAGCGTCATTGAGTTGTCATAAATTTGACAATTCAGAGATGATGGTCGAACAAGTTGCACGCTCAGAAAATCAGCGGCTCTGTAGGGGTTTGTCCACCGACACCTCCCCTTGATGGGCGTAGGTTTCAGACGGCGAATTGTCATTTTCCAAAGTTACACTGATCCGACCCTAGAGGGTCAAAACGCGTGCTGCCGAGACTGCAGTGATTGCGCCAGCGCCATAACGGGCGCTTCGCGAAGAAGATAGAAAGTTGCCATGTACCTGACGACAGACACAAAAGAATTTCGTGCATCGAATGCCTTTGCAAACCTTCGCGTCGCGGCCGTAGCCGCAGCGGTTGTTGCCCTGGTATTGACCGGCTGTGGTGATGGCAAAAAAAGCGACAAGGCGTCACAGACGGCCGCCAAGGTGAACAAGGAAGAAATTACGGTTCACCAAATCAACTTTGTTCTGCAGCATCAGCAAGGCCTCAAGCCCGAGCAGGCCGAGGCTGCTGGCAAGCAGGTGCTGGAGCGGCTGATTGAGCAGGAACTGGCGGTGCAAAAAGCCCAGGAACTGAAAATCGATCGCGACCCCCGCGTGGTTCAGCAAATTGAAGCCGCCAAGCGCGAAATCATTTCACGCGCCTACGTTGAGCGGATTGGTGACGCCATCGCCAAACCGACAAACGACGAGATCGCCAAGTACTACAACGAGAAACCTGCACTCTTCAAAGATCGCCGCATCTACAGCTTGCAAGAAGTAGCCATTGAAGCCCGGCGGGAGCAGTTCGCTCAAATTCGCGAAAAGCTTCAAAACTCCAAGAACATGACAGATTTCGCCGAGTTTTTGAAGGCCAACGATATCAAATTCACCGGCAATCAAGCGGTGCGTGCCGCTGAGCAGTTGCCGCTGGCCGGGCTGGATGCAATTTCTCGCATGAAAGACGGCGATTCGGCCATCTCTCAAACTCCGGCCGGTTTGACGGTGTTGTTCCTGGTGGGTTCTCGCAGCCAACCGGTGGATGAAGAACATGCCCGCCCCGCCATCGAAGCCTTCTTGACCAATCAACGCAAGAGCGAGATGGTGCAAAAAGACCTCAAAGGCCTGCGTGATGCCGCCAAGATTGAGTATGTGGGCAAGTTCGCTGAAGGGGCCGCCAGCGCGGCGGCGGCATCCAGCGCCGCCACCCTCGCGCCAACGGCCCATGAAGCTCCTGCCAGCGCGGCTTTGAATGCATCCGATATTTCCAAGGGCATGGGCTTGAAATGACGGCCTGGGCCGCAAAGACAGCGCGAGTCACCAAATCAATGAAGCACACACAAATCAACTGCAGCACCTTGTCCGGCCGCTTGTGTCTGAGCTTGGTCTTTGGGCTTTTGAGTGGCATTGGGCCCTTGATGCCTGTCATGGCCCAACCCGTCGTCGCTCCGGCATCTGCTGCGTCCGCGGTGGCCAGCACTGAATATCGCCTGGGTTCAGGCGATTTGATTCGCATTTTGGTGTATCAAAACCCGGACCTGACGCTGGAAACCCGGGTGTCTGAAAACGGCGTGATTTCTTACCCCTTGCTGGGCAATGTCAAGGTAGGCGGCCTGAGCATGACGCAGGCGGAAAATTTGATCAATGCTGAGCTGAAGGGGGGCAATTTCGTCAAAAACCCGCAAACAACCATTGTGCTGCTCCAAGTTCGTGGCAATCAGGCCAGTGTGCTTGGACAAGTTAATCGGCCGGGCCGCTTTCCGCTTGAAACTGCGGATATGCGACTGACCGACCTGCTGGCCAACGCCGGGGGTGTGGCGCCAACAGGCGCTGAAGTAGTCGTGCTGACAGGCACCCGCAATGGCAAGCCCTATCGGGCTGAAATTGATTTGCCCTCCATCTTTGCCGCTGGCGGCAGCAGCAAAGATGTGTTTGTGCTGAATGGTGACGTGGTCTGGGTAGACCGCGCGCCAATGGTTTACATCTACGGCGAAGTACAACGCCCTGGGCCCATGCGCCTCGAGCGCGGCATGACTTTAATGCAGTGTTTGGCCACCGGCGGTGGCATCACATTGCGCGGCACCGAAAAGGGTATCCGTGTGCATCGCAAGGGCGCTGACGGCAAGATTGAAGCGATACAGGTCCCGATGGATGACGGTCTGAAAGACGGCGACGTGGTGTACGTAAAAGAAAGTCTCTTCTGAGGTCCGAGCCATGACGATTGCGCAACTTCTTTCAATTTTCAGGGCTCGGTGGCGCATTGCGCTGGCGACATTCCTGACCGTTTTCTTGATCGCGGTGGTGGGCACATTGTTGGCCACCAAGATGTACATGGCAACCGCATCGGTGGTCGTGGATGCGAAGCCTGATCCGGTTTCCTTGGCTTATTCCGGGATGTCTTCGCCGGGTGTGATGGCGACGCAGGTTGACGTGATCAAGAGTGATCGGGTTGCCATGCGCGTGGTCAAAAATTTAAAACTCGCTGAAAACCCGCAAATTCGGGAGCAATGGAAACAAGCGACCAACGGCCAAGGCAGCGTTGAATCGTGGCTGAGTGAAAGTTTTCAGAAAAGCATGGAAGTGAAGCCTTCGAAGGAATCAAGCGTTATCGAGATTTCTTACCGTGCGCCAGATCCACGTTTTGCCGCTGCATTGGCGAACGCGTTTGTTCAATCCTATATCGAAACCACGCTGGAATTGAGGGTCGATCCGGCTCGCCAATACTCTGCATTTTTTGACAATCGAGCAAAAGAAGCGCGTGAAACCTACGAAAAGGCACAAGCTCGGCTGTCTGCCTTTCAAAAGGACAACGGCTTAATCGCCAGTGAAGAGCGCCTCGACGTCGAGAACAATCGACTGGTTGAGCTCTCAAGCCAATTGGTTGGCATGCAGGCGCTTTCGGCTGAATCAACCAGCCGGCAAACCCAAGCTAATAGTGTTTCTGCCGACCGCATGCAGGAGGTATTGAATAACCCGTTGATCAGTGGCCTCAAATCTGACCTCAGTCGGGCTGAAGTGCGCCTCAAGGAATTGAATGCTCGTTACGGTGACAGCCATCCCCAAGTTCAAGAAGCCAAGGAAAATATCGCTGAATTGCGCGTCAAGGTCGATGCTGAAATCAAGCGTGTCACTGGCGGTATAGGGGTTTCAAACACGATCAACAAGCAACGCGAAGCTGAAATTCGCTCCTCCTTGGACGCCCAGCGTGCCAAGTTACTGCATTTGAAGGCAACCCGGGATGAAGGTGCTGTGTTGCAGCGCGATGTCGAGAATGCGCAACGTGCCTATGACGCCGTGCAGGCGCGTTTGAATCAAACGAGCCTGGAAAGCCAGACGACAACCAGCAACGTCAATGTCTTGACGGTGGCAACGCCACCCCTGGTGCATGCCACGCCGCGGACTTGGGTCAATATTTTGATTGGAGTGTTTGCAGGGGTCATTCTGGCGCTGGCGGTTGCAGTTACCGTGGAGTTGTTCGATCGCCGTGTTCGCACCTCTGATGATTTGATCAGTGCCATTGGGCTGCCGATTATTGGCCTCATGCCCAATCCAAGCGGTCGCAGCAAGATCCGGGCGCAAAAATTGGGCCGTGTGCAAAAGCGGATTTTGGGTAACGCACCCAGCGCCGCCAAGAGCTCGTGATGAAAATGCCTAACGAAACGAGTATGGACAATATTCAAGTGGATGAGGCGCGACTGCCTGAGAATTCGATTGGTGCGCTAATCAGCCAAACGAGAAATCTGTCGGCTGAACAAGTCGAAAAAATTCTCGACCACCAACGTAGCTCCGGGCTGAGGTTTGGTGAAGCTGCTGTCGAGCTCGGGTATGCGAGTTCGGACGATGTACTTTTCGCCCTGGCGCAGCAGTTTCATTACCCTTATTCGCCGGATGAGAAAAAACAACTCAGCCCTGAGCTGGTTGCACTGACTCAGCCCTTCTCCGATCAAGCCGAGGCCTTCCGCGCAACGCGCAGCCAACTGATCATGAGAATGTATGGCGAGGGTGAGCCGCGTCGTGCCTTGGCCGTGATCAGCCCGGATACCCAAGACGGGAAAAGCTATTTCTGCGCCAATTTGGCGGTCACGCTGGCGCAGTTGGGTGGACGTACTCTGTTGGTTGATGCCGATATGCGCAACCCCCGTCAGCATGAAATTTTCAAATTAGACAATCGGGACGGTTTGTCCACCATCTTGTCTGGGCGGGGTGGCTCCAATGTTATTCAACAAATTCCCAATATTCCCAGCCTGTTTGTCCTGCCTGTCGGCGTGACACCACCGAATCCGATCGAATTGGTGGAGCGCCCGGCGTTCGGTTTGATGCTGCGTGAGCTGTTGAGTAAATTCGATCACGTCGTTGTTGATACACCGGCTGCTGTTCATGGTGCGGACGCCGCAGTGATTGCTGCAAAGTGCGGCGCTGCGCTGGTCATCGCACGAAAGGATGCGTCCCGTGTCGATGCGTTGCAGGACTTGGTGGCGATGTTCAGCCAAAGCCCGGCAAAGCTCGTGGGCGTGGTCGTCAACGAGTTCTAAGAGGGCTTTTCTGTGAGTGGATCCCCCCAGCCTGCAGCCGTTTCTAATGAATATAAAGGGCTGGCCTCATTGCAGCATCGAGGTCTACTTGCCGTTGTTCTGATTGTGTTCGGGTGGTTGGTCATGTACGTGCCCAGCTACTATGGTCTTTCCCAAACGGTATGGGCCAGCGACGAGCAGGGCCATGGTCCTATTATTCTTGCCGTCGTTGCCTGGCTTTTGTACAGCAAGCGAGCCGAGTTTGCGAGGCTGGTCCCGACACCGATGACGGTTATGCCGAGTATCTTGATGCTGGCCGGCATATTGGCTTATGCGATAGGTCGTTCACAGGTCATCTGGACCTTCGAGATTGGCTCCCAAATATTGATGCTGAGTGCCTTGCTCCTGTTTTTTTACGGAAAAGCAGGGTGGCGGCTGGCTTGGTTTCCATTGTTCTTTCTGATCTTCATGATCCCGTGGCCGGCAGATCTGGTGTCGATGGTGACTTCTCCTTTGAAGGCCGCTGTCTCGGTGGTTGCGTCTGATTTGTTGTACCGCCTTGGATATCCGGTAGGCCGTGCAGGCGTAATTTTGACGGTTGGCCCTTATCAGCTATTGGTGGCTGATGCGTGTGCGGGGTTGAATTCAATGTTCACCTTGGAAGCTCTGGGCCTGCTATACATGAACCTGATGCGCTACACGCGGGTTGCGCGCAACATTACTTTGGCCTGTTTGATCATTCCAATTTCGTTCACTGCAAATGTGATCCGAGTCATGATTCTTGTATTGGTGACTTATCACTTTGGTGATGAGGCCGGGCAAGGGTTTGTGCATGGCTTTGCTGGAATGGTTTTATTCCTGGTGGCACTGGTTTTGATTTTGGCGGTTGATAAAGTCCTTGGGTTCTTTTTCGAGGGCAATCGGCATGGCAAGTAACTTGTTTAAAGCGTCGATTTTGTCGGCGCTGATGGTAGGCGCCTACTTTCTTTCTTTGGCTATCACCCCGCGAACCTATCTGGCGGATGTTCATGCCCGCGAAAAGCTGGCGGCGATCGTTCCCAATCAATTTGGGGACTGGCGGGTGGATGATTCGGTGGTACCTATTCCGCCCAGTCCGGATCTTCAAAAAGTCATTGATGCGACCTACGATGAAACCCTGGCCATGACGTTCAAGAATGCAGCCGGTGTGCGGATGATGCTGTCGCTTGCGTATGGGCGAAATCAACACAAGGGCATGCTCTCCCATCGGCCGGAAATCTGCTACCCGGCGCAAGGCTTTAAGCTGACCTCCGCCGTAGAGGACGCGGTGCTTCCGGTTGACGGGCGTGCCTTGAACGTCAAGCATATGGTTGCCACGATGGGGCCACGCAATGAACCAATTACCTATTGGGTGATGGTCGGTGATGAAATGACCGAATTTGGCTACCCGCACCGTTGGGTAGCCATTCGCTATGGCATGCAAGGAAAAATTCCAGATGGTGTCCTCGTCAGAGTGTCATCAATTGATGCCAATAATAGCGAAGCATTCGCAATGCAAAGTGGCTTTCTTAAAGAATTGTTGGACGCAATGCCTGCGGAAAAGCGCAGCCGGTTGATCGGTTTGCATTGAATATAAATTTGACTCATTGAAATCATGACTAAAGTAGCTCTTATTACCGGCGTTACCGGGCAAGATGGTGCCTATCTTGCTGAATTCCTCTTGGGTAAGGGTTATGAAGTCCATGGGATCAAACGTCGATCCTCGTCCTTTAATACGGACCGAATTGATCACCTGTATCAAGACCCTCACGTTGACAAGCAGAATTTTAAGTTGCATTACGGCGATTTAACTGATAGCACCAACCTGATCCGCATCATCCAGGAAGTGCAGCCTGATGAAATTTACAATCTCGCGGCGATGAGCCACGTGGCCGTCAGCTTCGAAATGCCTGAATACACCGCCAATGCCGATGGCCTTGGCACCCTGCGCATTTTGGAGGCTATTCGAATTCTGGGCCTAGAGAAGAAAACCCGGTTCTATCAAGCCTCGACGTCCGAGTTGTATGGGTTGGTTCAAGAGATTCCCCAGAAGGAAACTACCCCCTTCTATCCCCGCAGCCCATACGCTGTGGCGAAGATGTACGCCTACTGGATCACGGTCAACTATCGTGAAGCGTATGGGCTGTACGCCTGCAATGGAATTTTGTTCAATCACGAGAGCCCAATTCGCGGTGAAACTTTTGTTACCCGAAAAATTACACGGGCTATCGCCCGCATCGCGTTGGGGCTGCAAGACTGCCTGTATTTGGGAAATATGAGTGCCTTACGTGACTGGGGCCATGCTCGCGACTATGTCGAAATGCAATGGCTGATGTTGCAGCAAGATAAGCCTGAAGATTTTGTGATTGCCACCGGCGTTCAATACAGTGTGCGCCAATTCGTTGAATTCGCTGCAGCCGAACTCGGCGTCACGATTGAGTTTGAGGGCGACGGTGAAGCTGAGATTGGGCGTGTGGTTGCCACGGTGGGCAACAAGGCGAAGTGCAAGATCGGTGATGTGATTGTCAAGGTTGATCCTCGCTACTTCCGTCCCACTGAAGTTGAAACCCTTCTGGGTGACCCGAGCAAGGCCAAGGAGAAATTGGGTTGGACACCCAAAACCAGTTTGCGGGAATTGGTTGCCGAAATGGTTAATTCTGATTACACCTCAGCGAAGCGTGACAGCTTGGTTAAATTGGCGGGATTCCAAGCCTACGACTATCATGAATAAGGTGAGTTGCAGCACAAGATCTTAGCGGGATCCGAAAGACAGGGGTCGGCAATGCCGGCCCCTTTTCTTGAAAATTTCCACGCCGCGTTGAAGCTTTTTCTTACGGAGCAGCTCAGTATGTCCCGCAGTATCGCAATCACTCATGAGTCTAAAATTTTCGTCACGGGGCATCGTGGCATGGTGGGGTCAGCTCTGGTTCGTCGTTTGCAGCGGGCTGGCTATAAAAATATTGTGACTCGCACACGGGCTGAACTGGATCTACTCAATCAACAAGCTGTTCATGCCTTCTTGGCAGAACAGCTGCCAGATTATATTTTTATTGCCGCGGCCAAGGTGGGTGGTATACAGGCTAATAATATTTATCGTGCAGATTTTCTTTACCAAAATCTCTTGATTGAGGCTAACTTGATTCACGGCGCGCATCTGGCGGACGTGCAGCGTATGATGTTTTTGGGGTCAAGTTGCATCTATCCTCGCGATTGCCAACAGCCCATCAAAGAAGAATACTTGTTGACTGGGCCCTTGGAACTGACCAATGAGCCTTACGCCATCGCCAAGATTGCGGGCATAAAACTCGCAGAGAGCTATAACGTTCAATATGGACGTGAGTACGTCAGTGCCATGCCAACCAATCTATATGGCCCCAATGACAATTATGATTTGAGCAATAGCCATGTGCTGCCCGCGTTGATTCGCAAAACACATGAGGCGAAGGTACGTGGTGACAACGAACTGGTTGTCTGGGGAACGGGCTCACCCAAGCGTGAATTCTTGTATGTGGATGATCTGGCGGACGCTTGCGTCTATTTGATGGAGCGCGGCTACGCCGGCTCATTGCTGAATGTGGGCACAGGTGTTGACGTCACCATTCGGGAGTTGGCGGAGACGGTCATGCGGGTGGTGGGATTTAGTGGGCACATCGTCTTTGATGCCAGCAAGCCCGATGGCACGCCGCGTAAGCTGATGGATGTCGCGAAATTGACTGCGCTGGGTTGGCGCGCGGCCGTTCCACTGGAAGCAGGCATTCAGCGCGCCTATGACGACTTCCTGTCCGGGCAACGGCCTCAGGCGTGAGTTCGATGCTTCTACCCAATCCCTGATTGGCTCCGATGAAAGTTGCGTTCGTCTCCCAACTTGACCCTGCTGATGTGTTGCAGTGGTCAGGCACGCCGTACAACATGGTTCAGGCGCTAAAAGCGCGCGGCCATCAGGTCAAGGCCATTGGGCCACTCAAACCATGCTTGCCAAGGCTTAGCAAGCTGATTCAACGCATCTACCCCAAGCTGTTCGGTCGATATCTTGATCTGAGCCGACACCGGGCGTTTGCCCATGCGTTGTCAGAACAAGCCAAGCGAGATTTGGCGGGCGAGTCATTTGACCTTGTACTTTGTAGTTCGAGTTTGGTGGCGGCAGGTTTGGAGATCGACCAACCCATCGTCACGTGGGAAGACGCCACGTTCGCCTCGATGCTGAATTACTATCCTGGCCACTGGTGCAATCTGAGTCAATCAACCATTGATAGCGCGCATTTGTTGCAGCGCCAATCACTGGACCGGGCCCAACTTTCCGTATTTGCCTCCCATTGGGCCGCGCAAAGCGCAATATGCGATTACGGTTGCGACCCCGCGAAGGTTGTGGTGATTCCATTGGGCGCCAATATTGCCGAACTCCCCAATTTGCTGGTTGTCCGAGACGCCATCACTCAGCGTGCGGCGTCAGGCGAATGCCGGCTTCTGTTTTTGGGTGTCGACTGGGTGCGCAAAGGCGGGGATCTTGTTGTTGAGACAGCGACGCTGCTGAATTCGCGTGGCATCAAAACCCGTGTCGATGTTGTTGGTTGCTTGCCTGATGGCCCGGTACCTGAGTTTGTCACCGTTCATGGATTTGTTTCCAAACGCAGCGCTGAAGGTCGAGATCGATTGAATCAACTCATGCTGGCGGCCCATTACCTGTTCGTTCCCAGTTTGGCTGAGTGCTACGGTTTGGTCTATGCAGAGGCGTCAGCCCTGGGCGTACCGTCATTGGCCAGAGACACGGGGGGCGTTGGTACCGTTGTGCGTGACGGCATCAACGGGCGAACTTTCCCCATGGACGCCCCAGCGCGAGCCTACGCTGACTTCATTGCCGATCAAATGAGTGATGGCGAAACCTATACGCAAGCGGCCCTGCAAGCGCGGCGCTTTTATGAGCAAAGCCTGAATTGGGACGCTGCCATCGCACAACTTGAGGCCGAAGTGAGTCGTCGGTTGGATAGGACGGAGGCTGCATGAAACTTTTCAGCCATCGCATTGCCAACAACGCGGCATTTGGCGCACTGCAGACTCTGTCATCTGCGGTGCTCATGTTTTTTTTGTATCGTTTTTTATTGAAAAACTTGGGTGCTGAAAATCTTGGCATTTGGGCTGTCGTCTTGGCCAGTACTTCAATCGGGCGATTGACCGACTTGGGATTCGCCGGTGCGGTGGTGAAATTTGTGGCGGGCAGTCAGGCTGAGCAAGACAGCGCACGGGCAGCGCGCTATGTGCAGACGGCCGCAATCTCAATTGCATCTATTCTATTTGTGCTAGGCCTTTGCCTGCTACCGGTATTTGATTTTCTACTGACGTGGGTATTACCTGCAGCGGCACAACCGTTGGCCGTGCAAATTTTGCCATTTGCCTTGCTGACGCTATTTTTCTCGTTGGTGGCTGGCATTTTTCAATCAGCAATTGACGCTTGCCACCGCATGGACAGACGAAATGCCATATTGATGGGGTGCAATGTACTCTATACCGCCGTTGCAGTGCTAGCAACGCCTGTTTATGGCCTCAAGGGCTTGGCATTTGCCCAAGTGACGCAAAGTTTTTTGGTACTGGCCATGAGTTGGTTTAGCGCAAGAAAATTAATACCTGAAATTCCAGTACTGTTGTTGAAATGGAATCATACAGAATTTAAAGAAATGCTGGGTTATGCGACCAATTTCCAGATTGGTGTTTTGGCGGGATTGTTCTTTGATCCCATCACAAAATTCTTCCTGGCGAAATTTGGCGGTTTGGCTGAAGTGGCCTATTACGAGATGGCCAATCAATTGATATTGCGGGCCCGCGGCGTGGTAGTTTCGGCCCAACAGGCGATTGTTCCTGAGGTAGCCAGTCAGGTGGCCGAAGGCAAAGATGATTCTGCAGGCCTGTACCTAAAGGCGCACAGGTTGTCGCTGGTGATTGTGTTTCCTTATTACAGCTTGTTGGCCATATCGTTGCCTGCATTCTCAATGTTCTGGATTGGCCACTATGAACCAAAATTTGTTATCTATGGTGCATTGATGTGCATGGGTTGGCTGATCTCCAACTTGGGGGTGGCCTCCTACTACTACAATATTGGACGAGGGATGTTGGTTTGGAATACCATCAGTCACTTGTTGATGGCAGTAGTTAATATTGTGTTTGCAGTAATTCTTGGTTATTTTTTTGACGGCATTGGTGTAATAGTTGCCGCCATGTTGGGATTGATATTCTCAGGTGTACTTTTGACCATGGTTGTGCATCACAAACTGGGTATGCAGATGAAATCCATTTTGCCCCGTGAACATTTTCTTTACGTCGGCATCTTGGTACTTGGCTTGGCCAGCTTGTTGATGGTACTCACCGTCACTGACGTGACGGCCAACGTGGGTAAGCTGACTTTGCTTGTTTTGCCAGTGCTGTATATGGGCATCATTGTGTGCGCCATGCGGGGAGACAGTAAAGGCCGCGAGTTCATGTCGACATTACGTGCGAAATTTTCAAGAGGGTGAATCTATGCACTTGCCTATTCAAGTGTGCGCGGAGCGCGTCGGCCAATGAGTGAGTACATCGCATTGGCAATATTTCTTGTGGGCTTTGCTGTCTTGATAAAAATAGACACGGTCTATCTCATTCCCATGATTTTGCTGTTTTTCTCCAACCTCAATGGCTTGGTGGGGTGGGAGAGCTTTGCGCTTAAAGGGTTTGTGAAGTTTCAAGATTACGGGCTGTTGCTTGTATGTTGTATTCTTGCCTATAGCCGGTTGTCGTCAGGTAAGTTTATGCCAAGTTATGGTAGGCAGTTGAGTAAAGAATTTCTTTTTAACGTCAATAATATTTATTGGCTGTTCATGATCGGATTGTTTATTTTTTCTGTTTTTGCTATGGGTAGTTTTGTGTGGGCAGTGAAAATGGGCCGCACTTTTTTTTACGGGCTTGTCTATTACGTTATCTGCAGACAGCTTGGTGAAGACCCTTTGAGAAAATTTGAAAAAGTAATTAACTTGCTGGCGATTTTGACGGTGGGTTTTGGGGTAATTTATATTGCCTATAATAAATTTGGGGTGAAGGTCTACCCAGGTGGAGAGTATGAATCATTTGATATGGGGTACCTGCTGGGCGATGTGAAGAGAAATTTTTCTGGATTCCCCACATTTACCTATTATTTCATATTGCTGTTTACCGACAGGCTGATTGCTGCACGAGGCCGGGCAATATTCAATGTCATCGGCTTGTTGGTCATGATTGCCTGCGTATTCTTTATGCTCACCCGAGGTGCGTTGCTGCTGACAATTGCAATGATCCCCGCAATGATGCTGTATCGGCGCCAAACACCTTCGACTATGGGGAGAATATTGTTTGTTTCGGCAATCGCTGTGTTGGGACTTTTGGCTTTGCCATATGTGGCTGAAGCCCAGTACCTGGCCTTGGCAAAACGTTTTGAAGAGTTTGGAACAAGAGGGTTGGCTGGGTCCGAGAATGCAATGGTACGCTCGCAAGAATTCTTCCAAATATTGAAGAATGTTATCGACTTCGATCCTTTATTTGGCTTTGGATTTATGTTGCCCGCTGCCTTTGGATATGTGTCGCAGGTTTACCATGGTGGATCAGCTGATAATGGTGTTTCTAATATAATTGGTGTTACTGGTTTTGTTGGGGCTGCCTTGTTTGTGGTGATGATTTTATCTTGGATTTTTGCGAACATTAAATTGCAGAAACTGAAGGTGGAGCCATATTCAAGAGTTAACTTCATATTTATATTTGTTATGTTGGCGTCGATGTTGAATGGCGCGACGATGAGTTATATTTGGACGTTTGCGCTATTCATGGCCTACGATTTGCTGGCGTTGGCATCGCTTGTAAACAAGGGACCAAGTCCAGATGTCATCGATCAACCTGACGTTGTTTTGTCGCCTATTCGGTTTTAAGGTGCCTGTATGGATTCAAGTCGGCCATTGGTAACGATTATTACCCCTAGCTATAATCAGGGTCAATTCATTGAGGCGACTATCAGATCGGTGTTGGCTCAAACTTATACGAACATTGAGTATATTGTTTTGGATGCAATGTCCAACGATCAGACTGAGAAAGTACTGGAATCGTATCGAGGTAAAATTACCAAGGTAGTGCGTGAGTCTGATAAGGGTCAAAGTGACGCCATTGTGAAGGGATTCAAAATGGCGCATGGCGATTTAGTCGGTTGGATCAATTCGGACGATGTTCTTTATCCAAATTGCGTCGAAGAACTTGTCAAGCATTACAGCGATAACCCGAAAGTTGACTTGTTTGTCGTACCCGTTATTGATATTGTCGATGAAGCTGGTGAAAAGACCGGAGTTATCAAAGCGCCCCTGATTTCTCGTGATTTTATTTTGAGAAGAAATACTGAAATTATTCAGCCAGGCTCTTTCTTTCGTCGCCTCGCATTGGAGCAGGTTGGGTATTTCAACTCGTCTTTGCGCTTTTCCATGGATTTGGATTTGTGGTTGCGTCTGCTCAAGACGGGCGGCTTCACGAACTACTCAAAGGTCGCGATGGCCGGTTATCGGGAGTGGGGCGGTACGAAAACATCGACTGGCGGCCAACGATTGTTGAAAGAACGTCGGACCATGCTTTTTTCCCATGGCGCCAAGTGGAACGATGCAACAATTATTTCTATCAATATTCAATTATTGAAAGAGCGGTTGAAGAATAATCAGGTTCTCGGCCCAGTGGTTCGATGGTTGCGCAGCCGTGGTTGAATATATTGAGGGTGTTTCAGTCAAACTGGGCGCGTTGCGCCATTGACTGGGTAGCGTTGTGAAGCCGCTCATCGCTGTTTACCGGACCATTTTTCCTGCCGCTTCTGAGGCGTTTCTGGTCGAGCAAGTGCGGCATTTGCGACGGGTTGAGCCTATCGTGGTGACGCGCAATGGAATCGCGCAAATGCCTGCCGGTTTGAACTGTGCAGTCATCGCGCCGCCTGGACACAAGTGGCGGAAGCATTGGTTCACGGCGACACGCAGTGCCTCACTGTTTTTGGCGGCGTTGCAGGGACGCCGGCCGCAGTTGATTCACGCCCATTTTGGCCCAGATGCCGTCATGGCCTTGCCCGCGGCCCGGCGGTTGAACGTACCGTTGGTGGTCACCTATCACGGGTATGACGCCATGTTCTCTGACCGTCAGATGCTGTCAGACCTGGTGCCTACGCAGTGGCACTATGTGTTGGGCCGGCGGCAATTGATGCGCGAGGCGGCCTGTATTTTGGTCGTGTCTGACTTTTTGCGGCGGCAGTTGATTGCACGCGGCTTTGACGAGCACCGGGTTCGGGTTCATCACATCGGCGTTGACACGGACTTGTTCAAACCCCCTGGAGACGGCGGGGCTGATCGCCTCGCGCAAGGCCGCTATGTCTTGAACGTGGCCCGCCACGTTGACGTCAAAGGAATTTCGGTGCTTTTGCGCGCTTGGAGAAAGGTTGCTGATCGCCATCCGGATGCACAACTGCTACAAGTGGGCAGTGGTCCATTGACTGAAAGCCTCTTGCAGCTCTGCAATGAATTGGGGCTGGGGCAGTCAGTTCGTTTTCTGGGTGCGCAGGCTCATTCGCGTGTCATCGACTTGATGCAACATGCCTCAGCGGTTGTGTTGTGCAGTTTGACGCCTCCTAGTGGCCAGCAGGAGGCTTTAGGCATTGTGCTGAACGAGGCGTCTGCATGTGGTGTGCCCGTTATTGGGAGCCGTAATGGCGGCATCCCTGAGGCCATTGTTGACGGAGAGACGGGGTTTGTTGTGCCTGAGAACGACTGCGAAGCCCTGACCGCGCGCCTCTGTGAGTTGTGGCAAGCGCCCGTCAAAGCACGGGCCATGGGGTTAAAAGGGCGGGAGTTTGTTCTCAAGCATTTCAATATCCGGGTGCAGAGCACGCATTTGGAAGATATTTATTTGCAACTGATTCAAGCGGGCTCACACGACCGTGCTATGCGCGTTGCGAGCAAATCCTAAAACGGCAGCCTGATATGGATGCGATCAAACGAGTCTTGGTGGTCCATGCTGCCTATCAGCAACGAGGCGGTGAAGACACTGTGGTGGAAGCTGAGGTGGCATTGTTGCGGGAGCATGGCTGTGAGGTCGAGCTCTATTGCCGAAGCAATGATGACCTCAACGCGATGGGTCACCTCACACAGGTGCAAAACACGCTGTGGTCCAACAGCACCTATGGTGAAGTTGACGGGCTGATGCAGGCTTTCAAGCCCGAGATTGTTCATGTGCACAATACATTCCCGGTCATTTCACCGTCGGTGTATTGGGTTGTTCGAAAACACAAGACACCACTTGTGCAAACCTTGCACAACTTTCGGCTGCTGTGCCCACAAGCCACCTTGCTGCGCCAAGGCGCGGTTTGCGAGGACTGCGTCGGCCACTTGCCCTGGCGCGGTGCTGTGCGGGGATGCTATCGGGGCAGTGTGAGTCAGTCCTCGGTAATCGCAAGCATGCTGGCCTTGCACCGTGGCTTGGGGAGTTTTGACAGGGCGGTTACACGCTACATCGCTCTCAATGAGTTTTGTCGCAATAAGTTCATTGAAGGCGGTTTGGCGGCTGGCAAGATCAGTATCAAACCCAATTTTGTTGATTTGCCTGAGCTGCCGGACGGACCCCGAGCCGGGATGCTCTATGTGGGGCGCCTCTCTGAAGAAAAGGGGCTGGATGTTTTGCTGCAAGCCACAGCTTTGCTGGAGGGTTTGCCACCACTCCGGGTGATTGGGGACGGGCCGCTCCGGCATCTATTGGTTGGGCGTAAAGACATTGAGTACCTGGGCGAACTTCCCTCCGACCAGGTTTACGCAGAGATGCGCCGGGCGCAATGTTTGGTGATTCCCAGTATCTGCTACGAAAACTTTCCGCGCACATTGGTCGAGGCCTACGCCTGCGGCCTGCCCGTGATCGCCAGTCGCCTGGGCCCAATGCCTGATTTAATCGAAGAAGGCCAGACTGGCCTGTTGTTCGACCCTGGCAAGCCTGAGTCATTGGGACGGGTGTTAAGTCAGGCTGTCGAAAATTCAGAAAAATTGCGGGTCATGGGATTGACTGCTAGGCGCAAGTATCAAGTTGAAATGACAGGCCTAATAAATATTGGAATACTTGAGTCAATATATTTGACTGCACTTGAAGAATTTAATTGTCAATGAAAGCGATGTTCCTTTTGTCGATTGGTTGAGTCTATGGGGATTTTGAGAACATTGCTTGCGATCACCGTCGTGCTCGGCCATACCTATGGATTTTTATTCGTAGGTGGACGAAATGCTGTGCAATCATTTTATATGATTTCAGGATTTCTAATTTCGTATGTGTTGGTTGAGTCTAAAGCTTACGGGAGATCTCTTGATTTTTATGTTAGCAGATATCTTCGGCTATTTCCTGCGTACGCGTTGATTGCTTTGCTGACGTTGTTGTCGTATTGCCTCTTGGGTAATAATGAATTTTTTGCTGTTTATGCGAATTTACCATTTTCAGCGACTATTGTTTTGTTTGTTTCGAATTCATTTATCTTCCTGCAAGATTGGGTGATGTTTCTAGGGGCGTCGGGAAGTGATTTGATTTTCACTTCAGATTTTCGTAATTCAGATGTCTTGCTGTGGAAAGGGCTGCTTGTTCCGCCTGCGTGGACACTAGGTGTTGAACTGTCCTTTTATTTGTTGGCGCCTTTTGTTTTAAAACGGAAGAATATAATATATTTCACATTGGCGGTTTCTTTGCTTGTTAGGGTAGTGTTGTATATTTTTGGGTTGGCAAATAAGGATCCATGGACATATCGATTCTTCCCCGCTGAACTCACGATGTTTATGGCCGGAGCCTTGTCGCATCAATTGTTGTTGCCCGTGTATAGGAATTTGAAATTGGAGGGATTTGGTGGAATTGAGCGCCTCGCTAAGGTGGTTACTACATTTCTAATAATATTTGTAGTGATGTATCACTTGATTCCTGTGAAAGATTTGTATAAAATGTTGTTTTTGTTTTTGTTTTTGTTCATTGCATTGCCGTCGGCATTTTTGTTTCAGTGTAATTCTGGTTTTGATAGAAAAATTGGGGAGTTGTCATATCCGATTTATATATCGCATATGTTGGTGATATTTGTTTTGTCAAAATCTTCGCTATCAATTTTTATTGAAGATAAGGCGATATTCGCTTTTATCGTGGTTTTCCTGGTTGTTATTGTTTCTGTGTCCTTGGATTATGTGGTTATCAAGCCCATTGAAGGGTATAGAAGAGCCTTTCGAAAAAATATTTGACGAAAATCATTAGGAAGGCGATTGGGTATGGTGGGTGAAAAGCACTATGTTGGGATGCAGAATGAAAGACCTGTCGGCGTGAACAGCCGAGTCCTCTTCGCCCAACGTCGCCTGCCGCACTATCGCGTTCCTTTTTTGGAGGAGGCGCGGCGCTTGCTGGCAGCGCGGGGCATTGCATTCGACTTCATTTATGGTGAGCCCACACTTGAAGAGGCGAGCAAAAATGATGAAGGGCATTTGGTCTGGGCGAAACGGATGGCGGTGACGCGTTATGCATTGGGCGGCAAGTTGTGCTGGCAGCCTTTCTCGACGAAGGGTTACGACTTGGTGATTGTTTCGCAAGAGAATCGCCTGCTCATTAATCATTGGCTCTGTCGCCCTTGGCGCGGGTTCAAACTGGCGTTCTTCAGCCATGGTGCGAATCTATCGGCCGGAAATAGGTCCTCGCTGAAAGAAAAGTTCAGGCGTTGGACGACACAGCGTGCCGATTGGATGTTTGCGTATACGGTCCTGAGCGCGAAATTGATGACCGAGGTGGGGTTTGATTCTGCACACATCACGGTCATGAACAATTCCGTGGACACCCATGCCTTGCGAGCTGATTTGGCAAGTGTTGCGGATATAGACCGGCAGGCCTTGCGGATGCGCTACAACTTGGTGTTTGGCAAAACGGGGCTGTTTTTGGGCTCTATGTATGAGGGCAAAGGGCTGGATGTCCTATTGCATACTGCTCGATGGGTTCATGAGCGTGACCCTGAATTTCGACTTTTGGTTGTCGGCGATGGCCCAGCCCGTCAGGCGTTTCAGCGTGATATTGCGCAAATGCCTTGGGTACATTGGGTGGGCGCCCAGCGCGGGCGGGACAAGGCTGGATATATGGCGGTATCAGATTTCTTGTTGATTCCGGGCGTCGTTGGCTTGTCAATCTTGGATGGGTTTGCGGCGAACCTGCCCTTGTTGACTTGCAAAGTATTGGGGCATGGGCCGGAGATCGCCTACCTGGAGCAGGGCAAAAATGGCTTGATGAGTGAATCTAGGCCCGCGGACTATGCACAAATGGTGGGAGACGTTTGCGCCGACCCGACGAAGTTGACGGCTCTCAAGGAGGGGGCTCGACTGAGCGGGCAAAAATACTCGGTTGAAGCCATGGCGAAAAACTTCGTGACCGGAATTTGCCAGTCCCTGGGACTACTTTCCTGATCTGGCATTGATCAGGTGCCCGCAAACTGTTCAGCGAATATTCGCCGCGATGCCGGCGTTGTCGACGCGGTGACTGAGCGGAATATGCGCCGCAGCGACGCGGAGAAAGTTGTCGAGATCAGGCCATAGATTGAGTTGGGCCAATTCCCAGGAGTGGCCCCACAGGTGAAACACTTCCGCTGTGTTCGTGTGCAACGCGATCTCAAGCATGTGCTCCAGACGCTCTTGCAGCGTGCCGCGCGTCATGGCTGGCAAAAAATTGGAAAATCTGCTTATGTAGTTCCCTTGCTTTAGGAAATTGCGCATCAGCACTTGGCGAGAATGCGGATAAAACTGTAGCGTGGTGGGAATTCGATGCGGATCTGACCCTGCTTGGGTGTGGAAATTTTGTGTAGTCCGGGCATATTCAAAGCCCAATTCTTTGACTCGCTCGGCAGCGTTTGGGACGATTTTCCCGCCGGGATAACAAAATCCTGAGACGCTGTGCCCAAGAATCTGTTCCAACTCGTTTTTTCCGGCTTTAACCTGATCAATCCAGACTTCAAACGGCACGGCGTCCGCATAGACATGGTCACGGGTATGGGCGCCGATCTCTGCGATGGCATCGAGGGCGCGCAGACCGGCGGCGTCTAATGTTGGGAGGCCTTCTCGGTTGGTGATAGGGACGTAGAAAGTTCCTTTGATGCCGTGTTTGCCCAGCAGGTCGGCAAGCCTTAGATCGTCCGGATGGCCGTCATCCCATGAAGTTGTGAATAACATAAGGGCTGGTTGCCTGGGGTTTGAATTTTATTGTCGTGAGGCCGTTGAAAATGAAGGCTCAGTTGCTCAAGAGGATTTGGGCAGCGGCATCATCACCATCAATACAGGGCAGCATTAAATAGGGTGGGCTTGGGCATATTCATAGATGCCCAGCAGGTGTTCGTAGTTTTTTGCAGGTATATATTGCTTCAAGTACTCGGCTCGGGCGCCTTCGTGCATTGAGCGTGCAGTGGCATGGTCTTGCTTGGCCGCGGCGGTCAAAATGCTTGCCAGGGCGGATGCATCTCCAACCGGAAATTGCAGACCGGTCACACCGTGTTTGACCAAATCCGTCAAGGCGCCAATGTTGCTGGCAATCACGGGCAAACCGCATGAAAAGGCTTCGATGACTGTGCGGGGCATGTTTTCATACCAGATGCTTGGAACGATGAGGTAGCTGGCTCGAGCCATCAGGGCGAGCACCGTTGCACGATCGCAATGGCCCCTCACATCGAGCATCTGGCATTTCCTGGCTTCATGGACCAACGGGCCGTCACCGATCACAGTGATGCGTTGCTGTGATGCATTGGCAGCTTTGATCAGCGTGTGCAGTCCCTTTTCTTCACTGAGGCGACCGACGTATAAAAACCCGCTTCTATTTTCAATAGGAAATTCACCTGGATCAGTGGAGAAGTTGGGTTTAACGACGATGCGATCACCGGGAAGGCCTCCGGCGACAAATTTTTGCCGGCAATACTCGTTCAGGGCAATATAGGTATTTATTTTGTTTTTATAAGAACCAATCACTTGGTGCAGCGTCAGCATGGACACCAGGGAGAGCGATTGCAGCCCGGAGTTTCGGTAACATTTGTGGACAACGCCTCGCCAGGGGATTTTACCGATGCATTGTTCGCAGGTTTTTCCATCACGTAACATCAGGGCATTTGCACAAATATTTCTGAAATTATGTAATGTTTGTACTACCGGAATTCCCAGGCTTGTGGCCGCCCAATACGCCGACGGAGAAATTAACGGAAAGGTGTTGTGGGCATGAACGATGTCGGGCCTGAATTTTTTAATTGCATGCTCGACTTCATGGTATGAGCCGCGGGACCAGACGGCACTCAGGCCGGCCGCCCAAGCGGAGTGGTCATGAATAGATTCATTGGTTCTTTCAATAATATCAACATCATGCCCATGCTCAAGGAGTAAATTTAATTCATCATTGACAACGGCATCTTCACCCCCAGGAAATCTGTAGTGGTTGTGGAGTAGGAGTATACGCATGGCTGTCTAGATATATTGATTGAGTATATTTTTTGGCGTTGCAGTTTGTTTATTGTGGTTCCTTGGCTGACGGAGGATGGGGTGCTTAATTCCCGGCGGTGAGCCGAAAATCGTCAAGATGAATTCGCTTTTGCGATGGCATGGCGGTGGCAAAGGACGCTTCTGTCAAATGACGATTGCCACTGATCGTAAGGAAAGGTTGGGCGATTTTGTCAAGGCTGGGCCCTGCGCTCAAGATCAGCGTATTGTTTTTGAAGGTGTTGTACTTCGGTGCGCCGATTTGGTCGTCTTGAATAGTGGCGAGCCGCGGGTAGCGGGCTGACCAGGTGGAGCTTTTATAAGGTACTGCCCGAAGGCCTTGTTGTAACGTACCTGCGGGGTTGTGTGTTTCGGCCGCGTCGCTGGTCAGGCCGCGTGCATCCACATGCAGGGCCGGCGTGCTCATGAAGAACAGGTTGTTTTCAATGACGTTGTCGCGGCCGCCGCCGATGAATACGGGTTGTTGAACTCTTGCAAATGTATTCGAGCGCACTGTTATGCCGGATGCTTGGTCGTCGATATACACGCCTTTGACTTCAGCACCACCCAGGCGGGTTTTGATGTCGTGGAAGAAATTGTTTTCTATAACGGTGCCCTCGACGGTGTAATCGCGGCCAACATAAATAGCGCCGGCGTCGCCGGTTTCATTGACTACGTTGAATATTTCATTTTTAGCGATGAGATGATCATTGCCTTTGAAATAAATGGCCATGTGCGGCGCATCGGAGATGGTGTTGCTCAAAATTTGATGGCCAACACCTTCCATTTGAATTGCGGGTTTCATGGTTTTCGCCAATCGGCTGTAGCGTGTGATGCTACAGTTTTTGACGAAATTCATTGCGGCTTGCAATGTTTTGCGGTTGCCGCCGGAAATAGTAATGCCGCCTTCGCCATTGTCTTCAATATTGCAGTTATTGATGCCTGAATTGTTGGAGTCTTCGATGGTGAGTGCGCGATTGCCGGTCAGTCGGATGTTGACTTGGTTGATATGAATGTTGCTGGAGTTGTTTACTTGAATTCCATCGCCGGTTAATTTTTCGATGGATAGATTTGTTATATGAATTCCATTTGAATTTTCAATGTTGAATATGTTGGGTGTGATGGATATTTCAGTATCCTGCCCGTTGAATCCGACTGGGGGGATCCAATAAATTATTTTTGTATTGCGATCCAGGTACCATTCGCCCGGTGAATCAAGCTCATGCAGCGAATTTTCGATACGGACGCGCTGACCGGCTTTGATACCGTAAGGGGAACCTGTGCCTGCCAGGGTTAACGTATTTTTGCTGGCATCGACACTGTCGACGATGTAGTTTTGATCCGCCCAGTCGTATTGCCAAAAGCCGTGGGCTCGGAGGTCCGGTTCGTCTTGCCAGTCGGCGGCAGAACGGCCTTCAATGCTGAAGGTCGTGCTCATGGGGGCGCCGGAATATTTGGGTACGGCGATTTTTCCAAAACCGGAGTCGGGCCAGCTTGCGATGGGTTGAATGGTGGTGCCGACAAATAGTTCGGCGGTCATGGGCATGATGGGCAAACCGTAGCCGCGTGGCGTGGCTTGTGGCAGGCGGTTGGGCAGGAGTGCCTTGACATCAGCTAGCCAGATCTTGCTTCTGGCCTTGGCGGACACGCGGCTTGGAAGGTGAGTGGGGGCGCGGTTCCAGTTTGGAATGACGACTGCACCCGACAAGACTGTGCTGGCACCTGCGCCGCTGATTTCAAGGGCGACGCCTTGTGTCAAACCCGTCCCCCAGCGCAGTTTGAAGGGCTGGGCGATACGGTAGGTGGCTTGGGTCAGTTTGATGGTGACCCGTTGGTAGCGGCCACTGACGATTTGTTGCCATTGACGGTTCTGGCTCAGAGCGATGAGGTCGGACAATGAGCCGGCGCAGTTGGTGGCGGTGTCGATGCGGCACCCGGAGGCGGACTGAGGAATGTCTTTGGCGTCGGGGTAGGCACTCAGCATGAGTTCGGTCAGCAACGTCGCCTGCGCGTTGGCGCTGCCCGCCTGTGCGGACAAGGGGGGCTGCTCGGATGCAATTGCGGTGGCGTCAGCGCGGCCGTCGCCAAAGGCACTCAGCAGGGGGAGGGCGGCAGCGAGCAGGCGGGCACTGTGCATAGTCGGGTGTGGTTTTGGCGTTGTGGGTTGGATTTGCGCTCTGCTCAACTCCGCAAGGGCTCTTGCAACGAGATCCCGGCGATTCGCGAGCGATTGGGTATTTTGGATGGGTAACATCACCAATAGCGTGACCAATTTGTTACCGGCTCGCGACGAGGGCTCAATAGGCTAGACGCAATCCGGGCAAGATTGCACTGCGTAAGCAGGTGTTTGTATGGCTGAGCGCGCACAAAATTCAATGGGCTGCGGGGCAAAAGGGTCCGAAATCCCATCCCCCTCGGCCTAGACGTCTGATCAGCCTTGGGCTTTGTGGGACAACAATTGCTTGCACGCCCCAGCGATGAAGGCGGTATTGGTCACCAGATAGCGCCGCCAAAGGCGCCGGGGCTCGCTGCACAAGCGATAGAGCCATTCCAGCCCGCGTTGCTGCATCCATGGCGGCGCGCGGCGGAGGGTGCCGGCGTGGTAGTCAAACGCGGCGCCGACACCGATCATGACAGCGTTAATGTGGCCTTGCTGGCGGGCCATCCAGAGTTCTTGTTTAGGGCAGCCGAGGCTGACCCAGACGGTACCGGCGCCAGACTGGTTGATACGTTGGGCGGTGGCGGCGTCTTCTTCGGTGCTGGGCGGCTTGAAAGGCGGTGAATAAGCGCCTGCGATTTTTAAAGTGGGCCAATCGCGTGCGAGGCGCTTTTGCAGCAACTCCAAGGTTTCAGGGCTGGCGCCGTACAGATATATCGCTTCGTCGCGCTGACTGGCCTGTTCGCAATAGCGCATCATCAGGTCCGGGCCGTTAATGCGCTCTTGGCTGGGGCGACCCAGCTTGCGGAGCATCCAGGCGACGGGCGCGCCATCGGGCGTATTCATCACGGCGCCCCGGAGTGCCGCTTTGAATGCCGGGTCTTGCCTGGCGGTGACCACGGAATGGGCGTTGCAAATGCCCACGTAGGCGCTTTGACGGCGGCGCGCCAGTTGCCAGATGCGATCCAGGGCCTCATCCCAGCTTACCGGGTCAATGGGCGTACCAAGTACAGCAATTTGCGGTGTCGCAGAATTTTCAGGCCGTGGCGCGGGGTCGGTCATGCTGGGTTGTCGGTGAGAACAGAAAGTTGGGCCCGATGTTGACCGATAACTGTGTCAGCTTGATTGGGCGGCGAGGACTCGGTCTGCCAGGATGCCCGCGATGCGGTTGGCGGCATTGCCGTCCCACAGCGCAGGGCGTTGGCCGCGTTTGCCACCGTCGCGAATGAGGGCGAGTACCAGGGGCGTGACCACTTGCGGGTCGGTGCCGGCGAGGGTGTTGCTGCCCTGTGCCACGGTGATCGGGCGCTCTGTGTTGTCGCGAAGTGTGACGCAGGGGATGCCCAGGGCGGTGCTTTCTTCTTGCAGGCCACCGCTGTCGGTGAGAATCACTTCGGCGTCTTTCCACAGATGCAGGAAGGACATGTAAGCCTGGGGGGTCATGAGCGTGACCCGGGGCCCCAGGTCGATGCCGAACTGCTCGAGATGGCCGCGGGTACGTGGATGGACCGGAAATGCCAGGGGCAATGCCTGTGAAACAGAGCGCAAAATGCTTGCGATGCGAGACAGCGATTCGGCGTTGTCCACATTGCTGGGGCGGTGCAGGGTCACCACGCCGTAGCGGGCGGGCCCCGGATGAGCCAGGGCAGCCATCTGGCGCTTGAAGGTGTCGCTGTCGAGGCCGCTGGTGTCGATTTGCTTGAGTTTTTCGGCCTGGTAGAGCACGTTGTCGGCCATCACATGGCCCACATGAAAGATACGCGCGGGGTCTTTGCCTTCGCGGGTCAGATGTTCAACGGCGCTGGGCTCCGTGACGAAAAACCAATCGGTGATGGCATCGGTGACCAGTCGATTGATTTCTTCCGGCATTTGCAGGTCACCGCTGCGCAGGCCTGCTTCGACGTGCGCCACCGGGATGCCAGCCTTTTTGGCCACGATGGCGCAGGCCAGTGTCGAGTTTACGTCGCCCACCACGAGGCAAGCAGCAGGCTTTTCGCCGGCGCAAAGCGCCTCGTAGGCGACCATGATCTTGCCGGTCTGTTCAGCATGGGTGCCACCGCCGCAGGCCAGGCGCACATCGGGGGCGGGAATGCCCAATTCTTCGAAAAACACCTCGTTCATGTTTCGGTCGTAATGCTGACCAGTGTGAACAAGCTTCCAACTCAATCGGCCATCGGCGCGCAAGGCACGGACCAAGGGCGCAATTTTCATGAAATTCGGGCGTGCGCCGGCAATGAGGTGGATGCAGGGGAGGGACATTGGCTGTGCGCGCTATGGTGTGATGGAGGTGGCGTGACGGGTGTGTTGGGTCTGAAGGTGAATAGTTGCCGGCTGCGCCAGCGATTCAAACACTTAACGCTTGCCAAGACTAGTCCAAACGGCTGTCATGATTCTGACCTAATCTGCTTATCGTGAAGAACGACACAATCGTTTTTTATCTGTCTGGCAGACTCGGCGAGAATGAACGGCTCGATATTTGAACCATTCCCCTCGTCAGCGTTTGGGGTGGGCGGATCGTGTTGTGAATCGAATCAGGGAGATTGCGTGAAAGTTCTCGTTACCGGCGCTGCCGGGTTTATCGGCATGCATGTCAGCCAGCTGTTGTTGGCGCGCGGGGACCAGGTGGTGGGCCTGGACAACCTGAACGACTATTACGACCCGCAACTCAAGCTCGATCGGCTGGCGCGCTTGACGCCTTTGCCCGGTTTCAGATTTGTCAAATTGGACGTGGCTGACCGTGCGGGGATGGAGGCGCTGTTTGCCGCGGAAAAATTTGACCGGGTAGTTCACCTTGCGGCACAGGCCGGGGTGCGCTATTCGATCGAAAACCCGCACGCCTACATCGACAGCAATATCGTCGGCTTCACCAATATCTTGGAAGGTTGCCGCCACAACGGCGTGCAGCACTTGGCCTATGCGTCGAGCTCCAGTGTTTATGGGGGCAACACCTTGATGCCCTTCTCTGAGCACCACAGCGTGGATCATCCAGTGAGCCTGTATGCGGCCACCAAAAAGGCCAATGAATTGATGGCGCATACCTACAGCCATTTGTTCCGCCTACCCACCACGGGACTGCGTTTTTTCACGGTCTATGGGCCCTGGGGCCGGCCTGATATGGCGCTGTTTTTGTTCACCAAGGCCATTCTTGAGGGCAAGCCGATCAATGTGTTCAATCACGGCCAGATGGTGCGTGACTTCACTTATGTCGACGACATCGCCGAAGGCGTGGTGCGGGTCCTGGACCGGGTTGCCACGCCGCTGGAGGGGTATGACGCAGTCAAGAGCGATCCGGCACACTCCAACGCGCCGTATCGCGTCTTCAATATCGGCAACCATGCGCCCATTCCGCTGATGTCCTTCATTGAGGCCATCGAGCAGGCGGTGGGTCAGGTGGCGGTGAAGAACTTCATGCCGCTGCAAGACGGCGACGTGCCTGCTACCCACGCCGATGTGGAAGAACTGGCCGCCTGGACGGGCTTCCGCCCCGCCATGCCGGTGCCCGATGGTGTTACGCGTTTTGTTGCGTGGTACCGGGACTACTACAAAGCTTGATCAAGGCTTGATTCACCGACCTAGAGGGATATGACGGATGAAAGTTACCGCAATTGGTACGGGTTATGTGGGCTTGGTGACGGGCGCTTGCCTGGCCGAGATGGGCAACCATGTGGTGTGCCTGGACGTCAACCCGGAGAAGATCCGCATCCTCAACGACGGTGAAATTCCTATCCACGAACCCGGCTTGCTCGAAGTGGTTCGCCGCAACGTGGCGGCAGGCCGTCTGCAATTCACCACCGATGTTGACTTGGCTGTCAACCACGGCACCATCTTGTTCATTGGTGTGGGCACGCCGCCGGACGAAGACGGGTCGGCTGACTTGCAGTACGTGCTGGCAGCGGCCCGCTCCATCGGCCAGCGCATGACCGATTACAAGGTGATCGTCGACAAGAGCACCGTGCCCGTGGGCACCGCCGACAAGGTGCGTGCAGCGATTGCCGATGAGTTGGGCAAGCGTGGGCTGAGCGACATGGCCTACGCCGTGGTCTCCAACCCCGAGTTCTTGAAAGAGGGCGCAGCGGTTGAAGACTTCATGAAGCCGGACCGCATCATTGTCGGCAGTGAAGACGAGCAGGCCACGCTGTTGATGCGGGCGCTGTATGCGCCGTTCACCCGCAATCATGACCGTTTGATCGTGATGGACCTGCGCAGTGCCGAGTTCACCAAGTACGCGGCCAACGCCATGCTGGCCACGCGGATCAGCTTCATGAACGAGATGGCGCTGCTGGCAGAAAAGGTGGGCGCCGACATCGAATGGGTGCGGCGCGGGATTGGCTCTGACCCACGCATCGGTTACAGCTTTTTGTATGCCGGCGCGGGGTATGGCGGCTCTTGCTTCCCCAAAGACGTTAAGGCACTGATCCACGCGGCGCAGGGCGAGGGCATTCTGCTGCGGGTGTTGACCGCGGTGGAAGAGGCCAATGAGCGGCAAAAAATCTTGCTGGTCGACAAGGTGGTGGCGCGCTTTGGCGCCGACTTGAAGGGGCACCACTTTGCCATATGGGGCTTGGCCTTCAAGCCCAATACCGACGATATGCGAGAGGCCCCGGCGCTGGTCATCGTCAAAGAACTGCTGGCGCGTGGCGCGACGGTGGCCGCCTATGACCCAGTGGCCATGCCTGAAGCCAAGCGCTTGCTCGCCGATGCCAAGGGCTTGCAGTTCACGGAGCGTGCCGAGCAGGCACTCGAAGGGGCGGACGCCTTGCTGCTGGTGACCGAGTGGAAAGAGTTCAAGAGTCCGGATTTCGACCAGATCAAATCATCGCTGAAACAACCGGTGGTGTTTGACGGGCGCAATCAATACGAGCCCACCTTGATGAAGGCCTTGGGCATTGAGCATCACGGCATCGGCCGTTGATTTTCAACCGGCCTATGCCGCCGGTTGAAGCACCTGGTTGATCAGTCGAAGAACTTGGCCTCGCCCAGCAGCGGGGCCTTGGCGTCCTTCTCAGCCAGCAGGGGAGCAACACCCACGTCAGGCCATTGGATGCTGATGCTGGGGTCGTCCCAGCGCACGCAGCCTTCTGCTTGCGGGGCGTAGAAGTCGGTGGTCTTGTAGAGAAAGTCTGCCGTGTCGCTCAGCACCAGAAAGCCATGCGCGAAACCGGGCGGCACCCACAACTGGCGGTGATTGTCAGCACTCAGCTCCACACCCGCCCAGCGGCCGAAATTAGGGCTGCTACGGCGCATGTCCACCGCTACGTCAAACACGGCGCCATTGACCACGCGCACCAATTTTCCTTGCGTGTGGGGCGGCAGTTGAAAGTGCATGCCGCGTAGCACCCCCCGCGCCGAGCGCGAATGGTTGTCTTGCACAAAACGAACCTCGCTGCCAACGGACTTGTTGAAGGTTTGCTCGTTCCAGCTCTCGGTAAAAAAGCCTCGGGCGTCGCCGAACACGCGGGGCTCGACGATCAGCACTTCGGGCAGTGCGGTGGGGGTGATCTTCATGGGGTCAGAACGCGGTGTCGGTGAGCAGTTTCTGCAGATATTGGCCGTATCCATTTTTCGCCAGTGGCTTGGCCAGGGCGGCCAGTTGGTCCGCAGTGATCCAGCCTGAGCGGTAGGCAATTTCTTCGGGGCAGGCGACTTTCAGGCCTTGGCGTTTTTCCAATGTGGCGATGAACTGGCCGGCTTCCAGCAGGCTGTCGTGGGTGCCGGTGTCCAACCACGCGTAGCCACGGCCCATGATTTCTACCTGCAACTGGTTTTGTGCGAGGTATCGGGCGTTGACGTCGGTGATTTCCAGCTCGCCGCGCGGACTGGGCTTGATGCTGGCGGCGATGTCGCACACCTGTTCGTCGTAGAAATAGAGGCCGGTCACCGCGTAGTTGCT
The DNA here is from genome assembly GCF_028595305.1 of Roseateles koreensis. GTDB lineage: Bacteria > Pseudomonadota > Gammaproteobacteria > Burkholderiales > Burkholderiaceae_C > Paucibacter_A > Paucibacter_A koreensis. The sequence continues at coordinate 37,934 of NZ_JAQQXS010000015.1, read as the reverse complement.
CTTGGGTACGGCCGGCTTTTCTTCAATCGACAAGGCTTTTTTGTGGGCATCAAAGGCGACAACGCCGTAACGCTCAGGGTCTGTTACATGGTACGCAAACACAGTGGCGCCGGCGCGGCTTGCATGGGCGTTGCCGAGCAGGCCTTGAAAGTCGTGGCCGTAGAAGATGTTGTCGCCCAAAACGAGGGCACTTGGCGCGCCGTCAATGAAAGTCTTGCCGAGGATAAAGGCCTGGGCCAAACCGTCGGGGCTGGGCTGCACGCAGTAGCTGATGTTCAGGCCCCAGCGTGCGCCGTCGCCCAGCAAAGCTTCAAAACGCGGAGTGTCTTGGGGCGTGCTGATCAGCAAAATGTCGCGGATGCCGGCCAGCATCAACGTGGCAAGCGGGTAATACACCATGGGCTTGTCGTAGACCGGCAGCAACTGCTTGCTCATGGCCAGGGTGGCGGGATGCAGGCGGGTGCCCGAACCGCCGGCGAGGATGATGCCCTTGCGTTGCGTTGTCATGGTGTTGGTTGCCTTAGAGAATTTCGGCCAGCATGCGGTCGACGCCTCGCTGCCAGTGGGGCAACACCAAGCCGAAGGCCTGTTGCAGCTTTTGATTGCACAGTCGTGAGTTGAGTGGGCGCTGCGCTGGCGTTGGATAGTCGCGGGTCGGAATGGCCAGAACGTTGTCCGGTGCGACCTTGATGGCCGAACCTTTTTGGCGTGCGAACTCGATCACATGCTGCGCGTAGGCATGCCAGCTGGTTTCGCCGCTGGCCACTGCGTGGTAGGTGCCGCACAAGTCGGGCTGCTTTTGCGCGGTGCGCAAAAGGTGGGCGGTGACATCGGCCAGCAAATCGGCACCCGTGGGCGCGCCGAGTTGGTCGGCGATCACTTTGAGTTGCTCGCGCTCCGCCGCCAAGCGCAACATGGTCTTGGCGAAATTGCCGCCGCGCGCCGCATACACCCAGCTGGTGCGCAGAATCAGATGCTGGCAAGCACTGGCGCGGATGGCCTCTTCGCCAGCCAGTTTGCTGGCGCCGTAGACGCTCAATGGACCGGTGGCGGCGTCTTCCTTGCGCGGCTGATCGCCACTGCCGTCGAAGACGTAGTCGGTGCTGTAGTGAATCAACAGCGCTTGTAGAGCCTGCGCTTCGCTCGCCAGCAAGGCGGGTGCGGCGGCGTTGATCTGGTGGGCCGCCGTGGGTTCAGACTCCGCCTTGTCGACAGCGGTATAGGCCGCCGCGTTGACGATGACCTGGGGTGCCACGCGACGTACAGTGGCTTGCAGTTGGGCGTTATCGCCGAGGTCGCCGCCGTCATGACGGTCCAGCGCAATCACCTCGCCGAGCGGGGCCAGGGCGCGTTGCAATTCCCAGCCGAGCTGGCCATTTTTCCCGAGCAAAAGGATTTTCATGGGTGAGCGATCTCAGGCCTGGTATTGCTGAGTCACCCAGTCACGGTAGGCGCCGCTTTGCACGCGCGCCACCCACTCGGGGTTGTCCAAGTACCACTGCACCGTTTTTCGGATGCCGGTGGCAAAAGTTTCGGCCGGGCGCCAGCCCAATTCACGCTCGACCTTGCGGGCGTCAATGGCATAACGCCGATCATGGCCGGGGCGGTCTTTCACGTAGGTGATCAAGCGGGTATAACTGCCTGCCGCATCAGGGCGAAGTTCATCCAGCAAGGCGCAAACGGTGTGAACAATGTCGAGATTGGTCATCTCGTTCCAGCCACCGATGTTGTAGGTTTCGCCGACGCGGCCGCCTTTGAGTACGGCTCGAATGGCGCTGGCATGGTCGGTGACATAGAGCCAGTCGCGCACGTTTTTTCCGTCACCGTAGATGGGCAGCGCCTTGCCCGCCAGGGCGTTGACAATCATCAGCGGAATCAACTTTTCGGGGAAGTGGAAGGGGCCGTAGTTGTTGCTGCAGTTGGTGGTCACCACCGGCAAGCCATAGGTATGGTGCCAGGCTCGCACCAAGTGGTCGCTGGCGGCCTTGCTGGCGGAGTAGGGACTGTTGGGCTCGTAGGTGTTGGTTTCGGAAAACGGCGCGGCCTCAGGGGTCAGTGAACCGTAGACTTCGTCGGTCGACACATGGTGGAAGCGCCAAGCGGCTTTGTCTTCCTCGCTCAAACCCGACCAATGCGCACGTGCGGCCTCCAGCAAGGTGTAGGTGCCTTCGATATTGGTGCGCATGAAGGCGCCGGGGCCGCTGATGGATCGGTCCACATGGCTTTCAGCAGCGAAGTGCACCAGAGCGCGCGGGCGATGCTGGTTCAGCAGCTGGTCGACCAGGGCCCGATCGCAAATGTCGCCTTTGACAAAGGTGTGGCGGGCGTCGTTTTTGAGTGCGGCCAGGTTTTCGAGATTGCCGGCGTAGGTCAGGGCGTCGAGGGTGACGACAGGCTCATCGGAAGTCTTGAGCCAGTCGAGTACAAAATTGCTGCCGATGAAGCCGGCGCCGCCGGTGACCAGAATAGTCATGTCGTCTGATAAGTTCTGTGATTGGAATTGGCGCTATTGGACAACAAAAATGGGGTCCGCCAACCCGTCTGTGATCAAAGGCGCCAAACGCGCAGCCCGGCGGCTTCGAGCATCTGTTGGTTGAAGGCGGCTTTGACGTCGATGAAGGCACCGCCCGCCACGACCTTGCTGGCCAACTCTTCGGCGCTCAAGGCCTTGTAGGATTTGTGAGCCACGGCGGCCACCACGGCGTCGGCGCGGGGCAGGTCGGCCCAGGGAACAGGGCGCACGCCGTATTCATGCACGGCCTCGTCGGCGTCGGCGTCCGGATCGGTGACGATCACCTCGACACCGTAGCTGCGCAACTCGTTGATGATGTCGATCACTTTGGAGTTGCGCAGGTCGCCGCAATCTTCCTTGAAAGTCAGGCCCAGCACGTTCACGCGTGCACCCTTGATGGGGCAGCCCGCCGCAATCATCTGCTTGATAGTCTGTTCGGCAATGAACTTGCCCATGCCGTCATTGATACGGCGGCCCGCCAGAATCACTTGGGGGTGGTAGCCCAGCATGTCGGCCTTGTGGGTCAAGTAGTAGGGGTCCACGCCAATGCAGTGGCCGCCGACCAGGCCGGGTTTGAATTTCAGGAAGTTCCATTTGGTGCCGGCCGCTTCCAGCACTTCGGTGGTGTCGATGCCGATCTTGTCGAAAATGATGGACAACTCGTTCATCAAGGCGATGTTGAGGTCGCGCTGCGTGTTTTCGATCACCTTGGCGGCTTCCGCAACCTTGATGCTGGTGGCGCGGTGCACGCCCGGAACAATGATGCGCTCGTAGACTTTGGCCACGGTGTCGAGCGTGGCAGGCGTGTCGCCGGAAACAATCTTGAGAATCTTGGTCAGCGTGTGTTCTTTGTCGCCCGGGTTGATGCGCTCGGGTGAATAGCCAACGTTGAAGTCTTGCTTCCACTTCAGGCCGGACTCACGTTCCAGCACCGGAATGCACACCTCTTCGGTGGCGCCCGGGTAAACGGTGGACTCATACACCACGATGGCGTCGCGTTTCATGTGGCGGCCCACGCTGGTGCTGGCACCGATCAAGGGGCGAAAGTCAGGGATGTGCGCTTCGTCTACCGGTGTGGGCACCGCCACGATGATGACGTCGGCCTCGGCCAGGCATTGCGGGTCGCTGCTGTATTGCGCATGCGGCGATTGCCGCATTTCTTCGTCGGAGAGTTCACGCGAGGGGTCGGTGCCGGCCTGGCATTTGGCGACCTTGTCTTTGGCAATGTCAAAGCCAATGCAGCGCGCATGCTTACCAAATTCAATGACCAGGGGCAAACCGACATAACCCAATCCAACGACGGCAACAACGCTCATGATGTCTTCCAGAATGCTTGTTTGAAAATCTTGGGTGCCGGGCGGTGCGAGGTGCAAGGGGCGCCCGCCACAGCAACGTAAGTGGGCGATCAGCGCCGACCGTAGCTGTCCTCGAACCGGACGATGTCGTCCTCGCCCAGGTAGGAGCCGGACTGGACTTCAATGATTTCCAGTGGCACTTTGCCCGGGTTAGCCAAGCGGTGCGTTTCGCCCAAAGGGATGTAGGTGCTTTGGTTTTCGGTCAGCAAAATCACCTTGTCTCCGTTGGTGACTTCCGCCGTGCCGGACACGACGATCCAGTGCTCTGCGCGGTGATGGTGCATTTGAAGGCTCAAGGTGGCGCCGGGCTTGACCATGATCCGCTTGACTTGAAAACGTTCGCCCGAGTCGATGCTGTCGTACCAGCCCCAAGGTCGGTGCACTTTGCGGTGCAGCGTCTGTTCGCCGCGTTTTTCGGCATCCAGCCGCGCCACGATTTTCTTGACGTCTTGGCTGCGTGCTCGGTCGCTGACCAGCACGGCGTCGGCGGTTTCCACCACCACCACATCGCTCAGGCCGACCACACTGACCAAACGGCTGGTGGCATGGACCAGGGTGTTGCGGCTGTCGCTGATGATGGCATCGCCCTGCGACGCATTGCCGGCACTGTCTTTGTCTGCCACTTGCCAAACGGCTTCCCAGGCGCCGAGATCACTCCAGCCGGCGTCTAGGGCCAGCATGCGCAAGGTGATGTCTGAGCCGGGGCAGCGTTCCATCACGGCGTAGTCCACCGATTCAGAAGGAATCGCCGCGAATTCGGCCTTGCCTGGGCGCACAAATTTGCTATCGGTCTGACGTTGCGCCCACGCGCTGCGGGTGGCGGCCAGGATGTCTGGGCGGAAGCGCTCCAGGGCCGTCAACCAAGTGCTGGCGCGCAGCACGAACATGCCGCTGTTCCAGAAATAGTTGCCCGCTTCGAGGTAGCGCTGCGCGGTGTCAGCGTCCGGCTTTTCGACGAATTGCTCCACCAGCATGCCCTGCTGGCCGGCCTCAGCAGCCTTGCTGCGAATATAGCCAAAACCGGTTTCCGGGCGATCGGGGGTGATGCCCAGGATCACGATGGAGCCGTCGGCCGCTTGGCGAATGGCCTGTTGCAGGCAGGCCGTGAAGGCCTCGGCCAGCGTCACCGTCTGATCGGCGGGCGTCACCACCAGCACAGGATCTTGCCCGTCTTGCAGCGCGTTGAGCGCGGCCAGCGTCAGCGCGGGGGCCGTGTTGCGCCCCATCGGCTCCAGCAGCACGCTGCGCGGGTCCAGGCGGGTTTCACGCAGTTGATCGAGGATCAGAAAGCGGTGCTCTTCATTGCCGACGATATCTGGCCCGGCAATGACCAGGTCGTCACTGGCCAGGGCGGCCAAGCGTTGTGCGGCTTGTTGGAACAAGCTGGTGTTGCCCGACAAGATCAAGAACTGTTTGGGATAGGCCGCACGCGACAAGGGCCACAGCCGGGTGCCGCTGCCACCGGCCATGATGACGGGTTGGACTTGAATTTTGTTGCTCATGTACTGCCAGATTGCTTGATGAGTGGTGGGGTGAGAGCCTGAGTCAGGCGGGCGTTGCGAATCCCTCAGGATTCATGTGTTGCCAGCGCCAACTGTCTTCACACATGCGTTGCAGGTCGAACTGCGCCTGCCAGTTGAGTTTTTCTTTCGCCAATGCCGGGTCTGCGTAGCAGGACGCCACATCACCCGGGCGACGCGACACGATGTCGTAGGGCACCTCGCGACCGCTGGCATTCTCGTAGGCTTTTACCAAGGCGAGCACACTGTAGCCGCAACCCGTTCCCAGGTTGACGGTGATGGACTCGGGCTGCGCCAGCAAAAAGTTCAGGGCTGCCACGTGACCGTCGGCCAAATCCATCACATGGATGTAGTCTCTGACCCCCGTGCCGTCGGGGGTCGGGTAGTCATTGCCGAAGACTTGCAGCCGCGCGCGGCGACCTACGGCAACCTGCGCCACATAGGGCATAAGGTTGTTGGGCGTGCCGCGAGGGTCTTCTCCGATCAGACCGCTCGGGTGGGCGCCCACCGGATTGAAATAGCGCAGCGTCGCGGTTTGCCATGCGTGGTCTGAGGCACCGAGGTCGCGCAGAATCGTCTCGCCCATCAGCTTGGTGGCGCCGTAGGGGTTCACCGCCGCCAGGGCCGCGCCTTCGGTCAGCGGCAGGTGCTCAGGCACGCCGTAGACGGTGGCGCTGGAGCTGAAGACCATTCGGCGGCAACCCTGCGCGCGCATGGTTTCACAGGTGTTGATCAAGCCACCCAGGTTGTTGCGGTAGTAGTCCAGCGGCTTGGCGGTGGATTCGCCCACGGCCTTGAAGGCCGCGAAATGGACGACTGCGTCGGGTCGGTGTCGCCCGAAAACCGTGCTCATGGCCGCCGCGTCGCACACATCGGCGCGTTCGAAAATTGGCGTGACACCGCTCAAACGGCCCAGCCGGTTCAAAACTTCGGGTGAGCTGTTGGATAAATTGTCGACACCAACCACCCGAAAGCCGGCCGCCAGCAGGGCCAGCCAAGTGTGCGAGCCGATATAGCCGGTGGCCCCCGTGAGCAGGATGGTTGAAGTCATGAGTGTGAAAGGGGGGAAGAGGGCATCCCGTCAATTGACGATGAGTTGTCCGTAGCAGCCAAAATTGTTGGCAGTGTAGACACTGTAGACCGTGCTGCTGTCACGGGAATTTTGCCCAGCCTGGCAGCCCAGCGTGATGCCACGCGAGTAGGCCCAACGCACGCCCAGGTTGAAGGACTTGTCTTTGTCGAAGCTGCTGCTGTCCAGCCCGGGGATGGCCAGCAGCGACTGCTTGCGGTCGACGCTGCTGATACTGGCGCCGCCAGTCAGGAAGATTTTTGAGGTCAACTCATAAGTGGCGCTGATCTGCAGGGCCTTGGTGATGCTGTCCTGGTCGTAGTTGGTGTTGACCGCGCCGAGTTGGAAGAGCGAGCTCTGCAGGCCGGTGTCTCGGCTGGCGGAGGTGGTGATATTCCAGCGCGCTGTCGGCTGCCAGGTCCAGCTCACCTGCCCGGTCAAGCCTGAGAAGTTCTGGTTTCCACCTTCGGCAAGGGTTTGCCGCCCGGAACTCAGGCGGGCAAAAATGGCACTTTTCCCACTGATGTTCCAGTTGGTGGTCAGGTCAATGTCATTGCGTACATATTTGGCCGACGCAAATGTTGGCGTCAGGCTGGTTTGGGTGGAACGCGGATAGTTGGTGCTGGTGCGGCGCACCGCAACCCCCAGGCGCAGGTCACTGCTGGGTTGGTAATTCAAGCCCAGGGAGTAGTGCAGTTGGTCAAATTCAAGGCCGTGATATTGAAGCAAAGTGAAGCGGCGTTGGTTGAAGCCCACATCGCCTTCAAGGGTGAACTTGGTGACCAGGCCCAGGCGCACAACGCTGTCGATCTGGTTGTTGGTTTCGATGTTCTTTTCAAACACCGGCGCAATACCGCCACCCACGTTGTAGTTGGCCAGTGAACGGCTGCTGCTGCCTGAAAGCGTGCCCGAAATCCGCTCGATGGTGGACCAGTCAAGGCCCCCTTTCAGGCTGTAGCCTGAATTGTTCAGGTTGCTGCTGCTGCGGTAGCGGCTGTTTTGCAGCGACGCGTCGGCGAAGACCCGCTGCCGTCCCAAGTGCTGATCAATGCCGCCCAGTAGCGACACCGTCGCCACATCATCGCTGTTGGGGTTGTTGCTGACGCGGTAGAGGTTGGAAACGTGGTTCAGGCTTACCGAGCCGCCGTAGTAAAAAGGCGTGGCTTCTGCCCACGCGGCGCTGGCGCCGCTCAGAAGGCAGGCTGCGCTGAGCCAGGGGGTCAGGCGCGCTGATATTTTTTGTTTTTGTTTCAACATAAGGTCCTCAAGGGCGGCTTGCGGCCAGGGTGGCGCGCGTTACTTGTCCGGCAAACTCAATAAGCGTTACGGTCAAAAATCATGAGGCGGGCGGTGCGAACGATGATTTGAAGATCCAGGGCCAAGGACCAATTGCGCAGGTATTCGAGGTCGTACTCGACCCGTGCTTTCATTTTGTCGATGGTGTCGGTCTCACCGCGCAGGCCATTCACTTGCGCCCAGCCAGTGATGCCGGGCTTGACCTTGTGGCGCACCATATAGGCCTTGATCAACTGCCGGTATTCTTCGTTGTGCGCCACGGCGTGAGGGCGCGGCCCGACGATGCTCATGCGGCCTTGCAGCACGTTGATGAACTGGGGCAGTTCGTCCAGCGAGGTGCGCCGGATGAAGGCGCCAAAGGGCGTGATGCGCGGGTCGGCCTTGGTGGCTTGCTTGACCACGGCGCCGTCGTCCTGCGTGCGCATGGAGCGAAATTTGTAGACGATGATTTCTTCACCATCCAGGCCGTTGCGCCGCTGCTTGAAGATGATCGGCCCTGGCGAGCTCCACTTCACCCCGATGGCGACGGCCAGCAGGATTGGCGAGATCAAAACGAGAATCAAGCTGGCCAAAATGACGTCGCTGATCCGCTTGATCAGGTCGTTGGTGCCGGTAAAAGGCGTTTCACAGATGCCCACAACGGGCACGCCGTTCATGTCTTGAAGCCTACCTTGGATGATGCTGATGCCAAACACGTCGGGAACGAAGAACAAAGAGGCCGTTGTACCTTGGATCTGTTCGAGCAACTGCACGATGCGGGGTTGCGATCCCAGCGGCAGCGTGATGTAAACCTCACGGACATTGTTTTTGCGCACGTAATCGCTCAGGTCGCCGAGGGTGCCGAGCAACAAGGGGCTGGCGTCGGGATGCAGCCGGGCGTCCTTGCGGTCGTCAAAGTAGCCGACGAAGTCAACCCCCTTGTCCACGCCGTCCCGCAGTGCACGAGCGACTTTGACGCCCAGCACCCCGCCGCCAACTATCACCGCCGCACGGCGCGTGGCCCGGGTCAGGCGGCGTTGAATGGCCTTGCCCACGCCAATGGCCAGCACTTGCAGCACAGGGGTGATGCCGGCCCACCAGATCAGAACCTTGTCCTCGAAGTAGCCCATGCTGTTCGTGGCGTAGCCACACAGGGCGAGGATGATGAGCAAGGCGATCCAGGCGCCCAGCACGTCGATCGTGGCGCTGACGATGTGGTCCGCAAAGCGGTTGCGGCCCGGAAAGGTCAGGGCGAACACCAGCAGGCAAAGCGTCAAGCTGGAGCGCAGGATGGGTTCGCCAAAATAGGCGCTGACCGCCAGATAGCTCAGCACAATGAGGCCGGGCTCGAGGAAGGCGGCGATCAACGATTCGACGGACTGGGGCGCGTTGTAGAACGTCCTTTTATAGCTTCTGTCCTCGAACATTGTTTCCTTGCTCCTTGGTGACATCGCAATACTTGCAGTGTCACAGCTGATCTGAATGCATTATTTTTTGACTCGGGCCCCTGTGTGTTCTCAATGGTAAAGCCCGTTTTGAGCAGCTTTGCGCTTGATTGTCACTCTGGTTTTGAGTCCGTTTCCAGGCTGACTGACATCAGTATGGCCCGATTGGCGAAGCGGACTGCCTACAATCCCGCCATGATTCAAGAATGGTTGACCCCACTGACGCCTGCTGTGCAGGATCGCACGATCCTGTTGCTCAATCATGTCATTTCGCGTGAAAGCCACGCAATGGCCCGTTTGAGCCCTTTTGCCGGACGCTCGGTTGTCCTTCATCTGCACGGATGGCCTGCGTTGCTCCCACCGATGCCGGACCTGGCCTTGGGCATCACACCCGCCGGTTTGTTTGAACGCCTGGATGCTTTGGTAGGTGCCGAAGAGGCCGGCGCCCCAGCGGCCTTGCGCATTGAGCTGGATGCCTCTAACCCCGCCCTGATGGCCTTGGGTGCCTTGACCGGCGAAAAGCCGCGGGTTACGGTCCAAGGCGATGCCGCCTTGGCCGGCGAAATCAATTGGTTGACGGAAAACCTCCGTTGGGACATTGAAGACGACCTGGCGAATGTGGTGGGCCCCGCTGCGGCGCATCAACTGGCGCGCTTTGGCAAGGCGGCAGCGTCTGCGATGGCCGGGCTGGCCCGCACGGCGGCTAATTTTCAGCCGGGTGGGCGTGGGGCTGCATGAGGTACTTCGCGCGCCTGCTGGTCATTGTCTGGACAATCTTTCGCTTTGGGCTTGATGAGCTGGCCTTGTCTGGCCTGCGCCGGCGGCGCTTCAAGTTGCTGCGCCGTTTCATCTCCGTTGGGCGGAGTTGGGATCAGCCGCGTGGCGTCCGGCTGAGGCTGGCGCTGGAGCATTTGGGCCCGATTTTTGTCAAATTTGGGCAGGTTTTGTCGACCCGCCGAGATTTGGTACCTGAGGACATGATCGAGGAGCTTTCCAAGCTCCAAGACCGGGTGCCACCCTTTCCTGCGGCGCAATCGCGCGCACTGGTTGAAAAAGCATTCGGCCAGCCGGTGGAAGCGCTGTTTGGCAGTTTTGATGCCGAGCCGGTGGCCAGCGCGTCCATTGCGCAGGTTCACTTTGCGACTTTGAAAGACGGGCGCGAGGTGGCGGTCAAGGTCTTGCGGCCAGGCATGCTGGACACCATTGACGACGACCTGGCGCTCCTGCGCACGGTCGCGGTCTGGGTGGAGCGCCTCTCGGCCGACGGCCGGCGTTTGAAGCCGCGCGAGGTGGTTGCCGAGTTCAACAACTACCTACACGACGAGTTGGATTTGGTGCGCGAAGCGGCCAATGCCGCGCAACTGCGCCGCAATATGGCGGGCCTCGACTTGGTGCTGGTCCCGGAGATGATGTGGGACATGTGCAGCTCCGACGTGATCGTCATGGAGCGCATGCACGGCGTGCCCATTTCGCAGCTATCTCGTCTGCAGGAGGCGGGGGTGGACATCCCCAAACTGGCTCGCGATGGCGTCACCATTTTCTTCACCCAGGTGTTCCGTGACGGGTTTTTCCATGCAGACATGCACCCGGGCAATATCCAGGTGAGCCTGAACCCAGCTACTTTTGGCCGGTATATCGCGCTGGACTTCGGCATCATCGGCACGCTGACCGAGGTCGACAAAGAGTACCTGGCGCAGAATTTCATTGCCTTTTTCCGTCGAGACTACAAACGCGTGGCCGAGTTGCACATCGCCTCTGGGTGGGTGCCCGCCGGTACGCGGGTCGATGAGCTGGAGAGCGCTGTTCGCGCCGTGTGCGAGCCGCATTTTGATCGACCGTTGAAAGACATTTCGCTGGGGCAGGTGTTGATGCGCTTGTTCCAGACCTCTCGCCGCTTCAATGTGGAAATTCAGCCGCAACTGGTGTTGTTGCAGAAAACCCTGTTGAACATCGAGGGCCTGGGCCGGCAACTCGACCCGGAGTTGGACCTGTGGGCCACGGCCAAGCCCTTTTTGGAGCGCTGGATGAACGAGCAGGTCGGTTGGCGCGCCCTGATCAATCAGGTCAAGAAAGAAGCGCCCCGTTACGCCCAGCTCTTTCCTGAATTGCCGCGGCTTTTGCATGATGCGCTGAAACAGCAGGTGCGTGGCCAAGATCAGGCCGCGTTGACCGTGTTGATACGGGAGCAGCGGCGTACCAATCAACTGCTTCAAGCCTTGCTTTATGGCGCCGTTGGATTCACGCTGGGCTTGCTGGGCGCGACGGTCTTGCTGCGGCTTCATTGGGCTTGAACCTAGGGGTTGTGCCTAGGGTTTGCCACCCTGCGAATTTATTGGGGGCCGCGATAATCCGCCCGCTAATTTTGAGCTTTCGCTTCAGCTTCTGTTGAAGGCTCTGAACTGAAACCCACTCCTGCCGCCATGCTCCTGACACTCGTCATCGTCTATCTTCTGGTCACCATCGCCATTGGCCTGTGGGCCGCCAAACGGGTCAAGAACACCGCGGACTTTGCGATTGCGGGTCGCCACTTACCCCTGGTGATGATCGTCACCACCACCTTTGCCACCTGGTTTGGTTCTGAAACCGTTTTGGGCATTCCGGCCAAGTTTGTGCAAACTGGCTTGAACGGCGTGGTGGAAGACCCGTTTGGCGCCGGCACTTGCTTGATCCTGGTCGGCGTCTTCTTTGCCGCCAAGCTGTACCGTATGACGCTGCTGACCATCAGCGACTACTATCGCGAGCGCTATGGCCGGGTGGTCGAGGTGGTGTGCAGCTTCATCATCATCTTGTCTTACCTGGGTTGGGTGTCCGCACAGGTCACGGCCTTGGGGTTGGTTTTTAACTTGCTGTCGGCGGGCTCCATCAGCGTGCCGGTGGGCATGGTGATCGGCACGGTGTCCATCTTGGCCTATACCTTGTTTGGCGGCATGTGGTCGGTGGCCGTGACCGACTTCATCCAGATGATTATTTTGGTGGTGGGCTTGTCCATCATTGCGGTTTTTGCCTCCCATATGGCGGGCGGTGCCGACAAGGTCATTCATTTGGCGACCAGCAAAGACATGTTCCGCTTCTTGCCCGAGCCCAAGTTCCATGACGTGGTGTTCTTCCTGGGGGCAGCGATCACCATGATGCTGGGCTCGATTCCTCAGCAAGACGTTTTCCAGCGCGTGATGTCTGCCAAGAACGAATTTGCCGCGACACGCGGCCCCGTGATCGGCGGCATTTCCTACATCTTGTTTGCGTTCGTGCCCATGTTTTTGGTGACCAGCGCCTTGATCATCATGCCGGAGCAGGCCGCAAAACTGATCGCTGAAGACCCGCAGAAGGTGATCCCGACCTTGGTAATGGACAAGATGCCCTTCGTCATGCAGGTGATTTTCTTTGGCGCCTTGTTGTCGGCCTTGAAATCCACCGCCTCGGCCACCTTGCTGGCGCCCTCCGTGACCTTTGTCGAGAACATCTGGCGGCAGTTTTTTCCGCGCATCAGCGACAAACAAGAATTGCGCACCATGCGCATTTCCGTGCTGATCTTCAGCGTCTGTGTCTTGGCCTATGCGATTGCCTTGCAGGGCACGCCCATTTATGAAATGGTGTCAGCGGCCTACCAAGTTACCTTGGTCGGTGCCTTCGTGCCGCTGGTGTTTGGGCTCTACTGGTCGCGCGCCAGCACCCAGGGTGCGATTTTCGCCATTGTGCTGGGCGTATTGACCTGGCTGGTGTTTCTGCTCACGCCGGCGGGTGAAGAGTTTCCCGCGCAATTGGCCGGATTTGTGGCCGGCATCGTGGGCATGTTGGTGGGCTCTCTGGGGCCGCAGGCGATCCGCAATGTGCATGCCTCCCATCACAAATTGGTCGGCGTGCCCGAGAAGGCTTGATCTCCGGCCCGGCTTGCGGGCACGGCCGAGCCTTGCCCCTTATAATTTGCGGTTTTGAATCAACGGTTTAGACAGACCATGCCAATCTACGCCTACCGCTGCGCTGAATGCGGTCACGCCAAAGATGTGCTTCAAAAGCTCTCCGATGCCCCGTTGACCACATGCCCGGCTTGCCATGCCGAAGCCTTCACCAAGCAAATTACCGCCGCTGGCTTCCAGTTGAAGGGTTCAGGCTGGTACGCCACCGACTTCAAAGGGGGCGGCACGCCCGCCACCTCCGCGCCGGCGACTTCAGCGGCCGCTCCTGTGGCGCCGGCTGAAACCAGCAGTGCCAGCAGTACATCGAGCAGCACTGACAGCTCAGGCGGCGGCAGTGCCGGTGGCGCTGCGTCTTGTGGTGGTTCCTGTGCTTGCCACTGAGCGCCAAGCGCCCGCAGGCGTGCTCGGGCGGTTGATGCACGACGGGGTCGCCACTTCGTGAAAAAGTACATCATCACCGGCCTGCTGGTCTGGTTGCCTTTGGCCATCACCGTCTGGGTGTTGCACTCGGTGTTGGGCGTCATCGACGGCGTTTTTGCCTCGATGCTCAGCGCCTGGCAAGCGGTGCTGCCCACGTCCATGGCGGCCAGCATCGAGCGCCTGCGCCATATCCCTGGCCTGGGTGTGTTGATTTTGGTGGCGGGCATGCTGTTCACCGGCATGTTCGTGGCCAATATCTTTGGCCAATGGGCCTTGCAGCAGTGGGACAAATTGATGTCCCACATCCCTATCGTCAAGAGCATCTACAGCTCGGTGAAACAGGTGTCTGACACCTTGTTTTCCAGCAGTGGCAATGCTTTTCGCGAGGCCGTGCTGGTGCAGTATCCCCATCCCGGCTCCTGGACCATTGCTTTCGTTACCGGCAAACCCAGCGGCGAGGTGGCCGATGCCTTGGGCGAGGAGCATGTCAGCCTGTACGTGCCCACCACGCCCAATCCGACCTCTGGCTTTTTCCTGATGATGCCGCGCAGCAGTGTGCGGCCTTTGAAGATGAGCGTGGATGCGGCGCTCAAGCACATCATTTCCATGGGCGTGGTGGCACCAGAAGGTGAGTCTCTTGCTGCGGTTGGTGGCGCCAATCCGGCACGAAATCCCGGGGGTTGAGCGGCTGGCACCTGCTCAATCCTGAGTGCGGTTCGCGAGCCCGCCCCCCCAGCGCCTTCCCCTCATTCAGCCTCGCGCGCCCACGCCGCGTGGCCCAAAACGACGAAATATCTGGAGAGAATTCATGAGAACTTGTTATGCCGGTCAGGTCAGCGAAAAGCTGCTGGATCAAACCGTGACTTTGATGGGTTGGGCGCACCGCCGTCGCGACCATGGCGGCGTCATCTTCATCGACCTGCGCGACCGTGAAGGTCTGGTGCAGATCGTTTGCGACCCCGACCGCGCCGAGATGTTCAAGGTGGCCGAAGAGGTGCGTAACGAGTTTTGCCTGAAGGTGGTGGGCAAGGTGCGTGCGCGCCCCGCCGGCACCGAAAACGCCAACCTCACCAGCGGCAAGATCGAAGTGCTTTGCTATGAACTGGAAGTGCTCAACGCCAGCGTGACCCCGCCGTTCCAGATGGACGACGAGAACCTGTCGGAAACCACCCGCCTGACACACCGCGTGCTGGACCTGCGCCGCCCCTATATGCAAAACAACCTGATGCTGCGCTACCGCGTGGCCATGGAAGTGCGCAAGTATCTGGACGAACACGGTTTTGTAGACATCGAAACCCCGATGCTGACCAAGAGCACCCCGGAAGGCGCGCGTGACTATCTGGTGCCCAGCCGCGTGCATGACGGCATGTTCTTCGCTCTGCCGCAAAGCCCTCAACTCTTCAAGCAATTGCTGATGGTAGCGGGCTTTGACCGCTACTACCAGATCACCAAATGCTTCCGTGACGAAGACCTGCGCGCAGACCGCCAGCCTGAATTCACGCAGATCGATATCGAAACCTCCTTCCTGGGTGAAGAAGAAATCCGCTCGATGTTCGAGGGCATGATCCGCCACGTCTTCCGCAAGGCGCTGAATGTGGAGCTGGGCGACTACCCGGTGATGAAGTATGCCGAGGCCATGCATCGCTTTGGCTCCGACAAGCCCGACCTGCGCGTCAAGCTGGAGTTCACCGAGCTGACCGATGTTGTGGGCGATGTGGACTTCAAAGTCTTCTCGACACCGGCCACCACCAAGGGCGGCCGCGTGGTGGCCCTGCGCGTGCCCGGCGGCGCGACGATCAGCCGTGGCGAGATCGACAGCTACGGCGAGTTCGTCAAGATCTACGGTGCCAAGGGTCTGGCCTGGATCAAGGTGAACGAAGTGGCCAAGGGCCGCGAAGGCTTGCAGTCTCCCATCGTCAAGAACCTGCATGACAAGGCGATTGCCGACATCCTCGCTCGCACCGGCGCGCAAGATGGCGACCTGCTGTTCTTTGGCGCCGACCGCGCCAAGGTGGTCAACGACGCCATCGGCGCCTTGCGCCTGAAGATCGGGCACAGCGAGTTTGGCAAGGCGAACGGCCTGTTCAACGACGTCTGGGCGCCGCTGTGGGTGGTGGACTTCCCGATGTTCGAGCAAGACGAAGAGGGCGGCCGCTGGAACGCAGTGCACCACCCCTTCACGGCACCCAAGGATGGCCATGAGGACCTGATGGCCACCGACCCCGGTGCCTGTATCGCCAAAGCCTATGACATGGTGCTCAACGGTTGGGAGCTGGGCGGTGGCTCGGTCCGTATCCACAAGGCCGAGGTGCAGAGCAAGGTTTTCACGGCGCTGAACATCAGTGCAGAAGACGCGCAAGAAAAGTTCGGCTTCTTGCTGGATGCCCTGCAGTACGGCGCCCCGCCGCACGGTGGCCTGGCCTTCGGCCTGGACCGCATTGTCACCATGATGACCAAGGCCGATTCCATCCGCGACGTGATTGCTTTCCCGAAGACGCAGCGCGCCCAGTGCCTGCTGACCGGCGCACCGTCGAATGTGGACGACAAGCAGCTGCGCGAGCTGCACATTCGCCTGCGCAATGCCGTGGCGCCGACGGCGGCTTGAACCCGTCCCAGGTACCCAGGCCTTGGCCAAAGAAGAGGGCGCCGCAAGGTGCCCTTTTTTGATGGCGCGCCCGTGTCTTCCAGTCACGGGACGGCCCCGGCGCTGGGCTATGCTTCAGGGATGACTGAATCTACGCTTGCCGCTGCGTCCTACAAAATTCCTGAATCGGTGCTGGTGGTCGTCCATACGCCCGATCTGCAGGTCTTGATGCTGGAGCGGGCTGACCGGCCCGGTTTCTGGCAGAGCGTGACGGGCTCCAAAGACCATTTGGACGAGTTGCTGTGTGAAACGGCCCGGCGTGAAGTCCTTGAAGAAACCGGCATCGTCAGCGGTGAGTTGCAGGACTGGAACCTGATCAACCACTATGAGATTTACCCCGTCTGGCGTCATCGTTATGCGCCGGGCGTGACACACAACACCGAGCACGTGTTTGGCTTGACGGTGGCGGCTTCTTCGCCCGTTCGCCTGGCGCCGAGAGAGCATCTGCAGTACCGTTGGCTGCCGTGGCGCGCGGCGGCGGATCTGTGTTTTTCACCTTCCAATGCTGAGGCCGTGCTGCAATTGCCGCGATTCCTGCAGGGTGAGGTTTCGTCGTCGCCCGCGGTTCAATCGGGAGTGCGCTTGCCATGAGTCGAATGCCTTTTGCACATTCGGTACCGCCCAGCGCGTCGGCTCATTTGGGGCCGGTGTTGCGGGTGGCGACCTACAACATCCACAAAGGTGTCCGGGGCGTGGGGCCGCAGAAGCGGCTGGAGATTCACAACCTGGGCCTGGGTATCCAGGCCTTGAACGCGGATTTGGTGTTTCTGCAGGAGGTTCGGCATTTCCACCACCAGGAAGCCCAGCAATTTCAGCGCACTTGGTTTGGGTGGCCCAACGTGGGGCAGGCTGAATTCCTGGCGCCGGAGGGCTTCGAGGTGGCGTACCGCACCAACGCCGTGACCAAGCATGGCGAGCATGGCAATGCCTTGCTGTCGCGCTGGCCTATGGGCGATGTGGGGCACCACGATGTGTCCGATCACCGCTTTGAGCAACGCGGCCTGTTGCATGTGCCGGTCAACTGGCAGGGACAAGAACTGCACACGGTGGTGGCGCACCTGGGTTTGATGCACAGCGGGCGCGTGCGCCAAGTGCAGCGCTTGGCTGAATTTGTCGCCCGGCACGTGCCGCCTGAGGCCATGCTGGTGGTGGCCGGTGATTTCAATGATTGGGGTGAGCGGCTCGACGCACCCATGCGCGAACTAGGGCTGACCCGGGCCCGTCACCCCGATGGGCGCCTGCGGCTGGCGACGTTTCCGTCGAGAATTCCGTTCTTCTCGCTGGACCGCATCTACGTTCGAGGCCTCCGCTGCGTGAACATGCAGGTGCCCAAGGGGCCGGCTTGGGCTCGTATGTCAGACCACTTGCCGTTGCTGGCCGAGCTGGCGCCCGAAGGGCCTTGAGGGTGGTGGCACCATGACGGCTGATGACGGTGTGGCTGTTCACCGCCCAGGCCGCCCAACTTGGCCGACGCCCGCTGCCGGTAGTTTCACTGGGGGCAACGAGGTGCATCTGCTGCGCGGCGGCGACGCCTTGTTTCCGCAGCAAAACCAGGCCATTGACCAGGCCCAGCGCGAGGTTTGGCTGGCCACCTATATTTTCAACGACGACTCGGCAGGCCAAAACCTGGTGGCCAGTTTGCAGGGGGCCGCGGCGCGTGGCGTCAAAGTCCGTGTCGTCGTGGACGGTTTTGGCACCAAGGCCTGCCTGAGTTGGTTGCGTGAAGCCTTGGACCGCCCGGGCATTGCGTTGGCCGTGTTTCGTCCTATCGACCGTTGGTGGCGCTGGTTGCAGCCGGGGCAGTTGCGGCGCCTACATCAAAAACTGTGCGTGGTGGATGGACAGCAGGCGTTTGTTGGTGGCATCAACGTCGTGGACGATTGCATTGATATTCACAAGGGCGCTCTGGATGCACCGCGCCTGGATTTCGCCGTGGCCTTGCAGGGGCCGATTGTGGGCGCCGTATCGCAGGCGGCGCGTGCCATCTGGACACGTGCCTGGCTGGGCCGTGATATCGCCGAGGAATTGCGCGTGCTGGTGCGCAGCCGCGAGCCTTTCATGCGTCTGCGCCGTATCACTCAGCGCCTGCGCATGTCTCGCCAGCCTGAGCGGCCCGCCACACACTCGGTGCGGGCATTGCCCCCAGTTTGCGCCGCATTCGTCCTGCGCGACAACTTGCGTCAGCGTCGTACCATCGAGCGGGCCTATATCGTCGCCATTCGGGGTGCGCAACAGCATGTTGATCTCATCACGCCCTATTTTTATCCCGGCCAGTCTTTCCGGCGTGCGCTGCGTGACGCGGCCCGACGTGGCGTGCGGGTGAGATTGTTACTTCAAGGGCAGGTGGACTATCGCATTGCCGCCTTTGCCGCGCAGGCGCTGTATGCGGAGTTGTTGGGCCATGGGGTGCAGATTTTTGAGTACACCCCTGCCTACCTGCACGCCAAGATCGCGGTGGTGGATGCTCAATGGGCCACGGTAGGCAGTTCCAACATCGATCCGCTGTCGCTGCTGCTGAACCTGGAAGCCAACGTGATCGTGAGAGACGCCAAATTTGCAGCCAGCCTGGCTGCGCAGTTCGATGCGGCTGTGGCAGTGTCTCGCGCCGTGGAGTTGCGCCAACTCGGGGGCGAGGGCCTTGGGGGCGTCATGCGCCGTGCGCTGGTGGCCTGGGGGGCCTACGTTTATCTCCGTGTTGCGGGTGCCACGGGCCGTTACTGAGCGTTATTGAGTACTACTGAGCGCTACTGACTGCTGCCCACTGCCTGTTGGGCGCGAAGTCTGGCTGCAGTGGTCATGCTGCTAAAAATGCCAAAAAAATCCACTAAATGATTAAAAGTGACCAATCCCGCAAGTACGGGGTGTTTCAAATGATCTATTTGGTTAAACTGAAATTCCAAAACAAACTTTTGTTCAGTTAGGACCATCATGAAGAAATTTCTCGCACTTTCCCTGATCGCTCTCCCGTTGCTGAGCCAGGCCGCAACCAACTTGGTGCAAAACGGCAGCTTTGAAGCCAATGTACTGACTGCCGGCGGCCCTCCTTTGATCACAAACACCCTGTCAGGCTGGACCGTGGGTACGCCGGGCATTGAGATCCGTAACAATACGGTAGGCAAGGCTTATGACGGTAGCAATTTTATTGAGTTGGATGTCGTTGCTAATAGTTCAATCAGCCAGCAATTGAGCACCACGGCGGGACAGTGGTATCAACTGAGTTTTGCGTACTCCAACCGCACCGGCGTTCCCGTGGACAGCAATGGCTTGGGCTGGACCTTCGGCACCCTTTCCGGTTCGGCACCCGCATTGGCCTACAACAACACGGGTGACAATGTCTGGAGCCACTACACGGTGAATTTTAAGGCCACCGGCACCTCGACACTCCTGTCCTTCGTGGGGCAAGGAACCAGCGATGGGCTCGGCACCTCACTGGACGCCGTCAGCGTGACGGCCGTTCCGGAGCCACAAACCTTCGCACTGTTTGGCATCGGGCTGCTGGGCATGGGCCTGATCTCGCTTCAGCGCAAGCGGGGCGCTGACACGCAGCGTTGAGCGCGACTGAGCGTTTCACGCATGCATGGACCCAGTGCCATGCCATGGAGGCACCTTCGGGTGCTTTTTCAATGGGGTTTGCGATGGCAAACCCATGCCATTGCTCAGCTTGAGACTTGGTTCCTGCCGCTCTTTTTGGCGCGATACAGTGCCAAGTCTGCGGCTTCCAGCGCGTCGGCAATGATCTGATCTGGGCTGGCACCGGATTGAATGTGGTCGGGCAGGATGCAGGCTACGCCGCAACTGACGCTGACGCGCTGCAAGGGCGAGCCTTGATGCGGGATGGCGAGGTCGATCACACATTGGCGCAGCCGCTCGGCCTGGCTCAGCGCTTGCTGCAGATCGTGCTCGGGCAGCAGCACAGTGAATTCTTCGCCGCCCACGCGTGCTGGCATTTCTCCGGCCCGGTTGAAGGTTTGCTGAATCATGCGACTCACCGCGACCAGGCATTGGTCGCCCTGCGCATGGCCGTAGTTGTCGTTGTAGCCTTTGAAATAGTCCACGTCCACGGCCACCAAAGCCAAAGGGCTGCCGCTGCGCAGTGCCCGGCGGGTTTCCTCCAGTTTGAGCTCGTCAAACCAGCGGCGGTTGGCCAGCCCGGTGAGCGAGTCGGTATTGGAGCGCTGCTCCAGTTCTTGGTGAAGTCGGCGCAGCGCCAATTGGTCTTGCCAGTGGCGCATGATGTTGAACAGCATTTCGGCCGCCATTTTGGCCATGCGATCATCGCGAAAGGTCCACTGCTCAGGACGAGAAGACGCCCCCATCAGCACTTGCGTTCGGCCGTTGTTGCCTTGCAGCGCGCAACTCACCAGGGCTTGAATGCCATGCCGCTGCATGGCTTGTGCGCGAGCAGGTTCAGCATCAGCCAGGCGCTTGTAGCGAACAACTGACCAGCCGCGTTGCAGCGGGCCGATCAAGTCAGGCAAAAGCGCTTGGTCGACAGCCATCCCGGCGATCCGGTCGTGCGGGGCGATCCATACAAAGCGGCAAATCAGTGGCTCACCCTCGGCGGCCTGCTCAGCAATGGCCAGGCTGCAATGTCCTGTGAAGCTCGATATATCTCGCAGCGTAGCTCGAATCATGTCGGGATACTCGTCCACGGCCAGATTCAGGCAGCGGCTGGAGCGCCGTGAGATGCTCTCCAGGTAACGTGTTACTTCATGCAGTGTTGCCGTACGCCTCGCGACGGCCAACTCCAGCTGTTCAGCACGTCGTTCCCGCTCCTTGACATACAACTCGATGTCATCGCGCAAGGTCTTGAATCCGTCGACCACGACATCGAGTTCATCGCGATGGCTTTGCTCGGGGCGGTTGAGCACCAAGGGCGGCGGGCGTTTGCCTGGCGCCAGGGCGGCAGCAAATCGTGCCAGGTCATGCAAGGGTTGGCGCAATTCGCGGCGCAAGATGCGCAGTGTGAGTCCGCTGAAAACCAAAGTCAGCAGGCCACCGACAAGAAGAACCCGCAGGCCGCTTGAGATCAGTTGCCGCTTCAAATATCCGTGATTGAAATCCAGGCTCAATTGGCCCAGGATGCGGTGCTTGCCGACCGGTCCGGGGATTTGGAAATTGACATCCCCTTGCGGCATCAGCCCGCCTCCGGGAGGCGGGCGCTTTTCAAGCAGTGGCGGGTCAGCGGCTTCAAAGTATTGGCCGGTGCTGGCTTGTAGGCGTGCGGTTTGAATCTGGGGTGCCTTGACGATTTCTTGCAGCAAATGCTGAACGGCAGTCGGCTCAATGTCCCAGAGACTGCTGGACAGCAGTGGCAGATGCGTCTGGCTGACCTGGGCGACGGCGTTGTCGAAACTGGCACGCTCTGAGTAGTAGATCTGCGCGAACCGAAAGAGGCCCACAAGGGCCGTGGCCATGACACACAGCCAGGCAATACGGCGTGTCAGCCTTTCCGCCAGTGAGCGCATGGGGCGCTCATCCGGCATGGACACAAGCCCAGCCTCAATGGGCGAGGCATTGCCAGAGCGAGCGTCATCAGCCAAGGGCGGAATCATTTGAGCAGACGATCGAAGTCAAAGTCGTAATATTTCCGCGCCGGATTCAAGACCTTGCTGGCGTGCTTGAAATCCACCGGAATCGCTCCGGTACCAAAACGCTTGAGAAAACGCTCAGCCGTTGCCGGCTTGTCAAACAAGGTGAACATGGTCTTGTTGAGTTCAATCCCCTCGTCCGCAAAATCATGACCGTGCTCGTAGTCGTAAATCATAACCATGGCCCAGGCGCCGGCCATGAAATGGCCGCCCGCCAGAGCGGCGAGGCGGCCGCTAATCACGGCCTGCATGGCTTCGGTGGAGGTGTTGATGCCTGACAACAAGACATCGCGGCCCGGCTGCAGGCCTTGCTTTTCGAGCGCGTCCATCGCACCAAATGTCATTTGATCGCTGGCAGACCAGATCAGCCGAGCGTCGGGGTGTCGGCGCAGCAGCCAGGCGGTTTGCTCTGCAGCCTTGTCGCGCCGCCAATCCCCAAACACCTGCTGATCCAGCACCACTTCAGGGTGCTCAGCCAGCGCCCGGCGCAGCCCCAGATTGCGGTACAGGGAGGTGGGTGTTGAGCGGTCGCCCGCCACCGAGATGAGGTGCAGCTTGCCGTCAGGGCCTTGCAGGTTCATGCGCAAGCCCTGCGCAATCAAGGAACTGGCAGTCAGGTAACCTGCATCAATGCTGCGCGGCTCCAGGGTGCCGATCAGCAGCGGAAAGCCTGTCCGAGGGCCGCCAAACTCGGCGCGCTCCGTGTCCTGCAGCCCGCTGAAAGCGCCGAAAGTCTTGATGCCGGCCGGCGACAAGATATGAACCGCCGCGACCAAGGTCAACTTGTCGTTGGTGAGCATCACATAGTCGGGGCGTTGCTCTTTGGGGCGGGCGGCGATGCTGCGGGCAATTTCCAGCACGCGCAGGTGGTCCCGCTCGGCAAAAAATTGCTCGTGGTGGATGCCCAGGTCGTCAGCGGCAGCAACCACGGCCCGGCCTGCCGCGACCCAATACGCTTCGTCCGAGCGTCCTGGATTGATGAAGGTGACCGACAGCGCAAAAGCTTGCTGGCAAAAAAAGCCGGCGCAACTCAGGGCGACGATCACCAGCCAGAAATTCAAACGGTCACGAGCCTGCATGCCGTGATTGTGACCGGAACTCTTGCCGGTGACGGCTCGCGTTAGCCCTGAACGCAGGCGTACCGTGCAGCGCTACCGCAATTTGTTGCGGCGCTGCACGGTACTGGCCGGATCAACCTGTGGAAGTCAGGGCGTGCTTGCGGGCCTGCCCAGGCGGGTCAAGGTAGAACCACCAGGCCGCTGTTGCGGGTCAACAGTTGTGCCAATTCGCCGCTGCTGACCAGCAGGAAGGCATTTTCAATGTCCGGGGCGAGGTAATGGTCCGTCGAACTTGGCGGGCAGGTCTGGCGCAGGCGTGCATGCACGTCTTCCAGCACCGCCGAGCTCTTGAGCGGGCGCAGGAACTCGAAGCCCTGCGCGGCAGCAAGCAACTCGATGCCGATGATGTGGGCGGTGTTGTCCAGCATGGGGCCAAGACGGCGTGCGCCGAAGGTGGCCATGGAGACGTGATCTTCCTGGTTGGCGCTGGTGGGCAGGCTGTCCACGCTAGCCGGGTGTGCCAGGCTCTTGTTTTCACTGGCCAGGGCGGCGGCCGTGACGTGGGCGATCATGAAACCCGAGTTGAGGCCGGCGTTTTCTGTCAAGAAGGGCGGCAGGCGGGACACGCCGGTGTCGATCAACATGGCGATGCGGCGTTCGGCAATGGCGCCCACCTCGGCGATGGCCACGGCCAGCGCGTCGGCAGCCAAGGCCACGGGTTCCGCGTGGAAATTGCCGCCGGAGATCATCTGCGCGCTGCCGTCGTCGTTGGCGAAGACCAGCGGGTTGTCGGTCACGGCATTCGCTTCACGCAGCAGTACGTCGCGAACATAACGGGCTTGGTCCAGGCATGCGCCCATCACTTGGGGTTGGCAGCGCAGGCAGTAGGGGTCTTGCACCCGGTCGTCGCCAATTTCGTGCGAATGGCGAATTTCGCTGCCGGCCAGCAATTGGCGATAGGCGGCGGCGGCTTCGATCTGCCCGGGTTGCCCGCGCACCGCGTGGATGCGGGGGTCGAAGGGGCCGTCGCTGCCGCGTGCCGCGTCCAGGCTCAGCGCACCGCTGACGACCGCCGCCGCATACACCAACTCGAAGCGCAGCAAACCTTCCAGCGCCAAGGCGGTGGAGGTTTGCGTGCCGTTGATCAGGGCCAGGCCTTCCTTGGCTTGCAGAACCAGCGGCTCAATGCCGGCTTTTTGCAGCTCAGGCAGGGCGGGGCGGCGCGCACCGTCCACCAGCATCTCGCCTTCACCCATCAAGGCCAGGGTCATGTGCGACAAGGGGGCCAGGTCGCCTGAGGCGCCCACAGAGCCCTGGGCGGGCACGTAGGGAATCAGCCCGGCGTTGAAGACGTCCAGCAAATTTTGCACCACGGCCTCGCGCACGCCAGAGTGGCCACGCCCCAGGCTGGCCGCCTTGGTGGCCAGCATCAGGCGCACCACGCCGGGCTGCAAGGGCGCGCCCACGCCCACGCAATGCGAACGGATCAGGTTGCACTGCAGGGTGGCCAGATCCTGCTTGCTGATGCGGGTGCTGGCCAGCTTGCCGAATCCGGTGTTGACGCCATAAACCGGCGCGTCGCCCGCGGCGGCGGCTTGCACCACCGCGGCGCTACGGCGAATGACAGCGCTGGCGCTGGCGTGCAGGGTCAGGGTGACATCACCGTTACGGATGGCGCGCAGTTGGTCTAGGGTGATCTGGCCGGGGGTGATTTCGAGGTTCATGGTGGGATGCTTCCGTAAAGCGAGAGGCAAGGGTGACAGGCTACAGGCGAGAGGCAAATGGCGAAATGAAAAAGTAATAACTTACTTGATCATCGGCAGGTTCAGGCCGCGCTCAGTTGCGCATTTCTGAGCGACCTCATAACCCGCATCGGCATGGCGCATCACGCCGGTGCCCGGGTCGTTCCACAGCACGCGTTCAATGCGTTTGGCGGCCGCGTCGGAGCCGTCACACACAATTACCACGCCGCTGTGCTGGCTGAAGCCCATGCCCACGCCACCGCCGTGGTGCAGGCTGACCCAGGTGGCGCCCCCGGCGGTGTTGAGCAAGGCGTTGAGCAAAGGCCAGTCAGACACGGCGTCGGAGCCGTCTTTCATGGACTCCGTTTCACGATTGGGGCTGGCGACCGAGCCGCTGTCGAGGTGGTCGCGGCCGATCACGATGGGCGCTTTCAGTTCGCCATTCTTCACCATCTCATTGAAGGCCAGGCCAGCGATGTGGCGCTCGCCAAGGCCAAGCCAGCAAATGCGTGCGGGCAGGCCTTGGAAGGCGATGCGCTCGGCCGCCATGTCCAGCCAGCGGTGCACATGGGCGTGGTGGGGGAACAGCTCCTTGATCTTTGCATCGGTCTTGTAGATGTCCTCGGGATCGCCGGAGAGCGCCACCCAGCGAAAGGGGCCTTTGCCTTCGCAGAACAAGGGGCGGATGTAGGCGGGCACAAAACCGGGGAAGTCGAAGGCATTCTTAACGCCTTGTTCCAACGCCACTTGGCGAATGTTGTTGCCGTAGTCCACAGTCGCGATGCCCATGGCCAGAAAGTCCAGCATGGCCTGCACATGCACTGCGCATCCGCGTGCGGCGGCGGCCTTCAACTCGGCATGCTGGGCGGGGTCGGCCGCGGCGGCCTTCCACTGCTCGACTGTCCAGCCAGCCGGCAGGTAGCCATTGATCAGGTCGTGGGCGGAGGTCTGGTCGGTGACCAGGTCGGGCTTGATGGCGGTGCCGGCCTTGCAGCGGGCCACCAGGGCGGGCAGGATTTCAGCCGCATTGCCCAACAGCGCGATGGAGATGGCCTTTTTCTCGGCGGTGTACTTGGCAATGCGGGCCAGGGCGTCGTCCAGATCAGTAGCCTGCTCGTCGACGTAGCGTGTTTTCAGGCGAAAGTCGATGCGCGACTGCTGGCACTCAATGTTCAAGGAGCAAGCACCGGCAAAGGTAGCTGCCAGAGGCTGTGCCCCGCCCATGCCGCCTAAACCTGCCGTTAGGATCCAGCGGCCGACCATGTCGCCGCCAAAGTGCTGGCGGCCCGCCTCGGCAAAGGTCTCGTAAGTGCCTTGAACAATACCTTGGGTGCCGATGTAGATCCAGCTGCCGGCCGTCATCTGGCCATACATCATCAAACCCTTGCGGTCCAGCTCATTGAAGTGCTCCCAATTGGCCCAGTGCGGCACCAGATTGCTGTTGGCAATCAGCACGCGGGGGGCATCCACATGGGTGCGAAAAACACCAACGGGCTTGCCGCTTTGCACCAGCAAGGTTTCGTCTTCGTTCAGTTTTTTCAGGGCGTCGAGAATGGCCTCGAAGCAGTCCCAATTTCGTGCAGCTTTGCCGATGCCGCCGTAAACCACCAATGCGTCAGGGTTTTCGGCTACAACGGGATCCAGATTATTCTGGATCATGCGAAACGCCGCCTCGCTGAACCAGTTCTTGCAGCTTAGCTGGGTGCCGGTGGGGGCGCGAACAATACGGGCTGTGGCGGACATGGGAGGGCTCCTGACCGGGGGTCACAAGGGTTGGGGAAGCGAAAAAAGAAGCGCGAAAAAGCGGAAACAAAGCGGGAAATTGCCCCGAGCAATGTTGCAGAGTTCGAGCAACGCGATGCGTCGAACTCTAGTTGTATATACAAGTAAAGTCAACTACCATTCTGAACATGAACCATAAATCGCCCACCACCCCGGAGCCGCAATACCTGAAGGTGAAGAACCATCTGCGTGAGCGCATTGCGTCCGGGCATTGGGTGGCGGGTGACTTGCTGCCCTCCGAGGCCGAGTTGGTCGCGCAATTCGAGGTGAGCCGCATGACGGTGAATCGTGCCTTGCGGGAGCTCACGCAAGAGGGCTTGGTTGAGCGCCTGCAGGGCGTCGGCACCTTCGTGGCGCAACTGCATCGCATCTCCTCGTCGCTGACTGTGCGCGACGTGCACGAAGAAATCCTGGCGCGCGGCCACCGCCATGACGCCAAGGTTCACCTGCTTGAAAAGGTGCGAGCGAGTGCCGGGCAGGCACAGGACTTTGGCATCAAGACTGGGGCGACTTTGTTCCACAGCGTGATCGTTCACTTGGAAAATGGGCAGGCCATTCAGTGTGAAGACCGCTGGGTCAACCCGGCTTGTGCGCCTGACTACCTGAGCCTGGACTTCACCCGCATCACACCCACCAACTATCTGCTGGAGGTGGCTCCGCTTTCCGAAGCGCGCTACTCCATTGAGGCCTTGTTGCCGACGCCCGAAGAGGCCAAACTGCTGAGCCTGAGCAAGCAGCAGCCTTGCCTGGTCGTTAAGCGCCGCACCTTCAGCCGGGGCTTGACCGTTACCCTGGTGCGCCTGACACACCCGGGCTCTATGTATGTTCTTGAAGGAAGTTTTCAAGCATGAGTTGGAGCATCATCAACACGGACGCGGTCATCCCTCAGGCTTGGCGCAACGGGGGCGGCAGCACGCGGGAGTTGCTGGCCTGGCCGCACAGCCATGACTGGATCGTGCGCATCAGCGTGGCCGACATCGTTGCCAACGGGCCCTTTTCAAGTTTTGAGGGCATTGATCGCTGGTTTGCGGTTCTTCAGGGCGATGGTGTCCGCTTCTTCGAGTACGAACTGCGGATCGACGATGAGTTGCTTCACTTCGACGGTGCGTTGGCCCCGGACTGCGAGTTGCTGGGCGGCCCCACCCGGGACTTCAACCTCATGCATCGGCGCGGCAAGGGCCGCCTGACCGTGCTGCCGGCGGCTGCGCCCCTGAAGCTGGACGCGCGTTGCCGCTGGCTGGCGCTCTTCACGGCCCAGGGCGGAACCCTGAGCCACGGCGCGCGCACGACGCCCTTGTCGGCGCTGAGTCTGGCTTGGTGCGAAAACCCGGCGCCGCAGCCTGCAACCTTCATCGGCGCCGGGGCTGCCTGGTGGATGATCTGGAGCGATGAGGCATGAAGTTATGGACCCAAGCCCATCTTGCAACCCTGACCGGTGAGTCGGGGTGGGGTTTGTTGGAACACGGTGCGCTCGTCAGCGAGGGCGAGCACCTGCTTTGGGTCGGCGCGCTTGACCAACTGCCCCATGAATTGGCCACGCAAATCGACACCCAACAAGACCTCGGCGGTGCCCTGGTCACGCCCGGCCTGATCGATGCCCACACCCATCTGGTCTACGGCGGGCTGCGCGCCAATGAGTTCGAGCAGCGCTTGCAAGGCGCGAGCTACGAAGACATTGCCAAAGCGGGTGGCGGCATCCGCTCCACGGTGACGGCAACTCGGGCCGCCAGTGAAGCCCAACTCTACGACGCGGCGGCCAAGCGCCTGCAAGCCTTGCTGAATGAGGGCGTGACCACGGTTGAGATCAAGTCCGGCTATGGCTTGAGCCTCGACGCCGAGCTTGCTTGCCTGCGGGTGGCCCAGCGTCTGGGAACGGCGCTGAATGTCGACGTTAGAAAAACCTATCTGGGTGCGCATGCCGTGCCGCCGGAATTTGCGGGCCGTGCGGACGCCTATGTGGATGCCGTATGCGGCTGGATGGCGGCGCTGCAGCAGCAAGGCTTGGTCGATGCCGTGGATGCCTTCTGCGAGGGCATTGGCTTCACCGTGGCGCAGACCCGCCGTGTCTTCGAGACTGCGCGAGGTCTGGGCCTGCCGGTCAAGCTGCATGCTGAGCAGTTGAGTGACCTGGGCGGTACTCAGCTGGCCTGCGAGTTCGGCGCCTTGTCGTGCGACCACCTTGAGTACCTCAGCCCGGCCGGCGTTCAGGCCCTGGCGGGCAGCGGCAGCGTGGCCACCTTGTTGCCGGGTGCCTATTACTTTTTACGTGAAACCAAGCTCCCGCCGATCCAGGCCCTGCGCGAGGCGGGTGTGCCGATGGCGATTGCCACCGACCACAACCCCGGCACGTCGCCCGCCTTGTCCTTGTTGCTGATGATCAATATGGCCTGTACCTTGTTCAGGTTGACCCCTGAAGAGGCGGTGCGGGGCGCCACCATCAATGCGGCGCGGGCCTTGGGCTTGAAGGACCGCGGTCAGTTGCAGGCTGGGCAACGGGCTGATTTTTGCGTTTGGGATGCGGCGCATCCCAACGAGTTGGCCTATTTTTTGGGTCGCAATCCGCTCCTGCTGGCGGTGCGGGGTGGGCAGATTCGCACCACCCGAATGTGAGAGGCGCAGTATGAGTGAAGTGTTCAAGCTGAAGCCGGGGCGTGTGCCGTTGCTGATCAGCATGCCCCATGTGGGAACTGAGATTCCTGCCGATCAGCATCGGCGTTATGTGCCGCGTGCGCTGGAGGTGGAAGATACCGACTGGCATTTGGAGCAGCTCTACGCTGACATTGCCGACGAACTGGGTGCCAGCTTGATCGTGCCACGCTATTCGCGCTACCTGATTGACTTGAATCGCCCGCCGGACGACACGCCCATGTACCCGGGGGCGTCCAACACCGAGCTGTGCCCGACCCGATTCTTCACCGGCGACTCGCTCTACCTTGAGGGGCAGACCCCAGGCCAGCGTGAGAAGCAACGCCGCCGTGAGACCTACTGGCTGCCGTATCACAAGAATTTGCAGGCCGAGTTGTCGCGCCTGAAGGCTCAGCATGGCTATGCCGTACTGTTCGATGCACACAGCATTCGCTCAGAACTCCCCTGGCTGTTCAGCGGCCGTTTGCCGGATCTGAATCTGGGCACGGCAGATGGCGCCGCCTGCGATTTGGGCATCACCAAAGGGCTGGCCGCGGTGCTGGCCGTGCCTACCCAATTCACCCATGTGGTGAATGGCCGGTTTAAAGGCGGCTACATCACCCGCTATTACGGCCAACCTGAGCGGCACCAGCATGCTGTGCAACTGGAAATGTGCCAGCGCTGCTATATGGACGAATGGGCACCCTTCAACTACCGGGCTGAGTTGGCCGCCAAGGTTCAGCCCGTATTGCTTGCGCTGCTGCAACAACTGCTGGCCTGGAGGCCTGCCACATGACGGGCGCGACCACGGACGTGAAAGTCACGCAGTTCTGGGCTGCCTGGGCCTGGGTAGATGGGCGCTGGCAGGCCGACGTGTGCTTGAGCGTGGGCGCTGACGGCTGCTGGCAATCGGTGCAAACGGGCGTTGCGCACCGGCCGGGTCAGCCCGTGCTGGGTGGGCCGGTGCTGCCCAGCTTGGTGGATGCGCACAGTCATGCCTTTCAGCGGGCCTTTGCTGGCCTGGCGGAGCGCCGCGAGTCGGGCGATGACGATTTTTGGTCGTGGCGCGATCGTATGTACGGCCTGGCGCTGCGCATCACGCCCGCGCAGTTGCAGGCTATTGGCGCACAGCTCTACCTGGAGTTGCTGCGCGGCGGCTACACCCAGGTCTGTGAATTTCATTACCTTCAACACCAGCAGAACGGCCAGCCATATGCTGATGAACTGGCCCTGTGCTGGGCTTTGGCCGACGCGGCGGCAACGGTGGGCCTGGGGCTGACCCTGCTGCCGGTGCTGTACGCCCGCTCGGGCTTTGGGGCGCTGGGCTTGCGTGATGAGCAGCGGCGCTTTCGCACCGATGCTGACTGGGTTTGGCAGGCCAGCCAGCGCATCAACGCTGCGGGCCGTCCTTTGTTGAATGCGGGCGTGGCCCTGCATTCCCTGCGGGCAGCTAACGCTGAAGATATACGGGCTTTAAAAATTCGGGTGGGTGCTGCAGACCTGCCCATTCACATTCACATTGCAGAGCAGATGCAGGAGGTGCGGGACTGCATCGCCGCGACCGGTTGCCGCCCGATCGAGTACCTTTGCCGCGAGTTCGAACCCGACGCTCGCTGGCATCTGGTGCATGCCACACACAGCACGCCGGCTGAAAATGCGCAGCTTGCGGCCTGCGGCGCCAGCGTGGTGATTTGCCCCGGCACTGAAGGCAATCTGGGAGACGGTTTGTGCGACCTGCCGGGCTGGCTGGCCGCGGCCGTGCCAATCAGCCTGGGTTCAGACAGTCACGTCACCCGCGCCTGGGGCGAAGAATTGCGTTGGCTGGAGTACGGCCAACGCCTGGGCCTACAGCAACGCAATGTGGCCGCGGCACCGGGGCGGGAGCCGGCCACGGCGGCGCGCCTGTTTGAAGCCGTGCGGGCTGGCAGCGCGGCCCCCGCAGGCTTCAAATCTTGGGGGCTGACACCCGGCGCAAGGGCTGATTTCCTGGTGCTGGACGCGAGTTGCAGCGGGCTCTTGGGCGTGCCGCTGTCCCATCAGCTGGATGCCTTGGTGTTTGCCGCCCAAGGTGAACCGTTTGAAGCAGTGTTCGTCGCCGGCCGGCCGGTGCTGGCCCAAGGACGCCATGCGGAGCAGGCGCGCATTGCCGCTGACTTCAAGGGGGCCATGCAGGCCTTGTGGCAGTCCGCGGGCTGAGCGGTCGGTCGTCGCGCGAAACCGCTGGCTCTGTACTGGAAACGTCGCTTTGTGGCGCGACCACATCCTGCTACGCTTGTGCAAAGTGAATCAGGAGACGTTGCGATGTTTTCACTTCGAAACTACACCATCCGGGCACGTCTGTATGTGATGGCAGGCTTGGCGATTCTTACGATGCTGATGGTCGGCTGTTTCGGGCTTTGGAGTCTGATGCAGTCCCGCGACGAGTTCTCTAGATTTGCTGAAAATGACGTTGAATCATTGGTGCAATTGGCTGACGTGCGTGCAGGCACCGGCAATTTGCGCCGTTATGAAAAAGACATGCTGATCAACATGGCCGATGCCAAGGCCGTTGAACGCTACAAGGAAGAATGGACCAAGACCTTCGAGAAGGTCATGGCGGGTTTGAAGAAGATCGATGCGCTCAACCTATCTGCTGAAATAAAGCGTTACCCGAGCGATATGACATTGGCGCTGGTCGACTATCAACGCGGCCTGGCCAGTGTGGGCGAGCGCATGGCCAAGGGCGAATTTTCTGACACGGCCAGTGCCAACAAGGCGATGGAGCCTCTCAAGGCACCGGTGCGTGCGGTGGATAAGGCGCTGGCGGAAATGACCACGTTGATTGACAAGAACTCGCGTGAGAAGGTGGCCTATATCCATGCTCGCGAGAACGCCATTCAGTCCGGTTTGCTGGGGGTGCTGGGCAGTGCGGTGGTCTTGCTCTTGATCTTTACGGCCTTGAATGTGCGCTCCATCTTGCAGCCTTTGCAAGAAGGTTTGAGAGTTATTGCGCGCCTGGCCGATCAAGACCTGCGCGAGTCGGTACGGGTGACCGGGAAAGACGAAACTGCCGCGATGATGGGTGGTGTAGCGACCTTGCAGGCCTCGCTCAGCCAGGTCGTACAAGGGGTACGCCAATCTACCGACAGCATTGCCAACGCCTCTCGGGAAGTAGCCATGGGGAGTCAAGACCTCAGCCAGCGCACCGAGCAGGCGGCGGCCAGCCTGGAGGAAACGGCCTCGGCCATGGAGCAATTGACAGCCAGCGTCAGCCATAACGCCGAGTCTTCTCGGCAAGCGAATCGGCTGGCGATGGAGGCCGCGCAGGTGGCCGAACGGGGCGGTGCGGTGGTGGGCGATGTGGTCAACACCATGGGGCGTATCAGCGCATCCAGTAACAAGATCAGCGACATCATTTCGGTGATTGACGGAATCGCCTTTCAGACCAATATCCTCGCGCTGAATGCTGCCGTTGAAGCGGCTCGCGCGGGCGAGCAGGGGCGCGGTTTTGCCGTGGTGGCTTCAGAAGTGCGCAGCCTGGCCCAGCGCTCAGCCGCCGCGGCCAAGGAAATCAAGGGCTTGATCACCGCCAGCAGCGAAAGCGTGGAGAGTGGCGCCCAACTGGTTGAAAAGGCCGGGCAGACCATGACCGAGATTGTCGATTCGATCGGCCGTGTGGGCCACATGGTCTCCGAGATCAGCAGTGCCACGGCAGAGCAGAGCACGGGCATCAACCAGATTGGCGACGCGATTTCCCGGCTCGATGAAATGACCCAGCAAAACGCCGCTTTGGTCGAAGAGTCAGCCGCCGCCGCGCGCAGCCTGCAAGATCAAGCGGACGCGCTGGCCCAATCGGTCGCGATTTTCAAGCTGGCCTGAAGGCAAGATAGAGCGAGGCCGGCATACTTACTTTCTCATCAGGGTGCTTTTGCCAAAAAGCGACTCAATCAAGTCCACCGCCACCTTGGCCGTTTTGTTCTGCAGGTCCAGGGCGGGGTTCAGCTCCATCACGTCCAGCGAGGCCATGAAGCCGGTGTCGGCAATCATCTCCATGCACAGCTGTGCCTCACGGTAGCTCGGGCCACCTGGTACGGTGGTGCCAACGCCGGGGGCGATGTCGGGGTCCAGAAAGTCCACATCGAAGCTGACATGCAGATGGGTGTTGGCATCGAGTGTGGCCAGTGCTAACTCCATGGCGTGGCGCATGCCCATTTCGTCGATATAGCGCATGTCGAACACTTCCAGATCCTGTTCGTGGACGAAACGCTTTTCGCCAGCATCCACACTGCGAATGCCAACCTGGCGCACCCATTTCGGACTGATGGCGGGCACCTTGCCGCCGATTCCGATCAATTGCTGCGGGCCGAAGCCGCTGAGGCAGGCCACCGGCATGCCGTGGATATTGCCGCTAGGCGTCAGCGCGCTGGTGTTGAAGTCGGCATGCGCGTCGAGCCACAAAATGCGCAATTTTTTGCCCGTGTCACGGCAGTGGCGGGCAACTGCGCTGATCGAACCGATGCCCAGGCAGTGGTCGCCGCCCAGCAAAATGGGCATGCGGCCCAGCTTCAGTTCGGCATAGACCGCATCATGGACGGCGCTGTTCCACGCCGTCACTTCATTCAAATGCCGGTAACCGTCCACCGGCGGCAGCCACGGGTTGGCGGGGCCTAGCAAGTTGCCACGATCCGCCACGTCAACGCCATGGCTTTGCAGGGCCTCGGTGAGCCCAGCCACGCGCAAGGCCTCAGGGCCCATGCTGGCGCCGCGCGCACCGGCGCCAATGTCGGTCGGAGCGCCAACCAGAGAAACGGATCGAAGGGTGGTCATTGTGCAGAGTCCTTGTGGGTTTGCCTGGGGCGCCTGGCGGGCCAGGTGTTGGATAGGCGCTTTCCAGACGTTTTCCAAGCGCTAGTGCTGTGGGCGTCGATCGGCTTGATGAGCCTGCCACGCCGCGTTTGCAGGTGGTTCAACCCGGCAGTCTAACTGCGAGCCTCCCCTGAAATCGGCAAGCTGCTTTCAAACCCCGTCGCCTGCCGTGGGCATGGGGTTCAGGTCGTAGGTAGATTCAAGCAGGGCCCAAGCTTCTTCGGCGGTTTCGACGAAGTGGAAGAGCTTTTCGTCGCCCGGGCTGATCATGCCGGTTTCGATCAACAGGTCGAAGTTGATCAGCCGGCTCCAGAAGTCGCGGCCGAACATCAGGATGGGCCGGCGCCGGCATTTGCCGGTTTGAATCAACGTCATGGTCTCGAACAGTTCGTCGAGCGTGCCGTAGCCACCGGGGAAGCACACCAAGGCCACTGAGCGCATCAGGAAATGCATCTTGCGCAGCGCAAAGTAGTGGAAGCGGAAGCACAACTCCGGCGTGATGTAGGGGTTGGGCTGCTGCTCGTGAGGCAGCACGATGTTGAGGCCGATGCTCTTGCCGCCCGCCTCGTAAGCGCCCCGGTTGCCCGCCTCCATCACACCCGGACCGCCGCCTGTGACGATGTAGATGGGGTCGGCCCGCTCGACCGAAGCCCGTGTGACGATGGCGCCGAAACGCCGTGCTTCCTCATAGTAATGGCTCATGGACACTTGCATCTCCGCCCGCTTGAGCGTTGCGGTGTCGGCCGCGGCGGCACGGGCTTCGGCCAGCGCGCGCTCAGCGTCTTCGCGCGATTTGATCCGGGCACTGCCGAAAATCACGATGGTGGACTTGATGCCCTGGTCGTGCTGAATCAGTTCGGGCTTGAGCAACTCCAACTGCATGCGCACCGGGCGCAGTTCTTCGCGCAGCAGAAATTCACTGTCGTCGAAGGCCAGGCGGTAGGAGCTTTCCGGGCCTTCGTAGTTGGGCAGCGGGCGCTGGCCACGGGCCTCGTCCTTGGCACTGGGAAAGTTGCGGGCGGTCAGGTCTTTGCGTTTGTTCATGGGTGTCTTGGGAGGCTTCTCGGGAGGCTTTGAAACCGTGTCCTCTCTGCGTTAGCGGTGAGTCTCGGGCGGGAAAGGGCGGGCGGGGGTGTGGGGCGGCATTTGGCCGGATTGGCGTTCAGTAAAGTTTGCCAGCCTTGAGCTTGTGCATGCGGAGATGAGGGGCCGTAAATGGCCCTCAGTTTCGCCTTGCCTGCGCGCAAACCGGGCAATCGGGGGTGGGGCGGACCTCTATCGCGTTCCACTCCATGCGGCGCGCGTCCAGCATTTGCAATCGGTGTGCCAGCGGCGTGGGCAGGCCAATCAGCCACTTCAAGGCTTCAGCGGCTTGCATGCTGCCGATGATGCCGACCAAAGGGGCAAACACGCCCATGGTGGCGCAGCGCACTTCGTCAACCTGGCTGTCGGGTGGAAAGAGGCAGGCGTAGCAGGGTGAGTCGGGCTGAGCACTGTCGAACAGGCTGATTTGCCCGTCAAACGCAATGGCCGCGCCAGACACCAGTGGTTTGCGGTGTGTGACGCAGGCGCGGTTGATGGCGTGCCGGGTGCGGAAGTTGTCGCAGCAGTCCAGCACGATGTCTGCCTGGCTCACCCATTGATCCAGCAAGGCGGCATCGGCGCGTAGCGGCAGGGCTTGCACCTGAATCTCGGGATTGATGGCGGCCAGGCTTTGCTTGAGGGACTCCACCTTGGTTTGCCCGATGCGGGCCGTTGTGTGAGCGATCTGGCGTTGTAGATTGGTCAGGTCCACCACATCGTCGTCCATCACGGTGATGTGGCCGACCCCAGCTGTGGCCAAGTACAGCGCCACCGGCGAGCCCAAGCCGCCCGCGCCGATGATCAGCGCTTTAGCGGCGAGCAGGCGTTGTTGTCCTTCGATGCCGATGTCGTCCAGCAGGATGTGGCGCGAGTAGCGCAGCAGTTGCTTGTCATTCATGTTGCAAGCATAGCGTGCGCCCAGTGCCACCTCAGCGCCCGGCCGGGGCAGTTGCCCGGGCCGCTGCGCTCATCCGTGTATCGCTTCGGGAAACTGAAGTTTCAGGATTCAATCAGGGCCACGCCACTGGGGCCCGCACCCCACTTGCCGGTGCCCAGGTTGTCTTTGCTGGCTGTGGGCAACAGCACCACCGGCCCAACGCACCAGATCAGGCCTTTGCCGCCGAAGAGCGTAAAGCGGGTGTGACCATCAGTTGTCGGGATTGGCGTCAGGGTAGGGGTGGAGTTAGGTTTTCCCAGAAAAAATCCCCCGCGGGCGCAAGGCTTGCGGGGGATTTGCGGGCGCAGGCGGTTTGGCGCTTATTCGCCGGGCTTGGCCTCGGCTTTGCGCTCCACGGCGGTCTTGGAGACCATCACCGTTTCGCCCTTGAGCTTGTTGAGTGCCTGGGTCAGCGGGAAGTCCTGGGCGGAGCCAAACTCGGGCAGGGGCTTGGGCGGCTCCATTTTCTTGGCGTATTCCGCTTCCAACTTCTGGCGGGCCTCTTCGCGAGCGGCCTCGCGGGCTTTTTCGCTGGCTTCGTCCACCTTGGCGTCGGTGTTGTTGTTGAGGTGCTTTTCAAGGTCGGCTTCACGGGTACGCAAAGCGGCGAAGACATTACCCTCGGCGGTTTCGTCCAACATGATGTCAGGCACGATGCCCTTGGCCTGGATGCTGCGCCCGCTTGGCGTGTAGTAGCGTGCGGTGGTGATCTTCAGGGCTGTTTCCGGGCCCAGCTGACGCACCGTCTGCACGGAGCCCTTGCCGAAGGTCTGCGCACCCATGATGACAGCGCGCTTGTGGTCTTGCAGCGCACCGGCCACGATCTCGCTGGCGGAGGCCGAGCCTTCGTTCACCAGCACCACCAGGGGCACCTTCTTGAGTGCGGCCGGCAATTTGCGCAAGGGGTCGGCGCCGCCACGGCGGGCGTAGGACTCGGGGTTGGCCTTGAGGCTGGACTTGGACTCGGGGATCTGGCCATTGGTGCTGACCACCTCCACATCCTTGGGCAGGAAGGCCGCCGACACCGCCACCGCCCCGTCGAGCAAGCCGCCCGGGTCGTTGCGCAGGTCAAGCACCAGGCCCTTCAGATTGGGCTCTTGCTTGTAGATTTCTTCCAGCTTCTTGGCAAAGTCATCGACCGTACTTTCCTGGAACTGGCTGATACGCAACCAGGCGTAGCCGGGCTCCGTGATCTTGTAGCGCACGCTTTGCTGGTGGATCTCCTCGCGCACGATGGTGACGGGGAAGGTCCGGTTCTCGTTCTTGCGGTAGATAGTGAGTTGCACCTTGGTGTTCAACTCGCCGCGCATGCGCTTGACGGCTTGGTCGAGGCTGAGGCCACGCACCGCCGTGTCGTCGATCTTGCTGATCAGATCGCCACTCTTGAGGCCCGCGCGGAACGCCGGTGACCCTTCGATGGGCGAGACGATCTTGACCAGGCCATCTTCCATGCCGATCTCGATGCCCACGCCGACGAACTTGCCGGTCGAGCCTTCACGGAATTCTTTGAAGCTCTTCTTGTCGAAGAACTGTGAGTGGGGGTCCAGGCCCGCCACCATGCCCGCGATGGCGTCATTGATGAGCTTTTTCTCGTCAACAGGCTCAACGTAGTCAGACTTGACCATGCCGAACACTGCGGCGAGTTGCTGTAACTCTTCCAGGGGCAGCGGCGACAGGCTGCTGCGCGCATTGGCCTGGAACTGCATCGTGGTCAGCGCGCCAGCCACGGCGCCCACAGCGACCCAGCCAGCAACTTTCAATTTGGCACCCATGATGCGAGTGTTTCCTTCGGTGAGAGCGAGAAAAAAACCTTGTTTGCAGGCGCAAAATCCCCGGAGAACCGCAGGAAATGCGTCCCTTCAAGTATATGCGTGTCGTTTTGAATGACCGCCGCCAGATAGGCTGAATTGCCGCTCAATTCGACGGTTTCAAGTGAAGGAGTGCAAAGAAATCGGCAGCGGGGCCATTGGTGGCGTGTGGGTCCACGTTAATTCAGCTACAAGGGCTTCCCCACCTGTCAAGCAAAACCTGTCCCTTATGGCCGGCAGTGAGGGCCATTTCTTTGTCTGCTTTTCTTCTAGACCTGCAACCGTTGCGCAAAGACGGCGAGCGCTGAC
>NZ_JAQQXS010000014.1 GCF_028595305.1 Roseateles koreensis | reverse complement strand
CCCCTCCAGAACTCCCAGAAATCAATATCGATTGGATATCTTCCTGGGAGTTCCGACCATCGGCATTCACCCCAAATCACCAGTGTTCATGCGGGTTGGCGAGGTATTGCAGGTCAGACGAATCAAACCCATCAAATCCAAGATCTTGCGGTGGCGCCGCGGCCAAGCTTCAATCTCACCATCAACATAGACCTTGCCAAAGTACAACGAAGCCAGCACTGCCCGCCCATGGTCTTCGACACTTCAATGGGGGCCTTCAAAAATGAGCGGGCGAACCGCTCGGAGGGGGCGAACACCGCGCGAGGGCACGCAGGCGAGTGAGCCTGAACGGCGCCTTCAAGTGTCAGTTCACCGTCAACTCATCAAGCATTTTCGTAAACGCATTGGCCAGGGGCTCCAGCAGTTCGGGCCCGGTGAGTTCTGCGCGGTCGTCCGGCGTGTGAAAGAAGCGATGCAGCCCGGCCATACCAAAATAGTTGACGTAACCCGCCGCACGCACATCGCGCAGTTCGCCAATCCCTGACTTTTCGGCAAATAGCGGTGTCGCCGCAACGCCTTTGAAAGCCGTCACCGCCTGATTTTGCAGCGACTCGCTCGCCAACAAGACCCGCAACGAAGGATCGGCTTCAGCGCGCATGCGCCACTGCGAGGTCGCCGCGTCATGGGTCCAGCCATAGCAGGCCAACGAGGCGCCCAGATGCAACCATGCTTTGACTTTGTCCGGTGCCGGCGCCTTGGCATGAATGAACGACTCCATGCCGCCATGGCCAATTTCATGCCCCACCGTGCCGACGAAGACAAAATTGGTGGCTCGTTTTTCTTTGGCAACATGGCGCGCCAAAGCCAGGAACAGCGCAATGCCCGGGCCACGCTCACAAGAACTCGTGAACCAACTGCTCACTGGCGTCGATACCACGACGGTGCGGGCAGCGCCGTTGTCAATTCGTCCAATCACGTTGTAACTCGATACGTCTCGCTGGTATTGCATCGACATATCGATGTTCATTTTTTCACCGCTTTGTTGCGCGGCCTCCAACTGCGCGGCAAGCCGAGCCGGCACCACAATCACCGGCACCGGCCAAGGGGCATCCTCCTGATTCACGTTGTAAGTGAATATCGACCCCGCCGGGTTGTCAATGGTCAGCAGAATCGCCAGGGGTTTGTGCGCTGCGACTTCTAAAATTTTCTGGGTGTGCTGCGCATTCAAATAGGCACCGCGTTCATACGGCAATCGCAGCCACGCAAACGCGCCGGTTGATTCATTGGGCGCTTTCAGCGCTGCCTCAAGCTTCAATTGCATCTGCTGCTCTGGTGGCCACCAATGAGGAAACGCCTCACTGGTTTTGCCACCCAAAGTGATGTGAGCCTCGTTCAGCGTCAACTGCCGGCCCATTTGCAGTGCTTGCTTCTCAACGGTGAATCCAGCGGCGGCAAGCTCGCGGCCCATCCAGGCGAGCGCGGATTGCTCGCCCTTAGATCCGTAACGATGCACACCAAAATCACTGTAGGTGCGCACATCGTCATTCAACGTGCCCCCCAAAGACACCGTGCCCTGCGCGCAGGCTGCTCCGGCAAAGCCCAAAGTCAAGACTTGCAGGGCCGTACGGAAACTCGCAGAAATCGGGCGAGTAGATTGAAACAATGATTTCGGCGCGAAGAGGCTCATATCGATCTTTTCAATGATTATGAAACTGGTAGCACGTGGTGCCGCAGCAAATATTTATGCAATTGGCGCGCGCTTACTCAACGATCTCAATCACAGAGCTGATATACCCCGTACCTCCGACGCCAGAATCTTCAACTTCCACATAGTAAGCAAGCTTGAAACCTTCTTTCAATGGCAAGCGCGTGGAATACCCCCCCTCAGCGGCGGTCATCGGTACGGACTGCCACTGTGCTGCCCGCCAGTCGTCTGTAATTTTGTTGTAGGAGTAAAAGGCTTTGACAACAACTGCCGACGCTGGTTTGTCGGTTTTCGCTTGGATAAGCAATTGGTCTCCCTCCAGCGAGTTCTTTGACTCAATCTTGGGAATGCCTCGACTCAAGAATGTATGGGCCAACCACACCCGCCAAGCCGCCAGATGTTTAGGAGAAACCCAGGCATGCTTCACGTTGTCGATGGCAAGATAAGCCTTGTCGCCACGCAACTCCTTCATCATGCTATTGGCCGCCCCAAGCGCAAAGAACTCGTCGTTCGTACCCAACGTAACCAAGTAGTTGGACTTGATTTTATTGCGCCAGATATAAGGGTCAAACTGCTTGATAAGCTCCAAGCCCGTGGGTGTATTGAAAACGCGCAGCACATTTTCAGCAGGCTGGTATCCAGGCCCCAACTTTTCTTTGGCTGGGCCACGCATCATTGGCCCGAATTCAGCAAACTGGCGGGCAACGCCATAAAGAACGTTACCGCCCGTATAGCAAGCAGCCATAATGCCCGCAACACGGTCAGGGTCAACGCCCGTCGCCAAACCCACCGCAACTCCACGCTTTGAACAACCCATGAGCACCGCACGTTCGGCGTGTATGCCGGGCAGCGAATGCATGAGTGTGATGGCGCGCAGATATCCTGTCGTAATCGCGGCGTAGCCGTACCAGCTCAAGTCCCCGGTTTCAACCGCCTTTTTCAACGCGAATCCCATCAGATCATCTTCATCCATTCCCTGGAAATTTTCCGGGGGATTGCTGAAAATCATGATGGGAATATTCAAATCAATCGCGGTAGCTTCGGCATACTGTTCTTCGGTATTCTGCTGCGTCGCGTCAATCGTGTGCTGTGGATTGACGGCGTCATCGAAGAATTTCCTGGCTGTGGCAAATATGCCTGCGCCACCACCGCCCTGGTATCCTTCGGGCACATAAATGCGCGCCGGATGACGCCAAACCATGCCGTGCCAATTTTGGCTAGTGAACTTGAGTTCAACAACCCGCACACTCTTACCCTGCCGGGATTTACTGGGTAGCACAGAGTCCCGCACAATCTGGGTACCCAATGTGCTTTCATCCAGTATTTCTTTCATATTGAAATACTGGGCCGGCCCGCTGTTTGCCGCACTGGCAGAGCCAGCGCAGTGCAATAGTACGGCGAGAATGAACGTGAACACGTGCCGTCTTGTCATAAGAATATTTATTTCTAAATTCAGCAGACTGACAACCCGGGTGCTACCGACGTACTACTACACTTTGGGGACAGGGCTACCGTGAATCGAGTGCGCGAGGCGCATTGACTTTGTGCCCGCCAAAAGCACGGAGGGTGATTTTGGCGGGTTAGCTATGAGACGAACTCAGAAGTTGTGACGAATGCCTGTCGACAAACCGCTGACCCTGCCCTCGGAAGCGGTGCGATTCAATGTCGACAGATTCACTGTCTCCAATCTGTACCCGTCCAAGAAAGCGTTATTGTGGGCCGCCACATACAACTCTGTACGCTTGGACAGATAGTAGTAACCTGCCA
Organism: Roseateles koreensis; assembly: GCF_028595305.1. Taxonomy (GTDB): domain Bacteria; phylum Pseudomonadota; class Gammaproteobacteria; order Burkholderiales; family Burkholderiaceae_C; genus Paucibacter_A; species Paucibacter_A koreensis. The sequence goes on along the minus strand of NZ_JAQQXS010000014.1, from coordinate 146,470 downwards.
AAATCCAAGTGTTCTTTGTGCCGTCGCGGCCGAGCACATTGTTCAGCCCCGTGCCCCGGTCGTTGTAATAGGCCGCCGTAAACCGGGTTTGGGCCGAAGCGTCCCAGGCCACACCCAGGCTGATGATTTCGTTAACTTGCTGGGGGCGACCCAACAAAGTCGCAGAATCCAAAGCATTGTGATAGTAGGCAATATAAGGCTGGACACTGCCAAACTTGACGTTGCCACCAATACCCCAGAATTCGTAGGCAGGCTTGTGACCATTGGCCAGCTGCGCATTGGCGTCAAAGTGTGCAAAGATTGCACCCACATTCAAAGTGCTGGAGGTGTGCGCAATTTCAGCGCTGTAATTGCGGCCGGCCGTTCCTTCGCCCGGCGCTGCGCTGAAGCCAAACTCGATCACATTGGGCTTTTTGTAGCGGAATTTGATGGAATTATCGACTCGGGTGTCGAACCCGTTGTAACGATTAACCCCGAAATACCCGACCGGTGCATAGGCGACGTGGGCCGCACTCAGTTGGTTGACATCCAAGGTCTCGATGGCGCGGTCGGTTGACGAATGGAACTGGCGCCCCGCCGAAAGGACGCCGATGTCGGCCCACCGAAGTCCAACCGTGGCGTTACGATTCCAAAATTTGGGTGACGCCAGGGTGGCACCTTGCCCGGTACCGCCGGCAGTTCCCGTATCCGCGCTGAGCCCCGACTCCAGACGGAACATGGCGCTCATGCCGCCGCCCAGATCCTCGATACCGCTGATACGCAGCCATGAGGCTTTCATCAGGTTATCGGTCACTTCGGTCACGGAACCGTCACCAGGACCCTGATGGTTCTTGACACCCACGCCAACCCCGAGCTGGCCCGCAATTTGAACTGAACTTTGCGCGAAGGATGTGCCTGCACAGCTCGCAATGAGGCCACCAACGAGGAGTGCGCTGGGAATGAGTTTGGTCATGTTGTCTCTTCTATTGTTAAGTTTGAAGTTGAAAGCAGTGGCCATGAACGCCCGTCCATCGCCCATGTTCTCGACGCGCCCGACTTTAAACAGGGGGGGTATTCCTGTAAATTTCTTATTTCTGAATAAGTCATCCGTTTTTCTTATGACTCAAGAACCGACGTCACAGACCTTCGGTCTGGCGCCATCCCGGAGATAGCCCCAGTAACGCGCTGAAGAGCACCGCAACGTCTCAATTCGTATTGCTGCTGCGCAAGATATTCGCAGCATCACTCGATGGATGCGTCCTCTCGCAGCACGACCCTCGTCACATTTTTGCGGCCGTTGGCCCTGCTTTTTGGCGTTGACCGACTGTAGAGGGACGAGGCCATTCATGTAAATTGCTATTTATTGAACTTGTCATATGATATTTTTATGACTAAAGATCAGGACTCGCCTGCCCACCACCGGCGCCTGCGGGGTGACCACCTCCGAATTCGCCATCTGCGGCTGCTTGAGTTCATCGGGCGAGGTGGCTCACTGTCGACAGCGGCCACACATTTGAATCTCAGCCAACCCGCGGTCACCAAGATGCTGCAGGAGCTTGAAGCAGCGTCATCGACGACGCTGGTGGTTCGGGGGGCACGCGGCGCGGCGCTGACGCCGGCGGGACAGCTCGCGTTGGACCGAATGCGGGTTGCGTTGGCGCATTTTGACGCTGCCTTGAGCCCACAAGCGGCCAACACACTTCCGCTCCTGCGCGTGGGCATGTTTCCCCTGTTCGGGCTGGATCTGATCCCGCTCGTCGTCGATGCCCTCGAGCGGCGGGGTTCGCATCTGCGACTGCAACTGCGGGAAGACGCCATTGGCGGTTTGCTGCAGCAGTTAGGCTCCGGGCAAATTGACTGCGCGCTGGGTGGTGTGGACAACACAAGCAGTCAGTTGCAGAACGCGTCCAAGCTGACCATCAAGCCCATGTATGCGGAGGAGTTGGTGGTCGCCTGCGGCACGACGCACCCAATTGCCGGGAAAGTTGAGATTTCTCCTGCGGAATTGATGGACCTTAAATGGGTGCTGATGCCCAAAGGCTCTTACTCACGGGTTGTATTCACGGACATTTTTGACCGCACTGGATTGATCGCGCCGGAGCCACTGGTTGAGTCCGCATCCATGCACACGAACTTGAACATCGTTCGGCAAACCAATTTCTGCACATTGATATCTTCCAGCGCGGCAAATTTCTATGCCCGACATGGCCTTGTTTCTTGCCTGAGAGTTGGCGGCTTCACGGGTCGGGGAAAACTCGCACTGATCAGCAACGAAACGACTCAAAAATATCCACCGTTCTTGGAATTTGAAGCCGCACTGCTTGAGGTAATACACAATCAGACGAAAGCATGAGCCTTGTCCGACGCCCCTGAAATGCCGTGCCAAGTCTGATGCGCCGTTTTGTGAATACCGATTGAGCATGCGGGGAGTCGGCATGAAATTTGCACGACCCTGGGTATGACCTCCCGCCCACGGCCCCCTCCCACGCCGGTCGACACCACGGAGCCGCGCCCCCTGCGCGTGCTGCTGATCAATGACGGCGCCCACCACCTGCAACTCATCCAGCAGGAACTCGTCCGTCAGAACTGCGAGGTGGTGGGGGTCATCGATCAGGCGGCGTTGATTCACGACTGCGTGCTGCGCCTGCAACCGGATGTGGTGATCGTAGATAGCGAATCGCCCTCCCGCGACACGCTGGAGAACCTGGCCACTCTCAACGAGCGCATGCCACGCCCGGTGGTGATGTTCGCCGAAGACGACAGCCCCGCTTGCCTGCGGCAGGCCATGAAGTCTGGCGTCAGTGCTTATGTGGTGGCCGGGCTGCAGGCCGAGCGACTCAACTCGGTCATGCAAGTGGCCATCGTCCGCTTTGAGCAGGACCTGGCCCTGCGCCAGGAGTTGGACCGCACCCGCGCCCAGCTCATCGCACGCAAGTCCATCGAGCGGGCCAAGGGCATTTTGATGAACGAGATGGGCATGGCTGAAGATGCCGCCCACCACCACATGCGCCGCCTCGCCATGGACCGGGGCCTGCCGCTGGCCGAAGTGGCAGAACGCATCATCGACGCGCATTCCCTTTTACGCTCGGGCTGATGCAGCATGGCACCAAAGTAGCGCGTTAGTTCGACGTCAGCGCTTGAAAACCGTGCATGAACAATGCCCAGGCACTGAAAAACACTGGCACGCTTTCTGCATTGGTTCTGATGAAGCCCGCAACGGCGCGGGCTCGCACTTCACAGTACGGACAAAGGCGTCCGACCTCCCTGCCTGCAGCACTTTTGCTGCGGTTTGCGGGTGGTCGAGGCGCCTTTTTTCATGGTCTTTTGATTTTGGAGAACCCAGTCATGCACACGGTGAAACACGCCAAGGAGGGATTGATGAGCGAGCAACGTCGCAAATTATTGGTGGGTGCTGCGGGCAGCGCGCTGAGTACCGGCTTGGCCGCCCTGCCCGGTAGCGGCTGGGCGGCAGGTTCGGACAAGCCGGAGAAGGAAGAAGTGCGCATCGGCTTCATCCCGCTGACCGACTGCGCCTCGGTGGTGATGGCCTCGGTGCTGGGCTTCGACAAGAAGTACGGCATCAAGATCGTGCCCAGCAAGGAGGCCTCCTGGGCCGGCGTACGCGACAAGCTCGTCAACGGCGACCTGGACATGGCGCACGCCCTCTACGGCATGATTTACGGCGTGCACCTGGGCGTGGCTGGGCCTAAAAAAGACATGGCGGTGCTGATGACGTTGAACCAGAACGGCCAAGCCATCACCCTGTCGAAAAAGCTGGCCGACAAAGGCGCGGTGGACGGCGCCTCGCTGTCCAAGCTGATGGCGCAGGACAAGCGCGAATACACCTTTGCCCAGACCTTTCCCACCGGCACCCACGCCATGTGGCTGTACTACTGGCTGGCCGCGCACGGGGTGAACCCACTGAAGGACAGCAAGGTCATCACCGTGCCGCCACCGCAGATGGTGGCGAACATGCGCATCGGCAATATGGACGGCTTTTGTGTGGGCGAGCCCTGGAACCACCGCGCCATCATGGACGGCATCGGCATCACCGCCAGCACCACGCAGGCCATCTGGCCCGACCATCCCGAAAAGGTGCTGGCCAGCAGCGGCGACTTCGTCAAGAAATACCCAAACACCGCCCGCGCCGTGATCATGGCCGTGCTGGAGGCCAGTCGCTGGATCGACGCCAGCCTGCAGAACAAGCTGAAGATGGCCGACACCATCGCCGACAAGTCCTACGTCAACACCAGTGCTGATGCCATTAATCAGCGCATCCTGGGCCGCTACCAGAACGGCCTGGGCAAGACCTGGGACGACCCCAAGCCGATGAAGTTCTTCGACGACGGCGCTGTCAACTTCCCCTACCTGAGCGACGGTATGTGGTTTCTGACCCAGCACAAGCGCTGGGGCCTGCTCAAGGAGCACCCCGACTACCTGGCAACCGCCAAGCAAATCAACCAGATTGATCTCTACAAAGAGGCTGCCAGCGCGCTCAAGATCAGCGTCCCCAAAGACCCGCTGCGCAGCGCCAAGCTGGTGGACGGCGTGGTGTGGGACGGCAAGACCCCAGCGGCCTATGCGGACGCCTTCAAACTCAAAGCCTAAACCAGGAGTTCATCATGGTCAGTGCCGTTTTTCATTCACCTCGCGATTTTGAAGTGCAGGCCCCTGCTGCTGCATCACCACAAACCACGAATGCCAACGCTAACGCCGAAGTTACCGACAAGGCCCGCGCCAAATCAGCCGCCGCATCACAGGCCCAGCGCGCCCTGAAAATGCGCGCCTTCTGGCTGCGCGTGTTGCCGCCCGTGCTGGGCCTCGCCTTGCTGGTGGGCGTGTGGGCCTTGCTGACCCAAAAGGGGGGCTCTTTTCCCACACCGGCAGCCACCTTCGATGCCGCCGTCCAGCTCTTTTCAGATCCGTTTTATCGCAAGGGCCCGAACGACCAGGGCATAGGCTGGAACATCCTCGCCTCGCTGCAACGCGTGGGTCTGGGCTTTGGGCTGGCGGCGGCGGTGGGCATTCCGCTGGGCTTTGTGATCGGGCGCTTCGAGTTTGCCAACCGCATGGTGTCGCCGCTGATCAGCCTGCTCAAGCCGGTGTCGCCGCTGGCCTGGCTGCCCATCGGCTTGCTGGTGTTCAAGAGCGCCGATCCGGCCGCCATCTGGACGCTTTTCATCTGCTCGATCTGGCCCATGGTGATCAACACCGCGATGGGCGTGCAGCAGGTACCGCAAGACTATCTGAACGTGGCCCGCGTGCTCAAGCTGTCAGAGTGGAAGCTCATCACCCGCATCTATTTGCCTGCCGTGCTGCCTTTCATCCTCACCGGGGTGCGGCTGTCGGTCGGCACCGCCTGGCTGGTGATTGTGGCGGCTGAAATGCTGACTGGCGGCGTGGGCATCGGCTTCTGGGTTTGGGACGAATGGAACAACCTGAACGTGGCCCACATCATCATCGCCATCTTCGTCATCGGCATCGTCGGGCTGCTGCTCGAAGCGCTGCTGATGAGCATCGCCAAACGCTTTTCCTTTGACGCCTGAGCTCGGAGAAAACCATGACCGCCTTCATCGAAGTCCAATCCGCCGACATGGTGTTCAACACCCAGAAGGGCCGCTTTCACGCCTTGCAAAACATCAATCTGACGATTGAGCAAGGCGAGTTCATCACCTTGATCGGCCACTCGGGCTGCGGAAAATCCACCCTGTTGAATCTCATTGCCGGCCTGCTGCCCACCACCACCGGCGTGGTGCTGTGTGACGGGCGCGAGGTGAACGCCCCTGGCCCGGAGCGCGCAGTGGTGTTTCAAAACCACTCGCTGCTGCCCTGGCTGAGTTGCTTTGACAATGTGTACCTGGGCGTTGAATCGGTGTTCGGCAGCCGTGAGAAAAAACCGCAGCTCGCCGCACGCGCCCACGCCGCGCTGGACCTGGTGGGCATGTCGCACGCCAGCGCCAAGCGGCCGCATGAAATCTCCGGCGGCATGAAGCAACGCATCGGCATCGCCCGCGCACTGGCCATGGAGCCCAAGGTGCTGCTGATGGACGAGCCCTTCGGCGCGCTCGACGCCCTCACCCGCGCGCACCTGCAAGACGAGCTGCTCAAAATCGTGGCGCGCACGAAGAGCACCGTGGTGATGGTGACCCACGACGTGGACGAGGCGGTGTTGCTGAGCAACCGCATCGTGATGATGAGCAACGGCCCGGCTGCGACCATTGGCGAGATCTTGAGCGTGGATTTGCCGCACCCGCGCAATCGCGTCGAGCTCGCTGAAAACCCGCGTTATGTCAGTTGCCGCAAGGCGGTGCTGGACTTTTTGTACACCCGGCAAGCGCGCTTGCCCGAGGCGGCCTGATAACGCCCCAAGTCAACGGTCCACTTCGGCGCCTCATTTCGGCAAGAGCTCAAGCCAGGATCAGCTGCAGGCTTTGCTGATACTGCACGGTCAGCTGATCCAACAGGGTCAGCAGGGCCTCGCTGCTGCGCGCCAGGCCGGCCGCCGCGCCCTGGGTCTCACGCAGGCTGCGCAAGAGGCGCAGCCATTCGGCTCGCACTTCCGCCAAGGTGGCCCGAATGCCAGGGCTGCTGAGGGGCGCGGCGTCCAGCTGATTCAGGCCGGCTTCAAAGGCGCTCAAGCTGGCGGTGATGGCCAAAGGGTCAACCCCGGTCAGCAAGTCAGCCAGCAAGGCCTGCTTGGCCACCCGCTGCGACAGCATGCGCTGACGGCCGCACAGATTCACCACCTGCAGCGGCCGCCCCGGGCTGGCGGATTCGATCAGGGCGGTCAGCCCTTCGGCCTCTTGCAGCAGCACTTCAGCGGCGGCGTCGGCCTGCGCCAACAGGCCGGGCCGGCCGGGCTGCCCGGCTTCAAGCCGCTGCTTCAACAAGCCCGCCAACTGCGCCCAGGCCTGCGACAACTGCTGCAAACCGTGTGCCGGCTCACCCGTCAGCAAGAGCTTCAAGCGAGCGAGATTGGCCTCAACCCGAGCACAAGACTCGTCTTGCAGCACCTTGGCCCGCCGCACTTCAATGCCAGCCAAGCGCTGTGCCAGCAGTTTGACCAGGCGCTGGGAAAGCATGCGTTGCTGGCCCGCCAGATTGACGGCTTCGGCCATGGTCGCGGCCTGCACCACCGACTGCGCCACCTCGCCCAAGCGCAAATGGGCGTGCATGGCGGTGTCACGCAGCAGCCGATAGGCCTCGGCCTCATCCAGCGACTGCGCGGCCATCAGCAGGCCTTTGGCGCGGTCGGTCCATTTGCGTTCATCGAGGGTGCGGCGGGCGTCGGCCAATTGTTCTTGCAGCGCCTGGCCCTCGGCATGCAGGCGGGCCAAGCGGGCCCACTGCGCGCCCTGCTGGCCGGCTTGCGCTGCAGCCCAGCACAAATGCTGATGCAAGACCGCGGTGGGCGGCACTGCGGGCAGCCACACCTTGAGGCCCAGCGCGGGGCCGTTCTGCAGCAATTCGGGGCTCAACATCGGCGCAATGCACACCGCGGGCAAGGGCAGGCCTGAGGGCAGGCGGACCGACAAATCCGCCAGGGCGGCCAGCATGTCTTGCTGACGCGCCGACTCGACGGGCAGCCAGACCAGCAAAGCGTCCGGGACCTGTTCCAGTGCATCTCGCACCAAGCTGCGGCAATCCGCGTGGGCAACAACGGTGCAATCCGGGGCTATGGCCTCGGCGCTGCCGGCCTCCTGCACCTCACACAGCGTGTGCGAAAACACGAGGATTCGGCGAGGAACAGCGGTTGAAACGGAGGCGTCGGGCATGGCGCTTGAGAGAGGCGTTAGGGGGCTGAAAGCACGCTTTGGAAGCGAGGCTGCCAGCGCGCTCGCAGCATAAGCCACGCCAAGCTCTGAAAGGAGAAACTCCCCAGAGTGGCACGACTATTGCATGAGTGTGGGTGCGGTGCAATGGCGCGCTGCAACCCGGCGGTTTCCTATCGCCAACTTTTCGGCGGTGCTTCACGGCACCCCTTCATCAAATGAATCAGGCTTCGACAAGCGCATGCTTGCCGCGGCCTTTTTGCGTTTTTGTTTTTTGTATTGCGGGCCCATCATGTCATCTACCAGCTCCAAGTTTCTGAGCGCCGGTCATGTGCCGACCCTTTTTGCGGCGTTCTTCTATTTCGCCTTCTCCTGTTGTATCTGGGTGATGAACGGCGCCATGGCGCCCTTCATCAGCGAGACCTTCTCGCTCACTCCCGCGCAGAAGGGCGTGATGTTGTCGGTGCCCATCATTGCGGGCGCGCTGATGCGCTTTCCGCTGGGGGTGCTGTCGCAATACATCGGCCGCAAGAACGCCACGCTGGTGGAGATGAGCCTGATCATCGTCGCGCTGCTGTTCGGCTACTTCTACGTCGAGTCCTTCAACGACATGCTGAAGATGGGCGTGCTGCTGGGCATTGCGGGCGCCAGCTTCGGCGTGGCGTTGTCGCTAGGTTCGGGCTGGTTCCCTCCGCAGCACAAGGGCCTGGCGATGGGCCTGGTCGGTGCCGGCAATGTGGGCACGGCGGTCTCGGTGCTGGTGGCGCCGGTGTTGGCGCAGCATTTGGGCTGGAAGGCCGTGTACGGCGTCGCCGCGGTGGCTTTACTGCTGCCCATGGTGGTGATGATCGTGTTCGCCAAAGAGCCGCCTGACCGCGACTCACACGCCAGCCTGCGCGAGCATGTGGCCTGCTTGTTCGAGAAAGACGGCTGGGTCTTCAGCCTGATCTACGGCGTGACCTTTGGCGGCTTCATCGGCCTGACCACCTTCCTGCCCAGCTACTACTACGATCAATTCAGCGTGAGCAAGGTCCAGGCCGGGCAGCTGACCATGTTGGCAGCCTTCATGGGCGCGGCGGTACGGGTGTTTGGCGGCTGGATTTCAGACCGTTGGGGCGGTGTCAACACGCTCTCCCTGGTGCTGGTGGTGGTGGCCGTGGGCCTGACGCTGGTGGGCCTGGCCGACCACTCGCTGGCGCTCACCACTTTGCTGCTGATTTTGTGCTTTGCGGCGCTGGGCGCGGGCAATGGCGCGGTGTTCCAGCTGGTGCCGCTGCGTTGGCCCGCCAGCACGGCGGTGGCCGGCTCGATGATCGGCGAGATCGGTGCTTTGGGCGGCGGTTTGGTGCCCAACGCGATGGGTTTGTCCAAGCAATATCTGGGCAGCTATCTGTGGGGCTTTGTGCTGTTTGCCGCGCTCTCGCTGCTGATGCTGGGCGTGATGCGGGTGATGCAGATCCGCTGGACACGCACCTGGGCCGAGCGCGGCGGCCGTGCCCGCATCAACCCCAGCCTCACACAGGCCCGCAGCCAAGCCGCGGCCAAGGCCGCCAAAGCTGCCCCGGCTACCCGTTAAGCGTTAAACGCTGAGGGCCGACCCCATGCAACCTGAAGCCGCCCGCCTACTTCGGCAAGAACAACAGCCAGAAGACCAGCAAGACGTTGAGCAACACGGAGAGGCCCAGGCCCAGTTGCAGCACCGCCTTGGGGTCGCGCCGCGCCAGGGGCGTGGCGCCGGGCGGCGGCAGCGGCCGCGAGGCGCCGCGCTCCAGCGCCAGCATCAATTCGTCCGCCGTTTCGAAGCGCAGTTTGGCCTCACGCGCCACGGCCTTGAGCAAGAGATGATCCAGCCAGATCGGCACATTGGGCTGGCGGCGCGAGGGCGCCTGCGGGTCGCGCCGGAAGGGGCCGCGCTGGTAGGGCTCGATCTCGCCGTAGGGCAGGTGGCCGGTGAGCCATTGGTACAGCGTGACGCCCAGAGCGTAGAGATCGCTACCGGCATCGGCGGGCACGGGGGGGTCTTCCCACTGCTCGGGGTTGATGTAGCTAGGTGTGCCGGCGTGCAGGTCGCGCAAGGCCTCGGGCTCGCGGCCGGACAAGGCCACGCCCAAGTCCAGCAGGCGCCACTGCCCGTCGTCACCCCAATGGAAGTTGCCGGGCTTGATGTCCCGGTGCACCACGCCGGCACGGTGCAGCCGGCCCACGGCACGCGCCAGGGCGGCTGCGGCTTGCAAAAATTCGCTCAGACCAGGGCGGCCCTGACTGGCCATCAACTGCTCCAGCGTCTGCCCGCCATGCCAGTCGAACAGCAGGTAGAAAGCGCTCGGGTTGTGCAGCTCGTGCACGCGCACAAAACCAGCATGTTCGGTGGCCGAGAGTTTTTCACCCAGGCGCTGGCCCAGCCAGCCCTCGTGCGCCAGCATGGCGCGCTCCTGCGGGTCGTTGGCACGCGCCTCGTGCAAAGCCTTGATGGCGACCAAACGACCATCGGGGCAACGTGCCTGGTAGAGCCGGTGCACGCCGTTGTCGGCCACCAGAGCGGTGATCACCATGCCGTCGAGCGTGGCACCTATGCCCAGTTTGGGAGCCACCGGCAAGCGCTGGCTGCTGCTCAACACATCTTCATAACGGCCCTTGGCCAGGCCCCTCACCTCCAGCAACAAGGCGGTGGCGTTGTCGTGGCCACCGGCGGCAATCGCGGCCTGCACCAGCGCCTCGGCGCAAGCCTGCGGCTCGCCCGTCAAGGCCAGGGCGGCCAGCTTTCGGTGGCTGAGCACGCCATGCACGCCGTCGCTGGTCAGCAAGAGGCGATCGCCAGCGCGCAGCTCGCCCTGGATGTAGTCCACGCGCACGCTGTCGTCCAGGCCAATGGCGCGGGTCAGGCGGGAAAAATCGGCTTGATCCAGCGCGTGGTCTTGGGTGAGCTGGGTGCATTCATCGCCACGCAGCAGGCAGACACGGCTGTCGCCAACATGTGCCAGCGTGTAGCTGTGGCCGCGCAAAACCACCGCACTCAGTGTCGTCAGCGCGGTGCCCGTGCCGCCGCCGCGCCGGTTGTGGTCGGCCAGCCAGGCATTCTGGGCACGGATCAGGCGGTCCAGCGCAACCGTGGTGTCCCAAGCCACAGGCACCGCGAAGTAATCGCGCACCAAACTAGTGACCGTGGTCTGCGCCGCCATGCGCCCCCCGCCGCCGCCCGAATCCTCGCCCAAGCCGGCTTGCCCCGACACGCCGTCGGCCAGCGCTGCAATCCAGCCCCGCTCACGGTCCTGCGTCTCGGGTTGCATCACGGCGGCGAAATCTTCGTTGCCTTCCCGGCGGCCTCGGGAACTGGCCAATCCCATGACGATGTCAAAACTCATGGCGGCGATTGTCATGAGCCCTCAGCCCGCAGCCGCACAAAAACTGCCACCACTGTGGGCTCAATCCAACCCCAACTTGGTGCGACAGCCCCGTGCAGGGTGTGCACCGGCTTGGCACGCACCTTGCGTTTATCTGCTCGACTGGAGACCCTGACATGAAAAAGCTAAAGCTTGTTTTGATCGGTAACGGCATGGCCGGCGTCCGCACTCTGGAAGAGTTGCTGAAGATAACGCCCGACCTGTACGACATCACGGTCTTCGGCGCCGAACCGCACCCCAACTACAACCGCATCCTGCTCAGCCCCGTGCTGGCTGGCGAGCAGACCCTCGACGAGATCGTGCTCAATCCGCTCGACTGGTATGCCGACAACGGCATCACCCTGCACCTGGGCAAGACCATCACCCAGATCGACCGGCAGCGCCGCAAGGTCATCGCCGCCGACGGCACCGAGGCTGAGTACGACCGTTTGCTGATCGCCACCGGCTCCAGCCCCTTCATCCTGCCCGTGCCCGGCAAGGAGCTGGAAGGCGTGATCGCCTACCGCGACATTGCCGACACCAACGCCATGATCGACGCCGCCACCAAGTACCAGCACGCTGTGGTCATCGGCGGCGGCCTGTTGGGGCTGGAGGCTGCTAACGGTCTCATGCTACGGGGCATGCAGGTGACGGTGGTGCACATTGCCGGCTGGTTGATGGAGCGCCAGCTGGACGACGCCGCCGGCGACTTGCTGCGCCAAAGCCTGCAAGCACGCGGCCTGCGCTTCATGCTGGGCGCGCAGACCCAGGCCCTGATTGGTGGCAAAGACGGCCGGGTGATGGCCGTGCAATTCAAAGATGGCACTGAAGTGCCCGCCGACTTGGTGGTGATGGCCGCCGGCATCCGCCCCAACACCACCTTGGCCGAAAGCGCAGGCCTGCATTGCAGCCGCGGCATCGTCGTCAGCGACACCCTGCAGACCGTCACCGACCCGCGCATCTATGCGGTGGGCGAGTGCGCCGCCCACCGCGGCATTGCCTACGGCCTGGTGGCGCCGCTGTTTGAGCAGGCCAAGGTCTGCGCCACCCATCTGGCGCAGTTCGGCATCGGGCGCTATCAGGGCTCGCAAACCAGCACCAAGCTGAAGGTGACGGGCATTGACCTGTTCTCCGCCGGCGACTTCATGGGGGGCGACGGGTGCGAAGAAATCGTCATGAGCGACCCCTTCGCTGGCGTGTACAAAAAGCTGGTGATCAAGAACGACCAGTTGATCGGCGCCTGCCTCTACGGCGACACGGTCGATGGCTCCTGGTACTTCAAGCTGCTGCGCGAGGGGCGCAAGGTGCATGACATCCGCGACAAGCTGATGTTCGGTGAATCCAATATCGGCGATGTCGGCCACCAGGGCCACAACAAGGCCGCTGCAATGGCCGACAGCGACGAGGTGTGCGGCTGCAACGGCGTCACCAAGGGCACCATCTGCAAGGCCATCAAGGACAAAGGTTTGTTCACACTGGATGAGGTGCGCAAGCACACCAAGGCCAGCGCGTCTTGCGGCTCCTGCACCGGTTTGGTGGAGCAGTTGTTGATGTTCACCGCCGGCGGCGATTACTCTGCCTCGCCCAAGAAAAAGGCCGTGTGCGCCTGCACCGACATGAGCCACCAGGACGTGCGTGACGCCATCCGCAACGAACACCTTGTCAGCCTGCCAACGCTCTACACCGCGCTGGGTTGGAAGACCCCCAACGGCTGCGCCACCTGCCGCCCTGCGCTGAACTACTACCTGATCTCCACTTGGCCCAAAGAGGCGCAGGACGATCCGCAATCGCGCCCCATCAACGAGCGCGCCCACGCCAACATCCAGAAGGACGGCACCTACTCCGTCATTCCGCGCATGTGGGGCGGCGAGACCACGGCGGACGAGCTGCGCCGCATCGCCAATGCGGTGGACAAGTACAAGATCCCCACCGTCAAAGTCACCGGCGGCCAGCGCATCGACCTGCTGGGCGTGAAGAAAGAAGACTTGCCCGCCGTCTGGGCCGACATCGGCATGCCCTCGGGCCACGCCTACGCCAAGGCCCTGCGCACGGTGAAAACCTGCGTGGGCAGCGAGTGGTGCCGAATGGGCACGCAAGACAGCACGCAGATGGGCAAAGACCTGGAGCGTGCGATGTGGCGCATGTACGCGCCGCACAAGGTCAAGTTCGCGGTGTCGGGCTGCCCGCGCAACTGCGCCGAGGCGGGCATCAAAGACGTGGGCATCATCGGCGTGGACAGCGGCTGGGAGCTTTACATCGGCGGCAACGGCGGCATCAAGACCGAGGTGGCCGAGTTCTTCGTCAAGCTCAAGACCGCCGAGGAGGTGATGGAGTACACCGGCGCCTTCATGCAGCTGTACCGCACGGAGGGCTGGTATCTGGAGCGCACGGTGCATTACCTGGCGCGCGTAGGCATGGACTATGTGAAAGCCCGCATCCTCGATGACCACGAGCGCCGGCGCGCGCTGTGGGCCGAGCTGCAGTTCGCGCTGTCGGGCGAGCCGGACCCCTGGTTCGAGCACGCCAAGGCCAAGGTCGACCTGCGGCAGTTTGTGCCGGTCTGAGATCCGCATGCTGGATCAGCCCACCTAACGTATTAGCGCACCAGCACTTCAGCACACCCGCGCCACTGACACCTATTTTTGAGACCCCCCGATCATGAGCACCTCCTGGACAAAAATCTGCAGCCTTGAAGACATCCCCACCCTGGGCGCGCGCCGTGTCAAACGCGCACAGGGGCCGGATGTGGCGGTGTTCCGCGCCGCCGACGACAAGGTTTTCGCCCTGCTCGACCGCTGCCCCCACAAAGGCGGCCCGCTGAGCCAAGGCCTGGTGTTCGGCCACTCAGTGGCCTGCCCGCTGCACAGTTGGACCATTGCGCTGGAAAGCGGCCAAGCCGCAGCGCCCGATGAAGGCTGCGCCGCCCGCTTCGACGTGCACCTGGAAGACGGCGTGATCTATCTAGACCCGCAGCAACTGGCCACGGTGGGCTTGAATTTCGCCCCCCTGCAGGCCGGCCCCTGCACGCGCGCCGCCTGAGTTTGCACATGATGGACAAGGTTCAGGTTCAAACTCGATCCACCCGCTCCACCTGCCCGTACTGTGGGGTGGGCTGTGGGGTGATCATTGATAGCACGGGCGACGACACCAGTCAGGGCGAAATCGTGGGCGTGCGCGGCGACCCCGATCACCCCGCCAACTTCGGCCGCCTGTGCAGCAAGGGCTCGACCCTGCATCTCACCGCCACCCCGCTGGTGCGCCAAACCCGTCGCCTGCTGCAGCCCGCCTGGCGGCCCGCACGCGGCGCCGCAGCCGAGCCGCTGAGCTGGGCCCAAACCCATCAGCAGTTGGCGCAGCGTATTGCCGCAGTGCATGCCCAGCACGGGCCCGACGCCATCGGCCTCTACATCTCCGGCCAACTGCTGACCGAAGACTACCAAGCCTTCAACAAGCTGGCACGCGGGCTGCTGGGCACCAACAACATCGACAGCAACTCGCGCCTGTGCATGAGCTCGGCCGTGGTGGGCTACAAGCAAAGCCTGGGCAGCGACGCCCCGCCCACTTGCTACGAAGACCTGGACCACACCGACTGCGTGTTCATCACCGGCGCCAACCCGGCCTGGGCCCACCCCATCTTGTTCCGCCGCCTAGAAGCCGCCAAGGCCAAGCGGCCGGAGATGAAGATCATCGTCGTCGACCCGCGCCGCACCGAGAGCGCCGACTTGGCCGACCTGCATCTGCAAATCCTGCCCGGCACCGATGTGGCCCTGTGCCACGGCTTGCTGCATGCCTGCATCTGGGAAGGCTGGCTGGACCGCGACTTCATGGCCAAGCACACCGAAGGCGCAAGCTTCGACGCGCTCAAGACCCTGGTGCGCACCATGACCCCGCGTGAAGCCGCCCGCATCTGCGGCATTCAAGAGGCTGATCTGCTGAAAGCCGCGCGTTGGTTTGCCGAATCGCCCGCCACGCTCTCGCTGTACTGCCAAGGCTTGAACCAAAGCACCAGCGGCAGCGCCAAAAACACCGCGCTCATCAATCTGCACCTGGCCTGTGGGCAGATTGGCCGCCCCGGCGCGGGCCCTTTCTCGCTCACCGGCCAGCCCAATGCCATGGGCGGGCGTGAAGTGGGCGGCATGGCCAGCCTGCTGCCCGGCCACCGCGACCCCAACTTGGCCGACGACCGCGCCGAAGTGGCCCGCCTGTGGGGCGTTGACGCCCTGCCCGCCACCCCCGGCAAGACTGCGGTGGAGCTGTTTGAAGCCGCCGCCGCCGGTGACATCAAGGTACTGTGGATTGCCTGCACCAACCCCGCCCAATCCCTGCCCGACCAAGCCCTGGTGCGGCGCGCGCTGGAGCGCTGCGAGTTGGTGATCCTGCAAGAAGCCTTTGCCGACACCGCCACCGCCGCCTATGCCGATGTGCTGCTGCCCGCCGCCACCTGGGGCGAAAAGGAAGGCACCGTCACCAACAGCGAGCGGCGCATCAGCCGCGTGCGCGCCGCCATCGCCCCGCCCGGCGAGGCGCGGCCCGACTGGCAGATCGTGCGCGACGTCGCTCGTCTGCTGGAGCCTATGCTGAAGCAAGCTGCCCGTCCGATGTTCACCTACGAAACGGCTGAAGACCTCTGGCTGGAGCACCGCGCCGCCACCGTGGGCCGCGACCTCGACATCGGCGGCCTCAGCTATGCCCTGCTCGACCAAAGCGGGCCGCAGCAATGGCCCTTCCCGGCCGGCGCCGCGCAAGGCGCCCAACGGCTTTACGAAGACGGCCACTTCGCCACCCCGAATGGCCGCGCCCGCTTCATCGCCCAGCCTTGGAAGGCACCGCAAGACAAACTCGACGCCCGCTACCCACTCAGCCTCACCACCGGCCGCCTGCGTGACCAATGGCACGGCATGAGCCGCAGCGGCGTGGTGCCGCGCCTGTTTGGCCACGAGCCTGCACCGACCCTGCGCCTGCATCCCCAAGACCTGCCGCTGCGCGGCCTCAAAGACGGTGACTTGGCCCAGGTCAGCTCACGCCATGGCAGCCTTATCCTGCCAGTGCAGGCCGATGCCGATGCACGCCCCGCCCAGGCCTATCTGCCCATGCACTGGGGTGAAGAATTTGTCTCCGGGCAAGACGCCCAAGGCCGGCGCTTGGCCGGTGTGAATGCGCTCACCAACAAGGCTTTCTGCCCCGACTCCAAGCAGCCCGAGCTGAAGTTCGCGGCCATTCAGGTGCAACGTGTCGAGCTGCCCTGGCGGCTCAGCGCTGCCATCTGGTGTGCGCCCACCGAGGCCGCGACACTGCGGGCCGGCCTGCGCGCCCTGATGGGTGAATTCGCCTACACCAGCTGCGTGCCTGTGGCGGCACCAAGTACCGACGCCAACGCCAACCTACAAGGCTGGCGCTTTGAAGCGGCCTCCGCCCAGGCCGCAGCCCCCGAGCTGTTGGCCCGGCTGACCAAGCTGCTAGGCCTGAGTGGCGCGCAAGTATTGCGTTATGCCGACACCCAGCGCGGGCGCAGCCGCAGCCTTGGCCTGGACAAGGCCGGCCCCGACGCTCGCCTGCGCGCCCTGCTACTGGTGGGCGAGGCCGAAGCCGGCGCCTGGCTGCTGAACCTGTGGCGCGACGCCTCACCTGTGGCGGCCCTGGGCGCCCAACTGCTGTCGCCGCACCCGATGGCGGCCAACACCCAGAGCGCCGCCCGCAGCCCCCAAATCTGCAACTGCCTGGACGTGTCGGAAGCCCGCATCTGCGCACAGCTCAAGCAAACCCCAGGCTCGCAGCAAGTGCGCCTGCAAGCTTTGCAAGACACCCTGCGCTGCGGCACCCAATGCGGCTCCTGCCTGCCCACGCTGCGCCGTCTTGAAACCCAAACCCCCTGTCTCGAAAAGGTGATGCCATGAACAAGATCGGCCCAATCAGTCTGGTGGGTGCAGGCCCCGGCGACCCAGAATTGCTGACCGTGCGCGCCCTGCACCGGCTGCAGGCCGCCGACGTGGTGCTCAGCGACGATCTGGTGGACGCCCGCGTGCTGGCCTTGGTGAAGCCGGGGGCCCGCATCGTCTACGTGGGCAAGCGCGGCGGGTGCGTGTCTACCGAGCAGCGCTTCATCCATGAACTGATGATCCGCGAAGCCTCGGCGGGGCTGAACGTGGTACGCCTCAAGGGCGGCGACCCCTTTGTGTTCGGCCGCGGTGGCGAGGAGATGGACGCCCTGCGCGCCGCCGGCATCACGGTGGAAGTGGTGAGCGGCCTGACGGCCGGCATCGCCGCACCCGCCAGCATCGGCATCCCGGTAACCGACCGGCGCCACGCGCCCGGCGTAGCCTTCGTCACCGGTCATAACCGCGAGGATGCACAGGCAGGCACGGGCCAGAATGGCCCAAATGCCCCGACGGGTCCCAACTGGCATGCCCTGGCACGCAGCGGCCTGACGCTGGTGATCTATATGGGCCTTGCGCGGGTCGAAAGCCTCGTGGCCGCCCTGAGTGAAGACGGTGGCCTGCCGCTCGATACGCCCGCCGCCGCCATTTCTGCCACCCACACCTTGCAGCAGCGCTCAGTGATCTGCACCCTGGCTGAACTGCCTGCCACCTTGCGCCGCGAGGCCATCAGCAGCCCTGCCATTCTCGTCATCGGCCCAGTGGTGAACATGGCTCACACGCTGAACGAAATCCAGACGCTGGAAATGCCGCAGGCCTGGCGCGCTTGAAAAGTCAGAGGGGCCTAACTTTGGGGTGGCAGGATCCGGCTTGCCCGCTCAGCGCTCGCTAAACTCCGCGCATGAAACTGCTCAGCCTCAACACCGCCCTTGCCCAGCCGCTGCCCATCCCGGGAGGGCAAAGCGTACCCAGCGGCATCCGCAAGACCGCACAGCCAGGTCCGCTGCGTGTCGAGGCGCTGGGCCTGGCGGGTGACGAGCAGGCCGACCTCAGCGTGCATGGCGGCCTGAGCAAGGCGGTGTATGCCTACCCGGCCGAGCATTACGCCTTTTGGCAGACGGTGCGTGCGCAGGCCAAGGTGGCCGCACCCGACGCACCCCTGGCTCACGGCGCCATGGGCGAGAACCTGACCCTCAGCGGACTGCTGGAAAACCAGGTCTGGATCGGCGATGTGCTGCAATTCCCCAACTGTGCGCTGGTGGTGAGCGAGCCGCGCTTTCCCTGCTTCAAGTTCAATGCGGTGATGGGCTTCAACCAGGCCGTCAAGCTGATGGGGCAAAGCGGTTGGTGCGGCTTTTATCTGGCCGTCAAGACGCCCGGCACGCTGCAAGCCGGGCAATCGTTTGAATTGCGCCCTGGACCGCGTGAAATGAGCATCCCCGAGCTGTTTCGCGCCAAGTTTCGCGCCTGAGCGCCCCGGACGGCGCCTGTCACAAGATCGCCCCGGTGCCCCGCCCATAATGACTCATTTCAGCAGGTCTTCGCCATGACGAAAAAGCCCTTCGCGCCCCAACGCCGCCACGTTCTGCAATGGGGCTTGGCCGCCAGTTCGGGCCTGCTGTTGCCGCCCCATCTGGCGGCGAACACTCCCAGCAACCGGCCGGTGCTGCAAGTGGGCCCGACGCGCGGCGTGAGAAGCCTGGCCGCTGCGGCCCGCGAGGCCAAAGACGGCATGCGGATCGAGGTCGACGCGGGTGAATACACCGGCGATGTGGCCGTTTGGACCCAGCACGACCTGCATCTCAAGGCCGTCGGCGGCCGGGTGCACATGGAGGCTGCCGGTGCTAACGCCCAGGGCAAGGGCACCTTTGTCACCAGCGGTCGGGACATGCTGATTGAAGGCTTCGACTTCTCGGGCGCCCAGGTGCCGGATCACAACGGTGCGGGCATCCGCCTGCAGGCGGGCTCTCTGAGCTTGCGCGACTGCCGCTTCAACATGAACGAGAACGGCGTGCTCACCAGCAACGACCCGACGGTGCGGCTGGACATCGAGGACTGCGAGTTCGGCACCATCATTCGCCGTGACGGCAAGAACCACAATATCTACGTCGGCGCCATCGGCCATCTGCGCGTGGTGGGCAGCTACTTCCACCACGGCCAGTCGGGCCATCTGCTGAAGAGCCGCGCCGCCGTCAGCCACATCTTCTACAACCGCCTGACGGACGAAATCGGCGGGCGCGCCAGCTACGAGATCGACCTGCCCAACGGCGGCGTGGCACTCGTGGTGGGCAATGTGATCCAGCAAAGCGCCGAGACCGAAAACCCCCACATCGTCTCTTTCGGCGCTGAAGGCTACAGCGGCCCGCGCAACGAGTTGCATCTGATCAACAACACCTTGATCGACATGCGCCCCAGTAACGGTGTATTTCTGCGGGTCAGCCCCGGCGCAGACAAAGTGCGCCTCATCAACAACCTGTGGGCCGGCAACCCCAAGGTGCCGGCCGATCCCGCATGGGAGAGTGCCGGCAACTTCGCCGTTGACCTGAACGTCTTCGTGCTGGCCAGCCGCGACAACTACCATTTGCGCCCCGACGCCAAGGTGCGTGGCAAGGCAGTGGACCCGGGCGAAGTCGACGGCCTCAGCCTGCGGCCGACGCGCCAATTCCTGGCGCCACGCGGCACGTTGGCCCTGGAGCGGCCGGCCATTCATCCCGGCGCCTTCCAGTTTCCGTGAGTTTCGGGCCGGGTCAGGCTACAGTTCAGCCATGCTCGCCTACCGACACGCCTTTCACGCCGGCAACCATGCCGATGTCCTCAAACACCTCGTTTTGTCCGAGGTGCTCCGCCATATGGCGGAAAAAGAAAAACCCTACACCCTGGTCGACACCCACGCCGGGGCCGGCGGCTACTCCATCGAGGGCCAGTACGCCCAGAAAAAGGGCGAGTACGTGCATGGCATCTCGAAGTTATGGGATGCCAAGGACCTGCCCGCTCCGTTGGCGCGTTATCTTGAGCCCATCCGCGCCTTCAACAGCGGTGGCCAGTTGCGCCAGTACCCCGGCTCGCCCGCCATCGCCAACTTGCTGATGCGCGAACAAGACCGGCTGCGCTGCTACGAACTGCACCCCACCGACTACCGCATTCTCGACACCTATCTGTCGACCCGCCCCAACACCCAGGTCAGCGACAAGGACGGCTTCAGTTCGCTGCGCGGTGAACTGCCACCACCCTCGCGCCGCGGCGTGGTGCTGATGGACCCCTCCTACGAGCTCAAGACCGATTACGGCAAGGTCATCACCGCCGTGCGCGAAGGGCTGGAAAAGTTTGCCGACGGCGTTTTCATGGTCTGGTACCCACAGCTGCAGTTGCTCGAATCGGCCCAGTTGCCGCAGCGCCTCAAGGCCGCCGCCGATGCCGGCGTGGGCGCCAAAAAGGGCTGGCTGCACGTGCGACTGACGGTGCAGCAGCAAAGCGACTCACGCGCCTTTGGCATGCTGGGCAGCGGCATGTTCATCATCAACCCGCCCTACACCTTGCACGATGAATTGCAGGAATGCCTGCCCTACCTGGTCGAAAAGCTCGGCCAGTACGACGGCGCCAATTTCCTGCTGGAGCAACGGGCGGCCTGACGGGTTGGGCACGCTGGCGGCGCGCAGCGCGGCCAAAATGCCTTGGTTTCGGGTTACGCTGCGGGGCCCCAACCCCACAGCCCTTCAGCCCTCACCCTCGTCATCGCCATGAAGACCGCCACGCCCACTGGCCTGAGCCCCGCCGCCCTGGCCCGAATCATCCCCTTCGCCCTGTTCATGCTGCTGCTGGGCCTGCGGGGTTATCTGCCTACGGATGCAGACTTCGACGCCCGCTGGATCTACGGCGCCAGCGTGTTCATCGTCGGCGCGGCATTGGCCTGGCATTGGCGCGGCTATGGTGAACTGGCGCGGCAGAATTTGCCCGGCCGGCGCGACACCCTGCTGAGCATTGCCGTCGGCTTGCTGGTGTTCGTGCTGTGGATTCACCTGGATGCACCGTGGATGCAGATCGGTGAGCCCACCGCCAGCTTTTTGCCGCTGGACCTGCAGGGCCACAAAATTTGGCCCTTGATTGCGCTGCGCTGGACCGGCGCCGCCTTGATCGTGCCCGTGATGGAAGAACTGTTCTGGCGCGCCTTCCTGATGCGCTGGATCGTGTCGCCGCAATTCGAAACCGTTGACCCACGCGGCGTCGGCCTCAAACCCATCATGTTGAGCACCTTCGTCTTCATGCTGGCCCACACCTTGTGGCTGGCCGCCATCGTCGCCGGCCTGGCCTATGCCTACTTGTATATGCGCACCGGCAAGCTCTGGACGGCGGTGATTGCGCACGCCGTCACCAACGGCGCCCTGGGCCTGTGGGTGGTGCACTCTGGCCAGTGGCAGTTCTGGTGATAGCGCCACCGATAGGCCACCCATGTGCCGCCACAGGCGGCCGTAAATTGCCTCCGCCGCCTTCACCCCCCTCTCACCCACGCTGAGATCGAGCCTGCCTTGAATGCATCCACACCCCCGAACAACGCCCCGGTGAGCCAATTCGGCCTGCTCAAGCAGAGCCGCTTCGCACCCTTCTTCTGGACCCAGTTTCTCGGCGCGGCCAATGACAATATCTCCAAGTTCGCATTGACCGTGATGGTCACCTACCAGCTGAGCCTGAGCTGGTTGCCGCCGGCGCAGGCTGGCCTGGTGATTGCGGCGCTGTTCATCCTGCCCTTCGTGCTGTTCTCGGCCACCAGCGGGCAGTTGGCGGACAAATACGAAAAGTCGCGCCTGATGCGGCTGGTCAAGAATTTCGAGATCGCCATCATGGCCGTGGCGCTGTGGGGCTTCTGGCAACAGCAAGTGCCGGCCCTGCTGGGTTGCGTGTTCATGATGGGCATGCACTCGACCTTGTTCGGCCCGGTGAAGTTTGCCTACCTGCCGCAGCAGTTGAGCGAGAAAGAAATCACCGGCGGCAACGGCATGGTCGAGATGGGCACCTTCGTGGCCATCATCCTGGGCAATGTGCTCGGCGGCGTCTTGATCGCCCAGCCCGAAGTGGGCGCCTTCTACACCGGCCTGGCCTGCTTCACGGTAGCCCTACTAGGCCGGCTGGCGGTGCAGTTCGTCCCGCACAGCCCGGCGGCCGACCCTCGCTTGCACATCAACTGGAACCCCTTCACCGAAACCTGGCGCAATCTGCGGCTGGCACGCGAGAACATCGTGGTGTTCCGCTCGCTGCTGGGCATCTCGTGGATGTGGTTCTTCGGCGTGGTCTTTCTGGCCAATTTCCCCAACTTTGCCAAAGACGTGCTGCACGGTGAAAGCCAGGTCGCCTCAATGCTGCTGGTGGTGTTCTCGGTCGGCGTGGGCGTGGGCGCGTTGCTGTGCGAACTGCTGTCGCACCGGCATGTCGAAATCGGCCTCGTGCCGCTTGGCTCGCTGGGCATGACGGTGTTTGCGGTGGACCTCTACTTCGCCTCGCGCGGCCTGCCAGCGGTGCCGCTGCAAAGCGTGGGTGAATTTCTCAGCCACGCCGCGCACTGGCGGGTGCTGGCCGATCTGGGCCTGCTGGCCTTGTTCACCGGCTTGTACAGCGTGCCGATGTATGCACTGATCCAACTGCGCTCGCAGCCCTCGCATCGCGCCCGCATCATCGCGGCAAACAACATCCTCAACGCGCTCTTCATGGTGGCCAGCTCGCTGCTGGCCGGCGTGCTGATGGGTGCCGGATTCACCGTGCCCGAGATCTTCCTGGCGGTGGGTTTGGCCAATGCCGTGATGGCCTTGTACATCTGCGTGCTGATGCCGGAGTACCTGCTGCGATTCATCGCTTTCGTGATCTCACGCCTGGTCTACCGCTTCAAGCTGCGGGGCGACGCCAACATCCCGACCCAGGGCGCGGCGGTGCTGGTATGCAACCATGTGTCCTTCATCGACGCGGTGCTGCTGATGGCCGCCAGCCCACGGCCCATCTGCTTCTTGATGGACCACCGCATCTTTGCCACACCGGTGTTGGGGGGCTTGTTTCGCTTGGCCAAGGCCGTGCCCATCGCCCCGCAGAAGGAGAACCCGGCCACTTACGAGAAGGCCTTCCAGCGTGCCCGCCAGGTGCTGGCCGAGGGTGATTTGGTGTGTATCTTTCCTGAAGGCGGTATCACCCGCGATGGGCAGTTGCAGCCCTTCAAAGGCGGCGTGATGAAGCTGCTGGAGGGTCAACCGAATCTGCCCGTCATCCCCATGGCGCTGGGCAATCTATGGGGCTCGTACTTCTCACGCATCGAGCCCGCAGGCGCCATGGTGAAGCCCTTCCGCCGCGGCCTGTTCAGCCGCGTCAGCCTTTCGGCAGGCGCACCGATGGCCGCAGCCGATGTCGATCTACCCAAGCTGCAGCGCGAGGTGGCGCAACTGCTCAACGACGCTTAGACCAAGCCTGCCGCAGGCGCCTGCCCAGTTGCCGCTTGATGACACGCGCCATGCGCCAGAACGGCTGGGCATGCACCCACGCCAGCAGCTCTTGCTTCCAGGCGCTCCAGCGCTGGTAGAGCGGCACAAACCAGCGCAGCCGCATCAAGGCCGGTTGAATCAGCTGAAACAGCCGCGCCACCAGCGCCGTGCCCACCACCTTGGCGGCCATGATGACGCCCACCCCCAGCACCACCCGGCCGTGGGCAATGAGCCACAAAGCCAGCAATTTGACCGGGATGATCAACAGGCTGGGCAAAACCAGCAGCGCCAGCGCCGCGTAAGGCGGCAAGCCGCGTACCCAGGGCGCAAAAGCACGAAACGGCGGCCAATCCCCCAAGCGCGCCAGCAGCCGGGACAAAGGCACCCAGCCCCATTCCTCGAACAAGATGATCAGCGCCAGCAGCAGCCGAAGCAGCCAGACCAGGGGGGCGAGCAGGGCTTTCAACATGGGG
Source organism: Roseateles koreensis (assembly GCF_028595305.1). Taxonomy (GTDB): domain Bacteria; phylum Pseudomonadota; class Gammaproteobacteria; order Burkholderiales; family Burkholderiaceae_C; genus Paucibacter_A; species Paucibacter_A koreensis. The sequence continues at coordinate 122,538 of NZ_JAQQXS010000014.1, read as the reverse complement.
CCATCATGCCGGCAAAGCGGGCCCTTGCCAAAAGGCATACAGGCACGTGCCTAGAGGCAGGATGAGGTTGCATCCACAGCAGATGGGGGCCGCCATCAGCGGATCAAGGGCACGCTGTAGGCGGCTGGCGTTTTGTCGGCGCTCCCCAGCGTCAAGCCTTCGACTTGGCACTGCGCAATCAGCAGGCGATCAAAAGGGGCACGGTGATGCCAGGGTAGGCTGGCCACGCGCAAGCTGTGACTGAGTTCCAGGGGCAATGGCTGAAATTGATGGGCGGCCGGTTGTCGCGCGCAGTCACCGCGTCTTCTCCGGCCAGTGCACGCTGCACCAACTCAGAAAACTTCGCCTTGGCTTGAGCGCTGTTGTCGTGTTCCATAGGCTTGACCACCTTTTGATGGGGGTCATTTTGGATGACCTACAGGGTGAAATCAGGTTCAGACACCCCGCGCCCGATCGGCTGCAAATTTCAGCTTGAAGGCCTCGAATCCACCCATGCCGCCCTGAGCAGGCTGCTCCAGCGCATCGCGCACGTCCTGCATCAGATTCAGGTAGTAGTGAATGTTATGAATGCTGGCCAGCATGGGGCCCAGCATCTCGCCGCAGCGGTCCAGGTGATGCAGATAGGCACGGGAGAAGTTCTTGCAGCAGTAGCAGCTACAGGTTTCGTCCACGGGGCGCTCGTCCGTCTTGTAGCGGGCGTTGCGCAAGCGCAGGTCGCCAAAGCGGGTGAACAGGTGGCCGTTGCGGGCATTGCGCGTAGGCATCACGCAGTCGAACATGTCGATACCCTGGCTGACGCCTTCGATCAAATCTTCCGGCGTGCCCACACCCATCAGGTAACGCGGTTTGTCAGCGGGCAGTTGATGGCCGATGTGGGCCAGCACGCGCTGCATATCTTCCTTGGGTTCACCCACGCTCAGGCCACCGATGGCATAACCCGGCAGGTCCAGGGCAGCCAGGCCGGCCAGGGAATGGTCGCGCAGGCTCTCAAACATGCCGCCCTGCACGATGCCGAACAGCGCGTTCGGGTTTTCAAGCCGGGCAAATTCGTCCTGGCAGCGCTTGGCCCAGCGCAGGCTCATCTCCATAGAGACGCGGGCCTCTTTCTCGGTGGTGAGATGGCCCTTGGTCTCGTAGGGCGTGCATTCGTCGAATTGCATGACGATGTCGCTGTTCAGCACGGTCTGGATCTGCATGCTGATCTCGGGCGTCAAAAAGAGCTTGTCGCCGTTCACCGGCGAGGCGAACTTGACGCCCTCCTCGCTGATCTTGCGCATCTCGCCCAGGCTCCAAACCTGGAAGCCGCCGCTGTCGGTGAGGATGGGCTTGTCCCAGCTCTCGAAGCGGTGCAGGCCGCCAAACTGGCGCAAGATGTCCAGGCCCGGGCGCAGCCACAGGTGAAAGGTGTTGCCCAGAATGATCTGCGCCCCCGCCTCCTCGAGCGAGCGCGGCATCACGCCCTTGACGGTGCCATAGGTGCCCACGGGCATGAAGATGGGCGTCTGCACCACCCCATGGTTGAGCGTCATCTGGCCGCGGCGTGCGCGGCCCTCGGTCTTGAGCAGTTCGAACTTCAGCATAGTGGTGGGATTGTCGCACTCGGCAGCACCGACAATCCCCCCATGGCCTGCACCCTTGCCCACCCCGTTCACAGCGAATTGATCATCAAGAAAAGCCGCTTCATCGCCTGCGTGGAGCCCATGGCCGACCGCGCCCTGGCCACCGCCCGGGTGGCCGCGCTGCGCGCCGAACACCCCGGCGCGGTGCATGTGTGCTGGGCCTTGCTGGCCGGCGGGCAGTCAGCGGCGGTGGACGATGGCGAGCCCAGCGGCACTGCCGGGCGGCCGATGCTGGAGGTGATGCGGCACCAAGACCTGGAGGGCGCGCTGGCCACGGTGGTGCGCTACTGGGGTGGCACCAAGCTGGGCGCAGGCGGCCTGGTGCGGGCCTACACCGATGCCGTGGCGCAGGCGCTGCAGAAGGCCGAGAAAATTCCTCTGCTGCGCCAGCAAACCTTGCTCTGCACCCTGCCCTACGCGTTTGAAGGCTTGCTGCGGCGCGAAATCGAGGCCGCCGGCGCCACGCTGCTGGCGGTGGAGCATGGCGCGCAGGTGCAGGCCCATTTCAGCCTGCCTGAAACTGCTGCCGCCACCCTGGTGGCCCGCCTCAACGAGGCCGGCCAGGGCCGCATCGGCTGGTTGAAGGAATGAGGCCGGCCAGGCCTGCAACAATCACGCCATCCCCTTGCCGAAACGCAGCCCAAAACGCAGCCCACCCAGTTCCCCGCATGAAGACCACCGTCCTGCTCACCGCCCTCACCAGTGCTTTATTGATGAGCGCATGCGCCAGCACGCCGCGCACGCCGGTGGGCCCGCCGCCGCCACACATCGACAAGAGCTTCACCTCGGTAGCGCAAGACAGCCGGGCGCAGTTTCTGATCCTGCACTACACCGCGCTGGACTGGGAAAAGTCGCTGCGCGTGCTGACCACCGGCGGCCTGGTCAGCAGCCACTACCTGGTGCGCGACGAGCCGGCCATCAGCTACTACATCGTCGACGAGAACCGCCGCTCCTGGCACGCGGGTGCAAGCAGCTGGGGCAGCAGCCAGAACCTGAATTCAGCCTCCATCGGCATCGAGATCGTCAACCCCGGCTTCACCGAAACGCCGCAGGGCCGCGTCTACGCGCCCTTTCCGCAGAAACAGATCGACGAGGTCATCAAGCTGGTGCGCGATATTCAAACCCGCCACCAGATCAAGCCCGAGCGCATTCTGGGCCATGCCGACATTGCACCCGGCCGCAAGCAAGACCCCGGCCCATTGTTCCCGTGGAAGCAGCTGGCCGATGCCGGCCTGATTCCCTGGCCCGACCCCCTGCAGGTCGGCTTGCGCAAATCCCTGTATGAATCAGTTCCGCCTGACGCCGCTTGGTTTCAAGACAAGCTGTCACGCTTCGGCTACGCGGTGCCACGCAGCGGCGAGCTGGACTCGCTCACCAAAAACGTGATTGCCACCTTCCAAATGAAATACCGGCCCAGCGATTACAGCGGCGCAATGGACGCTGAAACCGCTGCGCTGCTCGACGTGGTGAACCTGGCCGGCGGCATGCTGCTGGCGCCTCAACCCGGCGCTGGAACGGGTTCAGGAGCGGGCGCGGGTGCCGGCAACACCGGGGCACTCCTGCCCAAGGTGAACCCGTCCAAGTACTGAGACACCCGCACTGACACCCCAGCCCCCGCCCCGCCACAACCACCACCGTGCTGACCTTTCTGCTTAAAAAGCTGGCCACCCTGATCCCGACTCTCATCGGCATCACCGCGGTTGCGTTCGGCCTGATCCGGCTGGTGCCGGGCGACCCCATCGAGATCATGATGGGTGAGCGCCAGCTCGACCCCGCCGCCCATGCCGCCCTGGTGCATCGAATGGGCCTGGATCAGCCCCTGCACCAACAGTATTTCGACTACCTCGGCAAGCTCGCCCACGGCGATTTGGGGCAGAGCCTGGTCAGCCGCGAGCCAGTGGCGCGCGAGTTCGCCGTGCTGTTTCCCGCCACCGTCGAGCTGGCCTCGTGCGCCCTGCTGCTGGCGGTCAGTGTGGGCTTGCTGCTGGGCATGTGGGCCAGCCTGCGACGCGGCTCCTGGGTCGATCAGGGGGTGATGGGCCTGGCCACGGTGGGCTACTCCATGCCCGTGTTCTGGTGGGGGCTGGTCCTCATCATGTTCTTCTCGGTGGGTCTGTCGTGGACACCGATTTCGGGCCGCATCAGCGTGGAATACGACCCCACCATGCGCACCGGCTTCATGCTCGTGGACGCCTGGAATTCCGGGGAGGCTGGCGCCTTTAAATCGGCCTGCCTCCACCTGCTGCTGCCGGCCCTGGTGCTGGGCACCGGAACCCTGGCGGTGGTGGCCCGCATGACGCGCAGCGCCATGCTGGAGGTGCTGCGCGAGGACTACATCCGCACCGCGCGCGCCAAAGGCCTCAGCCCCGCCCGCGTGGTGGCCGTGCACGCGCTGCGCAATGCGCTGATTCCGGTGCTCACGATCATCGGCATGCAAACAGGCAGCCTGCTGGCGGGCGCCGTGCTGACTGAAACCATTTTCTCCTGGCCCGGCATCGGCAAATGGCTGATCGACGCCATCGCCCGCCGCGACTACCCCGTGGTGCAAGCCGGCATCCTGATTTCAGCGCTGACCTTCATCGGGGTGAACCTCGTGGTGGACCTGCTCTACGGTGTGGTCAACCCGCGCATCCGTTCCCCCCATTGAGGCCTGGCCCTAACTCACATCCATGACGGACTTCGAACTCAGCCACGTCGACCAAGACCCCTCAGAAGCGGCGCCCCCGCCCCTGTCTGCACAGCGCGAGTTCTGGCGCGCCTTTGCGGCCAACCGGGGAGCATTGATCGCGCTGTGCGTCTTTACGCTGATCGCCCTGGCCTCGCTGCTGGCACCCTGGCTGGCGCCGCACAGCCCCACCTGGCAGTACCGCGAGCACATGCTCACGCCGCCCGTCTGGCAGGCGCAGGGCAGCGCCAAGTTTTTGCTTGGCACCGACGAGCTGGGCCGCGACATCTTCTCGCGCTTGCTGCACGGCGGGCGCGTGTCCATGGGCATCGGCCTGGCCTCGGTGCTGCTCTCGCTCCTGCCGGGTGTTTTGCTGGGCTTGTCGGCCGCCTTCTTCCAGAAGCTCGCCTCGCCGCTGATCATGCGGGTGATGGACATCATGCTGGCCCTGCCGGGGCTGCTGTTGGCCATCTGCGTGATCACGGTGTTAGGCCCCGGCCTACTCAACACCGTGATCGCCATCGCCATCGGCGCGCTGCCCGGCTACACCCGCCTGACTCGCGCCGCCGCCCTGGCGGAAATCCCCAAAGACTACGTGACCGCCAGCCGCGTGGCCGGCGCGGGCACCCTGCGGCTGATGTTCGACTGCGTGCTGCCTAACTGCATGGCCCCACTGATCGTGAACGCCTCGCTGAGCTTCTCCTCTGCCATTCTGGAAACGGCCGGTCTGGGCTTTCTCGGGCTTGGCGTGCAAGCGCCCACCGCCGAGTGGGGCACCATGCTTTCCGCCGCACGCGACTACATCCAGCGCGCGCCCTGGGTGGTGACTCTGCCCGGCCTGGCCATTCTCGTCACCGTGCTCTCCATCAATTTGATGGGGGATGGCCTGCGCGACGCGCTGGACCCCAAATTGAAGCGGATGAGCTGAGCATGGCGCTGCTGAACATCAAAAACCTGCAAGTGAACTTCAACGGCTTGCACGCCGTGGAGAGCCTGGACCTGACGCTGGAAGCCGGCCATCTGCTGGGCATCGTGGGTGAGTCCGGCTCCGGCAAATCGGTCAGCATGCTCGCCGTGATGGGCTTGATCGACGCGGCCGGCCAGGTCAGCGCGGACGCGCTTGAATTCCAGGGCCAAAACTTGCTGCAACTCACACCGCGCCAACGCCGCCAGCTGATCGGCAAAGACATGGCCATGGTGTTTCAGGACGCGCAGTCCAGCCTGAATCCGAGCTACACCGTGGGTTTCCAGATCACAGAGGTGCTGCGTGCGCACCTGGGGCTGCGCGGCGCGGCAGCCACCCGGCGCGCCCTGGAATTGCTGGAGCAGGTGGAAATCCCCGACGCCGTGAATCGCCTGAACGCCTACCCGCACGAGCTCTCCGGCGGCATGAGCCAACGCGTCATGATCGCCATGGCCATCGCCTGCAAGCCCCGGCTGCTGATTGCCGACGAGCCCACCACCGCGCTCGACGTCACCATCCAGGCCCAGATCATGGACCTGCTGCTGCGCTTGCAGCGCGAGCACGGCATGGCCTTGATCTTGATCACCCACGACCTGGCCGTGGTGGCCGAAATGGCCCAGGCCGGGCGCAATCAGGTGGCGGTGATGTACGCCGGCCAGGTGGTCGAGACCGGTGCGGTGCCTGAATTGTTCGAGCGCCCTCAACACCCCTACACCGCCGCCCTGCTCGCGGCGGTCCCCGAGCACAACCGCGGCGCCAGGCGCCTTGCCGCACTGCCCGGCATCGTGCCCGGCGCGCAAGACCGCCCGCGTGGATGCCTGCTGGCACCACGCTGCCCCCAGGCCCAGGGCCGGTGTGCCACTGAGCGCCCTTCCCTCAAAGAGGGTGTGCGTTGTTTCTACCCATTAGGTTCAACGGCTTCGACCGGGACAGCAAGCGGAGAACACCGCCATGTCTGACGCCCACGTGCTCTTGCAGGCGCAAGACCTGGCCCGCCATTACCGGGTAGGCCGTGGCCTGTTCAAGCCCGCTGCAACGGTCAAGGCCCTGGACGGCGTGAGCTTCCAGCTGAAGATGGGGCAAACACTGGCCGTGGTGGGTGAGTCGGGCTGCGGAAAATCCACCCTGGCCCGCCAACTGACCCTGATCGAGTCGCCCAGCGCCGGTGCCCTGCACTTTGGCGGGGTCGATGCGGCCAGTGCGTCGAAGGCCACGCTTAAAGCCTTGCGCCAACAGGTGCAAATGGTGTTCCAGAACCCCTTCACCTCGCTCAACCCGCGCCATACAGTACAGGCCACGCTGGAAGAGCCGTTGAAGATCAACACCACACTGAACAAGGCGGAGCGGCTCGCGCGCATTGAATCACTGCTGCACAAGGTGGGCTTGCGCACCGAGCATCTCAGACGTTATCCCCACATGTTCTCTGGCGGCCAACGTCAGCGCATTGCCATTGCCAGGGCCATGATTCTGCGGCCAAAAGTGGTGGTGGCGGATGAACCCGTGTCAGCTCTAGACGTGTCGATCCAGGCGCAGATCCTCAACCTCTTTATGGACCTGCAAGCCGAATTCGGCTACGCCTACGTCTTCATCTCGCACAACCTGAGTGTGGTCGAGCATGTGGCCGATGAAGTGATGGTGATGTACCTGGGCCGCGCGGTGGAGATGGGCCCCAAGGCGACGATGTTCGCCCGGCCGTTGCACCCCTACACGCAGGCGCTGATGAGCGCCACGCCGGCCCTGCACGCCGCTGACCGGCGGACCCGCATCCAGATCCACGGCGAGTTGCCCAGCCCCCTGAACCCTCCCAGCGGCTGCGCCTTTCACGGGCGGTGCCCGCTGGCCGTTGCGCGTTGCGCGCAAGAGGCGCCGCTGCTGCGTGAACTCGACGGCAGGCAGGTGGCCTGCCATCAGTTGGAATAAAACGTTATTCCAGCGAAATCAGAACAGCCCGCCTTGCCGGGCCATGCCCACCAGCGCACCAACCAGCAAGGCCAGTGCCGGGCCGGCACTCAGGCCAAAGCCCAGGCTGCGGCTGGCAGGATTGGCGACATAGGTGCGCCAATAAATCATGCGACCGACCAGATACACCACGCCCAGGCCCGCCGCCCAAACTGGTGACCAGTACTTGGCGGCCAGGGCGATGGCGGGAACAAAGACCATCAGCAGCTCCAAGGTGTTCATCTGCACGCGGTACAGGCGCTCGAACATCTCATGGCCGCTGACGGCGGGTGCGGCGACACCATATTTACCCCGAGCCTGCCCCACCAACGCACCAAAAAAGAAAAACTGGCAAAGCGCCAGCACAATCACGAGATCAGCCCAATTCATACCTATCCTTTGAAGGTGTGTTGACGACGCAAACCCGACCGCAGGCCTAGCGCGTGGTCGGCAGCATACTGCAGGACATCCCTTGACTCTGAACCCGCTCCAAAAGCCCTTGATGGCCGCCGCACTGGCACTGCTGAGCGCCTGCGCCACGCGGGCGCCGGACGCTGTGCCCGGACAGCGCCACAGCACGCAGGCCTTGCTGGCCTACCAGCCCGCTGATTTTCATTGGCAAGCCACCCAGGCCGAGGTGGAACAAGCACAGCGGACGCGGGACCTGCGCCTGCTGCACGAGCGCCTGGCCCTGCCCCCGGGTCATGCCGCGCAGGCCGCGCTGCCTGACATCTTGTCCGCCGTGCTGCTCTACAACACCGACATCGACGCCGCACGCGGCCCCACCCTGGCGGCCCTGCCCGGCCTGACAGCGCAAACCGGCGAGGCGCAGCGCAGCGTGCTGTCTGGCGTTTACGCGTTTTACGCAGCCGAGGCCGCTCCGCTGCTGTGGCCGCTGCTGCCGCAATTGCACACACCGCGTGAGTTCGCCATCGCCGCCTATACGCTGCTCAAGCCGCTCACCGCTGAAGTGCGGCCTGCCGCCGCTGTACAAATTCAAACGCTGATGCAGGCGCAATTCCCGACCTGGCAGAACGAGCCCCGCCTGCGCGCACTGGGCCGTGTCTTGCAAGACAGCCCTGGCAGCACTTCGCCTCCGCTGGCTGAGTTGCTGGCTGCGCCTTTGCGCCCGGGCTTTCCCGTCGTTTTCAGCCTGCAGCGCCCGGGCCGCGAGGTGCTGGGGCTGGCGATTTTACGAGGGTCTGACGGCCGCTTTGTGCGCACGCCCGACGGCCATCTGTTCCAAGTGCCGCAACTCGCGCGTGCCCTGGCGCATCTGCCCGGCACCATCACCCTGGGCGACACGCCCCAAGGCATATTTGCGGTGCGCGGCGCCAGCACCGCCAGCAATCCGACCATCGGCCCCACGCCATTTCTGGAGACCAAGCTGCCGATCGAGGCCAGTGTGGCCGAATTCTTTCAGGTGGACGGCAGTGATCTGGACTGGAGCGAAGGCCTGTACGCAGGCCTGCTGCCGCCCAGCTGGCGCCACTGGGAACCCATCAAAGAAGCCTGGCTGGCTGGCCGCGCCGGCCGCGATGAAATCTTGATGCACGGTAGCGTGGTCAACCCTGCCTACTACCGCAACGCACCCTACTACCCCGCCACGCCCACCGCCGGTTGCCTGACCAGCCCTGAGCAATGGGACCCCACCACCGGGCGCCTGCGCGCCAGCGGCCAACTCCAACTCGCTCAGGCCTTTGCGAGCGCCTTTGCACAAGGCCCAGGAGCCAACGGCGACCCCATGGTCAAGGGCTATTTGGTGATGGTGGAACTGCCCGGTAATGCCGCACGGCGCTTCATCCCGGTGAGCGAGGCCGAGGTGCGCGAGGTGGTGGACGAAGCTGAGCGCCGCTTGGGTGGTCGCTGAACCGATCAAAGCCCCGCCAGTGCTGCGCCTCAATTGGTTAAGCTAAGCCTATGCCAACCGACATCAACACTCAAGCGCGCTGGGCCCAGCGCTTTCGCCACTTCGCGGCGGTGGATTGCCCGCAAGACCCGCTGTATGTCGCGCTCTGCCTGGCCATTGCCAACACGCCGGAGCTGCTCGATTTGATGAATCTGGCGCCGCCCACCCAGGCCAAGGTCAATCTGCTGCTGGCGGCCTTGCATGAGCGGGTTCTTGCGGGCGTACCGCACGCCATGGCAGCCTACTATCCCAGCGTGGGGGGCACCCGTTTGCCGGACGAGCAACTGCCTGGCCTGTTGCTGGACTTTGCCCGCTGCGAGCGCCCGACCATTGAAGCCCATCTGCACAATGGCAAGACGCAGACGAATGAGATTGGCCGCTGTGCCGTGCTGTGGCCGGCCCTGCAATATATTGCCCGGCTGCGCGACTGCGAGGCCTTGAGCCTGATCGACTTCGGCTGCAGCGCCGGCCTCAATCTGGGAGTGGAGCACTACCACTACCGTTATCGCAAACTCCATTCCCCTTTCAGCCTGGGGGCCGCCCCGGGCCCAGGCGTGCCCGAGATCGATTGCGACTGGCTGGGCGACACGGCCCCGCCGCCCGCCCAGCCCTGGCGGATGGTGCAACGCCTGGGCCTGGACCTCTCCCCCGTGGATGTTCGCGACCCAGCGGCCTTGCGCTGGCTGCGCGCCTGCCTGTGGCCCCATGACCGCGAGCGGGCGCAGCGCCTGGAGCAGGCCGTGGCATTGACCCGTGGGCATGAACCCGAGTTGCTGCAAAGCGATGACGGCCTGGGCCTGTTGGCCACCCGCCTGACGCAAGATCCCGCGGGGGCTATGCGGCGAACCCAGCCTATCTTGTTCAACAGCTGGGTGTTGTACTACTTCGAGCCCCAGGCCTTGGCAGAGCACCGCGCCCGCGTAGCTCAGCTGATATTGCGCCACGACCTGATGTGGCTGAGTGCGGAATCCGCCGCGCAATGCCCGCCGGGCCTGGACTTGCCGCCCTTGGCGGCGCACTTGCGCGCCGACGCCGCTACCTTGTGGACCCTGCAATGGGCTGAGGCCGGCCAGCTGCGCCAGCAAGCCCTGGCCTGGTCGCATCCGCATGGGCGCTGGGTGCAGTGGCTGGCGCCCGACCTCTCCGCTTGAAAGCGTCAAAGCCGACCCAAACAGGCCCAAACAGGCCCAAACAGGCCGGTGGCGCGTTGAGCGAAGAACTTACACTGACGCGGCTGCCGTTCAAGGCACCGTAGACCTCAAACGCGCCGCGCCCACCGCCGCTGCGATCTCGATCACCCTGCCTCCTCACGCCATGCGCCGCCCGCCCCTTCCCTGGCTGAAACTGAAACTGTGCCTGATCTTGGGCATCGCCACCGCACTGAGCGCCGCCCCGGCCCTGGCGGCCCGGCCGCTGGTTTACTGCGCCGACGCGAGCCCCGAGGGCTTTGATCCCGGCCTGTGGGACAGCGCCAGCACCAACACCGCGAACCGGCAGATGTTTCAGGGCCTGCTGGGCTTCAAGCGCGGCACGACCGAGCTGGTGCCCGTGTTGGCGTCGAGCTGGTCGGTCTCGGCCGACGCGAAAACCTTCACCTTCACCCTGCGCGAGGGCGTGAAGTTCCACACCACGCCGTATTTCAGCCCCACGCGCACGCTCAATGCGGACGATGTGATGTTCACCTTCGGGCGCTTCATCGACCCGCAGTCGCCGTTCAACAAAGCCTTTCCTGCCACCTTCGTCTACCCGCAAAACATGGGCCTGGCGCGCATGCTCGCCGGCATCGACCGGGTGGACGACCGCACCGTGCGCTTTCGCCTGCACAACCCCAACATCACCTTCGCCACCAATCTGGCGATGGCCTGGGCCAGCATTCAATCGGCCGAGTACGGTGCGCAACTGCTTCAGCAAGGCCGCGCCAGCCAGATCAACAACCAGCCCGTGGGCACGGGCCCGTACCGCTTCAAGTCCTACGCCAAAGACAATGTGCTGCGCCTGCAAGCCAACCCCGACTACTGGCGCGCCGGGCAAGTCTCGCCCGGGCTGATCTTCAGCATCAGCCGCGAACCCACGGTGCGGGTGCTCAAGCTGCTGGCGGGTGAATGCCAGGTGGCAGCGGCGCTGCGCGATGTGGACGTGTCGTCCTTCGACGGGCGCAGTGACGTGAACGTCATGAAGGTGCAGGCGCTCAACATCTCCTACCTGTCCTTCAATCTGAAAAAGCCGCCCACCGATCAACGCGAAGTGCGCGAGGCGCTGGACATCGCCATCGACCGCCAAGCCATCTTCAAAGCGTTGTTTCCGCGTGGCGATGCCATGCAGGCGGTAAGCGCCTTTCCGCCGGCTATTCCGGGCTACAACCACCAGCTGAAAAACGAGTACAACCCCGAGCGAGCGCGGCAATTGCTCGCTCAGGCGGGCTTCCCCAAGGGTCTGGACATCGACCTTTGGGCGCTGCCCGTGAGCCGCCCCACTAACCCCAACGGCCAGTTGATGGCGCAACTGATTCAGCAGGACTGGGCTCGCATCGGCGTCAAGGCCACCATCAAAACCTTTGAGTGGGGCGAGTACCTCAAGCGTGCCAACAAGGGCGAACACAGCGTCTACATGAGCGGCTGGTCGGGCGAGACCGGCGATGCCGACGAATTCCTAACGCCAAATCTCAGCTGCGCCTCCAACCGCAGCGGCATCAAATTCTGCAACCCGGCGTTCGAAAAGCTGATCGACGAGGCCCGCATTAGCACCGATCCCCAACGGCGCAACAAACTCTACGAAGAGGCGCAAGTGATCTTCAAACGCGAACGGCCCTGGATCACTATGGCGCACTCCACCGTCTACGTCCCGGTGCGCAAGGACGTGCACGGCTTCGTGATGTCGCCCAGCGGGAGTGTGGATTTCGAGGGCGTTTACCGGGACTGACTGAGGCAACAACGTCGGGCGCGGATCATCCCCTTTCAATCCAAGGTCTGCCGGTACCGCGCCAAGCCCAGCAAGGCTGCGGCGGCCAGAAAGGCCAGCATGGGCCACAGCTCGGGCAGTAACTCCTGCGCGCCACTGCCCTTGAGCAAAATCGCCCGCACGATGCGTAAAAAGTGCGTCAGCGGCAGCAACTCGCCCAGGTGTTGCGCCCACACCGGCATGCCCCGGAACGGGAACATAAAGCCCGACAGCAAAATGGACGGCAGAAAGAAAAAGAAGGTCATCTGCATCGCCTGCAACTGATTGCGTGCCAGCGTCGAGAAGGTGAAGCCCACGCCCAGATTGGCCAACATGAACACGCCGATCATGCCCAGCAGCAGCGGCACGCTGCCCAGCATGGGTACCTCAAACAGGGCCCAGGCCGCCAGCATGATGACGGTCAGCTGCACATAGCCGATCAGCACGTAAGGCAGGATCTTGCCCAGCATCACCTCTGCCGGGCGCACGGGCGTGGCAAGCAGGTTTTCCATGGTGCCGCGTTCACGCTCACGGGTCATGGCCAGTGAGGTGAGCATCACCAGCGTCATGGTGAGAATGGTGCCTATCAGGCCCGGCACGATGTTGTAACGCGACAGGCCCTCAGGGTTGTAGCGCTTTTGCAAGCGCAGATCAAAGGGCGCAGGCCGGGGCTGCAAGGCGGCCAGCGGGCCGACCAAGTCGTGGCTCAGTGCCGTGTCGCGCAGCTGCAAGAGGGCCGCAATCGCATTGCCAGCGGCAGCCGGATCGGTGGCATCGGCCTGCACCAGCAAGGTGGGGCGCTCACCGCGAATCAAACGGCGGGTAAAGCCCTCAGGGATAACGACGATGAACTGCACCTCGCCGCGTTCCATCAGCTCGTCCGCCTCGCGCTCGCTGGCCGGGCTTGCCACCACGTTGAAATAACCCGTTTGTTGCATGGCACCCAACACGCTGCGCCCCATCACGCCGGTGTCATGCGAGATCACGGCCATCGGCAAACTCTTGGGGTCGGTGTTGATGGCGTAGCCAAACAAGATCAGCTGGATGATGGGCACGCCTACCGCCATGGCGAAGGTCAGGCGGTCGCGCAGCATCTGCTGGAACTCCTTGACGAAGATGGCCCACACCCGCGCCCAGGAAAAGCGTTGATGGGCCGTTGAGCCTGCCCCGGCGCCCTTGAGGGCCGCATTCACCCCGCTGTTCACGCGGCCACCCCGAAGTTGTCGGCCGCACGGGCGATGAGGCTGACGAACACATCTTCCAGATTGGCCCGTGCCGGCTCACAGTGCACGCCGACCTGCTGGCGCAGCGGCCCCAGGGCCTGCATCAACAATGCTTCGTCTTGCGCGGCCACATGCAGCGCATTGCCGAAGGCGGCGACGCTGAGCACGCCGGGGGCGGCTTTCAACGCCGGCACCCATGGGGCGAGATGCGGGCCCGACAAAGACCACACATGCAGCCCGGCGTCGGCAATGATTTGCGCCTCGCTGCCACGCGCCAGAATCTTGCCGTAGGCGATGTACACCAGCTCATGGCAGCGCTCGGCCTCGTCCATATAGTGCGTGGACACCAACACGGTGATGCCCTCGTCGGCGAGCCGATGGATTTCGTCCCAAAAATCGCGGCGCGCCTTGGGGTCCACGCCCGCCGTCGGCTCGTCCAGCAGCAGCAGGCGGGGCGAATGCAGCAAGCAAGCGGCCAAAGACAGGCGTTGCTTCCAGCCCCCTGAAAGCGAGCCCGCCAGCTGGTGCGCCCGGCTTTGCAGGCCGAGCCGCTCCAGGGCTTGGTCGACGGTGTCACGGCGATCGGGCAACTCGAACAAGCGCGCCACGAAGTCGAGGTTCTCGCGGATCGACAAGTCCTCGTAGAGCCCGAACTTCTGCGTCATATAGCCCACCTGACGCTTGATCGCAGCGGCATGCTGCCGAAAGTCCAGCCCCAGGCACTGGCCCTCGCCAGCATCCGGCGTCAGCAGGCCGCAGAGCATGCGGATGGTGGTGGTCTTGCCGCTGCCGTTGGGGCCCAGAAAACCGCAGATGCGGCCCGGCGCCACTTGCAGATCAATGGCATCCACCACCGCGCGCCCGCCGTAAACCTTGCTCAGGCCGCGAACGTCGATGGCCCATTCAGCCCCGGGTGCAGCATCAAGCGCTGCGCTCATGCCGATGTTCAAGCTCATGGCTGAACGCGCACGTCCATCGGTTGGCCTGGGTGCAGGCGCTCAGCATCCTGCAACTGCACGGGCCGCGCCTCGACCATGAACACCAGCTTGGCGCGTTGCTCGTTCGAGTAGATCACCGGCGGCGTGTATTCAGCCTGTGCCGAGATGAAGCTGATTTGCGCGGCGATGGGGGCGCCGCAGCCGTCGCAGCTGAGCCTAACGGCTTGCTTCAGCGCCAGGCGGCCCAGCTGCGCTTCGGGCACGTAAAAGCGTGCCTTGCGGCGGGCGGGTGGGAGCAGCGCCAGCACGGGCTGGCCGGCAGCCACCCATTCACCAGGGCGATAGAACACGTCTTGGATCACGCCGGCCTCGGGAGCGCTCTGGCGGGTTTGCGACAAACGCCATTGGCTTTGCTCGCGCAAGCGCGCGGCGGCAAGCGCGAGTTCACGGGCGCTTTGACGCTCGTCCTCGCGGGCGGGCAGGTGGGCGGTTTTCAGGGCCGCTTCCAACTCGCCCACACGTGCCTGGGCTTGGTCGAACTTGAGCTGGGCGTCTTCCACCGCCGCCCGGGCGACGAAGTTGCGCGTCAACAATTCTTGCTGGCGTTGCAAATCGGCCTGTGCCAAGGCGCGGGCGCTGCGGGCCTGGCGCAATTGCGCCTCAGACACCGCCAATTCTTCCGGGCGGCGGCCTTTGCCAGCGTCGGCCAGCTGGGCGCGTGCGCTGTCGGCACGGGCTTGCGCTTCGGCATCAGCGGCCCGCTCCACCGCGCCTTCCAACACGAACAGCACTTGCTGCGCCACCACGGTGTCGCCCACCTGCACGGGCAACTCGGCCAGGCGCCCGGCCACCGGCGCGGCAAGATACAGCGGCTCCCCTTCAACATAGCCCGCCCAGGCCGAGGGCGGGGCTGGTTTGCAAGCGGCCAGCAGGCACAGCAGCCCGGCGCCAATCAACCCTGTGCCGATATGCGCCGATCTGCACGCCGATATCCGCTTGAATTGCACGTCATGTGTCATTGGCGCCCCACCCATTGCACGATTGCGTCCAGTACGGCACGGCCCTGGGCCGTCGCCTGTTCGTCGTTGATGATAGCCACCAGCACCCAGGGGCGGCCTTGGCTGTCATCAACAAAGCCCGCCAGGGCCGCCACGTCGCGCAAGCTGCCGGTCTTAAGGCGCGCCAAGCCTTCAGCACGCGTGCCCTTGAGGCGACGGCGCAGCGTGCCATCAACGCCCGCAACCGGCAGGCTGGCCAACAGCTCCGGCGCGTGCGGGCCGTGCCAGGCCTGTTGCAACAAGGCCGCCAACAAGGCCGGTGTGAGGCGCTCAGCTCGCGACAAGCCCGAGCCGTTGTCCAGCACCAAGCCGCGATCGTCCAACTGATGGCGGGCAAGCCACTGGCGCACCGTCCGGTCTGCGGCGGCTTGGGTGGTCGGTGCTGCGGTGGCCTCAGCACCGCTGCCCAGTTGCAAATAGATCTGCCGCGCCAGGGCGTTGTCCGACTGCTTGAGCATCTGGCGCAGGGTGTCTGCCAGCGGGCGGCTCAGGTGACTGACACGCACTTGGGCCTGGGGCGGGGTGGCCCCTTCGAGCACCGGGCCCGAGAGCGTGCCGCCCAATGCCGTCCAGATTTGGCGTACGGCCTGGGTGGTCAGCCATTGGCGGTCCACCCCATTGAGCGTGAAGCTTGCCGAGCAGCCGCGGGGAAATTCGCCCTGCAATTGAACGATGACATCGCCCGTTGACGTGCTTGCGCTGGACTCAAGCGCGGGGGGCAGCGAGCGGCGGGCGATGACCGGGCTCTGCCACCCGGCCGCCCAGTCTTCACAGGGGCGGTCGACCCGGCGCATGGCGGTGCTATCCACCTGCAGCCCGGTCCAAGCAGGGCTGGTGCGGGCCGTCAAGCGGTCGCCATCGGCCTGCAGCACCAGGTCGACCAGGTTGCCATTCAAGCCCAGGGCATCGGGGATGGCGTTGTAGGCGTACTCGGGGGTGGTGTCGAAGGGTGGCGCCCCCAGATCCGGCCGCGCGGGCTGAAATAGCGTGCGGTCCACCACCAGCCCGCCTCGGATCTCGCGCGCGCCTTGTTCGCGCAGCTGCCGCAGCATCCACCACAAAGCGCCCCAATCGAGATCTGTGTCGGCGCCGCCGCGCAGATACAGCGCCCCTGGCAAAACATCACCCTGCGGCTCAGACTCGGTCAACAAGTCGGTACGGCCCCGGGCATTGGGGCCCAGTTGATCAAGGGCCACCAACGCCGTCAACAGCTTGATGGTGGAAGCCGGGCGAAAAGCCACGTCCGCCTGAACACGCCAACCGCCTTGCTCCTGATCAAGCGGTACGGCGACCAAGCCCAGCGACTCGGCCGGCAATTGCGCTTGCTGCAGCAGCGCCGCCAGCTCGGGAGGCAGCGCGATATGCGGCGCCGAGGGCGATTGAAGCGGTGGCAGCGCACAGCCCGCCAAGGCCAAACTCAGGACGATCGCCCCCAGGCCACGCGCCATGTTCAGCCCGCCTCGCCGGTGGATTTGACGGTCGTCTTGCCGGTCGTTTTGGCGGTGGCTGGCAGCAGCGTCAGCACGGTTTCAGCAGGCCGACACAACTTCGCCCCCAGAGGCGTCTGCACCACGGGGCGGTGCATCAAGATGGGATGTTGCACGATGAAGTCGAGCAGTTGCTCGTCCGTCCAATGCACCTCGCCCAGGCCGAGTTCGGCATAGGGCGTGCCGCGCTCGCGCAGCAACTCACGCACCGTGATGCCCATATCGGTCACCAGCTGGCGCAGCGTGGCTTGGGACGGCGGGGTCTTGAGGTATTCGATCACCTGCGGCTCGTAGCCAGCTTCACGGATCAGCGCCAGCGTGTTGCGCGAGCTGCCGCAGGAGGGGTTGTGATAAATGGTGATGTTGAACATGGTGGGTCGACCCAAAATACACAAAAAATACGCTCAAAATCAAGCGCCGAGGCCGCGCGCGAAGGCCAAAATTTCAGACACCACGCGAGGCGTGGCCAAAGGCGCGTCGATGTCGCCCGCCAGCACATGCTGGCCTGGGCTCTCGCTGTAGTCGACGTCGATCAGGCGTTTGGGCACACTGCCAAAACGCGCAAACGCCCGCAGCAGCGCCGGCACATGAATCACCGTGTCGCGGCGCGAGTACATCATCAGCAAAGGCGTGTGGACCTGCTCGAAGCGCAGGGTTCGCAGCTGCGCCACCAGGGTCATCATGGGCACCAGGGCCACGGTCGGGTGGCGGGTGGTCCAGAATTTAGCCCGCGCCTCGCTGCGCGCCGGCCCGCCCATATGGCGGCCATGCACCCATTCCACCAACCAGCGGCCCAGGCGCCAGTTGAACAATTCGGCCAACGGGTCTTTGGGTCGAAAGTTGGGCGACACCATGACCCACGCCGCCACCGACAGGGCCTCGGGCGCACGCAGCGCCGCCCAGGCCGCCAGGGTGGCGCCGGTCGAGGTGCCCATCACCAGCACGCGCTCGCCCAACAGGCGGCCGATGGCCAAGGCCTCACGCACATCGTCTTTCCACTGGCGCAGGGTCATGCGCTCCATGGCGTGCGCGGGCCGGCCGTGACCGCTCAAACGGGTGTAGAACACATGGCCGCCCAGGCCCTGGGCCACCCGCTCGGGCACCGGCGCCAACTCTTGCCGGGTGGCCGTGAAGCCGTGCAGATACACCACCGCCCAGGGCGCCCTCACCTGCCCTTGCGGGCCCCAGATGATGGTCTTCTCGCAGCCGGGCCTGACATCGCCCCAACGCGCCTCGGAGTCGGCCAGATAGCCGTCCAGCTCGCTCAGGGTGCCAGGCAGCACGGGTTTCAAGCGGGCAGCGTCAATGCAGCGCTCAGGACAGCACGGCCGCCATAGCTGCGGCGGTGGCCTCGACGTTCTTGTTGTTCAGCCCCGCCACGCACATGCGACCCGAACGCACCAAATAGACGGCAAACTCGTTCTTCAAGCGGTCCACCTGCTCGGCACTCAGACCGGTGTAGCTGAACATGCCTCGCTGGGTCAGGAAGTAGTCGAAATTGCGGCCCGGCAGCTTGGCCGTCAGCACTTCATACAAGGCATTGCGCATGGCGTGAATGCGCTCGCGCATTTCCGTCACCTCGCCTTCCCACAGGCTGCGCAGGGCCGGATCGCTCAGCACGCGGGCGACGATCTGGCCGCCATGCAGAGGCGGGTTGGAGTAGTTGCGGCGGATCAAAAACTTCAGTTGGCCCAGCACATTGACGGCCTGCGCCGCGTTGGGGCACACCACGCTCAGAGCGCCACAACGCTCGCCATACAAACTCATGCTCTTGGAGAAGCTGTTGGCCACGAAGAAGGGCAGGCCGGCATCCGCCATGGCGCGAATAGCGAAGGCATCTTCTTCAATGCCGTCGCCATAGCCTTGGTAGGCCAGGTCCAGGAAGGGCAACAGTTCACGCGCTTTCAGCACCGGGATCAGCTCATCCCATTGCATGGGTGTGAGGTCGACGCCCGTGGGGTTGTGGCAGCAGGCGTGCAGCAACACCACGCTCTTGGGCGGCAGGGCGTCGATGGCGGCCAGCATGGCGGAAAAACGCACGCCGCCGGTAGCCGCGTCGTAATACGGGTAGGTTTTGACCTCCACGCCCGAACCCTCAAACACCGCACGGTGGTTGTCCCAGGTGGGATCAGACACGTAGATGGCGCTGTCCGGAAAATAGCGCTTGATGAAATCGGCGCCCACCTTGAGGCCGCCGCTGGAGCCCACGCTCTGGATGGTCACGGTGCGCTCACGCACGGGGTTATCTTCGCCGAACAACAAGCCTTGCACCGCGGCGCGGAAATTGGCCGCGCCTTCCATTGGCAGGTAGGGACGCGCACCCGCCTCAGCCACCACGGCCAGTTCAGCCTGGCGCACGGAATCGAGCATGGGGATGCGGCCATCGTCATCAAAGTAGATGCCGATGGACAGATTGATCTTGCCCGGACGCGGGTCTTTCTGGAAGGCCTCGTTGAGGCTCAGGATCGGATCGCCGGCGTAGGGTTCGACGTGTTGGAACATGGCTTGGACTCCAGGTGCGAAAGTTTGTGGACGATTATCAGCCGTGCTGCACCTCAGCGGCAGTGCGCTGCAGCAGCATCGCATCCCCGTAGCTGAAGAAGCGGTACTGCCCGGCGATGGCATGGCGGTACAGCGCCATGATGGCCTCATAACCCGCAAACGCACTGACCAGCATCATCAGCGTGCTTTTGGGCAGATGAAAGTTGGTGACCAGCACGTCCACCACGCGGAAATCAAAGCCCGGCGTGATGAAGATGGCCGTCTCACGCGCGCCCGCCTGCAGCGTGCCGCCCTGCGCGGCGGACTCCAGCGCCCGCAAGGTGGTGGTACCCACCGCCACCACACGGCCGCCGCGGGCCTTGCAGGCGGCGATGGCGGCCACGGTCTCGGGGGGCACCTCGAACCATTCGCTGTGCATCTTGTGCTCGCTCAGGGTGTCAACCCGCACCGGCTGAAACGTGCCCGCGCCCACGTGCAGCGTGACATGGGCGGTAGCCACGCCGCGCGCCCCCAGGCGTGCCAGCAAGGCGTCGTCAAAATGCAAGGCCGCCGTGGGCGCGGCCACCGCGCCGGGTTCGCGGGCGAATACGGTTTGGTAACGCCTGACGTCATCGGCTTCGTCCGCATGCTCGATATACGGCGGCAAGGGCACATGGCCATGCTGCTCCAGCAAAGCGAAGGGATCACTGGGAAAGCGCAAATGGAACATGCCGTCGTCCGGCCCGCAGCGGCCCAACACCTCGGCATCGAAGGCATTGGTGAAACGCACCCAACTGCCCGGCTTAGGAGATTTGCTGGCGCGCAAGTGCGCCCACACCTCATTCGTGCCGGGCAGCACGCGCTCGATCAGGCCTTCCACCGAGCCTCCCGTGGCCTTTTGGCCATAGAGCCGCGCCTTGATGACCCGGGTGTTGTTGAAGACCAGCAGGTCGCCGGGCAACAGCAAGTCGGGCAGGTCCCGAAAAATACGGTCGACGGGCGGCTGGCTGCGCCCGTCCAGCAAACGCGAGGCGCTGCGCTCGGCGGCGGGATGTTGGGCAATCAGCTCGGGCGGGAGAGCGAAATCGAAATCGCTGACAGTGAATTCACGCGGCATGTCTTGAGGGCCGAACAGACCCGTACCAATGGGAGGAGCCGCATTTTCCCATGCACGCCAAAGTTGATGTTGGTCAAGGTGCTGCCCCACAGCCGGTGCGAGCATGAACGCAAGGAGAGATGCCAACCATGAGCCTTCACCTCACACCCGGCCAACAGGCCTTGCTGGACGCTGATTTGCGCCAGCGGCAACGCGCGCTGACGCAAGAATTGCAAGACCAGATGGGTTCGCAAAACCGTGTCGAACACGCCCGCGAGCAATTGCAGCAAGAAGTTGATGGCGAGCAAGCCCATCAGGCCGACCGCGAAGTCGACTTGGCGCGCAGCGACCAACTCCTGCTTGAACTGAGTCAGGTCAATGACGCCCTGCAACGCGTGCATGCCCCCGACTTCGGCCAGTGCAGCGACTGCGGCGGCGCGATTGCCTTTGACCGGCTGCGCCTCAACCCGGCTGCCACCCGCTGCATCGGCTGCCAGGCCAAGATCGAAAGACCCAGCCGCGCAAGCAGCCTCTGAACCGACGGGGCGCTTCAGTGCCGCCCTGCTCTTTTGTTCACACCCTTCTATTCCTCTTCAACAACAAGGACACCGTTTCCATGACGACATTCCACGCCGTAGTCTGGCTTGATCATCAACAAGCCAAGGTCTTGCAATTCGACGCCGAGCACGTGCAGGCCGAAAAGATCAAATCCCACTCACACCACACCAAGCAACACGCCAGCGCCGTGCGCACCGAGCATGAGTTCTTTGGCGAGGTGGTTGACGCCCTGACCGGCATCGTCGAGGTGCTGGTGGTGGGCTCGAGCACCGCCCAGTCCGACTTCAAGCACTATGTTGAAAAGCATCGCCCGCAGGCCGCCAAGGCCATCGTCGGCTATGAAACGGTGGACCACCCCACTGAGAACCAGTTGATCGCCTTTGCCCGCAAGTACTTCGTGAAGCACGACCGCATGGCCGGCGTGCCCACGCCAACCTGAGGACAAGCCGCGGGGCCAAGGCCGCAGGCTCAGCGCGATCGGGGCGGCTCGGCCAGTTCCGCCATCAGGCTGCGCATCGCTTCCCGGTAAATGCCGGGCGCCTCTTTGTGCAGGCCGCTGTGGGAGCCCCCCGCGATTTCGACATAACGTACCGGCACCCGCCCCGCTTGCTCGGCTGCGTCGCGCAGGCGCCGGCCCAGTTGCACCGGCACCGTGTTGTCGGCATTACCATGGACGATGAGCATGGGCGCATCGACGCGGCCAATTTTGTCGATGGAATCAAACTCCAGCGTGGTGATGGCGCCGGCCAACTGGCCGATGGCGCCAATCTCACGCGCCACATCGGGCATGCGGGTAAAGGTGGACTCCAGAATCAAAGCGCCATAATCGCGTCCCCGGTGCAGGCCGCTGGCCAGCGTGACCGCGACCGAGCCGCCCATCGAATGGCCAAAAATCACCCGCCGCCCTGGGTCCGGCTGGTGCTTCACCAGTTCCGCGTAGGCCACGGCCGCATCAGCGGTGATGGTGGCTTCTGACGGGATGATGGCCGTGCTATCGCCCCAACCCCGGTAGTCCACGGCCAGAATGGCAAAACCCGCAGCACGCAAAGCCTCGATCTTGGGCAGATTGCCATACAGGCTGCGCAAGGTGCCGTGCAGATAAAGCAAGGTCGGCGCTGCGGGGTCGGCTTGAGGCAACCACCACATCGCCAATTGCCCACCGCCTGACGCCTGCGCCGGCTTGGACTCCGATGTGGATAAATTCACAAAATAACGCTGATCGCCCGGGTGCATGCCCGCGCCATCCGTGGCATATGCCTCAGGCCGGCCCGGCGAAGGGCGCAGCACCAACTCCCGCTGCTGGGCATCCAGCCAGGCGCAACCCCCCAGCGAAACCAGCCCCGCGGCCAGGGCCAGCCCGCGCAACCAGCGCCGCGTACCTAGGGGGGAGGCACGCCTGTCGCTGCGTTTAGAAACAGTGAGTTCGCCATCAGCGGCAATAATGCGCGCCATGAAATTGCCTATGTCCATCTGCCTGCACTCGTCCTGGGTGTCGAAACTGTCGCTGCTGAGTGTTCTGCGGACCGTGAGTACGGCCAGCCTGAGCGCACTGCTGCTGTCGCAAAGCCCGGCTCAGGCCGCGAATGATGCCAGCGAAACGCCACCCCCTGCCGAAATGGGCCGATTCGAGGGCCCCTCTCACTGGCGCCTGGTCGGCTCGCCCTACACCTTGCACTATCACCCCAGCCCCGAGCATCGCCACGTTTGGGCCCTGGGTGCCGAAAAGCAATGGGATGACACCCAGTGGTTGGCAGGTGCCTCTTATTTCAGCAACTCCTTCGGCCAGCCCAGCGCCTATGCCTATGTGGGCAAGCGCTACCCCGGCGCCTTCGGCTACGCCCCGCCCAACGTGTTCGTCCAATGGTCGGCCGGCCTGCTGTACGGCTACGTGGGCAAGTTCAAGGACAAAGTGCCGTTCAACCACGGCGGCTTCTCACCGGGCCTGCTGGCCACTGTGGGCTGGCAGTTTTCCCCCAAGAACGGCGTCGCTCTGCATGCCCTGGGCGATGCGGGCTTGATGCTGCAGTTCTCCCACGAGCTGGATTGAGGCGCCGTCTGGCCCTGAAAACGTGCTGACGATCTAAGTCCATGTCAGAGCCAGCCCCTGGCGCGCCCGCGCCCAAATCCCTGCCCAAGTCCCTGCCTCAAAAGGCCATGGAAAAGCTCGGGCTGCTGCGCGACATCGACCTCGCCCTGCACCTGCCGCTGCGCTACGAGGACGAAACACGCATCACGCCCATCAATGAAGCCCACGAGGGCGAGCCGGTGCAATGTGAAGGCGAGGTGACCGAATGCCGGGTTGACCTGCGCGGCCGGCGCCAACTGTTGGTGCGCTTGGAAGACGGCGGCGAGCCCTTGCTGCTGCGCTTCATCCACTTCTACCCCTCGCACCAGAAGTCATTGGCTGTAGGCAAACGCGTGCGCGTGCGGGGCGAGGTTCGACACGGCTTTTTTGGCCGGGAAATGGTGCACCCGCAGTTCAAAGCTGTCCACGAAGACACGCCCCTGGCGCAGGCGCTGACCCCCGTCTACCCCAGCAGCGCCAGCCTGCCGCAAGCCTATCTGCGCAAGGCCGTGGCCGCAGGCCTGCGGCGCGCCGACCTCCATGAGTTGCTGCCCCCAGGCGTGGTGCCCGCCAAACTGCCCACCCTGCGCGAGGCGCTGAACTTTTTGCACCACCCGCCGCCGCAGGCGCAACTCAGCACGCTGGAAGACCACAGCCACCCCGCCTGGCAACGCCTGAAGTTCGAAGAATTACTGGCTCAACAACTGAGCCAGCAGCAAGCCCAGCGCGAGCGCGCGTTGCTGCACGCCCCCGCCCTGCGCGCCCAGGCCGGCGGCGTGGTGGAGCGCCTGCTGGCGGCACTGCCCTTCTCGCTCACCAACGCACAACGCCGCGTGAGCGAAGAAATTGCACAAGACCTCGCCCTGCCCCAGCCCATGCACCGTCTGCTGCAAGGCGATGTGGGCTCGGGCAAGACGGTGGTGGCAGCACTGGCCGCCGCAGTGACCATCGACTCCGGCTGGCAGTGCGTCTTGATGGCGCCCACTGAGATTCTGGCTGAACAGCACTTCAAAAAGCTGATCGGCTGGCTGGAGCCCCTGGGCCTGCAAATCGCCTGGCTGACCGGCAGCGTCAAAGGCCGGGCACGCCAAAAAATGCTGGACGCCGCCGCCGATGGCTCAGCCCAACTGATCATCGGCACCCATGCGGTGATCGAAGACAAGGTCAAATTCGCCAAGCTGGGCCTGGCCATCATCGACGAGCAGCACCGCTTCGGCGTGGCGCAACGCTTGGCGCTACGCAAGAAGCTGGCAACAGGCTTCGCCGCCGGGCCACCCCAAGACGAAGCGCGTCCCCTCGGGGGGCAGGAGCCACAGGCGACGTGGGGGCCATCAACCCCGTTAGAGCCGCACCTGCTGATGATGAGCGCCACGCCCATCCCCCGCACGCTGGCCATGACCTACTTTGCCGACCTCGCGGTCAGCACCATTGACGAGTTACCTCCCGGGCGCAGCCCCATCATCACCAAGGTGTTTGCCGATGGCAAACGCCCCAACGTGATCGAGAAAATCCGCGACGAAGTGGCCCAGGGCGCCCAGGTCTACTGGGTGTGCCCCCTGATCGAGGAAAGCGAGGCGCTGGACCTCAACAACGCCACCGAAACCCACGCAGAATTGAGCCTCGCCCTGCCCGACAAAACGGTCGGCCTGCTGCACGGGCGCATGCCGCCTGCCGAGAAAGCGGCCGTGATGGCGCAATTCAGCGGCGGCGAGATGCAAGTGCTGGTCGCCACCACCGTGATCGAAGTCGGCGTGGACGTGCCCAACGCCAGCCTGATGGTGATCGAGCATGCCGAGCGCTTTGGCCTGAGCCAGCTGCACCAGCTGCGCGGTCGGGTGGGGCGCGGCGCCAAAGCCAGCGTCTGCGTGCTGCTGTACACCGGGCCGCTGTCGCAAACCGGCAAAGACCGCCTGCGCGCCATGGCGGAAACCAACGACGGTTTTGAGATCGCCCGCCGCGACCTGGACATTCGCGGCCCCGGCGAATTCATGGGCGCCCGCCAAAGCGGCGCCGAATTGCTGCGCTTTGCCGACCTGCAAGACGACGCCCCCCTGCTCCAAGCCGCCCGCCGCCTGGCCCCACTGCTACTGGATCAACACCCGCAAGCCGCCACCCAGCAGGTGACCCGATGGCTGGGCTCGAAGGCGGAGTTTTTGAAGGCATGATGGCGGCGAACGTCGGGCTGCCATGTACCCGCCCTTTACTCGCCCGTTACCCGCCTTCTACCCCCCAATCACCCCACACGCCATGCGCTGCCCGCCGCCGCCTGCGGGCATGGGGTGGTCGGAATGGTTGTCGCCGCCCGCATGCACCATCAGCGAGCGGCCGCGGATGTCGGCGAGCTTGAGGCGCGGGGCCAGCACGGCATAACTGGCATGTCCGCTGGCGTCCACCACCAGGCCGGGCAGGTCGCCCAGATGGCCGTCGCCCCAGGCGGCGCCATGCTGCTTGCTGCCGGCCGGGTCGTAGTGCCCCCCGGCGGCGAGGCCGGCAACGGCTTGGCCGTCTTTCATTTGAGACTCACAACTGCCGTTCTCGTGCACATGAAAACCGTGCACGCCGGGGGGCAGGCCCTGCAGGTCGGGGGTGAACACCAGGCCATAACGGGTTTCCGTGACGGTGACCGTGCCCAAAGGCTTGAGAACACCGGTCGGGTTGACTTGTGACACCGTCACCACGACGCCGGGCGCTGCAGGCATGCTCTCCGCCGCGCGGGCGTTGGCGCTCACGGCCGCCGACCCGAGCAAGGCGATGGCTGAAAACACAGCCGACTGAAAGGTACAGAAAGAGCGCTTCATGGGGTCACCTGCTGAAGTTGAGGGCGGAGCCGCCAATCTATCAGTTCATGGTGAAAGCGCCAACCACCGGTCGCCCATCTGCAGCGCCGCTGTTAAGGGACAACTTTCAGAGCAAGCGGGCCAGCAACGCGCCTTGCAGGTGAGCGGCCAGGGGCATGGACACGACCACGCCGTTGCCGGCTGCCTCGCGTACCGGCTGCTGCTCTTTACCGCGCAACTCGGTCAGCTCAATAACGAGATTGCCGCTGGGGTGAATGACCTCCAGCCGGTCGCCCACCTCGAAGCGGTTCTTGACCTCGATTTCGGCCCAACCTTCGGCACTAATGCGACGCACCTCGCCGACGTATTGGCTGCGCCTGGCCTTGGAGTGGCCGTCCAGATAGTTTTGCGTGTCCTGGCTGCGATGGCGCTGATAAAAGCCGGAGGTATAGCCGCGGTTGGAAAGGCCGTCCAGTTCAGCCAGCAAGCCCGGATCAAATGCGCGGCCGGCCACGGCGTCATCGATAGCACGGCGATAGACCTGGGCCGCACGGGAAACGTAGTAGCGACTCTTGGTACGGCCTTCAATCTTGAGCGAGTCCACACCGATTTCCACCAAGCGCTGCACATGCTCGACGGCGCGCAGATCTTTGGAGTTCATGATGTAAGTGCCATGCTCATCTTCCATGATGGGCATCAACTCGCCGGGGCGCTGCGACTCCTCGATCAGATAGACGCCTTCGGCCGCTGGGTGGCGGGTGGTGCCCCCGGCTGCAGCGAAGCTCTGGTCGGCCAACTCGGCGGCCTTGCGGAAGTCAAAATTGATCTTTTGCGCTTCCATCGCCTGCCCCGCTTCGTCCTCGAAAGCGTCGCCGAGTTTGTAGTCCCAGCGGCAGGCATTGGTGCAGGTTCCTTGATTGGCATCGCGGTGGTTGAAGTAGCCCGAGAGCAGGCAGCGGCCGGAGTAGGCAATGCACAGCGCCCCGTGCACGAACACTTCGAGCTCCATGTCGGGGCATTCCTGGCGGATTTGCGCCACTTCGTCCAGGCTCAACTCGCGGGACAGGATCACGCGCTTGAGGCCCATCTTCTGCCAGAACTTCACGCCCGCGTAGTTGACGGTGTTGGCCTGCACCGAGAGGTGGATGGGCAGGTCAGGCCAGGCTTCGCGCACCATCATGATCAAGCCGGGGTCAGCCATGATGAGCGCATCGGGCTGCATCGCCACGACCGGTGCCATATCGGCCAGATAGTTTTTGAGCTTGCCGTTGTGCGGCAGGATGTTGCTGGCCACCAGAAACTTCTTGCCACGGGCATGCGCCTCGGCGATGCCGGTGCGCAGGTTCTCCAGCTTGAAATCGTTGTTGCGGGCGCGCAGGGAGTAACGCGGTTGGCCGGCGTACACGGCGTCAGCCCCAAAGTCGAAGGCCGCACGCATGCGGTCCAGATCGCCGGCGGGCAAAAGTAGTTCAGGGGATTTCAAAGACGGCGAAGACTGCGAACTCATGGCGGCTGTGCCTCAAACAAAAAAGCAACCCAGCAGTCTAAAGTTGCCGCCTCATCCAAGGCTTGCTGCAGATCAAGGCAAGCCGTGGGCACAGCGGCCCGGCTCGCTTTCAGCCGGATTTCGGTGCCAACTTTGCAATCCCGAAATGGTCAGCGGCAAAAGAGCAAGCAAAATCCGCGCTTCGATTTGCAGATTCCTCAGCGGATTTCCATGGACATGATCAAGTCTTTCTTTCGCGTGACCACTTTGCTGCTGGCCGTCACCGGCACCGTTCATCTGGCCGGCTGCGGCGGCGGGTCGTCTGACACCAGCAGCAGCACCGACACCTCGGGTTCGTCTGCCGTCACGGCCTTGAAGATCACCGACACCGTGGTCGGCACGGGCGCGCTGGCAGGTCCGGGCAACAAGCTGACGGTGACCTACACGGGCTGGCTGTACAACGTCAATGCCACGAGTTATCACGGCACGCAGTTCGACAGCAATGTGGGCGGCACGGCCTTCACCTTCACGCTGGGTGCGGGGCAAGTGATCACCGGCTGGGATGCGGGCCTGACTGGCATGCAGGTCGGCGGCAAGCGCACGCTGATCATCCCCAGCAGCCTGGCCTATGGCGCCTCGGGCAACGGCACCATCCCCGCCAACGCGGCGCTGGTGTTTGATGTGCAACTCAACAGCATGCAGTAAGCAAACAGCTTGGGCCGGCCTGCGCCACATCAGCCTTCGATATTGTCGATCAGGCGGGTTTGGCCGAGCTTGGCCGCAGCCAGGGCCACCACGGGCTCACCCGCCACGGCGGGGCCCAGGTCATGCTGGCGGCGCAGGCACACATAGTCGGGCTGCCAGCCCTGTGCGCTGAGCGCGGCCATGGCATCAGCTTCCAGCTGCGGCAGATCGCGTTCGCCGGCCGCCCAACGCGCCAGCAGCGCCTTGAGGGTGGCGCTCAGGTGCAGCGCTTCTTGCCGCTGGGTGTCGCTGAGATAGCCGTTGCGCGACGACAGCGCCAAGCCCTCGGCACTGCGGACAGTTTCACCACCGATGATCTCGATCGGCAAGGCCATCTGCTGAACCATGCGGCGCAACACCATCAGCTGTTGGTAGTCTTTCTTGCCGAACAAGGCCAGGCCGGGCTGAACGATGTTGAACAGCTTGGCCACCACGGTGCACACGCCGACGAAAAAACCGGGACGGAAGTGGCCTTCAAGAATGTCCGCCAACTCGGCGGGCGGATGCACCTTGTAACCCTGAGGTTCAGGGTACAGCTCGGCCTCGTCAGGGGCGAACACCACATCGCAGCCCGCCGCTTGCAACAACTCGCAATCGCGCGCCAAGGTGCGGGGATAACGGTCAAAGTCCTCGTGCGGCGCAAATTGCAGGCGATTGACGAAGATGCTGGCCACCACAACGCCACCGCCGCGTGAATCCAGCGCTTGGCGCGCTTGCCGGATCAGCGCCAGATGGCCCTCGTGCAGATTGCCCATGGTGGGTACAAAAGCCCGGGCGGCCTGGAGGCTGGCAGCTAGCGTCTCACGCAGGCTGGCAATGTCGTGGATCAATTTCATGGGATCAGAGAAATCAGGTTGCGGGCGGCAAGGCCCCGCTTCAGTAGCTGTGGATGTCGTTCTGCGGGAAGGTCTTGGCCTTCACTTCCAGCACATAGCGGGCGATGGCATCCTGCACGGACACCGAACCCGCCATGAAATTTTTGACGAAACGCGGGCGCCGGCCGGGCGTCACATTCAACATATCGTGCATCACCAGCACCTGGCCCGAGCACTCGGCACCGGCGCCGATGCCGATCACCGGGATGTTCAGGGTCTGCGTCAGTTCAGCGGCCAGCGCGGCCGGGACCATTTCCAGCACCAGCATCTGGGCGCCAGCCTGGGCGAGTTCAAGCGCATGGCGCTTGAGCAGCACGGCGGCGGCGTCGTCGCGCCCCTGCACCTTGAAACCACCCAGCATGGTGACGGTCTGCGGTGTCAGGCCCAGATGCGCGCACACGGGGATGCCCCGCTCGACCAGAAAGCGCACGACCGGCGCGGTCCAGCCGCCGCCTTCGAGCTTGACCATATGAGCGCCCGCCTTGAACAAGGCAGCGGCGCTCTTCCAGGCCTCTTCGATCGAGCCGTGATAGCTGTCAAAAGGCAGGTCGGCCACGATCCAGGCGTGTTTGCGGCCCCGTGCCACACAGCGCGTGTGATACACCATGGACTCCAGGCTCACCGGCACCGTGGTGGTTTCGCCCTGGATCACATTGCCCAGCGAATCACCGACCAGCAACACATCGACCCCCGCTTCGTCCTGCAGGGTCGCAAAAGCGGCGTCGTAGCACGTCAGCA
The DNA here is from genome assembly GCF_028595305.1 of Roseateles koreensis. Taxonomy (GTDB): domain Bacteria; phylum Pseudomonadota; class Gammaproteobacteria; order Burkholderiales; family Burkholderiaceae_C; genus Paucibacter_A; species Paucibacter_A koreensis. The sequence continues at coordinate 92,980 of NZ_JAQQXS010000014.1, read as the reverse complement.
TGGCGATCTTGTCACCTTGGGCGTGCATGTCGAGCAGGCGATGAAGTGTCACGGGTTTGCGGTCGGTCATGTCGGCACCTGGGCGAAAGTTGAGAGCCTGAGCGGAACAGCGATTGTCCGGGCTCAGCGGCTGGAAGTGTAGCCGTGCCGCCTTTTTCAGCGCTGCCAACCACCGCTCTCACGGGGGCGGACAATAGGAAACTTTCATCCACCGGCTTGCGAGACCCCCGCCATGACCCTGACCGAGTTGCGTTACATCGTCGCCGTAGCCCGGGAGCGCCATTTCGGCCGCGCAGCGGAAGCCTGCTTTGTCTCGCAGCCCACCTTGAGCGTGGCCATCAAGAAGCTGGAAGAAGAGCTGGACGTGAAGATCTTCGAGCGCGGCGCCAACGAGATCACCGTGACGCCACTGGGGGCAGACATCGTGCAGCAGGCCCAATCGGTGATCGAGCAGGCCAGCGCCATCAAGGAAATTGCCAAGCGCGGCAAAGACCCGCTGGCCGGCGCGCTGCGGCTGGGCATCATCTACACCATCGGCCCCTACCTGCTGCCCGAACTGGTGCGGCATGTGATTGACGACTACCCGCAGATGCCCTTGATGCTGCAAGAGAACTTCACCGTCAAGTTGCTGGACATGCTGCGCACTGGCGAGCTGGACTGCGCCATCATCGCCGAGCCCTTTCCCGACACCGGGCTGGCGGTGGCACCGCTTTATGACGAGCCCTTCAAGATCGCCGCGCCCAGCCACCATCCCTTCGCCCAGCGCGAATCGGTCAGCAGCGAAGAGCTCAAGAACGAAACCATGCTGCTGCTCGGCGCCGGCCATTGCTTCCGCGACCAGGTGCTGGAGGTGTGCCCCGAGTTTGCACGCTTCTCCAGCAACGCCGAAGGCATCCGCAAGTCCTTTGAAGGCAGCTCGCTGGAAACCATCAAGCACATGGTCGCCTCCGGCATGGGCGTGACCGTGGTGCCCGCCTTGAGCGTGCCGCAGCAGGCACAGCAGCACCTGCGCTTCATCCCCTTCACGGCCCCCGTGCCCACCCGGCGCGTGGTATTGGCCTGGCGGCGCACCTTCACCCGCTATGAGGCCATTGCCGCGCTGCGCAACGCGGTGCACGCCTGCCGTTTGCCCGAGGTGACTTTTCTGAGCTGAATCAGTTCAAGCATCAGCAGTCAAGCAACAACACGCAGCGCAAGAATCGGGTGGCCGGGGGCTGCGGCGCGGGTCAGAATTTGCCATCACACCATTCTTTATCGACCCACGGCGCAGGCCGCACCGTCCCGACCGCCATGAACACCTCCAACAGCAAGGGCTACCAAACCGTGCGCCAGGCCATTGAGGCCATCACGCGCACCGGCACTCCGCTTAGCCTTGAGCAATTGGCCCAGGCCGCGGGGCAGAGCCCGGCCCATTTCCAGCGCAGCTTTGTCAGCCTCGCGGGGGTCAGCCCCAAGGAGTTTGCCCAATCGCTGAGCCTGTCGCGCGCCAAAGCCCGCCTGCAAGACGCCGGCTCGGTGCTGGACGCAGCGCTGGAAGCGGGGCTCTCCGGGCCGTCACGTCTGCATGATCTATTTTTGAACCTCGAAGGGCTGACGCCGGGTGAATTCAAGCGCGCAGGCGCCGGCCTGCAAATCGGGTGGTCGGTGATCGACAGCCCGCTGGGCCCCGTCTGGCTGGCCGCCACCGAACGCAGCAAGGACTTGCGCGTTTTGCGTGCCGCCTTTCTCGGGCAGGGCCGCGAGCAAGATGAACTGCACGCCGCACAGGCCGAACTGCCTGAGGCGCAGTGGCAGCGCGACGACGCCACCTTGTCCCGCATCGGCGCGGAGTTGCAACGGCGCCTGTCGGGCGGTGCCCCACAGCAACGCCTGGGTTTGATGATGAACGGCACCCCGCTGAGGCTGAAGGTTTGGCAGGCACTGATGCAACTCCCCGAGGGACAATTGCTCAGCTACGGCCAGTTGGCCCAGCAAGTAGGTGCCCCCCAGGCCGTGCGCGCCGTGGCATCTTGCGTGGCGGTCAACCCGATTGCCTACCTGGTGCCCTGCCACCGAGTAATACGCGCCAGTGCCCAACTGGGGGAATATCGCTGGGGGCCTGAAACCAAGCGCGCCCTGATCGGCCTTGAACTGGCCCGCCACCCGGGGCCGCGTTGAGATCGGGGCACGTTCCCAAAGCGGCGCAGCGGTCTACGGGCCGATGTCCCCAAAGACGGTCTTGCGCGCGGTTGGCAACCATTCATCCATATTGCGGCCGGTGGCGATCAACACGGGCACCAGGATCTGCTTGGCGGGCGTGCCCCCGCTTTTGCTGGAGAGCAGGGCCTGCGCCGCATCCCGGCCCATCAAAAAGGGTTGTTGCATGCCCACTGCGGCCAGTGACTTGTTTCGCAGCAAGTCCACAAACTCGGGAATGCCGTCAAAAGACCCCACCACCAGGTCTTTGGTTTTCTTCAAGTCCTTGATGGCCTGCAAGGCGCCCAGTGTGGGTTGGTCGACTTCGACAAACAGCCCACGCATGCGCGGATACGTCTGCAGCATCTCTTTGACAAACCCGTAGGTTTCGTCCTTCGAATAGCTTTTCATCTGCCGCAGCGCCAGCACGTTATTGAATCCCGCGTCGCTCATGGCGTCGCGAAATCCTTGCGTCCGGTCCTGGCCATTCTTGCGATCGAGGGCGATGGTGCACAGGCAGTAACCTTCGCCCTGCCAACCACGCTCCCGCATGGCCCGCGCCACCACCTCGCCCACCCCGTAGGCGCCTTTGTAGTTATCGGACTTGATGTAGGAGACGTACTCGCCGCCGTTGGTGCCGATGTCAGCCACCACAGCGGGCACGTTGGCGCGCGCAGCCAACTCCAGCACATCCAGCGCCGACTTGCTGCTGGTGGGCGACAGTACCAAGCCCGCAGCGCCGCGCGCCAGCACGGCACGGGCATTCTGCAGTTGCATGTCATCGCTGTTGTGGCTGTCAAAGGCCTCGAATGCATAACCTTTGGCCTCGACGGTTGCTTGCACGCCCCGCCCCAGGGTTCGCCAAAATGGCAAATCCAAACCCGGCGTCAGGTAGGCCACCCAGGGTGCAGGCGCCGCCCACGAGGGAAGCGGGCGCAAGGTGAAGAGCGCCGAGGCTCCCGCCATTTGGCGCAAGCAGCGATGCAGATAACGACGCCGGGATGCATTTGAACTTGACATGGCACTTGCTCCTCAACACGGTCAAAGCCCTGAAAATTCACCCTCAAACAGCCCCTGCCACCGGCAAGACCCCGATCGGGTCATCCGGCGCTTCGCGCGGTACGGTGAGGGTCACCGTGGTGCCCTGATCGACTTGGCTGACAAGGCGAATCTTGCCACCCAAAACACCGGTGACGATATTGAATACGATGTGCAAACCCAGTCCCGAGCCCCCGCGGCCCAACTTTGTGGTGAAGAAGGGCTCGAACACGCGCTTTTGATTCGCCACCGGAATGCCGCAGCCGTTGTCGCTGACGGAAATCTCAACCAGGTCTGCACCCAACTTGCGTGCGCTGATTTGGATCCGGCCTTGCTCGCGCCCCTCAAAGGCATGCAGCACCGAGTTGTTGATCAGATTGGTCAGCACCTGACCCAGCGGCCCGGGAAAGCTGCTCATCTCGATGTCCTGAGGCAACTCCGCCTGCAGCAGGTACGGTGTCTTGCGCAAGGACGGTTGCAGAGTCAGGCAGATCTCGTTGACCACCTCGTGCAGCTTGAACTGACGGCGCTGTGAACTCTCCCTGTCCACCGCCACTTGCTTGAAGCTGCTGATCAAATCCCCCACCCGACTGAGGTTGCGCAACAAGATGTCGCTGGCCGCGTGCATCTCGTCGATATAAGCATTCAGGGTTGCCCGCGTCATGGCTTGCGCCAGGCGCCGCTCCAACTGGTGCGTGGCATCAGCCATGGTGCTGGCGGCCAGCAGGCTGTTGCCGACAGGGGTATTCAGCTCATGCGCCACGCCCGCCACCAATGATCCCAAGGCCGCGAGTTTTTCACTGGAAACCAGTTCAGCCTGCATTTGGCTGAGCGTGTTGACGCTGCCCTGCAAATCGGCATTGGCGCGCCGCAGCGCCTCATCGCGCTCGGTCAAGCGCTGGCGCATGAACTCCATGACGTGCAAGAGGCTGCTGCTGTCTCGGTCACCCAGTTCAATGGCGGTTTGAATATCGCCAGCCGCAATGCGGCGGGCAATGGACACCGCATACTCAGGCTCGCCGCCCAGGCTTCGCAACAAGGAACGCCGAAACAGCGCCGTCACCAGCGCGCTGAGCACCAGCGCCAAGGCCGCCATGCCAAAGATCAATTCGCGCGCGTCCACGTAGGCCTGGTTCGCCTGCTGCCCGGCGGCCAGCATTTGCGTCTCCTGGTGTCTGTTGAACTGTTCCAACAGCGCGAAATAGTCCATCTGATAGCCGTGTAGATCAACGATCAGCAGATTGCGCGCTTCACCCAGACGGCGCTGATTCAACAAGACAATGAAATCATCCTGATTGACGGTGTACGCCGAATGCACCACCCGGATGCGGCGCAGCAAATCGCGCCCGACTGCATCGTGAACTTGCGCATCCAACTGGCTCAAGGCCGCCGACATGCGAAGCGTGGCCGACGCAATCTCGGCTTCATACTGGGCCCGCGAAGACTCCGCGTTGAAGATCAAGGCGTTGCGCATCGCACGGGCCTCGATATCTAGCTGATGATTGACCTGATTGATCAACACCGTCTTGGGATATTCGACCTGTAGGGCCTCGCGAGTGGCCTCGCTGAGCGACTTGAGCTTGAGCACCGCCGCATCACTCAGGCCAATCAACGAAATGATGATGGCGCCGTAGCTCAAAGCCAGGCGATGGCCGATACCAAGCCGTGAAACCTTTCGCGACAGCCAAACCTTTGCAGGACGTCTTGTCATCAATGTGCCGTTGGGTCAGACAGTCAATACTCGCGCGCGTACGCACTTCAAGTACAGCACAGTCTAATGGTTAGGCACACCGGTTCCTACTGCTAAAAACTCGACGCCGGATCAGCGCCCGGCGCGGGTTCGCCCGCAAGAGCCACCATGGTAGCGGCCTTGGCCGGCGGGCAATCTCCCACGCCAAACCCCATTCAGCGTGTCGGCACTTGCGAGGCCGCGGCACTAGCGGCTTCTGCCTGGCGCGTGGCGGCCTTGGCCTTAGCCAGGACTTCTGCACGGCGCTGCGTGGTGAAGGGATCGACCTCATTTTCACCCGGCATGGTGCCTTCGGCGCGGGCCTTGGCCAGTTCAGCCAGCACCTCGGCGCGAGTCACTTCATGGCTCGCACTGGCGGCTGCGGCCACAGATGTTTCAGCGGCCTGGACCTGACCCAGGCTTGCCAGCGCGGCCGCCAAGACCACAGCGCTCAAGCGCAAGGTTTGAAATGTGGGATTGCGAAAAGAAGCATAGGCCATGATGATTTCCTTCAAGAAGTTACAAGCGATCCGGCTGATTCAGCCGGCTGAAAAAGCCCCCAGGGCTTCGGTGGATGAACTATCGCAACGACGCGCCGCCCTGCCCACACCCTTGCGACGAGGCCCCACGAAGCTGGCGCGAAAGCGGTCCCAGACGGCGCGAATTACGCGTAAACCCTAGTCCCATTCCATCACCCATTGACGACACGCTGATGTCCCTGACTTGAAAGAAAACGCTGAACTAAACAGTCGGAGTAAATGATTTGAGACTCCAAACAACGCGTCGCAACGGTCACAACGGTCACGAGCCCGGTGGCGCACCCAACCAAGCGCGGAGGTGGCAAGACCCTTGAGCGGATTCGCCACCGCAGAAATCCATGGCAAAACCTCTATTTTTGTAATTTACTATCGATGCAGTAAATGTAATTGTTTTGCACTATTTATCATCAAAACCTAAGCTTGCGTTCATGTCAGCCCGGCTGGCCCAGCCCGGTGAAGCAGCAAGCCCCAAGCAAGCCTGGGTGAGCGCCCAACCCCACAGGAGAAATGCGATGTCCACCGAAGCCAAGTGCCCCTTCAATCATTCCGCCGCCGCCAGCGCCAGCGCCGCCCTGGCCAAGTCCAGCCGCGACTGGTGGCCCCAACCGATGAAGCTGGGCATCCTGCATCAGCACTCCGCCCTGTCTGACCCGCTGGACCCCGGCTTCGACTACGCTCAGGCCTTCAAGCGCCTGGACCTGGCCGCCCTGAAGAAGGACCTGCTGGCCTTGATGACCGATTCGCAAGACTGGTGGCCGGCCGACTTCGGCCACTACGGCCCCCTGTTCGTGCGCATGGCCTGGCACAGCGCCGGCACCTATCGCGTGGGCGACGGCCGTGGCGGTGCAGGCGGCGGGCAACAGCGCTTTGCGCCCCTGAACAGCTGGCCCGACAACGTCAACCTCGACAAGGCGCGCCGCCTGCTCTGGCCCATCAAGCAGAAGTACGGCCAAAGCATCTCCTGGGCCGATCTGATGATCCTGACCGGCAACGTCGCGCTGGAGTCCATGGGCTTCAAGACCTTTGGCTTTGCCGGCGGCCGCGCCGACACCTGGGAGCCGCAGGAAGACGTGTACTGGGGCTCCGAGACCACCTGGCTGGCCGATGACAAGCGCTACAACAAGGCAGACGCCGGCCAGCGCGATCTGGAGAACCCCCTCGCCGCCGTGCAGATGGGGCTGATTTATGTGAATCCCGAAGGCCCCGCCGGCAACCCCGACCCGCTGGCCGCCGCCAAAGACATCCGCGATACCTTTGCCCGCATGGCCATGGACGACGAAGAAACCGTCGCCCTGATCGCTGGCGGCCACACATTCGGCAAGACCCACGGCGCGGCTGACGCCAAGCATGTGGGCGCCGAGCCCGAAGCCGCAGGCATGGAAAGCCAGGGTCTGGGCTGGCACAACAGCTTCGGCTCCGGCAAGGCTGGCGACGCCATCGGCAGCGGCCTGGAAGTAACCTGGACGACGACGCCCACGGCCTGGAGCCATAACTTCTTCGAGAACCTGTTCGCCTACGAGTGGGAGCTGACGAAGAGCCCGGCCGGTGCCCATCAATGGGTGGCCAAGAATGCGCAAGCAACGATTCCCGATGCCTTCAACTCGGGCAAGCAACACCTGCCCACCATGCTGACCACCGACCTGTCGCTGCGGGTGGATCCGGCTTACGAGAAGATCTCGCGTCGCTTCCTGGCCCACCCAGATCAATTCGCCGACGCCTTTGCCCGCGCCTGGTTCAAGCTGACCCACCGCGATATGGGCCCGCGCAGCCGCTACCTGGGCCCCGAAGTGCCGACTGAGGAGCTGATCTGGCAAGACCCCATCCCGGCCCTCAACCATGCGCTGGTGGACGCGCAAGACATCACCGGCCTCAAAGCCAAAATCGTGGCTTCCGGCTTGTCGGTTTCGCAGCTGGTCGGCACCGCCTGGGCTTCGGCCTCCACCTTCCGCAGCTCCGACAAGCGCGGTGGCGCCAACGGTGCGCGCATCCGCCTGGCGCCGCAAAAGGACTGGGCCGTCAACCAGCCCGAACAGCTGGCCCAGGTGCTGAAGGTACTCGAAGGCATTCAGGCCGAGTTCAAGCAAGCTCAGGCGGGCGGCAAAAAGTCCGTGTCGCTGGCCGACCTGATCGTGCTGGCCGGTGGCGTCGGCATTGAGCTGGCAGCGCAGAAGACGGGCCAAAGTATCCGCGTGCCCTTCACGCCGGGCCGCATGGACGCCTCGCAAGCACAGACCGATGTGGCCTCCTTCGCCGTGCTGGAGCCGGTGGCCGACGGCTTCCGCAACTATCTCAAGCCAGGCGTCAAGGTGCCGGCCGAAGCCTTCTTGATCGACAAGGCCCAGTTGCTGAGTCTCACCGCGCCCGAGATGACGGTGCTGGTCGGCGGCCTGCGGGTGTTGCATGTGGGCGTCGCCGGCTCCACGCAAGGCCTGCTCACCCAGCGGCCGGAGACGCTCAGCAATGACTTCTTCGTGAATCTGCTGGACATGGGCACGCAGTGGAAATCGACTTCGGAGACGCAAGATCTGTTCGAAGGCCGCGACCGCAAGACGGGTGCGCTGAAGTGGACGGGTACGCGGGCCGATCTGGTGTTCGGCTCCAACGCCCAGCTGCGCGCCCTGGCCGAGGTCTATGGCAGCACGGATGCGCAGACCAAGTTCGTCAATGACTTCGTGGCCGCCTGGGTCAAGGTCATGAACTTGGACCGCTTCGATCTGGCCTGATTCGTTCGCCAAGCCAGTCAACAAAGGGGGCGACCAAGGGTTCGCCCCCTTTTTCATTCAAGGATTCATCATCATGATCAAAAAAAACCTCGCCAACTTCTAGGCTTGGCCATCAACCTCAGCGGCGCCGCCCTGGGCGCGCAATTCATCGTGGACTGGATGCGGCATAGCGCGAACTGAGCTCACTCACACCCAGGCTTTCCACAGCGTCAACGCCGCCGCGACCATCAACAAAGCGCCCACGGCACGCGTCATCCAGCCCGCCCGCCGCCCTTCCCCGCCCAGCCACTGGCGAGCCCCCACGGTGGCCGCCGCCACCCCACCGTAAACCACGATTTGATTGGCCGCGATGATGCTCGCCAACAAGGTGGCCTGCGCCGCCACGCTACGCTCGGGCACCTGCAGATAGGCGGGAAACACGGCCAGCATGAAGGCGTAGGCCTTGGGATTGAGCAGGCAGTTCAGCACACCACGGCGGAACACCAGAGCGAGCGTGGGCAAGGCCGATAGCTGCGATGCCTGGGCCCCGGGCTGAGGCGCACTCGCCGCCTCCAGCGGCAATCGCCACATGCTCCAGCCTATCCAGGCCATATAGGCCGAGCCGGCCACCAGCAAGACCTGGAAGGCCCCGGGCCACAGCATCAGCAAGGCGGCCAGACCCGTCACATTGACCAGCACATGGATCAGCCCGCCCGTCACCACGCCGGCTGTGGCCGCCGCCCCGCCCTGCCAACCCCGTGCGCTGGCACTGCCGGCCACAAAAGCCATGTCCAGGCCCGGCAAGGCGATGACGCCCAGGGTCAGAGCGAAAAACATCCAGAGGCTGTTGGCGTGTTCCATGAGTTCAGATCGTCTTGTAGGTGGGCATGGATGCAGTCTAGAAGCGATATAGGACAGAATCGGTCCTGTATCGATGCACGGGACGCCGACATGGCTCATGCCACCAAACCCACCAGCCGCGTGCTGGCCCTGCTGGAGCTGTTGCAGTCAAACCGCCAGCTTTCCGGCGCCGAGCTAGCCCGCAGCATGGGAGTGGAGGTGCGCAGCGTGCGCCGCTACATCACCCATTTGCAGGAGTTAGGTGTGCCGGTGCAAGCCCAGCGCGGCCGCGACGGCGGCTACAGCCTGCGCCCCGGCCACAAGCTGCCGCCCATGATGTTCAGCAAGGACGAGACCCTGGCCTTGGCCATGGGTTTGCGCGCCGCCCGCGAGCTGGGCCTGAACGGTATCCTGCCCGCCCTGGCCAGTGCCCAGGCCAAGCTGGAGCGCGTCAGCCCCAAGGCCTTGCAACGCCGGCTGCGCGATGTGGTTGAGGCGGTGGCCCTGACGCCCGGCCAGAAGTCAATGCCAGGCAGCTTGCTGACCGAGCATCTGCCAGCCCTCAGCACGGCTGCTCGCGCCCAGCAGCGGGTGCGCCTGCGCTACCGCAGCGGCGCGCAAGAGCAGGTGACCGAGGCCCGGGAGGTGGATGTCTACGGCCTGGCTTTCCGGGGAGGCCACTGGTATGCCGTCGGGTATTGCCATCTGCGCCAGGCCTTGCGCTGTTTTCGCCTGGACCGGGTGGAGGCGGTCGAAGCCCGCCCGGCCAGCTTTTTGCGACCCGCAGGTTTTGATGTGCTGGCCCATCTGAGCCAGGCCATCGCCACCCTGCCCCGCGCCCACACAGTGCGCCTGAGCCTGCACACCAACATCAGCACGGCGCGCGCCCATCTCGCGCCCGAGCTGGGCTTGTTAGTCCCCTTGCACGAGGGCTGCCGCTTGGATGCGCAGATCGACGATCTGAGCGCCATGGCGCGTGAGATCGCGGCTTGGCCTTTTGCCTGCACCATCCACAAACCTCAGGCCTTGCGCAGCGAGTTGCTCGCCCTCGCCCAAAGCCTCCAATCCATGGCGATGAGCAGTGGGCGCCTTCCATCGCGCCCCAGAGCCAGCAGCTGAGCGCTCCCCCTAGCTAGCGTCACAAACCACGTGCGAGCTTGGTCTATGCTGCGAGGGTGAGCTCGCGCCCCGCAGGGTTCAAGCCCAGCCGGGGCCTGACACGCCCAAACCAAGCCAACGATCCTTTGGAGCAGCCCATGGCCAAGAAGTCCAGTTCCGCAAAATCCTCTGGCGCCAGCATCAATATCGGCATCTCAGAGAAGGACCGTGCCGCCATCGCCGCCGGCCTCTCGCGCCTGCTGGCCGACACCTACACGCTCTATCTGACCACGCACAATTTCCACTGGAACGTGACGGGGCCGATGTTCAACACCCTGCACACCATGTTCATGGCGCAGTACACCGAGCTGTGGAATGCGGTGGACCCCATCGCTGAGCGCATCCGCTCGCTGGGCCATGTAGCACCCGGCTCCTACGCGCAGTTCGCCCAGCTGAGCTCACTGCCCGACGCGCCCGCCACGCCCCCGAAGGCGTTGGAGATGGTGCGCATCCTGGTGGCAGGCCATGAGGCTGTGGCGCGCACCGCCCGCAGCCTGTTCCCGGCCGTAGACAAGGCTTCGGATGAGCCCAGCGCCGACCTGCTGACCCAGCGTCTGACCGTGCACGAACAAACCGCCTGGATGCTGCGCAGCTTGCTGGAAGAATAAGCCGTTGCATCGATGCGAATGTCCGGGCGGTGCGCCGGTTGTAGCGCCCTATCGCTGGGCGCTGCCGGCCTAGACACGGGGTTTCACGCGACTGGCCGCGTGGTTGGTGCACCGGCGACAGCATAAACGCAGTTAATTTTCACCAAGCATCGTCGGGACAAACCCTGTGTGTGCTGACATGCTCGCCCGTTACCCTTGAGCGATATTTACAAAAATTAACAGTTCGCACAGCGCGCTGTTTGTGGAGGAGATTCAATCACGCTCCGGCGCAGCCCGAGGCTGCGCCGCGATGCGTCATCTGCCAATTTCGCAACTTGTCGGTGCAGGCAACCCTGAACCGACGTGCTGAATTAAGCCGTCGTTGAACTCTCATCAATCAATGTCAAAACGCCTGAAACGCCATCGATATCCCATGAAAATCCAAACTGCACTCCTGATCGCCGCCGCGGTACAACTGAGCGGATGCGCCTCGATCGTCAACGGACAAAATCAATCAATCTCGGTGGACACTCAAACCGACAATGGTCCACTTGCCGGCGCCAATTGCACGCTGGTCAATAACAAGGGCACGTGGTACCTCACCACGCCCGGCAGCGCAACAGTCAACCGCAGCTTCGAAGACATGTCGATCAGCTGCAAAAAAGACTCGCTGGAGCCAGGCATATTGATCGTAAAGTCCTCAACCAAGGCCATGGCCTTCGGGAACATCCTCTTTGGCGGGGTCATTGGTGCGGGGGTCGACGTTGCCACTGGCGCGGCCTACGACTACCCACCATTGATCACGGTAATGATGGGCAAAACGAGCACGCTGACACCACCGGTCGTTCCGGCTGCGCCCGCCGCATCCGCTGCACCAGTGGACTCGGCCTCGGCACCACAAGCGACGGTAACCACCGCGTCCAAGTAAGCCGATTTCACGCAGTTCATAGCATCGCCGCCAGTCCCGCCAAGCCCAGCCCCAGGGCGGCGAGCGCATCGCCAGCGATGAGGCCGCCGCCCACCAGAGAGGTGCTGCTCATATCGTCGGGTAGCTCATCGGCATCACCCGCGGGCTTGGACGACAGGCTGTTGATGGCGCTGGAGATCACGCCGCCAGCGGCAAACCAGGCCGAAGTCGGCAGATTCACAAAACCGCCAAAGGACGAGGCGTAGGGGCTGGGCAAAAAGAGCGCGTCGAGGCAGAAATCCAGTACAAAGCCTTTGCGTCCACTGGCAACAAAACGCTGATAGGCGACCCTGCTCTTGATCAGCTTGCGCAGCACTTCGCTGCCAAAACCAATCCCCAAGCCGATCAAAATAGCCGTGGTCTGAAAGACCTTGGGCTCCGTCAGGCTGCGCAAGACACCGACGAACTTGAAGGTCATGGCCGAAGTCCATTGGGCGGGCGCCTCGCTCTCACTCATCACCGTCTGGTCCAGCCTGAGCACGGGGTAGGCGGTCATGAAAACCTTGGCTACGGCCACCGCCAATACCGCCCCCAGCAACAGGCCCGCGACCTGGAAGCGAAACTGCACGGTACGGTTCGAGCCCAGACGCCAGCCGGTGGAGCGATCTTGCTGCATATCACCCGCCACCGTGGCGGAGATGAACACCACCATGGCGGCCATCAACCCGAGCATAGGGTCTTTGAGACCCACGCTGGCCAGGATCAGCACGGTCACCACGAAAGCCGAAGAGATGGGATTGTTGTCGGTCAGCCCGAGCGAAATGCCATTAACAATCGCGAACACATAGACCAGCCCAACCGCCAGCAGCATATAGCCCAAGGGCTCGTGGAAGAACTGCATCCCAGCCATGATGGTGGCGAGTGTCCACACGCCCACCCACAGCAACAGGCGCGGCAAGCTGGCGGGCGGGCCCGTGCGTGCACCCACCTGTTCGGCAGGCACTAGCGTGGCGAATTCTGTGGCAGCTCCGGACGCCAGACTGCGCAGGCGCTGCGCCGCACGCCACAGGATCAAAGTCAGGTCGACAATGGCCGCGCCCAAAATCATGCCCAGCGCAATCAAGAAGGCAATCTTGCGAAAAGGCTCACCCGGCTTCAACCAGCCGATGCTGATGAAGTAAGGCGCCAGACCCCAGAACAATAAGCCCCCGGTGATCGCAGGGATGCCGACGCGGGCGCCCACAATCAGGCCGGCGCCAAAGGTGGACGTGGACAGCTCAATCACGCCCAAGACAGCCACCTTGGCCCCGGCAATGCCACCGATCGCACCCACGGCCATGCCGCCGAACAGCCGCGACACCGACTGACGCAACAAAACCGGATCCGTCAGGGCACGCAAGATATTGGCCACCGCCAGCCCGGAGGGAAAGGTGAGTTGCATGCGCTCGACCAAGATCGGCGTGTAAAGCATGCCAATGCCCGCCGCCATCATGCCGATGCACAGCATGTAGATGACCAACTGCCAAGTCGGCACCGGCGGCATGCCCATCCAGACCATGGCCTGGATCAAGGTGCTCATGGCCATCATGCCGGCCACAGAGGCGGCAGTGGTCTGGATGTAGTTGGCACCGTGTTTGCCTTCAACCCCATAACCAAAGGTCACTACGGAGCCCAAAATGCCCGCCAAGACCTGCCCGCCAACATAAAAGCCGATCGAAAAGTTCATGAAGGCCGCGGTGATACCGCCCAGCGGGCCCAGCACCAGCATGCCAACTGCGCCCAGCAAGGCGTAATAACTCACAGACCCCACGGGAGGTAACCAGGCCCAGCGTCGGGTGTCGTTGGGCATGCCGGCGTTGAGGGAAGTGGATGAAGCTGACATGGCGTGAATCTTTGGCTACGATGGCGCGGACTGTAGTCCCCCTTGCTACCCCGCCCCATGAGTGCTTCCACCCGCATTGCTATCCTGACCTTTGACGGTTTCAATGAGCTGGACAGCTTTATCGCGCTGGGTTTGTTGAACCGGCTGCTGCCGCATGGTTTCAGCGCCGAGTTGTGCGGACCGGGGCATGCCGTGACCTCCATGAACGGCGTGACCGTGCAGCTCCAGCGTCCGCTGGAATGGGCAAACGAGGCCGAGGTGGTGCTGTTTGGCTCAGGCATCTACACGCGGGCCATCGCCGAAAACTCTGCCTTGCTAGACCGACTGCAACTCGACCCGCTGCGTCAGTTGATCGGCTCGCAATGCTCCGGCGCACTGCTGCTGGCACGTTTGGGCCTGCTGGGCGAACACCCCGTCTGCACAGACACGATCACCAAGCCCTGGGTGATCGAGGCCGGCGCCCGTGTGCTGGACAACGAGCCTTTTCATGCCCACGGTGCCATCGCCACGGCGGGCGGATGCCTGGCTGCACAGTATCTGGCGACCTGGGTGATGCTCAAACGCGCCAATGAAGCTGCCGCCCGCGAGGGCTTGCATTACGCCGCGCCGGTGGGCGAAAAAGCGGCTTATGTGGACCGCCTGATCGCCGTCGTCAAACCCTTTTTGGACTGACGGGCTGTACCGCCTCCTGGTGCCCCAGGCCGGCTCAGTGCGCGACCTCGGCCTTTGAATCCGCCTGCAAATGCTGCGCCAGGAATTTCTCGACCCGCTGGGCCCAATCGATCTGGTTGCTCATCAGGCGCCAGCCATGCCCTTCATTGGGGTAGCTCACCCACTCGGGCGGATGGCCCGCGTCGGTCAAAGCCTCACGCAGGCGCCTGCCATGGGCGATAGGCACGCGCCGATCTGACTCACCGAAGGCCAGCAACAACGGGGCTTGAATCCGCTTAGCCTGAGCGACCGGTGACGCGGCGGTCAACATGGCGGCGTCTTTCTCGGCATCGCCAACCATGTGCTGCAAATAGTATTTTCGGCCATCACCACTGATGTCATCGTCCACCCACCAACTCCCCTGGATGAACAAAAACGGGTCCGTCACCGCCGCCCAAGCCACGCCGCAGCGGTACAGCTCGGGGTTGCGCACCAGGCCCATCAAAGTGGCGTAGCCGCCGTAGCTGGCGCCGGCAATACAGGCACGTTCCTTGTCGGCCCAGCCCTGGGCGCGCGCCCACAGCAAAGCGTCCGCCACATCGTCCTGCATGCTCTGGCCCCACTGCTTCCAGCCCGCGCGGTAATGCGCATCGCCATAGCCGGTGCTGCCGCGAAATTCCGGGCTGATCACCAAGTAACCCCGTGAAGCCAAAAACTGCTCCATGGCCTGCCACTGCCAATGCCCGATCCGCGCCCAGGGCCCGCCATGCACCAACACCACCGCCGGCGCAGGATGGCCCGGTTGGACGCCGGGCGGAATCGTCAGCCATACCGGCAAGTCGCGCCCGTCACGCGCCGTGATGCGGTGAAGGTCGACCGTCGCCATGCGGCGGGGGTCGATATCGTCCAGCACCGTGCTGATGAATTTCCAGCGCTGGTCCGCCGCCTCGTACAGGTACAAGCGCCCCGGGTCGCGGTCGGAAAAGGACCGCACCAGCACCACCATGTCGTCGGCACCGCAGCGGCGGCAGCTCAGGCGATTGACACGGCCGGGCAGCTTGTCATCGACCAGCGCCTGCAATTGCTTCATCTCGGGGTCGAACCAGATGGTTTGCTCGGCGTCGGTCTCCACCGTCACGCCCAACGCCCGGCCACCAGGGCGGTCCAGCACCAAATTACCCCTGTAGTCAAAACCCGGCGTGCTGACCAGGCCCGGCTTTTGGGGTGCGCCTTTTTCAAAATCAAACACACTCAACACCGCGTCACCCCGCGCGCCTTCTCCATAAGTGAGGTAAAGCGTTCCGGCGTCGTCCACATCAACGGGATGGAAAGGAGGGGTCAGCAGATCACTTTCGCTGATCAGGCGCCATTGAGACTCGCCCGGGGCGCGCCAATGCACACGCTGGCGGCCTTCGTCGTAGGTCACGGCCAAGCGTGGTTCGCCACGGCTGTCGAATTTCCAAGCTACCGTTTGCGAGGGCGCGCCGAACACTGCAGCGCTGTGGGTGCGGCCAGTGCGGGTGTTCAACCACATCGGGGTGATCTGGCGCACGCGCTTGTCGATGAAGTCCATATGGCCGATCAAGACTTCGTCTGATGCCACGCCGGGTTGCTGCTTGGGCGTGGCCAGCAAGATGTGATTCCACTCCAGCGTGCGATCGATGACGTTGCCATCGACAAAAAACTGTCGGCCGCGCCGCTTGACCAGCTGGCGCATCTGGCTGCCATCTGCATCCACCGCATACAAGCCGGGTGCCAAGCGGTAGTCTTCTCCGCTGCCCGCTTGCAGGTCAATCGCGCTGAACACCAGCCGCTTGTCACCCACCCAGTCAAAGTGCGTGATGTCGGCATCGGAAAAGCCGGCCACATAGCCGGCTGTGGGCGCCTCGCCGGACCCGCCCAGGGTGATCACCACCAGGCCCACCCGGTTGTTGTTGCGTGAGGTGGTCAAAGCCAGCTGGCGGCCGGAAGGTGAGAGTTTCACCTGCATCACCTTGGGCCATTGAAAAAACGCTTCCACCGGAATGGGTGCCAGCGTCACAGGCGCGGCGGCTGCGGTAGCCACTGGCACAGGCTGTGCCCAGGCCCCCATACACAAACCCATCGCCAATAAACAGGCGCTCACGCCCCATGAAAATCCGCCGCGCATGCTCATAGCTCTGGTCTGCCTCGCTGCCCAAGATGAGCGACAAAGGATAGCAAGCGCGATCGATTCCAAGGGGGGATGAAGCATGTGCGTATTCCCCAGGCCGTGCCGCTGCGATAATTCCGCCCTTCTTCTCCCCAATTCTGTTCGAACCCTGCGCGTGGGCCTGCCGCCTGATCGCGTTACACAGCCCATGTCCGCCGACCTTCCCACCCGCATTCAAACCGAAGTCAAGCGTCGTCGCACCTTCGCCATCATCTCCCACCCGGATGCGGGCAAGACCACGCTGACCGAAAAGCTGCTGCTGTTCTCGGGCGCGATCCAGATCGCCGGCTCGGTGAAGGCCCGCAAGGCCTCGCGCCATGCCACCTCGGACTGGATGGAAATCGAGAAGCAGCGCGGCATCTCGGTGGCGTCCTCGGTGATGCAGATGGAATACCGCGACTGCGTGATCAATCTGCTGGACACCCCGGGCCACCAGGACTTCTCGGAGGACACTTACCGCGTGCTCACCGCCGTTGACGCGGCGCTGATGGTGATCGACGCCGCCAACGGCGTGGAGCCGCAGACCCGCCGCCTGCTGCAGGTTTGCCGCGCGCGCAACACGCCCATCCTCACCTTTGTCAACAAGATGGACCGTGAGGTGCAAGACCCGCTGGCCCTGATGGACGAGATCGAGCGCGAGTTGGGCATGACGGTGGTGCCCTTCACCTGGCCCGTCGGCATGGGCAAGCATTTCCACGGCGTGATGGATTTGCGCCGCGAGCAGATGCGGGTGTTCTCGCCGGGTGAAGACCGCGTAGGTGGTGACGATGAAATTCTGAGCGGCCTCAGCAACCCGGCCTATGCGCAACGCTTTGGCATGCAGTACGAGCAGGCCGAGGGCGAGATTGAGTTGGTGCGCGACGCCGCCGCCGAGTTCAATCACGCAGAGTTTTTGACCGGCAAGCAGACGCCCATGTTCTTCGGCTCGGCGGTCAACAACTTCGGCGTGCAGGAGATTTTGGACGCCCTGGTCGAACTGGCCCCGGCGCCGGGCGAGCGCACCGCCATGCAACGCGTGGTGCTGCCCGAAGAGCCTAAATTCACCGGCGTGGTGTTCAAGATCCAAGCCAATATGGACCCCTCGCACCGCGACCGCATTGCCTTTTTGCGCGTGGCCTCGGGCCATTTCGAGCGCGGCATGCGGCTCAAGGTGGTGCGCTCAGGTAAAGAATTGCGGCCCAACACCGTGGTGAGCTTTTTGAGCCAGCGCCGCGAGCTGCTGGACGAAGCCTTTGGCGGCGACATCATCGGCATCCCCAACCACGGCGTCTTGCAGTTGGGTGACACCATCACCGAAGGCGAGGCCCTGCAGTTCACCGGCCTGCCCTTCTTCGCGCCGGAAATGTTCCGCAGCGTGGAAGTGGCCGACCCGCTCAAGACCAAGCAACTCAAGGCCGGCCTGACCCAGCTGGGTGAAGAGGGCGCGATCCAGGTGTTCCGCCCCGTCGCGGGTTCGGTGCTACTGCTGGGTGCCGTGGGCCAGCTGCAATTTGAAGTGGTGGCGCACCGGCTGGAGCACGAATACGGCGTCAAGGCCCGTATCACCGGCAGCCGCTTCCAGGTGGCGCGCTGGGTGACCTGCAGCCCCGAGGACGGCGGCGAACGCGAACTCAAGCGTTTCATCGATGCCAACGACCACCGCATGGCCTACGATGCGGTGGACGCCCCCACCGTGTTGGTGGAGTACGCGCCCGAATTGCGTGCCATCGAAAGCAACTGGCCGAAGATCAAGTTCCACGCCCTGCGCGAACACGCCGGCCTGGTGTTCCAAAAGCGCCTGGAAGGCTGAGGCCTTTAGCCTGACCACCGGCTTCGACGGGCTCAACCCGGACGGGTGAGGCTCAATGCCCGCAAAACGCCGGCTCTCCCAGAGCGCGCCGAAAGGCCATCTCACGCCTGCCCGTTGTTCAGGTTCAGGACACATGGGCTTGGAATGACGGGGCGGCCAGTGTTAACCCTATGGCAATGCTACGTAAAGGTTGTTCCTGTGTCCGGGCGTCACATTCCGCCCTACATTGGTGAGCTCTAATCAATCGTTAGCGCCCTGAATCGGTGCAGCACAGACGATGAGCGAACTCATTCTCGAGACCAAAAATCTGACCAAAGAGTTCAAGGGTTTCACAGCCGTGGACCAAGTGAACCTGCAGGTCGAGCGCGGACACATCCATGCGCTGCTGGGCCCCAATGGCGCCGGCAAGACGACGTGTTTCAACCTGCTGACCAAGTTCTTGGAGCCCACGCGCGGCACCATCGTCTTCAATGGCGTGGACATCACCCGCGAGAAGTCCGCTGAGATCGCCCGCCGGGGCGTGATCCGCAGCTTCCAGATATCGGCCGTCTTCCCCCACCTCACGGTGCTGGAGAACGTACGCATCGGCCTGCAACGCTTCACTGGCACCAGCTTTCATTTCTGGAAAGGGCTCACCGGGCTCAAGCAGCTCGACGCCCGCGTGCTGGCTTTGCTGGAGTTGGTGGACCTGCGCGATGCCGCCCATCTCAAGGCCGGTGATTTGCCCTATGGCCGCAAGCGCGCGCTTGAGATTGCCACCACCATGGCCATGGAGCCCACACTGATGCTTTTGGACGAGCCCACCCAGGGCATGGGCCACGAAGATGTGGACCGCATCACCGAGTTGATCAAGCGCGTGGCCGAAGGCCGCACCGTGCTGATGGTTGAACACAACATGAAGGTCGTCTCCCGCATCGCCGACCGCATCACCGTGCTGGCCCGCGGCGCCGTGCTGGCCGAGGGCGATTACGCCACCGTCTCCAAGCACCCCGCCGTGCTAGAAGCGTACATGGGCAGCGAAGCCGCCGAACTCCAGGGAGCTCATTGAGCATGAGCGAAGTCGCACTCCAAATCACCGATCTGCACGCCTGGTATGGCGAGAGCCACATCTTGCACGGCCTGAATCTGAGCGTCAAAAAGGGTCAGGTCTTGACACTGCTGGGGCGCAATGGCGCCGGGCGCACCACCACGCTGCGGGCCATTATGGGCTTGACAGGGCGGCGCAAAGGCAGCATCCGCGTGCATGGCGAAGAAACGATCGGCATGGCGACGCACCATATCGCTCACCTCGGCCTGGGCTATTGCCCGGAGGAGCGCGGCATCTTCGCCTCGCTCACCACCGAAGAGAACCTGCGCCTGCCCCCGCCGCTGAAGAACCGCCGCAGCACACCCATGAGCGAGGCGGACATCTACGCCATGTTCCCCAATCTGGCCGAGCGCAAGCACAGCCCTGGCACCCGGCTCTCGGGGGGCGAGCAGCAGATGCTGGCAGTGGCGCGCATCCTGCGCACCGGCGCCGACATCTTGCTGCTGGACGAAATCTCTGAGGGCCTGGCCCCCGTTATCGTGCAAGCGCTGGCCCGCATGATCACCGCGCTCAAGGCTCGCGGCTTCACCATCATCATGGTGGAACAGAACTTCCGCTTTGCCGCTCCGTTGGCCGACCACTTCATCGTGGTCGAGCACGGCGAGGTGGTGGAATCTTTTCCCGCCGCCGAGCTGCCCGCCAAACAGGCGGTGCTCGACGTGCTGTTGAGCGTTTGAAGCGCCACCCGAAGCGCCCACCCCCAAGCATGATCCGCCACGCTTCTTCACCCACAAACCCAGGAGACATCCTCATGACTTTCAAACGAATCGCTCTGGCCAGCCTCGCCGCGTGCGGCAGCATGCTTTGCGCTGGGGCTCAAGCCCAGGTGTCGGGTGACGTGGTGAAGATCGGCTTCATCACCGACATGTCCAGCGTGTATGCGGACATCGACGGCGCGGGTGGCGTGGAAGCCATCAAGATGGCCATCGCCGATATGAAGAGCATGGCTGCCGGAAAGAAGATCGAGTTCATCTTCGCGGACCACCAAAACAAGGCCGATGTGGCCGCCTCCAAGGCCCGCGAGTGGATCGACACCCAGGGCCTGGACCTGCTCATCGGCGGCACCAACTCAGGCGCCAACCTGGCGATGGCCACGGTGGCGGCTGAAAAGAAGCGCCCCTTCATCTCCATTGGCGCGGGCAGCTCAGCCCTCACCAATGACAAGTGCACGCCGTACACCG
The DNA here is from genome assembly GCF_028595305.1 of Roseateles koreensis. Taxonomy (GTDB): domain Bacteria; phylum Pseudomonadota; class Gammaproteobacteria; order Burkholderiales; family Burkholderiaceae_C; genus Paucibacter_A; species Paucibacter_A koreensis. Next base: position 72,524 of record NZ_JAQQXS010000014.1, on the reverse strand, counting down.
TCCATTACGCCTACGACACGGTGGCCCTGGCCAATGGCACGGGCGCGGCCGTGACCAAGGGCGGAGGCAAGAGCTGGTTCTTCCTGCAGGCCGATTACGCCTTCGGCCAAGCCCTGCAAGCCGACACCGCCAAGGTGGTAGCAGCCTCGGGCGGCAAGGTGGTGGGCACCGTCAAGCATCCGCTCAACGCCAGCGACTTCTCCTCCTTCTTGCTGCAAGCGCAGGGCAGCGGCGCGCAGATTCTGGGCCTGGCCAATGCAGGCGGCGACACCATCAACGCCATCAAGGCGGCGAATGAATTCGGCGTCACCAAGACCATGAAGCTGGCCGGCTTGCTGATGTTCATCAACGACATCCATTCGCTGGGCCTGAAAACCACCGAAGGCATGTACCTGACCGACAGCTGGTACTGGAACCAAAGCCCCGAGGCACGCGCCTGGAGCCGCCGCTTCTTCGAGAAGATGAAGCGCATGCCCTCGTCCTTGCAGGCCGCCGACTACTCTGCCGTCACACATTATCTGAACGCCGTGAACGCGCTCAAGACCGACGACGCCGACAAGGTGCTGGCCAAAATGAAAGATACCCCGATCAATGATTTCTACACCAAGGGCAAGATCCGCAAGGAAGACGGCCGCGGCGTGCACGACATGTTCCTGCTGCAGGTCAAGTCGCAGAAAGAATCCGTGGAACCCTGGGATTACTTCAAGGTCGTGACCCGCATCCCCGGTGAAGAGGCCTTCACCAAGTTGGCCGACAGCAAGTGCCCGCTGGTCAAGCACTGAGTCCGCACCGGGTTCTTGGCGGGAGCGGGCGGCCGGGGCTGAGCCCGCCCCCGCCATGACCGCCATCGAGAACATATTTTCCGTCTCGCGCGCCTTGGCCACCGATCAGGCCGCACCGGCCTTCACCGCTTTCTCTCGAAGATCAATGGCATGACTGAACTTTTCGGCATTCCCCTGCCCGCCCTGCTGGGCCAGCTTTTGCTAGGCCTGGTCAACGGCTCCTTCTACGCGATGTTGTCGCTGGGCCTGGCCGTGATCTTCGGCATGCTGGGTATCATCAACTTCGCCCACGGGGCGCTGTACATGATGGGCGCCTTCCTGGCCTGGATGGGACTGGAGTACCTGGGCCTCAATTACTGGGTGATGCTGCTGCTGGCACCGCTGGTGGTGGGCGTGCTGGGCATCTTGATCGAGCGCCTGCTCTTGCAGTGGCTTTACAAGTTAGACCATATCTACGGCCTGCTGCTGACCTTTGGCATCACGCTGGTGATGGAGGGGGTGTTTCGATCCTTCTACGGCGTGTCGGGCCAGCAGTACTCGGTGCCCGAGGCTTTGCAAGGGGCCACCAATCTGGGCTTCATGGTGCTGCCCAATTACCGGGCCTGGGTGGTGGTGGCTTCCATCACGGTCTGCCTCGGGGTCTGGGCCTTGATCGAGAAGACCTCGCTGGGCGCCACCCTGCGCGCCGGCACCGAAAACCCCAAGCTGGTGCAGGCCTTTGGCATCAATGTGCCACGCATGATCACCTTGACCTATGCCGGTGGTGTGGCGCTGGCGGCCTTTGCGGGCGTGCTGGCGGCGCCCATCCTGCAGGTGTCGGCGCTGATGGGCAGCAACCTCATCATCGTGGTCTTCGCCGTGGTGGTGATTGGTGGCATGGGCTCTATCCTGGGTTCGGTCATCACTGGCCTGGGCTTGGGGGTGATTGAAGGTTTGACCAAGGTGGTCTACCCGGAAGCGTCGAGCACCGTGGTGTTCGTGGTCATGGCCATCGTGCTGCTGCTGCGCCCGGCTGGTTTGTTCGGTAAAGAGAAATGAACAACAAGAATCCTCTGCTCGGCTACGGGGCGCTGTTCCTGGCCATCGCCTGCCTGCCCGCGCTGGGCGTGTATCCCATCTTCGTGATGAAGGTGTTGTGCTTCGCCTTGTTCGCCTGTGCCTTCAATCTGCTGATCGGCTTTACCGGGCTGCTCAGCTTTGGCCATGCGGCTTTCTTGGGCACGGCTGCCTACGCCACCGGCCATGCGCTGAAGGTGTGGGGCCTGCCGACGCCGCTGGGTTTGCTCTTCGGGGCGCTGGCCGCAGGCGGGGTGGGTCTGGTGTTTGGCCTGCTGGCGATTCGCCGGGTCGGCATCTACTTCTCGATGATCACGCTGGCCTTGAGCCAGATGCTGTATTTCGTGTTCTTGCAGGCGCCCTTCACCGGCGGCGAGGATGGCCTGCAGTCGGTGCCACGGGGCAGCTTCCTGGGGCTGGATCTCAGCTCGGACCTGACGCTGTACTACGTGGTGCTGGCGATTTTTATCGGCGCCTTCTGGCTGATCTACCGCACCGTGCATTCGCCCTTCGGCCAGGTGCTCACCTCCATCCGCGAGAACGAGGCCCGTGCCACTTCGCTGGGCTATGACACCGACAAGTTCAAGCTGCTGGCCTTTGTGCTGTCGGCCACGCTGGCGGGTCTGGCGGGTGCCACCAAAACCCTGGTGCTGGGCTTTGCCACTTTGACCGATGCCTTGTGGACCACCTCAGGTGCCGTCATTTTGATGACCCTGGTGGGCGGCATGGGCACCCTGGTGGGCCCGATGGTGGGCGCCTTGATCATCATCGCGCTGGAGAACAAGATTGGCGACCTCGGCAAGGCCCTGGCCGATCTGACCGGCGTGGCCTGGTTCAACGGCCTGGGTGAATCCGTCAGCCTGGTCACGGGCCTGATCTTCATCGTCTGCGTGCTGGCCTTCCGCCGCGGGGTGGTGGGGGAGGCGCATGCGCTGTGGCTGCGCTTGCGCAAGCCCTAAAAACTTGTCTGTGCCGCGAGCAGCTTGTCTTGGCGCCTGTGGATAATGCGCCGCATGGACAGTCGCGCGCTTCAAGCCCTTCAGACAGAAAACCATGCACTCCGACAGCAGCTGCAGTCCTTGCTGCATGAGGCTCGGCTGAATGAAGACAAGATGCGGCGCTTCGATCAGTTGGAGCACCAACTGATCGGCGCTGACGGCTTGCTCGACTTGGTGACGCTGCTGCTCACCGGCTACAAGCAGGCTTTTGCAATCGACCAAGTTGCCTTGACGCTGGTCGACCCCGAGCAAGAGCTTTCCCGCATCCTGAGCTTCGACTCAGGCGCTGCCCACGCCTTGGCCGGCTTGCATCTGCCGGAGTCCCCGGAAGCGCTTGAACGCGCCTACACCAGCGTCAGCCAACCCCAACTCGGCCGCTTCGATCCGCTGCGGCACGGCGCCTTGTTTGCCCCCGACAGCAGCGAGCGCATCGCGTCGGTGGCCTTGCTGCCTTTGAACCGGCACGGCCAGCTGATCGGCGGCCTGCATTTCGGCAGCCACGACGCCAGCCGCTATGAAGCCGGCACGGGCACGCAATTGCTCGAACGCCTGGGCCATGTCGTGGCGGTCTGCCTGGAAAGCGCCATCAATCAGGAGCGCCTGAAACTCAGCGGCCTGACGGATGGGCTCACCGGCGTGTACAACCGGCGCTTCTTCGAGCATCGCTGCCTGATCGAAATCGCCCAAGCCCGGCGCTACCGCCATCCACTCGCCTGCCTGTTTCTGGATGTCGACCGATTCAAAAGCATCAACGACTTGCACGGCCACCCAATGGGTGACGAGGTCTTGCGCTGCATCGGCCAATTGATCCAAGGCCAGTTGCGCGCTGGCGACACCGTGGCGCGCTACGGCGGCGAAGAATTCGTGGTGCTGCTGCCGCAGACCTCGGCCGAGTTTGCCGGTGAGATTGCCGAGCGCATCCGCAGCAGTGTGGCCGAACAACGCTTTATCTCAGCCCACCCTGGCACCGGCAATCGCCAAGAAATTGCGGTATCCAGTTCCATCGGCCTGGCCATGCTGACCGAGGGCGCCTCGGCCCACGACGCCAACGGGCTTGCCGCGCTCATGGTCGCGGCAGCCGATCAGGCGCTGTACCAGGCCAAGCAAGGCGGGCGCAACCGGGTGGTGTTTGCCCGCGCTTGAGGACTTGAGTGTTTGTGCGTTTAAACGCTTGAATCAAGCCGGCGCGGTCAGGCCAAACAGCGCGCCTTGCGGGTCCATAGCGTTGAGAATCCAGCTGCCGCCGGGCACTTGCTGAGGGCCCAACAACAGCCGCCCGCCCGTCGCCTTGACTCGCTCGGCCGCCGCTTGAATGTCGGGCACGCTGAAGTAGAACAACCAATACGGCTGAGGCGCCTCCGGCATCTTGGTCATCATGCCCCCACGGGACACGCCGTCGATCGCAAAGAGCTGGTAGATGCCCATCGGCCCCATGTCGATGGCCGCGTCTTTCGTCCAGCCAAACTGAGCGGCGTAGAAATCGAAGGCACTGACGCCATCCACCGCGTGCAACTCATGCCAGGCCACATGGCCGGGCAGCGGCTCAGTGCCCAGCGCGGGCGGCCGATCACCGGGCAGGCCATGGAACAGGGCAAACACGGCGCCTTGCGGGTCACGCATCATGGCAAAGCGCCCGACCCCCGGAATGTCTTGCGGACCGAACAACACAGCGCCGCCCGCTTGGACAAGCTGTTGAGCCGACGCGTCAACCTGCGCTGTGCCCACATAACCCACCCAGCCCGGTGGCGGCTGTTGGCCCACGCTGCTTTGCGCGCCTTCTTGCGCGGGTGGAGTCACGCACGCTGCACCGCCCATGATGCCGGCGATCGGCGCACCATCACCAACGCTGACCAAGCTATAGCGCATCTCCTTCATGCCAGCGTCCCGCAGAGTCCAACCCAGCAGCCCGGTATAAAAAGCCTCCGCGGCCTCCGGGTCGGAGGTCAGCAATTCATACCAGACGAACGGGTGTCGATTGCCATCAGTCATCACGATCTCCCCAAAAAAGGATGCACGGCGCTGGAAAATTCCAACATCTCGGATGCTGCCACAAGCAAGGTGCTTCGGGGAACGCGACAATCCACCCCATGAACGCCGCGACCGACGCCCCCGCCCGCCTTGATCTGTATTTGTCTCTGATCCGCTGGAACCGCCCGGCGGGCTGGCTCTTGCTGCTGTGGCCGACCTTGGCCGCCTTGTGGATTGCCGCCGATGGCTGGCCCGGCTGGCACCTGCTGGCCGTTTTCACTGTGGGCACCGTGCTGATGCGCTCCGCCGGTTGCTGCGTGAATGACGTGGCCGACCGCGAATTCGACAAGCATGTGAAGCGCACCGCCAACCGCCCAGTCACTAGCGGGGCGATGTCTGCCAAGGAGGCTTTAGGCCTTGGCGCGGTCTTGGCCCTGCTGGCCTTCGGTCTGGTGCTGACCACCAATGCGCCAACCATTCTGCTGTCATTCGCCGCACTGCTGGTCACCTTGCTCTACCCCTATGCCAAACGGGTGGTGAACATGCCGCAAGCGGTGTTGGGCGTGGCCTTCAGCTTTGGCATTCCGATGGCGTTCTCGGCCGCGCTGGGCGGCAATGCATGGACGCTGGCGACAGTTCAGGCGGCCGTGCCGCTCTCGGCATGGGCCTTGCTGGTGGCCAATCTGTTCTGGGTGCTGGCCTACGACACCGAGTACGCCATGGTGGACCGCGACGATGACATCCGCATCGGCATCAAGACCTCTGCCTTGACGCTGGGCCGCTTCGACGTAATCGGCGTGATGTGCTTTTACGCCGTCTACCTGGGGGCCTGGACCGCCCTGGGCCTGCGCTTTGGTTTGGGTTCGATTTTTCTGGCAGGCATGGCCGCCGCTGCCGCGCAAGTGGTCTGGCACTTCAGCCTCATCAAAGACCGCAGCCGCGAAGGCTGCTTCAAAGCCTTCCGCGAAAACCACTGGTTGGGGTTTGCCGTGTTCATGGGCACCGCACTGGATTTGGCCCTGCGCCACTGAATTTCACGAAGCGCCCGCTGGCAAGACGAACGGCTGAACACCGCACCTTGCCAAGCCGACACCCCATTGATCAAGCCACAACACACCCCGTCAGACCCCATTGCGCCTGGCGGCTGTAGATCAAGCCTTCAGGGCCGCGCGCAAGCTCTTGGCTTCACCGCGCTTGGCCTTGGTGGCGGCGCGTTGATAGGCCTCTTCCGCCTGCTCGCGCAAGGACACCGCCTTGGCCAATGCAGCTTGGTATTTTTCAGCCGTGTAGGTGTTCTCGGTGCCGATGTAGACACTGCGCCCACGTGGGGCTCCGCCAAAGCGGGGCAATGAAACCGCAAAGCTGCAATCGCGAACCCGGCTGCTCGCACGCTGCCGCACGATGGGGCCTGAAATACCAACCGGCAAGCCGCTGCCCTTGTTGCCACTGGGCCGGCGCTGCAAGCGCGAAGGCGCGGGCAACTTGGCGATGCGGCTGAGCAATTCTTTGGTGGCAAGTGCCAGCGAGGCTGCTGCGCCGCTGCCGTCCTGTGAGTGATCAGAGAACAACTTGGTGCCGCCATAACGCAATTGCCAACCATGTGTCGACTGGTGGTCGATGCGCTGAATACATTGCGGGACAGAAAACTGTTGGCCGCTGAAAATGACAATATCTCGGGTTTTCATGAGATTCCTCAACGTCGTGCTGAACCTCCCTGTGAGTCACAGTTTAGAGCGGACAAACGACCTAACGCCCAAGTTCCTCCCCCCTAGTTTGGAAGAGGATGATGCCAATTCCGGCACGAAAAGTTCCATCACGCGCAGCTCCGCACCACACCGGCGGAATACGGAATTACGTGACCACAGCATTTGAGTCGAAGGCGCTGCGCCGGTCGCCTGCAGCCATTGGCGTTGCATCGCACGGCGCGTATGGCCATGGCGAGAAAGACGCTTGGGATTCAACTCGCTGCGTTTGACCCGTGGATCGGCATAGAGCAAATTGGCCAAGGGCCGCGACCCCAACCCTTTCAGTGCGCGCCAGGGTCCCGCCAATGCCGAGGCGTGCAATGAAGACCGCGCCCAAACGAGCGCATGCCCATCAACACGAAGAATAACTTCCCGAATGAACGTACACCCATGACGCGGAAGACCCAAGGCTTTGAGCTCGGGCGCGCGCAAGGGATGCGTCCCCTGGCGAAGGACTTGAACCTCAAACGTTGAGCCCAGACGGGCCAGGCGACCGCTCAAGGAGCCGGGCGCACGCAACCAATCGCGCAATGAATTTCGACTTGCAATGCCCATCGTCAAGCCCGCTCAGGCTCCGAATTCAACCCCCATCTGCCGGGCCCGCTCTTGTGCGGCGAGCACCGCTTTGCGCACCGCGCCGGCCACGCCGTCGACCTCAAGGCTGCTGATTGCGGCGTGCGTTGTGCCCCCTTTTGAAGTGACGCGAGCTCGCAACACTTCCGGTGTTTCGGGTGATTGCAGGGCCAACTCCGCCGCGCCTGCGCAGGTGGCCAGGGCCAGGATGCGGCCTTGCTCGGCCGTCAAGCCCATGTCCACCGCGGCCGCCATCATGGCCTCGACCACGTAGAAGAAGTAGGCCGGGCCGGAGCCTGACAGGGCCGTCACCGCGTCCAGATCGACTTCTTGATCAACCCACAGCGTGCGGCCGGTCGGCGCCAGTACGGCCTCGACCCAGGCTTTGTCAGCGGCCGATACTGCGTCGCGCGCAAACAGCCCGGCCACCCCGCGGCCGATGAGCGCCGGTGTGTTGGGCATGCTGCGCACCACGCGCTCGCTGCCACTCTGGCGTGCAATGGCGTCGCTGCGAATGCCCGCCATCACCGACAGTTGCAAGGCCTGGCTCACAAAGGGTGCGCAGGGCTGGGCGGCCTCGGAGAAATACTGCGGCTTCACGGCCCACACCACCATCTGTGCCTGCGCCAGGACCGGGTCAGCCTTTTCAAAGGTATGAACGCCCCATTGCTGCTGCAAGGCCTGCCGCGTGGCTTCAAAGGGCTCAATCACCCAGATGCTTTGAGGCGAATGCCCAGCCCGAATCAGGCCGCCGATGACAGCGCTGGCCATATTGCCGCCGCCGATGAATGCAATGCAAGGGCTCATGTGTGTGTGAATCCATGGAGTGGATGGGCAGTGTAATCATGGCGTTCGAACACACGCACGCCTTGTCGTTCTTGTCGTTAGCTCGGGCAGGAAAAATTTACCGAACGTCCAGGCTCAAGGGCCACTCAGCGCGCCGTGCCCCTCCGCGGGCAACGCAGCTTCACAGATGCAGCAGCCAGATCAAAGCGGTGCCGCCAATTGCGGTCAGGATGTGCCCGAACGCTACGGTGCTTGAATAGCCGATGACGGCCACCGGGCTTTCAGCGCGCTCCTGCACCGCCGCCAAACCGGCCGTCATGGTTTGCGCGCCGGCCAAGGCCCCCATCAACAGCAAGGGGTTCAGGCCCAACACATAACGTCCCATCACCAGACCCACGACCATGGGCATGAGCGTCACCACCATGCCACCCAGAAAGACCGTGCCGCCGATTTCATGAACCGCATCGACAAACACCGGGCCCGCCTTCAGGCCGATCATGGCCACGAAAGCAGAAAGCCCGATGGACTTCATGAACTCCAGCGCGCCCGGCGGGATGTAGGCAAAAGTGGGCCGGCGTGAATTGCCCCAACCCAGCGACAAGCCCATCAACAGCACCGCCACGCTGCTGCCCAGCGCGATGTGCAGGCCGCCAACCGAGGTGCTCAAGACCATCCCCGCCAAAGCGCCCACAAAAATGGCCAGCGCCAGCGCGACGAAATCAGTGCTGATGACGGGCCGAGACACATTGCCCACCAGGGCAGCCACCCGGTCTACGGCGGGCACTAGCCCGTGGACGGTCAACAAATCGCCGCGCTGCAGCACGGTGCCCGGCGCCACCGGCAATTGCTCGGTGCCACGCTGGATGCTTTTCAGAAACACGCCCCGAATGATGGCTTCGTTTGTACGCAAAGCGGCCAAGCTGCGTCCGGCCACCTCGCGGCTGGTGACCTCGACATCGAAGCTCGCTTGTTGAATGTCCAGCAACTCACGGTCGAAGACTTCGTCGGCGCGACCTTCCACCACCCGCAGCAAGGATTCGTTAGGGCCGAACACGGCCATCACGTCGTCCAGCTGCAGCACCGTGTCGGGCGTAGGGACCATGATCTGTTCGCCGCGGCGAATGCGTTCGATGAACAGTCGCTCCGGCGCCACCGATTGTTCCGCCTGCGCCACCGTGCGCCCGATCAAGGCCTGCGTGGCATCCAAGCGGTAAGCGCGCAACTCGTACATATGCCAGGCAGAGCTGAGGCCGGGGTGGCTGCGCTCCATGCCCATCTCGCGCTCCAGGGCGATCGCTTCAGCCTTCAAATCCACCCGCATGATCCAGGGCCCGATGTAGGTGCAGAAAACAATCACCCCAAAAGTGCCAAAGATATAAGTCAGCGCGTCAGCCACTGGGATTTGCGAGATCAGCCGCGACTTTTCGTCGGCGCTGATGGGCAAGCTGCGAATAGCCTCGCTGGTGGTGCCGATCACCGGCGCCTCCGTCAAGCCACCGGACATCATGCCGGCCGCGTATCCCATGTCCAACTGCAGCCACTTCGCCATCCCATAGGCCGTCAGCAAGCCCGTGACCGGAATCGTCAGGCCCAGCACCGCCCAGCGCCAGCCGCCATCTTGGATGCCCCGCACAAAACCCGGCCCCGCTGAATAGCCGATACCGAACATGAAGAGCAGAAACAACAGCTGCTTGGCCGTTTCAGCGACCGGTACATGGAAGAAGTAACCCACCAACAGCCCGGCCAGCAAAGAGCCCGTGACGGGCCCGAAGCCAATGCCTTTGAGCTTGAACTTGCCAATCCAGTGACCCAGGCCCATGGCGACGAAAACACCCAGCTCAGGGTGTTCCGCCAGGTAGTAAGCCAGCCCATTCATAGACACCTCGACGATTTGCAGACCCGTTCCAAATGACGGCGATCCCCTGCGAGCGCCTCTGAAAATCAGGGCACCGCCTTCGCAGTGTCCATGCAGATGCGCATCGCCCAGAAAAAATCGCCTGCTGACAGTGATCAGCAGGCGATTGGGCAGCCAGCTTAGACAGCGAACCCAGGGGGCTTAGAAGTCCAATTTGGAAATCTTGCTGCCTTCAATGGTGGCCGCAGCCATCAAGCCGCCATTGGTCAGCGCAAACGCGTTCACCGCGTTGTCGTAGCTGTTGGTGTCCACCACGCCATTGGCACCCATCTTGACCAAGGCCACCGAGGCGTCTGCACCGGCCGTCCAGCCCTGGCTCTTGCGGAAGTCGTCATACGACTTCTGGGTCATGAACATCAGCACCAGCGCCTTGGACTGAGCCCCTGCCTGGAAGCCAAAGGACAGGCTCGTGGTCTTGTAATAGTCCACGGTATGGCTGCCGGCACGCAGCGCACCTTCACCGTATTCACCGCCCACGCCCAGCCCCGCGGCATAGACCTTAGGGAACACCAAGATCGCCCGCGCCTTGCCAGCCAACTCCTGCGAACCCTTCACGCTCTTGTACAGCGTGGCCAGCGTGGCGTCGTAGCCCTGGTCGATCGCGGCCTTTTGTTGCGCCGGCGTCTCCTTGGCTGTTTGATTGGTCGAGCAAGCCGACAGCAAGCCCAGCGAAACCGCCAACACGGCGGGGGCCAACATCAGTTTTCTACGCAGCATCTTGTACTCCATTCATCAAGTGGTACGGATCTTTGATCGTAGACCTCATTGCCCAAAGCTTTGATGTCGAACTCGTGCTCATCGCACAAATTACGACATCCCCCCCTAGACCATCAATGATTGACACCGCTCAAATGTGCCGGCGTGACGCTTTTCAGCGGAAGCAGTACAGCGGATACGTTATGTCCCGTGTGTCAGCGGCAAGATTGCACCAACCGACCCAAGGTTTGCACTGCCGCCCGCACTGCCTCGTCAAAGGGATGACCGCAGCCAATGCGCAAAAACCTGTCGAAGCGCATGGAGTTGGAAAACATCGCGCCTGGCGCCAAACGTATACCCTCATCCAGAGCCGCTCCAAACAGGGCCATGGAGGACAAGCCCTCGGGCAACTCCAGCCACAGATTGAAGCCGCCGTTGGGCACGCTCAGCCGCGACTCGGCGGGCAAATGGCGGGCCAGGGCCTCAGCCATGTGCTCGCGCTGCAACACCAGCCGCGCCCGCATGCCCCGCAAATGCCGCGAACCATGGCCGGCATTGAAATAGTCCGCCACCGCCAGCTGGGGCAGCGACTCATTGGGCCGCGACTGGCTGTACTTGAGCATCTCCAGCCGCTGCTGCCAGCGCCCGCCACTCAACCAGCCCAAACGCATGCCAGGCGCCAAGGTCTTGTGCAGGGAGCTGCACAGAATAACGCGGCCGCTGCGGTCAAAAGATTTGATGGCACGCAAAGGCGCCGGCCCGTCAAACAGGGCGCTGTAGCTGTCGTCCTCGATCAAGGCCAAGTCTTGTGCCTCGCACCAAGCCAACAAGGCTTGCTTGGCGGCGTCGGGCATGACCGCGCCCAAGGGGTTTTGCAGATGCGGCACCACCGCCACGGCCTTGAGCCCGGGGGTCAGCACCGCTGCCTCCTGCAGGGCGGGCAAAGACAGGCCCGTGTGCGGGCTGGTCGGTATCTCCAGCGCGCGCAGCGACAAGCTCTCAAGAATCTGCAGCAGGCCGTAGTAAGTGGGCGACTCCACGGCCACCACGTCGCCCGGCTGGGTGACAGCGCGCAGGGCCAAGGTCAACGCCTCGGTACAGCCGTGGGTGATCAGAATTTCCTCCGGGCTGAGCTGGATCTGCTGCTCCAGGGCCTGGCGGGCCAGGGCGCTGCGCAAACCAGGCTCGCCACCAGGCGGCGGCGGCGTCACCAGGCAATCGCCCCGCTGACGCAAGACGCGCTGGCTGGACTGGCGCAGACGCTCCAGCGGATACAACTCGGGCGCTGCCTGAGCGCCTGCCAAATTGACCCTCACACCCCGGGACTGGGCTCGCGCCAACACGGACGAGACCTTTTGATGCACCCCTACATAGCGCGCCTCGTCGTGCAGCGCCACCAACGCAGGCTCGGACACCGGCGGCAAAGCCCATGTCTTGTCTGCACGCACAAAGTAGCCAGCCCGGGCACGCGCCTCCAGCAAGCCCTTCGCCTCCAACCAGCGGCAGGCCTGCAGGGCCGTGGACATGCTGACCTGATGCAAGCCCATCAGTCCGCGCACCGAGGGCATGCGGGCGCCCGGCGGCAGCACACCTTTGTGAATGGCCTGACGGTAATGGCTGGCAAGCTGAAGATAAAGCGTCATGGCCGGATTGTCGGGTGCGGCGCATTGTGGCGGGCGATACAGATGGGCAGGCCAACCTGCAGAACAGCGGAAAAAAGAGCGCTGTTCTGCATAACAAAGGCGGCTTCTGTCGCTGTACCGGGGCGGCTATGGCGGCCAAACTGGACCCGTCCCATGAACGACCGCCACACGCATCATGACCTCACAATCTGCACACCAAGCGTCCAGCACGCCCCGCCCCCTTCAGCCCGGCGCGCAACAACTGTTGCAAGTCGAGGCCGGCGAGGTCTTGCATGTACACAGCGGCGCCCTGCAACTGCGCCTGCCGCTGGCGATGGCGCCGGCCCTGTGCTTGAGTGACACGGTTTGGCAGTTGAGCCACCGGCTGGCAGCGGGCGCGGTCTGGGTGGCCCAGGCGCCGACCTGGATCAGGTTGGATGGCTCATGCCAGACCTGCCTGTACACGCTGCGGCCAGCCAGCCCGGCATACCTGCCCAACCCCGCCAAGGCCCTCTGGCAAGCGCTTGTGCACCGTCTGTCACTGCGCCTGCGTCAAAAACCCAAGCTCACCCCAGCGAGAAGTGAGAAGTAAGAGCGAATTGCTGGCGCCGCTGAACTGAAGCGTCAGTGCATGCCTGCCAGCAGCGCCGCATTGCCGCCTGCCGCTGCGGTGTTAATGGTCAAGGTCTGCTCAGCGCAGAAGCGGTACTGCTGACGGGCATCCATCACCTCCTTGGCCGAAATCAAGGGGCGAATCGCGCCGGCGTCAGCCGCCATATGGCGCCACAGGGTGCGCTCAAGCAAGGCGCTTGAACCAGTCAACACGACACCCGCCAGACGCGGGTCGGCCAGCAAGGCTTTCAGGCTCCCCAGACCTCCCGACAGCAGTTGCACTGCTTGCTTGGGCAAGCCCGCCTCGTGCAGTTGTTGTTGCAAGCCCTGGGCAAGCACCAGGGAGGCTTCGTCCGCCACCAGCGCGACGCTGTTGCCCGCCACCAGAGCGGCGCACAAAGCCTGCGCCAATTCATGCGATGCCTGCGGTTGAACCGCCATCGCCGCGACCGCCATCACGCCACGGCCATGCAGGCGCAGGGCATTGCTTTCGCCGGTGGGGCCGGGCAGCGCCAGTTCCGCCAGATCCAGCGTGGCCTGATCCAAACGTGCTGACAGCGCGGCCGATGCCGCATCGCCCTCAAAAGCCCGCCGCAGCACGCTGGCACGGCCCAGCAGCGGCACCTTGCTCCAGGACTCAAAAGCGGACCCCAAGGTAGCCAGCGCGGCGGTGAGTGAGGAAGTCACCACCGCCGGGTCGGTCGGGGTCGCTGCTGCACTGCCTTCGCCCTCATTCGAGCTCACCCCCGGCAGGGCGCAGAAGCGGTACAGATAGTTCGGCCCGCCCGCCTTGGGGCCGGTGCCGGACATGCCTTCGCCGCCAAAGGGTTGAACACCGACAACCGCCCCGATCACATTCCGATTGACATAGACGTTACCGATGCGTGCCGCATCCGCCAAACGCTGTGCACGGCTGTCAATGCGGGTCTGAATGCCCAGCGTCAACCCGTAACCCAAGGCATTGATTTGTTCCAGCACTTGATCAACATCGCCGCCCCACCGCACCACATGCAGTACCGGGCCGAAGATTTCTTGCTGCAAGTCTTGAATGCGGTCGATCTCAAAGGCCACTGGCGCCACCAAGCCGGGCAGACGTTCATGCAGGCCGCACTCCGCGATCAAGCGCGCATCGCGCTTCAGCCGCGCCACATTGCGCACGATGTTGTCGTAGGCCTCGGCGTCGATGACGGGGCCGACGTCGGTGCTCAACTCGGCCGGCTGACCCACCCACAGCTCTTGCAGGGCACCGCGCAACATCTCCATCAAGCCGTCGGCAATGCTCTCGTGCACGCACAACAGACGCAAGGCGGAGCAACGCTGGCCGGCCGACCGGAAGGCGCTCTGCACCACAGCGTCTACCACCTGCTCGGGCAGCGCCGTCGAGTCCACCAGCATGGCGTTCAGCCCTCCGGTTTCAGCAATCAAGGGCAGCAACGGACCATCCTTGGCGGCGAGGCTGCGGTTGATGATCTGGGCCACCTGGGTCGATCCGGTGAAGCACACACCCGCCGTGCGCGGGTCGGCCACCAAGGCGGCACCCACGATCTCACCGGCACCGTGCAGCAAGATCAGTGCGTCGGTCGGCAACCCTGCGGCCTGCATCAATTCGACAAAACGTTGGGCGACGTACGGAGTTTGCTCCGCGGGTTTGGCCGCCACGGTATTGCCCGTCACCAGCGCTGCAGCCACTTGACCCGCAAAAATAGCCAACGGAAAGTTCCAGGGGCTGATGCACACAAACACGCCGCGGCCCTGCATCGCCACGGCATCGCTTTCTGCCTGATCGGCGTAGTAACGCAAAAAGTCGACGGCTTCGCGCACTTCCGCCACACAGTCGCCTTGCGTCTTGAAGGCTTCCTTGACCAGCAAGGCGCAGAACTCGGGCAAGCGGGCATCCAGCGCATCGGCTGAGCGGCGCAAAATCGCCCCGCGCGCGCCCACCGGCAAGGCGCTCCAGCGTGTGAAGCCAGCTTGCAAGTGAGCCATGGCGTCGGCCACGGTGCCCAGGCTGGCCATGGGCACTTCAGGCACATGAACCTCGCTCAGCGCCGTCAACAAAGGCTGGCGTTGCGCCAACTCAGTAAGATCCACGCCGCTGGAATTGCGGCGGCCACGGCCTTTTTCGTCGAGGTACAAAGCCGATGGCAAGGGCAAAGCGCTATACGTCTGCACCTGCTCCAGCGGAGAGCCCAGCAATTCGGGCACTTGAACATTGACGTCGGCAAGCTGGTGCACAAAGGACGAATTGGCGCCATTTTCCAGCAGGCGGCGCACCAGATAGGCCAGCAGATCACGGTGCTCGCCCACCGGGGCGTAGACCCGGCAAGGGATGCTGCCATCACGCAGGACCTCACGATAAACGCCCTCGCCCATGCCGTGCAGACGCTGCATTTCAAACTTGGCGTTGGCTTGGCGCGCCATCAACACGATGGCCGCGATCGTGCCAGCGTTGTGGCTGGCGAATTGCGGGTAAATCACGTCGGCGTGATCGATCAATGCCTGTGCGCAGGCCAGGTAGGACACGTCGGTGTGCTGCTTGTGGGTGAACACCGGATAGGCGCTCAAGCCCAGCTCCTGCGCACGCTTGATCTCGCCGTCCCAGTAGGCGCCCTTGACCAGCCGCACCATGAAGCGCAGGCCATGCTTGTTGGCAATGGCCGCCACGGCGTGAATCACGTCCAGCGCACGAGTCTGGTAGGCCTGCACGGCCAAGCCAAAGCCACGCCACTGAGGATAGCTGCCCTTGATGCGCGCGGCCAGGGCATCCAACACGTCCAGGGACAGCTCCAAACGGTCCACCTCCTCTGCATCGATGGTCAGATTGATATTGGCGTTAGCCGCCAATTCAATCAACTGCCAGACCCGGGGCAACAGCTCGGCAAAGACACGCTCGCGCTGCAACACTTCATAGCGTGAGAACAAAGCGCTCAGCTTGATGGAGATGCCGTCAGAGGATTCTGGCCCAGCGGCCTCTTCTTCACCCTTCTTGCCCAGCGTGCCCAGCTGCACCTTGGCACGGGCGGCAATCGCCTGGATGGCCCCGACGTAGGCGGCTTGATAGCGCTCGGCGTCGGCTTCGGTGCGAGCACCTTCGCCCAGCATGTCGTAAGAAAAGCGCAGCACGGGCAGCATCTTGCGGGCCGCGGCCGCTTCGTCCATGGCTTCGCGAATATTGCGCCCCAGCACGAATTGCCGCCCCAGCAACTGAATTGCGCGCACCGTGGCGGCCACCACGGTTTGCGCGCCCAACCGCGACATCAGGCCACCTTGGCCCTCCGCGTCAGGCAGGAATTTTTTGGACAGAGAAATCGCCGTGGCCGACAAGCCGGCCAGCATCTTGTGCGGGCCGTCAGAGCCGCCGTCGAACTGGCCACGTCCCAATTGGTCCGCCGTCAAGGCGATGGCAGTGGGCGCATCGGGCACGCGCAGCAGTGCCTCGGCCAAGCGCATCAGGGCCAGGCCTTCCGTGCTGGTAATTGGGTATTCGCGCAGCAGCGACTCCATCGCCCAGAACGGTGCCGGATTGGCTCTCACCTGCTGAACCCAGGGCGCCGCGAGCTGAATCACCTGAGGCCAGTCCAGTTGCTTGCGCAAGGCTTGCACCAAGGCGCTGACAACGGCCGGCTCCTCACGGTAGGGGCTGGGCAGGCGGGCGGCTTCGGGCGGAATGATGAATGTGCTCATGGGCGTATCTCTGGGTCAAGCTAGCGAGTAGACGGACTTTAGAGGCCTTCGCAATGAATTAAATTCGCAACATCGCACCGTTTGCAGCAGAAAATCCGGCATGACTGAAGAATTTCAACTCGACAAGATAGACGCTCGCATCTTGCGCGCCCTCCAGGCCGATGGCCGGATCTCCAACCTGAAGCTGGCCGAGGCGGTGCATCTCTCGCCCACCGCCGTGCTGGAACGCGTCAAGCGCCTGACGCGAGACGGCTTCATCCTGGGGTACGAGGCGCGCCTGAACCCCGAAAAGCTGGGCGCAGGCATGCTGGTGTTCATTGAGATCTTGCTGGACCGGACAGTACAGGACGTGATGGACAACTTCAAGGCCGCCGTGCAGTCCCGCCCCGAAATCCTGGAATGCCATCTGGTGGCTGGCGGCTTCGACTACCTGCTCAAGATTCGCGTGGCCGACATGAACGCCTACCGGCACTTCATCGGCAGCGCCATCTGGAGCCTGCCCGGCGTGCGAGAAACCCGCACTTACGCCGTGATGGAAGAAGTCAAAAGCACCACGGCGCTGCCTTTTTGAGGCGGAGAAGTGGCGCTGGATGAAATGGGAGGGTCGTCAACGAGTACTCAATCAGCCCAGTCTGCGGGCACCGGCCGGGCCAGCAGGTCAGCCCGGGTAAAGGCGCGTGCATGCCCGGAGAGCTTGAGCGCCAGGCGGGTGACCGCATCGTGGCTGCGCGAGGGGGGTGCACCGCCGGGGGATATCGCCAAGGCGAGGGCCACGCTCACTGGCAGCCACAGCGGAGGGCGCCGGTTCAAAGCTGGAGCCCGGCGCAGCACCATGCCACTGGCCCAGGCCCCCAGCACAAAGCCCAGCAGTGCTTCACTGAATGAGTGTGCACTCACCTCAACTCTTGAATAGGCAATCAGCGCCGCTGCGCCATAGGCCATCAGCACGCCCAAAGTCTGGCTGCGCGGCGCGTGCCCGCGCAGAACCACCCAGGCCAGCACCGGCAGCACTGCCGCTGCAAACATCGAATGGCCGGAGATGCCGGTGAAGTTCAAAGCCGCAACACCAACACCCCAGCCAATGAAGGCCAATTTGGTGGCCGTGGTGAGCGCGACAGCGAAGCCGAGCCAGCCCAGCCAGCGCCGAGCCAGCACATGCTCCCCAGCGGCCAGGGCCAGCCACAATATCGCGGCCAAGGCCAGGGGGAGAAGAATCTGGGCTTCACCCAGGCGGGTGAACCAGTGCCAGAAGGCGTGGAGCGTGAAAGCGGGCATGCCCGCCATGCTACTGGACGGCTGTGACGAGCACCGGGCCGCCGGAATGGGCACCCGAATTGGCAACCCGCTCAATACAACTCAGGCACCAGCATCTGCTCTGGCACCGGTTGGCGCGCATAGTCTTCATGCCGCTCGCGCGAGGGCAACACCACAGGCGCGTGCGGCACCTCGTGATAGGGCATCTGCGAGAGCAAATGGTTCATGCAGTTGAGACGCGCCTTTTTCTTGTCATCGGCCTGCACCACCCACCAAGGCGCCTCGGGGATGTGGGTGCGTTCCATCATCACCTCTTTGGCGCGGGTGTAGTCTTCCCAGCGACGGCGGGATTCAAGGTCCATGGGGCTCAGCTTCCACTGCTTCAACGGGTCATGGATGCGGCCCAAAAAGCGGGTGTGCTGCTCGTCATCACTGATCGAGAACCAGTACTTGATGACTTGAATGCCCGCGCGGGCCAGCATCTTTTCAAACTCCGGCACCGAGCGGAAGAATTCTTCATATTCGTCGTCAGAGCAAAATCCCATCACCCGCTCAACGCCGGCGCGGTTGTACCAACTGCGGTCAAACAGCACGATTTCGCCCCCCGCGGGCAGATGCGAGACATAGCGCTGAAAGTACCACTGCGTACGCTCGCGGTCGTTGGGCGCCGGCAAGGCCGCCACGCGGCAGACGCGCGGATTCAGCCGCTGGGTGATGCGCTTGATCACGCCGCCCTTACCCGCCGCGTCGCGTCCTTCGAAAATGATCACGGCCTTGTGGCGCGTCTCCACCACCCAGTCCTGCAACTTGACCAACTCGCCCTGCAGGCGAAACAGCTCCTGGAAGTAGGCCCGGCGCTGCTGACGCTGCTCCGGGGTGAAGCAACCTTCGGCCAAGGTGTCGGCCCGGTCGTCGATTTCCATCTCCAGTTCTTCGTCGTAGCTGTCGATCAAATCGGCTTGCATACGCTGCATCATGCGTTGATGGGCTTCGGCGCTATCAGGAGCATCGCGATCATTCGGGTTCATGGCGGAAACGGGGCGTGGAGTCAGTGTCGCCTGAGCCTGCTCGCACATTGTGACAAGGTCATGACGAATGGCGTTGAGCTCGCTTGGGCGCAAAATCCGGCTTTTTCAGCGCCCCTCTTTTCATGAAAAACATGACCACCCTGCCCGTGAAACTCAAAGCCCTGCCCACCCGCCTGGCCTTGTTGCTGTGCCTGGGCGCGAGCCTGACGGCCTCAGCGTTGGCAGCCCCCGTGAAAACGCCCGAAGCGCAAGCCCGCCACGCCGAGCGGGACCGTGCGGCGCAGGTGCAGCACACCTTCGACGCAGAAGTGGACGCCTTCTTGACGGCGTACTGGCAACTGCTGCCCGAGGCCGCGTCCGTGGCCGGCCGCTACGAGGCCTCCGCCCATCTGCCAGCACCCACCGAGGCGCGCCGCCAAGGCTTGATCCGCTTCGCGCAGCAGTGGCTGAGTCGCCTGCAAGCCCTGCCCGCCCGACTTCAGCTGGACGAGGGTCAAACCGGTGATCTGGCCTTGTTGGTCAACCATCTGCAAAACTTGCGCTGGTCACAGGAGCGCTTTCGCAGCGAGGTTTGGGATCCGACCGGCTACAACGTGGCCGACGGCTTCAGCGATTTGTTGAACAAGGGCGACTTCACGCCCGCGCAACGCGTGCAGATGATTGACCGGCGGCTGCAGCAGGTGCCGGCGTTCTACCGCGCCGCCCTGCAACAAATCAAAGACCCAGCGGCACCCTTGCTGAAGATGGCAATCTCGCAAAACAAGGGCGGCCTGGAACTCTTCAGCCATGACATTGCAGACTTGCTCCAGCGCACCGACCTTGAGCCGTCGAACCGTGCTCGGGTGCTGCAGCACCGCGATACGGCGGTTCGCGCCATCCAGCAATTTGTCACCGCGTTGGAAGCCATTGACGCCCGCCAGACCCGCGACGGCAGCGGCCGCTCTTTCCGCATCGGGCGTGAGGCTTATGCGCAGAAATTTGCCTACGAAATTCAAGCCACCGTTGACGCCCCCACGCTGTACCAACGCGCCCTGAACGAAAAGGCCCGCCTGCAGCAAGCCATGAGCGAGCTGGCCGATGGCCTGTGGCCTCAGTTGTTCCCCGGTGAAGCCCCTGCCACCAACCGACTGGACAAGATTGCCCGGGTGATCGACAAGCTGGCGGAAAACCATGTCAGCCCAGCAGGCTACATCGACGACATCCGCGCCCAACTGCCCGCCCTGGCCGCCTGGGTCCAAAGCCACGATCTGCTCGACCTCGACCCCAGCAAGCCCCTGCAGGTGCGTGAAACGCCAGCCTATATGCGCGGCCTGGCGGGTGCCTCCATCAGCGCCCCGGGCCCGCTGGACCCGCAAGGCGTCACCTATTACAACGTGGACCCCCTGGACCCGGCGCAGACAGAAAAAACCGAGTCGTATCTGCGTGAGTACAACCACTGGGCGCTGCAGGTTCTGAGCATCCACGAGGCCATTCCTGGCCATTACGTGCAGCTGCTGCATGCCAACAAATCGCCGTCCAAGGTCAAGTCATTGTTCGGCAACGGCGCCATGGTCGAGGGCTGGGCCGTCTACTCCGAGCGCATGATGATGGAAAGCGGCTGGGGCCAGGTGGACGGCAAACCCAGCCCCGAAATGGGCCTGATGTACGCCAAGTGGAACCTGCGCGTGGTCTGCAACACCCTTCTCGACTACAGCGTGCATGTGCTGGGCATGAGCGAGGCCGACGCGCTGCATTTGCTTGAAAAAGAGGCCTTTCAATCGCACACCGAGGCGACCGAAAAGTGGCATCGGGTGCAAGTTAGCTCCGTTCAGCTGACGAGTTACTTTGCCGGCTTCTCGGAGATCCTGGCACTGCGCGATCAGCTCAAGGCCATTCAGGGCCCGGCCTTCAACCTGAAGGCCTTCCATGAGGAGTTCCTCAGCTACGGCAGCGCGCCCGTTGCCATGGTGGCGCGTCAAATGCTGGCTCGGGCGCAAGGCACGTCGCTGCCAACTTCGTCACGCTGAACCTCGCTTCAAACCCTTGCCCCGCCTGGCTGCGGCCGTTTATGCCGGGGGGGCCTTTCATTTTTTTCACAGACCGCCGATATTGCGCTAACAGATCCCTGGATCAGCGGAATAGCGGAACAGCGGCATGCCACCCAATTTTCTGGAACAACCCAAAACCACCTTGAACGGTTGGGTGGAATTCTTTCGCCAAATCGACATTCCGGTGCAGGTTGACACCGCACAGCAGATCGATGCCCTCGCACAAGACGAGGACAGCGTGGACATGAACGATCTGGCCGCGCTGATCAACAACGACCCCTTGATGCTGCTGCGCCTGTTGCGGCACGCGGGCAGCCAGGCCCGCAACAAGGCCAACTTGCCCAAGACGGTGAGTTCACTGGAAACCCTGATCCTGATGGGTGTCAGCCCCTTCTTCAGAGCCTTCACCGGCTTGCCCGTGACCGACGATTGGCTGGCGCAACGCCTTGACGCCCTGTCGGGCCTGGAACGGGTTCTGGACCTGAGCCATCGCGCGGCGCGCTTTGCCCACGGCTTCGCCACCCAACTTGATGATCCGAATGCGCCGTTGATCCATGAGGCGGCCCTGCTGCACCATTTCGTCGAAATGATGATGTGGCTGCACGCCCCCACGCTGGCGCAGCGCATCGACATGCTGCAAGCCACCACGCCGGGACTGCGTACCCGCCAAGCCTGCCGCACGGTGCTGGGGATTGATCTGCTGGACTTGCGCCGGGCACTGATCAAGGCGTGGCAACTGCCTGACGTGCTGGCTCAGCTGACCGACGACGACCACGCCCACCGGCCACAGGTGCGCTGTGTCATCCTGGCCATTCGCCTGGCCCGCCACACACGCAATGGTTGGGAGCACCCGGCGCTGGAGCAAGATGTTCAGGACATCGCCGATTTGCTGCACCTGGGCGTGGAGCCCACGCTGCGCCTGCTGCCGCAGTTGGCCTGAGCACAGCCGCCGCGCCTGCCAATCGCTCGCGGGCTCAGCCCTGCCGCCCGCACAACGCGTATAGACGATCTCAGGCTGATAGCAACTCCGTGGCCGGGGTCTTGCGCACGATATCGAGCTGCGGTTTATACATGGGGCCTTGGTGAATATCAGCAGGCGCCATGGGTCGGCCAAAGTGCCAGCCCTGGGCCCAATCGCAGCCTTCACGGCGCAGCCAGGCGGCTTGTTCGGCGGTTTCAACGCCCTCGGCCAAGACATCGAGATTCAAGCTGCGGGCCAACACAATGACGGTGCGGGCAATCGCCGCCACATTGGCATCGCTGCCCAACTCGCTGACGAAACTGCGGTCGATCTTGAGGGTCTGGATGGGCATGCGGCGCAGGTAGGACAAAGAGCTGTAACCCGTGCCGAAATCATCAATCGCCACCCGCACGCCGCGCTGGCTCAAGGCCCCCAGCAATTCAATGGCGCCCTCGGCATCCTCCAGCAGCAGACTCTCCGTGACTTCCAATTCAAGCGCATGCGGCGGGCAGCCACTGGCGGCCAGCGTGGCGTCCACCAACTGGACAAATCCGGGTTGACGCAGCTGCCGTGCCGACACATTGACGGCCACTTGCTGCGGCTTGCCAGCAACGCCCTGCCAAGCCGCCGCCTGGGCGCAGGCCGTCTCAAGCACCCATTGGCCGATTTGTACGATCAAGCCGGTGTCTTCCGCCAAGGGTATGAATTCCACCGGCGAAATCGCGCCCCGCACCGGATGGCGCCAGCGTAGCAGCGCCTCAGCGCCGATCAGCGCGCCATCGGACAAGCGCACCTGCGGTTGGTACTCGAGGCGGAACTGCGCCAACTCATTGGCATGGCGCAAGGCATGGGTCAGCTCGAAGCGCAGTTGCACCGCTGCCGTCAATTCAGGGCGATACGCCTGCACAGTATTGCGCGCATGGGCCTTGGCACGGCACATGGCGGCCTCGGCATTGCGCAGCAGATCATCCACCGTCGTGCCGTCGGTCGGGAACAGCGCCAGGCCAATACTGGCGCCCAGCATGAAGCGCTGCATTTTGTCGGCCACCTGCAACTGCATGGGTTCGCGCATCGAATCGATCAGGCGTTCACCCAGGCGCATGGCGGTTTCCTCGTCCACCAGGCCCGACAACACAACCACAAATTCATCGGCCCCCACACGGGCCACCGAGTCGCTGACCCGCACCACTTTGAGGAAGCGATCTGCGGCTTCCTTCAGCACCGCGTCGCCCGCCGTGTGCCCGGCAATGTCATTGACCTCCCGGAAGCCGTCGAGATCGATGTACAGCACCGCCACACTGGTACGGTCGCGCTCGGCCACGCTGATCTGCCGGCTGATGCGGTCCCGCAGCAACGCCGCGTTAGGCAGGCCGGTGAGCCGGTCGTGCAACTCCTGGTGCAGCAGCTCGGCCTCGGTCTGCTTGATGCGGGAGATATCCGTCAACACGGCCAGGTAGTGCTGCTCGCCGCCCAGTTCGGCGGGCGGCACGCACACGATGGTGGCCCAAAGCGGAACGGCCAGCCCGGCCTTGTTGCGCTCCAGCAATTCGCCGCTCCATTTGCCCTTGGCAGCCACTTCGGCCCACAGATCCTGCAAAAAGTCAGGAGTCTGCCCGCCGATCTGCAGGTACTGCGGCATGCTGCCCAGCAACTCTTCGCAGCTGTAGCCGGTAATGGCGCACAGGGCGGGATTGACGTCGCGGATCAGCAGGTCGGCGTCCAGCACCATGATGCCTTCACCGCAATGCTCGAACACGGTCACGGCACGGTGCAACTGAGTCATCGCCTCACGCAGGCGGGTCACGTCCCGCGCCACGCCGACCGACCCCAGGTTTTCACCATCCACCATCACCGGTGCCTGCACCACGTCCAGGCACACCCGCTGGCCGTCAGGCCGGGTGGTCCAGCTGAGCGTGCGTTGAGGTGCAGGCGTCGTCAAAGCAAGGCTGGCAGCGCGCAGTGACTCCGGAAGGTCCGCCCACTCCAAACCCGCCACACCCTGTACGCCGCCCAGCGCGCGGAGCTGCAACTCACTCAAGCCGGTGCATTGCTCAAAGGCGGGGTTGCAAACCTCAAACGCCCCCTGCTGATCCCGAAAATACACGGGGTCCGGGATGGCATTGAGCAACGCGCTGAGTTTGCTCCGCTCACGCCGTACCGCCAGCAACTCCAGGCGGCGGCGACGCAAACGCAAACGCAATACCAGCAACAAGCGCAGCGCCAAACCCATGATCAGGATGGCGATCAGGCCCAAGCCGACCATCCATGCCCCAACCCCGCTCAGCGTCCACCGGTCCGCAGCCCAGGCAGGCTGAAGCCCGCTCAGCGCAGCCAGAAACACCGCCAGCGGTCTGGCCCGCTGAAAAAGTTGTTGTCCCATGCCTCACCCAAATTATGACGACAGCGTCGGCCAGTCCGGGCGGTTCACTCCCCCGAACGGGACGCCGTTCCGCACATCAATCGCCCAAAACACCGGGCGACCCCTCATGCATTCAAATGCCCTCGTATCTTTGACAAGATTTGGGTGGAGCCCCCCTCAGCCCACGTGCCGCTGCCGCGATATCGCGTCACCAGGACAAACCCATGCAATCAAAGTTTCGACAGTGTCAGTGCAGGGCTTGAGTCAGGGCCTGCCCTATAGGGTGCTGCCGAGGCGGGTTCCCTGCAAAATTGCACGTTTTGCGTCCAATTCTCCGGCTTCCAGGGCGCCGCCAATGAGATGAACCTGGGCGCCCGCGGCCCGCAGCGCGGCCTCCAGCGCGCGCACTGGCTCCTGGCCCGCGCACAACACGATGCTGTCCGCCGGAATCAGCTGGGTGTCCGCATGCTTTTCGCCGTAGCTGACCCACAGCCCTTCAGTCGTGATGGCTTCGTAGTTGACGCCAGAGAGCATTTCGACCTGCTTCATCTTCAGCGCCGCACGGTGAATCCACCCGGTCGTTTTGCCCAGGCCCGCGCCAAGCTTGCCGGATTTGCGCTGCAACAGCGTGATCTGACGCGCCGGTGCGGCGGGCTGCGGGCGAGCCAGACCACCGCGCACCGTTTGCGGATCAGTCACGCCCCACTCGCGGCGCCAGGCCTCAGCATCCAGCGCCAGCGAATGTCCGGCGTGCTCCACCAAAAATTCCGCCACATCGAAGCCGATGCCGCCGGCCCCCACAATCGCCACGCGCTGGCCCACCTTGGCACGGCCCAGCAACACGTCGGCATAACTGTGTACCTTGTCGGCGACAGCAGGATCATCCTGGCCCTTGATGTGCGGGTTGCGTGGCATCACGCCGCTGGCCAGCACCACCTCATCAAAGCCCAGCAGATCGGCCGCTTCGGCACGGTGATTCAAGCGCAGTTGCACCCCTGTGATCTGAATGCGGCGGGTGAAATAACGCAAGGTCTCGCTGAATTCCTCCTTGCCCGGAATGCGCCGTGCCAGATTGAACTGGCCGCCAATCTCCGCAGCGGCCTCGAACAGATGCACCTCATGCCCGCGCTCCGCCAGCGTGGTGGCCGCCGCCAAGCCCGCCGGACCGGCTCCGACCACCGCAATGCGCTTACGCTTGTGCTGGCTGGTGCTCAGAGGAATGATGGGGATTTCTTGCTCATAAGCAGCACGCGGGTTGACCAGACAGGTGGAAATCTTCTGTGCAAAAGTGTGATCCAGGCAAGCTTGGTTGCAAGCAATGCAGGTGTTGATCTCGTCCGCGCGGCTTTGCCGGGCCTTTTTGACAAATTCGGGGTCCGCCAAAAAGGGTCGCGCCATGCTCACCATGTCGGCAGATCCTTCGGCCAACACGTTCTCGGCCACCTCGGGGGTGTTGATGCGGTTGCTGGTGATCACCGGGATATGGATGCCCTCCGCGCGCAGTTGGGTGCGCAGTTTGTGCGTCACCCAGGCAAACCCGGCGCGCGGCACCGAGGTGGCGATGGTGGGCACCCGCGCTTCATGCCAGCCAATGCCGGTATTGATGATCGTGGCGCCGGCTTTGACCACGGCGCGAGCCAACTCCAGCACCTCGTCCCAGCTGCTGCCGTTCGGGATCAGATCCAGCATGGAGAGGCGGTAGATGATGATGAAGTCCGGCCCCACAGCCTCCCGCATGCGCGTGAGAATCTCGAGGGCCAGCCGCATGCGGTTGGCATAGCTGCCGCCCCACTCGTCGGTGCGCTGATTGGTGTGGGCCACCAGGAATTGATTGATGAAGTAGCCCTCCGACCCCATCACCTCGACACCGTCATACCCGGCTTCGCGGGCCAGCTTCGCGCAACGGACAAAGGCGCGGATCTGCCGCTCCACCCCGCGGGCCGACAACTCACGCGGCGTGAACGGCGAGATTGGCGACTGAATGCGCGAAGGCGCCACGCACAAGGGTTGATAGCCGTAGCGCCCTGTATGCAGGATTTGCATGGCGATCTTGCCGCCCTCGGCGTGAACCGCCTGGGTGATGGTCTGGTGGCGCCGCGCCGCGCCCGAGGTGGCCAGTGTTCCTGCAAAAGGCTTCGCCCAACCCTCGATATTGGGGGCAAAGCCGCCCGTGACGATCAAGCCGACTTCACCGCGCGCGCGCTCCGCGAAATACACAGCCATGCGCTCGAAATGCTTGCGCCCGTCTTCCAGCCCAGTGTGCATGCTGCCCATCAGCACACGGTTTTTCAGGGTGGTGAACCCCAGGTCCAGAGGTGCAAAAAGATGCGGATAATTCATGCTGGCAGCTTTCAAGCGAAGGTGCGGGGCATGCTAGCAGTGCCTTCCAAATAGTTTTTAGAGCCGCCTCCTGTAATATGAAGGCTTGTGCAGCTCCCGCACCTGCGGCTTCACAATAGCGAAACCTGAGCCACATGCCCCAGCAACAGGGGCTTGGCCCAATCGCGCAACACCATTCAACGGAGCTTTTCAATGCGATTCAAACCCTGGGCGCTTGGCCTGACCTTGGCCGGCGCCGCCCTTCTCTCCGCTTGCGGTGGTGGTGGGAGCAGCAATCACACCAATGTACGACTGCTGAATGCCAGCGTCTCTTATTCCTCGCTCGACTTTGCGGTCAACAGCACGACCATCAACTCCAAGGTGGCCTATGGCGCCGTGGGCGCTTACGGCAGCGTGGACACCGGCTCGACCTCCTCGCAACTGCTGGACAGCGTCAACGGCAGCGCCGTGCTGTCCTGGACCCCGACCCTGGCGGGCAACAGCAACTACACCGTGATTGCCTACGGCTGGGCCGGTGCCGTCAAGCAGACCCTGCTGCAAGAAACCGAATCCACGCCTGATGCCAACAAAGCCAAGCTGCTGCTGTTGAACCTGGCTGCCGATGCCGGCGCACTGGACCTCTATGTCACGGCTGCCAACAACACCGACAGCCTGAGCACCTACACCCCGGTTGCCACCAACATCCTGGGCAGCAGCGGCTACAACCTGATGACCAGCGGCACCTACCGCCTGACCCTCACGGGCACGGGCAAGCCGGCTGACGTTCGCCTCGACATCCCCAGCGTAGCCCTGGCCTCCACCTCGATTCAAACCCTGGTGTCCACCTCCACCGTGGGTGGCAAGTTGGTCAACGGCATGGTGTTGGTCCAGCAAGGCAGCGCCACCAACTATCCCACCACCTCGGCCCGTGCCCGGGTGGTGAACGGCGTGGCCTCGGCAACGCCTGCGAGCAACGGTGTCGCCTCCTCGGCCAATACCTTTGTCACGTCCACGCTCAACGGCAAGTCCTTGATGAGCGCCTCGCTGGCCCCCGCCATCGGTCAGTACGTCACCACCACAGCCGGCGCTGCCACCAGCTTCAGCGTGATGGTCAATGGCTCGCCCGTGACGGTGACCGCGCCGACCTTGGCCGCCGGTGGTGACTACACGGTGCTGGTCTATGGCCCGGCCGCAGCGCCCATGGTGTCGGTGATCATCGATGACAACCGCCTGCCCACCACCTCGGGTTACACCAAGGTCCGTTTGATGAACGGCGTGGCCAGCTCGGTCGGTGCCGGCATGCAGGTCGACTTCACCAACCAGGCCAGCAATGTGATGCCCGGTACGGCATCGACACCGCAGACCGTGGCCGGCCTGACCGCCGGTTCGCGCGTGTCCGTGACCCTGCCCACGGCCAACCCGGCCTTGTCGGCCCTGACCGGTGTGAACCTGGCCGCCAATACCGTGTTCTCAGTCTTCGTGCTGGGTGACTCGGTGGTGCCTTACACCGTGCAGATCAACCGCGACGACCTCGCGCCGCTGCAATAAGCTGCGCACTTGGATCAGCAACAAGGCCACCTTCGGGTGGCCTTTTTTTGTGCCCAAACATAACTGCAAACCCGTACATAAGAATGTGTTGCAGCGCCAGCGGCAAAGGCCGGCCGTCGCGGCAAACCGGTGGAAACAATGAGCCCCGCTCCAGGCGACCTGCCTATACTGAAGCCACATCAATGCCTGACACGGCACCGATGCGAAGTGATTGAACAGGTGGTGATCCCATGCCGTTGATACCGTGCCAACAGCGTGTTCCTGAAATGCTTGGCCGAAGTCCAAATCAACACCGATGCAGAGACAGACGCACAACGCCAAGGTGGCCGGGGCATCTCGCTTCCTTGCCGGCTGTCTGCTGGCAGGGTCACTGAGATGACCGGCCCCTCTGCGCGCGAAGTCGCCTACTACCGAGAGGCTCACAAACTACTGTTGGGCCTGGCGACCCTGCATGGCTTGTGGAGTTTGTACCAGGCACCGGCAACCCACACCGTGGCACTGGTGCTGGGCCTGGGACTGCCCGCGCTGCTGATACCCGCATGGCTATGCTGGCGGCGGCCCGAGGCGCTGATTGCGCGCATGGCCGTGGCGCTGTCCTTCGTGGTGTTTGTGAGCCTGGCGATCGAACAAAGTGGCGACAACCCGAACACACACCTGGGCTTTTTCGTGTTGCTGGGTGCCTTGGCTATTTACTGCGACTGGCGCCCCATCGTCGGCGCCGCAGCGATGATCTTGCTACACCATGCCCTGTTCGCGGAGCATTCCAGGCTGTTGGTGGGCACAGCGCTCCAGCCTGAAAACCATTCCACGGCGGCGATGCACGCGTTCTACATCTGCCTGCACGCCGGGGTGCTTTCATTCATTGCCATCCGCATGAAAAAGTTGGTGGCGGAATCGCATGCGGTGGCCGATGCCGTGCTGCGCATTGCCGCTGGCAACTGGGCGCTGCAGCTGCCGGACGCGGCCCAGCAAAAGTACGACACCCTGGCCGCTGTTGCAACCATGCAAGAGCAACTCACCCAGACCATGGCCGACCTCAACGCCGCCCGCGTCCGCGCCGAAGAAGCCACCGCGGCGAAGAGTGCCTTTCTGGCCGCGATGAGCCACGAAATCCGCACACCGATGAACGCCATCATCGGCCTCTCCCATCTGGCCAGCCGCACTGAAATGAGCGTGCAGCAGCGCGACTACGTCGACAAGATCAAGCTCGCCGGGCAGCATCTGCTGGGCATCCTGAACGACATCCTGGACTTTTCCAAGGTGGAGGCGGGCATGCTGTCCATTGAGCACACGCCCTTCGAACTCGATGCCATGCTGCAAAACGTGGCCAATGTGATCGCCGAAAAAGCCAGCGATAAAGGACTGGAGTTGATGTTCCAGGTGGCGCAGGACGTGCCGCCCTACCTGGTAGGCGATCCCTTGCGGCTCGGTCAAGTGCTGATCAACTTTGCCAACAACGCCATCAAGTTCACCGCGCAAGGGGAAGTCAGTGTCCATGTGACGCTGGATCAGTCCCTGGAGCCGACGCCTCACGCCACCTATGTCAAGCTGAAATTCGACGTCAAAGACACCGGCATCGGTTTGTCGCCGGAGCAAATGAGCCGCTTGTTCAGAGAATTCTCGCAAGCCGAAGACGCAACCGCCCGCCACTACGGCGGCTCGGGATTGGGGCTGGTCATCAGCAAAGGCCTGGCCGCGTTGATGGGCGGCGACGTTGGCGTTGACAGCACCTTGGGCCAGGGCTCGACCTTCTGGTTTACGGCCCGAGTCGAAGTCGGGCGCATGACCGCACGCCCCTTGCTGCCCGAAATCCAGCTGCGCGACCGTCGCGTCCTGGTGGTCGACGACAACCCCCATGCCGCCGCCGTCCTGGTTGACATACTCAGCAGCCAGGGCTTTGCCGTCGCAACAGTCAACACAGGCCCCTTGGCCATTCAGGCGGTGCACATTGCGGATGCCGGCGATCAAGCCTTCGACATCGTGATGGTCGACTGGCAAATGCCCCATATGGACGGTCTGGAAACCACCCGCCGCATTCGGGAGCTGACGCTCAAACATCGGCCGCTCCAGATCATGGTGACCGCCCACGGCCGGGAAGAAGCCGTCCGGGGCGCCGAATACTCCGGGGTGGACGACGTCTTGCTGAAGCCCGTCAACGCCTCGCTGCTGTTCAACACATTGATCCGGCTGCTCAGCGAGCGGCAAGGTGCGTCTGACGCCGTGCAAGGCACCGGCGCGCCCTCGGGCCCCGGCGAGCCGGCCATTGAAATTCCCAGCCGGTTGCGTCATCTGCGCGGCGCCCGCATTCTGCTGGTCGAAGACAACGACTTGAACCAGCAAATCGCACAAGAGTTGCTGAGCGATGCCGGTTTGCACGTCGACGTGGTGGAGAACGGCCAAGCCGCGCTGGCTCAAATCGAACAGCAGCCCTACGACCTGGTGCTGATGGACATGCAAATGCCGGTGATGGACGGCCTGGAAGCCACCTTGCAACTGCGCAAAAATCCCCGTCACGCGCTCTTGCCTGTCATTGCGATGACTGCCAACGCGCTGCCCAGCGACCGCCAACGTTGCTTGTTGGCGGGCATGAATGACTATGTATCCAAACCCATCGCCCCCGACGAACTGTGGGACGCCCTGGCACGCTGGATTCAACCCCGTGCCGGCTTGGGCGATAGTGCAAATGCTCAGCGGGTCGAGACCTCGCCCACGGTGTTCAAGTCCCCGCTGAAGTTCTCGCGGCAAGCGCAACAGTCCGTCCAGCTACCCGACCAGATCGACGGACTGGACTTGGCCCTGGGCCTGCGGCGCACAGCGGGCAGGGCTGCGTTCTACCTGGACTTGCTGCACCAATTCACAGCCACCCGCCGCACCGCGCTGCACGAAGTGCGCGACGCCCTGAACACCGAAGACCGCCCTCGGGCCGAGCGCCTGACCCACAGCCTCAAAGGGCTGGCCGGCACCCTCGGCGCGACGCCGCTGCACGAGCGCCTGCGTGCGCTGGAACAAACCCTGCAAGGGCAAATCAAAACTGCCCCCCTGAACGAAGCCCTGGACGAGGCTGAAGCAGCCCTAAACCATTTGATTCAATCCTTGAGCCTCCACCTGCCTGACCGTCGCAGCCACGAGCACGACGTCGCCCCTGCCGCTTCAGCCGAACGCAAGCCCGCCCTGAACGCCGTACAACTTCAAGCCTTGGTAGAACAGATCGACACCGCGTTGGCCCGGGACGACCCCGAAGCGCTGGACCTGCTGGCCTTGCATCACACCGCCTTACAGACAGCAGGTGAAGCTGATTTTGGCGCTTTACAGGCGGCAATTCAGCAGTTCCAATTCGACAGGGCACGCCAAATCCTGGCGCGCTTTCTCCGCCCACAGGATTTGCTTTGAACTTGAATCCCCCGCGCCGTCACCACATCCGGGCCCGGGCCCTCGGCGCAGCCTGTGCTTGTGCCGTCGCCGTCTGGACGGCCTGGCCAACGATTTGCACTGCCGCCGCTGCCCCAAGCACCCTCAGCGTGGCCTGGACCGACGCCAACGGAGATGCTGATATCGACCGCGCCTTTCAACAAGCCCGCAGCGGCAAAAAGCCCCTGCTGCTGTATTGGGGCGCCCAATGGTGCCCACCCTGCAATCAGCTCAAGGCGACCTTGTTCAACCGGCAAGACTTCATCGAGCAGACCCGCGCCTTCGTCACGGTCCACATCGACGGCGACTCACCCGGCGCCCAAAAGCTGGGCGCCCGCTTCAAGGTGCGCGGCTATCCCACGCTGATTCTCTTCAATCCCGATGGCGCGGAGCTGACTCGGCTGCCCGGTGAAATCGACGCCCCCCAAGTCATGCAAGTGATGCAGTTGGGGCTGGCCAGTGGTCGCCCTGTCAAAGCCGTGTTGGCGGACGCCCGTGCCGGCCGCCCGTTGACCGCCAATGAATGGCGCCTGCTGGGCTTCTATGCCTGGGACGTGGACCAAGGCCAGTTGATCGCTCCCGCCGATTTACCCAAACTGCTGAGCCAGCTGGCCACCCAAGCCCAGTCGGTCGACCCTGGGGCTGCCACCCGACTGTGGCTCAAGGCCCTGGTCGCCAACGCGGCGATCGACACCCAGCACAGCGCACCTGAGTCCACGGCCCAAAGCCGGTTGACCCAAGTCCTCGGCGATGCCCTCAGCACACGCGCCCTGGCCGACGTGCTCAGCAATGGCGCAGACGACATCGTGCGCACCCTCGCCCCGCAAGCTGGCCCAGCGCGCAAGGCCTTGCTAAGCCCGTTTGAGAGCGCCCTGATGCGCCTGGAAGCCGACACCACCCTCTCACGCGCCGACCGCCTGCAAGCCCTTCAAGCCCGGGTCGATCTGGCCCGACTGGACTTGCCCAAAAATGAACGCCATCCACGGCTCAGCCCCGCCTTGGTGGCCGATGTGAAAGAACAAACCGCCAAGGCTGACCGAGACATCGTGGACGGCTACGAGCGGCAGGCCGTCATCAGCGCCGCCGCCCACCTGCTGAGCCAAGTCGGGCTGTGGGCCGACAGCGACGCCCTGCTCAAAGCCAATATCGCCAAGAGCCACTCGCCCTACTACCTGTTGAGCGGCCTGGCCAACAACGCCCGCCAACAAGGCCGCACAGACGAAGCCCTGCGCTGGTCAGAAGCCGCCTTTAAGCAAAGCGAAGGCCCCGCCACGCGCTTGCAATGGGGCGCCAATTACCTGGCTGCGCTGGTTGAACTGAATCCGAAGGACAGCGCCCGCATCGAAAAAACCGCCGCGCAACTCTTCACCGAGGCGGGCCAAGACAAGGGCGCCTTTTACGAACGCAGCGCCCGTTCACTGCAAAAAATCAGCGCCAGCCTGAGGCAATGGCAGGCCCTGGGCCAAAGCACAGGCCAAAGCAGCGACCCGCGCACCGCCGCACTGAAGCGATTGAAAAATCAGCTCAACGCGCTGTGCCCCCAGGTCGACACCGCTGGCGGCCAACGCGCCACCTGCCAGGCCTTGATGTCCTGACGCTTTAGGGGCCCGAAAGCGCCCCGACATCCCGTAAAAGTCACCTGCGCGATACTGCGCTGACCCCATCTCTTGCAACAGTTCGCCCATGCCCACCTACGCCTTTGAAGACTTCACTCCCGGCCGTGTGTTCGAATTCGGCGGCCTGACGGTTGACCGGGAAGAAGGCTTGCGCTTTGCGGCCGCCTACGACCCGCAGCCCCTGCATCTTGATGAAGCAGCGGCCGACGCCTCGGTGCTGGGGGGGCTTTCGGTGAGCGGGTGGCACACCTGCGCCATGGTGATGCGCATGATGTGCGATGCCTATCTGCTCGACTCCACCAGCCAAGGCTCACCGGGCATTGACAAGCTGCGCTGGCTCAAGCCCGTTCGGCCGGGCGACACCTTGCGCGTGCGCATGACCGTGCAAGAAGCACGCGGCAGCCAAAGCCGCCCACAGATCGGTCTGGTCTTGTCCACCTGGGCGGTGTTCAATCAGCACGACGAGCAAGTGATGAGCATGGAAGGCTGGGGCATGTTCGGCCGCCGCGCTGCGGCCTGACGCTGCAGCCCTGCCCTGTCGGTATCAATCCGCCGTACTTCAATCTGCTTCAGGCACAAAAATCCACAGCAGCAGATAAACCAGCACGCCGCTGCCTGCGCAAACCACCAGCAGCGTGAACATCAGCCGCCACAACCAGGTGGGCGTGGCGGTGAGCTCGGCGATGCCGCCGCACACCCCACCCAACCAACGGTCGTCGCGGCTGCGCTTGAACTCGTTGAGGGACGGCTCCTCAGACGTGGCCCGCGCCGCATCGGCCGTGGCGCCGCCCTGTTGCGCACCTGGTGATCCACCATCACCCAGCACCCGCCCCTTTGCGCGCGCAAACTCTTCGTCCGACAACACGCCACGCTGATGCAATTCGGCCAGTTTGGCCAACTCGTCGCTGTACGACATGAACACTCCTTTGAAATGATGCCGGGCCGAAGCGTAACCTTTTGAATTCGCCTGACCAAGCCCGTGCGACCAAGCGCACCATGACATGGACAGAAAGAACGCATGGCAGACAAGTCGCTGATTCAAGGGGCAGCTTCAAAGGCCGTTCGTGCCCGCGTTCCTTCCCGTCGCCGCCTTTCTCATTAGCTAGGCGCAACAGGTCTCCATAATCCGCGTCACAGCAAAACTGAGGACGGACAAACGGCATGCATGCACCAGGAAGTCGATCGATCCGCAAGGACAACAGTCGCCGCCAGCGGAGGGGCGCCGTCAGCCTCAGCCTCGCGGCACTGTCCTGCACGGCTGCGTCGGCCGGCACCTCACCGGCCCATCCCTGCCGGGTTGAAGGCATCCCGACCGAGCTGCTGTGCGGCGCCCTGCAGCGGCCCCTGGACCCCAGCCGGCCGCAGGGCACGCAAATCGACATCCACTACCTGGTGGTACCCGCCCTGGCACGCAACAAACAGCCTGAGCCGGTCCTGATGTTGGCAGGCGGGCCCGGCCAAAGCGCATTGGCCGTAGCGCCCGCCGTGCTGCCCGCTTTGTCGCGCTTGAACAACCGGCGCGATCTGGTCTTCATCGACCAACGCGGCACGGGCCAGTCCGCCCCCCTGCAATGCGCGGACGACAGCGCGCTGCCCTTGGCACAAGCCCTGGATCTGCAAGCCACCCAGCAGCGCATTGACCAATGCCGCATCGACCTGGAAATGCTGCCGCACGGCAACCTGCGCATGTACACCACCACGCTGGCCATGCAAGATTTTGATGCTGTGCGTGAGGCCCTGGGCGCACCGCGCTGGAACCTCATTGGCGGCTCCTACGGCACGCGAGCTGCGCTGGAGTACCTGCGCTTGTTTCCGGGCAAAGTCAGGCGGACGGTGATCGACGGTGTGGCACCACCTGACATGGTGTTGCCCGCCAGCCTGTCCACCGACGCCCAGTCCGCCTGGGACGCTACTTTGCGCTTTTGCGACACCGATCCGCAATGCCAGCGGCAATTTCCACAGCTGCGGCAAGACTGGCGCCGGCTGCTGCAAAGCCTGCCGCAATCCATCACCGTGAATCATCCCCTGACGGGCAAGCCAGAGACCCTCACCCTGACCCGTGACCAGCTCCTGCGCACCGTGCGAGTACCGCTTTATGCCCCCGTACTGAGCGCCGCACTGCCCGCCGCCATGCATGCCGCCAGCGAAGGCCATTTTGAAGGCCTGCTGGGCCTGTCAAGCGTCATGGCATCCAGCAAGGGCAGCAAGCTGGCCGAGGGCATGCACTTCTCGGTGGTGTGCGCGGAAGATATGCCGCGCCTGTCTGACGCTGCAACTGCACAAGCCCTACAAAACGTTCCAGGCGCCGACTTTGGCCAAGGCGACGCGCAGTTCTACCAACAAGCCTGTAAAAACTGGCCGCGCGGCGCGGTGCCACCGGCCTTCTACAACGTGGCGGCCAGCGCATCGCCGGTGCTCTTGCTGAGCGGTGGCGCTGACCCCGTTACACCACCGCGCCACGCGGCGCGGGTGGCCAAGGCCCTTGGCGCAAGGGCGCAACACATCGTCGTGCCCGAAGCCGGCCACGGCGTGATGGCCTTGGGCTGCATGCGCGAGGTGATCTACCGCTTCATCGACACCCCGGACGACAGCACTGCCCTGCCCCAGGATGCCAGCTGCGCCAGCAAAATTCCTCACCCCACCGTCTTTGTGCCGGTGCAGGCCGGCCCTCAAAACAAGCGTGCGCCATGATTCAGATTGAACACGTCAGCAAACAATTTGTCGCCCGCTCCGCCGGGCTCGGCGGCCTGTTCAAGCGCCATGCTCCGCGCGCCAAGCAGGTGGTGCATGCCGTCAGCGATGTCAGTGTGCACGCTGCCAGTGGCTGCATCACCGGCCTGCTGGGTGCCAACGGGGCCGGCAAGACAACCACCTTACGCATGCTGGGCGGTCTCTTTCAACCGGACGCAGGGCGCATCACTGTGGATGGCCTGGCCGTTGCCACCCAAGGCCGTGAAGCGTTGGCCCGCATGGGCATTCTCGGCGATGCCCACGGGCTCTACCCACGCCTCTCGGCCCGTGAAAACATCATCTATTTCGGCCGCCTGCAGGGCATGGAGGCCGACCAAGCCAACGCCCGGGCGATCGAGCTGGCACGCTTGCTGGACATGAACGCGATCCTCGACCGGCGGGCCGAAGGCTTCAGCCAAGGCGAACGCATGAAAACCGCGCTGGCTCGCGCCCTGGTGCACGACCCCGCCAACATCGTCCTCGACGAGCCCACCAACGGCCTCGACGTGCTGGCCACCCGCGCGCTGCGCGAAGCCCTGCGCCACCTGCGCTCACCCGCCGGGGGCAGCAAAACCATCATCTTCTCCACCCACATCATGCAAGAGGTAGAACAACTGTGCGAACACGTGGTGCTGGTGTCCCAAGGCCGCAGCGTGGCTGAAGGCTCGGTGCCTGAATTGCTAGAGCTGGCCGGTGAGTCCCGCTTTGAAGACGCCTTCGTGAAGCTGGCTTACCCCGCTTCGCCCGCCTCGCCGCACACCCCTGTCGACAGCATTGCACTTGGCGGCCACAAGGGAGCTGCATGAACAAGCCGATCGCCCCTGGCAAGCGCCACGCAAACACCAACCCCCAAACTCAGCGCAAGGGCTGGCGCAACTTTCGCACCGTGTTCACCAAGGAAATCATCGAAGCGCTGCGCGACCGCCGCACCCTGCTGCGCATGAGCTTTTCAGCCGTGTTGATGGGCCCTTTGCTGCTGCTGGCCCTGTCAGGCCTGATCTCCTCGCTGGAGACACGGGCCGAACAGCGCGAGATCCTGGTTGCCGGCATTGAGCACGCCCCCACGCTGCGCAACTTCATCGAGCGGCAAACCTACACCCTCAAAACTGCGCCCGCCGACTACGAAGCTCGCCTGCGCAACAACACCCTGCTGGAGCCCGTGTTGGTCATTGGCAAAGACTTTGAAAACGCCTTGCTGAGCGGCCAGCAACCCGCGGTCGAAGTGGTCAGCGACAGCGCCAACCAACGCGCCAGCGCCGGCGTGGGGTCGATTCAACACCTGCTGTACAACTTCAACCGCGAACGCACCACGCTCAGCCTCGCCCTGCGTGGCGTCTCGGGTGCCTTGCTGCAACCCGTGCTCATCGAAGAGCGTGACCTGGCCAGCGCGCAGGCGCGTGCCGCACGCATCACCGGCATGATCCCGATGTTCATCATCATGGCGGTACTTTACGGCGCGCTAACGGCCGCACTCGACAGCACCGCCGGTGAACGCGAGCGGGGCTCGCTGGAGCCCCTGCTGATGAACCCGGTACCGTCCTTCGCGCTGGTGCTGGGCAAATGGGGCGCCGTGGCGTGTTTGGGCCTGTGCATGGCGCTGCTGTCCAGCCTCAGTTTCGTGCCAGCCCAATGGCTGCTCAAGAGCGATAGCTTGCAAGCCATGTTCCAGTTTGGCGGGCGCGAGGTGCTGGCGTTCATCCTGCTGCAGCTCCCCTTGGCTGCGGGCGCCAGCGCCCTGCTGATGGCCTTGGCGATTCGCACCCGCAGCATCAAAGAAGCGCAGGCCAGCAGCACCCTGGTGATCACCTTGATGGCGCTGGCCCCGATGGTCAGCCTGCTCAACCCCGGTGGCGACGCGCCCTGGTATTTGTGGGTGCCCGGACTCGCACAGAACACCTTGATGCTGTGGGTGCTAAAAGGTGAGGCGCTGACCCTGGCGCAAGTGTTGCCGGGCATTTTGGTGGGCGCGCTGCTGACGGTGGCCAGTCTGGCCGTTGTCGCCCGGTCCATGAGGGGTGCGGTGGCGCGATAGGCGCCGGGGCGGGTGTTCAACTTGTGCGCACTGAACACGTGCAGCTGACCCGTTAGTTGCGCGCTTGCATAGATCAGCAAATGTGCGGATGAACAGCGCGCAAAATCACCCTCAATGCAAGCCTGAAAGTGCCCGCTGCACCTCGTACTGCCACGGCAGGGTGTGGACGATTTCGTTAAGTTGGCGGGCCGACTCGAACGGCGCCAACACCTCCCCTTCAGCCGTGAGAAATTGAACATTGGTGATCAAAGCCATGGGGTCGACCATCGCCACCACGCCCGCTGGCATGCTGACCCAATCCCAGGCCACGCCAGCCCGTGTAAATCCGTCGTCACCTTGCCACAAGGTTTGCCCCAGCGCCGGATGTTTGGCGTCACCAGGAACCAACACTTGCGTGCTCAAATGCGCGAACTGCAAACGCTGAACGTGCAATGCTTTACACAAAACGCGGGGCCACGCATACACAATCCAAGCTGGGGTCATAAAAAACAATTTAAATTGCCAAGGAACAGCGCGAACGCTCGAAGAGCGCCCAGTGTGCAGATGCTGGCAACTTTCGGGTAGCTGTAAACCTTGTCAGGGATGCAACAGATTTGTCACTCGCTACATCGCGAGCGACACGCTTGAATTGGACGATAGCGATGCTGCAGGGAGGATACCAATCGGTACTCGAGGCGAAGTCTCGGGATCAGTTTCGAAGCGAAATCGTTCACTTCGCGCAGGGGCTTGGCTTTTCGACGGTGTCGGCGACCGCCGTGGTGGACCGTACGCCGGGAGTTTCTGATTTTGAAACGGTGGACAACACGCCGGCAGCCTATATTGCCCACTTTCAGGACAAAGAGACTTGGCGGAAGTGCCCAGTCATGCAGCACTGCAAGCGACAAAGTATCCCCATCGTATGGAATCAAGACACATACGTTGCTAGTGGCCAGGGTGACCTCTGGGAGGATCAAGCCAAATTTGGTTATCAGACAGGAATGGCGTTAGCCCTTCATATGCCTGACGGGCGTCATTTCATGCTGGGCATGGAAAGCAGCAGGCCATTGCCTACTGAATCAACAGTATTGACGCGCATGCTTGCTGATCTGCAGCTTTTTGCAGTCTACGCTCAAGAAGCAGCATGGCGCGTCATGCTACCTTCACCGCTGGGAACCTTTGGCCCCACACAACGCCTTACGCCGCGTGAATTAGAAGCTTTGCGTTGGACGATGGACGGCAAAACTGCGTGGGAAGTCGGCGTCATTCTTAGTATTTCTGAAAGAACAGCCGTTCTCCATATCAGCAACGCCATGCGCAAACTTGAATGCAATACGAAGCACCAAGCTGTCTTGAAGGCTCTTCGCCTAGGCCTCATCCGTTAACAACAACAGGCTATACATACTACGCTGACAACCCACAAGTGTCAGAGTTGACAGTTCCCGAACTAATCACCTTTTGTTGAAATTCGACCCAAGCACTCATTTGAGTGTGTTCAACAAACGGATGCTCAAAATGAACACTCAGACCCAATCCAAAGTCGTTACTCTCGAGATCACCGAAACTGCCCGCACTAGCGCGCCCGTTGAACTCAGCCTGGATCAACTGCAACAAGTGGGCGGGGGCATGCCTCGCGGCGGCTGGACCGACGAAACCGCCCTGGCTGTCGCAGCGACCACCACGGCCGCCAGCGCCCTGTAAATTCACAGCCCCGCGCTCTGCCGCCTCGGGCGGATGGGCGCGGAAGACGGCTGCTCCCGAGACCCGCAACGCATGCTGTTTCGCCCCGAAGCCTTGGCCGGTCAGCAAAAAAGCTGGCTCGGGCAGGTGCAGGTTTTGCCACCGCTGTCTCTCAAACTGCTCACCGCTGCGGCCGTGGGCAGTTTGTGTTTGGTCGCTGTCTTTCTGTGTACCGCTGAGTACACCCGCAAAGCCCGGGTGAGCGGCTATCTGGTGCCTGACCAAGGTGTGCTTCGCATCAGCACCCCTCAAACGGCAACGGTATTGACTCGCCTTGCAAGTGAGGGCCAACTTGTCAAGCAGGGTGATGTGCTGTTCGTGCTCAGTCTGGACAGTGCCAGCCAAACCCCCGAGGGCATTGCCCGCAATCTGAGTGCGCGCCAGCAAAGCCTGCAAGGGACTGCTGTGCAGCAACAGCAGTTGTTGCAAACCCAGTTGCAGGCGCTGAGTCAACGCCGCAGTGGCCTGCAGCGGGAGCTGGCCCAGTTGCAGGCCGAAAGCGCGTTGCATGCCGAGCGCCTGGCTTTGGCGGGCGAAGCGCTGGCGCGGCTGGAGTCGCTGAGCCGGGATCAATTCATTTCTGCAGCCCAAGTGCAGGCCAAGCGTGAAGAGGTGTTGGGCCTGCGCGGACAAGCCCAAGCCTTGGAGCGTCAGCATGAGGCCTTGCAGCGCGACCTGGAGGCCAGCGACGCCCAGGCCCGGGAGTTGCCGCTGCGGGCCCAGGTGCAGCAAGATGAAATTGGCCGCGATCTGGCTGCCCTGCAGCAGCAAGGTCTTGAAACTGAAGGCCGCCGCCGGCTGGTGTTGCGCGCCCCCAGCGACGGCGTCGTGTCCACCCTGCAGGCCGAGCCCGGCCAAAGTGTGAGCAGCGGCACGGTTTTGGCCAACGTGTTGCCGGCCCGCACGCAGATGTTGGCGCAGTTGTTTGCACCCTCCAGCGCGGTCGGATTTTTGCGCGCCCAGCAGCCGGTGCAACTGCGTTACCAGGCGTTTCCGTATCAAAAGTTCGGCCAGCAAAGCGGCCATGTGATGCAAATTTCCCGCACGCCATTGAGCCCAACGGAGTTGTCGGCACTGAATCTACCGCTCGTCTTGAGCCAGGGCGTGGCCAGCGAGCCGCTGTACCGCATCACCGTGCAGTTGGACCAGCAAACCGTCTCAGCCTATGGGCAGGCGCAGCCACTGGCAGCGGGCATGCAATTGGATGCCGATGTGATGCTTGAGCGGCGGCGTTTGATCGAGTGGATCTTCGAGCCCATTCTGAGCCTGGCACAGCGCGTCTGATGAATACCCTCAACACCGGCCTTTTGAAGCGCCTGAGCCTGGGTTGGCGGGGCGCACGGGGCGTGCCTGTGATTTTGCAGACCGAGGGTGCCGAGTGTGGCTTGGCCTGCCTGGCCATGATCGCGAGCGCCTTGGGCCACCATTGCGATTTGCGTCAGTTGCGCAGCCAGTTTTCCTTGTCGCTCAAGGGTGCCACCATGGCAGATTTGGTGCGCATGGCGGCGCAGTTGGGCATGAGCAGCCGCGCCTTGCGCGCCGAGCCAGAACAACTCGCGCAGCTGAACTTGCCCTGCATCTTGCACTGGGATTTCAACCATTTCGTGGTGCTGGACGCCGTGCGCGGCGATGTCGTCGAGTTGATCGACCCAGCGCACGGCCGCCGGCGTTTGCCCATGGCGGCGCTGTCACGCCATTTCACCGGCGTTGCTCTTGAGTTGAGGGCGAGCGCTGACTTCGCACCGCAGCCACGACCCGAGCCGCTGCACTGGCGGCAGCTGCTGGGGCGCATCACGGGGCTGCGGCGCTCGATGAGTTTGGTGCTGGGCCTGGCGCTGACCTTGGAGCTGCTGAATCTGCTGTCGCCCTTCTTGCTGCAATGGGTGGTGGACGGGGTGCTGGTGAGTGCCGACCACGATCTGCTGGTCACGCTGTGCATGGGCTTTGGCCTGTTGGTGCTGCTGCAGGTGGGCGTAGGTGCACTGCGCTCCTGGGCGGTGCTTTTTCTGTCTGCCACTTTGAACGTGCAATGGCTGAGCCAGGTGTTTGCCCATTTGCTGCGCTTGCCGCTGGCCTGGTTTGAGAAGCGCCAGATCGGTGACATTTGGTCCCGGTTCGGCAGCGTGCAGACCATTCAACGCGCCCTTTCTACCCAGTTTGCCGAGGCCTTGCTGGACGGCGCCATGGTGCTGGTCACGCTGGCCATGATGGCGGTGTACAGCTTGCGCTTGAGCGCGGTGGCCTTGGGTGCAGTCGCGTGCTACGCGCTGCTGCGGTGGTCTTTCTTCAAGCCGCTGCGCGAGGCGTCGGAAGAAGCTTTGGTGCATGAGGCACGCCAAAACGGCCACTTTCTGGAGTCGCTGCGCGGGGCGCAGGCGATCAAGCTCTTCAACGCCCAAGCGGAGCGCAGCGCCCGCTATGCCAATCTTGTGGTGGAGCAAATGAACGCGGCCATCGCCATTCGCCGCCTTGATTTGTGGATGGGGGTGGGCAACAAGCTGTTGTTCGGCCTGGAGCGCGTGGCCATCATCGGGCTGGGTGCCAGCCTGGTGCTGAGCCGCGAGCTGTCGGTTGGCATGTTGTTCGCCTTTCTCGCCTACAAAGAACAGTTCAGCCTGCGCCTGGCCAACCTGAT
The DNA here is from genome assembly GCF_028595305.1 of Roseateles koreensis. Lineage (GTDB taxonomy): Bacteria > Pseudomonadota > Gammaproteobacteria > Burkholderiales > Burkholderiaceae_C > Paucibacter_A > Paucibacter_A koreensis. The sequence goes on along the minus strand of NZ_JAQQXS010000014.1, from coordinate 30,454 downwards.
CGACAAGACCGTGGAGTTGAGCATGTTGCGCTTGCAAGGCGAGCGCTTGGCCGACATTGTGCTGACCCCGCCCGAAGCCGCCGAGCAGGCCCTGGGCACGCAAGGGACGCTGCCGGGACAAGGGGCGCACCCAGTGACCGTGGTCGCCGCCAGCCTGGAGCTGCGCCAGCTGGCCTTTCGCTATGCCGACGGCGAGCCCTGGGTGATCCATGACTGCAACCTGCTGATCGAAGCGGGCGACTCCGTGGCCATCATCGGCCCCTCCGGTTGCGGCAAAACCAGCTTGTTGAAATTGATGCTGGGGATTCACGCGCCCCAGTCTGGTGAAATTTTGGTGGGCGGACAGCCCCTGCAAAAAATGGGGACCACCGCTTGGCGCAACTGCATCGGCACCGTGATGCAAGACGACCAGCTGTTTGCCGGCAGCATTGCGGACAACATCAGCTTTTTTGACCCCGACGCCGACCCCGCCTGGGTGCAAGAATGTGCCCGCATGGCCTGCGTGGCCGAAGAAATTCAGGCCATGCCCATGGGCTTTCAGAGCTTGATTGGCGACATGGGCCACAGCCTCTCGGGCGGCCAGCGACAGCGCGTGCTATTGGCACGGGCCCTCTACAAGAAGCCGCAGTTCCTGTTTCTGGATGAAGCCACCAGCGCGCTGGATGTGGAAAAAGAACGCCAGGTCAACGCCTCCCTGCGGGGCTTGAACCTCACCCGTATCGTGATCGCCCATCGGCCGGAAACCATTGCCGCAGCACGGCGGGTGATCGCACTACAAGGCGGCCGGGTGGCCCAGGATCTGCGCAGCGTGCCACCCACGGGCTTTCAGGCCTGAGGGGCCATGCCGTCTGCAGAGTGGGTTCAAGGCCCTGGCGCTGTCTCCCGCTCCATCCAACCCAGCCAATGCAGGGCTTGCTCGCGGCTGTCTCCGCACATCATTGCTGACGGCTGCAAAGAGCCGCACACAGCCGGCCGCTCCGGCTGACCAAAGATTTTGCAACGGTCATTCGCGTCGAGTTGTACACAGCGCACCCCGGCCGGCTTGGACACCCCATTGACCACCGGCATGCCCGGAATGGGGGAACTGATCGAAGGGGCGATACAACAAGCTGCGCAATGGTCACGGCATTTCATGGCGGTATTGTCTATGGCACAGGCCTTCAGCCGCCCGGAATTGACACTGCACGCGGCAATGACTTGCATCGGGCGGTGACTTATGACCCCCCGCGCCGTAAAATTCAAGGTTTGCCCGCGCAGCACTTTGCGCCCACCTGACCCAGCCGGCAACGGCCCGCACCCATGCTCTACCCCAAGGAATTCGACGTCATCGTGGTTGGCGGCGGCCATGCCGGCACCGAGGCCGCCCTGGCTGCGGCCCGCATGGGCTGCACCACCCTCTTGCTCAGCCACAACATCGAGACCCTGGGGCAGATGAGTTGCAACCCGTCGATCGGCGGGATCGGCAAGGGCCATCTGGTCAAAGAGGTCGATGCGCTAGGAGGCGCCATGGCGGCGGCCACCGATGAGTCGGGCATTCAGTTCCGCATCCTCAACGGCTCCAAGGGCCCGGCCGTGCGGGCCACACGGGCCCAGGCCGATCGTGTCTTGTACAAGGCAGCCATCCGTCATCGGCTGGAGAATCAAGCCAATCTGTGGCTGTTCCAGCAAGCGGTTGATGATTTGATGGTGGAGTCCGACGGCGTGCATGAGCGCGTGGTGGGCGCCGTTACGCAGATGGGCCTGCAATTCCGCAGCCGAGCGGTGGTACTGACCGCGGGCACCTTTCTCGATGGCCGCATCCATGTGGGCCTTGAAAACTATGCGGCCGGCCGCGCTGGCGATCCGCCCGCGGTGAGCTTGTCGGCCCGGCTGAAAGAATTGAAGCTGCCGCAGGGCCGACTCAAAACCGGCACCCCGCCGCGCATCGATGGGCGCAGCATCGATTTTTCCAAATGCGAAGAGCAGGCGGGTGACCTCTCTCCGGTGCCGGTGTTCAGCTTTCTGGGCAACGCGGCGCAGCACCCGCGTCAAGTGCCATGCTGGATCACCCACACCAATAGCCGCACCCACGACATCATCCGTTCGGGTTTCGACCGCAGCCCCATGTTCACCGGCGTGATCGAAGGCGTGGGGCCACGCTACTGCCCCAGCATCGAAGACAAGGTGAACCGCTTTGCCGACAAGGACAGCCACCAGATTTTTCTGGAACCCGAAGGGCTGACCACCCACGAGTACTACCCCAACGGCATCTCCACCTCCCTGCCCTTCGACATCCAGTTGGCCGCCGTGCGCTCCATTCCGGGCCTGGAAGACGCCCACATCTTGCGGCCCGGCTATGCCATTGAGTACGACTACTTCGATCCCCGGGGTTTGAAGTCTTCGTTCGAAACACGCGCTATCCAGGGCCTGTTCTTCGCCGGCCAGATCAACGGCACCACAGGCTATGAAGAGGCAGCCGCCCAAGGTTTGTTTGCCGGCCTCAACGCAGGCCTGCAGGTGCAGGGGCGCGACGCGTGGTTGCCTGGGCGCGATCAGGCCTATCTGGGCGTGCTGGTGGACGATCTCATCACCAAAGGCGTGACCGAGCCTTACCGCATGTTCACCAGCCGCGCCGAGTTTCGCCTGCAGCTACGGGAGGACAACGCCGACATGCGCTTGACTGAAATGGGCCGTGAATTGGGTTTGGTGGACGACATCCGCTGGGCCGCCTTCAATCGCAAACGCGACGCTGTTTCACGTGAAACAGAACGACTCAAATCAACTTGGGTGCACCCCAGCATCCTGCCCGCAGCGGATGCTGAACGATTGGTGGGCAAAGCGCTGGAGCGCGAATACAACCTGATCGACCTGCTCCGCCGCCCCGGCGTGGTGTTTGATACCGTGGCCGAGGTAGCAGCCCTTGCCAAGCCAGAGGCAGGTGTTTCACGTGAAACACTGATTCAAGAATTGGGCGACAACATGGCCGAAGCCGTGATCGAGCAAATTGAAACCGCCGTCAAATACGCCGGCTACATCAACAAACAAACCGAAGACGTGGCGCGCGCGGCCCACTACGAGAACCTGCGCCTCCCGGCCGAATTGGACTACAGCCAGGTGACCGCCCTCTCCTTCGAGGCTCGCCAGAAGCTGGCCAAACACCTGCCCGAAACCCTGGGCCAGGCATCCCGCATCTCGGGCGTGACGCCAGCCACCATCTCCTTGCTGCTGGTTTATTTGAAGAAAAAGCGCTTTAAGGGCTTCACTGAAAACACCTCGGCCTCTGCCCCTGCGGCTGTTTCGCCCCCCTCAACAGACATGCCCCCACACCTTCAACAACAGCCTGAAGGCGACTCTTGATGACTTCACACACCGCCTTGCGTGCACCCTTGTGCGCTGCAGCAGCCACCCTGAGCCTGAACCTCAGCGACGCGCAGATCGATCAATTGCTGGCCTATCTGGCCATGATCGAGAAATGGAACAAGGTCTACAACCTGACTGCCGTGCGCGACCCGCAGGCCATGCTCACCCAACACCTGGTGGACAGCCTCAGCCTCCTGCCCGCGCTGCGTCGCCATATCGCGGGCCAGCCCTTGCCACAATTGCGCCTGATGGATGTGGGCAGCGGTGGCGGCCTGCCCGGCGTGGTGGTGGCGATCTGTGAGCCCAACATTGACGTCACCTGTGTGGACGCAGTGGCCAAAAAGGCAACCTTCATCAAACAGGTGGCCGCCGAATTGCGCCTGCCCAACCTGCACGGCGAGCATTCACGCGTCGAGCAGTTGAAGACCCCGCCCTTTGACCTCATCACCTCGCGGGCCTTTGCCTCTCTGCTGGACTTCACCACCCTCACCCGCCAGCACCTCAAACCGAGCGCCATCTGGTTGGCCATGAAGGGCCAGCATCCGGCTGACGAGTTGGCCACCTTGGCTCAACTCAGCACTGACCTGGATGTGTTTCACGTGGAACAACTGCAGGTACCCGGCCTGGACGCCCAGCGTTGTTTGATCTGGATTCGCCCCAAAGCATGAGCTTCGCCGCCGCTCAGAAAGCGGATTCACCCGCTAATATTGCGAGTCACTAAAAAAACTATTCCATGGCCAAAATTTTCTGCATTGCCAATCAAAAAGGCGGCGTTGGCAAAACCACCACCACGGTCAATCTGGCGGCCGGTCTGGCCAAGGTGGGGCAGCGTGTGCTGGTGGTCGATCTTGACCCGCAGGGCAATGCCACCATGGGATCAGGCATCGACAAACGCGCGCTGGAGCTGAGCGTCTACGACGTGCTGCTGGAATCGTCCTCCGTGGCCGAAGCTAAGCAACACAGCGCCAAGGCGGGCTATGACGTACTGGGCGCCAACCGTGAACTGGCCGGTGCTGAAGTGGAGTTGGTGGAGTTGGAGCGCCGCGAGCGCCGCCTCAAAGCCGCGCTGGCTGTTGTCGACAAAGATTACGACTTCATCCTCATCGACTGCCCGCCCTCGCTGTCGATGCTCACACTCAACGGCCTGTGCTGTGCCCATGGCGTGATCGTGCCCATGCAGTGCGAATATTTTGCGCTGGAAGGTTTGTCGGACCTGGTCAACACCATCAAGCAGGTGCACGCCAACTTGAATGCCGATCTGCAAATCATCGGCCTGCTGCGCGTCATGTTCGACCCACGCATCACCTTGCAGAACCAGGTCAGCGACCAGCTCAAAGGCCATTTCGGCGACAAGGTGTTCGACACCGTGATCCCGCGCAATGTGCGCTTGGCCGAGGCACCCAGCTACGGTCTGCCGGGCGTGGTGTTCGACCCCTCATCCAAAGGCGCGCAGGCCTTTGTGGAGTTCGCCCGCGAAATGGTGCGCCGCATCGCCGCCATGTGATGCGCAAGCCGGACGCCACGCCTGACATGGCCCTCGCCCGCCGCGCCGAAGCGGCCGGACTCAACGCCAGCGCCCCGCCTCAACAAGCGTCCGTTGAGGGCTGGCTGATCCGCCTCTCGCCGGGCAAGGCCAAACGCTCGCGTTGCGTCAACGCCCTGGCCCAAGGCAGCCTTCCTCTGGATGATTTGCTGGCACGTTGCCAGGCCAGCTTCGACCACGCGGGCTTGCCTTTGATTGTGCGGCTGACGCCGTTCAGCCAACCGCTAGATCTGGACGCACGCCTGGCCGCCAAAGGCTGGCCCGCCTTTGATGCAGCGGATGTGATGGTGTTGGCTGATCTGCAAGCCTTCGGGCAAGCAACGGTGCTGCCTGCCGGCCAGCGCCTGCTTGCGGTGGATGCGCCGACCTATGCGGCGGCGGTCGGAGCCTTGCGCGGCTCCAGCGCCCGCGCTATTGAAGCGCATGCTGAGCGGTTGGCCGCCTCACCGGTGCCGTACCAGGGGTTTTTTCTGCAGCAAGTGGCAGAGCAGGCCGACCCGCGAACCGAACAACCAGCCGCTTTACTGGCCTGCGGCCAAATCGCCCAGGAAGGCCCGATAGCGGGCCTCTACGACATTTTTACGCCGCCGGAAGGGCGTGGCCAAGGTCACGCAAAAAACCTCTGCGCAGCGCTTCTGGCGCAAGCTCGCCGGCAAGGTGCCAGCGAAGCTTATCTGCAAGTGGGTTCAGACAACCTCACGGCCCAGCGCGTGTATGAGCGCCTGGGTTTTGTGTTTGCCTACCGCTACCACTACCGCAGCCCTCACGGCGTGGTGGACTGAACCCGTTGATACGCTGAGGCCTTACAAGCCCAGGCCTTCGTCCAGGCCCAGGTGCACATTCATGGCCTGCACGGCGGCACCGCTGGCGCCCTTGCCCAGGTTGTCCAGGCGGGCCATCACCAGAATTTGCGTGCCGCTGCCAAACACGAACAGGTCCACCCGATTGCTGTCATTGCAGGCCTGTACATCGAAGAAGCCTTCATTCAAAGTATCCGCATCCCGCAGCGGCATGACACGGATGAAGCGCTCACCCGCGTAATGCGCCACCAGCGCCGCCTGCACCTGCTCGGGCGTGGTGCCCGCGCGCAACTGGCTCAAATGCAAGGGCACGGTCACCGCCAGGCCTTTGTAGAAATTGCCGACGATGGGCATGAACACCGGGGCCATGCGCAGCCCCGTGTGCGCCATCATTTCCGGCAGATGCTTGTGGGCCAGGCCCAGCGCATAGGGTCGCGGCGACATCAGCCGGGCGTCACCGCCTGCCTCGTACTGCGCAATCATGGATTTACCGCCACCGGAGTAGCCGGTGATGGAGGTGGCCGTCACCCCTGCATCGGCACTCAACAAGCCGGCGTCCACCAAGGGCCGTACCGCCAGGATGAAGGCGCTCGCATGGCAGCCGGGGTTGGCAATGCGCTTGGCGGCGCGGATCTTGTCACGTTGGCCGGGCGCCAACTCGGGCAGGCCGAAGGCCCAGCCGGGCACCGTGCGATGCGCGGTGCTGGCGTCGATCAAACAGGTGTTGGGGTTGGTGATCATCGCGGCGGCTTCACGTGAAGCGTCGTCCGGCAAGCACAGAAAAGCCACATCGGCGGCGTTGAGCAAACGCGCACGTTCAGCTGCATCCTTGCGCTTGTCGGCATCGATGCGCAGCACTTCAACATCGTTGCGTGCTGCCAGATACTCGTTGATACGCAGGCCTGTCGTGCCTTCCTGGCCGTCCACAAACACCTTGAAACTCATCTTCACTTCTCCCGCACAATCGGCGCCAAATCAAATCAGCACGAAGCATACCAAGCGATGAAAACCCCACCCATTTATCTGCTTCCCGGTTGGCTCAACTCCGATCCCGATCACTGGCAAAGCCGCTGGGAAACCGCGCTGGGACACAGCCGGGTCGAACAAAGCGACTGGGAATGGCCACGGCGCGGCGACTGGATGGCACGCCTCGACGAAGTGCTGCTGGGCGACGCCCGCTTGAACGAAACGCCCGCCGTGCTGGTGGCCCATAGCCTGGGCTGCCAACTGGTGGCCAGCTGGGCCGCACACTCCCAGCACACCGCACGCGTGGCGGGCGCCCTGCTCGTGGCCCCGCCAGACAGCGAGCACCCACAGATGCCGCCCCAGCTGCACAACTGGCGCCCGATCGCGCGGCAACGCCTGCCCTTCCCCAGCGTGGCAGTCATCAGCACCGACGATCCCTTTTGCGCACCTGACCGCGCAGCGGAGATGGCCGCCGCCTGGGGCGCCAAGCTACTCGTCGCCGGGCCGCTGGGGCATTTGAACAGCGCCTCCGGCCTGGGCGACTGGCCAGAGGGTCAGGCCTTGCTGGCGGAGCTTTCGCAAAGCGCCGGCCCTGTGCACCGTGCAGGGCCGGCCTGAGCCCTGGCCGCCAATACCGCCGCAATACGGCCCCCACACCGCGAGTAAGAGACAATCGACGCTTATGGTCACAAAAAAACCCAAAGGCCTCGGCATGGGCCTGGAAGCCTTGCTAGGCCCCAAAGTCAGCGACACCCCGGCAACTGCCCGCGACGGTGAACCCAGCACCCTGCGCCTGGAGCAGATGCAGGCCGGCAAATACCAGCCGCGCACCCGCATGGATGAAGGCTCGCTGTACGAACTGGCCGAAAGCATCAAGGCGCAAGGCATCATGCAGCCTATCCTGGTGCGCCCGGTCACGCCCGACGGCCCAATCCGCTACGAAATCATTGCGGGTGAGCGCCGCTTCCGCGCTGCCAAACTGGCCGGCCTGCGCGAGGTGCCGGTGCTGGTCAAGGCGGTACCCGATGAAGCCGCGGCCGCCATGGCCCTGATCGAAAACATCCAGCGTGAAGACCTCAACCCGCTGGAAGAAGCCCAAGGCCTCAAGCGCCTGACCGAAGAATTTGGGCTGACGCACGAGCAGGCGGCGCAAGCCGTGGGCCGCTCGCGCAGCGCCGCCAGCAATCTGCTGCGCCTGCTGCAATTGGCCAGCCCCGTGCAGAACATGTTGATGGCCGGCGATATCGACATGGGTCACGCCCGCGCCCTGCTGCCGCTGGACGGCGCGCATCAAATCACCTGCGCCACTGAAATTGCCTCGAAAAAGCTGAGCGTGCGCGAAGCCGAGAAATTGGTGTCGCGCCAAGGCGCCGGCCGCCAAACCCCGCTGCTGCGCGTCAAAAACGACAAAAGTCGCGACGTGTTGCGGCTGGAAGAAGAGCTGTCCGACCTGCTGACCACGGTGGTGGAGGTGCGGGTGAAGAAGCGCACCAAGCGCGGCGAACAAGGCGAGTTGTCCATCCAATTCAGTTCGCTGGATGAACTCAACGGTTTGATCGACAAGTTAAGAGCACCGTCGACATAACCCGTCAGTCACCTACCCCCAAAAAGCCGTGAACCAAGACACGGCTTTTTCATTTGCGCGTGCAAACAACAAGACCACACGGCGCCGAGCTGATCAAGAATAGACTGCAAGCAAGGCCTGAGTGATGGGCCGTTGACGCGGCTGGCGAAGGGCCCGTCAGCAAGTTTTCAAAGTTACTCGTAGGATGATGTCAACCTGATGCGGGGCTCGAAGGTTGAAGAACCACAGAGAAGCCCAAGCTTATCAAGGCATGACAGCGCACGATCAGGATCAAGCTTTCAAGCAAGACACCTCTCAAATCGTCAGAACACCAAAACCAAGGAGAAGCCGCTACCCGTTCAGACCCTCACGAATCAGGCATTGATTCAGGTGCAGTTTCAGCTTCGCTGAAATTCGGAAAGCTCTGATGACGCCCTCTGGCCCAAGCCTTGCTAGGGATACATAGGACGCCATCAGAACTTCCCAGACGTTAGCGCCGGACTCTGCCGAGTACGCCGCGTGACGCCAGGGACCTTACAGGAGGTCAACATGGACGTGATCAGCAGTTTCGCCGCTCGCTACGAGCGGACCCGGGTCGAAGAGATGTCGCTGGAGGACTACCTTGCCGAGTGCAAGCGCTCACCTCTGGCCTACGCGACAGCGGCTGAGCGCATGCTCAAGGCGATTGGCGAGCCGCAGATGATCGACACGCGCAACGACACCCGCCTGTCGCGCCTGTTCGCCAACAAGACCATCAAAATCTATCCAGCCTTTGCCGAGTTCTACGGCTTGGAAGAGGCCATTGAGCAGGTGGTCAGCTACTTCCGCCACGCCGCGCAAGGGCTGGAAGAAAAGAAGCAAATCCTCTATTTGCTGGGACCGGTCGGCGGCGGCAAAAGCTCTATCGCCGAACGGCTCAAGCAGTTGATGGAGCAGGTGCCCTTCTATGCCCTGGCAGGTTCGCCGGTGAATGAATCGCCCCTGGGCTTGTTCGACACCGCCGAAGACGGCCCGCTGCTTGAGCAAGAGTACGGCATCCCGCGCCGTTATCTCAACCGCATCCTGAGCCCCTGGGCGGTCAAGCGCCTGGAGGAGTTCGGGGGCGACATCCGCCGCTTCAAGGTGGTCAAGCGCTACCCCAGCGTGCTCAAGCAAGTGGGCGTGGCCAAGACCGAGCCGGGCGACGAGAACAACCAGGACATCTCCTCCCTGGTGGGCAAGGTAGACATCCGCAAGCTCGAGACCTTCTCGCAGGACGACCCCGATGCCTACAGCTATTCCGGCGGTCTCTGCCTAGCCAATCAGGGCTTGCTGGAGTTCGTGGAGATGTTCAAGGCACCCATCAAGGTGCTGCATCCTCTGCTGACCGCCACGCAGGAAGGCAACTACAAGGGTACGGAAGGTTTTGGGGCGATTCCCTTCGACGGCATCGTGCTGGCGCACAGCAATGAGAGCGAGTGGAAGACCTTTCGCAACAACAAGAACAACGAGGCTTTTCTCGACCGTATCTACATCGTCAAAGTACCGTATTGCCTGCGCGTTAGCGAAGAGGTGAAGATCTATGAGAAGCTGATCCGCAGCAGCTCGCTGGCCGAGGCCAAGTGCGCCCCCGGCACGCTCAAGATCATGAGCCAGTTCGCGGTGCTGACGCGCTTGAAGGAGCCTGAGAATTCATCGCTGTACTCCAAGATGCTGGTGTACGACGGTGAGAACCTCAAAGACACCGACCCGCGGGCCAAGAGCTACCAGGAGTACCGCGATTACGCGGGCGTGGACGAAGGAATGAGCGGCATTTCCACCCGCTTCGCCTACAAAATTTTGTCGCGGGTTTTCAACTTCGACAGTGCCGAAGTGGCCGCCAATCCGGTGCACCTGATGTATGTGCTGGAGCAGCAAATCGAGCGCGAACAATTTCCGCCCGAGACCGAGCAGAAGTACATCGGCTTCATCAAGGAGGCGATTTCGCCGCGCTACGCCGAGTTCATCGGCAAAGAAATCCAGACCGCTTATCTGGAGAGTTATAGCGAATACGGGCAGAACATTTTCGACCGCTACGTCACCTACGCCGACTACTGGATTCAAGACCAGGAGTACCGCGACACCGACACCGGCGAGGTGTTCGACCGCGTGGCCCTGAATGCCGAGTTGGAGAAGATCGAAAAGCCAGCGGGCATCAGCAACCCGAAAGACTTCCGCAACGAGATCGTCAACTTCGTGCTGCGCGCGCGTGCCAACAACGCGGGCAAGAACCCGGCATGGACCAGCTATGAAAAGCTGCGCACGGTGATCGAGAAGAAGATGTTCTCCAACACCGAGGAGTTGCTGCCCGTCATCAGCTTCAATGCCAAGGCCAGCGCCGACGAGGCCAAGAAGCACGAGGATTTCGTCAACCGCATGGTGGGCAAGGGCTACACCGCCAAGCAGGTCAGGCTGCTGTGCGAGTGGTATTTGCGTGTGCGCAAGAGCTCCTGATCAGGCGCTGGAAAAGGCCGGCAGGGCTCACTGAGGACGGCGGAGCACCCCTGACATGGGCTCTGCACCTCAGTGCCACCGTGCTTGCATTTCAAATCGAGCCTCATGAGGTCAGCCCATGCTTCAGCAAATCATCGATCGACGGCTCTCCGGCAAGAACAAATCGATAGGCAATCGGGAGCGCTTTTTGCAGCGCCACAAAGAGCAGATCCGCGAGGCGGTGCGGCGCGCGGTGGACGGCCGCGGCATTCGCGACCTGAACCGCGGCGAAGATGTGCACATCCCCAAGAAAGACCTCAACGAGCCCGTCTTCGGCCATGGTGACGGCGGCCGCCGGGAAGTGGTGCGCCCAGGCAATACCGAGCATGTGAAGGGCGACCGCCTGCCCAAGCCCAAAGGCGGCGGCCAGGGCCAGGGTGGCGGGCAGGCCAGCGACTCCGGCGAGGGTGATGACGACTTTGTCTTCCACCTCAGCCGCGAAGAGTTCATGCAAGTGTTTTTCGACGATCTGGCGCTGCCCAATCTGGAGCGCACCCAGCTCGCCGACACGCCGGAATGGAAGAGCCACCGCGCCGGCTTCACCAGCGACGGCACACCCACCAACCTGCACGTGATTCGCAGCATGCGTGGCGCTCTGGGCCGCCGCATCGCCCTGGGCACGGGCAAGCGCCGTGAGTTGCATGAGTTGGAAGAACGCCTCGCCCTGCTGAAAAAAGAAGACAACCGCGACCCCGAAGTCTTGCATCTGCGCAAAGAGACCGAGGAGCGCATCCAACTGCTGCGAGGCCGCATCGAGGCCATTCCGTTTCTCGACCCCATCGATCTGCGTTTTCGCAACCGCGTGCGGGTGCCCGTGCCCACCAGCCGCGCTGTGATGTTCTGCCTGATGGATGTGTCGGGCTCCATGGACGAGAGCCGCAAAGACCTGGCCAAACGTTTTTTCATCCTGCTCTATCTGTTTTTGACCCGGCATTACGAGAAGATCGACGTGGTCTTCATCCGCCATCACACGCAGGCCCAGGAGGTGGATGAGCAGAACTTTTTCCACGCCACCGAAACCGGCGGCACCGTGGTCTCCAGCGCCCTGGTGCTGATGGAAGACATCATCCGCGAGCGCTACCCGCGCAGCGAATGGAACATATACGGCGCCCAAGCCAGCGACGGCGACAACTGGCACCACGACAGCGGCAAATGCCGCGAACTGTTGGCCACCCAGATCCTGCCGCAATGCCGCTACTTTGCTTATGTGCAAGTGGCCGAGCAAGAGCAAAACCTGTGGGAAGAGTACGAAAAACTCAGTGAGGAGGTCAGCCACTTCGCCATGCGCAAAGCCACCGAGGCCGCGCAAATCTACCCGGTCTTTCGCGAACTATTCAAGAAGGAAGGGGCCCAACCATGAACGCCTCCACCCGTACCCATCACACCCACACGCCGGCAGACAGCAGTAGCCACGCCTCGCCGCCACTGCACGCCGATGAGCAAATGCGCGAATTGCGCAACAAACCCGCCCTGCGCCAGATGCTGCCGCTTGAAAAGCGGCCCGAACAGCCCCTGCCCTCGCCCAGCGACTGGACCTTCGAGTTGATCGAGGATTACCACGAAGTGATCCGCAACACCGCCCGGCGCTATGGCCTGGACACCTATCCCAACCAGTTGGAGATCATCACCGCTGAGCAGATGATGGATGCCTATGCCTCAGTAGGTATGCCGGTGAACTACCGCCACTGGAGCTACGGCAAGGAGTTCATCGCCACAGAGCGCAACTACAAGCGTGGCCAGATGGGGTTGGCCTACGAGATCGTCATCAACTCCGACCCCTGCATCGCTTATCTGATGGAAGAAAACACCATGGCCATGCAGGCGCTGGTGATTGCCCACGCCAGCTATGGCCACAACAGCTTCTTCAAGGGGAACTATCTGTTCCGCATGTGGACCGATGCCTCGTCCATCATCGATTACCTGGTCTACGCCAAGAACTTCGTGGCCGAATGCGAAGAGCGCCACGGCCTGGCGCGGGTGGAGGCCCTGCTCGACTCCTGCCACTCCTTGATGTCCTACGGCGTGGACCGTTACCGTCGTCCTGCAAAGTTATCCCTGGCGCAAGAGCGCAGCCGCCTGATGGAACGTGAAGCCCACGCGCAACAGCAAGTCAACGACCTGTGGCGCACCCTGCCCAAGCGTGCCGGCAAGGCCGACGATCCCGCAGCGGCGCGCCGGTTTCCCGAAGAGCCGCAAGAAAACATCCTCTACTTCGTTGAAAAGAATGCACCTCTGCTGGAGCCCTGGGAGCGTGAAATCGTACGCATCGTGCGCAAGATCGCTCAGTACTTCTACCCGCAGCGCCAAACCCAGGTGATGAACGAGGGCTGGGCCACCTTCTGGCACCACCGCCTGTTGAACCAGATGTATGACGATGGATATTTGAGCGACGGCATGATGATCGAATGGCTCAAGTCGCACACCAATGTGGTGGCCCAGCAGCCCATGGCAAACTTGAACCCCTATGCGCTCGGTTTTGCGATGTACACCGACATCAAACGCATCTGCGAGCACCCGACCGAAGAAGACCGCCGCTGGTTCCCGGACATTGCCGGTGCAGACTGGCTGCCCACCCTGGACCATGCGATGCGCAATTTCAAGGATGAGAGCTTCATTGGTCAATACCTCAGCCCGCACCTGATGCGGGAGTTTCGGCTGTTCTCCATCGTCGATGACGAGGCACTGAGCGAATACGAAATCTCCGCCATCCATGACGATGCGGGCTACCAGCACGTGCGCGAGGCACTCTCCCGCCAATACGACCTCAGCACCCGGGAGCCCAATATCCAGGTCTGGAACGTCAACCTGCGCGGCGACCGTTCACTGACCCTGCGCCATACGCAGCACCAAAACAGACCCCTGCATGAAAGCGCGCAAGAAGTGCTCAAGCACGTGGCACGTCTGTGGGGTTTCGGCGTTCATTTGGAGAGCGCCAACGACAAAGGCGATATCACCCAGCGCTGGCAAGTGCCGGCGCCGCCGCATTGAGGCCCGCCATCTGAACGGCAAGGTGGCGGATCAAGGCTGGGTGAATATCTTGCCCGGATTCATGATGTTGTGCGGGTCAAGCGCCTGCTTGAGTTGGCGCATCACGTCCACCGCCGCCTCCCCTGCCTCTTCAATCAGGTAGGTCTGCTTGTGCAGGCCAATGCCGTGCTCGCCCGTGCAGGTACCGTCCATCGTCAGGGCGCGCCGGACCATCTGGTGGCTCAGGCGTTCCGCCGCTTCACGTTCGGCCGGCACGGTGGGATCGATCAGGTAGCCCAGATGAAAGTTACCGTCCCCCACATGCCCGACGATGAAGTAGGGCAAGCCTGCTGCTTCCACCTCGGCCACGGCGGCATTGATGCTCTCGGCCAAGCGGGATATCGGCACGCAGATGTCAGTGGTGACGCAGCGGCAGCCCGGCCGTGTCTGCAAGGCCGACAGGTAGGCGTGATGCCGGGCCGTCCAGAGCTTGCTGCGGGCCTCCGGCGTGGTGGCCCAATCGAAATCCGCACCCCCCAACTCCCGCACGATCTCCTGCACGGCTTGCGCCTGCTCGGCCACCCCGGCCGGGCTGCCGTGAAACTCCATCAACAACATGGGTGCTTCACGCAAACCCAGATGGTCATGCTGATTCACGGCGCGGACCGCATGAACGTCCAAAAGCTCGCAGCGCGCAATCGGCACCCCCATCTGAATGATTTGGATGGTGGCCTGCACCGCCGCGTCCACGCTGCCAAAAAAGCACACCGCCGCTGACACCGCTTCTGGCAGAGGATAGACGCGCAGGCACAGGTCAGTGATGACGCCCAGCGTGCCTTCACTCCCGACAAACAAGCGCGTCAGGTCGTAGCCGGCGCTGCTCTTGCGCGCCCGCGTACCCGTGCGCAAGACCTTGCCCTGGGCGGACACCACGGTCATCCCCAGCACGTTTTCCCGCATGGTGCCGTAACGCACCGCATTCGTTCCACTGGCCCGCGTGGCCGCCATGCCGCCCAAGGAAGCATCCGCACCCGGATCGATCGGAAAAAACAGGCCTTGATGACGTAACTCGGCATTCAGCTGGTTGCGGGTCACGCCGGTCTGCACCGTGACGGTGAGATCCTCGGCATTGATCTGCTGGATCAGATTCATGCGAGATACGTCCAGGCACACGCCGCCCTGCACCGCCAAAATGTGCCCTTCAAGAGAAGTCCCCGTACCGTACGGAATGACCGGCACCCGGTGCTGATGCGCCAAACCCAGCACCTCCACCACGTCATCCACCGATTCGGCAAACACCACGGCCTCAGGGGGCGGCATGTCAAAGGGCGATTCATCCCGGCCATGCTGCTCGCGCACCGCCTGGCGGGTGCTCAAGCGCGGCCCGCAGTACTGCCGCAAAGCCGTGAGCATCTCTGCGGGAATCGCCCGTCGCTTACTCACCGCTTCACTCGCTGATCTTGACGCTCTTGTAAGCGGTATCGGCCTGAATTTCGGCGTCGCTGAAGGGCAGTTTGATCCATGAGGTACCTTTCAAATAGATGTCGGAATAAGCCCGGGTCTGATCCGCGTTATGGGCTGAAAAAACATGGCTCGATTGCGAGTACGTCAGCATGCCTTGCGCAACCGGCCCGTTGGCATCAAAGGTGACGAACTGCATATAGCTGTTGCCATACACCGGATCACCGTACAAGCCACCGCTCCAACTGCCCCGCACATTGTTGAAGGTGTAGCGGCCGCCCGGCAAGACCACCGGGGCGCTGCCACGCACCACCACCTGGCGCTTGGCATTGATTTCCGCCAAGGCCATGTTCTGCGCCGCAAACCAGCCCACCGCATCGGCCAGCGAGGTGGCAGCCTGGGTGTTGCTGGTGTTGAAGCCCTTGGGCGTGTAGATCGGGTCCGCCGGGTCAAAGGGCACGCGCCAATAGCTGGCAGCCTTCAACTCACCCGACAACTCATAGAGCTTGCGAAACAGCAGTGCGCCGGGATCGGCCAGGCCTTCCGTCTTCTTCCAACCGGCCAGCACCGCGCAAGCCGCCGTCAAATCGGTGATCACGCCCGAGCTGTTTGCGGCTTTGGGGGCAGCGCCAGTGCAAGTTGCGGCGAGGAATTCATCCAACCACATCTCGGCCTTGAAGAAGCGGCTCTTCTGATAAACCTGCTGCAAGTTGGCCAGCGTAAACCCCGTGCCCGGCAGCCCATCGGCCCCGCTCATACGGTCCAGCACCTGCACGTGGCCGGTACGCGTGCGTTCACCCTGCACGCTGCCCTCGGCGTCAGGCCCGGTTGCAATGATCTTCGGGTAGCCCGTCAGCCGTGTGTTTTGGTTGGGAAACCAGTGGCTGTCATTGGCGTTGACGATGTAGTCGTCGCGCAGCACATAAGGCCGCTGCGCCGCCGGGAGCGACCCCGTCCAATTGCAACTGGATTGGCTGCCATCCATCAGCACCACACCATTGCTCGCCATCAGGTAACGCGCCATGGGGCTGTTGACGCAGGCACCCAGCTTCGCATCACTGACATTGGCGGCCACCGAGTAGTTGGCAAACAAGGCCTTGCCCGTGCGGTCCGCCGCCATGGTATTCACCCAGGGCATGGCGTTGTAGGTTGCCAGCGCCTGGCGCAAGCCATCCGCACTGCTGGCCTTGCCGTTGAGCAGGGCCTGATCCAACAACTGGTAGTTGCTGTAGTTGGCATCGCGAATCGCGAACGCAGCAGCGCTGGTCCAGCCGAAGGTAGCGCCATCGCTGAGCAAGGGGCCAAAATCGGTGCCATACATGGTGCGCTGCACCACCGCCAAGCTGCCGTCTGCCTGCAAGACCTGCACGCTCAGCGGGGTCTGCGTCATTGCCTTGTAAATACCGTCCACCTGATAACGCGTGGCATCCGCGGGGTCAAGCTTGAGTTGGAACAAGGTGAAACGGTTATCCGTCGAAAACGTGTGGGTCCAAGCCACGTCTTTGTTGAAACCAATCAGCGGTACGACCGTGCCCAGCAGGGTAGCTCCCATCACGTCGTATTTGCCCGGCACCGTGATATGCAATTGATGCAGGCGCAGCGCGCCCCACCACGGAAAGTGCGGATTGCCCAGCACCATGCCCGCCCCACTTTGCGTCACGCCCTTGCCCAAGCCATAACCGTTAGAACCGATGGCGTGCTCCTGCAACCAGCGGGTGTTTTGCATCAGCGGCGAATTCAACAAGGCCAGCTGGGTCGACTTTTTCGTCAGTGCTATGGCGCTGAACTTCACCGGGCTGGCCGCTGCGGGCTTGGCCAACGGCGGTTGCGCGCTGCCGATCGCATTGATGAACTGCATGGAGCTGCCAGCCATGGCCGCCTGGCTGAAGCGGTAGTAGGCGTCGTCTTCCGTCATCGGTTTGACCCAGGCGGCGCCCTTGCACTCGGTGGGCAAACCATTCACGCCCTGGTCGCGCAGATAGCGGTTGTAGCCCGCCACGAAGCCGGTGACCATGTCGCGCACCTCTGCCCCGGTTGCGGTCCGCATCGCCTGCGCCAGCGCCGGCGTCATCAGCGCCTTGTAGAAAAAGTCGGATGACAGATTGGGCGTGAAGTCCCCAAACTGACCCAGGTAGGTGATGGGCACGCCGTTGGCATCCGTGGCACCGAAGTAACGTGAACGTTCCCCGTGCAGGGTCACCAGTTCCTGTGCAAACAAGCAGATGTGATCGGTGGCAAAAGCAAAACCGTAACCGTAGCCGGCGCCCTTGAAGTCGTCCGCCTTCACATGCGGCACACCATAGCTCGTGTAGCGAATTTCGGCCGAAAACGCGGGACTCGCCGGCGCGCTTGGCGCGTTGGGGTTGCTGTCGCTCGATCCGCCACAGGCGGCCAAACACAACAAAACCGCCCATACAGCGACCCTCGGCACGCACGCAACGCAAGCCGTCCAAGCACCCTCAAGAGAATCAGACTTCAGCATCAAGGTCTCCAAGTGTTGTGTACGTTTAACGCCGCACGTCTATTTGCACCGTTTGGAATGCATCGCACGGCTTATTCGTTCATCTTCAATTACCAGCGCAGGCTATCATCAAACCAACCTTGTCCACCACCGTGGGCAACCCCCAAACATACGGAGAAATGAATGCGATTCGCACTTTCCGTGCTGAGCCTTGCGCTGTTCGGCACACTCAGTCCTGCCCATGCTTCGGGCTACCACTTCGGCTCACAGTCTGCCGCTTCGCAAGGCACCGCCAACGCCAACGGCGCTGAAGCTGTCGACGCCTCGGCCCTGTTCTACAACCCCGCTGCATCCAGCCGTCTGCAAGGTACCCAGGCGTCGGGCGTGTTGAACATCGTGGTCCCCAGCGGCAGCTACCAAGATCAAGGATCCACCACACAGTTCGGTCTGCCCACCAATGGCGGCAATGGTGGCAAATTCGTCGCCACCACCGCAGTGCCGCATGCCTACCTCACGCATCAACTCAATGATGCCTTGAGCCTCGGCTTTGGTGTCTTTGTGCCCTTTGGTTCCAAGAGTGACTATTCACCCGATTGGGCCGGCCGCTACAACACCATCGGCACCGAGGTCAAAACCATTGCCTTGAATCCTTCCATCGCGTTCAAGCTGAATGAGCGGCTGAGCCTGGGCGCGGGCGTCACCGCTCAATACATGGAAGGCAAATTGTCCAAAGGTGCCGACTTTGGCTCTGGCGCCATGGCCCTGATCGTGCAACAGCAGGTGGCTGCCAATGCGGTGGCTGGCGTGCCGACCTCGGTGATCCAGGCAGCAGTGCTCAACAAATTGAGTGGCCTGATCCAGGCGGTTTCCGGCAACCCTTCCTACTCAGGCCGCGTGGATGTTGACGGCACCGGCTGGGGCTATGGCTTCAACCTCGGCTTGCTGTACAACTACGACGACAACACGCGCTTCGGCCTGGCCTACCGCTCCAATATTTCGCACACCCTGAAGGGACAAGCCAACTGGCAAGTCCAGACGCCCGCCGCCAATCTCGCCGCCGTGCTCAACGGCGCCCTGCCTGGTGCCGGCACGTTGGTGCAACAACGTCTGTTGGCGGCCTACACCAACAGCGATGCCAGCCTGAATGTGGACACGCCTGAATCGGTGTCTCTCTCCTTCTTCAAGCAGCAGGACAAGCTCGCGGTCATGGGCGATCTGACCATCACCAGCCATTCCCGATTCAATGAATTGCGCGTGGATTTCTCCAACAACCTGCCCGACTCGGTCACGCCCGAACGCTGGAAGAACACCATTCGCGCGTCCTTCGGTGCGAATTACCAATGGAGCGATCAATTGAAGTTGCGCGGCGGCCTGGCCTTTGACCAGTCGCCCGTGACCCTGGCCACCCGCACGCCCTCCATCCCCGACGCCGACCGCGTCTGGGTGTCCGCCGGCATGAATTGGAAGTTCGACAGCAAGCGCTCCGTCGACTTGGCGCTAAGCTACATCTCCGTGGCGGCCAGCCAGATCAACAACTACGACAACGGCGGCCAAGTCAATGCCTCAGGTTCGGCTGTGTGCAACCCCACCGCCAACACCTCCAGCTGCGCCACTGTGCGGGGCCGTTACTCGGTGAGCTCAGCCTTGCTGGGCGTGCAGTACAACCACCAGTTCTGAAGTGATGGGTCAAGCGTCTCGCTTGACCTTCGGCAAGACGGCCGCAAATGCCGCTTGCCCGCAGGCCGCTCCGGTGCCAATATCGACTCCAATATTTCGACTTGGCACTGGAGATTTTCATGACCGACCTGACGCTGATTCTCATCGTGCTGGCTGCCGTACTTGCCGTGCTGGGTGCCATCCGATTTGACCTGTTCGGCCTGATCCTGCAGGAATTTCGCCGCACCCCTCCCGGTGCGCAACCCCCGGAGCAAGTGCAGCGCACGCACGCCCCGCTGAAAAACGGCCACGCCCCTGAGCACACACCCGTCAGCAAACCTCCCATCCACCGCAGTGGCCATCGCCACTGAATCGCCCTTCTGAGGGTCAGTTCATGGCTGCCTCTGCAAGCGCCCGGGCGTTAGACCCAAGCCACTGCATCTTCAGGCAAGATAACGCGCTCAACAAACTTGCGCGTACTGCGTGCACGACATCGCCATGGCCAACCGACTCTCCTCTATTGCCACCCGAACCGGCGACGACGGCAGCACCGGCCTCGGTGACGGCAGCCGCGTGCCCAAAGACCATTTGCGCATTCAAGCGATGGGGGATGTCGACGAGTTGAACTCCCAGTTGGGCGTGTTACTCGCCGAGCCTCTGCCCGCTGATGTCCGTGAACTGGTCATCACGATTCAGCACGAACTGTTCAACCTCGGCGGTGAGCTTTGCATGCCGGGCTACGAGTTGCTCAAGCAAGACGCGGTGCTGCGCCTCGACGAAGCGCTGGCTCACTACAACGAGGCCCTGCCTCGCCTGCAAGAATTCATCCTGCCCGCTGGCACGCGCAGCGCAGCCATCGCCCACGTCTGCCGCACGGTGGCACGCCGGGCAGAGCGGGCCGTCGTCACACTAGCCACAACAGAAGCCATCAACGCGGCTCCGCGCCAGTACCTCAACCGACTTTCCGACCTGCTGTTTGTACTGGCCCGTGTACTCAATCGCGCCAATCTGGACGGCCTCGGCGGTGACGACGTCTACTGGCACAGCGAACGCCTGAAACGCTACGAAGAGCAAGAGGCGAGCGACGACTGAGCCCGTTGAAGCGCCCCCCTCGCAGCGCTCCCCCCTAACTTCAGTCACAAGCGTGACCTGAACTTGAGACAGACTGGGACTTCCAACCACTCTCTCAAGCGAGGGCACGATGAGCTTCTTCGGCAAGATTCTTGACAAACTGGGCCTGGGCACTAAAGACGCAGCAGCGGCGACGCCTGCCGCCAGCGATGCGCCAGCACCCGATAACGCGGGCATTAGCGCCACCGCCCCGGCCGTCCCCACACCATCTGTCCCGGTCGCCATCACCGAAGTCGACGTGGAGACACAACTCAACACTCTGGCCGCGGCAAATGCCGAAAAACTGAACTGGAAAGTCTCCATCGTCGACCTGCTCAAGCTGCTTGACCTGGACAGCAGCCTGACCGCCCGCAAAGCCCTCGCCACCGAGTTGGCCTGCCCGACCGAAAAAATGGGTGACTCCGCGCAAATGAATATGTGGCTGCACAAGACCGTGCTGCAAAAGCTCGCAGCCAACGGCGGCAAGGTTCCCAGCGATCTGCTGTAACCCGGGCCAATCACACGCTACAAAGCCTCGGCAAGGGCCTTGAAAGGCCCCTCACACCCTTCTTGCGAAAAACCGGGGGGTCAGTTGGCCCGGATCATTCCAACAAGGCGACAGCCCGCTTCAAACGCTTGGCGTAAGCGCTGCGCAAATCGGCCGGGCTGACAATCTCCACCTCGCCGGCGTGCCTGAGCAAGTCCATCAGCAATTCGGTGGCATCCACATACGGTACCCGCAGCTGCCAACAACCGTCCGGCAGCCAATCACTCCGCTGTGCAGGATGCCACTCCTCTCGGGCCACCCATTGCGCGGCTTCGGCGCTGAAAATCAAATTCGCCTCCCGGGTCTTGGCACCGGCAAAAATGCCATAACCTTGATCCAGTTCCGCCTCCAGCTGCTTGAGTGGCACGGCCTTGGCTTTCTCCTCCAGCAGCTTGACTGCCTCCACCGCGTCCAACGCAAACCGGCGAAAGCCCTCGCTTTGATGGCACCAGGCGTCCAGGTACCAGGTATTGCGGTAGTGCACCAGGCGTTGCGGTGACAACACGCGCTCCTTGGGACGCGATTCAACTCCTGCCTTGCCACGGCTGCGGTAGACCACCGCCAAGCGCAGCCGCTTCACCACCGCACTGCCCACCAATTCAAAAAATTCTGACGGCACCCGTCGTTTGGCCGTGCTGATCAACTTGATGCGCTGCGTGAGCGCCTTGGCTTCGGCTTCATCGGCGCCCAACATACCCGTCAATTTGTCGAACATGGGTTGAAGGTGCCGGCTCAAAATTCCGTCCTCGTCCATACCCGCCAACATCTGATGCATGGTCAGCAAGGCATGCAATTCGCTCTCGCTGAACCAGACACCTGGCAACTCGTGCTGTTGGCCGCGGTACTGCTGACCAAACCGATAACCCCTACGCGCAGCGTCGTACTCAATGGGTGCATCCATACGCTCACGCAGGTATTGCAAATCCCGCTTGAGTGTTGCGGGCGACACCTCCAAGGCATCCAACAAGGCAGCAAAGCTGACGCATTCACGATTGCGAATCATCAGCTCGATTTTGTAGAAGCGCTCGGTCCTGTCCATCGGTTCTCCGATTTTCCGATCAGTCGATTTTTCTAGCTCACGCTATGAGCCAGTGCCGGCAGACACTGTGCCACAAGGTCGGTGCAAAGGGTGCACAGGCCGGCATCACCGGAGCAAGAAATGGCACAGATCACCGCAGCAGCAAGCGCTCAACAGGTCTTGAGCTTTGAGGGCCAGCCCCTTATTCAAACTCATCAAACGCCTCAATTGGCCCTGCCAGCTCACCAAAGCCTGGGCCTGCGCCTGGGTTGGGACTTCGCCCGGCACGGCCTGACGCCGCCTGTTGAACATCTCTTCGCCACCTCACCGCTGCGGCAAGGCTGGCAAGCGGGCTGCGCCACCTTCGGCCGCCGCACCCTGCGTGCCAATGCTCATGCACAACTCTGGCTGCAAATACGCACCCATGCCTGGGCACGGGGCCGCAGCTTCGAAGACATTCAACTGACCCCGAACTTTCTGCAACAGATCGAAGCGACGGTTTGCCCCATCACCCGCCAGGCCTTGAACAACAAGGGCAGCGCCCGCAACGAACGCTCCATTGACCGAGTGCGAGACGATGCCGGCTACGCTGCCGGCAATATCGTCATGATGAGCCTGGCTGCCAATCAGGCCAAGGCCCAGCACAATTGGCACAGCGCAAACGCCGTGGCGCAAAGCGTCAGACAAGGCCCGATCCATCGCATTGCCGGTCTGGACGCTCAGGAATGGCAACGGATTGCTGTGCTGTGCAGCTTGGTTACCGAGATGCCGCATGAGGAAGCCTCGCAAATTCCCATGACAGTGCTGCCGCCCAACCGGCTCCGCCTGTTCAACCCGATTCAAGCTTTGCAGGCCCTGATCACCCGGCAACTCTCCAAGCCGGGCTGGAGCCAACGCCTGGCACGCATTGAAAGCCTCTTGCCGGGCGATGCCGTGCGGGCCGACTTCAACCGCTTCATCATGGCCCTCGCCCCGCGGGTGCTGGCTGTCCAGGCGCTCCACAGCGATCTTGAAATTCGGTGGGCGCTTGAAAACGCATGGACTCAGCCACTGCTGCAAAAGCGCTGGGCTCGCTTTGCGTTGCAACTCACAGCCAACCAGGCCGAGGCTTTGGTGCAGCGTGCCGCCGCCAAAGGATTGAGTACCTTGCACGTGCAGCAACACAGCATGCCCAACGCCACCGATGGCTGGGCGCTTGAACACAAGGGCTTTCGTGCGTCGGCAAGCAAGACCGTAATGGATTGAAGTTAGCTTAAATTCGCGCTCTGGTCGGCCATTCGACGATTACCAGGCGCGTTCAAAATTCAAGCCGGGCTCATCCTCACCAGCTCGCCGGCTTGATCTTGCAAAGCCACCTGGTAGCCTCGCTCACAAAACCAGTTGGCCCAATTTTGAGCCACTTTCCGCGACGGCAACCACGGCCCCGTCCGGTCCATGCGAACACGGCCCTCTACGCGATCGTAGAAAACCACCCTCCACATGTCCGAAGACATTCCCCGATCAATACCTCTCATAATTGAAACAAATTTACCAAACTAATTCGTTACTTCGGCGGTGCTTACCCTTGCTGGAGAGCCAGAAAGGATGCCGTATCAAGAATCCGGCAAAAGCTCACGTCTGATGGCTTGCCCCGACCTTTCCGCGCCGGACTGCTGTTGCTTGAATCACTCACGAAGTACTGCACCTTCCCCTCGGCAGCAACCATGAGCTCCAGAATCGCCGGGCTCAAGACCTGACCCGTCCTATCGGTCAAGATTTTTTTCTGAGTCGGTGAGACCTTGACCGCTTCCAGCGACAGAACTTGCGCATAAGGCAGAAAGTCAGTCAACAACTCCTGCTGCTGCATTTCATTGAGCGAAAGCGCGGGATACCGCAGTGCATCGATCAAAGCACGCGCACTGCTTTTTGCAATCAATGCTTGGCAGCCTCCACTTTGCCAGGCCGACCGTAAGCGCCTTGCAGTCTCGTCATTGAGCAGCAAGGCATGCAAGATGACCGCTGTATCAAAAACCACTGATGGCGCCGCCGACTTACCAGCAGCGTTCATATGGGTCGCACCACGCTTAACGCCTTCTTCAACGTCGGCTTGGCCAAGCCCGCTTTTATACGCGGCTGGATCTGTGCAGTGCTAATTCTCTGCTTAGACGCAGTCTTAACAGGTTTGGCACTTGCTTTGGCCTTTGTCGAAGCGGGTGTCTTGAGCGCAGGCTTCTTTGGCCGGGAGTCTGAAGTGGCAGCCAGAGGAGTTGAACCACTCAATGGTTTTGAGCGCGTTTTTTTCAACGCCGGCAAAGGCTCAGCTGCAAGCTCTTTTTTTACACGCGGCTGTGTCTGCGCTTTTCCAGCCCATCCCAAAGCCGACTCAATGGTTTTGACATCGATTTCAAGCTCCGCCAATTTGGCCCTCAACGCGTCGCCGCGCTGAATTCGAACGGGAGTGAGGATGATTTGCCCGGCTTTTTCCTGTACTTCAAAGTACTGCACAGGTCCGAGTGATTGGGTGACGCTTTTGGGCAGGGTCAGTTGGTTCTTGACGGTTAGCTTGGCCAGCACGAGAGATCAGTTTCTGAAAGTAAGGGGCCATTACTTTACCCTGTCCTTGTATCCTAAAAGTTAGAAATCCAGACTTCCAAAAAG
Organism: Roseateles koreensis; assembly: GCF_028595305.1. Lineage (GTDB taxonomy): Bacteria > Pseudomonadota > Gammaproteobacteria > Burkholderiales > Burkholderiaceae_C > Paucibacter_A > Paucibacter_A koreensis. The sequence goes on along the minus strand of NZ_JAQQXS010000014.1, from coordinate 5,874 downwards.
TATCGCCATCGCAAAACAAGGTATGCCGACAAATGACCCAATCCCACAAAAATGAAAGCGCAGGCAAGACATGGCCCTCATTGATCACCCAGCGCACCAAAAGGCGTATCAATGAGCAGCCCGCTGGCGTCGAACACGCATGAAGACAAAACAAAAAGGCCCTGGCCATTTTCATGGACAGGGCCTCAAAATTCGAGACAGTGAAAACCATCGGGTGCAAAAGCCCAAAAGGGCTCGCCTTCCAATGAACCCTCTCAAGAGAGGGGCTTGGGGGATCAAACCAGGGAGCGATGCAGGCGCAATTCTTCCAGACGGCAGCCACCTACCTCTGTGGTCTTGGCGCTACCCAGTTCACGCTTGAAACCGGCCAGATCAAAAAAGCGCAGCGCGCGCTCATTGCGCAAATAACACCACAAGGTCACCTTGGTGCAACCTTCTTCCTGAAGACCATCACGGGCGGCATCCCACAAGGCTAGGCCCACGCCCTTATCCCAATGGATCGGGTTCACGTACATGGCCCAGATCTCACCCGTGCTGGACGGCGTGCCCTTGTCACGCGAGCGGTCAAATCCGACGAAACCCATCAACTCGTTGTCGATATGAGCAACCACCACCTGAGGCTCACACAGGTCGATGGCTTCACGCCAAAAAGCCTGACGCTTTTGCACAGACATGGCGTCCAATACGGCGTCGGGCAACAAGCCCTTGTAAGCGTCTTGCCAAGCCGCGACATGAATCTCTGCAATGCCCTTGGCATCACGCAAGGTGGCGGGGCGAACCTGAATACTCGACATACGAAAAAGCTCTGGGAAACAGCCAACAAGCCCTGCTCAAACGACTGGGCCACTCAAGGCAAGCAGGGTTCATTGATCTATGAAACGGAAGGGCGAGATTCTGCGCGTCAAACAGCGCAGGACGGGCTCTTGACAGCATAATTTTTTAGACCCCTGCTTCCGCAGAGGCCCTGGCGAAACCCCTATTTGCTGACGTAGCCCCCTCCGAAAGCTTCATTTTTCGAACGAAATCCTGGACTGAGCGCTTCAAGGCCGACTTGTTTGCCCGCTGCAAATGCGCCAGCAAAGCATGATCAACTGGCCAATCTTCAAGTTCATCAGCAAATTGCGCAGCCACATCTTGCTGGATGCGCAGCAACAAATGAGCGGTGGTCATGGCGTCGGCCAAAGCCCGGTGAGCACGTCCTGAATCAGGCAAGTGATGGAATTGCGCCAGCATGCCTAATTTGCAACTCGGCGCCTCCGGGTACAGCCTGCGGGCCAAAAGCACCGTGCAGGCAAATTCATGTGCGGGGTCAGGATCGCATCCAGCCAAAGCCATTTCAGCGTGCCAAAAACCCCGGTCAAACGGTGCGTTATGCGCCACCATGGCGCAACCTTGTGTGAACACGGCCATCTGCCTCATCACCTCTTCAGCAGCAGGTGCTTGTTCCAACATTTCATTGCTGATGCCGGTGAGTTGTTCAATGAACGGAGGCACCCAAACGCCGGTTTTCATCAGACTGGAAAAGCTACCCTCAATCCGGCCGTCACGCACCAGTACAGCAGCAATTTCGGTGGCTCTCCCGCCGCCGCCAGGCGCAAGCCCACTGGTTTCAAAGTCAATAACGGCAATCGTCTGCATGCAAGTCGAAAAGGTCAGGCCACGGGGTATTTGAGCGCATTCAGCGTCAGTTTTCTCTCTACGGCTGTTTGCACATCAACACCGCTGTGATCTGCAATCTGTAGCAGGTACAGCAACACATCAGCAATTTCCTCACCCAGATGCTGATGCTGTTCAGGCATGTCTTTGATCTGCTGAGAGGCCTCAGGGGTCATCCATTGAAAAATTTCCAGCAATTCAGCCGCCTCAACCATCATGGCCATAGCCAGGTTTTTAGGCGTTTGATAGGGCTGCCAATTGCGCTCCTGGGCGAAGACGCGCAGTCTTTGTTGCAAACCATCGATGTCCATGGACTGAAGTGTGGCATGACCCAAGGGGTGGATGCGATCTTGTAGTGGGGTCGTATCCACGCGAAATTTTTAGTTGTTCTTCTATCTTCATAGATATTTTGTAATTCAAATTAGTAGTCTTAGTAGAGGGTCATTTTTTTTGTGGATAAGCGGGTTTTCTTTAGTCATGACAGTCACTTGGCGGCTGCCAAAGCATGTGGGTGAGCGTCTTGTTTTGAGGAGCATGAAATGACAACAAGTTCGAAAAAGTGGGTCACCCTGTGGATAAGCCCCCACTTATGCTTTTTTTATCCACAGCCTTGTGCGTTGACAGCAAAAATTTGACCCTGGGGCCTGAGGTGTTGCGTCTAAGTCAGAGACGTTGGCAAGTAGTTCACGAGCTTTTGTAAAGCAGGGCATATTCAGCAGGCTTTGCACCACAGTCGGGGGCAAATACGCAGACTCAGGCAGGCAATTAGTGCCTAGAGTTCCGGCTGGTCAAGGATCTCAGGGCGAAAGCCTATCGACGGAGACAAGAGATGAAACGATTTGAATTTAAATACCTGGCGCTTGCAGCCTCTTTGGCCCTGGCCGCTTGCGGTGGCGGTGGCACGGCAGACACTTCTTCCAAACTGAAGATTTCAACGGTCAAAGTGTTCGGTGACAGCTTGGCGGACTCGGGCACTTTTGGCATCAAGTTCACAGTGCAGGCGGCTGACACGCTGATCTACCCTGAGCGGGTTGCGGCCAGCTATGGCCTGTCTCTGTGCAACTTCTATGTGTTCACTGGCACCACATTTGCAGCCAATTCCAAAGCGGGTTGCAGCAATTTCGCCATTGGTGGCGGCGTGATCAATATGAGCAATGCCGCTGACCCGCGTGGCATTCCGCTGCAATTGGCGACGGCGGGTTCTATGGGCTTTTCAGCCACTGATCTGGCCGTGATCGACGGCGGTGGCAATGATGCGGCGGCTTTGATTGGTGCGTATCTGAATGCGCCCAAAGACAGCGCTGCGGCTTATTCCAGCTTGTTGCTGACCTTGTTGACCCCCGCGCAAGTGACGGCGGCATTGACGGGTGGCGCCACGACGACGGCGGCCATCGGCACCACCTATATGACGGCCCTGGCGGACAAGTTTTACGCTTCGATCAAGGCCAGCGTGTTGGACAAGGGCGCGCAGCAGGTGGTGGTGTTGAATATGCCGGGTGTGACTAACACGCCGCGGTTCCAGATGGTGCTTGACGCCATTTCGGCAGCCTACGGTGGCGGCACTGCAGGTGCAGCGGCCCGTGCTCAGTCTGAAGCCTTGTTCAAGAGCTGGATGGCGGCTTACAACACTGAGCTTGATGCCAAGTTTGCCGGTGAAAGTCGTGTCGCGGTGGTTGATTTCTACACAGCCTTCAACGACCAGATTGCCAATGCTTCGCAATATGGCTTGACCAATGTGAAGACACCGGCTTGCCCTATCACCGGCGTGGACTCAAGTGGCTTGCCGACCTACACCTTCTCGACTTGTACGGCTACAGCCTTGTCGGCGGCGCCACCTACCGGGGTGACGGGTGCTGACTGGTGGAAGTCCTATGCCTTCTCCGACAGTTTCCACCCCACGCCTTACGGCCATCAGTTGACGGCTCAACTGATTTCCAAGACGCTGGCCATCAAGGGCTGGCTGTGATTGCGGCAAACATCAGGAGAAATTGCATGAAAAAGACCCACATTCTCTGTGCTGCCGCGACCCTGCTGGCCCTGGCAAGCACTGCACACGCCCAGTCTGCCGGAACCTTCATGGCCCGCATCGGCGCCACGTCCATTCATCCGGACGTCAACAGCGGTGACCTGAGCGCACCCAGTCTGACCGGCACCAAGGTCGATATCAACAGCGCAAGTCAGGTGTCGGCCGGTATCACCTGGATGTGGACCGACAACATTGCCATCGACCTGCCCTTGTCCATCCCGTTCAAACATGAAGTGACGGGCGCGGGCGCCATTGCAGGCACGGGTAAATTGGCGGAAGTGCAGGCTTTGCCCGCCACATTGACCGCGCAATATCGGTTTGGTGTTCCAACCAGCACCTTACGGCCTTATGTGGGTGCAGGTTTGACTTATGCCATGTTCATGAAGCCCAAGAGCACGGCGGCTTTGTCTGGCTTGACCGGCGGGTCACCCAGCAACCCGACCATCATGACCATGGAAAACCGCTTCGGCCCGACAGTGCAAATGGGCTTCACCGCCAAGTTCACCGACCGTTTGTCGCTCGACGCCACCCTGACCAAGGTGTTCGTGAAAACCAAGGGCCATTTGTCCACCGGGCAGAGCATTGATGTGGAACTGAACCCGCTGGCTTACACAGTCGGCTTGGTCTATACGTTCTGAACACGTACCGGCATTCAAAAAAGCCAGCGCCACAAATGGCGGCACCATTGAAGGAACCTTCGGGTTCCTTTATTTCGTCTTGAATCTGCAAAACCCCGTATATCCAGCGGGCCTTTGAGGGGGGAAGATCGCGACAAGCCCTGATGGAGACAAGCTTGAGTACGTCAAAACCCTTTTACAAATCGCTTTACCTTCAAGTCATCACTGCCATTGTTGCGGGGGTGCTGCTGGGTCATTTCTACCCGGAAAGTGGCGCGGCCATGAAGCCGCTGGGTGATGGCTTCATCAAACTCATCAAGATGATCATCGCGCCGATCATCTTCTGTACCGTGGTGGTGGGCATTGCCGGCATGGAGGACATGAAAAAGGTCGGCAAGACCGGCGGCTTGGCCTTGCTGTATTTTGAAGTTGTTTCCACCGTGGCCCTGGTCATCGGTCTCGTGGTGGTCAATCTGCTGCAACCGGGTGTGGGCATGAATGTGGACCCTGCCGCGCTGGACACCAAGGGCATCTCGGCCTACACGGGGCCGGGCAAGCTGGCCAGCACCACAGATTTTTTGTTGGCCATCATTCCCAACACCCTGTTCGATGCCTTCGCCAAGGGCGAGATGTTGCAGGTCTTGCTGATTGCTGTGCTCTTCGGGTTTGCGCTGCATCAGTTCGGTGGCCGCGGCACGTTGGTGTTTGACCTGATCGAAAAGACCTCGCACGTGTTTTTCGTGATCGTCGGCTACATCATGAAGCTGGCACCCATTGGCGCTTTTGGCGCCATGTCCTTCACCATTGGCAAGTATGGTGTGGGCTCTTTGGTGCAATTGGCCAAGCTGATGGGCAGCTTCTATCTGACCTGCCTGCTGTTTGTTTTCATCGTGCTGGGGGCCATCGCCCGCTTTCACGGGTTTTCGATTCTGAAGTTCATCCGCTACATCAAGGAAGAACTGCTGATCGTGCTGGGCACCTCGTCTTCTGAATCTGCCTTGCCGGGCATGATGGCCAAGATGGAAAAGCTGGGCGCCAATAAATCCACCGTGGGTTTGGTGATTCCCACGGGCTATTCATTCAATCTTGACGGCACGTCTATCTACCTGACCATGGCCGCCGTGTTCATCGCACAAGCGACCAATACGCCCATGAGCCTGACGCAGCAGATCACCTTGCTGGCGGTACTGTTGCTGACCTCCAAAGGCGCAGCCGGCGTCACAGGCAGCGGCTTCATCGTGCTGGCGGCGACGCTGAGCGCCGTGGGTGGCGTGCCGGTGGCGGGTCTGGCGTTGATTCTGGGCATTGACCGCTTCATGAGCGAAGCGCGCGCGCTCACCAATCTGGTCGGCAACGGTGTGGCCACGCTGGTGGTTGCGAAGTGGACGGGCGAGTTGGATGAAGCGCGCCTGCAATCGCAACTCAGCCTTGGCGCAGATGATGACGCCTTGACGTAGTCTGACCTGCAATACCTCGCCAACCCGCATGAACACTGGTGATTTGGGGTGAATGCCGATGGTCGGAACTCCCAGGAAGATATCCAATCGATATTGATTTCTGGGAGTTCTGGAGGGG